>CACWZP010000006.1 GCA_902765395.1 uncultured Eubacteriales bacterium
GTGTTAAGCACGCCGCCAGCGTTCGTCCTGAGCCAGGATCAAACTCTGATGTTTAATCCTTACCAATCGGTTCTCCCTCCGGTCCGGCTCGCCAAAGCCATCCCTTCGTTCTAACCTCTCGGCGTTCTACTCAATGAATTCTGACTGTTCCGAATCGCTTCACCGCTCCTGCCTCCCGGCTCTCTTCGCAGCTCCACGACCCGTTTCTCTCTCGTCTCTCTGTATCGTTTTCAAGGTTCGCTGTTGTCCGTTCGGGAAGTTGATTTCCTCGGTGACAACGATATAGGATTATACCAACATTTCTTTATCGTGTCAAGCGCCGGCAGCAAATCTTAACAACATTTCTGTTTTCAGCCGCATTTGGCCGGTTTACGCGCGTTCATGGCAAAAAAGCCTTGTGAAAATACCGGTTTGCATATATAATAGTAAGCGTTAATTCCACACAAGGAGTGATCCCCATGAGACAGAGCGGCGTATTGCTGCATATCACGTCCCTGCCCTCCCGCGGCGGCATCGGCACGCTGGGGCAGGCGGCCTATGACTTCATCGACTTCGTGAAGGACGCGGGCATGTCGGTGTGGCAGATGCTGCCCATCGGCCCCACCGGCTACGCGGAGTCGCCCTACCAGAGCGCGTCCACCTACGCCGGCAACCCGCTGATGATCGACTTCGACATGCTGGAGGCGGAGGGCATCCTGCCCGCGGGCTGCTATGAGCCCCTGCCCCACCTGGACGACGTTGACTTCGAGGCAGTGAAGGCGCAGAAGTCGAAGCTGCTGCGCCTTGCCTTCGAGGCGTCCTTCGACAGCCTCTCCGACGAGATCGCCGAATTCGAGGCCGCGCACCCCTGGGTGCGGGATTACGGCCTGTTCCGCGCCGTGAAGGCCAGCTTTGGCGAGATCAGCTGGATGGAGTGGCCCGACCAGGCCATCCGCCTGCGCAAGCCGGATGCCGTGGCCAAGTATGAAAAGAAGCTGGCAGACGAGGTCAATTACTACATATTTGAACAGTACCTGTTCTTTGACCAGTGGGCGCGGCTGCACGACTACGCCCGCGCGCGGGGCATCCAGCTGATGGGCGACATGCCCATCTACGTGGCGGAGGACTCCGCGGACGTTTGGCTGAACCCGGATATGTTCGAGCTGGACGAGGACTGCAAGCCCATCCGCATCGCGGGCGTGCCGCCGGACTACTTCCAGAAGGACGGTCAGCGCTGGGGCAACCCGCTGTACGCCTGGAAGAAGCACGCCGAGACCGGCTACAGCTGGTGGATCGGCCGGCTGAGCGCGCTGAGCGAGCTGTTCGACGTGCTGCGCATCGACCACTTCATCGGCTTTGCCAACTACTACGCCATCCCCGCCACCGAGCCCACCGCCCGCAACGGCAAATATGAGCTGGGGCCGGGCCGCAGGCTGTTCGCGAAGATCAAAAAGGCCCTGCCGGGGCTGAACATCGTGGCGGAGGACCTGGGCGTGGTCAGCGCGCGGGTGAAGAAGCTGCTTAACTACTGCGGCTATCCGGGCATGAAGGTAATGCAGTTCGCCTATGACAGTGAAGAGAACCCCGACCTGCCGGAGCACCACGTGGAGAACTGCATCGTCTACACCGGCACCCACGACAACAACACCACCCAGGGCTGGTGGGACGACGCCAGCGAGGAGACCCGCGCGCGCGCCCGGAAGAAGCTGGGCATGCCCGAGGATTGCAACGACCTGCTGCCGTACATCATCAGGGCCGCCTTCCTGTCCGTGGGCGACACCGTGATCGTGCCCATGCAGGACTGGCTGGGCCTGGGCAGTGCGGCCCGCATGAACTTTCCCGGCACCGTGGGCGGCAACTGGCTGTGGCGCATGGCCGAGACGGACTACGCCCCCATCGCCCGCCGCATCCGCCGGCTGAACCGGCTGAGCCATCGCGGGCCGATCCGTGCCGCCACCGGGGCGGAGCTGATCGAACGGGCCGAGGCCGCCTGCCTGCGGGACCGTCACGCGAGACTTGCCGAAGTCGCGCCGGTGCAGCTGCACGACGCCGTGGCCAAGGCCGCCATGCTGGACATCGCGCCCCAGTGGGCCGACGACTACGAGGATCGCCTGAACGGCCGCCGCGCGGCTTACCTGTCCGCGGAGTACCTGATGGGCCGCCTGGTGTACAACAACCTGTACGCCATGGGCGTGCTGAAGGACGTGCGGGAGCGGCTGGCGCTGAAGGGCATCGACCTGGCCGACCTGGAGGACATCGAAGATGCCGCGCTGGGCAACGGCGGGCTGGGCCGGCTGGCCGCCTGCTTCCTGGACAGCGCCGCCACCCACGACATCCCGCTGGAGGGTTACGGCCTGCGCTATAAATACGGCCTGTTCAAGCAGAGCTTTGACGAGAACGGCGCCCAGGTGGAGGACCCGGACGACTGGACCCGCTTCGGTGATCCCTGGAGCGTGCGCCGGGACGACCTGGAGCAGTACGTGGCCATGAAGGGGCTGACGGTGCGCGCCGTGCCCTACGACATGCCCGTCATCGGCTATCAGAGGAGGAGCATCGGCACGCTGCGCCTGTGGCAGTGCGAGGCCGTGGAGGAGTTCGACTTCGACGCCTTCAACAACCAGGACTACGCCGCCGCCTGCAGGGGCAAGAACGCCGCCGAGGACATCACCAAGGTGCTGTATCCCAACGACACCCTGAAGGCCGGCAAGCTGATGCGCCTGCGCCAGCAGTACGTGCTGGTGAGCGCATCGCTGATGGACATGCTGGACGCCTACAGGCGCGTGCACGGCGACGACCTGGCCGGGTTTGCCGCGCTGCACGCCATCCAGCTGAACGACACCCATCCCACCATGGCCATCCCGGAGCTGATCCGGCTGCTGATGAACGAGGGTATCAGCTTCAACAAGGCCTTCAACATCGCCCGCAGCACCTTCCGCTACACCAACCACACGGTCATGCGCGAGGCGCTGGAATGCTGGGATTTGAAGCTGATGAACGAGCTGTCGCCGGAGCTGGTGAGGATCATCCGCCGCATCCAGACGAAGCTGAACACCGATCTGAAGAAGGCGAAGATTGAGGACACCGCGCCCTACGCCATCATCGACGAGGACAAGCGGGTGCACATGGCTAACCTGGCCGTGTACGGCTCGAGCTACACCAACGGCGTGGCCGCCATCCACAGCCAGATCTTGAAGGACGACGTGTTCCGGGAGTGGTACGCCCTGTATCCCGAGCGCTTCAACAACAAGACCAACGGCATCACCCAACGGCGCTGGCTGGGTCTGTGCAACCCGGAGCTGACGGCGCTTTTGAAGGATACCCTGGGCGACGACAGGTTCCTGACCGACCTGTTCGAGCTGGAGAACCTGAAGCCGCTGATCGACGACGACCTGGCCGCCAGGTTCATCGAGGTGAAGGAGGAGAAGAAGCGCCAGCTCTCCGAGCTGATCCTGGAGCGCGAGGGCATCGAGATCCCGCCCCACTTCGTGTTCGACGTGCAGGTGAAGCGGCTGCACGAGTACAAGCGGCAGCTGCTGAACGCCCTGTCCATCCTGGACATCTACTGGGGCCTGAAGGACGGCACGCTCAGGAACTTCCCCGCCACGGCCTTCATCTTCGGCGCCAAGAGCGCCCCGGGCTATCGCCGGGCCAAGGCGGTCATCCGGTTCATCAACCACATCGCGGCCCTGGTGAACGCGGACATCGAGACCAGCGACCGGCTGCGCGTGGTGTTCGTGCAGAACTACAACTGCTCCTACGCCGAGCACATCATCCCGGCGGCGGACATCTCCGAGCAGATCTCCCCCGCGGGCACCGAGGCCAGCGGCACCGGCAACATGAAGCTGATGCTGAACGGCGCAGTGACCCTGGGCACCTACGACGGCGCGAACATCGAGATCGTGGAGCAGGCGGGCGAGGAGAACAACTTCGTGTTCGGCGCCACGGTGGAGGAGCTGAACGCCATCAAGGCGGACTACGACCCCCGGGCCATCTACGACGCCAATCCCCGCCTCAAGCGGGTCATCGACGCCCTGGGCGACGGCACCTTCGAGAGCGCCGACGCGCCCATGGAGGAGGGCGAGCTTGTGGAGCTGAAGAAGGCGCTGCTGGACGGCGCGCACTGGCACCAGCCCGACCACTACTTCCTGCTGAAGGACTACGATTCCTACATGGCGGCCAAGCTGAAGGCCATCCGCGCCACGAAGGACAAAACGGCGTTCGCGAAGATGTGCCTGGAGAACATCGCCGGGGCCGGCAAGTTCTCCAGTGACCGCACCATCGCGGAGTACTGGAACGAGATCTGGAGAAAGTAAGAAGTCCTCAACACAACCGGGACGGCGAAATGCGCCGTCCCGGTTTTCGTCCCTGTTGCCTGTTCCCTATTCCCTCATCAGCTCATACATCATGATCCCCGCGGCCACGGCAGCGTTCAGCGACTCCGCCCCGCCGCGCATGGGCAGCTTAACCAGGGCATCGGCGGCGGCACGGGTGGCGTCGGAGATGCCCCGGGCCTCGTTGCCGATGACCAGCACGAAGCGCTCGCCGGGATCGGGCCGGGCGTAGAAGTCCCCGCCGTGCAGGTCGCTGGCCAGCACCGTCCAGCCCCGCGCCTTCAGCTCGAGGAGCGCGGCAGGCAGGTCCTCCGCCAGCATGAAGGGCACCCGGAAGCCGGAGCCCATGGCCGCGCGCTGCACCTTGGGCGACATCGCGTCCGCGCAGCCGCCGCCGAAGAGTATGCCGGTCAGGCCCGCGGCGTCAGCGGTGCGCCAGATGGTGCCCAGGTTCCCGGGGTCCTGCACGCCGTCCAGCGCCACGATGCGCGCCGGGGCGGCGTCCAGCGGCAGGGGTTCGGGCAGGTCGAAGGCGGCGCAGATGCCCTGGGGCGTCCTGGTCTCGCAGACGGTCTCCAGCAGGCTCCGCGGCACGATGGATGCCCGCGCGCCGCGGCCCTCGAATTCCTCCGCCAGGGCCGCGTCGGCTTCGTCCGCCAGCAGCTCGTGGATCTTCAGTCCGCACTTCAGCGCCTCGCGCAGCATGACCTCGCCCTCCACCAGGAAGCGGCCCGCCGCCTCCCTCCCCTTGCGGGTGGAGAGGGCCTTCAGGGCGCGGATCGTCGGGTTCTTCGCGCTGGTGATCTTGTCCATGGTGACCTCCAGGTTATACAGAGTTCAGAGTTCAGAGTTTAGATTGATTGGTGCGAGCCGGGGTATGACCTGAATAACATTCCCGTTCTGAGCGCCCCACCGCCTGCTGCGCAGGCGCCTCCCTTTTGCGATGGGAGGCTTCTGGCGAACTCGCAATCAAGCTCCACTCTGACCGTTCAACTCTACACTCTTCACTCTTCACTCTCTATTTGTCCTCGCTCGCCACGGCGAAGCACAGCAGGTAGACCGCCTCGGCCCCGGCGTCCAGCAGCGCCTTCGCGCAGGCATTGGCTGTGGCCCCGGTGGTGCACACATCGTCCACCAGGATCACCCGCCGCCCGCGCACGTCCTCGACGGCCTTGAACGCGTCGTCCATGTTCCGGCGGCGCTTTGACGCGGAAAGCCGCGCCTGCTGGCGGGTGTTGCGCACGCGCTCCAGGGCCTCAAGCGTCGGGAGCGCCAGGAGCGTCCCCGCCTCCCTGGCCAGCAGCGCCGCGTGGTTGAAGCCCCTCTGCCTGAGGCGCTTTCTGTGCATTGGCACGGGCACCAGGCAGTCCGCACCGGTGGGCTGGATGCCATCGAAGGCGCTGGCCATGGCCCTGCCCATCATCGGGGCCAGCCGCGTGACGCCCCGGTATTTCAGGCTGCGCACCAGGCCGCCCGCGGGTCCGCCGTAATGATAGCCGTAGGCCGCGCCCAGGAACATCCCGCCCGGCGGCGGCTGTCCCGGCCCGGCCCAGCGCCTGGCCAGCTGCTGGCGGCAGTCCTCGCACAGCCAGTCCCTCTCAAAGCCCGCCTGGCTGCCGCAGCCCATGCATTGGGCACGCCGGGGATAGATCAGCCCCAGCAGGGCGTCGAACAAGCGGTTCATCCCTCCGCCCTCAGCCGCGCGTCCAGGGCGCTGTAGCGCAGGGTGACGTGGTCGTTGTCCACCATCGAGCGCACGCAGGCCTCCCGGCCCACGATCACCACCAGCCGCTTGGCCCGGGTGATGGCGGTATACAGCAGGTTCCGGGTCATCAGCATCGGCGGCCCGCTCAAAAGCGGCAGCACCACGGCGTCGAACTCGCTGCCCTGGCTCTTGTGCACGGTCATGCAGTAGGCCAGCTCCAGGTCGTCCAGCAGCGACTCGTCATACTCCGCCACGCGCCCGTCGTCGAACTCCACCACCAGGCCCCGCGCCTTGCGATCCACGGCGAGGATATAGCCGATGTCGCCGTTGAACACGCCGTCGCCGTCCTCGTCGCCCTTTTGCCAGGTGAGGTCGTAGTTGTTGCGCACCTGCATCACCTTGTCGCCCCGGCGGAAGATCACGCCGCCGTGGTTCAGCTCCGGCTTCTTGTCCCCGGGCGGGTTCAGCGCGGCCTGCAGCTGCGCGTTCAGGGCATAGACGCCCACGTCGCCCCGCTTCATGGGGGTCATCACCTGGATGTCCCGCAGGCTGTCCAGGTTCATGTACTTCGGCAGCCGCGCCTTCACCAGCGCCACCACCGACTCCGCCACCTCCGCCGGCGCGCCCTTGCGCTCCAGGAAGAAGTCGGTGTCCCGGGCGCGGATCTCGGGATACTCGCCCCGGTTGACCCGGTGGGCGTTCATGACGATCTGGCTCTGGCCCGCCTGGCGGAAGATCTCCGTCAGCCGCACCACGCGCACCGTCCCCGAGGCGATCAAATCCTTCAGCACGTTGCCCGCGCCCACGCTGGGCAGCTGGTCCGCGTCGCCCACCAGCAAAAGCCTCGTGCCCGGCCGCAGCGCGCACAGCAGGGCGCGCATCAGGAAGATGTCCACCATACTCATCTCGTCCACGATCACCACGTCTGCCTCCAGCGGGTTGTCCGCGTCCCGGGCAAAGCCCTGCTGCTCGCCGCTGTACTCCAGCAGCCGGTGGATCGTCCGTGCGGAGCAGCCGGTGGCCTCGCTCATGCGCTTGGCGGCGCGGCCCGTGGGCGCGCACAGCTCCACCTTCCCCACCCGCCGCAGCAGCCGGATGATCACGTTGATCGAGGTGGTCTTGCCGGTGCCGGGGCCGCCGGTGATCACGCAGACGCCTTCTGTCATGGCAGCCAGCGCGGCCTGGCGCTGCTCTTCGCACAGGCTCACGCCCAGCTCCGCCTCCTGCCCCTCGATCAGCCGCAGGGCCTCGCCGTCCTTCAGCTTCAGCGGCCGCACGCTCCTGCGCAGCCGGGCCATCAGCCAGGCGGTCTCGGCCTCGGCGCGATGCATCCGGGGCAGGTACACGGCGGTGGTGTCGCCGATGGCCTCCGCGACCAGCTCGCCCTGCAGCACCAGCCCCCGCATGACGCCGTCCACCAGCTCCCCGTCGGCGTTCAGCACCCGGGCGGCCTGGTCGACGAGCGTCTCCCGGGGCAGGTACACGTGACCCGCGCCGTTCGCGGCCTCGGAGAGCACGTACTTCACGCCGCTGCGCAGCCGGAACTCGGAGGCCTCGCCGAAGCCCAAGCTCATGGCGATGCGGTCGGCGGTCTGGAAGCCCACGCCCTCGATCTCGTCCACCAGGCGATAGGGGTTGCTGCGAAGCACGCTCTCGGTCGTGTCCCCGAAGGCGCGGTAGATCTTCATGGACAAATTCGGCGTCAGCCCGTAGCCCTGCAGGAAGATGAGGGTGTTGCGCATGCCGTTTTGCTCGGCGAAGGACTCGGCGATCATCGCGGCCCGCCTGGGGCCGATGCCGTCCACCTCCGTCAGCCGCTCCGGCTCGCTCTCCAGCACGTCCAGCGCCCGCTTGCCGAAGTAATCCACGATCAGCTTCGCCGTGGCGGGGCCCACGCCCTTGATGAGCCCGGAGGCCAAAAAGCGCTCCACCCCGGACTTGGTCTCAGGCCGGGTGGATTCGTAGGAGGAAACCTTGATCTGCTTGCCGTAGTCCCTGTGGTCGACCAGCTCGCCATCGAATATGGCGTGCTCGCCGGTGGAAAGGAAGGGCATCACGCCCACGGCGCTGATGCGCTTCTTGTCGCCGTCCAGCTTCACGGAGGCCACCGTCCAGCCGTTCTGGTCGTTGCGGAACACGATGTCTTCCACGGTGCCCTCGAACTTGGACATGGACTCAGCCTCCCTTCCCTATGGTTCAAATGAGGAATGAGGAATTCCGGTGGAAATCCTGACGGATTTCTTTTGACTGAGTTGTCACGCATATCGTAGCGCGGTCAAGGTCAATCAAACAAATCCGCAAGGATTTGATCCACCATTACCAATTCCTCATTCCTCATTCCTAATTATTCTGGTTGTTCTTCTCGTAGATCAGCCGCAGGCCCTTCAGCGTGAGCAGGCCGTCCATCACGTCGATGACGCTGCTCTCGCCGGCCACCAGCACGGCCAGGCCGCCGGTGGCGATCACCTGGATGCCGTCCACGCCCATCTCCTTCTTCATGCGGTTGACCAGGTACTTGATCTGGCCGATGTAGCCATAGACGATGCCGGCCTGCATGTTGGTGACGGTGTTGCGCCCGATGACGCCCTCCGGCTTCACCAGCTCGAACCGGGGCAGCTTGGCGGTGTGCTCGGTCAGGGCGTCCGCCGCCAGCTTCAGGCCCGGGCAGATGGCGCCGCCCAGGAACTCGCCCTTGGCGGAAATGGCGCCGAAGGACGTAGCGGTGCCGAAGTCGATGGTGATGCAGGGCCCTCCGTACAGCTCGTAGGCAGCCACGGCGTTGGCGATGCGGTCGCTGCCCAGCTCCCGGGGGTTTTCATACTTGATGTTGATGCCGGTCTTGACGCCGGGCTCGATCTTCATCGGCTCCATGCCAAAGTAGCTGCGGCACATGTGCTCGATGGTGAAGTTGATCTGGGGCACCACCGAGGACATCATGATGCCCGTGATCTGGCTGCGGTCGATGCCGCTGTGCTTCATCAGGTTCATCATGGTCATGCCGTACTCGTCCGACGTGCGGTTGCGGTTGGTGGAGATGCGCCAGTACTGGCGCATCTCCATGCCGTCGAACAGCGCGGTCTTCATGTTCGTGTTGCCGATGTCAAGCGTCAGGATCATGGGAAACCTCCAATATTACCGGGCTTCCTTGACGAAGCCCGCCTTGTAGAGCGCCGCGCCGATCGCGCCGGTCAGCACCGTGGAAACGGCCATCTCCACCAGGCCGTTCACGCCCACCGCCGCCACGATATAGGCGAAAAACGCGCGGCCGGCCATGCCCTTGACCATCGTGGGCATGCCGGAGAAGAACCAGACCAGCGTGGACATGAACAGCAGCGTGTTCAAAAACGCCGCCAGGAAGCCGGTGATGGAGCAGCCGGCGTAGACATTGATCTTCCCGCGCAGCGCCCTGAAGATATAGCCCAGCGCCAGGCCGTCGATCAGCCGGGAGCCGAAGCGGTGGATGAACATCAGCACGGGGCTGGCGCCCTCCTGCATCAGCGCGATGCCCAGGCCGCTGGAGCCCATGATGCCGAAGCACTGCAAAAAGCTGATCACGCCGAACGCGCCGCCGATGATCGCGCCGCCCTTCGGGCCGACGGCGATGGCCGCGATGGCCACGGGAATCATGTTGAAGGTGATGGAGAGGCCCGCCGGCATGGGAATGTTCCACAGGCCCAGTACGATCTCCAGGGCCAGGAGCATGGCGAGGATGGTGAAGTCGCGCATGGTCAGGCCGAGGGCGACCTTCTTCGCGGCGCGGGCAGAGTTGACATTGGAATTCTTGTTCATCTTTCTTACCTCCGTTCGAGTTCTTGGCGCATCGCGCCATTGGATACCCTACAGAAATGGGTTACGGGGTTCCCTGTTCGGTTCCGGTTCGGATACCGACGGGGCTATTATACCATATTTGTTTACAGGGGCAAAGCACATAATGTTAAAAAGAATTTACTTGTACTGCTTGTAAGCCGGCACAAAGCAGACTATAATGATCGTGTAAAGCCCACCAAATGTGGTTCAACATTCCCCATAGGTGGTTTTACAAGGACAAGGAGGGGTTTGAATGATTACACGCAGCGACGAACAATCCCACAGCATCCGCGAATTCATGCGCGGCGGCAAGAAGTACGTGGAGCATACGCTGCTCTCCGCGCAGCTGCCCGAGCGCGTGCGCATATTCAACATTCTCACGCTGATCCCCGGCGCGTCCATCGGCTATCACGTCCACGAGGAAGAGACCGAGCTTTTCTACATCATCGAGGGCAACGGCCGCGTGCAGGACGACGACGCCTTCTTCGACGTGTCCGCCGGCGACTGCATGGCCACCTTCAGCGGCCACGGCCACGGCGTGGAGAACACCGGGGACACCGACCTGGTGATCCTGGCGTGCATCGTCAAGGATTGAACAATCGCCAGTAAAAAAGCCCTCCCCATCGCAATGGGAAGGTGCCAGGCGACACGGCATATGCGACAAAAGGGACGACCCGCAAGGGTCGTCCCTTCGTCATGCCTTATCGTCAGTCGCTCACCACGGGATTGCCGTTCTCGTCCAGGGTGAAGCTGCCGCCCATGGTGCTCAGGCCGGTGGGACCGGTGCTGCCCAGGTCCTCCAGCTCCTCGCCCTCGTCGAAGCCTTCGTCCTCACCCGCGTCGGCTTCCGTTCCGTCGGAGGGCGTGCCCACGCCGTACAGGCCGTCGCCACGCAGCATGGTCGCGGCGTAGGTCATGCCGTCCACGTTCACGAACCTGGCGGGCTCGGCGATGGGCGCGGGAGTATCGCTGGCATCCTGCGCAGCGGGGATGAACAGCGCGATGGCGTCCGGCACCTGGGGCGCGTCGCCCTCACCGTCGCCGGAGAGATCCTCCAGCGGCATCAGGTTCAGCTCCAGGCCCATCGGCCAGCCGTTCTCCGGCAGGGGCTGTGCCTCGGGCAGGGCCACGGTTTCGCCGCTCTCGTTCTCCAGCGCGGCGCCCTCCTCGCCCTCGGTGATGACGCCGATGCGCAGGCGATAGCTGGGCGTCAGCGGCTCGTACCCGTTCAGGATCTGCTGCTCGCGCTCCGTCAGGACCGCGGTCTCGGCCTGCTCCAGGCAGATGTCATAGGCAGCCACTTCCAGCACGTCGGAGCCCAGCGCCACTTCCAGCTCGTCCACGGGCGCGTCCACGGCCTCGCCGTCGCCCAGGTCGCCCGTCTCGCCTTCCACGGCGCCGACGACCTCGGCTTCTTCCTCGTTCTCCAGCGGGATCTCCGCGACCAGGGAGGCCAGCGGGATGGTCACTTCGGCGTTCTCCACCGTGTAGATGATGTTGCTGTAGCCCAGGCTGGTCAGCGTATCCACCAGCGGCATGGTCAGCCGCAGGTGCAGCTCGTCATACTGTTCGCGCTCGCCGTCGTCCAGCAGCAGGGTATCGCCCGTGGCCTCGTCGGTCAGCGGGTCGGCGATGAGGGTCAGCTGGCGCTCGGTCTGCGTGCCCTCCTCCACGTCGGAAATATTGTCGTACAGCACGAAGGAAGCGGCCTTGCCCTCGGCGTCAAACAGCACGGTGCCATAGTCCTGATCGTCCAGGATCAGCTTGCCCTCGTCGGAATCGAAGCTGTCGCCCTCGGTGGTCTCGTCCTCATAATCCTCGCCGGACTCGCCCTCGCCGTCGTCGAAGCCGCTGTAGCTGTATCCGCCGCCGCCGGAGCTGGTGGTTCCGGTCACGCCGGAGGCGATGTTCAGGATGCGGAAGGAGGTTTCGCGCTCGCCGGTATAGTTGCCGATGCCGGTCAGCTTCACGGTGGCGGTGCCGGGCTGGGTGTTGTCCTTGTACTCCACCTTGAAGTCCACGTCCTTCTTGAGCACGTTCTTGCCGTAGCGCAGGGTGATGGCCGGCTCCACCTTCTGGCCGGTATAGCGCTGGTTGCCGATGGTCACCAGGCCCACGTCGGAGGTGTTGATGCTCTTGGCTTCGATGGTGTAATACTCCTCCAGCACCTGCACGTCATAGTTGGCGCCGGCATCGATGGTGCCCTGCAGGATGCGGTACTTGCCCACATTTTCGCCGGTTTCACGGGCCAGCTTGCCGGTGATCTTGTCGCCGGACATCAGGCCCTTCACCTTGCCGGTGTAGTTCTTCGGGTTGGCCGCGCCATAGACCTTCTTCATGTTGGCGGTGGGGGTGATAATCAGGGGCTTGGGCTCGATGGTGGCCGACAGGGATGTGGTGAGCTTCTTGTAGAGCGCCGCATCGTCGCCGCCCAGCGTCAGGGTGATGTTCACCTTGCGATTGCCCGCGTCCGCCTTGTCATAGCTGGCGGAGATCTTGGAGATGTTCAGGTCCAGGCCGTAGGTGTCCACGATGGAGAAGCTGCTCTTGCTCAGCTTCACGTTGCGGGTCTTGTCGTAGACCTTGCTCACCGCGGAGCCGTTGTACTTGATCTTCAGCTTCGGCAGCTCCGCGCCGCAGATGGTGCACTTGCCATCCTTGTAATCATGCTCGCCGTTGGCGCGCACGGTGCCGCCGGACACGCCCGACAGGGTGCCCGTGCAGGAATTCACGGTGCCGTTGTTGGTGAAGGTGCCGCCGTTGGAAACGGTGCCGAAGTTGGTCAGCGTGCCGGTGTTGGTCAGGGTCGCGCCCGCTTCCACGGAGACGCTGTGGCCCTCGGCGACGGTGAAGTCGCCCAGGCTCAGGCTGGCGGGGTTCTCCTGCACGTTGTTCTTGGTCACGATGATGTCGGTCACCGCCATCGGCAGGGTCGCGGCCGCGGGAACGGCGTCGCCCTCCTTGTCGTTGTGGGTGATGGTGGTGCCGCCGGTCAGCGTGGTGTTCCCGGTGCAGCGCAGCACCAGGGTGGTCAGCTTGTCATCGCCGGAGACGATGTTCAGCGGCGAGGCCTGGCCGTCCAGCGGGCGCAGGGCGTCCGGCAGGGTCAGGCTGGCCAGCTCGGGGCAGCCCGCAAAGGCATTGTCGCCGATGGTCTTCACCGTGGCCGGGATCGACAGGCTGGTGAGGGTCTTGTTGTCCTTGAAGGCATTCGGCACGATGGCGACCACCTTCGCCGTGCCGCTTTCAAAGGTGTCCGGCACGATCAGGTTCGCGTCGGAACCGCTGTATGAGAGGATGGTGGCCTCGGTCTTCTCCGGGTTCAGCTTGTAGGTGTAGGGGGCCGCCTCCTTGGTCAGGCTCTCGGCCTTGTAGGTGGCCTTGTAGGTCACGTCCGCGGTGACCGCCTCGATGCCCTTGTTGGCGTCGGCGGCGTTCACCCACTTGTCAAAGGTATAGATATTGTCCGCGTCGGGATCCTTGGTGGGGTCTTCCGGCTTGACGATCTTGTCCGCCGCCGTGCCCGCCTCGTATTCGGTCGCTTCCTTCAATACGGTCTTGCCGTCCTCGTCCACGAAGGTGACCTTGTACGCGGTCAGCTTCGCGATGGGCTCGGTCTTCGTCTGCTTGCACACCGTGCAGGTATAGGTCATCACGCCATCGGCCGTGGTCGTCGCCGGGGTGGTCTCCACGCCCGCGTCCCAGGTGTGTTTGCCGGTGGGATCGATCTTTAAGCCATACTCGATGACCTTATTGCAGAGGGTGCACACCGTGTCGCCGGTGTAGCCCGGATCGCCGCAGGTGGCTTCCTTGGCGCCCTGAAGCTCGGTCTTGTGCTTGTTGGGGTCGATCTCAATTTCCTCGGTCTTGGTCGTATTGCACCTCGAACAGGTGTAGGTCCTGACACCCTTGTTGGTGCAGTCGGGTTCCGTGGTGACTACTCCCTCGTCCCAGGCGTGGTTGTCTGAATCAATTGGAAGAATCCATTTATCTTCTGTAGTTTGTTCGTCACTCCCACTTTTGTCCGCGAAGAAGTGATTGCACTTCGTGCAGTGATAGTGCGCTGTCATGCCCGTTGCGTTACAGGTTGGTGTCACTGCCTCGACCAGCTCAAGCGAATGACCGGGTGCAGGATCACCCGTTTTTGTTTCACGGCTGATTTGTGCGTTACAAACCGTACAATAAACCACTTCTTCGTAGCTGCCCGCCTGTGTGCAGGTCGCGGAAACCTCGTTCTCTATCACAGCTTCGCCGGAAACATGCGACTCGGATTGCGTCTCGTTACAGACACTACATGTACGCGTATGATTTGAGCCACCTTCCACCGGCGACCACGAGCCCCAACTGTGAGCCACTGTCTCCGTTGCGCCACAGACACTACAAGTACGCGTATGGTTTGAGCCACCTTCCACCGGCGACCACGGGCCCCAACTGTGGGCCTCTGTCTCTGTTGCACCATCACCACTGGTACATGAGTGCGTATGGTTATTGTCATCTAATTTTGTCCATTCACTCCATGTATGTGTATGCTCCGGCTCAGTCTCCGGCGGATCCGCCAGCGCGCTCGCGCCGCACAGCACCAGCGCCAGGCACAGCGCCAGCGTCAGCCACAGCGCCAGGGCCCGACTGTTGTGGTTTCGATCGTTCCTGCTTTTGTTCATATGCTTTGCCTCCTGTTCGATGGCATAGTTCACCCATTTCAATGCAATTCTAATTCTACGTCCCTGCCGGGATTCCTGCCGGTTTTCCGCGGATTCCCCCAAATACCCGATAATTGTCCCAAACTCGCCACAATTCAGCCCGTTATCCCATGGCAGGAAAGGAAATTTTCAAATCCGGGGGAAATATGCCGGTTTGCCCCTTGATTTTTCCGGTGATTCACGATAATATAGACGTAACGGAACAGCGTTTTGTTCCAAAGTACTAAATCGTTTTAGAAACCCATCAAAAAGAGGAGGCACACCCATGGAGTACGGCCATTTCGATGACCTGGCGCGGGAGTATGTCATCACCCGCCCCGACACCCCCTCGCCCTGGATCAACTATCTGGGCAGCGAGACCTTCTTCACCCTGATGAGCAACACCAGCGGCGGCTACAGCTTCTACAAGGACGCCCGCATGCTGCGCATTACCCGCTATCGCTACAATAACGTGCCCACCGACGCCGGCGGACAGTATTTCTACATCAACGACGGCGGCAGCCTGTGGACGCCCGGCTGGATGCCCGTGAAGGCGAAGCTGGACAGCTATGAGTGCCGCCATGGCCTGGGCTACACCCGCATCACCGGCGTCAAGGACGGCCTGAAGGCCGAGCAGCTGTCCTTCGTTCCCCGCGGGGTGGACGCCCTGGTGACCCGCGTGCAGCTGACCAACGAGTCCGCCGCTGCCAAGGACGTGAGCCTGTACAGCTTCGTGGAGTTCTGCCTGTGGAACGCCCAGGACGACTCCACCAACTTCCAGCGCAACTTCTCCACCGGCGAAGTGGAGATCGAGGGCAGCGCCATCTACCACAAGACCGAGTATCGCGAGCGCCGCAACCACTTCGCGGTCTACGCCGTGAACGCGCCCATCGACGGCTTCGACACCGACCGCGCCTCCTTCATCGGCTACTACAACGGCTTCGGCGAGCCGGACGTGCCCACCCAGAATCAGAGCAAGAACACCGTGGCCAGCGGCTTCGCCCCCATCGGCAGCCACTGCCTGAAGCGCCACATCGCCCCGGGCGAGACTGTGTCCTTCATCTTCGTGCTGGGCTACTGCGAGAACCCCGTGGACCAGAAGTTCATCGCCCCCAACGTGATCAACAAGGCCCCCGCCTACGCGCTGCTGGACCAGTTCAAGACCGACGCGCAGTTCGAGGCCTCCTTCGCCGAGCTGAACGCCTACTGGACGGAGCTGCTGTCCACCTTCGCCGTCGACAGCGGCGACGTGCGCGTGGACCGCATGGCCGGCCTGTGGAACCAGTACCAGTGCATGGTCACCTTCAACATGAGCCGCAGCGCCAGCTACTATGAGAGCGGCATCGGCCGCGGCATGGGCTTCCGCGATTCCACCCAGGACCTGCTGGGCTTCGTGCACCTGATCCCCGCCCGCGCCCGTGAGCGCATCCTGGACATCGCCGCCACCCAGTTCCCCGACGGCAGCGCCTATCACCAGTACCAGCCGCTGACCAAGCGGGGCAACAACGACATCGGCTCCGGCTTCAACGACGACCCGCTGTGGCTGATCTTCGGCGTGGCCGCCTACATCAAGGAGACCGGCGACGTGTCCATCCTGAAGGAAATGGTGCCCTTCGACAACGACGAGAAGCTGGCCCAGCCGCTGATGGAGCACCTGCGCCGCAGCATCCACTACACCCTGGAGCACCTGGGCCCCCACGGCCTGCCGCTGATCGGCCGCGCCGACTGGAACGACTGCCTGAACCTGAACTGCTTCTCCACCACCCCCGGCGAGAGCTTCCAGACCACCGAGAACAACGAGTCCGGCGCGGCGGAATCCGTGTTCATCGCCGGCATGTTCGCGGGCGTCTGCCCGGACTATGAGGTCCTGTGCCGCCTGTACGGCTGGACGGACGAGGCCGAGCAGGTGGCCGGCTGGTATGACGCCATGGAAAAGGCCATCCTCACCGCCGGCTGGGACGGCGAGTGGTTCGTGCGCGCCTACGACGCCCTGGGCAACAAGGTGGGCAGCCACGAGTGCGACGAGGGCAAGATCTACATCGAGCCCCAGGGCTTCGTGGTCATGTCCGGCGTGGGCGTGAAGGAGGGCTATGCCCAGAAGGCCATGGATTCCGTGTACAAGCACCTGGTCAGCGAGCACGGCGTGGCCATCCTCACCCCGCCCTACACCCGGTACCATGTGGAGCTGGGCGAGATCAGCTCCTATCCCCCGGGATACAAGGAGAACGGCGGTATCTTCTGCCACAACAA
Organism: uncultured Eubacteriales bacterium; assembly: GCA_902765395.1. GTDB lineage: Bacteria > Bacillota > Clostridia > Christensenellales > Aristaeellaceae > UBA2862. The sequence continues at coordinate 16,752 of CACWZP010000006.1, forward strand.
CCCCTGGATCGCGCTGGCGCTGGCGAAGCTGGGCCACGGCGGCCAGGCCTTCGACATCTACAAGCGCACCTGCCCCGCCTGGATTAAGGATCAGGAGCTGCACTACACCGAGCCCTATGTCTACAGCCAGATGGTGGCCGGCCCCTACGCGCCCCACTTCGGTCAGGCCAAGAACAGCTGGCTGACCGGCACCGCGGCCTGGACCTTCTACACCATCAGCCAGGGCATCCTGGGCGTCAAGCCGGACTACGACGGATTGAAGATCGACCCGTGCCTGCCCAAGGAGCTGACGGACCTGCACCTGGTGCGCAAGTTCCGCGGCAGCACCTACAACATCCACATCGTCAACAAGGCCGGCGACGAGAAGGGCCAGCTGACCCTGACCTGCGACGGCGTGAAGATCGACGGCGACACCATCCCCGCCGACAAAGCCCCCGCGACCCACGAGGTCGAGGCGGTGCTGGCGTAGTCGGCAGGGCCGACGGCCATTCGCTGCCGCGCTTCCTGTCAACGCCGGGTCGGCCATCCAACGGCCTCCCGGCTGCGTTGGAAGCTCGGACGGCAGGGCCGACGGCCATTCGCTGTCGCGCTCCATCGCCCGCCGGGTCGGGTCGGCAGGGCCGACAGCCTTTTGTCGGCCTCCCGGCGGCGTGAGCGGCAGGCATAACGAGGGAGACTTCCCAATTGGAAAGTCCCCCTCGTTGTATGCTGTTCGGGTGGCGTTGCGCCGCCCGATAAAGCCCTCTCCTTTGGGGAAGGCTTTTGGAAACTGCGTTATCTATACAGTATGTACTCCATCGAATCCTCGGTACGGCCGTCCTGGGTGTCAAACGGGATGGTCTTGACGTACTCAAAGCCGCACTTCTCGATCACCCGGCGGGAGCGGTCGTTGCGGGTGAAGTGGCCGACGGTGATGAAGTCCAGCACCACATCGTCGAACAGCCAGCGGATTGCTTCCTTCACTGCCTCGGTCATAAGCCCCCGTCCCCAGTAGTCCTTCGAGAGCACGTAGCCGATCTCCCGGCCCCGCTTTTCGGCCAGGTCCAGCTCCGGGTAGCGGCGCTCCTCATAGGTCTCGATCCCCAGCGAGCCGATCGCCTTCCCCTGGTATTCCAGGACGAAGGTCTTTTTCTCGTCCATGAACATATGGAGGATCCGCCTGGATTCCTCGATGTCCCTGTGGGCCGACCAGCCCGCCATCCGGCCCACGCCCTCCACCCGGGCGTATTCGTAGAGGTCGTCCAGGTCGCTCTCCCGCCAGGGCCGCAGGGTCAGGCGCTCGGTGCGCAGCACGACGCCGGTGATGTCGATGGGTGCGTTCATGGATTCAACTCCTTCCGGCGCTGCGCGCCGCCTCCCTCGGGGAGGGAGGCTTTGGGCGGGCGCCGCAGCGGCGCCCCTACAGAGACCAGCGCGACAGCCGCTATTCCTGTTCTCTAATCTCTACTCCCTAATCTCTACTTCCTAATTCCTCAGCGAATGCAGCGGCGCGGGGATGCGCCCGCCGCGGTGGATGAACTCAGCCGCGCTGAACTGGCGCACGGGGATCACCGGCGCATGGCCCAGCAATCCGCCGAACTCCACGCTGTCGCCCACCACCTTGCCGGGGGCGGGGATCACGCGCACGGCGGTGGTCTTGTTGTTCACCATGCCGATGGCGGCTTCGTCCGCGATGATGGCGGCGATGGTCTCGGCGGAGGTGTCGCCGGGAATGGCGATCATGTCCAGGCCCACGGAGCAGACGCAGGTCATGGCCTCCAGCTTCTCCAGCGAGAGCGCGCCCTTTTCGGCGGCCTGGATCATGCCGATGTCCTCGCTGACCGGGATGAACGCGCCGGACAGGCCGCCCACGTGGCTGGACGCCATCACGCCGCCCTTCTTCACCGCGTCGTTCAAAAGCGCCAGCGCCGCCGTGGTGCCGTGGGTGCCGCAGATCTCAAGGCCCATCTCCTCCAGGATCGCCGCCACGCTGTCGCCCACCGCCGGGGTCGGCGCCAGGGACAGGTCGACGATGCCGAAGGGCACCTGGAGCCGCCGGCTGGCCTCCCGGGCCACCAGCTGGCCCACGCGGGTGATGTGGAAGGCGGTGCGCTTGATGGTCTCGGCCACCTCGTCAAAGGGCGCGCCCTTCACGCCCTCCAGCGCCACCTTCACCACACCCGGGCCGGAGACGCCCACGCTGACGGCGCAGTCGCCCTCGCCGGGGCCGTGGAACGCGCCGGCCATGAAGGGGTTGTCCTCCACGGCGTTGCAGAACACCACCAGCTTCGCGCAGCCCAGGCCGCCGTTGTCGGCGGTGTTGGCCGCGGTCTGCTTCACCACCTCGCCCATCAGCCGCACGGCGTCCATGTTGATGCCTGCGCGGGTGGAGCCCACGTTCACGGACGAGCAGAGGAAGTCCGTCTCGGAGAGCGCCTCGGGGATGGACTCGATCAACCGCCTGTCGGCCTCGGTCATGCCCTTGTGAACCAGCGCGGAATAGCCGCCGATGAAGTCCACGCCCGTGGCCTTCGCCGCAGCGTCCAGCGCCCGGGCCACCTTCACCGGGTTCTTGATCGCGCCGGTCACCAGCGCGGCGGGGGTCACGGAGATGCGCTTGTTGACGATGGGCACGCCGAAGTCCCGCTCGATGGCCTGGCCCACCTCCACCAGCTTCTCCGCCCGGCGGGTGATCAGGTCGTAGATGTTCTTCGCGAGCCGGTCCTCGTCATCCGTCACGCAGCTGAGCAGCGAAATGCCCATGGTGATCGTGCGCACGTCCAGCTTCTGGTGGTCGATCATGTTCAGGGTCTCGAGGATCTCGGAGGTATTTATCATGTGCATAAGAAGCACTCCTTCTATATCGTTAGGAGAGTTGAGAGTTCAGAGTTCAGAGTTAAGATTGAACAGCCAGGGACGCGATGGTTTCCACCAGCTTTATCTGAACTCTAAACTCTCATCTCTAAACTCTCAAATCTGGTGCATCGCCTCGAAGATCTCGCTGCGCTGGGTGCGGATCTGCACGCCAATGCGGTCCGCCAGGGCGTCCAGCTCGGTCTTGAGGGTGTCGAACGCGCCGTCCTCGGCGGACACGTCCGCAATCAGGATCATGCTGAACAGGCCGGACACGATGGTCTGGGTGATGTCCAGGATGTTGGCGTCGTTCTCATACAGGATCCGGCTCACCTGCGCGATGATGCCCTTCTTGTCCGTGCCCAGCACGCTGATGACCGCTTTTCTGGTTTCGTTCATGGGATAAACCTCCCGTTCTGTATTCATATGCTATATTGTATAGTGGGTTTTGGTATTTATCAAGGAAGAATGGATGAAATTTTGCGCCGGGCGCGCGATTGGGCCGTGCCGCGTTTGCATTTCCCCCGCTTTCCCGTTATAATAAGAACATCATTGATGCTACGGAGGATTCCACATGCTTTCTGAATACCTGATGATCGGGGAGATCACCAAGCCCCAGGGCGTGCGGGGCGAAGTGAAGGTGCGGCCCTGCACCTGCGACGCGGAGCGCTTCGAGGGGCTGGAGACGGTGTATATCGAGAGGGACGGCGGCTATGCCCCGCTGAACATCCATGTGAACCGCCTGGGCGCGGACGCGGTGTTCATGAACGTGGAGGGCGTTTCCGACCGGGACGCGGCGGAGAAGCTGCGGGGCACGCTGCTGTATATCGACCGGGCCCACGCGGTGGAGCTGGACGAGGACACCAACTTCATCACCGACCTGTACGGCCTGCGCGGCGTGGTGGACGACGGGCGCGACCTGGGCAAGCTGACGGACGTGATGCAGCCCGGCGGCAACGACGTGTACGTGTTCAAGGGCGCGCTGGGCGAGGTGCTGGTGCCGGCGCTGAAAAGCGTGGTGCTGAAGGTGGATTTGCAGGCGGGCGAGATGCTTCTGGACGGCAAGCGCCTGGACGAGGTGGCGGTTTTCGATGAGGATTAAGGTCTTTACGCTGTTCCCGGAAATGCTGCGGCCCATGCTGGGCGAGAGCATCCTGGGCCGGGCCATCGCGGCCGGACACTTGCAGGTGGAGCTGATCGACATCCGCGAGTACTCCACTGACAAGCACCGCAACACCGACGACTATCCCTTCGGCGGTGGTGCGGGCATGGTGATGAGCGCCCAGCCCATCGTGGACGCCTTCGCGGCGAACCTGCCCGGGGACTTCCGGGGCAAGCGCATCTATTTGAGCCCCCGGGGCCGGACGCTGACGCAGAAGGTGGTCGAGGAGCTGGCCCGGGAGGAGGCGCTCGTGCTGCTCTGCGGGCACTATGAGGGCGTGGACCAGCGGGCGCTGGACACCGTGATCGACGAGGAGCTGTCCATCGGCGACTACGTGCTCACCGGCGGCGAGCTGGGCGCGCTGGTGGTGATCGACGCGGTGTCGCGGCTGATCCCCGGCGTGCTGGGCTCGGACGAATCCAGCGAGGACGAGAGCTTCACCACGGGCCTCCTGGAGTACCCGCAGTACACCCGGCCCGCGGACTTCCGGGGCCAGAAGGTGCCGGAGGTGCTGCTGGGCGGCAACCACGCGGACATCGTGGCCTGGCGGCGGGAGCAGGCGCTGGAGCTGACGCTGGAGCGGCGACCGGAGCTGCTCGAGACCGCGCCGCTGACCGACGCCGACCGGGACATGCTGGATCGGCTCAAGCGGGCGCGGGAGATCGAGGCGGCGACGCCGGGCCTCCTTCGCCAGGGATTGCAGGCCGCGGACGCCTTTCCCAAGGCCTGGTTCGCCGCCTTCGTGCCGGAGGAAAACCGCAAGGCCGCGCGGAAGCAGTGCTTCTCCGGGCGGCGGCACGTGGGCTGGCTGTGGCAGGCGTTCTCCATGGGCTTCATTCCGGACTTCGCCGAGGGCGAAGGGGCGCTGGAGCGCTGGCGCGCGAACCCGCCGGAGAGCTGCTGGCTGTACCTGCCCGGGGAGCGGCTGCTGTACCGCGTGGACGGGGCGTTCGAGCCGCCCCTTGAGTCGTTCATACTCGCCGACGAGGCCCTGACGCGCACCCTCGTGGGCACCGGCAAGCCCGGAAAGGGGCCGTATGGAGTGGAATCGACCTGACCGGGCGATGAAATGTGACTTCTTCTTGCGTTTTTGGCCTTCTACATAGACAATTTGTACGGGAACATGATAAAATATCGTCATCCCATTACAACGCTGTCGCAATGCGACAGAAGAAGGCGAGGCTGATCCCATGAAGAAGCTGCTCGGTATGATGCTGTTGATCGCGCTGGTGGTTTGCGCGCTGCCCCTCGGCGCCCTGGCCGAAGGCAAGAACGAACCGGCCTGGGCAGGCGACCTGGTGGTGAAGGCCGCCACCGTCTATTCCGACGCCGCCATGAAGCACCGCATCGGCACGGTTCCCGGCAAGACGGCCGTGGTCTGCAAGGCCTTCCTGAATGGCAAGTATTACCACGACAACAAGGTGACGCTGATCCGCTACAACGGCAAGAACTGCTACATCCGCACGTCGAAGCTGCTGTACAACAACTACACCGCCATCCGCGACGTGACCCTGCCCAAGGGCACCAGCGTGTTCCAGCGCCCCAGCGCCAAGAGCGCCCATGGCAAGCTGGACAAGGCCAGGACCGTGTGGCTGCTGGGCGTGAAGGGCAAGTGGGCCCTGGTGCGCGAGGCCACCGCCGACTACGACGGCATGTTCGGCTTCGTGTACATCGGCGACTGATTTCGCCAATTCATGCCTGAAGTTTAACACAAAATGACCCTTGTGTTCCTCCTTGCCCCGTGCTATAATAGACGAGTTGAAATCGGGCGGTCCTCTGTGGCAAGGCCAGCATGAACGTCCTGGAGAGGAAAGGAGGAAATTCCCATGAATGAGATCATCCGTTCCATCGAGAGCGCCCAGCTCAAGAACGACATCCCTCAGTTCGCCATCGGTGACACCGTGCGCGTGCAGGTGAAGGTTGTCGAAGGCTCCCGCGAACGTCTGCAGGCCTTTGAAGGCGTGGTCATCGCCCGCCGGAATGGCTCTGTCCGCGAAACGTTCACCGTTCGCCGCACTTCCTACGGCGTCGGCGTCGAGCGCACGTTCCCGCTGCACAGCCCCCGCGTCGATAGCATCAAGGTTATCCGTCGCGGTAAGGTTCGTCGCGCGAAGCTGTACTATCTGCGTGAGCGCAGCGGCAAGGCAGCCAAGGTCAAGGAGAGGACTTAATCTTCCCAGGCCACAATCGGGAATCGCTATGGCGGTTCCCGTTTTATTATGCGGCGGGGGACATAGTCCCCCGCCACTGCCACCCCCTGGCAGATTTGCCTTGAGTTTTTTGCCTGTTTGATATAAAATGAAAACGAGGTTTAAACCGTCAAAAAACTCCGGTCGGCAAATCTGCAAGGGCAGAATATCTTCTCCGGGCAAATGGGATTTCCCTCCGAAGAAATTCTCCCGCGCCTGCCGCACATGTCGCCAGGCGCGATCGCAAATCGGGGCGCTGCCGCCCCCGATCCCCCCGGCAGGTCAGCGCGACCCTGATACGCAGTGTCAAAGCTTCCCCACCGCAGTGGGGAAGTGGCCGAGCGCAGCGAGGTCGATAGGGCGCTCTTGCCATATCGCTTCGCTATGGCAAAGGACCAGAAGTACTCCACCGCCCGCTTCGCAGGCACCTCCCCGCTGCGGCAGGGAGGCTTTGGACAAGTGCTGTTTCCCCCGTCCGCCAAAGAGGAATATGATATGAGTGATAAGCTGATCCGCCTGACGGAGCGCGTGTGGATCTATCCCTATGAAGAGGCGCGGGACCGTCCGAACCTGGGCTATATCCGGGGCGACAGGCTGTCCCTGGCCGTGGACGCGGGACACTCCGACGCCCACATCGCCGAATTCCATGCCGCGCTGAATGCGGAGGGCCTGCCGCTGCCGGATTTGACGGTCCTCACCCACTGGCACTGGGACCACACCTTCGCCATGCACAAAGTCCACGGGCTGACGCTGGCCAACGGGCACACGGACGCGCACCTGCGCGCCTTCCGCGAGATGATCCAGCGCGAGGGCGTCGAAGCGTTCCTGTCCATGGATGAGACCATCCGCCGGGAGTACTCAGGCGGCCGCCCCGTGGTCGTCACGCCCGCGGACATCGTGTTCTCCGGCGGGATCGACATCGACCTGGGCGGCTGCGCCGTCCGCGCCTTTGAGGTGGAATCGCCCCACACCGACGACGGCACCTTCGTGCTGGTTCCCGGCGAAGGGGTGCTGTTCATCGGCGACGCCAACAGCGGCGCCTTCCCCACCTGGCAGCGGGACGCGGCGATGGCGAAAAAACTGGCCGACACGATCCGGGCGCTGGACGCGCGCATCGTCGTCGAGGGCCACTGGACGCCGACGACCACGGAGGATGTCGTCAACGACCTGCTGGAGGGTTGAGGGAAGCGACCGCTTCCGTCTGCGCCGCCCCGGCACGCCCCACACTCCACACTTCCCGAAAGGAACGCATATGGCAAACGAACGCATCAACTGGTATCCCGGGCACATGGCCAAGACCCGTCGGCTGCTTCAGGAGCAGCTGCGGGCGGTAGACGCGGTGATCGAGCTGTGCGACGCCCGCGCGCCGCTGGCCACCCGCAACCCGGACCTTGGAAAGCTGACCCGGGACAAGACCCGCATACTGGTGCTGAACAAGGCCGATCTGGCCGACGACAACCAGACGGCCCGCTGGCTGGAGCACTTCCGCCGGGAGGGCCTCACCGCCATGCGCTTCAACAGCAACGGCGGCAAGGTGAAGGAGATCCTGGGCCACATCGAGCAGGCCTCCAAGCCCGCCCTGGAGCGCTACGCGGCCCGGGGCGTGCGCAAGACCATCCGCTTCATGGTCATCGGCATCCCCAACGTGGGCAAGTCCACCTTCATCAACCGGCTGCACGGCTCAGCCATCGTGAAGGCCAGCGACCGTCCCGGCGTGACCCGCAGCAACCAGTGGGTGAAGATCGGGCCATTCCTGGAGATCCTGGACACCCCCGGCATGCTGCCGCCCCGCATGGACGACCAGGAGGGCGCGCGGCTGCTGGCCTACCTGGGCTCCATCCGCGACCAGATCATGGACACGGAGGACCTGGCCGGCGGGCTGATGGCGCTGCTGTACGAGCTGAACCCCGCGGCGCTGTCCGCGCGCTACAAGCTGGGCGAGGGCTGCGGCAACGCGCCCCACGAGCTGCTGGAGGCGGCCTGCAGGGGCCGGGGCTGGCTGCTGAGCGGCGGGCGGTACGACACCGACCGGGCCGCCGCGCTGGTGCTGGACGAGTTCCGGGCCGGAAAGATCGGCAAGATCACCATCCAGCCCGTCCCGAAGCGCTGAGCCATGCCTTTCCCGTTTGACGCGCTGGGCCTGGGCCGCATCGTCGAGCCGCCGGAGCCGCTGACCGGCGGACTGATGCACGAGGTGTACCGCCTGGAAACCGACTGGGGCGCCTTTGCCGTGAAGCTGATCGACCCCGAAGTGGCCGCCCGCCCCGGAGCCATTGGCAATATCGAAAACAGCGAGGTCGTCGCCGCGGCGCTGGCCGGGGTCGTGCCCGTGGCGGCGGCCATCGCCTTCGACGGGCGTTATCTGCGCGAAATCGCCAGGCGCTGGGCCGTGGTCTATCCCTGGGCCGAGGGCGAAAGCGTGTTTCCGCCGCGGATCACCCCTGCCCACTGTGCCGCCATCGGGGACGCGCTGGGCCGGATGCACGCGGCGAATGTCCGCTTGCCGGGGCTGGAGCCGGAAGAAACGCAGTTGCCCGGCATCGACTGGCCGGGGCTGCTGGCGCAGTCGCCGGAAGCGCCCTGGAAGGCGCGGCTTGAAAGCGCATTGCCCGACCTGATTCGCAGGAGCAGCGAGGCGCGGGCCGCGGAGCGCCGCCTGACGGACGCGCCCGTGCTCTCCCACCGGGACCTGGACCCCAAGAACGTGCTGTGGCAGGGGCTCTCCCCCATGCTGATCGACTGGGAGGCCGCCGGGTATGTGAACCCCCGGCGGGAGCTGCTGGAGGTGCTGCTCTACTGGGCGGACGACGGCGCGGGAGGACTGGTCTCGGAGAATGCCGAAGCGCTGCTGGCGGCGTATCGCGGTCACAGGGATACGGTCGGCCACTGGGCGGACGTGTTCGCAGCGGGCCGGGGCAGCATGCTTCTGTGGCTGGCCCACAGCGTCCGGCAGGCTTCGGGCGGCCAGGTGGCGGCGACGCTGGACGGCCTCATGCGGTATCAGGACAACACACAGCGATTGAGAGACATCCTCGGATAAGGAGGCATCATCATGCAGACCGGTACCCTCCGCAAGCGGGAGACGCCCCAGGAGAAGCTGGAGCGGCTGACGCAAATCGAGCGCGGCCTGTGGGCCGAGGGGCGCGTGGTCGCCGGGATCGACGAGGTGGGCCGCGGGCCGCTGGCGGGGCCGGTGGTGACGGCCTGCGTGTGCATCCCTCAGGATAAACTCGTCCCGGGCGTGGACGACAGCAAGAAGCTGTCGGAGAAGCGCCGCGAGGCCCTGTATCCCCTGCTGCTGGCGGCGGCGGAATACGCACAGACGACCTTCATCGGCCCGGACGTGATCGATGAAATCAACATATTGCAGGCCACCCGGCGGGCCATGGAGACCTGCGCGGCGAATTTCAGCGGGGACATCATCCTCATCGACGCCGTGGAGGGCCTGCGCCTGCCCTGCGAGGCCAGGCCGCTGATCCACGGCGACGCCCTCAGCTACATGATCGGCGCGGCGAGCATCGTGGCCAAGGTCACCCGGGACCGCTACATGCTGGAGCTCGACGAAAAGTATCCCATGTACGGTTTCGCCCGCAACAAGGGCTACGGCACCGCCGAGCACATCGCGGCGCTGAAAAAGTACGGTCCCTGCCCGGAGCACCGGCGCAGCTTTATCGGCAGGATCCTGGGGGAAAGCCATGAATAACCGGGCCTTTGGCGGCCAGGGCGAGGCCGACGCCCGGGCGTTCCTGGAGCATAGGGGCATGCGGGTGCTCCAGATGAACTTCCGACGCCCCACCGGGGAAATCGACATCATCGCCAGGCAGCGCAGAACCATCGTGTTCGTGGAGGTGAAGCGGCGCTCGTCGCTGCGCTTCGGGCGGCCCGCCGAGGCGGTGGACCGGGCCAAGCAGGGCCACATCCTGCGCACCGCCGCGCTGTACCTGCAGGAAAACGACCTGGAGGACGCGCCCGTGCGGTTCGACGTGGTCGAGGTGCTGCCCGGGGAGATCCGGCACATCGAAGGCGCGTTTGACGCGACGGGGTTTTGGTGACCCTGCAGCCTTCCCCGACGGGGAGGGCTGTTGTCATTCCCGGTAAATTATCCGTTTTTGCAGGATTTACCCGCTTCTCTGTGGAAATTATAAGGGTTGACCATTTCCAATTCCAAGGAGTAGACCGATGAAGAAGCTGCTTTGCGCGCTGGCGGCGCTTTTGCTGATACTGTGCCCGGGCACGGCCCTGGCGGAGGAGGAGAACCTGATCGTCAACGGGGGCTTCTCCGACGTGGACGGCGACGTGCCGGAGGGCTGGACGCGGGACATGTGGCTGACGGACGTCGGCGTGAGCATATTGACCGTGGATCCGGACGGCTATGAGGGCGGCTGCGTGACCGTGACCAACGTGGACGAAAATGACGCCCGCTTTGCCCAGACCGTGGAAGTGGAGCCAAACACCGTCTATCGCCTGTCCGGCATGATCCGCGCCGAGGATTGCGACGAGGAGGGCTATGGCGCGACGCTGTCCATACAGGACGTGTTCGTCTACTCCGACGGCATCTACGACACCGACGGCCAGTGGCAGCGCGCTGAGCTGTACGGCCGCACCGGCCCCAGGCAGACGCAGCTGACCGTGTTCTGCCGGGTGGGCGGCTACGGCTCGCTGTCCAGGGGCCGCGCCAGCTTCGACGACATCTCCCTGGTGAAGCTGGAGGCCGCGCCCCAGGGGGCCACGGTGAACGACCTGTACCGGGAGGACACCGGCGCCTCCAGCAATTCCACCGCCGACAACGGCGAGCCGCCCCGCAGCACCGAGAGCTGGCTGCTGTTCACCTGCTGCTGGGCGCTGCTGATCGCGGGCGTGGCCCGAAAGCGCGAACGCGGGGCCGTGGCCATGGCGCCGAAGACGTCCCGCCGGATATTCTTCGCGCTGATGGGGCTGGCGCTGGTGCTGCGGCTGATCGTCGCCGCGCAGGTGCGGGGCTACTACGTGGATATCAACTGCTTCACTTCCTGGTCCGAGCGGATGTTCACCCTCGGCCCGACCCGGTTCTACAGCCCGGATTACTTCTGCGACTATCCCCCGCTGTACATGCTGCTGCTGATGATCCCGGCGACGGTGAGGAGGCTGTTTGGCCTGGCCACGGACAGCGGCGCCTACCTGGTGCTGCTGAAACTGCTGCCGATCCTGGCGGATGTCGCGGCGGGGCTTGTTGTGTGGCGCGTGAGCCGGAGGAAGCTCTCCGAGACGGGTGCGATGCTGCTGGGGCTGATGATCGCCTTCAACCCCGCCGCCATCGCCAACTCCGCGGCCTGGGGGCAGATTGACGGGCTGCTGGCGCTGGCCATCGCCCTGTGCGCGCTGGAGGCCGCCGACGGCCGCACGGTGCGGGCGCTTCTGTGGTTCGGCGCGGCGATGCTGATAAAGCCCCAGGCGCTGCTGTTCGGCCCGGTGGGCCTGGCGGCCATACTCTGCGGCATATTCACCGCCGAGCCGCAAGAGCGCAAGGCCCGCTGGCTGAAGCTGGCCATCGGCGCGGCGGCGGCGCTGGCGCTGGTCTACGCCGTGGCCTTCCTGTGCTGCCTGGGCCAGGTCCAGTCCGTGGGCGAGGCGCTGACCCGGCCCGTCACCTGGCTGATCGAGCTATACACCGGCACGGTGGGCGGCTATCGCTACGTGACCGTGAACACGCTGAATTTGCACTACCTGCTGGGCATGAACTGGGCCCGGGTGGACGGCCACGGCGTCGTGACCGCCGTCGCCTGGGTGCTGTTCGGCCTGGCCTACCTGCTTGCCATCGTCCTGACCGCGAAGAGCGCCAGGCAGCCCCGGCGGCTGTTCCTGACGGGGGCGCTGCTGATCGTGCTGGTCTGCACCTTCGGGCCGATGATCCACGAGCGCTATATCTTCCCGGGGTTGATCCTGCTGGCGCTGGCCTTCGGCTGCGAGCGGGACAAGCGGCTGCTGATCAGCCTGACCACGCTCTCCTGCACGCTGTTCCTGAATGAGGTGCTGGTGCTGCAGGGCGGCATGACCGAAGCTAACTACGGCCACCTGCAGTCCGGCGAGGACTGGCTGAACGTGACCCTGGCCGCGCTGAACGTGCTGAACGCGCTGTTCCTCGGCTGGACGGCGGCGGACATCTGCCTGTTCGGCCATGTCGTGCCGCTGCCCGAAACCCGGCGCGAGGAGACCCCGGCGGGCGCTTACACCCTGGCCGAAGCCCCCGATTACCGCATGGGCATCCGGCGGGCGGATCTTCTGCTGATGGCGGCGGTGACGGCGCTGTACTCCGTGCTGGCCTTCACCAACCTGGGCACCACCAACGCCCCCCAGACCGGCTGGACCTCCAGCCAGAGCGGCGAGGCAGTGGTGTTCGACCTGGGCGAGGTGCGCACCTGGCGCATGACCTACTACGGCGGCATCTGCAATTCCAACTTCACGGTGGAGCTGTCCAACGACGGCGAAAACTGGACCGAGCCCTGCTACGCCCGGTACGCCCAGGGCGAGCTGTTCCGCTGGCTGTGGTACACGCCGCTGGACGCGAGCATGAACATCCTGTACGAGGAGACTGTGCCCACCGACGACGGCTCCGCCTACGTGACTTACGCCGGCAGCGGCGACAACGACCCGATGCAGACCGCCCGCTACGCCCGGCTCACGGCCCAGTCCGCGGGGCTGGTGCTCTACGAGGTGGGCTTCCTGGACGAGGAGGGCCGCGTGCTGCCCATCGCGGGCGTCGAGCAGTCCGGCCAGACGGAGAACGCCTCCGACGCCGCGCTGCTCATCGACGAGCAGGCCACGGTGGCCGCCTATCCCAGCTATCTCAACTCCACCTACTTCGACGAGATCTACCACGCCCGGACGGCCTTCGAGCACCTGCACGGCATGAAGGCCTACGAGTGGACCCACCCGCCGCTGGGCAAGGTGCTGATGATGGTGGGCATCCAGTTGTTCGGCATGACGCCCTTCGGCTGGCGGTTCATGGGCGCGCTGGTGGGCGTAGGGATGGTGCCGCTGATGTACCTGCTGGCCAAGCAGCTGACCAGGGACACGCGGCTGTCCTTCATCGCCATGTGCCTGATGGCGCTGGACTCCATGCACTTCACCCAGACCCGCATCGCCACCATCGACAGCTACGCGGTGTTCTGGATCATGCTGATGTACCTGTTCATGTTCCGCTACAGCCAGATGAACTGGAACCGGGACGGGCTGGGCCGGACGCTGGTGCCCCTGGGGCTCTGCGGCGTCACCATGGGCATCGCCTGGGCCACGAAGTGGATCGGCCTCTACGCCTCGGCAGGGCTGGCCGTGATCTTCTTCTGGACAGTGTTCCGCCGGATGCGGGAGCTTGCCCACGTGCAGGACAAGGTGCGGTGCCTGAAGAACCTGCTGTACACGCTCCTGTTCTGCCTGGTGTTCTTCGTGGTGGTGCCGATCCTGATCTACTACTTCAGCTACTACTGGCTCTTGAAGGGCGAAGGCCTTCAGCACTTCGGCGAGATGTTCAGCGGCAAGTGGGTCAGCTGGGTGATCCAGCAGCAGAAGAACATCTTCGGCTATCACGCCGGCCTGGGCGGCGACACCCACTACTTCCGCTCGCCCTGGTACCAGTGGCCCATCATCTGGTGGCCCATGTGGTACTACTCCGGCACGGCCTACATGCCCGAGGGCACCATCTCCTCCATCAGCTGCATGGGCAACCCGGCGGTGTGGTGGTTCGGGCTGGCGGCGCTGCTGTTCACGGTGTGGCGCATGTGCTGGAATCGGCGGGCCCACCGCGCCGACCTGCTGGTGGTGATCGGCTTCGCCAGCCAGTTCCTGCCCTGGGTCATCGTGCCCCGCAGCACCTTCATCTACCACTACTTTGCCAGCGTGCCCTTCATCATACTGGCCTCGGCGCTGATGCTTGACGCCATAAAGAAGAAGAGCGAGACCGCCTTCAACGTCACCGCCGGGGCGCTGCTGGGCTCGTCGCTGATCCTGTTCGGGGCGTTCTACCCGCTGGAGAGCGGCCTGCCCTGCCCCCGCAGCTACGCCCAGCACCTGCGCTGGTTCAAGTGGTACAACTACTGACGCATTGGAACTCTTTGGCCGCACCGACCGTCTTTTCGCAAACGACACGGGAGGCGATACGCCGTGCAAGCGTGGTTTTTCATGGCCTATGGCGTCATGGGCCTGGGCTGCCTGCTGGTCCTCTTCGGGCTGCTGGGGCGGCGCAACTGGAACCGAAAGCTGGAGAAGGAGCGCTCCCTGGCCGCGGGCCGCGTGGTGGGCTACGCTCAGAGGACCGCCGGCCAGCGCGGCTCGCCGGTGTGCCAGCCCACCATCGCCTTCACGGTCGACGGCGAGGAGCACAGGGCGAACTGGAACGCCATCGTGCCGCTGAGCCAGTGGCCCGTGGGCAAGGAAGTGGATCTGCTCTACGACCCGGAGCACCCCGAGGAGTTTCACCTTTCCGAGCAGGAGGGCGAATCCCCGCCCTTCAGCATCATGCGCGGCGGCGCGATCCTCATCGCCCTCGCGCTAACGGCCGTCATCGCCCTGCGGCTGCTCTCCGGCGGCGGCCTGCTGCCTGAAAAGGGGCGGGACGACGGCCTGCCTCGGGTGTCCGTGTTCAACGGCGACCCCGACCGGGCCAAGCAGGGCTTCAGCTACACCCTGAACCAGGACGGCACCGCCGCCATCACCGACTACACCGGGGATGAGGCCGAGATCACCGTGCCGATGCTCGTGGACGGCCAGCTGGTCACGACGATCAGCCCCGCCGCCTTCCTGGGCAGCCGGACCCTGGAGGCGCTGAACCTGCCCGGCACCGTGCGCGCCGTTCCCGCGGGTATGTGCGCCGGGTGCCTGGGGCTCAAGACCGTGCGGCTGCCTGAGGGCGTGGAGCGCATCGGACGCGATGCCTTCACGGGCTGTATGTCCCTTGCGGACGTATTCCTGCCGGAGAGCCTGGCAGAGATCGCCGATGGCGCCTTTGACGAAGGCTGCGGGGCGACCTTCCACGTGGTGAAGGGCTCCGCGGCGGCGGACTGGTGCGCGGAAAAGGGGTTCAAGGCCGAATCATAGCAGAAAACGGAATCGCGGCGCGATTGGCTATTGCCACGCGCCGTTTTTGTGCGTATAATGAAGGCTAAGATATTCATACACATGGGGAGGAACAGCCATGCTCGCGTTCGTATCCAGCTGCGGCCTGACCGGTATCGACGGCTTCAAGGTGTCGGTGGAGATCAACCTGGCCCACGGCATGCCCCAATTCGAGATCGTGGGCCTGCCGGACGCCTCTGTGAAGGAGAGCCGGGAGCGGGTGCGGGCGGCGCTGAAAAACAGCGGCTACCAGTTCCCCGCCGAGCGCATGACCGTGAACCTGGCCCCGGCGGACATGAAGAAGGAGGGGCCCGCCTTCGACCTGCCCATCGCGCTGGGCATGCTGGCCTGCATGGGGCTGATCGACCAGGCGGCGCTGAACGGGCTGTGCGTGTTCGGCGAGCTGTCACTGAACGGCGCGGTGCGGCCCGTGCGCGGCGCGCTGCCCATGGTGATCTCCGAGCTGGAGCGGGGCATGAAGCGCTTCCTGCTGCCCGCCGGGAACGCCGGGGAGATCAGCTGCATCGAGGGCGCCGAGATCATCCCGGTGGACACCCTCGCCGCCGCGGTGCGCCACCTGACTGGCGAACTGCCCATCCAGCCCCAGGCACCCGTCGCCTATCGCCAGCTGATCAGCCGCCGCCAGTTCAGCGAGGACTTCTGCCACGTGAAGGGCCAGGCCAAGGCCAAGCGGGCGCTGGAGATCGCCGCCGCGGGAAGCCATAACGTGCTGCTCATCGGCCCGCCGGGCAGCGGCAAGACGCTGATGGCCCGCTGCATGCCCACGATCCTCCCCGACATGACCTTCGAGGAGGCCCTGGAGACCACGCGCATCCACTCCGCCGCCGGCATCGTGCCGCCCACGGGTCTGCTCACCGAGCGCCCGTTCCGCTCACCCCACCACACGGCATCCCACGCCAGCCTGGTGGGCGGCGGCCCCAATGCCCTGCCCGGGGAGATCAGCAAGGCCCACAACGGCGTGCTGTTCCTGGACGAGCTGCCGGAGTACCGCCGGGACGTGCTGGAGGCGCTGCGCCAGCCCATGGAGGACGGCTTCGTGACCATCACCCGGGTCAGCGCCCAGAGCACCTATCCCAGCCGATTCGTGCTGGTCTGCAGCATGAACCCCTGCCCCTGCGGCAACCTGGGCAGCCGCACCCAGCAGTGCCGGTGCACGCCCAACGAGATTCGCCGCTATCTGAACAGGATCTCCGGTCCCCTGCTGGACCGGATCGACATGCACATCGAAGTGGAGTCCATCCCGGCGGAGAAGCTGAGCGAGATCGGCCTGTCCGAGAGCAGCGACAGCATCCGTGCGCGCGTGGAGGCCGCGAGGGACGTGCAGCTGGCTCGCTACAGGGACATCGGCATCCATTCCAACGCTGAGCTCAACGCCCGCACCCTGGCCGGAGCCTGCCAAATGACCCCCGCCGCCAAGGAGCTGCTGCTGGCCTCCACCGAGCGGCTGAAGCTGTCCAACCGGGCGTACACCCGCATCCTCAAGGTCGCCCGCACCATCGCCGATTTGGACGGCTTTGCAGACATCGGCGAGGAACAGATCGCCGAGGCGGTGCAGTACCGGACGCTGGATCGGAAGTATTGGGGATAGAATCTCTACTCCCCAAATAATCGATGCTCTCATAACGTTGTTAGTTTTGAGGAAAGGATTAAGAATATGGCAGATATTGAATTCAACAATTCGCAAATGCATTTCTCAGATCGGATGACAAAAGTGTATACCTCCATCAACGAGCAAATCGAGCTATTCGAGAAGAGGCAGCACGATGCTCTCAAGATTTACACCGACCTTTTCGATGCTCTCATCCATGGTCCGCTTTCTCATTCTGATATTACTACTGAGCGAATTGACTTTGAAGGTCATAGACACATGGAAGAAATGCACGCATATGAATCTGAGATTATTAATCAATTCTCATCTTTTATGAAAGACAGCGATCAGATTATTCATGATCTTGAATACGACCCGGATTCAAAGGCGAAACTGATTCACTTTCTTGAGGTCATGGAGAGTAGTTTTCGTACGTCCATGGAGAGTTGGGAAAAGACCATAGCCCGCTTTGAAGCATTTATAGAAGATATAAAGAATTCTTTTTTCAGATTAGTATGCATGAATTGCAATAATACTTACATCTACGGTGACAAATATTGCAGGTATTGCGGCGCGCCAATGGGAACACCCATATTCATTGTTGATGTACGAGAGTGTATCTACGGCCCAAAGCCTGTCATACGAACACACGTATGTTCAGAATGCGGGTATTCATGGGAAAACTGTGTAATGATCGACAGGGAAAGATGGTGCCCAATGTGCGGTGGCAAAGTCAAGGTTTCTGGTGATCTTTTCTCGGGACTGGGTGATTTGTTTTAATATTTCTATGGAAAAGAATATTTTTTCTTTGAAACGCATGCAGTTGGAAAAGGTCGCAGAGCAACGCGATCATCTGCGTTTGCAGCCACGCCTGCGCTGGTTATTCTTTGAAATAACGAATCGATGTAATCTCCATTGCCTGCATTGTGGCAGCAACTGTACAAGCGTGGGCCAGATGTTGTCTGTTGAAGATGTCAATAATGCGCTCAATACAATACAGGGCGAAAAACCCATGATTTGCCTGACCGGCGGTGAGCCCATGCTTCACCCACAGTTTTATGAGATCGCAGCGCAAGTTAAGCAATCCGGTTTTTTCTGGGGCATGACGACAAACGCCACGCTGATCGATGATGCCGCCTGCGCGGAGCTCAAGCGGGTCGGCCTGTCCACGGTCTCCGTCAGCCTTGACGGCACGGAAGCCTCCCACGACGCGCTGCGCGGGCAAAAGGGCGCATGGCGGCGGGCATTACAGGGAATTCTCTGCCTGCAGCGGGCTGGGTTTAAGCCCCAGGTGACTACGGTCGTCCATATGAACAACTATGACAACTTGGACCCTCTGTATGATGTGCTCTGCAGGATGCGCATTCACAGCTGGCGCGTTATCAATGTTGAACCCATCGGCCGTGCCTGTGAATCCGCCGATATGCTGCTGACGCCAACGCGCTTTCTGGAATTGCTCACCTACATACAGGACAAGAGATTCGACCGGAGCTGTCCCATGGAGGTCACCTTCGGCTGTTCACATTATCTCGGCGTCGACACAGAGCGCATGGTCCGGGACCTTTATTTCCTTTGCGGCGCCGGTATACTGGTAGCCAGCGTGAGAAGCAATGGGGATATCTGCGCGTGTCTCGATATTGAAAATCGCAGAGATCTCGTGCAAGGCAACATCAGAACAGATGATTTTTGGGATGTGTGGCTGCATCGGTTCGAGCCCTTCAGAGCAGATCGCACCGCCCACAGTCGGCTCTGTTCCGCTTGTCCCGAGCGCTTCGTGTGTGGAGGGGATTCTGCGCATACCTGGGATTATGGGCACAATATGCCGCTGTACTGCGGCTTTGAAATGATCAAATCGGCCAGGGCGCTTCGCCCTGGCGGGTAAATACAAGTGGCAGGCGGACACCTCCCGTCCCACTGTATAAACTCTGATCTCTGGGCTCCCGGCCGCCAAAGCAGGGTGTCGGGGATAAATTCACCGAAAGGAGCATTGATATGAGCCATCCATTCAACGGAGCAGGCGACGCCCAGGAGCGCGGGCGCCGGAAGATCGAGCTGACCGAGGAAGAGGCGCGGCGTTTCCAGGCGATCCTCGACGCCAACTATCCCGGCCTGGCCATATTCGTGCGGGACGTGAACCTGGACCCGGCGCTGGCGGCGAAGTACGTGCCGAACCTGATCATCCGGGAGCGGGCGTTCACGGACGCCAGCTGCCGGGTGATGGGCATGGTGACCACCCACCGCTACATGATCCTGTCCAACCACATGGCCAACCTGATGGCCTATGAGCACGACACCAACTGGGGCCTGTGCGTCGCCCAGCGCGACTCCCACTTCAAGGTGCTGGGGCAGCACGCAGTGAACGGCAAGACCGCCATCATACTGCTGCACCTGCCCGATGACGACAGCTGGCGCTTCTTCATCGACCACTTCTTCGACCTGGACCGCCAGCTGCTGGAGATGGCCAAGGCCCGGTTCGAGGCCAAGTGCGACACCGAGCCCGTCCCGGAGCTGACCACGCCGCTGTGGCAGGACCGCTGCCGCTTCCCGCTGGGCATGGACGACAGCGGCAGCCTCTGGCCCCTGGATTGACGGCAAAGGGCCCGGGCTCGGGCTCCTGCGGCGACGTCTGTCTGATCGAGCGCGGCGACATCGGTGGATGTGGCGCCCTTTTCAAATTTTTATCGGATTTCCGTGGATAACGGCGCCATCCCACTGGATTGATAACATAAACTATGATATAGTGATAATGATTGGTAATTAACTGGGGCTCCATATGTCAAAGCAACAGGGGGCAGCGCGATGGACATCATCAGCATCATACAGCAGACTTGGCCGGGCTGGAAGAGCCTGGGCTCCGGCTCCTACGGCGACGTATACCTGATCGAGCGCAGCGACATCATCGGTCAGGTTCAATCCGCGGTCAAGGTCGTGGTGATCCCCAGAGACAGCGCCGAGCTGAACAGCCTGCGCGCCCAGGGACTGGATTCCAGGTCCCTGACCAGCTATCTGCAGGACCAGGTGCGCTCGCTGGGCGAGGAGATCCGGCTGATGGAGACGGTGAAGGGCTATACCAACATCGTGTCCATCGAGGACTACCACGTGGTCGAGCGGCCGGAGATCCCCCAGTGGATCATGCTGATCCGAATGGAGCTGCTCACCCCGCTGTTGACCTATATCGTCGACAGGAGCATGACCGAGACCGAGATCGCCAAGCTGGGCATCGACATCTGCTCCGCGCTGGAGGTCTGCCGGAAGAGGAACATCGTCCACCGGGACATCAAGCCCGCAAACATCTTCATCAACCGGAACGGCGACTTCAAGCTGGGCGACTTCGGCGTCGCGAGGACGCTGGAGCGCATGAGCACACAGTTCACCCGCATCGGCACCTATGACTACATGGCGCCGGAGGTGTTCAACAACACGGTGGACGCCTCCGACATCGATTCCGCGGCCAGGGTGGACATCTATTCCCTGGGCGTCGTGATGTACATGCTGCTGAACCGGGGCCGCATCCCCTTTGTGCCCATCGACAGCGTTCCCAACCCGGGCGTCAAGAACGACGCGCTGATGGCGCGCATGCAAAACAAGCCCCTGCCCGAACCCATCAACGGCAGCAAAGTGCTGAAGAGCGTGGTGATGAAGGCATGCTCATTTGCCCCCGAGCAGCGCTACCAGAGCGCGGAGGAGATGCGCCGGGCCCTGCTGAACCTGGGCAGCGGCAACGCAGAACCCCCAAAAGGTGCGCCGAAGGAGAAGGAAAAAAAGGAGAAGAAGGAACCGAAGCCCGTAAAGGAAAAGAACCCCTCATCAGAAAACCGCTCACTGAAGATCGTGTTGGGTGTCGTCGCGTGCAGTGTTGTGCTGGCGCTGATCCTTTTGATCAGCGTGTTCAGTGCGTCCAGAATACCCGAGGAAAACCCTGCGGCCGCGCCGGAGGTAGGGGTCACGCCAAGTCCGACACCCACGCCGACGCCCACCCCCACGCCCACACCGACGCCCACGCCGACGCCGACACCGACGCCTACGCTCACACCCACGCCGGCACCTACACCTACACCCACGTCCTCGCCGGCAGTCGCTCAGGGTTCCGCGGGTGAAAACGTCACCTGGGCCTATTACGAGGACGGAGCGCTGGTGATCTCCGGAAGCGGGGATATGGCGGATTGCGAATGGGATTATGAGAAGCACGACTATAACCAGCCCTGGAAGGACTATCGGGACAATATCACCCGCGTCGTGGTTGAGGAGGGTGTCACCGGCATCGGGTATGGAGTGTTTGGCTATTGCTCCAATATAGCTGAAGTCACCCTGTCCCACAGTGTGACCACCATCGAAGAGACCGCATTTGAAAGCTGCTCCGCCCTGACCTCCATTGATCTGCCTGAGGGCGTGACTTCCATCGGCTTTTCCGCGTTTTCCCACTGCTCCGGCCTGACTTCTCTCTCCCTGCCCGACAGTGTGACTGACATTAATGGGAATCCATTCACGCAGTGTGAAAACCTTGCAAGTATTGTTGTATCGCCCGATCATCCGGCACTGGCGGTCATTGACGGCATGCTGATCAGCAAATTGGACAAGACGCTGGTCTGTTGTCCCTGCGCCTCTGCCCGGTCCGAATACACAGTCCCCCAGGGAGTCGAGATCATCGGCCTCTGCGCGTTTGACAGCTGCCCCAGTCTGGCCTCCGTCACCCTGCCCGATAGCGTAACCACCATCGACAACTATGCGTTTAACGGCTGCTCCGGCCTGACCTCCATTGATCTGCCGGATGGCTTGACTTCCATCGGATATGGTGCGTTTTCCGAATGCTCCGGCCTGACCTCCATCACACTGCCCGACAGTCTGACCGCCATTGGCAACTGGGTGTTTTTCGATTGTTCCGGCCTGACCTCCATCACACTGCCCGACAGTCTGACCACCATCGGCGACTCGGCGTTTCTCGGCTGCTCCGGCCTGACCTCCATCACACTGCCCGACAGTCTGACCACCATCGACTGGTTTGCGTTTTTCGGCTGTTCCAGCCTGACCTCCATCACACTGCCCGACAGTCTGACCACCATCGGCAGCTCGGCGTTTAGCGGCTGCTCCGGCCTGACCTCCATCGCCCTGCCGGACGGTATAACACGTATCGGTTCCGGCACATTTTCCGGCTGCGACAGCCTCGCAGATGTCTACTACGGCGGCACCGAGGCACAATGGAACGCCATATCCATTGACGAGATCAACGAAGCGTTGACGAACGCAACCGTTCATTTCAATGCCGGAGGCAGCGAGGACGAGGTCAACATCACAGGCGACAACCCCACCGCCGAGACCACGCCTGAAGCCTCTTCGGCAGACACCGGTACAGCCGACTACGGCGCCGTGCTGGACCAGGGAACCGCCGGAGCCAACGTCACCTGGGCCTACTGCGAGGACGGCACGCTGGTGATCGCCGGCAGCGGGGAGATGACCGATTTGGAATTCATCCCCGAGGATAACGGCTACACCCAGCCCTGGAAGGGCTATCAGGACAGCATCACCCGCGTCGTGGTCGAGGAGGGGGTCACCAACATCGCCGCGGGGGCCTTCTGCGATTGCTCCCATATTGCCGAAGTCTTCCTGCCCGACAGCTTGGCCGCCATCAATGAAGAGGCGTTCGATAGCTGCTCCGGCCTGACCTCCATTGATCTGCCGGATGGCTTGGCTTCCATCGGATATGCCGCGTTTTCCCACTGCTCCGGCCTGACTTCCATCTCCCTGCCCGACAGTTTGACTGACATTGATGAGAATCCATTTCTGCAGTGTGAAAACCTTGCAAGTATTGTCGTTTCGCCTGACCATCCGGCGCTGGCTGTCGTCGACGGCGCGCTGATCAGCAAATCGGACAAGACGCTGGTCTGTTGTCCCTGCGCCTCTGCCCGGTCCGAATACACAGTCCCCCAGGGAATCGAGGTCATCGGCCTCAGTGCGTTTGACGGCTGCTCCAGCCTGGCCTCCGTCACCCTGCCCGACAGCGTGACTTTCATCGGCGACCTGGCATTTCAAAGCTGCTCCGGTTTGACCTCCATCGCCCTGCCGGACGGTATAACACGTATCGGTTTCGGTACGTTTTCCGGCTGCTCCCATTTGAGCTCCATCGTCCTACCGGACAGTGTGACTGACATTGGCATGTATGCGTTTGCCTACTGTGACAACCTCGCGGATGTCTATTACGGCGGCACCGAGGCGCAGTGGAACGCCATCGCCATTGGCGACGACAACGACGCGTTGAAGAACGCGACCATAATCATGTGATTCATCACAGCAAAGCGTTGATCGCTTTCCCCCGGCGGGATGGCCTCGAGCCATCCCGCCGGTCGTCACAGGGCCGCTGCGTCCTGTTTTTTTTCATATTTTTGTCAGATTTCTGTGGATAACCGCGCCATCCCTCTGGATTGATAACATAAACTATGATATAATGATAATGATTGGTAATTAACTGGGGCTCCATATGTCAAAGCAACAGGGGGCAGCGCGATGGACATCATCAGCATCATACAGCAGACTTGGCCGGGCTGGGCAACGTGTACCTGATCGAGCGCAGCGACATCATCGGCCAGATCCAGTCGGCGGTGAAGGTCGTGGTCATCCCCAGGAGCGCCTCCGAGCTGAACAGCCTGCGCGCCCAGGGGCTGGATTCCAAGTCCATGACCAGCTATCTGGAGGGCCAGGTGCGCACGCTGGGCGAGGAGATCCGGGTGATGGAGACGGTGAAGGGCTATACCAACATCGTGTCCATCGAGGATTATCACGTGATCGAACAGCCGGAGATCCCCCAGTGGATCATGCTGATCCGCATGGAGCTGCTCACCCCGCTGCTGGCGTACATCGCGAACAGGAACCTGTCCGACACGGAGGTCGCCAAGCTGGGCATCGACATCTGCTCCGCGCTGGTGGTCTGCCGTAAGAAGAACATCGTCCACCGGGACATCAAGCCCGAGAATATATTCATCAGCCGGGACGGCGACTTCAAGCTGGGCGACTTCGGCGTGGCGAGGACGCTGGAGCGCATGAACACCCAGTTCACCCGCATCGGCACCTATGACTACATGGCGCCGGAGGTGTTCAACAACACCGTGGACGCCTCCGATATCGACTCCGCGGCCAGGGTGGACATCTACTCCCTTGGCGTGGTGCTGTACATGCTGCTGAACAACGGCCGCATCCCCTTTGTGCCCACCGGCGTCATCCCCACCCCGGACATCAAGAACGAAGCGCTGATGGCCCGCATGCAGAACAAGGCGCTGCCCGAGCCTCGAAACGGCAGCAAGGCGCTGAAGAGCATCGTGATGAAGGCCTGCTCGTTCGCGCCGCAGAAGCGCTACCAGAGCGCGGACGAAATGCGCCAGGCCCTGCTGAACCTCGGCAGCGCCAATGCCGGCAATGTGGAGAATAAGGGAAAGAAGGAAAAAAGGGAAATCAAGCCCGTGAAGGCGAAGGAAGAGAGCGCCTCCCCGGATAACCGCTCCAAGAAGATCGTGCTGGGCATCGTCGCGGCCAGCGTGCTGCTGGCCGTGATCCTGCTGATCGCCGTGTTCAGCACGACAAAGAAGCCCGAGGAGCCCTCAGTGGTCGCGCCGATTGAAACAGAGGCCGCGGACACCCCGTCGCCCGAGCCCGCGGACACCCCGTCGCCCGAGCCCACGGACACCCCGTCCCCCGAGCCCACGGACACCCCGTCCCCCGAACCCACGGATACGCCCTCGCCCGAGCCCACGTCCGCGATCCCCGAAGGTACCGCCGGCGATGATATCGCCTGGGTGATCTCCGAAGACGGCACGCTGGCAATCACCGGCACCGGGGACATGGACGACTTCAAGCGGGGCAGCGCCGAAGTGCCCTGGGCGGACTTCAGGGACAGCGTCACCAGCGTCGTGGTTGGCGAAGGCGTCACCGGGATCGGCAGGGAAGCCTTCTACAACTGCGCCAACATGACCGGGATCGCGCTCCCGGAGGGCGTCACCTCCATCCGCGACCAGGCGTTTGAAGGCTGTACCGGCCTGAGCGAGATCACGATTCCCGCGAGCGTCACTGAAATTGGATACAAGGCGTTTTACGACTGCGATAGCCTCACGGACGTGAACTACGACGGCTCCGAGGCGGACTGGAACAGCATCGACATCAACACAGGCAACTTCTACTTGACTTACGCCAACATCCATTTCGCGGCCACGGATGAGGTGGACAGCGGGATCGTCGTGGGCAAAGACTCCGACCCGGACTCCGTCCGCCACATCCAGGAGATGCTGCGCGCCGTCGGCGCGATGAGCGAGGAAGCGACCGGCGAGTACGACGATGCCACCGTCGAGGCCGTGAAGCGCTTCCAGGCCTGGATCAACAGCGCCAAGGGCGATGAAAGCACCCTGCCCGAGACCGACGGCTACGTGGACGACCGCACCAACCTGGCGCTGGAATACGCCGTTGAAAACAACATCACCATGGTCCAGCCCGCCGAGACGGCGACGGTCAAGTCGGCCGTGACGCCACTGCCGGTCCGCTCGCGCGCGCCGACGGCCACGCCCACGGCGAGCCCCACCCCCACCACGCCGTCCTGCATCCTGGCAAGGCCCACTTCCTACGGCGCGAAGGGGGATGTGTTCGGCAGCATCTATCAGCGCAACCAGATCGCCACCGTCGCCTTCCAGAACACCACGGCCGGCGCGCCCGCCGACGCCTGGGACGTTTCGGACAAGAAGGACGGCTCCGTGTTGGCGTGGGTAACCATGAACGACAGCGATTACGAATACGATTACAGCTCGGATGTGCCCGGGGGCGACTACTATGACCTGGTCATCGCGGCAGACGGCGGAGTTCGCGCTCCCCAGAGATGCTCGGATATGTTCGCCGATTATAAAGCGCTGCGAAGCGTGCGCTTCAACAACGCCTTCGACACTTCGGAAGCGACGGACATGTCGTGCATGTTCGCCTGGGATCCCAATCTGAGGGAGATCGATCTGTCGGGTATTGACACCTCGAACGTCACGTCCATGTCGAATATGTTCGCCTGCAACTTTTCCCTGGAGGCGCTGGATCTGTCGGGCTTTGACACGGGCAATGTGACGGATATGAGCCTCATGTTCTACGGGGATCACTCGCTTGCGACGATTGATACGAACAGCAATTTCGTGGCCAGCAGCGCCGTCGACACAACGGAGATCCTGCAGGGCTGCCCGGTGCTTCAGATCGGCTCCTTCGTGTATGCCACACCGGCGCCGACAGAGGCGCCCACGCCCACGCCCGCCCCGACGGCCGCGCCTACCGCGACGCCGATTGCCTTCTCCTACAGCGATGTCGGCTATGACCTCAAGACCGGCAACAGCGGCGACAAGGTCAAGGCCCTGCAGAACCGGTTGATCGCCCTCGGCTATCTGGACGACACAGCGGACGGGGCATACGGTCCAAAGACAAAGGCAGCCGTCAAGGCTTTCCAGGAAAACAACGCGATCCACGGCGATTCAGGCGGCTACGGCGTGGCCACCGCGATGACCCAGGCGGTCCTGTACAGCAGCAACGCCATACCCGCCGGCCAGCCAGCCCGCATGCCGTCGTCTTCGTGGACGGCCTCCGGCGAAGTGTACAGCGTATACAACGACGAGCTCAAGGATGCCGACGGGAGCAAGAAGCTCTCCTTCATCTTCTCGAATGACAACGCCAGCAGCTCGATCGTCGCGGTCGTCGTCCGCGAATGGTGGGTGGACTCCAACGGGAAGTGCGTGGCGTCCAAAGAAGGCTATACCACCTGGCAGACGGATTGGTACAATCTGAATATCGAGCCGAACACCAGGCACACCTTCATCGACTCCTTCGACGATTACTCCATACCGGACAAGGCCACCCAGCTGCACTGGGTGGTGACGGAGATCGCGTATGCGAACGGCGAGGTCTATATGGACTACAACGCGTCCCAGACCCCCGATTACGCGCTGCCCTACTTCTCAACGGATCCGAGCTACTAAGCATCTGCACGGTCCACCGGAGGGCCAGGCTTCGATTCCGGACGCGCCAGGGGGCAGCCCGTGGCGCGTCGTGTTCAGGATAAAGAAGGGAGATTCCCATGAGCAACACCCATACCGCCTCCCCTGCCCCGGAGCTGAACCGGGACCGGGTCATCATCCGCACCAGCGTCATCGGCATACTGGCCAACGTGCTGCTGGCGGCGTTCAAGGCCTTCGTCGGCATCGTGTCCCACTCCATCGCCGTGACGCTGGACGCGGTGAACAACCTGTCCGACGCGCTGTCCTCCATCATCACCATCGTGGGCACGAAGCTGTCGGGCCGGCTGCCGGACAAAAAGCACCCCCTGGGCTACGGGCGCATCGAGTACCTGAGCGCCATGATCGTCTCCGGCATCGTGCTGTACGCGGGCATCACCTCCGCGGTGGAATCCGTGAAGAAGATCTTCCACCCGGAGCAGCCGGACTACAGCGTCGTCTCGCTGGTGATCATCGCGGTGGCCGTGCTGGTGAAGATCTTCCTGGGACGCTATGTGAAGGCCCAGGGCAGGAAGGTGAATTCCGGCTCGCTGGTGGCCTCCGGCTCCGACGCGCTGTTTGACGCCATACTGTCCGCCTCGGTGCTGGCCTGCGCCGTGGTGTTCATGGCCACGGGCCTTTCGCTGGAGGCGTATGTGGGCACGGTGATCTCCGTATTCATCATCAAGTCCGGCGTGGAGATGATGATCGAGACGCTGAACGAGATCCTGGGCATGCGGGCGGACAAGGAGGTCACGGACAGGATCAAGGCCCTGCTGACCGAGGACGACGAGGTGCGCGGCGCCTACGACCTGATCCTCTACAACTACGGCCCGGACAAGGACTATGCCTCGGTGCACCTGGAGCTGCCGGATACCATGACCGTGCGGGAGGTGGACCGCCTGACCCGCAGGCTGGAGGCGAAGGTGTACCGGGAGACCGGCGTGATCCTCACCGGCGTGGGCCTGTACTCCTACAACACCCGCGACGACGAGGCAGCCCGCATCCAGAACGACGTGCGGCAGAGGGTGCTGGCGCACGACTGGGCCGTACAGCTCCACGGCTTCTATGTGGACACGGCGGCGAAGGAAATGCAGTTCGACGTGGTGATGAGCTTCGACATCCAGCCGAAGGAGGGCCTGGCTGTGCTGCAAGAGGAGATCCGGAAGGCTTACCCGGGCTACAGCGTCACCATCGCGCCGGACGTGGACGTGTCCGTCTCGGACTGAGATTGGAACCTTCTCCGGCTTCCGCGCGTCTATAGCATCAGGAGGGATGCGATATGACGATGCGGTTCATTCCCCGGGAGAAGCTGGGCAAGAAGGCGCGCCGGCTGCTGGACCGGGAAGGCCGGAACGAATGGGGCCTGTCTCCCGTCACCCGGCGGGTGGAGAGCAAAAAGAAATATTCCAGAAAAAAGAAATCCCATGCCGACGACGAGGCATGGGATTTTGTTTGAATCAGCGGAACGGGTCCAGCACCACGGGCATGCGCCGCTTGTGCCGATTGGCGGCCTCCCGGCGTCGGATCCTTTCGTCGATCTTCCCGTCGCCGCAGGTGCCCAGGCGGATGTATCTGTGGATGTCGGCATAGCGAAGGCCCATCTTTTCCTCGTCGCTCATGCCGGACAGGCCGTCCGTGGGCGTCTTTTCCACCAGCTCCGCCGGCAGCTCCGGCATGGCCAGGCCCACCTGCACCACCTCCACGCTGGTCAGCGTCCCCAGCAGCGCGAAATCACAGGAAGTGTCGCCGTCCTTGGTACAGTAGCCCACGGTGGCCTCGGACAGGTTCCCCGTGCCCGCAAGTCTTGCGCCCAGGCTCTGGGCGATACACCGCAGCGCCGTCATGCGCAGCCGCGGGCCCACGTTGATGTCTGCTTCCCGGCTGGCGGGGATGTGGAATTCGCCGTCCGAGGCGCTCTCGCCCACGGCGGCGCGCAGGGCGGCGTGCATGGCGCCGATGTTCAGCGTGCGGCGCTGTATGCCCAGCGCTTCGCACACCCGGCGGCTGTCGGCGATGTCCGCCTGGGTGCCGTCGGGGAGCATCACGCCGAACACGTTCTCCCGGCCCAGCGCCCGGGCGCAGACGGCCGCCGCCACGCTGGAGTCCTTGCCGCCGGAGATGCCCACCACCACCCGGCTGAAGCCCTGTTCCGCCGCCAGGGCGCGCAGCGCGGCGACGAGGCCGTCCCGCGCGGCAATCGGATCGAAGCTGTATTCCGCCATAGCTCTCACTCCCTGCTCACTATCCCTGTTCCCTGTTCCATTATACCACACCCCACCCTTCCGCGCAATTTCCGAGAAATTCTTACATATTTTATATTCCCTTTTCCCGCGAAACCAGATTGCGCTTGTGCTTTGCGGGAAAGTGTGATATATTTTATCAGAGAAATTTTGCCCTCCGGGAGAAAATGATCCCCGACGGGGCAGAAGGAGCCAGAATACCAATGAAAATCGCGTTGATCATCCCCGCCTACAAACCCGCGAAGGAGCTGCTGGGGCTGCTGGAGCAGTTCGAGGCCAACCCGGATTTCGTGCCCGTGGTGGTGGACGACGGCAGCGGGGCGGAGTTCGAGCCCATATTTTCCGCGCTCAAGCCGGGCGTAACGCTGCTGCGCCATCCCCGGAACCGGGGCAAGGGCGCGGCGCTGAAGACCGCGTTCGACTACGTGCTCAAGAGCCTGCCCCAGTGCCAGCTGGCCGTGACCGCCGACGCCGACGGGCAGCACCGCTACGAGGACATCCTGCGGGTCTGCGAGACCGCCGCCGCCAACCCCGGCGCGCTGGTGCTGGGCAGCCGCAAATTCGAGGGCGACGTGCCCCTGCGCAGCCGCTTCGGCAACGGCGTCACCCGCCACGTGTTCTCCATCGCCAGCGGCGTGAAGGTCTATGACACCCAGACGGGCCTGCGCGCCTTCGGCCGGGAGGGCATGGAGAAGTTCCTGAACGTGTCCGGCGACCGGTATGAATACGAGATCAACATGCTGCTCACCGCGGCCCAGGGCGGCATGCCCATCCTGGAGGAGTGGATCGAGACGGTCTACCTGGACGACAACGCCTCAAGCCACTTCAACCCCTTCAAGGATTCGCTGAAGATCTACCTGTGCATCCTGAAATTCTGCGCCTCGTCGCTGCTGGCCTTCATCGTGGACTACGTGCTGGCGCTGATCCTGAAAGCGCTGACCGCCGCCTGGCCCGCCGCGCTGTCGCTGAACTTCAGCGTGATCGTCGCCCGCGTGGTCAGCGGTACGGTGAACTTCACCGTCAACCGCCACGTGGTGTTCAAGGGCAACGAGAGCCTGGGCAAGGCCATCGCCAAGTATGTGGCGCTGGCGGCGGTGATCCTGGCGCTGAACCTGGCGCTGATGCACCTGCTGACCGGCTGGGGCGTATCCTTCGCGCTGGCGAAGATCATCGTTGAAGTGACGGTGTTCATACTCAACTTCGTCGTGCAGGGCAAATTCGTGTTCCGGAAGAAGAGCTGATGGGAGGCAACACATCCATGCAGAACCGACGCAGGCCCGCCCAGGGCCGCCCCGCCTCCAACTGGCTGAAGGGCCAGCTGGCCCAGCGGCCGCTGCCCGTATGGGTGCTGGTGGTGGCGGATATACTCTTGCTCGGGATTTCGCTGGTGGTGTTCGCGCTGTTCCACCACGTGCTGCGCCACCCGGTGGAGTCGGTGGGCATCGTGTCCAACCGCGCCGACGCCCGCGGGCAGATCGAGGAGGTCTACGACGTGGAGGAGGACGACGGCGAGGAGGTCGCCTCCCCGGTGGACGTCGGCAGCCTGGCCGAGAGCTCCATCGCCCTGGACGAGGGGAATGTCGCCGCCGTGGACGCCTCCGAGGCCACCGCCGATCTGGAGGAGGACGCGGGCGACACCCTGCCCGCCCAGAGCGTCGGCGCCAAGGTGGGCGACTACTTCACCGAGGAGCCCGGCGATTTCGGCGAAAAGTTTGCCGACAAGTTCACCGACGGCGAGGTGAAGGCCACCCAGTCCGGCTACCAGAGCGGCAATGTGAACATCGGGCTGAAGCGCTACGAGTCCAACGACGTGGTGTTCTACGTGGCGGACATCTACCTGCGCGACATCAGCTGCTTCAAGACCGCCTTCGCCCAGGACACCTTCGGCAAGGCCTATCGCGAGCGCACGCTGACCATCTGCCAGCGCATCAACGGCATACTCGCCGTCAACGGCGACAACTACGGCAGCCGGGACGACGGCGTGGTCATCCGCAACGGCGAGCTGTTCCGCAAGGACAACTATCCCAACCAGGACGTGTGCGTGCTGTACTGGGACGGGCGCATCGAGACCTACGCCGCGGGCCACTTCGACTGTGAGGACGCCATCGCCAACGGCGCCTACCAGGCCTGGAACTTCGGCCCCCGGCTGATCACCTCGGACGGCAAGGCCAAGAAGCACTTCAATTCCGTGGTCACGCCCAGCAACCCCCGCACTGCCCTGGGCTACTTTGAACCCGGCCACTACTGCTTCGTGGTGGTAGACGGCCGCTCGGGCGACTCCGGCGGGCTGACCCTGGCGGAGCTGGCCGCGCTGATGAAGGACCTGGGCTGCGTGCGCGCTTACAACATGGACGG
Organism: uncultured Eubacteriales bacterium; assembly: GCA_902765395.1. Classification (GTDB taxonomy): domain Bacteria; phylum Bacillota; class Clostridia; order Christensenellales; family Aristaeellaceae; genus UBA2862. Next base: position 48,221 of record CACWZP010000006.1, read on the forward strand.
CGGCAACACGTCGGTGATGGTGGCGGCCAACCGCATCATCTCCAACCCCAGCGGCGCCAGCGGCGAGGGCCGGGAGACCAGCGACATCATCGCCATCGTGGACAACTGACCAATCACAGGGAGGGATCTTCGTGCTGCGCAAGCTGCTGCCCCACGCGGCCATCATACTTTCCGGCATGTACTTCGTGTTCTTCTTCATCGACCGCGTCAACACCGCCATGGCGTTCATCAACAACAACATCACCAAGCGGCTGCTCTTCGCGCTGTGCGTGATCTCCATCGTGGAGGCCGTCTGGCTGATCCGGGACGACCGGCGCAAGACGCGCCAGCAGCAGGCCCGGGCCGAGGCGGCGCGCCGCCAGCGGCAGGCCGAAGCGCCAAGGCGCTATGTGCGCTGAATGAGGAGCGAGCATGGAATACACCGCAATGGACCAATACTGGGTCTGGCTCTCCAGCGTGGAGGGCATCGGCCAGAAGCGCTTCTATCAGTTGCTGTCGCTTTATGAGGACGCGCGGCAGGTGTGGGACGCCCTGGGCGGGCCGCTGATCCCGCCGGACATGCAGGTCGTCGGGCCGCAGGCGCTGAACAACCTGCGCGCCGCCCGCAGCGAAGCCTACTTCTACCGGCTGTTCGACCGGCTGGAGAGGCTGGGCATCCGCGCCGTGACCCGGCTTTCCGACGACTATCCCCCGGCGCTGAGCGGCATCTACGACCCGCCGCCCACGCTGTACGTGCGGGGCGACTGCCATCTGGACGACGAGCGCATGATCGCCGTCGTGGGCTCCCGACGCTGCACCCGGGACGGCCAGCGCGCCGCCCGGGAATTCGGCAAGGGCCTGGCTGAAAACGGTGTGACCGTGGTCAGCGGCATGGCCCGGGGCATCGACACCTGCGCCCACCGCGGCGCCCTGGACGGCGGCGGCCGGACCATCGCCGTGCTGGGCTGCGGCGTGGACGTCTGCTATCCGCCGGAGAACGACAGGCTGATGGCGGAGATCATCGACACCGGCGGCGCGATCATCTCGGAGTTCAACCCGGGGACCACGCCCATGCCCGGCAACTTCCCCGCCCGCAATCGCATCATCAGCGGCCTGACCGAGGGCACGCTGCTGGTGGAGGGCGCCCGGGCCAGCGGCGCGATGATTACCGTGAACCTGGCGCTGGAGCAGGGGCGGGACGTGTTCGCCATCCCCGGCGGCATCTACAGCCCGCTCAGCGAGGCGCCCAACCGGATGATCCTGGACGGCGCCACGCCGGTGCTCAGCCACTGGGACATCCTGGAGCACTATCGCTGGGCCCAGCGGCCGTCGGAGAACCCCGTCCGCAACGCCAAGCCCGTGGAGCTGGAGCCGGACGAAAGGGCCATCGTGGAGCCCCTGCGGGAGCAGGCTCTGTCCTTCGACGAGCTGGCCGCCGCCACCGGTTTTTCCGCGGCGCGGCTAAATTCCCACTTGACAATGCTGGAACTTCGGGGAATAATAGAAAAGGCGCCGGGCGGGCTGTACCGCTCGTATATGTGAAAATGAGGAATTAGGAATGAGAAATGAGGAATGGAATTAGCCGCAGGCAAATCCTGTTCCCTGTTCCCTGTTCCCTGTTCCCTGATTCTGGAGGAAACTATGGCTAACAAACTCGTCATCGTCGAATCGCCGGCCAAGGCCAAGACGATCGGAAAGTTCCTGGGGCGCGGCTACAAGGTGGAAGCCTCCCAGGGCCACGTCCGCGATCTGCCCAAGAGCCAGATCGGCGTGGATGTGGAGAATAACTTTGAACCCAAGTACATCACCATTCGCGGCCGGGGCGAGATCCTGGGCAAGATCCGCAAGGAAGCCCGCTCCGCCAGCAAGATCTATCTCGCGACCGACCCGGACCGCGAGGGCGAGGCCATCTCCTGGCACCTGGCCAACGTGCTGGGCATCGACGAGGATTCGGCCTGCCGCATCGAGTTCCACGAGGTGACCAGCAAGGCCGTGAAGGCCGCCGTGAAGAGCCCGCGGAAGATCGACATGGATCTGGTCAACGCCCAGCAGGCCCGGCGCGTGCTGGACAGGCTGGTGGGCTACAAGATCAGCCCCATCCTGTGGCAGAAGGTGAAGAAGGGCCTGAGCGCGGGCCGCGTGCAGTCCGTGGCCACCAAGATCATCTGCGACCGCGAGGCCGAGATCGAGGCCTTCATCCCCGAGGAGTATTGGACGCTGACCACCCCGTTCACCATCGGAAGCGCCGAGGTGAGCGCGAAGTTCACCGGCTACGGCGAGGACAAGGTGGATCTGAAGTCCAAGGGCGACGCCGATGAGGTGATCGCGAAGTGCAAGGGCGCGAAGTTTGTCGTTTCGGCCATCAAGAAGGCCGAGCGCCGTCGGCTGCCCGCCCCGCCCTTCACCACCTCGAACCTCCAGCAGGAGGCCAGCCGCAAGCTGGGCTTCTCCACCCAGAAGACCATGCAGATCGCCCAGCAGCTCTACGAGGGCGTGGATCTGGCCGGCGAGGGCAGCCAGGGCCTGGTCACCTACATCCGCACCGACTCCACCCGCATCGCCGACGAGGCCGTGGAGGCCGTGCGCGACCTGATTTCCATCAACTACGGGCCGGACTACCTGCCCGAGAAGCCCAACGTGTACAAGACCCGCAAGAGCGCCCAGGACGCCCACGAGGCCATCCGGCCCACCGTGGTGGAGCGCCGGCCCGAGAGCATCAAGGCCAGCCTGTCCCGGGACCAGTACCGGCTGTACAAGCTGATCTACGACCGCTTCGTGTCCAGCCAGATGACCCCGGCGCTGTACGACACGCTGGCCGTGGACATCGACGCCGATGACGGCGCGCGGTTCCACTTCAACGGCCAGAAGCTGCGCTTCCCCGGGTTCACCGTGGTCTACGTCGAGAGCGTGGACGACCCCCAGGAGGAGGCCGAGAACGGCAACCTGCCCGACCTTGAAGAGGGCATGAAGGCCGTCGCGGGCGAGATGAGCGCCGAGCAGCACTTCACCCAGCCGCCGCCAAGGTACACCGAGGCCAGCCTGGTGCGCACGCTGGAGGAGAAGGGCATCGGCAGGCCCTCCACCTACTCCCCCACCATCTCCACCATCACCGGCCGCCGGGGCTACATCGCCAAGGAAAACAAGCGGCTGATCCCCACGGAGCTGGGCAAGATCGTGAACGACATGATGTGCAAGAATTTCCCGGACATCGTGGACGTGGCCTTCACCGCCACCATGGAGGACGAGCTGGACGACGTGGAGGCCGGCAGCGCCGATTGGCACCGCATCGTGTCCGACTTCTACGGCCCCTTTGAAAAGGACCTGGAGAAGGCCGAGGCGAGCATCGAGAAGGTGTCCATCGAGGACCAGGTGTCCGACGTGCCCTGCGAGAAGTGCGGCGCGATGATGGTCTACAAGATGAGCCGCTACGGCCGCTTCCTGGCCTGCCCCAACTTCCCGGCCTGCCGCCACACGCTGGCCCTGCCCAACAACATCGGCGTGCCCTGCCCCAAGTGCGGCGGGGAACTGCTGGAGCGCATCAGCCGCAAGGGCCGCAAGTTCTACGGCTGCGAGAAGTATCCCGAGTGCGACTTCGTGTCCTGGGACCGCCCCGTGGCGGACAAGTGCCCCGTCTGCGGCAGCTACATGGTGCTGAAGCGCGGAGGCAAGGACACCCTGTGGCACGTTTGCGCCAACGAGACCTGCAGGCACAAGGTGCAGGTGGAGAATGCGAACACAGAGGAAAACGATGGCTGATACCGTAACGATCGTCGGCGCGGGCCTGGCGGGCTGCGAGGCCGCATGGCAGCTGGTGAAGCGGGGCGTGCCGGTGCGGCTCGTGGAAATGAAGCCCATCCGCTACAGCCCCGCCCACAAGAGCCCCGGCTTTGCCGAGCTGGTGTGCTCGAACAGCCTGAAGGCCGAGCACCTGACCAACGCCTCCGGGCTTTTAAAGGCCGAGCTGCGCGCCATGGACAGCCTGATCCTGCGCTGCGCCGAGGCAAGCCGGGTGCCCGCCGGCGGCGCGCTGGCCGTGGACCGGGACGTGTTCTCGGAAAAGATCACCGACGCGCTGAAGAATCACCCTCTGGTGACGTTTGAGACCGCGGTGGTCGATGAGATCCCGGCTGAGCCCTGCATCGTGGCCACCGGGCCGCTCACCGACCCTTCGCTGACGGACGCCATCCAACAGGCCACGGGCCAGGGCGCGCTGAACTTCTTCGACGCCGCCGCGCCCATCGTCACCGCCGACAGCCTGGACATGGATAAGGTGTTCCGGGCGTCCCGCTACGGGCGGGGCACGGACGACTACCTGAACTGCCCGATGACCGAGGACGAATACAACGCCTTCTACGACGCCCTCGTGGGCGCGGAGCTGGCGGAGCTGCACGACTTTGAAAAGAAGCTGGTATTCGAGGGCTGCCTGGCCGTGGAGATCCTGGCCTCCCGGGGCCGCCAGACGCTGGCCTTCGGGCCGCTGAAGCCCGTGGGGCTCGTCGATCCCCGCACCGGGAAGGAGCCCTATGCCGTGGTGCAGCTGCGGCAGGAGAACGCCCAGGGCACGCTCTACAACCTGGTCGGCTTCCAGACGCGGCTGAAGTGGGGCGAGCAGAAGCGGGTGTTCGGCATGATCCCGGGCCTGGAGCACGCGGAATTCGCGCGCTACGGCGTGATGCACCGCAACACCTACCTGAACGGCCCGAAGGTGCTGGACGGCAACTTCGCCATGAAGGGCAGGCCCCTCACCCGCTTCGCCGGACAGCTGACCGGCGTGGAGGGCTACATGGAGTCCACCGCCAGCGGGCTGGTGGCCGCCGTGGGGCTGTACAAGGCGTTGAACCATGAGCCCGAGCCGGACTTCACCGGCCGGACCATCCTGGGCGCGCTTTCGCGGCACGTGACCACCCCCACGCCGAACTTCCAGCCGATGAACGCCAACTTCGGCATACTGGACGCCCTGCCCTTCCGGGTGAAGGGCAAGAAGAACCGCTATGAAAAGCTGAGCGAGACCGCCATCGACACACTGAACGAGGTAATCAAGAATTATGAGTTATGAACCCACCAGCCTGTTTCGGGGCACCACCATCTGCGCCGTGAAGAAGGACGGCGTCATCGCCATCGCCGGCGACGGCCAGGTGACCATGGGCGAAAAGACCATCATGAAGGCCACCGCCAAGAAGGTGCGGCGCATCTTCGGCGGCAAGGTGGTCATCGGCTTCGCGGGCAGCGTGGCCGACGCCTTCGCGCTGTCTGAAAAGTTCGAGGACAAGCTGACTCAGTTCTCCGGCAACCTGCCCCGCGCGGCGGTGGAGCTGGCCCAGGACTGGCGGATGGACCGCGCCATGCGCAAGCTGGAGGCGCTGCTGCTCTGCGCCGACAAGGACAACCTGATGCTGATCTCTGGCACCGGCGAGGTGATCGAGCCGGACGACGGCGTGCTGGCCATCGGCAGTGGCGGGAACTACGCCCTGGCCGCCGCCCGCGCGCTGATTCAGAACACCGACCTGCCCGCCGCCGAAATCGCCGGCAAGGCGTTGAAGATCGCGTCGGATATCTGCGTGTACACCAACGGGAACATCATCGTGGAGACAGTCTGACCATGAGCGACATTCAAGTGCGGGCCTACGCGCCTTCCGACCTGCCGGAGATGATCGCCATCTGGAACCGGGTGGTGGAGGACGGTGTCGCCTTCCCCCAGGAGGAGCCGCTGGACGCGGCGTCCGGCGCGGCCTTCTTCGCGGCCCAGAGCCTGAGCGCGGTGGCCGTGAACGATGGCGGGGCCATCCTGGGCCTGTACATACTGCACCCCAACAACGTGGGCCGCTGCGGCCACATCTGTAACGCCAGCTACGCCGTGCGCTCCGATGCGCGGGGCAGGCACATCGGAGAAGCGCTGGTGAAGGACTGCCTTGTCCAGGCGAAGGCCCTGGGTTTTCAGGTGCTGCAGTTCAACGCCGTGGTGGAGAGCAACGTCCACGCCCGGCACCTGTACGAGCGTCTGGGCTTTAACCAGCTGGGCACGATCCCCGGCGGCTTCCGCATGAAGGACGGCCATTACGAAAACATCTGCCCCTACTACCGGGAGCTGTAAAAACAATCGACCCTACCGAAAGGAAATCACCATGACAGAACTCACGCCCCGCGAGATCGTTCGCGAACTGGACAGATATATCATCGGCCAGGACGACGCCAAGCGCGCCGTGGCCGTGGCCCTGCGCAACCGCTATCGCCGCTCACAGCTGCCGGACGACATCCGCGAGGAGGTCACGCCGAAGAACATACTGATGATCGGCCCCACCGGCGTGGGCAAGACGGAGATCGCCCGTCGCCTGGCGAAGCTGGTGGACGCGCCCTTCGTCAAGGTAGAGGCCACGAAGTTCACCGAGGTAGGCTATGTGGGCCGGGACGTGGAGAGCATCATCCGCGACCTGGTTGAGGCCGCCATTCGCCTGGTGAAGGGCCAGCACGCCGAGCGCGTGAGCCTGCGCGCCCAGGCCAACGTGGAGGACCGGCTGGTGGAGCTGCTGACCAACTCCGTCAAGCGCAAGCCCGCCAACCCCATCGACATCCTCCTCGGCAACAAGCCCCGCCAGCCGGAGCCCTCGCCCGAGGAAAAGAGCGCGCTGGCCGTGCGCCAGGGCGACGTGCGCGAGAGGCTGCGCCGGGGCGAGCTGGAGCACGAGATCGTGGAGGTCGAGGTGGAGGAGCAGGGCGTGCAGCCCGAGATCCCCGGCATGGACATCAACGTGAACGACATGCTGGGCAGCATCCTGCCGAAGAAGACCAAGCTGCGCAAGGTGGAGGTCCGGGAAGCCCGGAAGATCCTGCAGGCCGAGGAGGAGCAGAACCTGATCGACATGGACCGGGTCTACACCGAGGCGGTGGAGCGCGCCGAGCAGCACGGCATCGTGTTCCTGGACGAGATCGACAAGGTGGCCGGGCGCGGCGGCGGCCACGGCCCGGACGTGAGCCGCGAGGGCGTGCAGCGGGACATCCTGCCCATCGTGGAGGGCTCCACCGTGAACACCAAGTATGGCCCGGTGAAGACTGACCACATCCTGTTCATCGCCGCGGGCGCGTTCCACGTATCCAAGGTCACCGACCTGATCCCCGAGCTGCAGGGCCGCTTCCCCGTGCGGGTGGATCTGAAGCCCCTGACCGTGGAGGACTACAAGCGCATCCTCACCCAGCCGGAAAACGCGTTGATCCGCCAGTACCAGCTGCTGCTGGGCGTGGACGGCGTGACGCTGGAGTTCGACGACTCGGCGCTTTCCGTGATCGCCGAATATGCCTGGGAGGCCAACGAATCCAGCGAGAACATCGGCGCGCGGCGGCTGCACACCGTGATGGAGCACATCCTCTCCGACATCGCCTTCAACGCCGGCGGCGGCGACGCCCCGGAGATCAAGGTGGTCGTGAACGCCGAGTACGTGAAGGCCCAGCTCTCCGCCGACATCCACCGCAAGGACGTGCGGAAGTATATCCTGTAGGCACCCACCGCACCCATGCCTTCCCCCTCCGGGGAAGGCTTTTTGTTGTCTTTTTTCACTTTTTTGTCACAATTCCCTTGCATTTCACCGTGAAATATTATATCCTATAGACAGGGTACGTGCGTACCAAATATCGTAAGGGAGTGATTCAACATGAGCAAGAAACTGTTGTCCCTCCTCCTGGTGCTGGCTCTGGCCCTCACCATGAGTACGGTCGCGCTGGCCGCTGAAAACTACGGCGATCTGCTGCCCGCGGTCAAGACCATTCCCGCCGACTATACCGGCAAGACCATCATCCTGCACAGCAACGACGTGCACGGCCAGCTTGACGGCTATGCCTGCATGCCCGCGCTGAAGCAGCGCTTCCTGGACGCCGGCGCCAGCGACGTGCTGCTGGTGGACGCCGGTGACTTCAGCCAGGGCACCCCCTACGTCAGCACCTCCAAGGGCGCCGCGGCCATCGAAATGATGAACGCCGCGGGCTACGACGTGGTCACCATCGGCAACCATGAATTTGACTATGGCTATGCCCAGCTGATGGAGAACCTGAAGAGCGCCGAGTTCACCACCCTCTGCTGCAACGTCTACCTGGCCGAGACCGGCGAGCTCATCCTGCCGGGCAGCACCGTGGTCGAAACCGAGGGCGGCCTGAAGATCGGCTTCATCGGCGTGGAGACCCCCGAGACCGCCACGAAGGTCAACCCCGGCCTGATCACCGAGATCAACTTCGCCACCTTTGACGACCTGTATGCCGCCGCGCAGATGGCCGCGGACGAGATCAAGGACGACTGCGACATCCTCATCGCGCTGACCCACCTGGGCATGGAGCCCGAAGGCGCCCTGAACGGCTATCGCTCCGCCGACCTGCTGGATCATATGACCGGCGTCGACTTCGCCATCGACGGCCACGCCCACTACGTGATGACCAGCACCTATGACGGCAAGCCGATCCAGTCCACCGGCACCAAGTTCGCCTACGTTGGCGTGGTGGTGATCGACAACGAGACCAAGGCCATCGAGGACAACTTCCTGCTGGATACCTCCAAGCTGCCCAAGGACGAGGAAGTGGACGCCGCGGCCCAGGAGATCATGGGCGGCGTGGACGAGGTGTATGGCGCTCCCTTCGCCACCACCGAAGTGGTGCTGGACGGCGACAAGCCCAATGTCCGCACCCATGAGACCAACCTGGGCGACCTGATCACCGACGCCATCGTGTGGAGCGTGGTCAAGGAGGGCGGCATCGAGCAGGTGGAGCCCAACCAGGTGGTGGGCATCACCAACGGCGGCGGCATCCGCGCCACCCTGCAGCCCGGCGACGTATCCATGTCCGACATCAACACCGTGCTGCCCTTCGGCAATACCGTAGCCGTGATCTATGTCACCGGCGCGGAGCTGCTGGAAGCCCTGGAGGCCTCCACCTTCTGCACTCCCGAAACCATCGGCGGCTATCCCCAGACCAGCGGCATCGAGTGGACCCTGGACACCACCAAGGCGTATGACCAGGGCGATGTGTACACCCTGAACGGCAAGGAGAGCAGCTACTTCGCGCCCGCCTCCATCCAGCGCGTGACCATCACCGCCATCAACGGCGAGCCCTTCGACCCCGAAGCCACCTATGCCGTGGTCACCAACAACTTCACAGCCGCCGGCGGCGACACCTACAACGTGTTCAATCGCGCCTACGTCGAGGGCTCCGGCTTTGACACCGGCATCCCGCTGGACGAGGCCGTGATGCATTATGTCACCGAGGTGCTCGAAGGCAAGATCACCGCCGAGCAGTACGGCCAGCCCCGCGGCTCCGAGACCCAGATCCTGGCCGAGGCCGAGGAAGCGGCTGAGGAAGAACCCGCCGCGTAATCAAATCATCAGGCATAAACCAAGCGCCGCCGAGAAATCGGCGGCGCTGTCATGTCTTTAGATATCGTTTCTACTCCCTGTCCCCTACTCCCTGTAGCTGGCCATCATGCTCCGGAACAACTCGGCGGTTGAGGGCGGGGTGTAGGTGACGGCGTTGGCCCCGGCGGCGATGGTATCGCGGATGGTTTCGCCCGTGGGGCCGCCGCTGGCAATGATGGGGGTGTCCGGCCAGGTCTTTCGGATATGGGCCACGATCTCGGGCGTCTGGCCGGCGCAGGCCACGTTGACCATGCTGGCCCCGGCGCGCAGGCGCTCGCCCACGTCGGTGTCCATGCGGGTGACGGTGATGATGACGGGGATGTCCACCGCGGCGGCCACGGCTGCCAGGTTCAGGTTGGTGATGGGCGCGTTCATGATGACGCCCATGGCCCCCTGGCTCTCCACGTCCTTGGCCAGGCCGATGGTGCGCAGGCCCCGGGTGGTGCCGCCGCCCACGCCGCAGAACACCGGAATGTAGCTGGCCTTGATGATGGCGTCGCTGATGGCCTGCTGGGGCGTGAAGGGATAGACCGCGAACACGGCGTCGGCGTCGCAGTTGCGGATGATGGCCAGGTCCGTGGTGAACACGAAGGTCTTGATCCGCCGCCCGTTCACGATGATGCCGCTGGCGGCGTAGGCCTCCTGGGGCACGTGCAGTATGCCGTGGCGCAGCGAGCTTTCCACATTCGGCGCGTGATTCTTTTCCATGGGAACACCTCCTGGCGCGTTGATGGATATGATTATACGGGCCAATATCAACCGAGGATGAACAAAAGCGCCGCTCCGCGGCCCCCCACTGCGATTGGGAGGCTCAGGAAAGGCGCTTGGTTTGCCCTCGAATTACTTTCTCGCCTCGATGATGCTGCGGATGAACGCCTGGGAGCGTTCCTCCTTCGGCTGCTCGAAGAACCGGCGGGAGGGGCCGGATTCGATGACGCTGCCGCCCTCCATGAACAGCACCTTACTGGACACGTTCCGGGCGAAATCCATCTCGTGGGTGACCACCAGCATGGTCATGCCCGCCTCGGCCAGCTGGCGCATCACGGACAGCACCTCGCCGATCAGCTCCGGGTCCAGGGCGCTGGTGGGCTCGTCAAAGTAGATGATCTCCGGGCTTGAGGCCAGCGCCCGGGCGATGGCCACGCGCTGCTGCTGGCCGCCGGAGAGCTGGCTGGGGTAGGCGTCCAGCCGGTCGGCCATGCCCACCTGCTCCAGCGCCTTCACGGCGATCTCCCGCGCCGCGTCCTTCTTCATCCGCGCGCCCAGGGTCAGTCCCAGGGTCACGTTCTGCAGCACGGTCTTGTTCAGGAACAGGTTGTAGTTCTGGAACACGAAGGCCGTCTTCTTGCGCAGCCGGGCGATGTCGGCGCGGCTGGCGGCGTGCAGGTCAAAGCGCTCGCCGTCGAAGACCAGCTCGCCCGCGTCCGCCCGCTCCAGGAAGTTCAGGCAGCGCAGGAAGGTGGTCTTGCCGGAGCCGCTGGGGCCCAGTATGGCGATCACGTCGCCCTTTTCCACCTGCAGGTCGATCCCCCGCAGCACCTCGCGCCCGTCAAAGGACTTGCGCACGTTCTTGGCTTCCAGCATCATGCCTTCTCACCTCCGTAGCTGGCCAGCTTCTTCTCGCCGATGCGCTGCAGCCAGGTGAGCAGCGTGCAGAAGGCCAGGTAGATCAGCGCCACCTCGGTGTACAGCCCCAGGGATTCATACACCCGGCCGTTGATGACCGTGGCCTGGCGGAACATCTCCATCACGGTGATGGTGCTGGCCAGGGACGTGCCCTTCAGCATGGAGATCAGCGAATTGCTCAGCGCCGGGAAGGCCGTGCGGAAGGCCTGGGGCAGCACCACGTGCAGCATGATCTGCATATAGCTCATGCCCACGCAATAGCCCGCCTCCAGCTGGCCCCGGCTCACGCTCTCCAGCGCGCCGCGCACGCTCTCGGCCATGTAGGCGCCCTCGTTGAAGCCGAACACCAGCACCGCCGCCGGAAAGGCGTCGATGAGGATGCCCACGCTGGGCAGGCCGTAGAACACCAGCCACAGCTGCACCAGCAGCGGCGTGCCGCGGATGATCCAGATGTAGAACCGGCAGACCTGCCGCAGCACCTTCACCTGGGCATACTGGATCAGCGCCACCACCACCGAGATCAGCAGCGCCAGCGCGAAGGACAGTATCGTCAGCGGCACCGTCACCCGGATGCCGTAGTCCAGCAGCTTCGGAAAGGAATCCACCAGGATGCCCCACAGCCGTTCGTTCATGCTTCAATCTCCCGATGAAATAATTATGCTCGCGCAGGGACGCCGCATCGGCGTCCCTGCGTTTGAAACAGACCCGTCTATTCCCCCTGGGTCAGGTCCACGCCGAAGAACGCCTCGGACAGGCCGGCCAGGGTGCCGTCCTCGCGGGCGGCCTCAAGGATGTCGTCGATGGCGGCCACCAGGGTGGCGGTGTCCTCGCCCTTGCGCACCGGATAGGCCACGGGCTCGCCCTGCTTCAGCGTCTCCACGATCTTGATATTGGCGTCGGGATGCTCGGTGAGATAGTCGTCGATGGAGCCCTTGGCGTTCAGCGTGGCCTCCACGCGGCCCTGCTCCACCAGCATGATGGTCTCCAGCAGCGTGTTCACCGGGGTCACCGTCGCGCCGTAGCCCTCGGCGATGGAAGCGTAGGTGCTGGAAGCGGTGTTGGCCGTAACGCGGCCCGCCAGGTCGTCCACGCTATGGATGTCCTCGTTGTCGCCGCGCACCACCAGCACGATCTCGGTATACAGGTAGGGCGTGGAGAAGCTGTACTTCTCGGCGCGCTCCTCGGTGTAGCCCACGCCGTTGCAGGCGATGTCGAACCGGCCGGAGTCCACGCCCGCCAGGATGGCGTCCCAATCGGTCTCCTGGAACTCCGCTTCCACGCCCAGGCCCTGGGCGATCAGCTTGCCGAGCTCCACGTCAAAGCCGGTGAGCACGTCGTTTTCGTCGTGATAGGTCCAGGGCTGCCAGTTGCCCTCGGTGGCAATGACCAGCTTGCCCCGCTCCTGGATCCGGGAAAGCAGGTCGCCCTCCTCGGCCAGGGACGCGGCGGTCAGGGCCAATGCCAGCAGCATCAAAATGGCGATGATCTTCTTCATGGGTTCCTCCTTGGGTCGCCTTGGGTCGACGCCGCCCTTCGCGGCGCCGTGGCCCTATCATAGCACACAATTCCGACTATTGCAATCGCCTTTCCAATGCTTACAAACATTTAATTGTTGTCAATTGATCCAGGTTGATTCCGCAAATCAAGGGGAGCCGGGTTCTCGCCCTGGCTCCCCCTTCGTCCTCTGGCCGAAGCCCGTCAGCTCTGGGGCTTGATCAGGCTGGCGATCATGCCGGCAAAGCCGATGATGGGCATCGTCTGCAAAATCACGCGGCCGGGGCCGGTGACGACGGTGTTGAACAGGCCCTCGCCGCCGAACAGCGCGTTCTTGATGCCCTTGACCTGCTGGATCTCCAGGTTCACGGTGGCGTCCATCACCGCCAGGTAGCCGGTGTCGATCACCAGCTTCTGGCCGGCCTGCAGGTTGTACTCCACCGTGGAGCCGTCGATCTCCACAAAGGCGATGCCGTTGCCGGAGATCCTCTGCATCACGAAACCCTCGCCGCCGAACAGGCCCGCGCCCAGCTTCTTCTGCATGTGCACGTTCAGCTCCACGCCCTCGGAACAGGCCAGGAAGGACTTCTTCTGGCAGATGATGGGCGTGGAGGGGGTGATCTCAAAGGCCCGGATCGCGCCGGGGAACTTGGAGGCAAAGGCGATCATGCCCTCGCCCTGTTTGGCGACATAGTGGTTCTGGAACGCGCTCTCGCCGGACACCATGCGGCCAAACATTTTGCCCAGCCCGCCGCCGGAGGTCTCCATCTGCATGTTCGGGCTCATCCAGCTCATGGCGCCGGATTCGCAGGTCACCTTCTCGTTCTCCGCCAGCTGGCAGATCACCACCGGCATCGGTTCTCCCTTGATCTGATACTTCATGGTTCCCACACTCCTTCTCATTCATTGAATCCAGTCGTTCAGTTGCCGCCGTCCCTCGGCGGCGCGCCCGCGGGCCCCTGGCCGGGGCCCCTCTTCCCGGGCATCAGCTCGTTCACCTGAAGCACGACCTCCCACATCACGTTGGCGCCGTAGTTCAGCAGGGAGGACGGCGCGGGCAGCCGCAGCACGTTTGTGAAGCCCGCGCTCCTGGCCGTGCGGACGGCCCGGTCCATGTGGTAATTGCTGCTGATCAACACCACGGGCTCGTCGGGGTCCACCAGCTCGGCCGCGTTTTTGAAGTTGTCCCGGGTGCTCTTCGCCTGGTCCTCCAGCACCATGCGCTCCTCCGGCACGCCGCGCTCCATGAGGATATTCCGCATGGCGGCAGCCTCGGTCAGACCGGATTCGTCCGGGTTGCCGCCAGTCAGCACCAGCGTGGCCTCCGGGTTGTCGCGCAGATACTTATCCGCGGTGTCCAGCCGGGAGATCAGGTCCGGCACGGGCTTGCCGTTTTCCAGCGCCAGGCCCAGCACGATGGCGTGGGTCGCGGGCGCCTGGGTGTTCACGAAGCTGCCCGCCACGACCTTCCCGATCAGCACCAGGAACGCCAGTGTAGCCAGGACCACCACCGCGCGCAGGCACCAGCCCACCGCCTTCAGCGCTGCGGGCTTCAGCTTCGTGAAGAAGCCGAAGCGCACGTCCAGCGCAAAGACGATGAAGAACGCGCACACGATCAGCTCATTTCGGAAGATCTGCACATAGGTGTCCTTCAGGACCACCGCGCTGATGCGCCGCAGCATGATGACGCTCAGGTAAGCCGTAAAGGCCACCGCCAGAAAAACCAGGATATCGCCAATGATCCGCCTCGCCTGCATAGCCTCGCCTCCTTCTGTGTTTCCTACATCATTTTAAACAGCGCGCGGACGGCCTGTTCGTTGGGAATGACCACGCCCCGCAGCAGCTTGTCCATCAGCATGGGGGCCATCCGGGTGGCCGTCTCCGAGCCCGAACCGCAGATCATCACCACGTTGAAGGCGTAGAGCAGGCCGAGCTTGGCGAAATAGGCCTTCAGCGCCTCCGGCTCCCGGATGCCGGTATACTCCATGAAGAAGCGGCTGCCCGCGTCCAGGATCATCTCCTTCGGCATGCCCACGCTCCTTTCGATGTGCTGGGCTTGGTTGCCGGCGGGCGCGGAGATCATGTCCCGATAGATGGACACCAGGTCGCACACCGGCGGCCCCGTGGTCACCTCCGGCATGTCGATCAGCACCAGTTCGCCGTCCTGGAGCATGATGTTGCCGGGGTGCAGGTCGTTGTGGGTCAGCGTGTCCGCCTCCGGGATGTCGTCGATGATGCTGTTCAGCAGGTCGAGTTCCTCCCGGGAGCACCACGGCTCCAGTTTCTCCACCCGGCGCCGGAACACGTCCTGGATGCGGTCAAAGCTGCCCGCGGGCACGTGGGTGGTGTGCAGGGCCCTGGCCAGGGCCACGTACTTATCCACGTACTCGTCCATCCGCTCGGGATGGTCCCGCATCGCGTGGCCCAGGGTGTCGGACTTGAGCATCTCGAACACCACGCCCAGGCAGTCCCCCACCCGCACCACGTCGTAGGCGATCACCGAGGGCACGCCGTTGACGAAGGCCGTCCGGGCGAAGTCCCGCTCGCGCTGGATCTCCTCCATCTTCATCCAGGGCTTGTAGACCTTCACGATGGTGTCCTCGTCCAGCCGGTAGACCGAGCCGTTGCCGCCCTGGCCGATCAGCTCGCAGCCCTCCACGGACACCTGCCGCAGCCGCTTCTTCACGTCCAGAAGCTCGGTAAAGCCGGTCACCTCAAAGATGTCGTACACCTCCGCCGAGACGTTCTCCACCGGCAGCGCCTTCTTTGCCAGCTTCCGCAGCTTCATCAGCACCCGCAGGCCGGCGCTGGAGATGTACTCCAGGTTCCCGGCGTCGATGGCGATCGCCGCGCCGGGATGGGCGTTCACCGCCTCGAAGATCTCAGCCTCAACCGCCGAAGCATTGTTGGAGTCCACGCGGTCCTCGAGAAAGAGGGTCAGGGTGTTGTTCTCAAGCCGCGTCTTCATATGCGATTTCCCCCTCCAGATACTTGTCCCGCAGGCGTTCGATCTCCTCTTCGGTGACGCCCAGCTCCGACGTGATGTAGCCCAGCGCCGAGCCGTAGTTCTGCTTCAGCCAGTCCAGGCCGTTGACCATGTACCGGGCGTTCACCGCGTCCATGGCCGTCATCAACGCGTCCAGCTTCTCGCCCTCGACGCCCGCGTCGATCAGCATCTGGCGCTCGCCCTCGATCAGCTCGGCGTTGAAGGTGTTGGTCAGCAGGTAGTCGGCCAGTATGGTCTCCTCGTCCACGCCCAGCGCGGTGAGGATCAGCATGGCCGCGCAGCCGGTGCGGTCCTTGCCCTGGGTGCAGTGGAACAGCATCGCCGCGCCCTCGGGCAGGTCGATCAGCTCCCGGAACATGCGCGCGTAGCCCGCCTTGCCCGCCCCGCCGGACAGGAAGCCGACGTACATATCCTCGCCGATGACGCCCATCTTCAGATACAGCTTCAGCCGGTCCACCGGGTTGTCCATGTCCAGACCTTCCATATCCTCCGGGGTGATGTTCGCCCGGGCCGCCGCCATGGCTTCCTCGTCGATGATGCCCAGGTGCAGGTTCTCCACACCCTCGATCTCCGGGTCCGGCGCGGCTTCGATCTCCCTGGTCATGCGAAGGTCGAGCACCAGGGCCAGGTGGTATTCGCCGGTGAGCTTCTGAATATCCGCCTCCGTCGCGCCGCCCAGCGCGGCGGTGCGCAAAAACGCGCCCCACTTCACCGTGCGGCCGTCCTCCGTGGGATAGCCGCCAAGCTCCCGGGCATTGCCCACGCCCTCCAGCCCCAGGCTCTGGGCCTGGGGGTCGATCGCCGCGCCCGCCTCCGCAAGGGCGGCGCCCGCCAGCAGCAGGGCCGCGATGAGCGCGCACAGGATACGCTTCATTGCCATCTCTCCTTCAACGCTCGATGATTCACCAGTCCAGCGGCTTCGCGCTGCGGATCAGGGGCAGCACCCGCTGGCGGATGCCGACGATCGACACCCGGTTCATGTACTCCAGGTCGTAGCCGCACCGCCGGGTGCCCTGATAGCTGGACATCAGCTGGGCAACGGGCATGGTCGCAGCGGTGATCCGCTCGATCTCGGCGGGGTCGTCGGTGCCGAAGTAAGCGCCGCACATCGCCTGCCACATCCTCGGCCCGTCCTCCAGCCTGAAGCCCAGCAGCCGCCGGCGCTCCTCCTCCGGCAGGGTGGACTTGGGTAGGTAGAGATAGGGCAGGATCAGCCCGGCCACGTCGAACACCGGATGCCCGATGGCAGCGTCGCCGATGTCGATCAGCACGAACTCGCCGTCCTGCTGCACCATGATGTTCTTGGAATTGAAGTCGCCGTGCAGGAAGGTGTTTCGGTCGGGGATCGACTGTATGAAGGCGCGGATCTCCTCCGCCTCGCCGGGCTCCATGATGCACTCCACGTGAGGCAGCCAGTTCAGCAGCTCTTCCTTTCGGTTCGGCAGCGCGCCGTTCGCCATCTCAATGGCGTGCAGCTCCCGGAGCAGGCGGGCGCTCTTTTCGCCCATCTCCTCCACGCAGCCGGGGTCGGCGTCCATGATCTGCGCCACGGTGCGGGCGTTCAGCAGCTCGAACACCACGCCGTAGCTGTCCCCGCTGCGCACCACGTCATAGGAGATCGCCGTGGGCACGCCCGCCAGGAAGGCCTTCTGGGCAGTGTCGCGCTCGTGCTGGACCATGTCCAGCGTGAGCCCGGGCGAATACACCTTCACGATGGTCTCCGGGTCGATGCGATAGACCCTGCCGAAGCCGCCGGAGCCGATCAGCTCGCAGCCCTCCACGGACACCTCCCGCAGCCGCTTCTTCACGTCCAGAAGCTCGGTAAAGCCGGTCACCTCGAAGATGTCGTACACTTCTGCCGAGACGTTCTCCACGGGAAACGCCTTCTTCGCCAGCTTCCGCAGCTTCATCAGCACCCGCAGGCCGGCGCTGGAGATATACTCCAGCTTCCCGGCGTCCAGCGCGATCTCCAGGCCCGGGTTGGCCGAGACCGCCGCCATGGCCGCCTTCTCGAATTCGGCGGCGTTGTTCGAGTCCACGCGCCCTGCCGGCGCCAGCAGGAGCCTTCCGCTTTCGACAGTGCTTTGCATGCGCTCGCCCTCCCTGTTTCATATCTATATTATATGAATTATAACATCATCCCATCGAATTATCCATCCCTTTTCCAATATTTCAAGGGATTTTTCCGCTGTTTTCATGACAAAGCCCGGGAGCCAGCCGGCTCCCGGACCTCTGTGGAAGGATTCGGGGATGCCTCTCGTCAGAGCAGGGGCAGAACGCTCTGCTCGATCTCGGCCTGGATGTCGTCGATGGCGCGCATCCCATCGCCGTGGATGCACTCGACCGTCCGCCAGCCCAGCTTGCCGGCGCAGTAATCCGCCGCCTTGCGGCTGCGCTGCAGGTAGGCGAGGTTGCTCTCGTGGATGTCCTTCTTCCTTTCGTCGCCGTGATAGCGCTCGTCCATCAGCTTCTGGGATACCTCCGGCGCGACGCGCAGGTAGACCACCAAATCCGGCTCGGGGATGCCGAGGAGGGTGTATTCGTAGTGAAACAGCCAGGTCAGGAAGCCGTCCCACTCCGCCTCCGGCAGCTTCGAGCACTGGTGGACGGCGTTGGAGGTGGTATAGCGATCCGCGATAACGATGCCGCCCTCGTTGTAGAAGCGGCCCCACTTCTCCTTGTAGCTGGCGAAGCGATCCATCGCAAAAAAGCTGGAGGCCGCGTAGGCGTTCACATCCGAGGGATCCTTGCCAAACTCGCCCGCCAGATACATCTTCACCAGCGCGGAGGAGTCGGATTCGTAATCCGGGAAGGAAACCTGCAGGGGATTCTTCCCGCGCGCGGACAGCGCCTCCGCCAACCGCTTTGCCTGGGTGCCCTTGCCCGAGCCGTCCAGGCCCTCAATGACGATCAACCGGCCTTTTTTCTGCATTTCCATCAGTCCTTACTTCTCTTTCCATACATACTGTCATGGTAATTCCGGCACTCGCCGGACGCGATGGGCTACCACCAGCCCGGGTTATCCTGCGGCGGCGGTTTGTCAAGGAGGCGCTTGATTCCTTTGCGCCTTCAACCGGCCCCTCGTCGTCCATCCAGGCGAGGCCGCGTCCCCGTCAATCCATCATGCGCTCGAAATGCTCGTCGCAGGCCTTCTCCAGGGCCTTGACGATGATCTTCAGCGTCCGGATGCGGGCATACTTCTTGTCGTTGGATTCGATGATGTGCCAGGGGGCGTTCTTCGTGCTGGTCTTTGCAAGCATCTCGTCGATGGCCTCTTCATACTGGGGCCACTTCTCCCGGTTGCGCCAGTCCTCGTCGGTGATCTTCCACTGCTTCTCCGGGGTGTTCTGGCGGTCGGTGAAGCGGGCCAGCTGGGTATCCTGGTCGATGTGAATCCAGAACTTCAGCACCACCGCGCCCCAGTCCGTCAGCGCACGCTCGAATTCGTTGATCTCGTTGTAGGCCCGTTTCCAGTCCCTTTCGGAACAGAAGCCCTCCAGGCGCTCCACCATCACCCGGCCGTACCAGGTGCGGTCGAAGATGCAGATGTGGCCGGTGCGGGGCAGGCGCGTCCAGAAGCGCCACAGGTACTGCCGGTTCAGCTCGTGGGGCAGCGGCGAGGCGATGGGATGCACATCGAAGCCCCGGGGATCCAGCGGATAGGCCACCCGGCGGATGTTGCCGCCCTTGCCGGCGGCGTCCCAGCCCTCGTAGCACAGGATCACGGGGATCTTTTTACGGTAGATCACGTTGTGCAGCGCGCTGAGCCTGTCCTGCAGCTTCTTCAGCTGGGCCTTGTACTCCTTGTCGTCGATGGTGGGCGACAGGTCCACGTCCGCCAGTCGGGGCATCTCGATCAGGGGGAACTCCTCCTCGAAAGGCTCGCCCACATAGCGGCCGTCCCGAAGGCCCCGGTCGATGGTTTCCACCAGCAGCTTCATGGCGTCCCGCACGGCGCTCTTGCGCCGGGAGCCGTCCAGTACGTGCCAGGGGATCACGTCGTCGGTCCGGTCCATGAAGTCGTCGTAGGCCTCCAGGAAGCGCTTGTACTCCCGGTGCTGCCACAGGTCGTCGTTGTTCACGCGCCACTCCGTGTCGTGGGACTCCGACAGCTTCCGAAGCCGCTCAAATTGCTCTTCCTTTTCAATGTGCACAAACAACTTCAGCACCAGGTAGCCCCCGTCCCGCAGCTGGCGCTCGAACTCGTTCACCTGGCGGATGCGGCGGCGGAACTCCTCCTTGGTGATCTCGTGGCGCAGGAACTTCTGGATCGCGCCCTCCATCCAGCCGGAATCCAGGAAGGTGATCTTGCCGTTCTGGGGGATCGCCTTCACATACTGGTACAGGAACGGATAGCGCTCCTGGGTCTCCGGCACGATGGTCGGGGAGACGACGCTGTAGAAGCGGGGGTCGATCTCGCTGATCAGCTCCTTGATCAGGCTGCCCTTCCCCGCCGCGGCCCAGCCCTCGATCAGCACGATCACCGGCAGCTTCGCGTCCCGAAGCTGTTGCTGCTGGCCCAGCAGCGTGTTCCTGAATTCCTTGATCTGCGCGCGGACGACGTCCTTGTCCTCCTTGCCCCTCCACTCATAGCCCTTCAGCATGGTCCTCGCCTCCGTTGTATTTCTCCGCTGTGCGGTATATCCTCAGGCAATTATGATTATACAGGAGATTTTACCGAAATGCAACACGGAATTCACCCGCGGGCAGGGGCCTTCGGGCATGGGAAACGCGGGCCCGCAACGGCTGACAGGCCCGCGTTCGTGCGAAACACCGGGAAAGTGGTGCGGTAGGCGGGACTTGAACCCGCACACCCAGGGGGTATCAGATTTTAAGTCTGAGGCGTCTGCCGATTCCGCCACTACCGCACGCAGATAGTATTATAACATGAAAGCGTGCATTTCACAAGTGAAAAATGCCGCCAGGACAAAGCCGCGCAAGAATGCCCGCCGAAGCGGGCATTTGGTTTTGAGGGATAGTCAGGGGTTCGCGTTCAGGCCGTCGTCCACGCCGTAGTGCTCGCGAAAGCAGCCGTGGTGGGAGATGGGCTCATTCGCGGCATAGAGATGGGACGTGTCGCCCAGGGCGGTGCAGCGGAACCAGACCTGTCCGGGGATGCGCTCCTCGGTGACGAGGGACGTGACGGACGAGGGCGGCATGATGAACCCGTGCAGCAGCAGGTAGGGCGGGATGCACAGCAGGTGGGACAGCATCACCATGGCAATGCCGAAGTGGCAGACGAGGCAGACGGTGCTGTCCGAGTTGTCGTCGGTCACATAGATGTCCCCCCGGCGGCTGTAGCCGTAGCGGGAGAGCAGCGCGTCCAGGCCCCGGGCGGTCTCGTCGTAGATTTCGGCGGCGTTGCCTGTGGCCACCAGGGCGTTGTCGCGCCAGTTTTCCCGGCTCCACAGCTCCGGGCAGCGGGTCCAGTACTGGGGCATGAAATCCCAGGCGATGGACTTTTTCCCGGTCTTGGGGTCGATCACCCGGCCGCGGAACTCCTCCAGCCAGGGCAGCATCTCGGCCTTCCGGCCCAGCAAGTCAAGGGTATACTCCGCCGTCTCGCGGGCGCGGCCCAGGGGCGAGACATAGAAGTCGTCGATGTGCAGCTTCTCAAGCCGCTTCGCCAGCGCCGCGGCCTCCCGCTTGCCCTTTTCGGTCAGGCAGTCGGCCTCGTAATTCGGCTCGCCGTGGCGCACGATGAGCAGCTTCACGCCTTCTCCTCCAGCCCGCGCACGGCCTCGCAGATCACCTTCGCGCTGACATCGTAGCCCAGCAGGCCGGTGTCGATCATCAGGTTGTAGTTGGCGCAGTCGCCCCACTTGCGGCCGGTGAACTGCTGGTAGTAGCTGCGGCGGGCGTGGTCGGTGCGCCGCATGGCCTTCTGGATCGCGGTGGGGTCCTTGCTGTCGATGATCTCCCCCACACGGGCGGCGCGGTGCAGCTCGTCGCCGTAGAGGAACACCTTGAAGCAATCGATGCCGTGCTCCTCCAGGATGATGTCCGCGCAGCGGCCCAGCAGCACGCAGGCGCCCTTCCTCGCGAAGCCCAGGATCACCTCGCGCTCGATCTCGCGGATGGCCTCGCGGCGGTCGATATAGGCGGCGGGGGTAATCATGCGCAGGAAGGCGTCTCCCCGGGAGATCTCCTCCTCCTCGTGCTCGATGACCCCGGCGTCCAGGCCGGTCTTCAGCACGGTGTCGCGGATGATGTCGCGGTCGTAGATCTCAATGCCCAGTTCCCTGGCCACGCGGCGGCCGATGCTGGTGCCGCCCGCGCCGTACTCCCGGCTGATGGTGATGATGGTGTTCATGGGCTTCGCCTCCGTAGGTTGATGGGGTTATTATAACACAAAGGGGCGGCGGTTGCCACCCCTTTATTGGAGTTTATGCGTCTCTCAAATGAAAACAACACAGGCTGTGGAGGCAATGTCGTTCAAACAAGAAAGATTATTCGACTTCGGCTTCGCCTTCGCTCAGGATGACAGTCCTGTGATTCGTGTCATCCTGAGCGGAGCGTCAGCGCAGTCGAAGGATCTCTCTGTTCTTCTTGTCCGAATGGCATTGGGCCGTGGAGAGAAGCGCATCATTCCCTGAGGAAATCCCGGTTCGTGGGGATCCGCAGCATATCCGGGTCGTCCTCGTCCACCCAGTAGGTCACCAGATGCGGCGCGGTCTCCACATCCACGTCGAACCAGCCCGCCGGGATCACGGGCCGGATCGCGCCGCGGGAGCGGATCAGCCGGGCATAGTCCATGGGGCCGGTCAGCCGCACGTCCGTCTCCACGCCCATCAGCCTGGCCGGGTCGGCCTTGGGGCTGTTGTGGTTGTCGGAGCCGGCGGTGGTCAAAAAGCCGTATTCCTCGGCATAGCGCCGGGCATAGGCGTCGCAGTCGGGAGTGTTGCCGGTGTTGGCCACCTCGATGCCGTCGCAGTACTTTTTGCCCAGCAGGATGTACTTCAAATACTGCCTGTGGCGGAAGGGATGCGCCTGGATCACCGCGCCGCCGGCTTTGTGGATCTCCTCCAGCTGCTTTTTGCGGGTCCAGTGCTCCACGTCCGGGTGTTTGAGCAGCCAGGCCTTGTCCGGGCCGTAGACCAGGTACTCATCCCCGTCGAAGTTCTGCTCCCAGGCGAAGAACACGTCCAGGCCGATCTTCTGGCCCTCGGCCAGCGCCTCCTCGTAGCCGGAGCAGAACAGGTCGATGCGCTCCTTCCAGGGCAGCTCCCGGGGCACGGCGGTGTTGCCGCCGGTGAAGTGGTCGGTGATGAATATGCCGGTGTAGCCCTGCTCCTTGTAGAAGCGGGCCTGCTCCGCGCCGGTGGACACGCCGCATGCGCTGCCCTGGCAGGTGTGCATGTGGGTTTCGTAGAGGTAAGGCATGCGAGCCTCCTTGGCGTTATTGGTTGATGATCTTCTCCATGTCCCCGACCAGCTTCGCTTCCTCGGCGGCAGCGGTTTCCCGGTCGTGGGCGGTGACGGAGGCGTAGACCTTCAGCTTGGGCTCGGTGCCGGAGGGGCGCACCACCACGGACGCGCCGTCCAGCAGGAACTTCAGCACGTCGCTCTTGGGCAGGCCGTCCAGGCCAGGCGCGTAGTCCAGCACCTTATTGATCTTCCGGCCGCCCAGGCTGTCGATGGGATCCCGGAAGGCGGCCATGATGGCCTGCATCCTGGCAAAGCCCGCGGAGCCCTCGAACTGATAGCTGTGCAGCGTGTTCAGGCAGTAGCCGAATTCGGCGTAGAGCTGCTCCAGCCGCTGCTTCAGGCCGATGCCCCGCGTTTTGTACCAAGCGAACATCTCGCAGATCAGGAACGAGGCGTCCACGGCGTCCTTGTCGCGCACGTAGGTGCCGGACAGGTAGCCGTAGCTCTCCTCGAAGCCGAAGATATAGCGGTCGGGCCGGCCCTCCTTCTCCAGGCGGCCGATGGTCTCACCGATGTACTTGAAGCCGGTAAGCACGTTCACAGCCTCCACGCCGTACTTCGCCGCGATGCGCTCCACCATGTCGGTGGTGACGATGGTCTTGACCATCACGGGCTGATCGGGCATCGTGCCCAGGGCGACGCGGCGCTGGCAGATGTAGTCCAGCAGCAGCATGCCGGTCTCGTTGCCGGAGAGCAGCGTGTAGTCGTCGCCGTCCTTCACCGCGATGCCGCAGCGGTCGCAGTCCGGGTCGGTGGCCAGCAGCAAATCCGCGTTCAGCCGCCGGGCGTAGTCCAGGCCCAGCTGCATGGCCTCGCGGATCTCCGGGTTCGGGAACGGGCAGGTCGGGAAGTGTCCGTCGGGCTGCTCCTGCTCCCTGACCACGGTGACGTTGGTATAGCCGCTCTCGGCGAGCGCCCGCAGCACCGGCTTGAGGCCCGTGCCGTTCAGCGGGGAATAGACGATGGCGGCGGACTTGTCCACCGTCTCGCCGCCCAGCAGCGACTGCTTCTTCACTTCCTCGGTGAATGCGGTGTACACATCCTCGCCGATGTACTCGATGAGGCCCTGGTCCATGCCGATGCCGAAGTCCATGCGCTTCGGGTCGTCGAACACGTCCAGCCGGTCGATGGCGGCAAGGATCGCCTCGGCGGCCTCGGTGGTGATCTGGCAGCCGTCCGGGCCGTAGACCTTGTAGCCGTTGTACTTGGCGGGGTTGTGGCTGGCGGTGACCATCACGCCCGCGGCGCAGCCCAGCGCACGCACCGCGTAGGACAGGCAGGGCGTGGGCATCAGCTGCGGATAGATGAAGGCCCTGATGCCGTTGGCGGCGAACACGCCGCAGGCCGCGCGGGCGAATTCATCCGAGAGGATGCGGGAATCGTAGCTGACGGCGATGCGCCGCGCGTCCTCCGGGAAGTGGGCGTTCACATAGTCCGCCAGGCCCTGGGATGCCTTCGATACGGTGTGAATGTTCATGCGGTTGGTGCCCGCGCCCAGCACGCCGCGCAGGCCACCGGTGCCGAAGGCCAGGTCGCGATAGAAGGCGTCCTCCACCCGGGCGGCGTCCATAGTCTTCAATTCATCCTGCAGCGAGGCGTCCGCCCGCTCCAGCCAGCGCTTGTAGCTCGCTTCGATGTTCATAAGTATGCTCCTTTACGCTTCGATTTCAAAGGGGAACGCGGGCAGGCCGTTCGCGCCGAACAGGCAGGCCGCCGGGTCGTTTTCCATGGCGTAGGCGACCTTCGCGCGCTCCGGGGCGTCGACCAGCAGCGCGCCGTCCTCCACCCGCGCCGCGGCGGGCGCGCCGTTCAAAGTGAGGCTGCGCGTATCGCCCGCGATTTCGCCCAGCTTTTCAGAGAAGCTCAGCCGGATGGCGCCGCCCTGGCGCTCGACCCGCGCAAGCCGGGGCGCGTCGACGTCGATTTCACGCCCGTAGGCGTATTTCAGCGCCAGGTCCGCCATGCGTTTGCCGGGCGCGCGCTTGTCCCAGGGGTGGATATCGTCGCTCTCGCCACAGTCCAGCAGGCAGGCCAGGGCGCAGCCGTGCACGCTTTCGCACACCTGCTGCTGGGCCGCGCGGATGCCGGGCCAGTTCTCCTGCGCCGGGTCCGCGCCGAAGTTGGGCAGCTGGGCGGCCACCACCTGCAGCGCGTCGTTCTCAAAGCCCCGCCGCCAGTCGCCGATCATGGCGGTAAACAGCGCCGGATAGACCTCGGGATGGCCGGAGTCGGTCTCGCCCTGGTACCAGAACAGGCCGCGCGCGCCGTAGGGGGTGACGCGGCTGGTCATGGTGCGCCACAGGTTGCCCGGGCGGCGCATCATGCCGGGGCCGGTGGGCGGCGGCCAGGGGAAGTCCCCGACCTGCGCGGCGATGGCGTTGCCGCGGATGTCCGGGTTTTCAGCGCGCAGGGCGTTCGCCCCGGCCACCCACGCGTCCACGCGGGCATAGTAATCGGCGTTGTCCCGGGCAAACGTCGCCTCGTCCACGCCCTCCAGGGCTTTTTCAAAGTCCGCCAGCGCGGCGCGGCCCTCCGGCAGGGTGGCCAGGGTGTCGGCGCTGATCCAGTTGGACACCTCGGTGCCGCCCACGCAGCAGATCAGCATGCCCACCGGCACGCCCAGCGCCTCCCTCAGGCGGCGGCCCGCATAGTACGCCACGGCGCTCACGTCGCCGCAGGTGCCCGGCTCGAGCCGTTTCCAGGCGGTGGCCCGTTCCCTTTCGAGCATGGCTTCGTCGATCTCGGCTTCCTCGCTGACGGTATAGAAGCGAAGGTTGTCGTCCGCGGCCGTGGCCGCCTCCGCCGCGCCGCCCTTGCCGTCCTTCAGCAGAAATTCCATGTTGGACTGGCCGCCGCACAGCCAGACCTCGCCGATCATCACGTCGGTGAAGGTCACCGACTCATCACCGCAGGTCAGCGTCAGACGATAGGGGCCGCCGGCGGGCATGGGCGGCAGCATGACCTTGAACCGTCCCAGCACGGGCAGCGCCTCGGCGCGCACCACGTCCAGCGTGGCGGTCACCAGGCCGTCCGCCTCGCCGAACACGGCCACCGGGCGCTCCCGCTGCAATACCATGTGGTCGGAAAATACAGAGGCGACTTTCAGCATCGTATCATTATCCCTTCAGATAGTCCAGGTTCTTTCGAATGAACGCCACGCGCTGCTTCACGCAGTCGGGGCTGCGCATGGCGTCGGCGGGGGTGTTGAACACGTAGTCGACGAGCCGGTCCATGTCCGTGGTGGCCACGTGCATGCGGGTGTCGCTGGAGGCGTAGTAGATGTACACCTTCCCGTCCGGCGCGGCGATGGCGCCGTTGGTGAACACCACGTTGCTCACGTCGCCCACGCGCTCGGCCCCATAGGGGGCGATCAGGAAGCCGCCCGGCTCGGCGATGACCCGGCTGGGGTCGTCCAGGGCCGTGGCGAAGGCGTAGATCACATAGCGCAGCCCGGCGGCGGTGTTGCGCACGCCGTGGGCGATGTGGATCCAGCCCCGGTCCGTCCTGATGGGCGTGGCGCCCGCGCCGTTCTTGGACTCGGTGATGGTGTGGTAGCGGCGCACGGAGGTCATCTTCTCCTCGTCGATCACGGCGTGGGTGATGTCCTCGCACAGGCCGAAGCCGATGCCGCCGCCGGAGCCGGTCTCGATGAAGTCGTCCATGGGCCGGGTGTAGAAGGCGTACTTGCCGTTCACGAACTCCGGGTGCAGGCAGACGTTGCGCTGCTGGGGCGAGCGCAGCGTCACCAGGTTGGGCAGGCGCTCCCAGGTCTTGAGGTCCTTCGTGCGCACGATGCCCGCCGCCGCCACCGCCGCGGAGAGGTCGCTGACGGAGGTGTCCTTGCTCTCGGAGCAGAACACGCCGTAGATCCAGCCGTCCTCGTGCCGGGTCAGGCGCATGTCGTACACGTTGGTCTCCTCAGGGCAGGTGTCCGGCAGCACGACGGGTTCGTCCCAGAAGCGGAAGCCGTCCACGCCGTTATCTGACTGAGCCACGGCGAAGAAGCTCTTGCGGTCCATGCCCTCCACCCGGGCCACCAGCGTGAACTTGCCGTCCAGCAGGATCGCGCCGCTGTTCAGCACGGCGTTGATGCCCAGGCGCTGCATCATGTGGGGGTTGGTGGCCGGGTTCGGGTCGTACATCCAGAAGGGCGGGATGTGGTCCCGGGTCAGCACCGGGTTCACCCAGCGGTCGTAAATGCCGTTGTAGCGGCTGTCGTCGATGGCGTTTTTTTGGGCGATCAGCGCTTCATAGCGCGCGTTCAGTTCCTGATAGGTCATCGCCATTCCTCCTGTATCGATGTGGAAGGTCGTCTGCTGCCTCACTGTATCTCTTGGTCACGGATCACTTCATCATTTCCCCCAGCGCCCGCACGATCTGCTCCGTCGCGCGGACGTGGGCCTGGCGGCTGGGGTGCATGCGGCTGCCCAGGCTGCCGTTACAATCGTCGAGGGCCAGGTAGCGCAAACGGGCGTCCCCGGCGGCGATCCGGCGGTCCACGGCCCGCTTCAGCGGGGCCTCCATGGCGTTCCCGCACAGGCCGTAGGCCCAGAGGATGGCCGCGTTCGGGTTGTGGGCGCGCACCGTCTCCATGAGCTTCACGGCGCACGCCTCCAGCGCTTGAAGGCCCGCCTCGCGCTCGGCCTCGGGCAGGGAATCAATGCCGCTGTTGTCATTGGTGCCCAGGTTGATGACCACCGCGTCGGCGGCGCGCTGGGCATTGAATTCGTAAGGCACGGCGCCCGCCTGACAGGCGCCGCACAGCTGCTCGTAGATCGTGCCGATGGTGTGCGCCGGGTTGGCGTCATAGGACAGGTACGCCCCCCAGCCGCCCAGGGCCACCAGCCGCTTCTCGGCGTCCATGGCCTCGGCGGTGAGCGTCGGGAAGGCGAACTGGTTGGAGATCCACAGCATGCGCCACTCCATGGCGTCGGTAGGGCCCACGGTGCCCTCCCCCACGGTCAGGCTGTCGCCCAGGAACTCGATCAGCCGGGGCTTCGCCGCCGGGGCGGTCAGCGTACCCTCCGCGTGCAGCGCGTTCAGCACCACCGGCGCGGTGTCGCAGTCGGTGGGCTGGCTGTCCCGGCGGATCTCGATATCGTGGGCCACGCCCGCCTCCATGCGGCCCAGCAGGTCATAGCGGTGCGTGCCGGGCATCAGCGCGAACCGGGCCACCGGCGCGCTGTCCACGGTGACGGCCGCGAAGGGGATGTGCTCGTCGTCGGCCACGGTGAACTCCGCCTCCAGCCGACGGCCGTCGAATCTCGTGCGCACGCCGGAGCCGGACCACCACAGGTCGCAGCCCGCTTCATCCGGGTTGAACCGGCCCAGGCGCAGGCAGGCCGCGCCCCGGGGATCGTATCTCGTCATCACTGCTCATTCACCGCCTTCAGGGTGTACAGCGCGCTCCAGGCGTCGCCGGCTCCATTGACCTCCATCGGCAGGCACAAGCCCGCGCTCATCAGCTCGTCGCCGCCATAGACCTCGCCCAGCTCGGCGATCTCATACCGCCTGTCGGGATCCAGCCCGCGCAGCTTCACCATCGGCGGCATCGTGTTGGGGATCGCCCGGGCGCGCACGAAGGTGAAGATGGCCTCGGACCTGTCCGGCGCCACGCTCATCCAGGCGGTGTCGTTGCCCTCGAAGGGCGACAGCAGCCGGTAGAAATCGCCGTAGAGCCTGATCTGCTGGGTCCTTTCGGCGAAGGCGATCTGCGCATGCAGGGCCTCCCGCTCCTCGTCCGACAGCTTCCGGGGGTCCAGCTCATAGCCGAAGGAACCGCCCATGGCCACGGCGAAGCGGGCGTCCATCGGCGTGACGCGCGCGGTCTGGTGGTTCGGCACGGCGCTGACGTGGCAGCCCATGGTGGAGGGCGGGAAGGCCATCGTGGTGCCGTACTGGATCTCGCAGCGCTGCAGGGCGTCGGTGTCGTCGGAGCACCAGAACTGGGGCACGTAGTACAGCATGCCCGCGTCGAAGCGCCCGCCGCCGGAGGCGCAGCCCTCGAACAGCACATCCGGGAAGTCCCTGGTCAGACGGTCGGTGACGGCATAGAGGCCCAGCATGTATCGGTGGGCCGTCTCGCCCTGCCGCTCGGCGGGCAGCGCGGCGGAGCCGATGTTTGAGAAGTAGCGGTTCATGTCCCACTTCAGGTAGGCCGCGCCGCTCTCCCTCAGCGTGCCGGCCACGGACTGGTACACGAACTCCTGCACGTCCTCGCGGCCCAGGTCCAGCGTCAGCTGGTGGCGGGCGGTGATGGCCTCGCGGCCGGGGATGTGCAGGCACCAGTCGGGATGGGCTCGGAACAGGTCGCTGTCCGGGGAGACCATCTCCGGCTCCATCCAGATGCCGAACTGGATGCCCAGCGCCCGCACCCGGTCGCCCAGGGCCTTCAGGCCATGCGGCAGCTTGCGCGTATCGGTCTGCCAGTCGCCCAGGGAGGTGGTGTCGTCGTCCCGGTGGCCGAACCAGCCGTCGTCCATCACGAACAGGCCCGCGCCGGCGTCCGCCGCGGCCTTGGCGATGGACACCAGCTTGTCCTCGTCGAAGTCAAAGTAGGCGGCTTCCCAGCTGTTCAGCAGCACCGGGCGGTCGACGCCCATCCACCGCCGGGGCAGCAGGTGGTTCTCCCACAACTTGTGGAAGCCCCGGCTCATGCCGCCGATGCCCTCGGTGGAGATCACCAGCGCCGCCTCAGGGGTCTGGAAGGCTTCGCCGCGCTCCAGCCGCCAGGTGAAATCCCGGTCGTTGATGCCCATGAGCAGCCGCGCGCCGCCGGTGGGCGTGTCCTCCGCCCGGGCGATGAAGTTGCCCGAGTAGATCAGCGACAGGCCCAGCGCCTCGCCGCGCTGCTCGTCCGCGCCCCGGCGCACCAGGGCCATGAAGGGCGAGGTCTGCAGGCTGGACGCGCCGCGCTGGCTGGAGACGCCCTGGAAGCCGGGGGTCAGCGGGCGGCGGTACGGCGTGCGCTCCCGGGCCCAGCTGCCGGACAGGGTGATCAGCTCCCATTCGTCGTCGGGCAGGTCCAGGCAGAGGCTGTAGGCCCGCTCAACGGTCAGCGGCGCGCCGCCCTCATTCACCAGGCGGGCGCTGCGGACGACGGCCGGGCAGTCGTCGTAGATGGCATAGTTCAGCTCCGCCACAAGGCCGGTGTGCGCGTCCTTCAGCGTCAGCCGCAGGGCCGCGCAGCCCTCGCCGCGGGTGGCGGGCAGGCCGGAGAGGGCGGGCTTTTCATCCAGAACTTCGGCCTTTTCAAGCCGCAGGTCCACAGCCCGGCTGCCGTCCGGGGCAGCCACCGTCAGCGCGCCTTCGCGCATGTCACCCAGCCCGAAGGAGGGGTACTCCTGGGGCAGGCGGTCCAGCGCGCACTCCTGCACGCTGAAATCCTCGGTCTTCAGGTTGGCGCGGCGCAGCAGGCCCGCCGGGTTCAGTTTGTTGAGCCGCGGCCCCGCGTACAGATGGGCCACGACGCCTCCGGGCAGTTCGCACAGCGCGTAGCTGATCCAACGGCTCCTCAGGTGCCAGATATTTCCCTCGCGCAAGATCTCCGCCATGTGTCATCCCTCCAAATATCCATTATACCTCGATTTCCGGCTCCCGCCGGATGATTTCCATGCACATGCGCCCGTTGTGATAGGGGCACTTCCAGGGCTCCACGATGGGCATCTTGGCGGGCGTGCCGTCCTCGTGCACCAGCCAGTACCACTCCGAGCCAGGCCGCCTGTCGCTGAGCACGTCGCGGATGTAGCGCCACTGGCTGACGACGGCCTTCTCATAGCGCGCCTCGCCGGTGTGCCGCCAGGCGTTCAGGAAGCCCAGCAGGGCCTCGGCCTGCACCCACCAGACGCGGTTGGTGTCCACCTTTCCCCGCTCGCACTCGTTGGCGAAGCCGTGGTCGGTGAGGGCCGTCCGCCAGGTCTGGTCCGCCATGGCCAGCAGGATGGGGCGGATGCGCGCAGTCAGGGCCGGATCGTCCAGGTCGTCCAGCGTGCGGTCCGCCAGCCAGCTGGTCTCGATGTCGTGGCCATAGCTGTACAGGTCGATCAGCGTGTGGTAGTCCATGTCGAAGAACACCTCCTGGCGGCGCTTCTCCGGGTTCCAGATGCGCTTTTCCAGGATGCTCAGGATCTCCGCCAGGTTCTGCCTCAGCGCGGGCTTCGGGTCGGCCTCGTAGAGGCCGGTGTAACCCTCCAGGATGTGCAGCAGCGTGTTCATCGTACGGTACGCCATCACGCCGTTCTCGCTCAGCTTCTCGTTGCTCTCGGGCTTCCAGTCGGCGGTGAAGGCCTCCAGGTAGCCGCCCGCGTCCCGGCAACGGCGCTCCACCACGTCGCGCAGCGCCCAGGCGCGCTCGAGCGCCTCGCCGTCGCCGCTGGCGCGGAAATACGCCGCCAGCGCGTAGATGGCGAAGCCCTGGTTATAAGTGTGCTTGGTGGCGTCGGCCACCGTGCCGTCGGCATGCAGCGCCCAGTAGACGCCGCCGTTTTCGTCGTCGGTCATGCGCTTGAGCATGGCATAGGCGTGCCGCGCCTCGTCCAGCAGCGACGCGTCGCCCAGGGTCCTGTACGCCTCGGAGAAGAACCATAGGATGCGGCTGTTGAGTATGCAGCCCTTGTCCGCCTCGGGGTGCCGGGTCAGGTCGAAATCCACCCCGCCGATATAGCCCCCGTTCGCGTCGTCCCGCAGCCCCTTCCAGAAGGGGATGATGTGCTCGGCCAACTCCCGGCGAGCCTCGATAACCAGCTGTGCCATGGGCAACTTCCTTTCATGGTTTGATGCGCCCCGCGCCTCTGGTTAATATTTTAGTATATTGTTAGGTAATTTTCAAGTAATAATTTACTTATTTTGGCCTACAAATCGAAAAAAACTTTCCCGGTGAAAGATGCTCGCTACCATTATAATGCCTGGATACGCGCTTGGCAAGATACAGACCAGTGGTTGTGGGGGACAAAAACGAACTGCGCGCGGTCAAAAAAGTGACAATATGCTGTCGAATTAGGGACAAATTCAGCTTTCTTTTCTTCGTTCCATTAACAAAACAAGGGACATAAGTTATAATATAAGGGACAATAGATGCAGGAGGTGAACTCCATGAAGGCATTTTACCAGTCGCATCCCGGCGGGATGTTTATCGGCGACATGACCACTTCCCCCTTCCCGCTGCACGTGCATGAGACGATAGAACTTTCCTATATTATAAAGGGTGACTGCGTCATGCAGATCGACGACGATTCCTATACCCTCTATCCGGGAGACATCGCCGTCACCTTCCCGCTGGTGCCCCACAGCATCGACCAGCTGACCACCGACAGCCAGGGGCTGGTACTGTTCTTCCTGGCAGACGGGATCGACGAATTTTCCAACACGTTCCACAAGATGATGCCCGTCTCCCCGGTGGTGCGCGCCGCGGACGTGCCCCAGGACGCCCTGCTGGCGCTGGACAGGCTCTCGCAGATGAAGGGCACAGAATACCGGCCCACCCGCCTGGCCTGCCTGCACCTGCTGCTGGCCAACCTGCTGAGCGCCATGGAGCTGCGCCCGGCCGAGACCCAGAACGAAAAGGGGCTGGCGGACCGGGTGATCAAGTACATATTCGACCACGCCTGCGAGAACATCACCCTCTCCAGCACGGCCCACGGGCTGGGCATCAGCGAGAGCCACCTGTCCCACCTGTTCTCCCAGCAGTTCCACATCAACTTCCGCCGATTCGTCAACGCCATCCGCATCGACAAGGCCGAGGCTCTGATGCGCGACCCGGACATGACGCTAACCGCCATCTGCTACAGCTGCGGCTATGAGAACATGCGCACCTTCCGTCGCGCATTTGTGCGCGAAACGGGAATGTTACCAACCGCGTATTTGCAAAAAATGAGAGGTGAAGCGCCCTTCATCGCACAAATTGACGCTTGACAGGGCCAAAAATAGCCATTTCAGTTAAAACAGGCGCCTTAAAACAGTTAAATCGGCCAATTATGTAACCCGCAATCGTTGTTTTATTTTTGAGTTGAAAGCAA
Source organism: uncultured Eubacteriales bacterium (assembly GCA_902765395.1). Taxonomy (GTDB): domain Bacteria; phylum Bacillota; class Clostridia; order Christensenellales; family Aristaeellaceae; genus UBA2862. The sequence goes on from CACWZP010000006.1 coordinate 81,154, forward strand.
ATAATGAGTATCAAATCAACAATCGGTGAGCAAAAAAGGGCCCGCCGATTGTTGATTTGTTGTTATACAGCTGTTATAATGAAACACGAAGAGCACAACTGCTCAGAAATTTTCTAAGGGAGGATAACACCATGAGGAAACTGCTGTCCGTTCTGCTGGCTCTGTGCCTGCTGGGCACTCTGCTGGTGCCCTTCGCCGTGGCGGAGGAGAAACCGGAGCCCATCACCCTGACCGCCTTCCGCGGCGATCCCGGCGACCAGCCCTATGAAGACAACAAGATCTACAAGAAGATCGAAGAGGAATTCGGCATCACCTTCGAGTGGGAATTCCTGGCCGGCGACCTGGACGAGACCCTGGGCCTGAAGCTGCAGGACATGGACGACCTGCCGGACCTGTTCGACGGCGGCAACAGCGCCGAGACCCTGATCGACGCCGGCGCGCTGATCAACCTGCTGGACTACGTCAATCCTGAGGATACCCCCAATCTGTGGGCCCACATTGAGCCCCAGAAGAACCGCATCATCACCAAGGACGAAGTCACCGGCGAGGATGTCATGTACATCATCCCCAACTACGGCCTCGGTGAGGGCGAGCAGATCGTCAACAGCGTCAACGGCCCCGCCTTCTTCATCCAGAAGCAGGTTCTGGCCTGGGCCGGCTATCCTGAGATCCACACCCTGGACGAGTACTTCGACCTGATTGAGAAGTTCATCGCCGAGAATCCCACCAACGCTGACGGCGTTCCCTATGTGGGCTTCGACATCCTGTGCGAAGGCTGGCGTCACTTCTGCCTGATCAACCCCGTGCAGCACCTGATGGGCCGCCCGAACGACGGCGAAGTGCTGGTGGACGTGACCAAGGACGACTATCCCACCGAGACCTTCATCAACCAGCCCTATGCCAAGGCCTACTACAAGAAGCTGAACGAGGAGTTCAAGAAGGGCATCATCAGCCCCGACACCTTCGTCATGAGCTATGACCAGTACATCGCGCAGCTCTCCAGCGGCACCGTGCTGGGCATGTTCGATCAGACCTGGGACTTCGGCGACGCCACCAACGCCCTGCTGACCGACAAGAAGTACGAGAACACCTACGTGGCCCTGGGCCTGGTCTACGACGAGGACGACGTGGCGGCCGAGGATATGCCCGAAGGCTGGACCATCGAGGAACATTACGTGAACGGCTCCCTGCCGAACCTGGACCGCGGCTTCGGTATCTCCGTTTCCTGCGAGTGCCCCGAGCGCATCGTCGCCATGTGGGAGCGCATGCTGGACTATGACTGGCAGATGCTCTTCAACTGGGGCGTCGAGGGCGAGGATTACTCCGTGGTGGATGGCCGCCTGACCATGACCGAGGAGCAGTACGCCAACACCCAGGACATCGAGTGGCAGCGCCACAACAAGGCCCGCGCCTTCTTCGAGAGCAGCCCCAAGCGCCAGGGCTACATCATGGACGGCGAGTTCGCCGGCCAGTGCTGGGAGCCCGGCAACCAGGACGAGATCGTGTTCGGCCTGATGAACGACTACGACAAGGACTTCCTGAGCCACTACGGCTACAGCAAGTTCGGCGACTTCGTGAATCCGCCCATCGAGCTGGCGCCCTACGGCGAAGCCTGGCAGATCGACAAGGCAGACATCCAGAAGGACTATGATGACTATCTGAGGATTCAGGACGAGCAGCTGCCCAGCATCATCATGGCCGCTGACGACGCCGAGTTCGACGCCAAGTGGGATGCCTTCGTGACGGAGATCACTCCCAGCGCCGATATCTACGCGAACTTCATGCATGAGCAGATTCTGAAGCTGGTCGACGCCTACTACGGCGAAGACGCTGAATAATCTCATAACACCACGCCAGGGGGAGAGAGGAACTCTCTCCCCCGGTTTTTCAAATTGTGGGCTGGGAACCCCTCCGCCTGCTTCGCAGGCACCTCCCCTTGAAAGGGGCGGCAAGAAATCCCGGCCCCCCTTGAAAGGGGACTTGGCATCGATGAAGTCGATGACTGAGGGGTTGGCCCCAACCCAGAATTTGGAAAACCGAAACAAAATACTTTCCAGGGGGGAATTGTCATGACCAATTACACCCAGGGCACCGCGAGATACGCCAGCCCGAAGAAGAAGGGCTTCTTCTCCAGGCTGGCCGGCCAGTGGCAGCTGGCGCTGATGTCCGTGCCCATCTTCCTGTACGTGCTGCTGTTTAATTATGCGCCCATGTGGGGCTGGATCAACGCCTTCAAGGATTACGGCAACCGCAAGCTGGTGGCCCGGGGCATCACCCCCTTCAACGGCCTGGACAACTTCAAGTGGCTGTTCAGCCGCCCGGACTTCTTCGTCGCCATCCGCAACACGCTGGCCATGAGTGTCATCAACCTGGTGTTCGGCACGGTATCCGCCATCATCCTGGCGGTGCTGCTGAACGAGGTGCGCCAAAAGACCTTCAAGAAGACGGTGCAGACCGTCACCTACCTGCCCCACTTCCTGTCCATGGTCATCATCGTGGCCATGGCCCAGAACATCTTTGCCAGCAACGGTCCCGTCAACGACCTGCTGGGCCTGCTGGGCATCCAGCCCGTATTCTGGCTGGGCGAGGGCAAGTACTTCTGGTGGCTGGTGGGCCTCATCAACGTGTGGAAGGAAGTCGGCTGGGGCACCATCATCTACATCTCCGCCATGACCAGCATCGACCCAAGCCTGTATGAGGCGGCTTCCATCGACGGCGCGGGCCGCTTCCAGCGCATACTGCACGTCACGCTGCCGGGCATCAAGAGCACCTTCGTCATCCTGCTGATCATGAACATCGGCCACCTGATGGAGGCGGGCTTTGAGATCCAGTACCTGCTGGGCAACGGCCTGACCGCCGCCTACTCCCGCACCATCGACATCTTCGTGCTGGAGTACGGCACCCAGAACATGGACTTCGGCGTGGCCACCGCCGCCGGCATCTTCAAGAGCGTGGTCGCCATCATACTGCTCGTCGGCGCGAACTTCATCTCCAAGCGCCTCGGCGAAGAGACGCTGGTTTAAGGAAGGAGGGCGACTGAAATGACTACCACCAATTATCAGAACATAAAGGTTCGCAAGCACTATGACGTCGTCTTCCCGATCGTCAATGCCGTCATACTGATCCTGCTGATGTTCGTGACGCTGTATCCCGTCATCAATACCGTGGCCATCTCCTTCAACGACGGCACCGACGCCCTGAAGGGCGGCATCGGCCTGTGGCCCCGGGTGTTCAGCGTCAAGAGCTACCAGTCCATACTGTCGGACCCCGCCGTTTATCAGGCGGCCTGGATCTCGGCTTCCAAGACGGTGATCATCACGATCCTGAACCTGTTCTGGACCAGCATGCTGGCCTACACGCTGACCCGCAGGGAGTACGTGCTGCGCAAGGTCATCACCACGATGCTGGTGCTGACCATGTACATCAACGCCGGCCTGATCCCCAACTACCTGCTGATCACCAAGGTGCTGCACCTGAACAAGAGCTACTGGGTGTACATCATCCCCACGATGTTCTCCTGCTTCAACATGATCGTGCTGCGCACCTACATCGCAGGCCTGCCCGAGGCGCTGGTGGAATCCGCGCGCATCGACGGTGCGGGCGACATCCGCATCTTCTGGCAGATCATCTTCCCGCTGTGCAAGCCGGTTCTGGCGACGGTCGCCCTGTTCGTGGCCGTGGGCAGCTGGAACAGCTGGTTCGACACCCACCTGTACAACGCCAGCAAGACCCAGTTGCATTCCCTCCAGTACTTGCTGAAGATGAAGCTGGCCACCACCCAGGCCAGCGCCAACGCTGCCAAGTCCTCCGTGGACGCCCTGTCCAAATCCACCAAGACCACCCCGGTCACCATCCGCTGCGCCATCACGGTCATCAGCACGGTGCCGATCCTGGTGGTGTATCCCTTCCTGCAGCAGTACTTCGTCACCGGCATGGTGCTGGGCAGCGTGAAGGGCTGATCCCCAACTGTCGCGGGCGAGGGCATCTTCCCCGCCATTCTCTACATCGAACCACCCGCCCGGAGGTGCGAATATGCAGAACAAAGCGCCTGCCGAGGCCATGTCGCGGAGCCGTTTCCCGGATGGATTCAGGATCCTGAAGGGCAACCAGGAGTACGTCACCTACATCGAACACTCCTCCCTCCGCGTGTGGTACTCTGAAACCCCCTCCCACTACGAGACCCACTTCCATTCGGCGGTGGAGATCATACTGCCCATCACCGGCGAGGTGATCTATACCGTCGAGGACAGCACCTATCGCGTGCAGTCCAACGAAGTGCTGATCATCCCGCCCAACACGGTACACAGCCTGTTCATGCACGAGGGCAGCAGCCGCTACCTGCTGCTGTTCGAGCCGGACCACATCTTCGGCATGCGGGATATGCAGCTGATCGAGGGCCTGCTGAAGATGCCCATCTACCTGACGGGCCAGTCGGAAAGCCAGGAGAGCATCCGCGCGCTGCTGATGGCGGTGGTGAACTGCTACGAGCGCCGGGAATTCCTGTGGAACTCCCTGTGCTATGCCAGCCTTCTGCAGATGTACGCGCGCCTGGGCCAGTTCAACATGACCCGGGAGATGAACCGCTACGACGAGAAGAGCCAGCGCATCGACCCGGAGATCGTGGACAGCGCCCGGCTGTACATCGACCAGAACTACATGCGCGACATCACGCTGACCGATGTGAGCAACTTCACCGGCTTCTCCAAGTGCTACTTCTCCCGGGTGTTCAAGCAGCAGCTGGGCCTGAGCTTCTCGGAATACCTGCGCCACAAGCGCATCAGCATGGCCGAGGAGCTGCTGATCCACTCCCGCCAGCCCATCCAGGAGATCGCCATGAGCGCCGGCTTCGGCAGCGTGGCCACCTTCAACCGGGTGTTCCGCGACGCCAAGAACTGCACCCCCTCCCGCTTCCGGGAGATCTACGGGGATATACTGAAATAAGCCCCCCATTGAAAAGCCCCGCAGGCTGAGCCTGCGGGGCTTTTTCAATTATCCAGCAGCCACCCGATCCCCTTCGCCATCCGGCCCAGCGGGTCGTTGAAGTGTCCGCCGGGGTTCAGCTCGAATCGGGTGGGGACGTTTCTTTCCTCATACATCGCCACCAGGCGCCGCGCAGCGTCCTCCACGGTGCGCATGACGGGGTTTCGGGCCCTGCCCTCCTTGTCCCCCACCGAGATGTAGACCCGCTCAGGGGCGCGCGCAGGGGCGTTTGCGGCAGCCCAGTCGATGAAGCCCGGGTACCACAGCGAGCCGGACACGCTGGCGAAGCGCTGGAAGGCGTCCACCCGGCACGCCGCCCAGGCCGCGAACAGCCCCGCCAGGGAGTATCCCGCCAGGCCGATCCAGCGCGGCCGCTCCGGCAGCCTCTCAAGCGCCGCCGGGAGCACCTGGCCCGTCAGCGCCTCGAGCCATTTATCCGCGTGACCGCCGAAGCTCTGCCCCCTGAACGCCCCCGGCGCGGGCCAGGGCGTCAGGTCGTCGTCCCAGTCCAGTCCACCGATGGCAGCGAGCGAGAAGTCCGCCTCCGCGACGGCTTTCACCGCCTGATACAGCGCTTCGCCCTCGCCGTCCTCCCCGTTCACCACGATCAGCGGCGCGCCCGTCTTTTCCGACGGGAACAGTTCCACGGCCTTTTCCGCAACACACAGCCTTTCCATAGATTGCCTCCTGCGATTCCCAGAAGCCTTCCCCCGATGGGGTAGGTGGATTTCGGTGAAATTGCTTGCACTTTTGCCGAAAGACGGATGAGGTCCTTTCGGACAGCGTAAACGACGCCGCCCCATGTTTCCGGCGATGCCCGCCCCCCCCCCCCCGGCGGCCCGTCCGCTGATCGTGCAATAATACCAATGAAAAACCCCGGTGCCGTGTGGCATCGGGGTATGTTCTCGCTTTTAGCGCTTGGAGAACTGGGGCGCGCGACGGGCGGCCTTCAGGCCGTACTTCTTGCGCTCCTTCATGCGCGGGTCGCGGGTCAGATAGCCGGCCTTCTTGATGGCGGGCTTCAGATCGGCGTCCGCCTTCACCAGCGCGCGGGCGATGCCGTGACGGATCGCACCGGCCTGGCCGGTGAAGCCGCCGCCCTTGCAGTTGACGACGACGTCCCACTTGCCCAGGGTCTCGGTCAGCACCAGGGGCTGACGCACGACGGTCTTCAGGGTCTCGTAACCGAAGTACTCCTCCAGGTTACGCTTGTTGATGGTGATGTTGCCCTCACCGGGGATCAGACGAACGCGGGCGATCGCCTTTTTCCTTCTGCCGACGGCATGGAAACTAACATTACTCATTTCTTCGTCCTCCTCCCTATTACAGCTTCAGCTCTTCGGGCTTCTGGGCCTGCTGGTTGTGCTCGGGTCCGGCGTACACGAACAGCTTCTTGGCCATCGCGTAGCCCAGGGGGCCCTTGGGCAGCATGCGGCGAACCGCCTCACGGAAGGCGAACTCGCTCTTCTTGGCCATCAGCTTGCGGTAGGAAACCTCCTTCAGTCCGCCCGGATAGCCGGTATGATAGCGATAAAACTTGTTGTCCAGCTTCTTGCCGGTAAACACCAGCTTATCAGCGTTCACGACGATGATATAGTCGCCGCAGTCGCAGTGGGGCGTGAAGGTGGGCTTGTGCTTGCCGCGCAGCATGGAAGCGACCTGGGAAGCCAGGCGGCCGAACACCATGCCCTCGCCGTCGATGACGTACCACTTACGCTCGACGTTCTGGGGATTCGCCATATAAGTACTCACGTGTAATTTCCCTCCAATTTCGATCGCCGGAACTCTCCGGCCGCGAACCGGGCCAAATGCCCTGCGTCCGCTCTTCATTGAAATCAATGCTTTTGCGCCAGGTGTGGTCAGTACCTTCGCAATCATGCCATTGCCCGGGGCTAGTGAGCGTATTGACACAAGATGTATTATACCCAATTTTCCCCTGTGCGTCAACGGTTTTCAGGGCCGGTTTTCAACATTTAACATCGCCTTCGGATTGCCAGCCACCCCGCCAGGCCGCCCAGCGCGGCGGCGAGGGTGGCGACGTTGCACAGGTACCCAAAGCCGGCGCACAGCCAGAAGCCGAACAGCCCCCAGCGCGCCGCCAGCGGCACCATGGGCAGCGCGTGGGCCAGCAGCAGCGCTCCGCCCCGGGCCAGCGCCGCACAGCCGCACAGCAGCGGCAGAGCCATCCCGGCAGCGCAGAGCAGCCCCAGGCGGCGGGGTTTCACGGCGGAATCCGCCCGCCTGCACACGGCATCCGCCGCCACGCAGGCGTTCAGCGCGGCGTGGCAAAGGGCGAGTAAGAGCATCGCCGGCACATTCCCCGCAAGGGTCAGCACCGCCTCGCCCCGAAGGTACAGCCGCGACGGCCGGGGATCGAGGGCGAGACCCAGGTAGAACAGCACGGCGACAGCGACGAGCGCCATCCCCGCGGCGCCCATCCCCCGCCCCCCGCGCAGGTTCAAGAGCGCCGCCAGCATCAGCGCGATGGCCATGCCCCAGAGGAAGCCGTGTCGCAGCGGCAGGGTCAGCGCGCCCAGCTCCCCGGCGTTCAACACCGCCACCGCCGCCGCCACGGCCAGCAGCAGCGCGTGAAACAGCCCCACGATCCGGCCCTTCCCCCGCCCCAGCGCCTTGCGGCAGAGCGCGCCAAAACCGCCCGCGTCCACGCGGATCGCCCACTTCGCGCACAGCCCCAGCAGCAGCCCGAAGAGCGCCGAGGCCAGAGCCACGCCCGGCCAGGCCGCCCAGCCCAGCTGCATGAAGAAGATCACCAGCGCCCGCCCGGAGGCGAAGCCGGTGGCCGCCGCGGCCCCCAGCGCCGCCATCGCCGCCCGCCAATCCCCATTTCTTTCCATGGCAAAACCCCCGTTTCACACGAATAGTATGCGAAACGGGGGCTTTTGATAATCGGCGCGGGATCGGGAATGCCCCCTCTCCGTCTGCTGCGCAGCCACCTCTCCCCCTCACGGGGGCGAGGCAAGAATAAAGGTTGAGCGCTTCCTCACTGGGCGAGGCTGGAAGGAACGATGAGCGCTTCCCCGCGGAAACCCGGCCAGGATCCGATAAAATCATGGCAGCGACCGAGCAAGGAAACTCACTCCCCCGCCGCGGCCTCCCGGGACAGCTCCTCGGCGGTCTTGTCCACGGGCGTCTGCTGCTCGTAGACCCAGCCCAGCGAGGGGTCTTCGGCGATGTCCAGCGGCTGGCCGTGCTCGTCCAGCTCCGGCGGCCGGGTCTCGCGGGTGGCCTCCTCGGCAAACTGCGGGTCCCGCTCGGTGGGGCCGCCCGCGCGCAGCAGCTTCAGTGAACCGCCCAGCAGCTGCACCGCCAGCACCACCGCCAGCACCGCCGCCACCAGGGCCACCGTCGCTACGGCCATGCGCGTCCATGCGGGCGCGCGCCTGCGCCTGTTCAAACCGTATACTTCCGGACGTACTCCGGCACCTCATCCTCGGGCGAGCTGATGGACAGCACGAAGCTGCAGTTGTGGGCGTTGGAAACCCGCTCCAGCTTCTCGAAAAACTGCTCCATCTCGATGTCGTCCAGCGGGGTCTTGACCAGCTTCTTGAAGGCGTCCACCGCGATCAGGGACAGGTCGAAATCGGCGGAAAGCATGCCGCAGACGAAGGCCAGGAACTCGTGGGCGGTGCACTTGTAGGCCGCCGGATACTCGCTGGCGTCCACGAAGCGGATCTCGTGGCGCAGGTCGTACATGTAGCGCTTGTCGTCGTCGATGAAGATGATATTGCCGTGCTCGCTCTTCAGGGCGTCGTTGGTGATGTCGATCAGCCGCTTGGTCTTGCCGCTGCCCTTGTCGCCAAGGATTACTTTGATCATGTTTCTCCACTCCTTATCATTTCAGGTGGTACCTTTATTATACTATGGAACGCCGCAAAAAACAAGGTGTGATGATGCAGGAATTTGCAGGCCGTCAGTCGAATACTCTCCTATTCACATCAGGAGGATACATCCCATGGCACATTTTGACGACGCGAGCATCCTGGAAACCACCGTGGAATCCAAGCGGGTCTTCGACGGCTTGATATTGCACATCGACCACGTCAACAACCGCCTGCCCAACGGCAAGCTGGCCGCCCGGGAGGTGGCCCGCCACGTGGGTGCGTCCGCGGTGGTGCCCGTGGACGGGGACGGCAACGTGTGGCTGGTGAAGCAGTTCCGCGCGCCCATCGACCAGATCCTGCTGGAGGTGCCCGCCGGGAAGCTGGATTACAAGGGCGAGGACCGGCTGGAGGCCGCGAAGCGGGAGCTGAAGGAGGAGACGGGCCTGACCGCCGGGGAGTGGACGCACCTGTCTGACATCGTGACCACGCCGGGGTTCAGCGACGAGCTGATCAGCCTGTACCTGGCCCGGGACCTGTCCGCCGGCCAGAGCCACCCGGACGACGACGAGTTCCTGAACGTGGTGAAGCTGCCGCTGAACGAGCTTGTGGCCATGATCGCCCGGGGCCAGGTGACCGACGCCAAGACCATCTGCGCCGTGCTGCTGGCGGAAAAGGTCGTGAACGGATAGCATGATCTACACCGACAGCTATACCTACATGCCGGAGCTGGAAACCCCGCGTCTGCGCCTGCGCAAGCTGCAGATGCGGGACGCGGAGGACATCTTCCGCTACAGCCGGGACAGCGAGGTGGCGCGGCACGTGCTGTGGGACGCCCATCGCTCCGTGGGCGAGAGCCGCAGCTACCTGCGATACATGATCCGGCGCTACCGCAACCACGAGCCCGCCAGCTGGGGCATCGAGTGGAAGGAGACCGGCCGGATCATCGGCACCATCGGCTATATGTGGATCCAGACCGACAACTCCGCCGCCGAGGTGGGCTATTCCCTGGCCCGGGACTTCTGGAACATGGGCATCATGACCGAGGCGCTGAAGGCGGTGATCGCCCACGGCTTCGGCAGGCTGAACCTGAACCGCATCGAGGCCCAGCACGAGACCACCAACCCCGCCAGCGGCGCGGTGATGCGCAAGTGCGGCATGGTGCGCGAGGGCCTGCTGCGCCAGCGGCTGTACAACAAGGGCCGCTATGTAGACGTGGAGCTGTACGCGATACTGCGCAAGGACTACAAGAGCAAGCTATAACGATTTCCGGCGAAGCCCTGTGGTCGCCGGACCGCGCGGTCTGTTTGCCTGAAGAGGCAATCATCCGCTGATCGCGCACAATTCCAATGAAAACGCGGGAGCGTCATCGACGCCCCCGCGTTTTTGATGTTGCCTGTCGTTATTCCTGCACGGACTCTCCCCGGTCCAGGGCCATGATCTTCTCCACGCGGCGGGCGTGGCGGCCGCCCTGGAATTCGGTGGTGAGGAAGGTGCGCACGATCTCCTCGGCCATCACGGGGCCGATGGTGCGCGCGCCCATGGCGACGATGTTGGCGTCGTTGTGCTGCCGGGACAGCGCCGTGGAAACGGGCTCGGAGCACAGCGCGCAGCGCACGCCGTGGATCTTGTTGGCGGAGATGGAGATGCCGATGCCGGTGCCGCAGATCAGGATGCCCCGGTCGCACTCGCCGGACACCACGGCCTTGGCCACCTTCTCGGCATAGATGGGATAGTCGGTGCTCTCGATGGAATCGGTGCCGAAGTTCACGACCTCATAGCCGTTCTCCTTCAGCCAGCCCATCACGTGGTTCTTCATGTCCACGGCGCCGTGGTCATTTCCGATCGCAATCTTCATGGTACAAGTCCTTTCTTCGCGCCGCGCGGCGCGATCGCGTTTCCTGTGTTACTGGAACCAGACATACTGGCAGAACAGCACAAACAGCACCAGCCCCACGCAGAGCACGCCCACCACCAGCAGGGCCGCCTTCAGCGCGCCCCAGGTGAATAACCAGCTCTCCCTGTCGGTCAGCGGCGTCTCCCGGCGCTCGGGCCCGGCGCCCGCCTTCTCCGCCTCGCGACGCAGGGACGCCTCCGGGCTCTCGGGAGCATACCAGGGCATGCCCTCTACGTTCATGTTGACGATGGTGCGGCCGTCGTCCACCTCGGGCAGGCTCTTTCGGGGATCATTCCTCGCCATAACCGCTCTCCGGGTCGTAGATGTGGCAGGCGACGGTATGGCCGTTGCCCATGTCCAGCGTGCGCGGCACCTTCTGGCTGCACACCCCGCGGCACTTGCGGCAGCGCGTGTGGAACTTGCAGCCCGAGGGCGGGTTCGCCGGGGAGGGGATGCTGCCCTCCAGGATGATCCGGTTCATCTTCACCGTGGGATCCGGGATCGGGATGGCCGAGAACAGCGCCTGGGTGTAGGGATGCAGCGGGTTGGCGAAGATCTCGTCCTTGCTGGCGAACTCCACCATGTTGCCCAGGTACATCACGCCCACGGTGTCGGAGATGTGCTGCACCACCGACAGGTCGTGGCTGATGAAGAGGTAGGTCAGGTTGAACTGCTTCTGCAGGTCCTCCAGCAGGTTGATGATCTGGGCCTGGATGGACACGTCCAGCGCGGACACCGGCTCGTCGCAGACGATGAAATCCGGGTTCAGGGCGATGGCGCGGGCGATGCAGATGCGCTGGCGCTGGCCGCCGGAGAACTCGTGGGGATAGCGGTCCTTCTGGTAGTCGTGCAGGCCGCAGGCCTTCATGATGCGGGACACATAGGCGTCGAACTCATTTTCCGGCACCAGGTGATGCTCGCGCACGGCCTCGCCGATGATCTCGCCCACGGGCAGGCGCGGGGACAGGCTGGAATAGGGATCCTGGAAGATCAGCTGGATCTTCGGCCGGAAATCCCGCAGGGCGCGGCCCTTCAGCTGGTCCAGGTGGGTGTCGCCGTTGAAGACCACCTCGCCGGAGGTCTTCGGCGTCAGGTTCAAAAGCGTCTTGCCCACGGTGGTCTTGCCGCAGCCGGACTCGCCCACCAGGCCCATGGTGGTGCCGCGCTTGATGGAGAAGGAAACGTCCTCCACGGCGTGCACCTGGCCCACCACGCGTCCGAACAGGCCCGCGCGGATCGGGAAGTACTTGCAGAGGTTGCGCACCTCCACCACGTTTTCATAGGTGGAACTCATTCTTCCGCACCCCCTTTGTCAAAGTACCGCCAGCAGCTGACGATGTGGGTATCCGAGACGTGGATCTCCGGCGGATACTTGCCCTGGCAGCGCTCCACGCACTTTTCGCAGCGGTCGCGGAAATAGCAGTAGTCCGGCATGTTCACCGGGTTGGGCACCGCGCCGGGGATGGAGTACAGCCGGTCCACCTTCTTGTTGATGACGGGCTTGGACTCCATCAGGCCGATGGTGTAGGGATGGCGCGGGTCGAGGAACACCTCACTGGCCAGGCCCTTTTCCACCACGCGGCCCGCGTACATGACCACCACGTAGTCCGCCATCTCGGCGATGACGCCCAGGTCGTGGGTAATCAGCATGATGGATGCGTTGATGCGGCTCTTCAGGTCGCGCAGCAGCTCCAGTATCTGGGCCTGGATGGTCACGTCCAGGGCCGTGGTGGGCTCGTCCGCGATGATCAGCCGCGGGTTGCAGGCCAGCGCCATGGCGATGACGATGCGCTGGCGCATGCCGCCGGAAAGCTCGTGGGGATAGCGGTTGTAGATGCCCTCGGCGTCCGCGATGCCCACCATCTTGATGGCCTCGATGGACCGGGACTTCACCTCGTCCTCGTCCATGTCGGGGTTGTGCAGCGCGATGACCTCGTCCAGCTGGTAGCCGATGCGGAACACCGGGTTCAGCGAGGTCATGGGCTCCTGGAAGATCATGGAGACCACGTTGCCGCGCACCTTCTGCATAGCCTCGATGGGCATCTTTGCCACGTCGAAGGCCTTGCCGCCCAGGTTCAGGCGGATGGCGCCCTCCACGATCTGGCCGTTGGGCCGCTGCACCAGCTGCATGAGGCTCAGGCTGGTGACGGACTTGCCGCAGCCGGACTCGCCCACGATGCCCACGGTCTTTCCCACGGGCACGTTGAAGGTGACGCCGTCCACGGCCTTGACCGTGCCCACGTCAGTGAAGAAATAGGTGTGCAGGTTGTCGAACTCCACCACGTTGCCGGGGTCCTTCATCTGCGTCAGGTATTCGCTCTCCGGCACATGCTTGCGGGAGAGGCGCTTGTCCAGCTTCTTGGTGATCTTCTGGTTCTCCCGGCTGATCCGGCGGGATTCCCGGGCGGAGATATAGCTGGTTTCGTTGCTCTTCTTGCTCATGCTTCTGCCCTCCCCGTCAGCGCTTCATCTTGGGATCGAAGGCGTCGCGCAGGCCGTCGCCGACGAAGTTGAAGCCCAGCACCGTCAGCACGATCAGCACGCCCGCGGGGATCCAGATGTACCAGAAGTTCGTCATCACGTAGATGTTGCTGGCCGCGTTGATGATGGAGCCCCAGGAGGCCAGCGGGTACTTGATGCCCAGGCCCAGGAAGCTCAGCGTGGCCTCCGTCAGGATGATGCTGCCCAGGCCCATGGTGGCCTGCACGATCAGCAGGGGCATCACGTTGGGCACCAGGTGGCGGAAGATGCGCCGGGACACCCTGACGCCGGTGGCCTCGGTGGCCACCATGAAGTCCTGCTCGCGCAGGGACAGGATCTGGCCGCGCACCACGCGGGCCACGCCCGTCCAGCCCATGATGCCCATGATGGCCATCAGCAGGAAGATGCGCGTGTAGGGGGGCACCTCGAAGGCGTCCATGATCGCGCCGGCGATGATCATCATCGGATAGTAGGGAATGGAGTTGAACAGGTCCACGAAGCGCATCAGCAGCGTGTCCACCCAGCCGCCGAAGTAGCCGGAGATGCCGCCGATGATGATGCCGATCAGGTTCTCCAGCAGCATGACCACGAAGCCGACCATCAGGGAGATGCGGCCGCCGTACATCAGGCGGGTGAGCACGTCCATGCCGTGGTCGTCGGTGCCCAGCGGGTGGGCCATGCTCGGCGCGGCATACATGTCGATCAGGTAGGTCTGCTGCTCGGTGTAGATGATATAGTTGTTCCCGCGCATGCGGATGGTGTGCTTCTCGGTCTCGCCCGCGGCGTTCACATACTCAAACGCCATCTGCTTCTGGGTAATGGCCTCGGCCACGGCGGCCTTGTAGTCCATCTCCAGGGTGGCGCCGGTGGTCATCGGGCTGACGATCACGTTGCTGACCGACGCCATCGCCTCGTCGCTGCCCGCGCGATAGATGACGGCGGAGTTGTCTGCGTCGCTGTCCAGGCGGTAGGCCTCGCCGTCCGCCTCGAAGGTCTGCTCGCCGGCGCGCAGGGCCAGCTCCGCGGCGCGGCGGAAGCCATAGCCCGACACCAGGGCGTCGTCCTCACCGCCGAAGGCGTTGAAGTTGAGCAGGCTGGCGATGCCCGCCTCGCTCATGGTGCCCAGGGTGTAGGACTTGGCCTTGCCCTTGGTGAGCATAAAGCTCTGCCCGTCCACCTCGAACTGCAGGCTGCCGCCCTGCACGGCCTTGAGGGCCGCGTCCTTCACGGTGTCGGAGATCTCCTCGCCGGGTTTGGCCTTCACGTCCACGATCTTGCCCAGCATCGTCACGCTGCCAAGCTCCTTGGCGGTGCCGATGGCGTAGAAGTCCTCGCCCAGGCGATGCACGTTCCAGGACGCGCCGTCGGCCTCAAAGGCCACGTCGTCCTCCCCCACGTCCTTCACCACGCGGCTGAAGTTGGCGCGCACCAGCGTGGACAGCTGGGCGCCGTCCGGGGTGAAGAAGCGGTACTCGGTGTTGACCACGGCGCTGGCGTATTCCTTGTTGGCGCTGTCGGTCTTGTAGAACACCTGGTCCTGGCGGTAGGGGGAGATCACGCCGCCCAGGAACGAGAATACGAACATGAATGTGAGGATGATGATGCCCGCGATGGCCAGCTTGTTGCGGATGAACCGCTTGAAGACCATCATGCCCGGCGACAGCACCTTGACGCGGCGGCCGTCGTCCAGGGCGAGCTGTTCATTGTTGTTGATCCTGTTTTCGCTCATTGGAACGTCCTCCTTTCCGCGTCAGTTCACGCGCACGCGCGGGTCGACCACGGCGTACATGATGTCCGCCAGCATCAGGCTGACCTGCGTCAGCAGCAGCCCGAACACGGCGTAGAACATCGTGAACGGCAGGTCGCCCGCCACCATGGCGTCATAGGAAATATAGCCGATGCCCGGGATCTGGTACAACGTCTCAGTGATCATGGAGCCCGAGAACAGGCTGGGCACCAGGTAGCTCATATAGCTGACCAGGGGGATCAGCGTGTTGCGGAAGGCGTGGCGGTTGATGACCACCCGCTCGGACAGGCCCTTGGCCCGGGCCGTGCGGATGTAGTCCGCGTTCAGCACCTCCAGCATGTTGGTGCGGGTGTAGCGGGTCAGGCCGCCCACGTTCAGCATCGTCAGCGTCAGGGTGGGCAGCACCATGTGCTGCACCATGTCCCAGATCTTGCCGGACGCGGACAGCTGCTCATGATAGCGGCCCACGATGCCGTACAGGTCGAACCAGTTCAGCCGCACCGCGAATATATATTTCAAAACCGTTGCCAGGAAGAAGGTGGGCAGCGATATGCAAAGCATGGCAAATACGGTGATGCCGTAGTCGAACCCGCTGTACTGGTGCCTCGCGGCCTGGATGCCCAGCGGGATACAGATCACCACTTCGAGGATCAGGGTAATGATATTGAGAACCACGGAATACCAGATGACCTGGTTGAACTTTTCGACGACCGGGATGCCATACTTCCAGCTCTCCCCGAAGTCGCCCTTCAGGACGCCTCCCAGCCAGTTGAAATAGCCGGTGATCACGTCGTCGTTCATGTGATAGGCCTCATTCAGCTCCGCCAGCCACTGCTGATAGCTTTTGCCGCCGGTGGTGGAGGACGCCGCGGCCCTCTGCCGGGCCAGGCTCTCCACGAAGCTGGTGGGCATGCAGCGCATCACGCCATAGATGATGAACGCGCCCAGGAATATGATGACGAGTGCCAGCGCGGTGCGCCGGACGATGAATTTCCACACGGTCGCTTCCTCCCCGAGTTTTAATGTATATCGCTCCACATCCATCGGGCATTTGCCGGGGATTCGTACGCGCTTTCAGGCGCGGCGCTGCGCCGCCCGCCCAAAACGGGAAGACCGCTTCCGGCGGACGGCGCAGGGCCGCCCCTGCGGATTTCCCCGCGGAGGACAGATGCCTGGATCGTGGAACAGGGACTGAAAAGTCCCAAAGCCGCTCCCTCCCGGGGAGGGAGGGGGCGGCGGGAATGGGTTTACCTTGCTTGGGAGAGTCGATTACTGGGCGGCCTCGACCATCTTCATGGTCTGGACCTCGCTCAGCCATCCCCAGAAGGTGGTGACATCGCCGGTGACGGTGGGGATGTCCACGCGCTCGGTGCTGGCGATGACGATGTTCTGGCGCTGATAGGTCGGGATCTCAACAGCCCAGTCGATGATCTCGTCCAGGGCGGCCTTGTAGACCTGCTTGCGGTAATCCTGGTCGTCCGACTGACGGGCGTCCACGATCAGCTTGTCCAGCTCGTCGGACTGGATGTGATAGTGGTTGGAATCGGAGCCGCCGCGGCCCACGATGCCGGAGGAGTGATAGACCTGATACATATCGGGATCGATGGTGGCGCCCCAGGCCGCGCACCACATGTTCTGGGTGCCAGCGTCCAGCGCATCCCACAGCACGTTGCTGTCGGCGGGGTCGTTGATCTTCAGCTCGATGCCGATCTTCTCCAGGGCGTTCTTGGCGTCGGTCAACACGGCGAAGGCCGGGTGGTCACCGGTGCCGTCGCCGGGGATGATGGCCTCATAGGACAGGGCAGCGCCTTCGGGAGCCTCGGTGAACTTGCCGGATTCCTCGTCGAAGGTGTAGCCGGCGGCCTTCAGGAAGCCGATGGCTGCCTGCAGAGCGGCGTCATACTTCTCTTCCTGGGTCATCTCGGCGGTGTAGATGTCGTTGCCGTCCACGTCCACGGAGAAGGCCACCCTGTAGCCCTCGTCGGTGGCCTGCGGGGCCGCCCAGGAGGTGGTGGAGATGGGATAGTTGATGACCGCGGCGGCGTCGCCATAGTAGCTGTCGATGGCGGTGTCGCGATACACGGACAGGATGGTGGCGAAGGCCTTGCGCAGGTTCTTGGAAGCCTCGCTGCCGGGCTCGCCAGCCACGTTCATGGTATCGGCGTTCATGCCGATGTAGCCATAGCCCAGGTTGGCCACGGAGTAGGTGGTCACCACGTTGCCGGTCACTTCGCCGTTGTCGTTGAAGGAGCGCAGCATCTCGAAGTTGGACTTGGAGCCGGTCATCTCGCCGCCGTCGGCGGTGCCGGTCTGCACGGCGCTGGCCACCTCAGCGGCCTGGGTCTCCTTGTACTGGAAGGACTTGATCTCGGGCTCGCCCAGGTAGTAGTTCTCGTTGGCCTCGTAGTAGGCAACGCGGTTCTCGTACTTGACGAACTTGTAGGGGCCGGCGCCCATGGGGGCGTCGTTCTTGGACTGCACAATGCTCAGATCGCCGAAGGGATGGCCGAACTGGTTGTTCTCATAGTCATACTGCTCGGGATCGCCATAGTAGTGCAGCGGGGCGATGGACAGGCCCAGGATGCTGTACACGGCGGGAGCCTCGAAGCCATGGGTCTGCACTTCGACGGTGTAGTCGTCCACGCGCTTGATGCCCTCGATGTTGGGCACGCCAGCGGACATGTCAACGCCCGCGTCCTCGGCGACCTTGGTCATCAGGGCGCTGTTGATCTCATCGGCATTCGCGCCGGTGGCGGACTCGACGGACAGGTAGGTGTCCAGGTCGCCGCCGTACTGGGCGAACACGGAAGCGTACAGGTCGTCGATGGTGGGCTCTTCACCCTCAACGGAGAAGCCCCACATGGCGGCGCCGAAGGCCACCTTCAGAGCGTCGGACTCGCCGATCTCCTCGGCGGTCTTGCCCATCGTCGACTCGGCATATTCGGCGGCGTAGTTCTCGTAGACGTAGTCCACGATGCCCTGCAGGTCGGTCTTCCACAGCTCGACGGCAGGCGCGGCATAGGAGTCAAACTCCTCCTGGGTGAAGGCGTCGCCCTCAGCCACGGTGTACTCGGCGCCATTGGCGGCAAAGGCGGCCTTGATGGCGTCCACGGTCGCGGTGGTCTCTCCCAGGGAGGCCTCGGGGATCTGGGTCCTGTAAGCCTGCAGGCCCACGATGTCATAGCTGCTCAGCGTGGTGGAGCCGTTGTAGGCGGGATCCAGGAACACATAGTAGTTGAAGATGACGTCGTCGATGGTCACGGGCTCTCCGTCGGAGAACTTCAGATCCTCGCGCATCTTGTAGGTGTAGGTGGTGATGTCGGCGTCCTTGTCGTAGTTGACGGACAGGTCGCCGGTGCCGTAGTAGGTGTAATCCGTGCCGTTGTAGGCATGGGTCTCACCCTCGATGCCGTTGTAGATGATGCCGCCGGTGCGGTCGGTGGTCATCATGCTGGCCTGGGTCAGGTTCACCATGTCCTGATCATAGGCGGTGTCGGCAAAATACGGGGAGAATTTGCCGGACAGGGTGGAAGTCGCCACAACCAGGGGCGTGCCCAGGGCGGGATCCACTTCAGCGGTCTCTTCCACAGCGGCTTCCGCGGTCTCTTCCACGGCCGCTTCTGCGGTCTCTTCCGCCACCGCGCCGATCACGCTGAAGAGCATGAGCGCCGCCAGCAGCATAGCCAGAAGCTTCTTCATCAAAGGTCTACCTCCTTATTTTCCTTTTGCGGTTGCGCAAAAGATTTCTATTTAACTATACAGCATAATTTGAAAAAAGTCAACGTGAAGTTGCGCAATTAATCCAGTCATATTATACTAAATTGAGTTAAAATGAAGTCTTGAGGGCGACAAATATGCATTTGCGGCCCGTTCGTCCTATTCCCCGAGGGAAAAAAACGTGCTATAATGGTCATGTCATTCAGACAGGGAAGCAGGTTCTTCGACTTCATTTCGCTTTCGGCTGCACACCGCTCAGAATGGCGGCGCAGAGCTTCGATTGTCATCCCGGACGGAGTCGAAGGATCCTTTCCGTTCCCTGCATGAGAACGCTGTGAACACATGGAGGCTTCCGTGAAAGAGCGAAAATACAAGGACCGATACGAAATCGTCACCAGTGTCGACCCCCGCACCGGCCGGGAGAAGCGCTCCGCCCGCTATGCCGGGGAGTACTACCGCTTCCCGGACGGCACGGCGAAGGCCCGGGCGACGTGGCCCGGGGCGGCGGTGGCGCTGTACTGGCTGCTGGCGCTTGTTTACCCGCGCTTCGGGCGCGCCACCAGCCATTGCATCTATGCCCTGCCCCCGTTCCTGATTGGACTGGTGCCCGGGTTCTACGCGCTGATGGGCCTCTTCACGCTGCTGCGCGCACCCGAGCGCATGACGGTGGTGCAGCGGGAAAACGGGCCGGGGCGGCTGACGCGGTCGTTCCTGGGCTGCGGCGTGTTCGGCGCGCTGGGGGCCGCGGGCGGCGCAGTCTTCCTGACGCTGTCCGGGCAGTGGGCAGCGGGCTGGGTGGACGCGCTGCTCATGGGCGGCGCCGCCGCGTGCGCCTGGTGCGGCTTCGCGGTCTCCCGGCGGATCTATCATTCGATGGAGAAGATCGGCTGACCGGTTTTCGCTTTACATTCCCCCAACCGCCTGATATAATGGAAGAAACAAACCTATTGAATTGGAGGGCATTGCCATGAATGAAGTGTACGAATTCCTGAAGAAGTGCGGCACCTACTACCTGGCCACGATGGAGGGCGACCAGCCCCGGGTGCGTCCCTTCGGCACCGTCGACCTGTTCGAGGGCAGGCTCTACATCCAAACCGGCAAGGTGAAGGACGTGTCCAGGCAGCTGCACGCCAACCCCAAGGCCGAGATCTGCGCCTTCATGGACGGCAAGTGGCTGCGCGTGGCGGGAAAACTGATCCCGGACGAGCGCGTGGAGGCCAAGCGGCACATGCTGGACAGCTATCCGTCCCTGAAGGCCATGTACGACGCCGAGGACGACAACACCGAGGTGCTGTACTTCGAGGACGCCGCCGCCACCTTCTCCAGCTTCACCGAAGCGCCCAGGACCATCAACTTTTAAGGAGGAAATCCCATGACCGAAAAGATCCCCGGCACCGGCGGCGAGCGCTACGTGCCCTATGAAGAGCGCACCGGCAACGAATCCATCGTCTATTTCACCCGCGACCTGTCCCCGGAGGGGCTGAAGAAGCTCTATCGCCGGGTGAACGGCCGCATCCAGGGCAAGGTGGCCGTGAAGCTGCACACCGGCGAGCAGTACGGCCCGAACATCATCCCCAGCGCCTGGGTGAAGGAATTCCTCGCCAGCGAGATCCCCGGCGCCACCATCGTGGAGACCAACACCTTCTACGAGGGCGACCGGGACACCACCGAGAAGCATCGCGAGACGCTGAAGGTGAACGGCTGGACGTTCTGCCCCGTGGACATCACCGACGAGTTCGGCACGGCGGACCTGCTGGTGCTGGGCGGCAAGTGGTTCGACCACATGAGCGTGGGCCGGGAGCTGCCCAAGTACGACTCTCTCGTGGCGCTCACCCACTTCAAGGGCCACACCATGGGCGGCTTCGGCGGCAGCAACAAGAACATCGGCATCGGCTGCGCCGACGGCAAGATCGGCAAGCGCATGATCCACGCCCGGAACAGCGCCGATCCCGAGCTGGCCTGGAGCGTGGACATGGAGGAGCTGATGGAGCGCATGACCGAGTCCACCAAGGCCACCGTGGACTTCTTCGGCAAGAAGACCTGCTTTATCAACGTGATGCGCAACATCTCCGTGTCCTGCGACTGCGAGGGCTGCCTGGCCGAGCCGGTGGTGACGCCGGACATCGGCATACTGGCCAGCACCGACATCCTGGCCGTGGATCAGGCCTGCGTGGACCTGATCTACGCCCTGTCCGACGAGGACAGCGCGGCCATGCGCGAGCGCATCGAGACCCGCCACGGCCATCGCCAGCTTTCCTACATGGACGAGCTGGGCATGGGCAACCGCAAATATATCCTTCTGGACGTGGACAAGGATGATCTGCGCATCCGGCCCGCCGACGCCGTGGAGGGCGTGGTGCCCTTCGTGGAGGATCCCAAGGTGGCCGAGCGCCGCATGAAGGCCCTGGCCGCCCAGGCGGCCGCGGAGGCGGCGAAGGAATAGGCGCGATCCTGGCCTTCCCCTGTGGGGAAGGCCTTCTGCTTGGCCGTCGTCCTCCTCCCCTTCCCCATTGCGAACTCTCGGTTAAGAATCGCCTCATCCCTTGCTTTTTCAGCTCTTTATCACTATAATATAGGAAAATGAACGATCGATAGAGGCGCGGGACGCATCAGTAGCGCCGCGGAGCCCCTCCAAGGGCTTTGAAGCGGCGGGAAAGGGCATTTCGCCGAAATCCGGGGCGGTTGGAGCCGAACCGGGTTGGGGAATCGCGAAACACGCGGTTCACTGTCACAACCCCCGTTGTGGAGCGCTATCTCTGATCCCAGAATCTCATTGCACCTTCTGCGACCGGAGCATGGACTTCGGTCGCATTCATTTTAATAACACATCAGGAGGCAATACCCATGAAGAGAATCATCGTCACCCTGCTGGCCATCGCCATGCTGCTGAGCGCCTGCGCCTTCGCCGAGGGCACCTTCCGCGTGGGCATGGAGTGCAATTACGCGCCCTTCAACTGGACCCAGGTGGAGGCCGACGACAACAGCGTGCCCATCGACGGCGGCATGGGCTATGCCGGCGGCTACGACGTGGAGATCGCGAAGAAGATCGCCGAGGGCCTGGACAAGGAGCTGGTCATCTGCAAGATCGAGTGGGACGGCCTGATCCCCGCCCTGCAGGCTGACCAGATCGACGCCGTCATCGCGGGCATGTCCCCCACCGCCGAGCGCAAGGTGACCGTGGACTTCACCGACGCCTACTACAACAGCGACCTGGTGGTCGTGGTGCGCAAGGACGGCGCCTTCGCCGAGGCCGCGAGCCTTTCCGACTTCGCCGGCGCGAAGGTCACCGGCCAGCAGAACACCTTCCACTACACCGTCATCGACCAGCTGGAGGGCGTCGAAAAGCAGCCCGCCCAGGTGGATTTCCCGGCCATGATCACCGCCCTGTCCAGCGGCGCCATCGACGGCTACATCTCCGAGCGTCCCGGCGCGGTTTCCGCCTGCCAGGCCAACGCCGACCTGACCTTCGTCACCCCCGGCTTCGTGGCCAGCGAAGAGGACACCTCCGTGGCCGTGGCCGTCAAGCAGGGCCAGCCGGAGCTGATCGAGCAGATCAACGGCATCCTGGCCGGCATCGACGCGGACGCGCGCAATGAGCTGATGGACAACGCCGTGCTGACCCAGCCGGTTTCCGCCGAATAACCGATCGACCACCCTGTAGGGGCGCCGCTGCGGCGCCCCTATACATCGTTTTACCAATACTTTTGAGGATGTGATTTCATGCCCACCGCCCAGTCCGGCTTCTTTGAATGGGTATTCTTCTTCCTGAAAACCTACGGCGGCCTGTTTTTGCAAGGCGCGGGCGTCACGCTGCTGATCGCCCTGACGGGCACGCTGACGGGCTTCGTCATCGGCCTGGCCGTGGGCTATGTGCGCGCCAGGCCCGTCGACAGGGAAAACGGCGTCGCGCGCTACTGGCTGCGCAAGGCGGTGCGGTGGCTGCTGGGCGTGTACATCGAGGTGTTCCGCTCCACGCCCATGATCGTGCAGGCCATGGTCATCTTCTACGGCATGTCCGCGGTGTTCCATGTGAACCTGCCCCACCTGCTGGCGGGCTACATCATCGTGTCCATCAACACCGGCGCCTACCTGTCCGAGATCGTGCGCGGCGGCATCCAGTCCGTGGACCCCGGCCAGCAGGAGGCCGCTCTGGCCATCGGCATGACCTACGGCCAAAGCATGCTGCACGTGGTGCTGCCCCAGGCCATCCGCAACATACTGCCCGCCCTGGGCAACGAGTTCGTGGTCAACATCAAGGACACCTCCGTGCTGAACGTCATCAGCGTGACCGAGCTGTTCTTCGTGTCCAAGAGCGCCGCGGGCACCTACTTCAAGTACTACGAGGTGTTCTTCATCACCGCCTGCATCTACTTCGTGATGACCTTCACCGTCACCCGCTTCCTGCGCTGGCTGGAGAAGAAGATGGACGGCCCGGAAAACTACGCCATCCACGGCTCCCAGACCGTGCCGGACGTGGAGCTGATCACCAAGGGAGGCGAGCAGAATGGCTGAGCGAATTATTGAGGTGCGCCACCTGAACAAGTCCTTCGGCGACCATGAGGTGCTTCGGGACGTGGACTTCTCCGTGCACAAGGGCGAGGTCGTGTCCATCATCGGCTCCAGCGGCTCGGGAAAATCCACGCTGCTGCGCTGTATCAACCTGCTGGAAAAGCCCAGCGGCGGCGAGATCCTGTACCACGGAAAGTCCATCCGCGGCGAGGGCTTCAATTTGCAGATGTACCGCGCCCACGTGGGCATGGTGTTCCAGCAGTTCAACCTGTTTGCCAACATGACGGCGCTGGAGAACTGCGTGGTGGGCCAGATGAAGGTGCTGAAGCGCAGCCGCGCCGAGGCCGAGAAGACCGCCATGGAGTACCTGCGCAAGGTGGGCATGGACGTGTACGTAAAGGCCAAGCCGAGGCAGCTCTCCGGCGGCCAGAAGCAGCGCGTGGCCATCGCCCGGGCGCTGTCCATGAACCCGGACGTGCTGCTGTTCGACGAGCCCACTTCGGCGCTGGACCCGGAGATGGTGGGCGAGGTGCTTGCCGTCATGAAGGACCTGGCTTCCTCCGGCCTGACCATGCTGGTGGTCACCCACGAGATGGGTTTCGCCCGGGACGTGTGCGACCGGGTGGTGTTCATGGACGGCGGCGTGATCGTGGAAAGCGACGTGCCCGAGGCCATCTTCACCCAGCCCAAGCAGCCGAGGACGAGGGAGTTTTTGGCAAGGATTTTGCAGCAGGAATAGGGGCATGCAAAAAAGGCTGAATGACAGTTGTCATTCAGCCCTTTTCATTTCCATTCACTTTGAGATCATGAACATGAATTCACCGGAGGCGCAGACGGCGCCGTCCACGGTGGCCTCGCCCTTGACGACGAAGAGCATGCCCTTGCTGCGCACCAGCTCGGAGTGGACCGTGATGGTGTCGCCGGGGCGCACCGGGCGGCGGAAGCGCACGCTGTTGATGCCCGCGTAGTAGGGCGTGCCGCCGGGGATAGCGTCCTTCATCAGCATGCAGGAGGCCTGAGCGATGATCTCGCACTGGATGACCCCCGGCACCACGGGATTGCCCGGAAAGTGGCCCCGGAGGAAGAATTCGTCGCCGCGCACGTGATAGACGCCCTCGGCGGTGCCGTCCTCCAGCAGCGCGGCCTCGTCCAGCAGCGCCATGTCGTCGCGGTGGGGCAGGATTTGCGCGATTTGCTCGCGGTTCAGGCGTTCAACAGACATTTGTTACCTCCATTAGATTCGTCGAAACACTGTCCAAAGGGCTTTCCCTTGATGGGAAGCCTTTGGAAATCAGATTTTCCGCAGCGCAATTACGGCATTGTGCCCGCCGAAGCCCAGCGACGAGGACAGGGCCAGCTGGATGTCGGCCTTCACCGCCGCGTTCGGCACGTAGTTCAGATCGCACTCGGGATCGGGAGAATCGAGGTGGACGGTGGGCGGCACGACGCCGTGCTTCAGCGCCATGGCGCAGACGATGGCCTCCACACCGCCGGCCGCGCCCAGCATGTGCCCGGTCATGGACTTGGTGGATGAGATCAGCGCTTCGCGGGCGCGTTCCTCCCCCAGGGCCTTCTTGATGGCCAGGGTCTCCACCTTGTCGTTCATGGGCGTGCCGGTGCCGTGGGCGTTGATGTACAGCTTCTCGCCGTCGTAACCGGCCTCTTCCAGCGCCAGCTTGAAGGCGTTGGCCGCGCCGGTGCCCTCCGCCTGGGGGGCGGTGATGTGGTAGGCGTCGCAGGTGTTGCCGTAGCCGACCACCTCAGCGTACACCCTCGCGCCGCGGGCCATGGCGTGCTCATACGCCTCCAGCACCAGTATGCCGCTGCCCTCGCCCATCACGAACCCGGCGCGTCGGGAATCGAAGGGCAGGGACGCCGCGCTGGGGTCCTCGCTCTCGCTGAGGGCCTTCATGTTGGAAAAGCCCGCCACCGCCAGGGGGATGATCGTGGCCTCCGCGCCGCCGGCGATGATGGCATCCGCGTGGCCGTATTTGATGGCGCGGAAGGCCTCGCCGATGGCGTGGCTGCTGGTGGCGCAGGCCGTCACCACGGGCAGGCAGGGGCCCTGGGCGTTGAAGCGAATGGCGATGTTGCCCGCGGCCATGTTGCCGATCATCATGGGCACGAAGAAGGGCGAGACCCGGCCCGGGCCGCGGTTCAGCAGCTTCTCCGTCTCCTGGACGAAGGTCTGCATGCCGCCGATGCCGCTGCCCACGTAGACGCCGAAGCGCTCCGGGGCGACGGTGCCCTCGATGCCGCTGTCGGAGACGGCCTGGATGGCCGCCGCCATGGCGTACTGGGCGAACAGGTCGGTGCGCTTGGCCTGGGCGCGGTCGATGCCCGCGGCCTCGGCGTCGAAGTCCTTCACCTCGCCCGCCACCTTGACCTTGTAGCCCTCGGTGTCGAAGCGGGTGATCGGCCCGATGCCGCACACGCCCTTGGTCAGGTTGTCAAAGAAGGTCTGCGCGCCGCTGCCCACCGGGGAGATGACGCCCATGCCGGTAATTACTACTCGATTCATAAATAATCCTCATTACTGACTCTAGGGGAGGTATCGGAGGGAGCTCCCTCCGATTCAAATCGTACGCGGCGGCATGTACGCCGCGGGCGGGGCCATTTTTCAGGAGGGAAATCCCATTTGCCCGGATGAAAAATGGCTTCCTTGCGGATTTGACGGCCGGAGTTCCCAGGGAACTCAAGTCAAATCCGTTTGAGCGTCCGCAAAGCGGACTGAGGGCGAGACCGCTTGGCTGGCCCGCCCGAAACCCGCGGGCCGCGACAGCGAGCACACGGGGCGATCGAGGGGGCGGCTGCGGAGGGGGATGGAATCCCCCTTTGCCATTACCTCATGAAGAAGCCGCCGTCCACGTTGATGACCGTGCCGGTGATGTAGCCGGCCTCGTCGCTGGCCAGGAATGCCGCCGCGGCGGCCACGTCCTCGGCCTTGCCCATGCGGCGCAGGGGGATGCTCTTCAAGGCCTCCTGGAGCGCGTCCTGGTTCATGGAGGCGGTCATGGGCGTCTCGATGAAGCCGGGGGCGATGGCGTTGCAGGTGATATTCCGGCTGGCCAGCTCCCGGGCGATGGTCTTGGTCAGGCCCACCACGCCCGCCTTGGACGCGGAATAGTTCGCCTGGCCCGCGTTGCCCATCAGGCCGGAGATGGAGGCAATGTTGATGATGCGGCCCGCGCGCTTCTTCATGAAGTCGGCGTACAGCGCCTTGATCATCAGGAACGTGCCCTTCAGGTTCACGGAGAGCACGGCGTCGAAGTCCTCCGGCGTCATGCGCAGGGCCAGCTTGTCGCGGGTGATGCCCGCGTTGTTCACCAGGATGTCCACGCCGCCCAGCGCTTCCTTCACCTGGGCGACCGCCGCCGTCACCTGGTCGTAATCGGTGATGTCGCAGCGCGCCGCGAAGGCCCGCACGCCCAGCGCGCGCAGCTCCTCGGCGGTCTGCTCGGTCACTTCCAGGCTGCCCGCGTCCAGGATGGCGATGTCCGCGCCCTGGCCGGCCAGCTTCATGGCGATGGCCTTGCCGATGCCCCGCGCACCGCCGGTGACGAGGGCCACTTTACCGTTCAGCATATTCGTAACCTCTGATTCCTGTTGAATTGTTGGCAGACGGCCAAGAGTTCAGAGTTGAGAGTTGAGAGTTGAGCGAATAGCCTGATTCACCATTATCTAAACTCTGAACTCTTAACTCTTAACTCTCAAAGACCCTCTCCGCCGCTTTGGAGAGGATCTCCTCCGTCTCCCGCATGAGATCATCGACGATCTCCTTCGCGCTCTGCTCCTTCTTCACCAGCGCGGCGATCTGCCCCGCCAGGAAGGAACCGCCCTGCAAATCGCCGTCCACGGCGGCCTTGCGCACCGCGCCGGTGCCGAAAGCGGAAAGCTCCTCCTCGGAGACGTTCGGGTCGCGCTCCATCTCCGCGAACTTGTTCACGAAGGGATTGCGCAGCGCCCGCACCGGGTGGCCCAGCTTGCGGCCGGTCACCTGGGTGTCAATATCCCGGGCGGCGATGACCTTCTGCTTGTAGTTCTCATGGATGCCGCACTCGTAGGCGGACAGGAAGCGGGTGCCGCACTGCACGCCCTCGGCGCCCAGCATGAACGCCGCCGCCATGCCGCGGCCGTCGGCAATGCCGCCCGCCGCCAGCACGGGGATGCTCACCGCGTCCACCACCTGGGGCACCAGGGCCATGGTGGTCAGCTCGCCGATGTGGCCGCCGGACTCGGTGCCCTCGGCGATCACGGCGGTGGCGCCGCTGCGCTCCACCCGGCGGGCGATGGCCACGCTGGGCACCACGGGCACCACCTTGATGCCGGCCTCGATCCAGGCGGGCATGTACTTGCCGGGCAGGCCGGCGCCGGTGGTGACCACGGGCACCTTCTCCTCCACGACCAGCTTCGCCACGGCCTCCACATGGGGGCTCATCAGCATGATGTTCACGCCGAAGGGCTTATCGGTCAGGCTGCGGCACAGCTGGATCTGGCCGCGCACGTAGTTCTCGTCCGCGTTCATGGCCGAGATGATGCCCAGCCCGCCCGCGTTCGAGACCGCCGCCGCCAGCTTGCCGTCGGAGACCCAGGCCATGCCGCCCTGGAAGATGGGATAGCGAATGCCGATGGCCTCGCAAACTCTGCTCTTCAGCATCTTAGCCAGCGATCCTTTCGTTGATCAGGTTCACCAGGTCCTGCACGGTGGCGATGCCCTCTTCCAGCTCGATGGTGATGCCGAACTCGTCCTCCAGGGTCATGACCATCTCGGCGATGTCCAGGGAATCCACGTTCAGGTCCTTGAAGGTGCTCTCCGGCTTCACGGAAGCGGCGTCGATGCCCTTGGCGTCCACGATGGTCTCCACGATCTTCTCAAAAACGTTGTCCATGATGATTTCCTCCTAAAAGATATTGATTGGGGTTTTGTATGTCACGCCGCTGGCGTTCGCGGAGCCGTCACAGCTCCAGATACGCCGTACCCGTGCACAATCCCGCGCCAAAGGCGTTCAGGATCACGCGGCAGCCCGGTTTCAGCTTTCCGGCGCGGTTCAGCTCGTCCAGCAGCACCGGGATGGTGGCCGAGGACGTGTTGCCCGTGCGCTCGATGTTGTGGGGGAAGCAGCCCTCGTCCACCTTCAGGCGGGTGCGGACGGCCTCCAGGATGCGCATGTTGGCCTGGTGCAGCACGTAGAAGTCGATGTCCTCCGGCTGCAGGTCGTGATAGGCCAGCATCTCGCGGATGTCCCGGAAGGAGTGGGACACGGCGAACTTGTACACCTCCTGGCCCTGCATCTTCAGGTACTGGGCCGGAGCTGGATCGACTGCGAAGGGGCTGTTGCCCGGCGGGGTGGACGCGCATAGCACGTCGCGCCGCGGCTCGCTGGCGAAGCGGATGTCCTTGATGCCCTCGCCCTCGCCCACCACCGCGGCCCCGGCGGCGTCGCCGAACAGCACGCAGGTGGAGCGGTCGGTCCAGTCCGCAAAGCGGGACAGCGCCTCGGCGCTGACGATCAGTATCTTCTTCGCCCTGCCGGAGGCGATCAGGCCCTCGGCCACGGCCAGCGCCGCGATGAAGCCGGTGCAGCCGCCGTTGATGTCCATGCCCATGCACTTCAGGCCGATGGCGTTCTGGATGTCGCAGGCCAGCGCGGGGCTCATGGTCTCCGCCTGCACGGTGGTGACCAGCACATAGTCGATCTCCTCCGGCGCGACGCCCGCGTTCTCCAGGGCCGCCTTCCCCGCCCGCTCGGCCAGGGACTGCAGCGTTTCATCGGAAAGCACCCGGCGCTCCCGGATGCCGGTGCGGGTGGATATCCACTCGTCGTTGGTGTCCAGGAACGCCGCCAGATCGTCGTTTTTCACGACCTTCTTCGGCAGCGCGCTGCCGGTTCCCAGTATTTTCAAGAGAATTACCTCCCCTGTTTCAATTCATCCTTTTTTTGAGTGAAGAACTCGTTCAGGCCCTTCAATGAGCGGATCAGCACCGCCACGTCCTCGTCCTCCACGCAGCGCCGCACGGCGTTGATCATCTTGCGCTGGGCGAACAGGTAGCCGATGTAGGCGTGGGTACCGGAGTCCGTCAGGTGGATGTGCACCTGGCGGCCGTCCTCCAGGTCCCGATGCTTGGTGACATAGCCCTTCTGCTCCAGCCGCTTGATCATGGCCGTGACCGAGGGCAGCGTGATGTCCAGCTCCTGGGAGATCTCGGTGACGGTGCGCCCCCGCTGGCGGCTGACGCCCACGCACTCGATGGCGCGCATCTCCGACAGGCTCAGCTTGCCGTCCGACAGGTCGGCCAGCATCACCTGCTCGATCTTGCCCGCGGCGCGGTAGGTGTCCACCAGCAGCCGGTTCAGCTCGTTTCCCAGCGCGTCCATGCCTCTGCGCCCCCCCCAATGATCCGGATGTCGCGATGTCGTCGAAACTTAGTTATACAATCTAATTATAAGACCTTTACCGGATTTGTCAAGTTAACATTGCCGCCGGAATTAACCAAAACGCAAAGCGCCCGCCCTTTCAGCGTCAAGACGGGCTCAAATCCGGTTGACACGGCCCTGCCGTTCGTTTATAATTTCATTATAGTGGGTTATTGGGGCCATCCGCGTCCCGAAACAATACATCTGACAAGAGGTAATCGCCATGAATATCGCTCTCATCATCGCCGGCGGCCGGGGCATGCGCATGGGGCAGGACATCCCCAAGCAGTTCCTGACCGTGTACGACAAGCCCGTCATCGCCTACACCATGGAGGCCTTTGAAAAGCACCCGGACATCGACGCCATCGCCGTGGTCTGCGTAGAGGGCTGGGAATCCATCCTCAGCGCCTATGCCAAGCAGTACCGCATCACCAAGCTCAAGCACATCATCCCCGGCGGCGAAAACGGCCAGGGCTCCATCCGAAACGGCGTGTTTGAGCTGGAAAAGCACTACGCCCCGGAGGATCTGGTGCTGATCCACGACGCCATCCGGCCCATGGTGTCCCAGGACATCATCTCCGGCTGCATCGCCACCGCCCGGGAGCACGGCAGCGCCATCGTCACCGTGCCCTGCCAGGAGGCCATGCTGGAGACCGAGGACTTCCAGACCACCCATTCCGCCTATCCCCGGGAGCACCTGAAGCGCACCCAGACGCCCCAGGCCTTCCCCATCGGCGTCATCTGCGACGCCCACCGAAGGGCGCTGGAGCAGGGCATCACCAACTCCGTGGCCAGCTGCACGCTGATGGTGGAGCTGGGCGAGACCATCTGGTTCTGCGCCGGCAGCGAGAAGAACATCAAGCTCACCACGCCGGACGACATGGAGATCTTCAAGGCGCTGTTGGACGTACGGAGGTAACCGGCTTTGGCTGACAACTACATCACCCCCGCCCAGATGCAGCAGCGGGGGCTTGGCATGTTGAAATTCGTGGACGGCATCTGCCGCAGGGAGAAGCTGACCTACTGGCTCTCCGGCGGCACGCTGCTGGGCGCCGTGCGCCACAAGGGCTTCATCCCCTGGGACGACGACGTGGACCTGATGATGCCCCGGCCGGACTACGAAAAGCTGGTGGCCATCGCCCAGGGGCTGTCCACGGACAAATACGAGTTCGCCCATCCCCGCTACCGCAAGGACTACGCCATGCCCTGGCTGCGCGTGTACGACCTGGGCACCCAGGTGGACCTGACTAACATGGTGAAGTTCGGCTCGGCGCACCTGTTCGTGGACATCTTCCCCGTGGACGCCCTGCCCGCCAACCCGAAGCTGAGCAAGCTGCGCTTCAAGCGGGTGCGGCTGCGGGATATCCTGCTGAAGTGCTCCCGCAAGGCGGATCTCTGGCCCAACGAGCGGCTTCAATGGCTGAAAAGAATACTGATGGTCGCCACCTCCATTCACTCCACCAACTACTATGCCCGAAAGCTGGACCGCTTCTGCCGCCGGGGCAATTACGACAGAGCCCGGTTCGCCGGGGTCCTGGAGATCACCCACTACAAGGAGCGGGAGCGCATGCCCAAGTCGGTGTTTGAGGGCACGGTCTACCTGCCCTTCTGCGACGGCGAGTATCCCGCGCCGGCGGGCTGGGACACGTATCTCAAAAACCTGTACGGCGACTATATGAAGCTGCCGCCGGAGGGAAAGCGCCACAGCAAGCACAGGCTGCGGGCGACCCTCGTGGACTGATCACAACCGCCCGTAATACACAACGCCATGGAAAATACGGAGGGACGCCGCCTTGGCTGAGACCTATATCAGCACCGCCCAGATGCAGGAGCGGGGGCTGGAAATGCTGAAATTCGTGGATGAGATCTGCCGCAGGGAGAAGCTGACCTACTGGCTCTCCGGCGGCACGCTGCTGGGTGCCGTGCGCCACAAGGGCTTCATCCCCTGGGACGACGACGTGGACCTGATGATGCCCCGGCCCGACTATGAAAAGCTGGTGGCCGCCGCCGGGCGGCTGTCTACCGAGCGATACAGCTTCTCCCATCCCCGGCTGCAGGAGGATTACGCGATGACCTGGCTGCGCGTGTACGACCTGGGCACCCAGGTCAAGCATTCCAAGGTCATCCGGCTCAGCCCCGGCAGCCTGTTCGTGGACATCTTCCCCGTGGACGCACTGCCGACGAACAAGCTGCTCAGCGATTTGCGCTTCCTGGGCGCGCGGCTGCGCTATATCCTGCTCAAGTCCTCCCGCCGGACGGGGGTCTGGCCGAACGAACGGCTGAAGCTGCTGAAGCGGATGCTGGCCTTCTTCACCCACCGGCTGCCCTCCAACCGGTTCGCCCGCCGACTGGACAACTACTGCAACCGGGGCGACTTCAACAAGGCGCGCTTCGCCGGCTGCTGCGTCATCACCCACTACGGCAATCGGGAGCGCATGCCCAAATCGATATACGAAAGCACGGTCCGCCTGCCCTTCTGCGACGGCGAATTCCCGGCGCCCGCGGGCTGGGACACCTATCTGAAAAACCTGTACGGCGACTATATGAAGCTGCCGCCGGAGGAAAAGCGGGTGCAGCATTACCTGCGGGCCACCATCATCGACGGAGAGGGAGAATAGACATGTATCCACTCTATGAAAAACACCTCCTGGAGGCCTGCGAGGCCCTGGGCGACATCGAATCCCTGCGCGACAAGCGCGTGCTGATCACCGGCGTCACCGGCCTCGTGGGCGCCTGCCTGGCGGACGCGCTGATGCTGCTGAACGCGCGGCGCGGCTTTGGCATGACGATTTACGGCGTCAGCCGCGATCCCGCCCGCTGGCAGGAGCGCTTTCCCGGCGTCACCCTGATCGCCGCGGACCTGACCCGACCGAGTCCGGCGCTGCCGGAAGCGGATTACATCGTCCATGCCGCCTCCAACGCCCATCCGGCCACCTTCACCGCTGACCCGGTGGGCACCATGCTGTGCAACCTGCGGGGCACGAACGCCCTGCTGGAGCAGCTGCGCGCGGCCGGGCACGGGCGGCTGCTGTTCATCTCCACAGGCGAGATCTACGGGGAAAACCCGGCGATCACCGACGGCTTTTCCGAGACGGACTTCGGCCGGGTGGACCCGATCAACCCCCGCTCCTGCTATCCCGAGAGCAAGCGCGCCTCGGAGACGCTGTGCGCCTGCTACGCCGCCCAATACGGCGTGGACGCCCTCGTGGCCCGGCTGAGCTACGTCTACGGCCCCACCCAGACTGCCAATGACAGCCGCGCCACCGCCCAGTTCATGCGCGGCGTGCTGTCGGGCGAGGACATCGTTTTGAAGAGCCCCGGCGCGCAGGTGCGCACCTACACCTACGCCCCGGACGCCATCGCGGGCCTGCTGGCGCTGCTGCTGCGCGGGGAAAGGGGCGAAGCCTACAACGTGGCCAGCCGCCTGGGCACCATCTCCATCCGCGGTTACGCCGAGACGCTGGCCGCCCTGGCGGGCGTGAGCGTGCGCTTCGATATGCCCAGCGAGCTGGAGCAGCGGGGCTATTCCAAGGTGACCCGGGCGGTGCAGAAGGGCGACAAGCTGGAGGCGCTGGGCTGGACGCCCCGCTGGGACGTGGAGTCCGGGCTGAAGGCGACGCTGCAGGCGCTGAAAGAGGGGTAAGGCCCGCATGAACCTGAACCGCATCAAGAGAATCCCGGCGCTGCATCGGCTGCTGAACGCCCTGCGGCGGGAGGGCGGCGGGCGCTACATGCGCCTGGTCCACCGCGTGCTCGGCGTGAAGAAGGACCGGGTGTTCTTCTCCAGCTTCATCGGGCGCGGATTCTCCGACAGCCCCGCCCGGATCTGCGAGGCGCTGCACGCCCTCTGCCCGGAGGCGGAGCTCGTCTGGCAGCTGAAGCGCCCGGAGGACGCGCCGGATTACGTGCGCGCGGTCAAGCCCCGCTCGCTGGCGGCGCTGCGGGCCATCAGCACGTCCCGCTGCCTGGTGGACAACTTCAACCGCCCCAATTACATGCCGAAGTTCGACGACCAGAAGTACGTGCAGACCTGGCACGGCGACCGCGGCTTCAAGAAGATGCTGTACGACATGGAGGACGGCGGCTTCTTCCCCGACGGCAGCCAGATGGACCTGGGCGTCTCCGGCTCCGACTTCGGGACGAAGAACTATCGCACCGCCTTCCGCTACGAGGGCGAGGTGATGCAGCTGGGCATCCCCCGCAACGACGCGCTGCTGAACCCCGACCCGGCGCAGATCGCCCGGATCCGCAAGGCGCTGGGCATTCCCGACGGAACGAAAGCGCTGCTCTACGCGCCCACCTTCCGGGACGAGACCGCGGGCGGCGAACAGCCCGCGGGCTTTCGCCTGGGCGCGGCGCTGGACAGGCTTGAGGCCGCCACCGGCGCGCCCTGGGTCTGCCTGGCCCGCGCCCACAGCCGCAACCTGCGCATCCACGGCGACGGGGACGCCCGGGTGCGGGACGTATCCAAATGGCCGGAGACGGCGGAGCTGCTGCTGGCGGCGGACATGCTGATCTCCGACTACAGCTCCACCGCCGGGGACTACGTGCTGCTGGACAGGCCGGTGATCCTGTACCAGGCGGATCGGGCCCGGTTCATCCACAGCAACCGGCAGATGTACTTCGACCTGCGAGAGTGCCCCTATGCCTGCGCGGAGTCGGAGGAGGAGCTGCTTTCCCTGCTGGACGACATCGACGCGCTGGTGCCCCGCTGCGCCATGGTGCGCGACTTCTACGGCGTCACGGAGACCGGCCGTTCCGCCGAGGCGGTGGCCCGCTGGATCGCCAATACCCTTGAATGATGGGAGTGACTGGATTTGAGGACGGGCAAGTTTGACAAGTCGAAGGCCTTCCCCCGGCTGGCGCACATCTATCGCTCCATCATCATCCGCACCACGCGCCTGCTGCGCGGCATCGACGGCAACAAGGTGGTGTTCTCCAGCCTGCTGGGAGAACACTACAGCGACAACCCGCGGCTCATTTCAGAGCGCCTGCATGAGCGCAGGCCCCAGACGGACATCGTATGGGTGCTCAGCCGCACCGCCAGGCGCCGGCTGAAGGACATCCTTCCCGATTACGTGCGCGTGACCATCTATCGCTCGGACGACGCCTTCAGGGAGCAGGCCACGGCCCGGGTCTGGGTGGACAACTTCACCAAGCACGACGCCCTGAAGCCCAAGCGGGGCAGGCAGTTCTACATCCAGACCTGGCACGGCGACCGGGCCATCAAGATGATCGGCTACGACGCGGAGAAGAACCGGCTGAAGCGCATGGAGGAGTACTGCGACCGGGTGGTCACCGGCTCGAAGTTCGGCGAGAATATGTTCCGCACCGCCTTCCGATACAAGGGCGAATACATCGCCGCCGGCTGCCCCCGCAACGACATCCTGGTGAAGAACGACCCTCAGGACATCCGCCGGGTGCGCGAAAAGCTGGGCATCGACGAGGGCACGAAGCTGCTGCTGTACGCGCCCACCTACCGGGAGAACACCAAGGTCCTGCCCAAGTCGGCCCAGATGGACCTGGACCGCACGCTGCGCTGCCTGGAGGAAACCACCGGCGCGCCGTGGAAGTGCCTGTTCCGGGCCCACTACCTGTCCCAGGGCATCGACCTGGAGCCGGTGAAGGACCGCATCGTGGACGTGACCGCCCATGAGGAGATGTCCGAGCTGCTGCTGGCGGCGGACATGGTGCTGACCGACTACTCCTCCTGCGCGCTGGACTTCATCGTGCGGGACCTGCCCGCCCTGTTCTTCATTGCGGACTGGGACGAGTATGTATCCACCCGAAAGGTCTATTTCGACATCCGCGAGACGCCGATGATGACCGCCGCCGACCAAGACGCCCTGGAGGCGCTGATCCGCGGCCTGACGCCGGAGAAGGCGCGGCAGAACTGCGCCGAGATCCGCGAATACTTCGGCTACTACGAGACCGGCCACGCCACCGACGCGGTCTGCGACCGCATCATCGAGCTGCTGGACGGAGACAGGAAAGCATGAGCGCGACGAAAAACACGGGCGGCATCCGCCTGCTGATGGTGAACACGGTCAAGAGCGAGCTGAACGGCCAGACGCTGATCGTCCTCAAGTACCTGCGCGCCATGGATCGGGCGGGCATGACCATCGGCTATGCCTCCAAGGGCGAGCCCGCGCCGGAGATCCGCCAGGCGCTGGAGGCGCTGGGCGTGAAGGTGTGGGCGCTGCCGGAGCGGCGCGGGCAGCGGCCCCTTTCCTATGGCCGCGCCCTTTCACGGATCGTGCGGCGGGAGGGCTATAATATCGTCCACGTCCACGGCAACAGCGCCACCGTGGCCCTGGACCTGCTGGCCTCTCGGCTGGGCGGCGCCAGGGTTCGCATCGCCCACAGCCACAACACCACCACCGGCTATCCCCTGGTCAACCGGCTGCTGAAGCCGCTGATGTTCCTGAACGCCAACGGGCGCATGGCCTGCGGCCGGGAGGCCGGGCAGTGGATGTTCGGGAACCGGCCCTTCGACGTGATCCCCATCGCCAGCGACGCGGACGAGTACGCCTTCGACGCCGCCAGG
Organism: uncultured Eubacteriales bacterium; assembly: GCA_902765395.1. Lineage (GTDB taxonomy): Bacteria > Bacillota > Clostridia > Christensenellales > Aristaeellaceae > UBA2862. Next base: position 117,287 of record CACWZP010000006.1, read on the forward strand.
CGGGAGCAAAAGCGCCGGGAGATGGGTGTCGGGCCGGAGGACATCCTTCTGATGCTGGTGGGCCTGCTGACGCCCCAGAAGAACCACGCCTTCCTGCTGGACGCCTTTGCGGACGCCGTGGCGCGCAACCCCCGGCTGAAGCTGATGCTGGTGGGCGGCGGCGAGCTGCGTCAGCCGCTGGAGGAGCAGGTCGCCCGGCTTCATCTCGGCGATTCGGTGACGTTCACCGGCCCCGTCCGGGACGTGCCCGACCGCATGCGCGCGGCGGACGCGCTGGTGCTGCCCTCGCTGTACGAGGGCTTCCCCAACGTGCTGGTGGAGGCGCAGCTGTCGGGGCTTCCGACGCTGGTGTCGGACAAAGTGACCCGGGACTGCGACATGACCGGCCTGCTCGCCTGGCTGCCCCTGGACAGGGCGGCTTGGGCGGAAGCCATGGCCGCGCACAGGCCCATCGACCGGGACGCCGCCAGCCGCGCAGCCCGCGAGGCCATCGCCCTCCGGGGCTTTGACATCCGCGCCGCCGCGGCAAAGCTGCGCGGGCGCTATGAGCAGCTGCTGGAAAGCGGACGTTAAGAATTGAAAACAGGGATTGACAAAGCGGATTTGTCGACTTATAATTTAGCCAACTAAAGCACTGACACACCCGGAGGTACACACCGTGAAGCGCAGCGCGTACAGCTTTTACTACTTTTACTTTATCGGCGTTCGCAGATAGAGAGCTTTGCTGTACACCCAATTCAAGCGCGGATCTTGACAACGGCCCTGCAGTAAAACTCGCTGCGGGGCCGTGTTTTTTAGCCACGGGAACGAAAGGAAGGAAACCGTCATGATTATTCTTTTGAAGGACAAGGTGAACGAAAAGCAGGTAAAGAACCTGACCAACTGGCTGGAGGGCATCGGCTTCGACCTGCACATCTCCAGGGGCCAGCACCAGACCATCATCGGCCTGATCGGCGACACCAGCCGCGTGGACATCGACCTGATCAGCTCGCTGGACATCGTGGAGAGCGTCAAGCGCATCCAGGAGCCCTTCAAGAGCGCCAACCGCAAGTTCCACGAGGACGATTCCGTGGTGGACTGCGGCGGGGTGCCCATCGGCGGCGGGCACTTCCAGATCATCGCCGGGCCCTGCTCGGTGGAGACCCGGGAGCAGATCATCTCCGTGGCCCAGTCGGTGAAGAAGAGCGGCGCGGGCATGCTGCGCGGCGGCGCGTTCAAGCCCCGCACGTCCCCCTACGCCTTCCAGGGGCTGCACGAAAAGGGCCTGGAGCTGCTCCTGGAGGCCAAGAAGGCCACGGGCCTGCCCATCGTCACGGAGATCATGGAGGCGGCGCACCTGCCCCTGTTCGAGGACGTGGACGTGGTGCAGGTGGGCGCGCGGAACATGCAGAACTTCGAGCTTCTGAAGGAGCTGGGCCAGACCCGCAAGACGATCCTCTTGAAGCGCGGCCTGGCCAACACGCTGGAGGAGCTGCTGATGAGCGCCGAGTACATCATGGCCGGCGGCAACAACAACGTGATCCTCTGCGAGCGGGGCATCCGCACCTTCGAGACCTACACCCGCAACACCCTGGACCTGTCCGCCGTGCCGGTGCTGCGCCGGCTGACCCACCTGCCGGTGGTGGTGGACCCCAGCCACGGCACGGGCCACGCCTACCTGGTGAAGTCCATGGCCATGGCCGCCACGGTGGCCGGGGCCGACGGGCTGATCATCGAGGTGCACAACGACCCGCCCCACGCCTTGTGCGACGGCAAGCAGAGCCTGACGCCGGAGCAGTTCGACGAGCTGGCGCAGGGGATCCGCAATGTGCTGCCGTATCGGGTGAGGTGAATTCTGATTTGCTTTGCAAATCAGAATCCAATGAATTGCGCCTTCAGCGCATGAATTGACCTGACGGTCATGATTTGCCCTTCGGGCGTGAATTGCGCCTGCGGTGCCGCTTCCCAATCCGTAGGATTGAGAAGTCGGCAGTCCGGCTAAAGCCGGACCAGCTTTGCCAGAGGCAAAGCTGCCTTGGCGCATAAGAGAAGGCACAATTCAAATCATGCGCAAAGCGCCAATTCATTCTCCCCCCGGTCAACTACAACTCGAAAGGAAGTCTACTATGAAAATCGCCATCATCGGCCTGGGCCTGATCGGCGGCTCGCTGGCCATGAGCATCCGACGCCACACCGACCACACCGTGTTCGGCCATGACATCAACCCGGAGGTCATGCTGCGGGCGAAGGCGGTGGAGGCCATCCACGACGAGCTGACCGGGGACATGCTGCCCGGCTGCGACGTCGTGCTGGTGAGCCTGTTCCCCCAGCTTTGCGCGGACTGGATCGCGGAGCACGCGGACCGCTTCGGCAAGGGCGCGCTGGTGGTGGACTGCGCGGGTGTGAAGCGCTGCGTGTTCGACCAGGCGGCCCCGCTGGCGGAGGGCCGCGGCTGGCACTACATCGGCGGGCACCCCATGGCGGGCCGGGAATTCTCCGGCTTTGCCGCCGCCCGGGCCGACCTGTTCGACAACGCCTCCATGATCCTCTGTCCCCCCGCCGACGTGCCCATCGAGGTCCGGGAGGCGGCCAAGGCCTTCTTCCTGGAGGCGGGCTTCAAGCTGGTGCGCTTCTGCACCCCCGAGGCCCACGACCAGATGATCGCCTACACCAGCCAGCTGGCCCACATCGTCTCCGGCGCCTATGTCAAGAACCCGCTGTCGAAGGACCACAAGGGCTTCTCCGCAGGCAGCTTCCTGGACATGACCCGCGTGGCCCGGATGAACGAGGTGATGTGGACGGAGCTGTTCCTGGAGAACAACGACCTGCTGCTGCCCGCGCTGGACGACCTCATCATGCGGCTGAACGAATATCGCGACGCCCTGGCCGCCGCCGACCCGGACGGCCTGCTGCCCGTGCTGCGGGAGGGCAGGATCGCCAAGGAAGCGCTGGATTAGTGAAAAGAGTTGAGAGTGATTGGCTTGGCCAAACCGTTCGCGTTCTAAGGTACTCTTATCTGGACTCTAAGCTCTGAACTCTTTCTCACCAAGACCAAAAGGAGGTCTCCCCCATGTCTCAAGTCATCGTCCGCCCCGCGAAGCGGGAAGAACTGGAGCGCGTCAACGAGCTGCGCCGCATGGTGAACGACCTGCACGTCGCCGGCCGCCCGGCCCACTTCAAGCCTGGTTTCAACGAGGCCCTGCAGCATCACCTCTTCGACCAGTTCGACCAGACTGAGCGCTTCGGCGTGCTGGTGGGGCTGGTGGACGGCGAGGTGGCCGGGTTCGCCACTGTGCAGTACGTCCACCGGCCCGAAGGCCCCTACACCCACGCGCTGGACTTCTACCACGTGGAGGAGTTCGGCGTGGACGCGGCCTTCCGCCGCCGGGGCGTGGCCAGCGCGCTGGTGGAATACATGAAGGACGACGCGAAGGCGCGGGGCTTCACCCGCCTGGATTTGGACGTGTGGGCCTTCAACGATGACGCAAAGGCCTTCTACGACGCGGCGGGCTTCGAAACCTATCGTTTCTACATGGAGATCAATCTGTAAGGGGAGATCGCGTATGCGCACCATTCATGTCACCGCCTCGAAGGAATACGACGTGCTGATCGGCGAGGGGCTGCTGGACAAGTGCGGCGAGCTGACCGCGAAGGTGGTCAGGCCCTGCAAATGCGTGATCGTGTCCGACGACACCGTGGACGAGCTCTACGGCGACCGGGCGCAGATCAGCTTCAGCTACGCCGGCTTTGACGTGACCCGCTTCGCCTTCCCCGCCGGGGAGGCCAGCAAGAACCTCGCGACCCTCACCGACATACTGAATGCCCTGGGCGAGGCGGGCCTTTCCCGCAGCGACCTGGTGGTGGCGCTGGGCGGCGGCGTGACCGGCGACATGGCGGGCTTTGCCGCGGCCATCTACGCCCGGGGCATCCGCTTCGTGCAGATCCCCACCACGCTGCTGGCGGCGGTGGATTCCTCCGTGGGCGGCAAGACCGCCGTGGACATGCCCTTCGGCAAGAACATGGTGGGCGCGTTCCACCAGCCCAGCCTGGTCATCACGGACACGGACGTGCTGCGCGATCTGCCCGCCGAGCAGCTGTCCAACGGCTGCGCGGAGGCCGTCAAGTGCGGCGTGCTGAACGACCCGGCGCTGTTCGAGCTGCTCTCCGGCGGCGACTGGCTGGACGACATCGACGAGGTGGTGGAGCGCTGTGTGACCTACAAGCGGGACGTGGTGGCCGGGGACGAATTCGACACCGGCAGCCGGGCGTTCCTCAACCTGGGCCACACCTTTGGCCACGCCATCGAGCACCTCTCCGGCTACCGGCTGCTCCACGGCCAGTGCGTGGGCATCGGCATGCTGATGGCCGCCGCCGCGGCAAAGTGCCCGGAGGACATGATCCTCAGGATCGCGGACTGCCTGCGCAGGAACGGCCTGCCCACCCGCTGCGATTATCCCGCGGCGGCGCTGGCGAAGGCCGCGCTGAACGACAAGAAGCGCGCGGGCGGCTCCATCACGCTGGTACTGCCGGAGGCAATCGGCAAATGCCGGCTGGAGAAGGTGCCCGTCTCCGAATTGCCCCGCTGCTTTGAGGCGGCGCTGGCATCCCAGGAGGCGCTGGGCCTATGAACGTACTCATCACGCCAGGAAGGCTTTCCGGGAGCGTGCGCGCGCCCGCGTCCAAGTCCGCCGCCCACCGCGCGCTGATCTGCGCCGCGCTAGCGGATCGGCCCACCCGGGTGCGCATCAGCGCCCTGAACCGGGACATCGAGGCCACGCTCGCGTGCCTCGCGGCGCTGGGGGCACAGTTGGAAAATGACGGGGACGGGATACAAGTCACGCCCATCGCCGACGCGCCTGTGGACGCCCTGCTGGACTGCGGCGAGAGCGGCTCCACGCTGCGCTTCCTGCTGCCGGTGGCCTGCGCGCTGGGCGTCCGGGCAACGGTCGTCGGCCACGGGCGGCTGCCCCAGCGCCCCAACGCGGCGCTGACGGACGCCCTGCGCGCGCACGGCGCGTCCATCGACAATGACCTCTTGCCCATGCGCCTCTCCGGGCCCATCGCGGGCGGCCGGTGGGCGCTGCCGGGGGACGTGTCCAGCCAGTACGTCACCGGGCTGCTGCTGGCGCTGCCGCTGCTGGTGGAGGACAGCGAGATCGTCCTCACCACGAAGCTGGCCTCCGCCGCCTACGTGACCATGACGCTCCAGGCGCTTGCGGCGTTCGGCATCGAAATCATCCCCACGGACACCGGCTGGCGCGTCCCCGGCGGGCAGAGGTATCGCTCCCCGGGAGACCTCGAGGTGGAGGGCGACTGGTCGGCGGCGGCGTTCTGGCACGGGGCCAACGCCCTGGGCGCGGGCATCCGCGTGGAGGGGTTGAAGGCCGACAGCGTCCAGGGCGATCGGGCGGTGCTGGATCTGCTGGGCAGGGCCGAAATCAACGCCGAAAACGTGCCCGACCTGGTGCCGATCCTGGCCGCCGCCGCGGCGAGCCTGCCCCAGACCACGGTCATCACCGGCGCGGCGCGGCTGCGGCTGAAGGAGAGCGACCGCCTCGCCACCACCGCCGCCATGCTGCGGGCGCTGGGCCACGGGTGTGAGGTCACCCCGGACGGGCTGGTCATCCGCGGCGGCAGGCCCGCCCCCTGCGCCGAGGGCGTGCGCACCGTGGACGGCGCCAACGACCACCGCATCGTGATGGCCGCCGCTGTGGCCGCAGCGTTTGCCGACGCGCCGGTGCGCATCACCGGGGCCGAAGCCGTCGAAAAATCCTACCCGGTCTTCTTCCGGGACTACCAAGCGTTGGGAGGGATCGTCCATGTCGAACACCCTGGGCAGTAAATTCCGCGTGACCGTCTTCGGCCAGAGCCATTCGCCGATGATCGGCGCGGTGATCGAGGGCGTCCCCGCGGGCGTCGTGCCGGACATGGCGGCCATATCGGCCTTCATGGCGCGACGGGCTCCCGGCGGCGGCGACCTGTCCACGCCGCGGAAGGAAGCCGACGCGGTGCGCATCGTCGCCGGGCTGAACGACCGGGGCGAGACCTGCGGCGCGCCGCTGACCGCCGTGATTGAGAACACCAACGCCCGCAGCCAGGACTACGATGCCCTGCGGGACGTGCCCCGGCCCGGCCACGCCGACTTCGCCGCTGCGGTGAAGTACGCCGGCCACAACGACATTCGCGGCGGCGGGCAGTTCTCCGGGCGGCTCACCGCGCCGCTGTGCTTCGCCGGGGCGCTGGCCATGCAGCTGCTGGCGGAGCGGGGCATCCGGGTGAAGGCGCGCATCCGCAGCGTCGCGGGCATACCGGACGCGGACATGGATTTCGCACGCCCCGACCTGGACGCCATCGCCGGTGCAGGCCTGCCCTGCGTGGACACCGACGCCGCGGCGCGCATGGCCGACGCCATCCGCCAGGCGAGGGCCGAGGGCGACTCCGTGGGCGGCGTGGTGGAGTGCTTCGCCACGGGCCTGCCCGCGGGACTGGGCGACGGCATGTTCGACGGCGTGGAGAACCAAATCGCCCGGGCGCTGTTCGGCATCCCCGCCGTGAAGGGCGTGGAATTCGGCGCGGGCTTTGCCGCCGCCGACATGCGCGGCAGCGCCCACAACGACCCCTTCCGCGTGGAGGGCGGCCGCGTGGTCACCGAGACCAACCGCCACGGCGGCGCGCTGGGCGGCATCACCACCGGCATGCCCCTGGTGGTGCGCGCGGCATTCAAGCCCACGCCGTCCATCGCGCTGGAACAGAAGTCCGTGTCCCTCTCCCGGAATGAGAACATCCCCCTGACCGTGCAGGGCCGCCACGACCCCTGCGTGGTGCCCCGGGCCGTGCCCGTGGTGGAGGCCGTCGTGGCGTGCGTGCTGCTGGACATGATGCCGCAGTAGTCCCGTTTCCCCGTTCCTGCCCATCGCTTTCCGTTTTCCACTCAAGGAGGTAATCCCATGGAATTGATTGAAATCCGCCGCAACATCGACGCCATCGACGAGGAAATGGTCCGGCTGTTCGCCCGGCGCATGGACTGCGCCCGGGCCGTGGCCGAAGCCAAGCGGCAGACCGGCAAGCCCATCCGCGACCACGCCCGGGAACGGGAGATCGTCAACCGGCTCACCGCCCTGGCCGGCGAGGGCAACGCCCCCTACGTGCGGGCGCTGTACAGCCACATCTTCGACCTGTCCCGCAGCTGCCAGTCCTCGGTGTGGGACCATCAGAGCCCGGTGGAGGCGCTGGTAACGAAGGCCATCGCCGAAACCGAGGGCAAGCGGCTGCCGGAGCACGCGCTGGTGGCCTGCCAGGGCACGGAGGGTGCCTACGCCCAGCAGGCCTGCGAGCGCCTGTTTCCCTACCCCGACATCCTCTACTTCGACAGCTTCGACGGCGTGTTCAGCGCCGTGGAAAAGGGCATGTGCCGCTACGGCATACTGCCCATCGAGAACAGCACCGCCGGCTCCGTCACCCAGGTGTACGACCTGATGGAGAAGCACCACTTCTACATCGTGGGCGCCCACCGGCTGCGCATCGACCACCGCCTGATGCGCAAGCACGGCGCGTCCACCGCGCCCATCGCCGAGGTGGTCTCCCACGAGCAGGCCCTGCGCCAGTGCTCCCAATTCTTCGCCAATCACCCCGAAATCACCGCCACGCCCATGGCCAACACCGCCGTGGCCGCCGAGTACGTGGCCAAAAGCGACCGGGACGACCTGGCCGTGATCGCCAGCCGCGCCTGTGCGGAGCTATACGGGCTGGACATCGTGGGCGATGACGTGAGCGACCAGGCCAGCAACTTCACCCGGTTCATCTGCATCTCCCGCAAGCCGGAGATCTATCCCCAGGCGCGGAAGATCTCGCTGATGCTGAACCTGGCCCACGAGCCGGGCTCGCTGAACACGGTGGTGTCCCGGCTGGCCATCGCCGGGGTGAACCTCTTAAAGCTGGAGAGCCGCCCGCTGCCCGGACGGGAGTTTGAGTTCCGCTTCTTCTTTGACATGGCCGCCGACGCCCACGACGCGGACGTGGTGCGGCTGCTGGGCGAGCTGGAGGCCCACTGCGAGCACTTCACCTTCCTGGGCTGCTACGACGAGCAATAATTTTCGGTTAAAGCTACCGATGAAGGTGGCGCAGGTGCACGGGATGTTCTATAATGGAAGTTGGTGTACCCCACTTTCATCAGAAGAGGTTGAACAAAATGTCCACTGCAAAGGACCGCCACGCTCAAAAATCCGGCGGCCAGCATAAACGACCCGCGATTCGCGGGCCGCGGCCCGCCTGGGTGCTGGCCGTGGCCCACGCGCTGGCGCTGGGCATCGCCCTGGTGCTGTATGCCCTGCCCCATCACGTGATCCCCAGCGTGCAGGAGGCCACAGGCGTGGTCTCCAGCCGCCAGAGCATCCAGCGCACCGCCGAGCCGGTCGCCACCCCCGAAGCCACCCTTTGGCCCGTCCAGATGGCAGCGGAGACCGCCGACGCGGAAGCCGAGGCCACGCCCGCGCCCACCCCCGCGCCCACGGAGGAGCCGGTGGGCAGCTTCCGCAACAAGTTCGCGGACAAGTTCACCGACGGCGAGGTCATCCGCACCCACAGCGAATATCGCAGCGCCAACCTGTACGTCACATTCCAGAAGAAGTACTTCGACGAGCTGCTGTCCCGGGTCTACTTCGTGGACATCTACGTGGCGGACATCACTTGCCTGCGCTCGGCGCTGGCCCAGGACAAGTACGGCCGGGGCATCAAGGAATGGGTCACCAAGGCCGCCAAGCGCCACAAGGCCGTCGCCACCATGAACGGCGACTACTTCGGCTCCCGGGACTTCGGCGTGGTGGTGCGCAACGGCACGCTGTACCGCGAGAAGAAGAACATCCGCGACGTGGCCGTGCTGTACTGGGACGGCCGATTCGAGATCATCCCGCCGGAGGATTTCGACGCCATGACCGTCATGGAAAACGGCGCCTATCAGTGCTGGCACTTCGGGCCCAGGCTGCTGGACGACGAGGGCCATGCCATGACCACGTTCAACGCCGACGCCCGCATGCTCAAGACCCATCCCCGCTCCGCCTTCGGCTATTTCGAACCGGGCCACTACTGCTTCGTGGTGGTGGACGGGCGGCACGAGGAGAGCCGGGGCGTGGACATGGTCAAGCTCTCCGCGCTGATGGAGAAGCTGGGCTGCACGGCCGCCTACAACCTGGACGGCGGACAGACCTCGCTGCTGGCCCGGTACGACACGCTGTGGAACCGGCCCTCCGGCGGCGGCAAGAGCACCAGCGACTTCATCATGGTCGTGGACGACGTGGTGAATTAGGGGGTGGCGCGCATGTGGAAGAAAATCCGACCGATGCTGCCCCACGCGGGGATACTTCTGGGCAACGTGATGGTGGTGCTGTTCACGCTGGAGCAGATCAACCCCACCATGAACTTCATCGACAACGGCCTGACCAAGGACCTGCTGGTCCTGATGACGCTGGCGGCCGCGCTGATCTGGCGCGAGCGCCGCAGGGCGAAGGCCCGAAAGGCCAGGAAGCGCGATTTCACCCGGATCCTGGCCGCCGCGGCCACGGGGCTGTGCGGCTTGTGCGTCGTCCTGATCCCGCTGGATAGGGTCTTTCCGGCCTGGAACCTGTTTCTGAAGCCGCTGGTCCAGTGGCTGATCGCCCTGGGCGCGGTGGCTCTGATCGCCGCCGGGAGCGCGCTGGCCAGCCGGGACCGCAGGCTGCTGCGCCGCAAGCTGCGCAGGCAAAGGGGATAAACCTATGGAATACGGACTGATCGGCGCGAAGCTGGGCCACAGCTATTCCGTGCCCATCCACGCCCAGCTGGCCGATTACGACTACCGGCTCTATGAGCGCACGGAGGAGGAATTCGTCGAGTTGATGCGCCGCCGCGACTTCAGGGGGCTGAACGTCACCATCCCCTACAAGAAGCTGGCACTTGAGCTGTGCGACGCGCTTTCAGACACCGCCCGCGAGGTGGGCAGCGTGAACACCGTCGTCCGCCGCCCGGACGGCAGCCTGTACGGCCACAACACCGACATCGGCGGGTTCATCGGCCTGGCGAGGAAGGCCGGGGTGGAGATCGCCGGGAAGAAGGCCGTGATCCTCGGAAGCGGCGGCACGTCACTCACCGCCCAAACCGCCTGCCGGCACCTTGGCGCGCGGGAGATCGTGGTGGTGTCCCGGAAGGGGCCGGTGGACTACGGGGCGCTGTACCGGGACCACGCCGACGCCCAGGTGCTCATCAACACCACGCCGGTGGGCATGTACCCGAACAACGGCGAGAGCGCGGCGGACATCGAGCGCCTCCCGAAGCTGACGGGCGTGCTGGACGTGATCTACAACCCGGACAAAACCGCCCTGATCCTGGATGCCCAGGCCCGGGGTCTTCCCTGCGCGGGCGGGCTTTACATGCTGGTGGGCCAGGCCCGGGAGGCGGCGGAGCTGTTCACCGGGCGGGCGATCCCGGAATCGGAGACGGAGCGCATCCACGCGCTGCTGCGGGGCGAGGCGCTGAACGCCGTCCTCGTCGGCATGCCCGGGTGCGGCAAGAGCAGCGTGGGCAAGGCGCTGTCCGAGCGCATGGGCAGGCCCTTCGTGGACTGCGACGGGGAGATCGTGAAGCGCGCCGGCAAGTCCATCCCGGAAATCTTCGCCCAGGACGGCGAAGGGGCGTTCCGGGCGCTGGAGGCCGCAGTCATCGCCGACGTGTGCCGGGAAAAGGGGCAGGTCGTCGCCACCGGCGGCGGCGCGGTGCTGCGGGAGGACAACGTGCGCGCCATGCGGCAAAACGGCGCGGTGCTGCTGCTTGAGCGGGACCTTGCTGCCCTGTCCATGGACGGGCGGCCGCTGTCCACGTCCCGCCAGGCGCTGGAGGAAATGCGCAAGGCGCGCCAGCCGAAGTATCTCGCGGCGGCGGACGCCGTCATCGACAACAACGCCGCGCTGGAAGGCGCGGCGGAGCGGGCAAGGGAGGCCTTTTATGAAGCTGCTGGTCGTTAACGGCCCAAACCTGAACATGCTGGGCATCCGGGAGAGGCACATCTACGGCGACAGGGACTACGACGCCCTGTGCCGCTACATCCGGGGCGAAGCCGCGAAGCTGGGCTGCGAGGTGGAGATCTTCCAGTCCAACCACGAGGGCGCCATCGTCGACCGCATCCAGGCGGCCTATTCCGACGGCACCCAGGGCATCGTCATCAACCCCGCCGCCTACACCCACACGTCCGTGGCCATCCTCGACGCGCTGAAGGCGGTGCAGCTGCCCGCCGTGGAGGTGCATCTGAGCGACGTGAACCAGCGCGAGGCCTTCCGCCACGTGTCCTATGCCGGCATGGCCTGCGAGGCCCACTTCATCGGCCTGGGCTTCGAGGGGTACGGGAAGGCGATGGAATATCTTTGCGGCAAATGAGTGTGAAAGGCTTTGTGGACGATTTGGATGGCCCGCAGGTTGAACCTGCGGGCCATCTCCTTATACCTCCAGCAGTCCCCCGCTTGACAGCAGGCACAGCGCGCGCTGCCTGACGGGCAGGCCGGTGACGCGCTCCAGGGCGAGGGCGTACACCTTCAGCTGCTTTTCGTAGTGGGCGCGCAGGGCGTCCATGTCGTCGGTCCGGTCGGTCTTGTAGTCCAGCAGCACCCACGCGCCGTCCTCGATGAAACAGCAGTCGATGGTACCCTGCACCAGCAGGTCGCCGCCGCCGAAGCGCTCGGCCTCCTCGGGGGCGAGGGCGTCCGCGGCCGGGAGGGTGACGTTGAAGGGCCACTCGCGGCGGATCTCCTTCGCCCCGCGCAGCCGAAGGCCCATGTCGCTCGACAGGAACCGGGCCAGCTTCGCCGGGGAGACCGCCTCCCGCTGGGCGTCCATCAGCAGCCGCCGATTCGCGCAGTCGTCCAGCTGCCGGGCGACGGCGTCCGTCAGCGCCCTGCCGGACAGCCCGTGAAGCGCCGCGAGATCCAGCAGCTGCATGCACCGGTGGTAGGCCGTGCCGCGCTCCGCGCCGGTCATGCGCCGCGCGTCCTCCGACAGGAAGGCGGGCCGCTCCATCAGGGCCGGCAGCTCTTCCGGCCCCTCCAGCTCCCTGAGCAGCCCCGAAGCCGTCAGCTTCAGGGGCTTTTTCGCGTCCTCCGGGTGGGGATAGCGCCAGGCGAGCTGCTCGTCCAGCTCGGCATCGGCGTAGTCGGCGGGGTTCTCCATGATGGCCTCGAACAGCTTCCGGGCCTCCCCCGCCCCCTCGCCCTCTCCGGCGCGTAGGTTCCCGGCGGGCACGACCGTCAAATCGGAGTGCAGCGGCAGGCCGTCCGCCTCCGCGGCGCACCGGGCCGCCATAATCAGGTCCAGGTGGCTCCTGGCGGCAAAGGGCGCTGCGCCCAGCGCCTGCCAGCGCTTCATCGCCTTCTGGGCGCCGGCCACCGTGCCCACCAGGATCAGCTTCTGCTGGGCGCGGGTCAGCATCACGTAGAGTATGCGCATCTCCTCGGCGGCATCCTCCCGGCGCTGGCGGGCCATGATGGCCGCCTGGGGCAGCGTCAGCCGCCGGGTGCGCAGCTCCGGATCGTAGTAGCTCATGCCCACGCCCAGGTCCCGGTGGGTCACCAGCGGCGTGCTGCTCTTCTCCACGCGATACTTCTTCGCCAGCTGCGCCCCGAACACCACCTTGAACTCCAGGCCCTTGCTCTTGTGCACGGACATCAGCCGCACCACGTTGTCGTTCTCGCCCAGCAGGTGGGCCGCGTCGCCGTCGCCCTTCCGGCGGAGGTGCTCGGTATAGGCCAGGAAACGGGTCAGCGAGCCGGAAAACGCGTCGTCAAAGGCCGCGGCGCTGGCCACGAACTGGTCCAGGTTGGCCTGCCGCTGGCCGCCCCCGGGCAGGGCCCCGGCATAGGTGTAAAAGCCGCTCTCGTCCAGCACCAGGCGCGTCAGATCGCCCAGGCTGACGCTGCCGGACTTCAGCCGCCAGGAGGAGAGCTGTTCAAAGAAGGCCCGCAGCTTCCCGGCGAGTTCATCGTCCTGTTCCTCGGCATAGGCCCTGGCGGCGTCCACATAGGCGGTGTTGCGGCTGGCGATGCGGATGCGGGCCAGCTCGTCCGGCGTCAGGCCCACCGCCGGGGAGCGCAGCATGGCGATCAGCTCCACGTCGCTGCGGCCGTTCTCGATCAGCCTCAGCATGGACGTGAGCCAGCTGATCTCCACGCTGTCGAAATAGCCCGTCTGGCCGTCGGCATAGGCGGGGATCCCCTGGGCGAGCAGCACCGGCATCATGGCCGTGAAGGCCGTGCTCTTGCTGCGGGTGAGTATGGCGAAATCCCGGAATTTGAGGGACGGGTCCTCCGCCATCATCCGGCGGATCTCCCCGGCGATCAGCGCGCCCTCCCGCTCCATGGCCTCCAGCCGTATCGTCTCGCCGTCGGCGTCTCCCGCCGGCTCCTCCGGCTCGGCCTCGTCGTCGATCAGCCGGATGGACACGTCCGGCGCGTCGCCCTCCGGCGCCTCCGCATCTCCGGGGTTCAGCCGGGCCATGGTGTCGTAGGTGATCTCGGCATCCCCGCCGGTCATGGCGCGCTCGAACACCAGGTTCACGAAGTCCAGTATTCCCCGGCGGGAGCGGAAGTTGCGGGTCAGCGGCAGCAGCAGGCCGCCCTCGCCCCGGCCGTAGGCGGCGTACTTCTCCAGGAACAGCCGCGGCTCGGCCAGGCGGAAGCGGTAGATGGACTGCTTCACGTCGCCCACCATGAACAGGTTGTCGCTGCGGCAGATGGCCTGCACCAGCGCCTCCTGCATGTCGGAGGTGTCCTGGTACTCGTCCACGAAGATATAGTCATACCTCTGGCGCATGCCCCGAGCCACGTCGTCGTTCCGGAAGGCCCGCAGCGTGAAGCGCTCCAGGTCGCCGTATGTCAGGCCGGACTGGTCCGCCTTGCCCGCCTCATACAGCTCCATCGCCCGCAGCGCGATGGTTGACAGCGTCTCGATCTGCCCGCCCAGCGACTTGGCGTCCGCCCGGGCCACGAGCAGGTTCAGCTGGGTCAGCGCCACCTTGTCCAGCGCGTCCTTGGCGGACTTGCGCAGCTGCTTCACCGCCGCCAGCGCCTCCTCGTCCACCACGCCGTCCCGCTTGCTGACCCGGGCGGAGGTCTGCCTGTAGTCGGCGATCGCCCGGTAGAGCTGGTCATAATCCGTCAGCGCCAGCATGCCGTTCAGCGTCTCGATGTCCGCGCGGATGGCGGCCTCGTAGCTGACGGGGCGGCCCGGCAGGGACAGGGCGTGATACAGGTGCACCAGCCCCGTGCGGATGGCCCGGCGGGCGTCCTCCTTCAGTTCGTCCTGCCAGCGCCCCAGCGCTTCCTCGTCCACCCGGGCCACGCGGCGCAGCCAGGCCTCTGGGTCGGGCCGGTCCTCCATGCGGCGCAGAAGGCCCTCGGCCGCCTCGCGCACGCCCTTCGGGCCGCGCCCGTAGTCCAGGGACATCAGCGCCTCTCCACCGGCCTGGTAGGCCTCCTCCATGGCCTGGGTCATGGCATCGTCCAGCAGCCGCGCGTTCACGGCGTCGTCCAGGATGCGGAAGGCCGGGTCCACCCCGGCGGCCTCGAAGTTCACCCGCAGGAAATCCGCGCAGAAGGCGTGCAGCGTGGAGATGGAGGCCAGGTCCAGCTTGAGCAGCTGGTCCCGGCAGCGCTCGTCCCCCGCCGCGGCCCGCTCGTTCAGCTGGCGGGACAGCTTCATCCGCATGTCCGAGGCCGCCGCCCGGGTGAACGTGACCACCAGCATGCGGTCCACGTCCGCGCCCTCGTCCGCGATCAGCCGCAGCACGCGCTCCACCAGCACGGTGGTCTTGCCGGAGCCCGCCGCCGCGCTGAGCAGGATATTGCTGCCCCGCGCCTGAATGGCGCGAAGCTGTTCGGCTGTCCAGTTGGGCATGGGGAAACCTCCTTTGCGTTCACGGGCGAAGCGGCGTCGCGTCCTACGACTTCAGCGAATCCAGCGGTTCAAAATCCGAGCCGGTCTTCTGGTGCTCCATGATCTTGGCGTCCACCAGCGTGCGGTACCAGCAGTGATACATATAGTGATACAGGAAGCCCTCCCGGCCGTCCAGGAAGCCGCCCCGAAGGATGTACTTGTACAAAAACAGCAGCTTGCAGCGCAGGAACATGGGCAGCCGGTAGTACAGGCCGAACTTACGCTTGCGCATGCCCTGGTTCACCGCCTCCAGCGCCACGTCCTCGCCTGCGCCCTGGAGGTGGGCGAAGTAGTCCCGCACCTCGCGCCCGGCATACCAGTTCAGCTTGGCGATATAGTGGTTCATGTCCTTGTAGTCGTAGTGCAAAAAGCGCTCCTTCGTCTCCACGGTGCGGCCGCTGAGCAGCACGGTGTGCTCGTCGATGTTGCGGTCCTCGCTGCGGGCCAGGCCGGTCTTGAACACCATCAGCTTGCGCTTCATGTTCTTCACGTGGCTCAGCCTGCGGCCCATGAAGTACAGCCAGGCCGTCATCACGATGCCGTTCACGTCATCGCCGGCATGCTCCGCCATCAGCGCCGCCAGCTCGTCCCGCAGCGCCGGGGTCAGCCGCTCGTCCGCGTCCAGGCGCAGGCACCAGGCCGTCTTGATGTCCCCGTTGTCCAGCGCCCAGTTGAACTGGCGTGCGTGGGTCTCGAAGGGATGCACCAGCACGTCCGCCCCGGCGTCGCGGGCGATCTGGACGGTGGCGTCGGTGCTCTCGCTGTCCACCACCAGCACCCGGCTGGCAAAGCCCTCCAGCGAGCGCAGGCAGTCGGGCAGGTTCTTTTCCTCGTTTTTCGTCAGCACGATGGCGGTGATGTCCGGCATGGGCGACACTTCCTTTCGGAGGGGCATTGGGCTTGACCGCAGGGAATCCTTGAAAGCTACTGCTTCCGCTTCTCCATCTCCGCCTTGCGCTTGCGCAGGCCCTGGATGGTGTAGGTGACCCATGGCCAGGGATCGCGGGGGTTGAAGACCTGGTCGGTGGTATGGCGGAAATCGAACCAGCTGGGCTTTGTCCTGAACCGGTTGGGCGACTGCAGGAACCACAGCAGGTCCGTGTGCATATAGCGCAGACGCACGCCCGCGCGGTAATCGGCGTATTCGGTCACGGGCCGCCCCGTGCCCAGTTCCACGATCTGGCGGGCGAAGTCCACCCCGGCCGCCAGGCAGATCTTCACGCCGGCGGTGATGCGGGGGTTGACCTCCAGCACCCGGCAGACGCCGTCCCGGGGATCCTCGATCAGGTCCACGTCGCCATAGCCCCGCCAGCCCATGTGTTGCAGAAGCCGCACGCAGTTTTCGGCGATGTCGGGCCGATGCACGCTGGTGGCGCAGCAGTTGCTGCCGCCGTTCACGGGATACCAGCGGGCCTTGTCGAACACACAGGCGCTCTTCGCCCGGCCCTCCCCGTCCAGGAACACCTCGCACTGGTACTGGATGGCCGTCTGGGGCACGTAGTCCTGCACCACCATGGGCCCAAAGCGCTGGACGGCGCCGTCGAACACCCGCCGCAGCTGCTCCTCGTCCCGGATCACGTGAAAGCCGATGGCGCCGTAGCTCACCCGGGGCTTTATGACGAACGGGAAGGCCATGCCCGCGGAGAGAATGTCGTCGGCGCTGGTCATGTCATAGAGGGTGCGCGGGCAGGGCACGCCGGCTTCCTCGCAGGCGCGCATGGTCTCCTGCTTGTCGATGGCGCGGCGGAACACCTCCGGCTCGTTCACCGCCGGCCAGGCCAGGGGCCGCACCTCGTCGATGTGCTCGGACAGCAGCGTGGCGGAGAAATCCGTCATGGGGATCACCACGTCATACCTGTCCGCGCGCAGCACTTCCATCAGCGCGGCGAAGGAGGCGTCGGCATCCTCCCGGTCCCAGAATTTCAGCAGCTTCACGTCCGGGTATCTCGAGGCATAGCCCACGTCCAGGCGGCTGGCGTTGTAGGTGGTCAGATGGCAGCCCAGAGCCTTCAGCGCGGGCATCATCGCCATGCTCTGGCGGGCAAAGCCCTCCACCAGCAGCACCCGCACGCCCCGCAGGTCCGGAAGATGGTTATCGTTGGTATGCATACATCAACCTCCATTGTCATTATACCACAGTTGTCCCCCGGATTCAATTGCGGCGCACAACAAACGGCGGGCCGCCTGTATGAGGCGACCCGCCGGAAGAAGCGTCTTGTTTGCCGGTCACGCGTCAGCCGCCGCGAGCGGCGCGTTTCCTTTGGAATCAATAGTAGATGAAGTCGTACAGCTTGGTGGCGTTGGTTGCGAAGTCGCAATCATAGAGCAGCGCGTTGTTGTTGCGCTTCTCCTCCTTGTAGGTCCCCTGCACGGGAATGCGGAAGGTCTCGAGGTCGGAGGTGAGGCCATTGCCCACCACCAGCATGGCCAGGCTGGCGATGTCGTTCAGCGGCAGGTTGGTCTTCACCTGGCCGATCATCTCGGTGGCCAGGGTGGTGATCTCCAGCGCGCTCAGGTTCTTGGCCTTCTTCAGCAGCTTGTTCAGCACGGTCTGCTGGCGGGTGGTGCGCATGTAGTCGCCGCCGTCCAGATGGCGGATGCGGGCATAGGCCAGGGTCTGGTTGCCGTTCAGGTGCACGTTTTCGCCGTAGCTCTCCACGAACACCTGCTCGGGGTCGAAATCGGTGATGCCCGAGCGATAGGCCATCTTGAACTGCTTGACGATATCGCGGTTGATGATCTCCATCTCCTGCTCGGTGATGTCCACCTCCACGCCGCCCAGGCGCTGGGCGATCTTGCCGAAGCCGAAGAAGTTGACCATCACGTAGTACTGGCAGTTCATGTTGAACTTCTCGTTCACCGTGCGCATGGCCAGGTTCGGGCCGCCGAAGTAGTTGGCGGCGTTGATGCCATAGGTACCGTTGTACTTGCCAATGTCGGTGAATTCAATGGCCAGGTCGCGCATGATGGAGGACAGCTTCACTTCGCCGGTCTTGCGGTTGATGGAGCAGATCATGATGGCGTCGGTGCGGGCGCTGTCGCTGAGGGTGCGCTCGTCCGTGCCCAGCAGCAGCACGTTCATCCAATCCTCGGGCAGGCTGGTGTTGATGCGCAGGTCGCTGACGGTGGCCATCTCCTCGGCGGAGAGGCTCTGCATCTCGGCATTGGAGTCCGCCAGCTGCTCCTGGAGGCTGTCGTACTGGGGCGCGCTCTCCGTGCCGTCGTCCACCGAAGCGAACTCGGGCGGCAGGGTGGCCTGCGTCACCGGGTTGGACGCCGGCTGGACGGAGCCGTCCGTCACCGGGGCGCCCTTGTGGCCGCCGAAGGGCTTGGCGATGATCAGCACCAACGCGATCAGCAGCACCACGGCCAGCGCCGCGAAGATCTGCGGGCCGCGGTTGGGCTGTTTGCGCCGACTGCCGCCGGTGCGGCGGCCCTGGGAACCGGAGGAGCGCTGGGGCGGTCTCTGGGCGGGGCGCTGGCCGGAGGCATAGCGCTGGCCGGACGGCCGGGCGCCGGAATAGCCCTGGCGGCTGGAGCCGCCGCTGCGGGAAGCGCCGGTCCTGGGGGCAGAGCTCCTGGAAGCGGAGCCGCTGCGGGATGCGGAACCGGAACGGCTGGAGCGGCTGATGCCCGGCTCCACGCGGCCGCGGTTGTCATAATCCGATGGATATCTGCTGGCCAATTGAATGTACCTGCCTTCCTGATTGGTATAAAACACACGATTACATTTTGTCATTATACCGTTCACAGGCGGATTCTGCAACCGCAAACCCCTGCAAAGCGGGGCTAAAATGTAACAATATATTGACATTCACGCTATTTGTTCCGATTCATGTCATCCCTTGCGCCTACAGCGCCCTTACATATTAATATCGTGAAAAAACGCGCCTTTTCCCCGTTGACAACCCCGCCGGGTTGATGTATAATAGCCAAGGTCCGAATAAGCAGACACTGTCGCGATGGGCGGCAGGGTCTTTTTATTCGGCTAAATTCGTATATCGAACACCCCGCAAGAGGACAAACCCAGGAGGCATATCATCATGGCAGACAGTCGGATTCTCACATTTACAGATAAGAAAAAGCTGGAGGAACAGCTGGCCCAGTTGAACGAGGAAAAGAAGCGCGTGGCCGAGGAGATCCAGGTGGCCCGCGGCTTCGGCGATCTCAGCGAGAACGCCGAGTATGACGCCGCCAAGGCCAAGGAGGCCGAGGTCTACGGCAACATCGCCCGCATCGAGGCCGAGCTGCGCACCGCCACCTTCGTGGACGACAGCGTGGTGGACACCACCACCGCCGCCCTGGGCACCGTCGTGCGCGTGCTGGACATGGAGTATGACGAGGAGGACGAGTACACCCTGGTGGGCTTCACCGAGGCCGACCCGGCGAAGCTGTTCATCTCCAACGAATCCCCCATCGGCATCGCCCTGTGCGACACCGACGGCAAGGGCACCGGCGCCAAGGTGGGCGACATCGTCGAGGCCAACACCCCCGGCGGCACCATCAAGCTGAAGGTGCTGTCCATCCGCAAGCGCTGATCGGCAGCCGCCGGAAAAACCAATCCGCGCAGATTCCTTTTTCATTCCATGCATTCGGAGAGGAGCACATCGACATGGCCCACATCTACCAGGTTCCCGATGGGTTTACCGAACAGGACACCATTCGCCTGAACAAGCTGAACGCGCTGATCGAGCAGGGCCGCAACCCCTACGAGATCACCACCTATGACCGCACCCACACCTCCGGCCAGATCCGCGAGGGCTACGACGCTCTGGAGGACCAGACGGTGCGCATCGCCGGCCGCATCCTGGGCAAGCACATCATGGGCAAGGCCAGCTTCGCCCGTATCCAGGACCCGGACGGCACCATGCAGATCTATGTCAAGCGCGACGACGTGGGCGAGGAGCCCTATAAGGACTTCAAGGCGCTGGACATCGGCGACATCATCGGCGTACAGGGCCGCGTGTTCAAGACCAAGACCGGCGAGATCTCCGTGCACACGGAGAAGCTGGAGCTGCTCACCAAGAGCCTGCATCCCCTGCCGGAGAAGTTCCACGGGCTGACCGATACCGACACCCGCTATCGCCAGCGCTATGTGGACCTGATCGTGAACCCCGAGGTGAAGGACACGTTCATCAAGCGCAGCCTGATCCTGCGCGAGCTGCGCGCCTTCCTGGACGGCCGGGGCTACCTGGAGGTGGACACCCCCATCCTCACGCCCTTTGAGATCGGCGCGGCGGCCAAGCCCTTCTACACCCACCACAACACCCTGGACATGGACATGGTGCTGCGCATCGAGACGGAGCTTTACCTGAAGCGCCTGATCGTGGGCGGACTGGACCGGGTCTACGAGGTGGGCCGCATCTTCCGCAACGAGGGCATGGACACCAAGCACAACCCCGAGTTCACCACCATCGAGCTGTACGAGGCCTACACCGACTTCCACGGCATGATGGACCTGGTGGAGGACATGATGAAGACCGTCACCCACGTGAAGAAGTACAGCGGTGTGGATTTTGCCGACTGGAAAACCGACGAGGACGCCATCGCCTGCGCCAAGGCCCACCACGTGGAGCTGCCCGAGGTGCCCACCAAGGGCGCGATCCTGGCGGAGTTCTTCGACGCCTTCGTGGAGGACAAGCTGATCCAGCCCACCTTCATCTACGACTATCCCGTGGAGATCAGCCCCCTGGCCAAGCGCAAGCCCGACGACCCGGCCTTCACCGAGCGCTTCGAGTACTTCATCAACGCCACCGAGTTCGGCAACGCCTTCTCCGAGCTGAACGACCCGCTGGATCAGCGGGAGCGCTTCGAGAAGCAGGTGGCCGAGCGCAAGGCCCTGGACCCCAACAGCGGCGCGCAGGTGGATTACGACTACGTGAACGCCCTGGAGTACGGCATGCCCCCCACGGGCGGCCTGGGCTTCGGCGTGGATCGCCTGGTGATGCTGCTCACCAACAGCGATTCCATCCGCGATGTGCTCCTCTTCCCGACCATGAAACCTCTGGACTGAGAAAACACTCAAGGGACTGCCCGTTTGGGGCAGTCCCTTTTTTGTTGCGCCTGCGCATCAGTGCAGGCAGGCGATTCATTGCCGTTGACGCTTTGTGTCAAGGGAACCATTCCCGCGACACATTCATCATCGGATGGCTCAATCGCTAAATACCGTTGTTCCAGTAAGACAGCTCCGTGACGGCGCCACTCTTGTTGCGCTCGACGCTGAAGGTTTGATAGGCGCCATCCTCCCGCCAATACTCCCTTCTGTAGCCTACAACAGCATCGCCGTTATCTCCGTAGACCTCTTCATCATATTCGGCGGAAGGCACATCCCAGCCCATGGCTTCCAGCTTCGCGTTTACATCGGCAAATTTCATGCCGACGCTCAGCCCCTTGTAGTTGTGGCCGTTGGCCTTGTAGAGGCTGACGCCAGCGATGGTCAGCTTGTCCAGATTGCTGCCGCTGCCGTTGGTGCGGAGGATAAAGCCGTCGCCTTCCAGCACGGTGGTCTTCCAGTCCTTGGTGTTCACCTTCAGCTTGAGCGTCTTGTTGACGGCGCTGGCCTTCTTGCCGATGTAGGTGGATACATCGGGGGCGACTCCCGCGGCCTTCGTCACCTTGATGGTGATGGTGGCCTTGGCCTTCTTGTTGCTCTTGCTGGTCACGGTGATCTTCGCCGTGCCCTTCTTGACGGCGGTCACCTTGCCGTTGG
>CACWZP010000007.1 GCA_902765395.1 uncultured Eubacteriales bacterium
GCACGGCGCTGTGCAAATTCTGCATGGTCACCGCTCTCGTCTCAGGCTCCCGCTCGCCGTCCAGCGTCCACTCCACCGGCGCGTCGCACTCCACGTGGATGCTGTTGGCGGAGAAGAAGTGGATCATGTCGTTGGGCACGTTCTGGGTGGTCAGGCCCACGAAGATGCTGCTCAGCTGGGCGGGCGTGGTGGGGTTGCGCACCAGCGTCACCTCGAACTTGCCGTCGTTCAGCGCCACCATCTGGGCATCCAGCTTCAGGATGCCGCCCACGGAGGTGGAATTGGTGACGGAGCAGAACAGGAAGTCGTCCTCCAGGGCCACGTCCCCCGCCGTGATGCGCATGTGGATGGGCCGGATGGTGCTCAGGTCCTTCACGCCCTCCAGGATATAGGCCACGTGGCCCAGCAGGTTCTTGGCCATCTGGGGCGTGGAATAGGAAGTCTTGGCGAAGGCCCCGCAGGTGGCGGTGTAGACGAAGTTCCTGCCGTTGAAGGAGCCGATGTCGATGGTCTGGGGACGGCCCTCCACGATGTCCCGGGCGGCCTGCACCACGTCGCCGGACAGGCCGATGGAGGAGGCGTAGTCGTTGGTGGTGCCGCAGGGGATGTAGCCCAGCGGGCACTTGATCCCGGCGGCCAGCATGCCGGCGATGGTCTCGTTCAGCGTGCCGTCGCCCCCCGCGCAGACGATCATGCTGTAGCTGTGGTGGCCGTGCTCGGCGAGGAACCGGGTGGCCTCCCCGCTCTTGCCGGTCACGTAGGTCTCGCAGCGATAGTCATGATCGATAAAAAGCCGGATGATCTCCGGCAAATAGCGATTCACCCGGCGCTGTCCGGCGCGGGGATTCAGTATCATCAGCAGCTTTTTCATACTTCACCTGTCGTGGGATCGTCTATATCGGGATACAGGGCGTACAACTTGAAATCCAGGCCGTCGCAGGACACCTGGTGATAGCGCACCGTGCCGCGCACGCCCCGCACCGCGCCATAGATGGCCGGGCCGTGCAGATGCCCGTACACGCAGTCGCAGACGCCGTAGGCCTCCAGTATGTCGGAAAAGCCCGGTTCCTCCTCCGTCAGCGGCGGATAGTGCAGCATGACGGTGATGGGCGCGTCCTGGGAGAGCCTGCGGGCGTGCTTCAGCGACATCTCCAGCCGCATGCGCTCCCGCTCGTAGATCTTCCGGTCGTCCTCGGTCTGTTCCGGCCCCGGCAGCGTCCAGCCCCGGCTTCCAGCGTAGAGCCGCCCGCCCAGCAGCACGCTGTCGTTCTGCAGCGCGTACATATTCTCCGGAAGGGCGCGGCGCACCCGGCCGATGGAACTCCACCAATAGTCGTGGTTGCCCCGAAGCAGCAGCTTTGTGCCCGGCAGCGCGCCGATGCTCTCAAGGTCCTCCAGCGCCTCCTCCAGACGCATGGCCCAGGAGAGGTCGCCGGGCAGCAGCACCAGGTCCTCCGGCTTCACCCGCGCGCGCCAGTCGGCGCTGATGCGCTGGAAGTGATCCTTCCAGTGGTCGCCGAAGATATCCATGGGCTTTTGCCGCGCGGGCAGGTGCAAGTCCGCAATCGCGTAGACCGCCAAGCTACTCTTCCTCGTCTTCCTTGTCTTCGTCCAGCTCGTCCTCGTCGTCGTCGCTGAAGTCGGCGTCGTCGGAAAAGTCCTCATCGTCCAGGCCGCCGCCGATGTCCAGCTCGATCTCGTCCATGGTGGACACGGAGTCGATCTCGATGCTGGCGGGCTCGCGCTGGATCTCCTCGTCGCCATCCATGTCGTCGCGGCGCGCCTGCTCCTTCAGGCACTGGGCGCACAGCTCATGGCCGGGCACGACGGGGTTCTCCCCGCACTCCGAACACAGCTCCACCATCTCGAACTGCTCGCTCTCGCCCCGGACCTCCCGGCGGCACACGGAACACATGGTGTCGGTGTCGTTCATGTAATTCAATTCACAGCGCGGGCATTTTACAAGCGCCATTCTCATTCCTCCCTGAAAGTCATGCGGCCAAGCGGGCATTTTGTCCCGATTTGGCACGATCACATGATGTATTATACACAAATTGTCCGAAAGCACAAGCCCTAATTTGCCATTTCACCCATCTTTTGCATGGTATTCATCATAATTTCTGATACCACTGGGCAAAAACGGCGATGTCCCGGCGGTAGACCTCCTTCAGCGAGGGGTTGTAGATCACCGACGCGGGATGGTACATGGGAAACAGCAGCCGTCCCTCCCAGTCGATGAACTGTCCGTGCACGTCGCCGATCACCCGTCCCCTGTCCGTCAGCGCCTTCAGGGGCACGTTGCCCAGGGTGATGACGCACTTCGGGTCCACCAGCGTGATCTCCTTCTTCAGCCAGGGCAGGAACAGCCCGATCTCCTCCTGGGTGGGCGGGCGGTTCACGGTGCGGCCCGCCGGAGAGACCTTCGTGGGGCGGAACTTCACGGTGTTGGTGACGTACAGCGCGGAGCGCTCCATGCCCGCGCCCTCCAGGAAGGCGTCCAGGTTCTTCCCGGCCTTGCCCACGAAGGGCCGCCCCAGCAGCGATTCCTGTTCGCCGGGGGCCTCGCCGATCATCATCACCGTCGCACCCGGGTCGCCCTCTCCGAACACCAGCACCTTCTTTTCGCCCGCGTACAGGTCGTCGATGAACGCGGTCATGTCCGCCCGCAGCTTGTCCATGCTCATTCCCCTTCGCCGCCCTCCAGTTCCTTCAGCTTGTCCCGTATCTTCTGGAAGTCTTCCCAGGCGTCCCGCTTTTTAGCCGGGTCCCGCAGCAGGGCCGAGGGATGGAACGTGGGCATGAACCAGGTGCCCTTCTGCTCGAACCAGCGGCCGTGGTCCCGGGTGATGAACACCTGATCCCTGATGGTATACTGGCAGGCCACCCGGCCCAGCAGCACCACCACCCGCGGCCGCACCAGCGCGAACTGGGCGCGCAGGTAGTTCAGGCAGGCGGCGGCCTCGTCCGGCTCGGGGTTGCGATTCTGAGGCGGGCGGCACTTGACGATGTTGCAGATGTAGACCTCCGAGCGCTCCAGGCCGATGGCGTGGATCATCCGGGTGAGCAGCTCGCCGGAGCGGCCCACGAAGGGACGTCCCAGCCGGTCCTCCTCCTGGCCGGGGCCTTCGCCGATGAACATCAGCCTGGCGTTGGGATTGCCCTCGCCGGGAACAACGTTGCTGCGGTGCTCGCAAAGGCGGCACTTCCCGCAGCTGCCGATCTCCTCCAGCAGCTCTGCCCAGGATACGCGCATGCAGGTCCCTCCCTGGTATGTTTTTCCGATTGATTCCATTATAACACAGCGCCCCGCCCCGGGCAATCCCCTGGAGCGAGGCGCATAGGTGCGCTATTTCGGTATGATGATGGCTTCGTTGAAGATTTCGATCAGCGAGGAGAAGGAGCTCTGCCCGTCCCGGGCGATCCAGTTGACGAGCGCCGCCAGCAGGAACGCACAGGCGACGATCACCACGATGCCCGCCACCACGCCGAGAAAATCATAGATGCCGGCGAATATCTGGAAATTCACCTTGCGCCGCTTGGCCTCCTGGCGCGTGTAGATCCTGGCCACGCTCTCACCTCCACACATTCATGATCCCGTGTATTATATCACGGTATTGCCAAAAAAGCAAATTCCCTTACAGCCCGTACTGAATGATCTCGTTTTTCTTCTTGTAGACGCTCTTGCACAGCAGCTCCCGGCTGATCTCGTTGCCCAGGGCATCCCAGCGCACCTTGTAGGCCTCAGCCTTGTAGCCGTTGCGGCCCTTCTGCAGCACGTAGGTCTGCCCCGGGGCAAGGAACGCCGACTGCTGGTACTCCGTCTCCGCCTTCATCACCTCGGTGGTCACCGCCTCCACGGTGATCTTCTCCCCGTTCGGCAGCAGCTTTCCGAAGATGCCGAAGCGCACCCGCTTGTCGTCGGTCAGGTAGCAGCAGATATAGATGTTGTCGCTGGAGGTGTTCTTGAAGCGGAAGTCCTGGTTGCCCCAGTCCACGGTGGCGTCCTTGCCCTTGTCCACATAGTGGACGGTCAGCGAGTGGTTGTGGCGCTCCACGATCTCCATGTCGGCCTTCACGGCGGCGTTGAACAGCGTTGTGGACACCTGACAGATGCCGCCGCCGATCTGCTCGGTCACCTCGCCGCTGGAATAGGCGGTGGCCTTCCTAAAGCCCCGGGCGCTGGTGCGCTGGCCCACGGTGTCGTTGAAGGAGAAGGTCTCCCCGGGCCTGACGCAGGTGCCATTGATGAAGGACATGGCCGTTTCGATGTTGTTGATCCTGGCCCGGCTGGAGGAGGAGGCGTTGGTGATGGCGTAGTCGATCAGCCCGTACTGGCTGGACACCTCTTCGGTGGTCACCTGGGGCTTCAGCACCGACACCGGCAGCGCCACGCTTCCCCCGCCGGAACGGATGCTGTCGGCGATGGCCGTCTTCAGCGCGTCGGCGTCCAGGGCCGCGCCGGGCTGGGAGGGGTTAAACTCAAATTCATAGGTCTCGGTGTTGAAGCTGGCGATGGTGGCCTCCACGGCGGGGCGATCCACCTGCTCGGCGATGCCCTGCACGTACTGATCCAGCAGGTCCTCGCTGAAATCCCGCCGGGTGATGGTATAGGCCACGGGGTTTTCCACCCGGTTGGAGGCCATCAGGTAGCGCTCCTCCAGCGAGCCGCTGCGCCCGGCGCTCCAGGCGGCGGACAGCACGGATTCGTAGTCACTCTCGTAGCCCAGCTCCTTCGCCGTGACGGAGGTGCCGTCGTCGAAGGTGACGGTCCGGGCCTCGTTGCGGGCCTCCACGCGGTCGCGCCAGTATTCCGTGGCGGCGGACAGGGTCATGCTGGACACGTCCACGCCCTCCACGGTGGTGCCGTCATAGAAGGTCTGCTGGTCCACCACGTCCCGCATGCGCTTGAACTCGGCATAGGCAGACTGCTGGCGCAGGCCCAGCACGATCAGCGCCGCGATGGCGGCCAGCAGGCACACGTCCAGCGCGCCGAAGGCCAGGCTGCGGCGCTGCTTCTGCTTTGGCTGCTGGGCGGCCTTCTTCGGCTTTGGTTGCGGGGCAGCCTTCTTCGGCTTTGGCTTCGCGCGCGTCTCCAGGAACAGGTCGGACGCGCCCCCTGGCTTCTTCGGCACGGCGCTCCTGCGGTTGGCCGCCGTCGCCACGGGGTTTTCCGACACGCGGCGGGCGGTGGCCGTCCGCTTCTTCGCGGCGGTCATCGGCTTCTTCGCCGTGGTCGGCTTCCTGACGGCAGTCTCCGCCTTTTTCGCCGATGTCGGTTTCTTCGCGGCGGTCGACGCCTTCTTAGCGGCGGTCATCGGCTTCTTCGCCGTGGTCGGCTTCCTGACGGAGCATGCCGGTTTCTTCGCGCCGGTCCCCGCGGGCTTTTTCTTTGTCTCAGGCATCTATCGAATCGCTCCAATGGTTCGCGTTATCAATATTATGGAAACTCCACCCCACCATTATCACGGAAATATGTGGCTGGGTCAAGCGGGTTTTGATAATTTCCACGGGCAAAAATGCCAACAATGTGTAAACCCGGCGTCAAACGTCGGCGGGGTCGTCGATGCCGCGCCACTTGCGAAGCTTACGGATGTCGCACTCAAAGCCCTGTTCGGAGGGCACGTAGTAGGGCATGTCCCTCGCCTCCAGCGGCGCGTACTGCTGCTTAACATAGTGCCCCGGGAAGTCGTGGGGATACAGATAGCCTTCGCCGTGGCCCAGCTTCGCCGCGCCCTTGTAGTGGGTGTCCCTCAGGTGCACGGGCACGGCCTGGTAATCGCCCCGCTCGGCATCGGCCATGGCAGCCTCCACGGCGGTGGACACGGAATTTGACTTCGGGCTTTCACAGACAGCGATGATCGCCTGGGCGATTGGCAGCTTGGCCTCAGGCATGCCGATGTGCTCCAGCGCGTCCATGGCGGCCACTGCCTGGAGCATCGCCATGGGGTTGGCCATGCCCACGTCCTCGCTGGCATGGGCGATCACCCGGCGCACGATGATCCGCGGGTCCACCCCGGCGCGGTTCATCCGGGCAAACCAGGCCAGCGCGGCGTCGCTGTCGGAGCCCCGCAGGGACTTGCAGAAGGCACTGAGCATGTCGTAGAACAGGGATTCGTCCATCTGGGTGACCCGGCTCTGGATGCTCTCCTCCGCCACAGGGAGCGTGACGTGGATGGAGCCGTCCGCCGCCATGGGCGTGGTCAGCACGGCCAGCTCCAGGGCGTTCATGGCGCTGCGGCAGTCGCCGTTCGCCACCTGTACGATGTGCTCCAGGGCGTCGTCGTCCACGCACACGTCCTGGCCGCCAAAGCCCCGCTGGGGATCATTGAGCGCCGCCATCAGCGCCCGCTTCACGTCCTCCCCGTCCAGCGGTTCAAAGTGGAACAGGCGGCAGCGGCTGACGATGGCCGGGGTCATGGCGATCATGGGGTTTTCCGTGGTGGAGCCGATGAAGCGGATCACGCCCTGCTCAATGGCGGGCAGTATGGAGTCGGACTGGGCCTTCGACCAGCGGTGGCACTCGTCCAGCAGCAGATAGGTGCTCTGGCCGTAGAGCTTCAGCCGCTCCTGGGCGTCCTTGAGCACCTCGCGCACGTCCGCCACGCCGCTGGTGACGGCGTTCAGCTTGACGAAGGCCGCCTTCGTGGTCTCGGCGATGATGGAGGCCAGCGTGGTCTTGCCGCAGCCGGGCGGGCCCCAGAAGATGGAGCTGGTCAGCCGGTCGGCCTCGATGGCCCGGCGCAGCAGCCTGCCCGGGCCGACGATGTGGTCCTGGCCCACGAACTCATCCAGCGTCCTGGGCCGCATGCGGTCCGCCAGCGGCGCCCGGGATCGGGAAGCGGCGGTAAACAAATCTTCCATAGCGATACTCTCCACGATGAAAAAGGGAACGCTGTTTCAACGTTCCCTTTTCCTTTGCACAGTGACCTTTAGGCCTCGGCCTTGGCAAGGCGCTTCGCCAGACGAGCCTTCTTGCGGTTCGCAGCGTTCTTATGGATAACGCCCTTTGCGGCAGCCTTGTCAACCGCGCCCTGAGTCGCGCTCAACAGCTTGACATCGGCCTCGTTCGCGGAAACGGCGGTTTCAAACTTCTTGATCTGGGTCTTCATCGCAGACTTGATCATCCGGTTGCGCAGGTTCTTCTTTTCGGTCACCTTCACGCGCTTGATGGCAGACTTGATATTCGGCAAATTCTTTCACCTCCCTACGCAAATTCGCAACAGCTATTATAACACCTTCCCTCCAAAAATGCAACCCGATAAATACATTTTGATGAAAAACTTGGGTAAACTAATGCGCAAAAAAGGTGAAATGAGGGGTTCTTATGATCGAAACGCGCACGGATCTGGCCATGGAGGCCTTTGAAAACACCGATGGCGGCCCCCTGCCAGGGGTTCGGGTGAGCCACTGGGAGCAGGACGGCATCGAGATCACGGAGGTGGTGGTCACCGACAACGAGGCCGCGCGTCAGCTGGGCAAGCCCAAGGGAACCTACCTGACGCTGGAATCCCATTTATTAAAAGAGCGCGACCCGGACGCGCGGCTGGCCATGGCTGCCCTGCTGGGCGAGGAGATCGACCGGGTGCTGCCCGAGGGCGACGGCGCGGGCCCTGTGCTGGTGGTGGGGCTGGGCAACCGCGCCATCACGCCGGACTCCCTCGGCCCGGGCGTGGTGGACCGGACGCTGGTGACGCGGCACATGCTGGGCGGGCCGCTGAAGGGCAATCCCATGGAGAGCGTCTGTGCCATCGCGCCGGGGGTGCTGGGCGTCACGGGCATCGAGAGCATGGAGCTGGTGGAGGCGCTGGTGAAGCAGGTGAAGCCCCGGGCGATCCTGTGCGTGGACAGCCTCGCCGCCCGGGATTCCCGGCGCATCGGCAGCGCCATCCAGCTGACGGACACCGGCATCCAGCCCGGCGCAGGCGTGGGCAACCACCGGAAGCCCCTGACGGCGCAAAGCGTGGGCACGCCGGTGATCTCTGTGGGCATGCCCACGGTGATCTATGCCGCCACGCTGGCCAAGGATGCCTTCGCCTGGCTGAACGCCCGGACGGGCGACGGCGACGCGCACGAGGCGGCGCTGGAGGACATGGAGAGGTCGCTGCTGGAGGGCGAGCTGGGCGACATGATCGTCACGCCCCGGGAGATCGACAGCATCATCCAGGACGCGGCGGGGATCATCGCCAGCGGCATCAACCGGGCCCTGCAGCCCCGGCTGAGCGACGCAGAGATCGCCGCGATGATGGATTGATTTCTAAATGAGGTTTAATTGTCCTGCAACATGATGGGATCATGGTTATTTATCACATTTGACAATCTAACTTTACTGCCCGTTCATACTTTGTTCATATAGCAAGTCTATAATATTGGTTGTCGGCAGGGAAAGCCGATGAAAAAGGACACCCAACCTTCTTCTTCCCCCCTTAGCGCGATGAAGCCCTTGAGCAAGGTGGATTCGCGCTAAACCTTTTTTGGCAGGATTCCCGCCGGATTATTTAATCCTTTTATAATGACCGAATCCGCGCGGATTTGCTATCATATATCCATTGTTTGTCGCGCACAGCCCGCAGGCCATTCGCGCTTCCCTTTATACCGCAACGCAACATACGCAGGAGGGTCACCCATGAACAGGATCGGTTTCGACAGTCAGAAGTACATCCAACTGCAATCCACCCGCATCCGCGAGCGCATCGACTATTTCGGCGGCAAGCTGTACCTGGAGTTCGGCGGCAAGCTGTTTGACGACTACCACGCCTCCCGGGTGCTGCCGGGCTTCGCGCCGGACAATAAGATCCGCATGCTGCTGGAGCTGAAGGAGCAGGCCGAAATCGTCATCGCCATCAACGCCAACGACATCGAGAAGAACAAGCTGCGCGGCGACCTGGGCATCACCTACGATTCCGACGTGATCCGCCTGGTGGACGTGTTCCGCGAATTCGGGCTCTACGTGGGCGCCATCGCCATCACTCAGTACACCGGCCAGTCCGCCGCCGACCTGTTCAAGAACCGGCTGGAGGCCATGGGGCTGAGGGTGTACAAGCTTTACCGCATCCCGGACTATCCCTCAAACGTCTCCGGCATCGTCAGCGACGAGGGCTACGGCAAGAACGAGTATATCGAGACCACCCGTTCCCTGGTGGTGGTCACCGCTCCCGGCCCCGGCAGCGGCAAGATGGCCACCTGCCTGAGCCAGCTGTACCACGAGCACAAGCGCGGTGTGAAGGCCGGATACGCCAAGTTCGAAACCTTCCCCATCTGGAACCTGCCGCTGAAGCACCCGGTGAACCTGGCCTACGAGGCCGCCACGGCGGATCTGAACGACGTGAACATGATCGACCCGTTCCACCTGGAGGCCTACGGCGAGACCACCGTCAACTACAACCGCGATATCGAGATCTTCCCCGTGCTGCGGGAGATCTTCAAGCGTATCTACGGTGAATGCCCCTACAAGAGCCCCACGGACATGGGCGTGAACATGGCGGGCAAGAGCATCGTGGACGACGCGGTGTGCCGCGAGGCGTCCTGCCAGGAGATCATCCGGCGCTACTACCGCACCGCCTGCGCCGTGAAGCAGGGCCGCGCCATGCCGGAAGAGATCCAGAAGCTGGAGCTGCTGATGCGCAGCCTGGACCTGGACTTCGAGCGCCGCAGCACCGTAAAACCCGCGCTGGACATCGCCCAGGCGACGGGCGAGCCGGCCGTGGCCATCGAGCTGAACGACGGCCGGATCATCACCGGCAAGACCACCAACCTGCTGGGCGCCACCGCGGCGGCGCTGCTGAACGCGCTGAAGGCGCTGGCGGGCATCCCCGACGAGATCAAGCTGATCTCCCCCACGGTGATCGAGCCCATCCAGCACCTGAAGGTGGCCCACATGGGCAACCGCAACCCGCGCCTGCACACCGACGAGATCCTGATCGCGCTGACCATCTGCGCCGTCACCGACGAAAACGCCGAGCGCGCCATGGAGCAGCTGGAGAACCTGAAAAACTGCGAGGCCCACTCCTCCGTGATCCTCTCCCAGGTGGACGAGGGCATGCTCAGCAAGCTGGGTGTGAACCTGACCTGTGAGCCGGCGTATCAGACGAACCGGCTGTATCACAAGTAAGGGATCAGGAAACGGGGATTGAATACAACCCCTCCACATCGGCCATACTGCCCATGTGGAGGGGTTGTTTTATGGCTGGAAACAAGGTGGAAATCTGCGGGGTGGACACGTCCACGCTGCCAACGCTGACCCATGAGCGGATGCGTCAGCTGCTGGCGAGGGCCCAGGAGGGCGACGACGACGCCCGGCGCGAGCTGATCCAGGGAAATCTGCGGCTGGTGTTGAGCGTGATCCAGCGGTTCCACAACCGGGGCGAGAACATGGACGACCTGTTCCAGGTGGGCTGCATCGGGCTGATGAAGGGGCTGGACAATTTCGACCTGAGCCTGAACGTGCGGCTGAGCACCTACTGCGTGCCGATGATCATCGGGGAGATCCGCCGCTACCTGCGGGACAACAACGCCATCCGGGTCAGCCGCTCCATGCGGGACACGGCCTATCGGGCACTGCGCACCCGGGACGCGCTGGCAACCGACTCCGGTCGGGAACCGACCACAGTCGAGATTGCGAAGGCCATGGAGCTGCCCGAGGAGGACGTTGTGCTGGCGCTGGAGGCCATCCAGGACCCGGTATCGCTGTTCGACCCGGTGTACCAGAGCGGCGGCGACACCATCTATGTGATGGACCAGGTGCAGGACAAGCGGGTCACCGAGGACGACTGGGTGCGGTCCCTGTCCATCGACCAGGCGCTGAACCACCTGCAAGCCCGGGAACAGAACATCATCCGCCAGCGCTATTTCCAGGGGCGCACCCAGATGGAGGTGGCCCAGGAGATCGGCATCTCCCAGGCGCAGGTGTCCCGGCTGGAAAAATCGGCGCTGGCCACCATGCGAAAGTACATCTGAGGACAATTTGTCAAATTCCGACCCGGTTTACACTTGCGCTTTTTTGCCAAAGCACGTATAATAGAGATACGCAAATGTTGTCGGAAGGAATGAGGCCATTGTCCGCGCGCAATTCCGCCAAGGCCATCGTGCTGCATGAGGGCAAGATCCTGGTCAATCGCTGCGCCTCCAGGTTCGGGGATTACTATGCCCTGCCCGGCGGCGGCCAGCAC
The DNA here is from genome assembly GCA_902765395.1 of uncultured Eubacteriales bacterium. Lineage (GTDB taxonomy): Bacteria > Bacillota > Clostridia > Christensenellales > Aristaeellaceae > UBA2862. The sequence goes on from CACWZP010000007.1 coordinate 11,166, forward strand.
ACCGGCGAGATGCTCAGCGAAACCGTGAAGCGGGAGCTTCTGGAGGAGACGGGCTATTCCGTCACGCCCATGCGCCTGTCCGGCATCTATGAACGCATCAGTGAGGGCCGCAGGGACGGCAACAATCACAAGATCTACTTCATCTTCCTGTGCAAGCTGGCCAGCACCGAGCGCCAGGCGCCCACGGAAAAGGACCGCTTCCAGATCGACTGCGAGTGGATCCCGCTTAAGGACGCGCATCGAAGAAACCTGTTCCCCCGGGCCATCCGGGACAACCTCTCCGGGCTGATCGGCCACGGGGAGACGATATTCATCGGGTCGGAGAAGGACAGATAGCAAAACGACGGAGCCGAAAGACTCCGCCGTTTTTTGGTTTTGTATACGATCATGGGACGGACCGCCAAGGGCGGGCGTCGTGCGGTTCAGCGAAGACCGCAGGACTTTGCCGGAACCGTCACATCAATTCGCTGTAATCCCGTATGTACACATCTGCGGCGCGCTTGATCTCCTCCCGGTCGTTCACCTGGGTGCCGTCCTCGATGGCGCAGACGCGCAGTCCGGCAGACTTGGCCGAACGCATGGCATAGAGGGCGTCCTCGAACACCCAGGAGCGCTCCGGCGTCGATCCCATGCGCTTAAGCAGGTTCAGGAAATACTCCGGCTGGCGCTTGTTCAATCCGCACTCGCGATTGTCGGTGACAAAGTCGAAATAATCCAGTATGCCCAATCGACGCAGGCCGTTTTTCGCGTACTCCCGCGGCGCGGCGGTGGCCACGCACATGTGCGCTCCACGCTCCTTAAGCCGCGCCAAAAACGCCGGCACCGCAGGGGTTTTCAGGTGGGCGTCGTATAGGTAGTGGCGGTTCATGAAGCCCTCTGCCTCCCGGGCCGCCGCTTCCCCGTCCAGGCCGTACTGTTCGCAAAAGCCAGCGATCGTCTTTCGGGACGAAGCGGTGTACAGCTTCGGCAGAAGCTCCGGGTCCACCGGCAGCTGGTGGGCCAGCAGGAACTCCAGCGGCGTATAGCGCCAGTAAGGCATCGTGTCCAGCAGCGTGCCGTCCATGTCGAATATGGCGGCATCCATGTCGAAATCAAAGCGCATGGCAATCCCTTTTTAGACTTTGGTATGTTTATTGTAGACTTTGGTCTGTATTTTACAGACTACAGTCTATTCTATCCCCAATTCGGCCTTCGCCGCGTCGAGGATCGCCGCCGGGCCGCCGCCCTGGGCAAAGTCCGGGCGACCGCCGCCCTTGCCGCCCAGGGGCTTGGCCGCCCGGGAGAGCAGCTGGCCCATGTGGATGTCCACATCCTGGGAGCGTGCGAACACGAAGGCCGCCTGATCCTCCCCTGTTTTCACACCCAAAAGCGCCACGATGCCGGGCTTTTTGATGAGCCTGGAGGCAACGTCCTTGGCCAGGTTCATGTCGCCGTCCAACAGCCGGGCCACCACACTTGCGCCGCCTTCCAGCTTCGGTGCGGCGTCCAGTTCGGCCGTCAACTCCGCGATGGCGGCGTCCCGGCGCAGCCGGTTCAGCTCCGCCGCGGCCTCCTTGAGCGCCTCCTGCATGGCCGATACATGGTCTGGCAGGTTATCCGGGCTGGTGGAGAGCAGGCTCGCCGCGGCGTGGGCCTGGTCGAAGGACGCGCGATAGTCGTCATAGGCCCGCTTGCCCGCCAGGAAGCTGACGCGCATCTTTCCCCGTGCCGGGGCAACGCTCACAATCTTCACCAGGCCCAGCTGCCCCGCCGTGGACGGGTGCGTGCCGCCGCAGGCCACCATCTCGTCCTCGCCGATGGCGACGATGCGCACGTGCTCGGAGACTGTCGGCGGCTTGCGCAGGGGCAGCGACTTCAGCTCCTCCGTCCCCGGGAACCAGCAGCGCACGGGCACGTCCCGCTGGATGCGCGCGTTCACGTCGTCCTCCACCCGGCGGATGTACTCGGGCGAGATGCGGGTGATGCCCTCGGGCATGGCCACGTCGATGGTGGACACGTCGTGGGAGATGTGCAGGCCGATGGTCACGCCGCCCAGCAGCCGCCAAAGCGCGCTGGCGATCATGTGGTCCCCGGCGTGCTGCTGCATGTGGTCGAAGCGCCGCGGCCAGTCGATGCTGCCGTGCACCGTCGCGCCGACCTCCAGGGGCTTGTCCAGCGCGTGCCAAACCTCCCTGGCGTCGTCCACGTACACGTCCAGCACACGAGCCTCATTCAGCGTGCCGGTGTCATAGGGCTGACCGCCGGAGGTGGGATAGAAGGCACTGCGGTCCAGGCGGACGTGGAAGGCGCCGTTCCTTTCCTCGCAGGCCAGCACCACGCCGTCAAATTCGGTCAAATACGAATCGTCGTAGTACAGTCTCTCGGTCATGTGTATCACGCTCCGGGTATTATCATAGCGCATGGGCGGGGTCTTCGCAAGGTGATGGCGGTAAAATGTGCAATGCGGCTTGCTGTGGGAACGACCTCTTCCGTCTGACCTGACGGCCAGCCACCTTCCCCTGAAGGGGAAGGCAAGAGCCCGCGAACAACAAGCCTCCCGAATCAAATAAGCATCCCTAATCCCTGTTCCCTGTCTCCTGTTCCCTATTAAGTTTCCGCGCCCATATTGACTTTCCCGACCCGACAGGCTATAATCAGAACGAACAAACAAACTGCGTCGATGGGAAGAGTAACCGATTTCGAGCGGCCAAGAGAGGGACGCCGCGGCTGGAAGCGCCCCGCGCGAGGATCGGCGAAGGACACCCCGGAGCAGCCTTCAACAGGCGTATTTCCGGCGATAACGGAACAAGAGATGAGGCGGTACGCCTCAAGCAGGGTGGCACCGCGAAACCTTCGCCCCTACGAATGGGACGGAGGCGTTTTTTTATCAAACCGAAGGGAGTTCAGACTATGCTGACACAGGCACCCAAGGGCACGCAGGACCTGCTGCCCCAGGCCAGCTATCGATGGCAGCGCATCGAAAAGAGCATGCGCGATATCTGTGCCCTGGCGGGGTATCGGGAGATCCGCACCCCCATCTTTGAGCACACCGAGCTGTTCCAGCGCGGCGTGGGCGACACCACCGACGTGGTGCAGAAGGAGATGTACACCTTCAACGACAAGGGCAACCGCTCCGTGACCCTCAAGCCCGAGGGCACGGCCGGCGCGGTGCGCGCGTTCATCGAATCGCACCTCTACGCCGACACCCTGCCCTGCAAGCTGTACTACGCGGCCTGCCCCTGCTTCCGCTATGAGAAGCCCCAGGCCGGGCGGCTGCGCCAGTTCCACCAGAACGGCATCGAGGTGTTCGGCGCGAAGGACGCCAGCGTGGACGCGGAGATCATCGCCCTGGCGCTGAAGGTGCTGGACGCCAACGGCATCGACGGCCTCAGGCTGACCATCAACTCCATCGGCTGCCCCACCTGCCGCAAGGCGTATCTGGAGAAGCTGCGGGCCTACCTGGCGCCGAAGCTGCCCACCCTGTGCAAGACCTGCCAGGAGCGATTTGAGCGCAACCCCATGCGCATCCTGGACTGCAAGGAGGACGCGGACAAGCTGACTGACGCGCCCGCCATGCTGGACAACCTGTGCGAGGACTGCGCCGGCCACTTCGAAAAGCTGCAGGGCTACCTGAAGGCCATGGGCATCGAATACGCCATCGACGCGCGGATCGTGCGCGGCCTGGACTACTACACCAAGACGGTGTTCGAGATCATCACCGACAGCCCCGACGGCACGCCCCTGACGGTCTGCGGCGGCGGCCGCTACGACGGCCTGGTGGAAGAGCTGGGCGGCCCCGCCACGCCGGGCATCGGCTGGGGCATGGGCATCGAGCGCATGATCATGGTGCAGGACATGCGCGGCACCGCTCCCGAGGCCCCCGCGCTGCTGGACGCCTTCGTGGTCACCCTGGGCGACGAGGCGCGGCTGGAGGGTATGAAGCTGGTGAACGAGCTGCGCGAAAAGGGCGTCAAGGCCGACCTGGATCACGCCGCGCGCAGCATGAAGGCCCAGTTCAAGTACGCCGGGAAGATCGGCGTAAAGAAGGTCATCGTCATCGCCGGCGACGAGCTGGAGAAGGGCGTCGTCAAGCTGCGGGACATGGATGAGAGCAGCGAGGCGGAAGTGGCGCGGGAAAGCATTGTCGATATGCTTTCATAGTCGCTCAGCGACGACGATCCCTGGGCGCACTTTCATGATGTGGCACAATGCGCCTCACACAGATTCTTCGCTTCGCTCGGAATGACAACACGTCGCATCGCTTGTCATCCCGAGCGGAGCAAAGCGAAGCCGAAGGATCTGTTTGAGCCGCTGTCAGAGCACGATATAATCAGGAGGATGAAAATATGCTTTCTTACAAGAGGGACCACTACTGCGGTCTGCTGAATGAAAAGAACGTGGGCGAAACCGTCCACCTGTCCGGCTGGGTGCAGCGCACCCGCGACCTGGGCGGCGTGGTGTTCGTGTGGCTGCGCGACCGGGAGGGCCTGGTGCAGCTGGTGTTCGACAACGCCGTCTGCGACAATGAGACCTTCGAGCTGGGCCGGAGCCTGCGCAGCGAGTACGTGGTGACCGTCGTTGGCGAGGTCAAGGCCCGGGACGAGGGCGCCATCAACAGGGACCTGGCCACCGGCACCATCGAGGTGTTCGTGAAGGAGGCCGCGCTGCTGAACAAGAGCGAGACCCCGCCCATCTACATCGACGACAAGGTGGACGAGAACGAGCTGGTGCGCCTGAAGTACCGCTATCTGGACCTGCGCCGCCCCTCCATGCAGGAGAAGCTGCGTCTGCGCAGCAAGGTGGTCAACTGCATCCGCTACGCGCTGGACGAGGCGGGCTTCACCGAGGTGGAGACCCCGATCCTGTCCAAGTCCACGCCGGAGGGCGCCCGCGACTTCCTGGTGCCAAGCCGCCTGCATCCCGGCACGTTCTACGCCCTGCCCCAGAGCCCCCAGATCTACAAACAGCTTCTGATGCTGGCCGGCTTTGACAAGTACTACCAGATCGCCCGCTGCTTCCGCGACGAGGACAACCGCGCTGACCGCCAGCCGGAGTTCACCCAGTGCGACATCGAGATGAGCTTCATCGACGAGGAGGACATCTACGCCAACGTGGAGCGCGTGTTTGCCCGCATCTTCAAGGAAATCAAGGGCATCGACCTGCCCCTTCCCCTGCCCCGCATGCCCTGGGTCGAAGCCATGGAGCGCTACGGCTCCGACAAGCCCGACACCCGCTTCGGCATGGAGCTGGTGAACCTGACGGATGTGCTGGGCAACACCGGGTTCGTGGTGTTCGACAGCGCCATCGAGGCCGGCGGCCGCGTGGAAGCCATCAACGCCAAGGGCCTGGCTTCCATGACCCGCAAGCAGATCGACGGCTATGCCGAGTTCGTGAAGACCTATCGCGCCAAGGGCCTGCCCTACATGACCTTCACCGCCGACGGCAACGTCAAGAGCAGCTTCAACAAGTTCATGACGGACGAGCTGGTGGAAAAGGTGCGCGCGGCCATGCACGCCGAGCCCGGCGACATCATCTTCTTCGGCGCGGACAAAAAGAGCGTGGTCTGGCAGGCGCTGGGCGCGCTGCGCTGCGAGATCGCCCGGAAGAACGACATGATCGACCACGACAAGTACAACCTGTTCTGGGTCACCGAGTTCCCGCTGTTTGAGTACAGCGAGGAGGAGGAGCGCTGGGTGGCGGCCCACCATCCCTTCACCAGCTGGTACGCCGAGGACAACGTGTATCTCGACACCGACAAGGAGAAGGTGCGCTCCCGCGCCTACGACCTGGTGATGAACGGCATCGAGCTGGCCAGCGGCTCCATCCGCATCCATCGCGCGGACATGCAGGCCCAGATGTTCGACATGATCGGGCTGTCCCACGAGGAGGCCCACCACCGCTTCGGCTTCCTGCTGGACGCCTTCAAGTACGGCGCGCCGCCCCACGGCGGCCTGGCCTTCGGCATCGACCGGCTTGTGATGCTGCTGACCGATTCCGACAGCCTGCGGGACGTGATCGCCTTCCCCAAGGCCACCAGCGCCAACTGCCTGATGATGGATACCCCCGCCGACGTGCGGCCGGACCAGCTGGAGACGCTGAAGATCAAAATAGATATGCCGCAAGGCGAATAAGGTATATCCGCCTTCGGCAGGGAAAAAGCACAATCGAATATAAAGATCCTTCGACTTCGCTGCTCGCGCAGCTTCGCTCAGGATGACATGGCGATCAATCCCGTCATTCTGAGCGGAGGCGCGGCCTAAGTCGAAGGATCTTTTTGGATGCAGGCACGATTAGCGGGCGGGCCGCCAAAGGCTGGCGTCGCGCGGTCCGGCGGAGGCCGCTGGACTTCGACGGAAATCGCTGGAAGATGGCATATTTCACGGACTTCCGAGTTGCCGAAGGCCTGGCGAAGCTTCCAGGACTTCGCCGTTAATCCTTATGTCGTCACCACAGCTCCACGATCTCCACCCCGGGAAAGTACTTCTGGATGATCTCTTCCGCGCTCTTGCCGTCCTCTGCCAGCTGGTAGGCGCCCCACTGGCTGAGGCCCACGCCGTGGCCGAAGCCGCGGCCCTTGAATGTGACCTCGTCGCCGTCCACATTCACGCTGTCGATCAGCGTGCTGCGCAGCTTGTTGGCCCCGATCTGGATGCGGAAGGACGGCGCGGACACGCTCTCGCCGTTGACGATCAGCGCCTTCGCCCGGCCCGACTCCCCCTTCTCGCCCAGCTTCACGCTGGTCACCTTCTCGCCGATCTTCACGCCCGCGTCGGCGCAGGCCCTGACCACCTGGTCGGCGGTGAACGTCGCCGTCCACTCCCTGGCGCTGTCCGGGGCCTTGTCGGACTCCACGGACTCCGTGGGCTTCAGGTATTCCGGGTCGCCGCCCTTGTACTCCAGCGCCACGGAGGGCAGCTCCGTCATGCCGCCGGAGTGGGCGTGGAACCAGGCGTTGGGGAACTTGCCGCCATAGGCCATCACCAGGCCCCGCGTGGCGCTGACGGCGTCCTCCACCCGCTTGTTGACGCTGCCCGCGGCGTAGGCCTGAGCTTCGGAGACATCGGTGGAGATGTCCGCGCCGTCGTACTTCGACTTCTTGTCCGCGCAAAACTTCATCACGAACGTGCGCGCCAGGATCGCCTGGGCCTTCAGGGCCTCCTCGGGCCAGTCGTTCTTCATCTCCCCGGCCACCACCCCAGCCACGTAGCTCTCCACGTCCATGTCGGTGAGCTGTTCGGTCTTCACGTCGTACACCGACAGCACCGGCATGCCGTCCTCCCCGGTGGCCAGGCGCTCCGGCAGCTTCGGCGCGTTGGCGCTCTGCTGGTTCAGCCGCCAGGTCTGCGGCTCCTTCTCGTTTGCCATGCAGCCCGAAAACAGCAGTGCCGCGGCCAGCAACGCCGCGAGAATCCCGTTTCGCTTCATGTTTTTCACCTCGCGGATAGTATGCGCCGACATGCGGCGAATATGTGCGGCCCGTTGAAAACGATTTCAGCCGGTGACACCAGTTTTCTTCTAAATAAATATCAAAAAACCGCCGAAAACTATAGATTTTTTTGGAAAGATGTTGTATACTATATTATGATATGGTTACGGGCGCAAACCGCGACCGTCGCATAAGCAACAGAAAGTAGGGATAATGTGAAGAAAAAGAAGTGTATCGCCATGCTTCTGGCTGGCGGTCAGGGGAGCCGCCTCGGCCTTCTGACCAAGGTCATGGCCAAGCCTGCCGTGCCCTTCGGCGGAAAGTATCGCATCATCGACTTCCCGCTGTCCAACTGCACCAACTCCAACATCGACACCGTCGGCGTGCTGACCCAGTACCGGCCGCTGGAGCTGAACAGCTACATCGGCTCCGGCCAGACCTGGGATCTGGACTTGAGCTACGGCGGCGTCTACGTGCTGCCCCCCTATGCCACCGCCGATTCCAGCGAGTGGTACAAGGGCACCGCGAACGCGATCTTCCAGAACTTCGCGTTCATCGAGCAGTTTGATCCGGAATACGTGCTGGTGCTGTCCGGCGACCACATCTACAAGATGGACTACAACCGCATGCTCCAGGCCCACATCGAGCGCAACGCCGACGTGACCATCGCCGTGCGCCCGGTGCCGTGGGAGGTGGCCCCGTCCTTCGGCATCATGAACGTGGACGAGAACGACGCCATCATCGAATTCGAGGAGAAGCCGGCCCAGCCCAAGAGCAACCTGGCCTCCATGGGCGTCTATATCTTCACCTGGGACGTGATGAAGAAGTATCTGACGGATGACAACGCCGACCCGAAGAGCAAGAACGACTTCGGCAAGAACATCATCCCGAACCTGCTGAACGATAAAAAGGCGCTGTTCGCCTATGCCTTCACCGACTACTGGAAGGACGTGGGCACCATCGCTTCCCTGTGGGAGGCGAACATGGACCTGCTGAAGGATCCGCCGGAGTTCGACCTCGCCGACCCGCGCTGGAAGATCTACTCCCGCACGCCGGTGATGCCGCCCCACTACATCGCCGCCGGCGCCGAGGTGGCCAACTCCATGATCACCGAGGGCTGCGACATCCGCGGCAAGGTGTCCGACAGCGTGCTGTTCGCGGGCGTGAAGGTCGGCGAAGGCGCGCTGGTGGAGGACAGCGTGATCATGCCGGGCACCGTCATCGAGCCCGGCGCGGTGGTCCGCCGCTGCATCGTGGCGGAGAACTGCGTGATCTCCAAGAACTGCCAGGTGGGCGAGGTCGACGGCGATATCGCGCTGATTGGCCAGGGCACCACCCTGCCGGAGGGTTACGTCGTCAAGGCGGGCACCCAGACGGACACGGATTCGATCAAAGGAAAGGAGGGCGCCTGATATGAATGACGTGATGGGCATTGTCTATACTTCCAAAGACGACCTCACCCTGCGCGAGCTGACCAGCCAGCGCGCGGTGGCCGCCATCCCGGTGGCCGGGCGCTATCGCATCATCGACTTCACACTCTCCAGCCTGGTGAATTCCAACATTCACAACGTCGGCATCATCGCCCAGAAAAACTATCATTCCCTGATGGACCACCTGGGCTCCGGCAAGGACTGGGACCTGCACACCCGCAACAACGGCCTGTTCATACTGCCCCCCTTCCTCACCAGGGAAAACGGCGGCGAGTATCACGGCGTTCTGGACGCGCTGCGCGCCAACTTTGACTACCTGCGCCGCTCCCGGCAGGAGTTCGTGATCCTGACCAACAGCGATTACATCATGAACACCAGCTTCGAGCCGATGATCCAGCAGCACATCAAGTCCGGCGCGGACATCACGCTGATGTACAAGAAGGCCACGCCGGAGATCACGGAGTTCTCCTCGTCCTCCAAGAACAACCACTGCTATCTGAACGTGAACGAGGACGGCGTGGTGAAGGACATCGAGATCAACCCCAACGCGGCCAGCTATGACAACCTGTACCTGAACGTGATGATGATTAAGCGCACCATGCTGATGTACGTGGTGGACCAGGTCATCTCCCACGGCAGCCACGACCTGTATGCCGACGTGCTGCGCCCGTTCATCAACAGCGGCGCGCTGAAGATCATGGCCTATGAGGAGAAGGGTTACTATCGCCGCATCGAGACGATCCGGGGCTACTTCAACTTCAACATGGACCTGCTCAAGCCCGGCGTGCGCGACGAGCTGTTCGGCGGCAACCCGGTCTACACCAAGACCCGGGACTACATCCCCACCATCTATCGCGGCAATGCCAAGGTGGCCAGCAGCCTGATCGCTGACGGGTGTGTGATCGACGGCGAAGTGGAGAACTGCGTGCTGTTCCGCGGCGTGCGCGTGGGCAAGGGCGCCAAGATCAAGAACAGCATCATCATGCAGGACGGCTATATTGAAGAGGGCGTCGAGCTCGAGAACGTCATCTTCGATAAGGCGGTCACCATCCGCTCGAACAGCCGCCTGATCGGCCAGAAGCAGTATCCCATCGTGATCGGCAAGAATATCACGCTGTAACAAAGGCAAATTAATATCGAATTCGGCCCGGGCGGCGCGTCCGATCCGGGCCGGCACCATTTCATCGACAGGAGGGACAGTGCCATGAAAATACTCTTCGCAACCTCTGAATGCGTACCGTTTGTCAAGACCGGAGGTCTGGCGGACGTGGTCGGCGCGCTGCCCAAGGAGATCATGAAGGCCGGCGAGGACGTGCGCGTCATACTGCCGCTGTACAAGGCCATCGGCCCCGAGTGGCGCGAGCAGATGCAGCACGTGCTGTACTTCTATGTCAACCTGGGCTGGCGCAGGCAGTATGTGGGCATCGAGAAGCTGGAGTACGCCGGCATCACCTATTACTTCGTGGACAACGAGCAGTACTTTGGCCGCGACTACATCTACGGCATGGGCGGCGACGAGGGCGAGCGTTTCGCGTTCTTCTGCCGGGCCGTGCTGGAGGCGCTGCCGAAGATCGACTTCATTCCGGACATCCTGCACTGCAACGACTGGCAGACGGGCCTGATCCCCGTGCTGCACAAGCTGCAGTACAAGCAGCTGGAGCTGTTTGAGGACATTCGGACGGTGTTCACCATCCACAACCTGCAGTACCAGGGCCTGTTCCCCATCGACACCATCGAGGATCTGCTGTACCTGGGCAACCTGGCCTACACCAGCGACGCGCTGGAGTTCTACGGCATGTGCTCCTGCATGAAGGGCGGCATCGTGTTCTCCGACGAGATCACCACCGTCAGCCCCACCTATTCCCAGGAGATCCAGACCGCCTACTACGGCGAGCGCCTGGACGGCCTGCTCAGGAGCCGGGTGGACCACCTGTCCGGCATCCTCAACGGCATCGACACCGTGGAGTACGACCCGGCCACCGACAACGTGATCGCCAAGGCCTACACTGCCGAAACCTTTGATAAAAAGGTGGAGAACAAGCTGGCGCTGCAGCGGGAGCTGGGCCTGGCCGTGGACGCGGACATCCCCATGATCGCCATGATCACCCGGCTGTCCGGCCAGAAAGGCCTGGACCTGGTGGAGTGCGTGCTGCCGGAGATCATGAACACCGGCGCGCAGCTGGTCATCCTGGGCATGGGCGAGAGCCGCTATGTGGACCTGTTCAGCTGGGCCCAGTGGAAGTATCCCCAGCAGGTGTCCGCCAACTTCCAGATGAACAACGCCCTGTCCCACAAGCTCTACGCCGCGGCGGATCTGTTCCTGATGCCCTCGCTGTTTGAGCCCTGCGGCCTCAGCCAGCTGATCTCGCTGCGCTACGGCACGCTGCCCATCACCCGCGAGACCGGCGGCCTGCGGGACACCGTGCTGGCCTACAACGAGTACACCGGCGACGGCAACGGCTTCACCTTCCTGTACTACAACGCCCACGACATGCTGCACGTGATCGAGAACGCCGTGAAGATGTTCCACGACCAGCGCGACGTGTTCAACGGCCTGGCCATCCGCGCCATGAAGGGCCAGTACGGCTGGGACCAGTCGGCGAAGCAGTACATCGACCTGTACACCAAGCTGATCCCCGAGAAGAAGCCCGCCGCCAAGGCTGCGGCTGAAAAGAAGCCCGCCGCCAAGGCTGCGGCTGAAAAGAAGCCCGCCGCCAAGAAGGCGACCGCCACCAAGGCCGCGGCCGAGAAGAAGCCCGCCGCCAAGAAGGCGACCGCCACCAAGGCCGCGGCCGAGAAGAAGCCCGCAGCCAAAAAGGCGACCGTGGCCAAGGCCGAAACCGAAAAGAAACCCGCGGCCAAAAAGGCCCCCGCCAAGAAGGCGACCCCCAAGGCCAAGTAAGAACATGGGACACAACAGGGGCGGCACAACGCCGCCCCGCATTTATGAGGACTGGATTCTATGAGCAAGGATTACACAAACGAGATCATCGGCAACCTGCTGGAGGTCATCGGTACGATGACCGACAACAATCTGCGCAGGATGGGCGACGACTTCTGGCCGGAGATGCCGAAGGCCCCCGCGCCGATCCGGCCGGAAGCGCCCGCTGCCGACAAGAGCGAGGCGCCTGCGCCCAAGAAGAGCGCGGACGGCCCCACCCCGCCAAAGCCCGCGAAGGGTGCCTCCCCCGCCGCCCAGCCCGCCGCTGAGACCGAGGCCGAGGAGGATACCCCGCCGGAGAAGATCAGCGATCTGAAGGCGGAGCTGAACGAGCTGATCGGCCTGGGGGGCGTGAAGAGGGAGGTCAACAACCTCATCAACATGGTCTCCGTCTACAACCTGCGCCGCCAGCAGGGGCTCAAGACCGTGGACATGTCGCTGCACATGGTGTTTTCGGGCAACCCCGGCACCGGCAAGACGATGATCGCGCGTCTGATGGCCCGCATCTACAAGAGCCTGGGCATATTGAGCAAGGGACACCTGGTGGAGGTGGACCGCTCCAGGCTGGTGGCGGGCTATGTGGGCCAGACGGCTACCAAGACCCACGAGGCCATCGAGAAGGCGATGGGCGGCGTGCTGTTCATCGACGAGGCCTACATGCTGAACAGCAAGTCCGAGAATGATTTCGGCCAGGAGGCCATCGACACGATACTCAAGGCCATGGAGGATCACCGCGAGGACCTGGTGGTGATCGTGGCGGGCTACGACGAGCTGATGGATGAGTTCATCCACTCCAACCCCGGCCTGGAGAGCCGCTTCAACCGCTTCATGCACTTCGACGACTACAACATCGACGAGATGCTGGCGATCCTCGATTTGCAGCTGAAGAAGGGCCAGTATCAGCTGACCGAGGACGCCCGCGCCGCGGCGAAGGATTACATCATGGCCGCCAACACCTCCTCCAAGGCCTTCGGCAACGCCCGCGGCGTGCGGAACCTGTTTGAGCGGCTGCTGGTGGCCCAGGCCAACCGCCTGGCCGACGGCAGCGATTTGACCAAGGACGACCTGATGACCATCACCGCCGACGATGTGGCCGCCGCCCGCGCCGCGGACGAGAAGATGCAGGCCGCCGAGAGGGCCCAGCAGGAGCTGATCCAGTCCGCCGAGGAGACCCTGGCAGAATTCCAGTCCAGGGCCAGGGACGTGAAGGTTTCGCTGGGGATTCCCGAGGGGGACGAGGAACCGACGGAGAGCGATTAGCGCCCGGCAAACCAGCCAGCGCCGCAATCGAACGAAACCCATCGCGCCTGGGGCGCCAGCAACCACACAGGTGGATAGATACCATGAAGAGAATCATAGCCCTGATCATCGGCCTGTGCCTGCTGTGCCCGCTGGGCACTGGCGGAGTCCGGCGAAGACCTGAGCGGACTCACGAACACCCTTGAGACCTTTCTGAAGCCGGCGGAGCCCGATGCCGCCGACGACAGCGCCCAGGCCGACGTTCCGGCCGGCGCCATTCCGCTGATCGGGCGCATCTTCTTTTCAAGCACGGCCAACGCCTTCGGTTACAGCGTCGGTGAGGGCGAACCCTATCAGCTGCTGGACGGCAGCGGCAACGCGGTCGCCGACTTCATGCCCGTGAAGGATTTCCTGTTCAACCGCGATGGAAGCGTGGTGCTCGCAAAGACCGGCGACGACAGCTTTCTCCTGTTCCCCGCCTCATCAGACGCGCCCGCGGAGGCGCCTGCCGACGCGCCAGCGGACGACGGCACCTGCCCGTCCTGCGGCTTCGACCTGGGCGGAACCGTCTACAACTTCTGCCCCAACTGCGGCGTTCCCCTGAGCTGACGCAATCATAACGCACGCCGCGCCGATTCAAACGAATCGGCGCGGCGTTTTATGTATGCAATTGACCGTGGATCAATCCTTCACGAACGCGCGATAGATCGCGTTCATGGCGGTCTCAAAGTCCTCGATGTTGATGCCCACGATGATGTTCATCTCGCTGGAGCCCTGGTCGATCATGCGGATGTTCACACCCGCCTCATACAAGGCGTTGAACAGCTTGGCCGCGGTGCCGGGCGTGCGGGACATGCCGTGGCCCACCGTGGCGATCAGGGCGATGCCCGCACTGATCTCGATGGTGTCGGGCTGGCAGGTCTGCTGGATGCGCTGGATGATCTGGTCCTTGCGGGTCACCAGCTCCTTGTCGGCAATGACCACGGACATGGTGTCGATGCCTGTGGGCAGGTGCTCAAAGGACACGCCAAAGTCCTCCAGGGCCTGCAGCACCCGGCGGCCAAAGCCCAGCTCCGAGTTCATCATGGCCTTCTCGATGGACAGCAGCGAGAAATTCTTGTGGCCGGCGATGCCGGTGATGACCTGGCCGTTTTCCCGGTCCCCGGAGGTCTTCATCACGATCATGGTGCCCGGGTCCTGGGGGGCGTTGGTGTTGCGGATGTTGGTGGGGATGCCCGCCTTGTGCACCGGGAAGATGGCGTCCTCGTGCAGCACCGTGGCGCCCATGTAGGACAGCTCGCGCAGCTCCGCGTAGGACAGCTCGCGGATGATCTTCGGGTCCTTGACGATGCGCGGGTCGGCCATCATGAAGCCGGACACGTCCGTCCAGTTCACGTAGACGTCCGCGCAGGCGGCACGGGCCACGATGGCGCCGGTGATGTCGCTGCCGCCCCGGGAGAAGGTGTGCACGTCGCCGTTGGGATAGGAGCCGTAGAAGCCGGGGATCACAGCCCGTGAATGGTTCTTCAGCGCCTCGCCCATCACCTCGTTGGTCCACTCGGCGGCAAAGCTGCCCTGGCGATCAAACTTGATCACGTCCTGGGCGTCGATGAAGTCCCAGTCCAGGTACTTCGACAGGATCACGCCGTTCATGTACTCGCCCCGGCTGGCGGCGAAATCCGGGTTCTTGTAGCGCCGGATGGCCTCGCTGGTCTCGTTCAGCATGCCGGTGACGTCGAAGTCCAGCTCCAGTTCCGCGGCGATCTGGGTATAGCGCTCGGCGATCTTGCGGAACGGCTCCTCATGGCTGCGGCCGCTCTCCACCAGGCGATGGCACTGATAGAGCAGGTCTGTGACCTTGGTGTCGCCGTCGAAGCGCTTGCCCGGCGCGCTGGGCACCACATAACGGTAGTCCGGGTCGGACTCGATGATCGCCTTTACCTTGCGAAAATGCTCCGCGTCCGCCAGCGAAGAGCCGCCGAACTTTGCCACTTTGATTCCCAAGTCTGATTTCTCCCTTCGAGATATGTAAATGATATAAACTCCGGCTGCCACTCAGCCGTCCCCTAAAAAGTTTCCGGAACGGGCGGCTGCTCCCCTTCCCCGGGTTCGACATCCTGCCCGATCAGCTCCAGCAGCTGCTCCTTCCCGGTTCCGTCCTTGGAGGAATAGACCATGACCTCCCAGGGCTGCACGGCCAGGGCGCGGCAGATGGCCGGGATGCTGCGGCCCCGCTGGGCCTTGGACAGCTTGTCGGCCTTGGTGGCCACCACTGTGAACGGGATATCGTAGTGCCTGAGGTACTCCACCATCAGCTGGTCGTCCTGGGTGGGCTCGTGGCGCAGGTCCACCAGCTGGAACACCCGTTTCAGGTGCTCCGAGCCCTTCAGGTAGCCCTCGATCATCGCCGCCCACTTTTTCTTCTCCTGCTTGGGCGCCTTGGCAAAGCCATAGCCCGGCAGGTCCACCAGGAAGAAGCTCTCGTTGATGAGATACAGGTTCACCAGCCGCGTCTTGCCCGGCTCGGCGGAGGTGCGCGCCAGCTTGGAGTTGCCCGTCATGCTGTTGATCAGCGATGACTTCCCCACATTGCTCTTGCCTACCATGGCGATCTCGGGAAGGCCCTGGCCGGGAAAGCTCTTGAACGCGCTCAGGGACTGGACGAACTTCGACTTCTTGATCCTCATGCCGCGTCGCCCTTTCCGGCCTCTTTCACCAGCACGGCCAAGAGCGCCTCGTCCACCCGGTCCATCAGGCGGATATTGAACTTTTTGAGGATGTCGGCGTCGATCTTCTCCAGATCCTTCTCGTTCTCCCGGGGCAGCAGGATGTTGGTGATGCCCTGGCGATAGGCCGCCAGCAGCTTCTCCTTCACGCCGCCGATGGGCAGCACCCGGCCGTGCAGCGTGATCTCGCCGGTCATGGCCAGATCGCCCCGGGCCTTCAGACCCGTCACCGCCGAAAGCAGCGCGCAGGAGAGCGCCACGCCCGCCGAGGGGCCGTCCTTTGGCACCGCACCCTCGGGCACGTGGATGTGGATATCGTGGGTGTCGAAGTAATCCGGCGCGACGCCGTAGTCGGCCAGCCGCGAGCGCACCACGCTGCGGGCCAGCTCCGCGGATTCCTTCATCACGTCGCCCAGCATGCCGGTCAGCTTCATGCCGCCCTTGCCGGGGAACGTGATGGCCTCCACGGGCATCACCTCGCCGCCCACCTGGGTCCAGGCCAGGCCGTTCACCACGCCCACTTCGCTCTCGGCCACGGGCTGGCGCAGGTAGCGCGGCGCGCCCAGGTAGCCCTTCAGGTCGGCCGGCTTGATGGAAACGCCCTTGTCCTCGGGATGCTCCACCAGGTGCAGCGTGGCCCGGCGGCACAGCTGGGCGATCTGCCGCTCCAGGTTGCGCACGCCGGATTCCCGGGTGTAGCCGTCGATCAGCGCGGAAATGGCCTTGTCGGTTACCCGCAGCTGGGTCTTTGAAAGGTTGTGGGCCTCCCGCTGCTTGGGCAGCAGGTGCCGCTTGGCAATCTGCAGCTTCTCCTCGCTGGTATAGCTGGGCACCTCGATGACCTCCATGCGGTCCAGCAGCGCCCGGTCGATGGTGTCCAGCGAATTGGCGGTGGTGATGAACAGCACGTCGGAAAGGTCGAAGGGCACCTCCAGGTAGTGGTCCTTGAAGGCGTTGTTCTGGGCCGGGTCCAGCGCCTCCAGCATGGCGGAGGCCGGGTCGCCCCGCATGTCCCGGGCCAGCTTGTCGATCTCGTCCAGCAGGAACACCGGGTTCATGGTCTTGGAAGCGCGGATGGCGGAGATGATCCGCCCGGGCATGGCGCCCACATAGGTCTTGCGGTGGCCGCGGATCTCGGCCTCGTCGTGCACGCCGCCCAGGCTCAGCCGGGTGAACTTGCGGTTCAGTGCCCGGGCGATGGACTGGGCGATGCTGGTCTTGCCCACGCCGGGCGGGCCCACCAGGCAGATGATGGGGCTCTTCAGCTTGTCGGAAGCCACGGAGCGCACCGCCAGGTATTCGATCAGGCGCTTCTTCACGTCCTCCATGCCGTAGTGGTCGGCCTCGAGGATCTTGCGTGCCTTGGAAATGTCGATGTCAGAGGGGTCGTATACGTCCCAGGGCAGCTCCAGCATATATTCGATATAATTCTGGCTGACGCCGCTCTCCGGCGCGTGGACCGAGGATCGGGCCAGGCGCTTCAGCTCCTTCTCCACGTGCTCCCGGGCCGCCGGGGGGAGCTTCGAGGCGTTGATGCGCTTGCGCAGCTCGGCGATCTCCTCGTCCTCGTCCTCGCCCAGCTCCTCCTGGATGGCGTGGATCTGCTCGCGGAGGTAGTATTCGTGGTTGGCCTTGTCCATGGCCTCCTGCACCCGGGCCTGGATGCGCTCCTCCAGCTGGGCGATCTGGATCTCCTGCACCAGCTTTTCAAGCACCATCTCCAGCCTTTCGGACACGCTGCGGCACTCCAGAACGGCCTGCTTGTCCTCCAGGCGGGTGATCAGGTTGGAGGCCACCACGTCGCACAGGGCGGAGGCGTCCCGCTCGCCCTGGATGGCGCTCAGGAACTCCGGCATGTTCAGCCCCTTGGCCCGCAGCGCACGGTCTGCCAGGTTGACGATGATGCCCATCATGCCGATCTCTTCGTTCTTGAAGGCCTTGGGTGCGGAGTGGGCCACGGACAGCTCGGCTACCTGGTAGTCCACGTCTTCGTACAGGTTCACCAGCAGTGCCCGCGCGCGGCCCTCCAGCAGCACCCGCACGGTGCGGTCCGGCAGGTGGAGCAGCTGTTTGACCACGCAGATGGTGCCCATGGTGTACAGGTCCTCCAGGCCGGGGCGCTCCACAAGGCTGTCCCGCTGGGCCACGACGAACACGCCCTGGTCCTCCCGCCCGGCGGCGGCGACCAGCGCGGCGATGGACCGGTCCCGGGCGGCGTCGATGGTGACGACGGTGTTGGGAAACAGGACCACGCCCCGCAGCGGCAGCAGCGGCAGCTTTTCGATTGTGCTCTGGTTCTTGGGTTTATTCAATGCAGGTGTCCCCCGTGTATATTCGTATGTTTCAGTATACCGTAAATGTGTTAAGAATCAAAGGGATTGCGCTGGTGTTTTCAGGGATATGTGGATGGATACAACATTTTTTTGACGAAACGGGGCTCATATGATATGATAGAGGCGAACACCATTCCATCGAACAAGGAGCAACGGCCATGAAGAAGCTTTTTGCGATCATCCTCTGCGCGGCGCTCATGCTGACCGCCGCGGCGCTTGCGGAGCCGTCGGGCCTGGTGGGCTCGGCCGCGCCGGACTTCACCGTCACCACCTGCGACGGCGAGACGTTGACCCTCGGCGGACTGCTGGCAGAGAAGGAGCTGGTGGCACTGAACATATTTACCTCCTGGTGCCCGCCCTGCAGGCAGGAATTTCCCGAGATGGAAGGAATCTACGAGGCGCTGTCCGACCGCATGGAGATCGTGGCGGTGTCCGCCGAGCCGGAGGACACGGACGAGATCATCGCCGCCTATCGGGACGAGCTGGGCCTCACCTTCCCCATGGGGCTGGCCTCGGGCACCGGGATCGTGGAATACGCCCGGGTGCAGGGCTATCCCACCACGCTGTTCATCGACAGGGACGGTAACGTGGGCTATTACCAGCTGGGCATGTTCCTGGTGGGCGAGCAGTTCAAGGTGCTTGCGGACTACTTCCTGTCCGACAGCTATGACGGCACCCCCGCCACGGCCTGCAACGTGTACGTGTGCGACCAGGATGAGGAGCCCGTCGCCGGCGCGTATCTGAACTTCTGCACCGACACCACCTGCGAGACGAAGCAATCCGACGAGAACGGCCTGATCTGCTTCGCCGGCAAGCCGGAGAGCTATCACGTGCAGATCCTGAAGCTGCCCGAGGGCTACAGCTTCGACGAGAATTACGACGAGACCTATGACAGCCCCAGCGGCGACTGGATGTATGTGCAGGTGACGAAGGGCTGACCAGAATCTTTACTTGATTTCCCCTGCTCCTTCGGTTATCATACATGGGAGGTGAGCGACATGGACAATCGCGTGGCCGTCATCAGCATCATCGTGGAGAAGGAAGAGGCCGTCGCGCCGCTGAACGAGCTACTGCACCAGTACGGGCAGTTCATCATCGGCCGCATGGGCATCCCCTATCGCGCCAAGGGCGTGAACATCATCTGCGTGGCCATCGACGCCCCCGGCGACAGCATCAACGCCCTTACCGGCGCGCTGGGCCGCATCCAGGGCATCAACGCCAAGGCGACCTACAGCAACGTCTGACCGTCCCTGACAACCGAATACTTCCGCATCCCCTGACGCCGAAACGCAACACTTGAGGCGAAAGATACGATGTGTGGCACAGGCCCGCTCGCGGGTTTATACTGTAATGCCGCCGTATCCCATTGGGGTGCGGCGGCATTTGTTGAGATTATTCACGATTTGCGGACGGACCGCCAAAGGCGGGTGTCGCGCTGTTCGGCAGAGCCCGCAGGACTTTGCCGGAAATCGTTATGGAGAAATATCTATGAGCATGAATTCAACCCCCTCCGCCGAGCGGACGCACATCGGCTTCTTCGGCTGCCGCAACGCCGGCAAGTCCAGCCTGGTGAACGCCGTGACCGGCCAGGCGCTGGCCATCGTGTCCGACGTGCGCGGCACCACCACCGACCCAGTGCTGAAGGCCATGGAGCTCTTGCCCCTGGGGCCTGTGGTGATCATCGATACCCCCGGCTTTGACGACGAGGGCGAGCTGGGCGCGCTGCGCATCCAGCGCACGCTGGACACGCTGAACCGCTGCGACGCGGCGGTGCTGGTGGTGGATGGCGAAGCGGGCCTGCAGGCCGGGGACGTCCGCCTGATTCAGCGGATGAAGGCGCGCAAGCTGCCCTTCCTGATCGCATGGAACAAGGTGGATTCCCCGGCCGCGCGGCCCGTCGCGGCGGATGCCATGCCTGTCAGTGCCGTCACCGGCGCGGGCGTGGATTCCCTCAAGGAAGCACTGGCGCGGATCGTCCCCCAGCGCGGCGAGCGCAAGCTGCTGGCCGACCTGGTCAGTCCCGGTGAGACGGCGATCCTCGTGTGCCCCATCGACGAATCCGCGCCGAAGGGCCGCATCATACTGCCCCAGCAGCAGGCCATCCGTGACCTGCTGGACACCGGGGCGCTGGCGCTGGTGTGCCGGGAGACGGAGCTGCAAGGGGCGCTGGATTCCCTGGCGGTACCGCCCGCGCTGGTGGTCACCGACAGCCAGGCGTTCAGGGTGGTAAGCGGGATCGTGCCGGACGAAATCCCCCTCACCTCCTTCTCCATACTGATGGCCCGGTACAAGGGCTTCCTGGAGGCGGCGGTGGCGGGCGTTGCGGCGGTGGACGCGCTGAAGGACGGCGATCGGGTGCTGATGGCCGAGGGCTGCACCCACCACCGGCAGTGCAACGACATCGGCACGGTGAAGATCCCTCGGTGGCTCAGGCAGCACACCGGCGCGGACCTGGCCATTGAAACCTGCTCCGGCCGGGAGTTCCCGGAGGACCTGACGCCCTACAAGCTGGTGATCCACTGCGGCGGCTGCATGCTGACGGAAACCGTGGTGCAGTACCGCATGAACCTGGCGCTCAGCCAGGGCGTGCCCTTTACCAACTACGGCACCGCCATCGCACGCATGACCGGCGCGCTGGAGCGCAGCCTGCGGCTGTTCCCGCGGGTCCACGCGCTGCTGGAGGGCAGGACATGAACGGGCGAACGCGGGATTTGATCGAGCGGCTGGCGCGGGAACATCACCTTGCGGAGGATGAATATGCCGAACTGGTCGAGGCCCGGGACGATGAAGCCGCCGCGCTGCTCTCCGAGAGGGCCGTGGCCGTGCGCAGGGCGATCTACGGCGACGCGGTGTTCACCCGGGGGCTGATCGAGATCAGCAACATCTGCAAGAACGACTGCCTGTACTGCGGCATCCGAAGGAGCAACGGGAATATCGAGCGCTATCGCCTGACGCCGGAGGAGATCCTCGCCTGCGCGGACGAGGGGCACGCGCTGGGCTTTCGCACGTTCGTGCTACAGGGCGGCGAGGATGGGTGGTTCACGGACGAGGCGCTGGGCGGCATCGTGTCGGAGCTCAAGCGCCGCCACCCCGACTGCGCCGTGACGCTGTCCATGGGCGAGCGCAGCCGGGCGAGCTACCAGCGGCTGTTTGACGCCGGGGCGGACAGGTACCTGCTGCGCCACGAGACCGCCGACGCGGCCCATTATGCAAGGCTCCACCCGCCGGGGATGTCCTTTGAAAACCGGATGCGCTGCCTGAACGACCTGAAGGAGATCGGCTATCAGGTAGGCTGCGGGTTCATGGTAGGTTCGCCCTTCCAGACGGCGCGGGAACTGGCGAAGGACCTCGCGTTCATCGAAGCCTTTAAGCCCGATATGTGCGGCATCGGCCCCTTCATCCCCCACCACGATACGCCGTTCAGGGATCAAGGCGCGGGGACGCTGGAGCTGACGCTGTACCTGCTGTCCGTCATCCGGCTGATCCACCCGCCGGTGCTGCTGCCCGCCACCACGGCGCTGGGCACCATCCATCCCCAGGGCCGGGAAAAGGGCATACTGGCCGGGGCCAACGTGGTGATGCCGAACCTGTCGCCGGTGGGCGTGCGCAAGCAGTACGCACTGTACGACAACAAGATCTGCACCGGCGACGAGTCCGCCCAGTGCCGGCACTGCCTGGACGCGCGGATGCGAAGCATCGGGTATCGACTGGTGGTCGACCGCGGAGACGTAAAAAGAGTTGAGAGTTTAGAGTTAAGCGCTTGGATAACAGTGAAACAGCTGTTCTCTAAACTCTGAACTCTGAACACTGTACTCTCTCAATAAACAACATATGGAGGAATCAAACTATGTATGCTTACGATCCAACCTCATTAAAGGCCGAGGAATTCATCAACGACACGGAGATCCGCGCGACGCTGGAGTATGCCGAAGCGAACAAGAACAACGTAGAGCTGATCGACCGGATCCTGGAGAAGGCCCGCCCGGTGAAGAAGGGCAACGGCTGCACCTGCGCGGGGCTGACCCACCGGGAGGCCTCGGTGCTGCTGGCCTGCGAGATCCCGGAGAAGATCGAGAAGATGTATGAAATCGCCGAGGAGATCAAGCTGGCCTTCTACGGCAACCGCATCGTGATGTTCGCGCCGCTGTACCTGTCCAACTACTGCGTCAACGGCTGCCTGTACTGCCCCTATCACCTGAAGAACAAGCACATCGCCCGCCGGAAGCTGACCCAGGACGAGGTGCGCGCAGAGGTGATCGCGCTCCAGGACATGGGCCACAAGCGCCTGGCCATCGAAGCCGGCGAGGACCCGGTGAACAACCCCATCGAGTACATCCTGGACTGCATCCACACCATCTACTCCGTCCACCACAAGAACGGCGACATCCGCCGGGTGAACGTGAACATCGCCGCCACCACGGTGGAGAACTACAAAAAACTCAAGGATGCCGGCATCGGCACCTATATCCTGTTCCAGGAGACCTATCACAAAGAGAGCTACGAGCGGCTGCACCCCACCGGGCCCAAGCACAATTACGCCTACCACACCGAGGCCATGGATCGCGCCATGGAGGGCGGCATCGACGACGTGGGCCTGGGCGTGCTGTTCGGGCTGGAGCTGTACAAGTACGAGTTCGCCGGGCTCATCATGCACGCGGAACACCTGGAGGCCGTGCACGGCGTGGGCCCGCACACCATCAGCGTGCCCCGGGTGAAGCGGGCGGACGACATCGACCCGGACGAGTTCGACAACGGCATCGACGACGAGACCTTCACCAAGATCGCGGCCTGCATCCGCCTGGCCGTGCCCTACACCGGCATGATCGTCTCCACCCGCGAGAGCGAGGCCGTGCGCGCACGGCTCTTGCAGGTGGGCATCAGCCAGGTCAGCGGCGCCAGCCGCACCTCCGTGGGCGGCTACACCGAAGAGGAACGCCCCCACGACACCGAGCAGTTCGACGTGTCCGACCAGCGCACGCTGGACGAGGTGGTGCGCTGGCTGATGGAGACGGGCCACATCCCCTCCTTTTGCACGGCCTGCTACCGCGCCGGGCGCACCGGTGACAGGTTCATGAGCCTGTGCAAGAGCGGGCAGATATTGAACTGCTGCCACCCCAACGCGCTGATGACGCTGGCGGAGTACCTGGTGGATTACGCCAGCGAGGAGACCCGCGAGGTGGGCTGGAGGATGATCGCCGAGGAGCTGAACCACATCCCCAAAGAGAGCGTGCGGAAGATCGCCGAGGAGAACATCGAGGCCATCAAGAACTCCAACCGCAGGGATTTCAGGTTCTGAGTGATATGAAAAGACCGCGCGTTTGTTGACGCGCGGTCTTTGATTTTCTTGGGAAACCGGATTGCCATGTCGCTTCGCTCCCCGCAATGTCGTGTCCAAAGCTCCACGAGAGCGCGTTATCATTGCGAGGTGGGCCCGCAGGGCCGGACGTGGCAATCCGGTTCATTTTTCACTCTTATACGACTGGGATACGCGATGCGGTCACGGCGCTTCGGTCGCCTCCGGCAGCACCGGCAGCTCGCCCAGGATGGCCAGTGTTTCCTCCGGGGTGAACAGCTCCAGCACCACCTGGTTGGGCAGGCAGATGATCATGTTGCCCAGCACGCGCTCGGGGATGTTCTCCAGCGTCACCTCGCCCTGGCCCATGCAGTCGTGGTTTTCGCAGGTGGCGTCCTCCATGTACACGCCGTTCGGCATCAGGTGGATCAGGTTCAGCGACTCGCTGCCGTCCGGCATCCGCTGCACCAGCGGAAAGGTGGTGTCCTCCTCAAGCGGCAGCGGCAGCCAGCCGGCCTCCACGGCGGTGCTCACCCGCACATAGCCCGCGGGCATGGCATCTTCCGCCTCCGCCAACGCGCAGGCGGCCAGCAGCGCAATCATCAGCAATACGGCCAGTTTCTTCATGTCAGGATGGCGCCTCTCAATCGTCAATCGCTCTCGTGCTTGTTTTCCCAGTGGATCAGCAGCGTCATGGCCGCGCGCATCAGCAGCACCGCGCAGGTCATGCCCACGTCCTTCCAGTCCGGGGTGACGATGGTCTTCAGGATCTCGCTGCCCAGCAGGAAGGTGAGCGCGGTGGAGATGCCGTCGTAGAGGATGTGCTTGCTCTTGTGCCTGTCCCGGAACAGCCATACCAGCGCCCGCACCGCCGCGATGAGCAGTATGATCACGCCCACGGCCTCGAAGGCCAGTATGCCGTACTGTACAGCGGTTGAAAAGATGTGCTCAAGGGTCTCGTACATGTTCATTCTCCTCGCAATTCTCTTTGGTTCAGCGGGACATTATTCCATCATGTAGGCGTCCGCGCCGCTGGTGGTGTGGAGGGTCCGGTCCCGGGCGATGAAGGCGGCCTCCACGCCGTCTATGCCCTCGATCAGCGCCATTCCCCCGTCCGTGCCCAGGGCGAAGGCCGCCGTGGCCAGGGCGTCGCCCCACATGGAGCTGTCGGAGAATATGGTCACCGAGGCCAGCTCGTTGTCCACCGGCCAGCCGGTGTGGGCATCGAGGATGTGGTGGTAGTACCTTCCGTCCACCTCGAAGCCCCGCTCGTAGATGCCGCTGGTGACGGTGGAGCCGCCGAAGTTCCTCGCCACGGCCATGTATTCCCCGGTGGGCTTGTCGATGTCCTGTATGCCCACCTTCCAAGGGCTGCCGTCGGGCTTTTCGCCGATGGCCACGATGTTGCCGCCGAAGGAGAGTATGGCGCTGGTCACGCCGCGGTCGACCAGGTACTGCTTCACGGCGTCGGCGATATAGCCCTTGGCGATGCCGCCCAGGTCGATCATCATGCCCTCGGGCAGGGTGACGGTATCGCCGTCCACCACCAGGCGGCGGTAATCCACCAGCGCCGCCGCGGCCTCCAGGGCGCCCGCGTCCGGCAGTTCGTTCTTCCCGGAGGTGAAGTCCCACAGCGTGGACGCCGGGGCGATGGTGATGTCGAACGCCCCGCCGGACATCTCGCTGACCCGGCTGGCCGTGTCGATGATCTCCAGCGTCTCCTTCGAGACCTGCACCGGCTGTCCGCCCGCGTGGTTCATCCGCCAGACGTCGCTGCCCTCTATCGTCCGGGAAAGCAGCTTTTCGTAGCGGCCGCATTCTTCAAGCGCGTCCTTCAGCACCGAGGCGTCCTCCACATAGGCCGTCAGCGTGATGACGGTGTCCAGGTAGAAGCCTACGGCGGACTCCTTCTTCGGCTCCGCCTTCGCGCAGCCCGCCAGCAGCAGCGCCAGCGCCATCAGAAGCGCGGCCCCTTTCAATCCCTTCATTCGGCAAATCCTTTCCATGAGATTATGCACCCTGCACCCGCAGCGCCCTGAACACCCGCTGGGCCACGATGCCCGTCAGGCAGCCCACCACCGCGCCGATGCCGACGAGTATCGGCAGGTACGTGAACATCAGCTGGGGCGTGCGCAGCATGGCGCTGGCGGCCAGGATCTGGCCGATGTTGTGGGCCACGGCTCCGGCCAGGGACGTGCCCAGCACGCTCCACTCCGGCCGTTTGCGGATGGCGGCAAACGCCACGATGGCCGCGAGCCCCGCCAGGGCGATCAGCAGCATGCACCAGAGCATCTGGCCCCGGGGCGCGCGGTTGCGCAGCAACAGGTACAAATCGCTCGCAAAGGCCATCAGGCCGATCACCAGCGCGCCGATCCTGGCGTTCTTCCGCACCAGCAGCATGACGATCAGGCTGAGCACGCCGCCGGACAGGCTGTAGATGATGGCGCTCATGGAGCCGAACATGAACCCGGACAGCAGCACCTTTGCCAGCATCAGCGCCGCGCAGCCCCGCCAGTCCATCAAATAGACGGCGTAGAGCAGCACCGTGTTGGCCAGGCCCAGCTTGATGCCCGGCACCGCCCCGCTCAAGAACCAGGTGAGCGGTATGGCCCGGTCCAGCCAGCCCAGCACCAGCGACAGCGCCACCAGCAGCCCGAAGCGCGCCACGGTTTTCGCCTTTGAATTCAAGTGATGACCTCCATGCTCACATTCCGCGGACTTCCACAGACAGTTTGTGGGGCAGGCACACGATAAAGCCGCCCAGTACCCTTAATTCCAGGTTCTCCTCGGTGACCTCGCCCATGTTCACGCAGTCCTGGCCCTCGCAGTTGGCGCTTTCCATGTGCACGCCGCTCCCCGTGAGGGCGACGGTGTTCTCGCCGCCGTCCGGCTGGGCGATGGTCAGGGTGTGCGGCTCGGAGAAGGGCAGGTCGATCAGCGGCGCGCCGTCCAGCGTGACATACACCCGCAGGCCATCCACCTCCGGCGCCACGCTGCCGGCCTGTACGGCCTCACCGTCCAGAAGCAGCCGAACCGCGCGGTCCGCAGGCTCCCCGGACCAGCCGCAGCCGGCCAGCGCCGCGCACAGCGCAATGGCCAGGATCAATAAGGAGAATCGCCTCACTGCCCATTCCTCCGGGAATACATCATAATAATCCTTGTATATTATACATGGTTCGCGCCATTTTATCAACCTCTGTCACATCTCATAATTTCTTATGTGACCGCTATAATTTTTCATTTGTCGCCATTGCGCGCCAATTCCATTGACTTGAAGGCGGCAATCTGTTAAAATAATTATGTACGATTGGCATCACGCCCGTCAAGATTATAACAGGAGGGATACCATGAAGAAACTGCTTGCTTTGTTGTTGAGCGCATGCATGCTGCTGGGCTGCGTGGCGCTCGCGGAAGGCGAAACCGTTCTCACCGGCAGCGCCCAGGGCTTTGCCAGTGAGGTGAGCGTGGAAGTGACCGTCGACGCCGACGGCAAGATCATCGCCCTGACGGTTGACGATTCCAACGAAACCTACCCCACAGCCGGCATTGAGCGCGCCAACAGCGTGGAAAAGCTCATCGCCGCCATCCTGGACGCCGGTACCGTGGAGGGTGTCGACACCACCACCACCGCGACTTTCACCAGCAACGGCGTCGTGGATGCCGTGAAGGCCGCCCTGGCCAGCGCCGGTTCCGATGAAGGAGCCGCCGCCGAGGCCGCCGAAATGGCCTTCACCGCCGGCACCTACGAGGCCACCGCGGACGGCTACAACGGCCCCGTGACCGTGGCCGTCACCTACACCGACAGCGCCATCGAGAACATCGAGATCGTGAACAGCGTGGAGACCGACCATGTGGGCACCCCCGCCTTTGAGATCATGATCCCCGAGATGATCGAGGCCAACGGCGCGGGCGTGGACGGCGTCTCCGGCGCCACCTTCTCCACCCGCGCGCTGCGCACCGCCGTGCTGGACACCGCCGAGCAGGCCGGCTGCACCAACATGGACGCCTTCAAGGCCGCCAAGATCGAGCACACCGCCAGCGATCCCATCGCCCTGGACTACGACGTGGTCGTGGTCGGCGCGGGCGGCGCGGGCATGGCCGCCGCGGCTCAGGCCGCCCAGGACGGCAACACCGTGCTGGTGATCGAGAAGAACGCCGAGGTCGGCGGCAACACGCTGGTCTCCGGCGGTCAGTATCAGTCCGTGATGCCCTACCTGGTGTGGGATCCCGCCGATCCGGACGCTGAAACCGGCGTCTATGCCTTCGACGGCCAGACCTACAACAAGGTGAAGTCCGTGCAGGGCTGCATCAACGAGCTGAAGATGATCCTCAACTGGTCCGAAGAGCCCTTCGACGAGGACTACTACAAGGACAACGAGTTCGTGGCCGGCGATGCCGCCGAGCTGAGCAAGCATGGCGTGCATGCCGAGTACCTGCCCATCCTGAAGGCCCTGAAGGAAGAGATCCAGGCCTATCTGGATTGGGCGCAGCCGAAGCTGGACGCGGGCATCCCCGAGAACCAGCTGACCCTGTTCTCCACCGTGAACCTGCACATCTTCCAGACTTACTACGGCGGCCTGCGCCAGAGCGCGGACAAGAGCGAGTGGATCTACGGCGACGTGGACCTGGTTTCCCAGTTCATCCAGGACGGCCAGGGCCTGAAGGAGTGGCTGGAGGAGCAGGGCGCGACCTTCATCGAGGACACTCAGCCCACCCTGATCGGCGCGCTGTGGTATCGTGAAAACGAGTTCGTCGGCTCCACCATCGACCTGGACGGCGACGGCGAGCCGGAGATGGGCCGCTGGGGCAGCTACTTCGCCGCGCCCATGAAGACCATCTACGAAGCCAACGAGAAGAACAACATCATGCTGCGCACCACCGCCACCGACCTGATCGTCGAAGACGGCCGCGTGACCGGCGTGAAGGCCGAGACCTATGACGGCACCGAAGTGACCGCCAAGGCCTCCAAGGGCGTCATTCTGACCACCGGCGGCTATGCCGCGAACATCAACATGGTGCTGGACAACAACGTGTACTGGTCCACCGAGTACCTGTCCACCGCCACCAAGACCACCAACCGCTCCAGCCTGCAGGGCGACGGCATCGTCATGGCCGAGGCCGCGGGCGCCGCGACCACCGGCCTGGGCTTCACCCAGCTGATGCCCATCTCCTGGGTGGACAACGGCAACCTGGCCTTCGGCGGCGGCAACTACGCCTGCTGGATCAACCCCACCACCGGCCACCGCTTCGTGGACGAGGGCTCCGAGCGCGACGTGCTGAGCCTGGCCGAGTTCAAGAACGGCATGGAAGTGAACGGCACCAAGGGCGTGTTCCTGGAGTTCTACAACAAGGAGCAGATGATGCCCGCGCCGATGCAGCTGGCCGAGGGCGACTATCCGGGCCGCTACTATCGCCGCACCATCGCCGACCTGCCCGCTCTGTTCGAGGAGCTGGGCGTGACCGCCGATCCCGAGGTCGTCATCCAGACCATCCGCGACTACGACGCGGCTGTGATGGGCCAGGGCGAGTTCCCGGACGTTGGCAAGGCCATCGCCTCCCGCACCATCGGCAACGTGGAGCTGAACGAGGACGGCAGCTACAACGTGGACACCTATGACCTGGACAACGCGCTGCTGACCATCCGCCTGATGGCCCCCTCCACCCACCACACCATGGGCGGCCTGAAGGTGGACACCTCCCGTCACGTGCTGAACGCCGACGGCGAGATCATCCCCGGCCTGTACGCGGCTGGCGAGGTCACCGGCGGCATCCACGGCGGCAACCGCCTGGGCGGCAACGCCATCGTGGAGATCTTCGTGTCCGGCCGTACCGCGGCCAAGGCCGTCACGGCTGACAACCAGTAAGTTTCCCGGTATGCCAAGCGGGGCAGGATGCAAATCCTGCCCCGCATTATTGCGCCGTATGCTTCCATCAATTCATCCCGGTTGTCCTTGCCGGACTCAACTCTCCCCCATCCATCCGGTACACGTGATCCGCGTAGCGCGCGGCCTCGCTGTCGTGGGAGACGATCAGCACGGCGCGGCCGTCGCTCTTCGCGGTGTCGCGCAGCACGGTCAGCACCCGCTCGGTGTTTTCGTCGTCCAGGTCGCCGGTGGGCTCGTCGGCCAGGATCACCTCGGGGGCCTGTGCCAGCGCACGGGCGATGGCCATGCGCCGCAGCTCGCCGCCGGAGAGCTCCGCGGGCATGGCGTCCGAAAGGTGTTCGATGCCAAGCGCCGCCATCCAGCGCTTCGCGGCCTCGATATCGCCGCCCTTCCCGGCCAGCTGGGCCGGCAGCAGTATGTTCTCCAGCGCGGTCAGCGTGTCGATGGCGCTCCTGCCCTGGGGGATCACGCCCAGCTTCCCGTTGCGCAGCCTGGACAGCGCCTTGTCGTTCAGGCCGTAGACATCCGTCTCGCCCAGCCAGACCTTGCCCTCCGTGGGCGTGAGCAGCCCGGACAGCATGTGCAATAGCGTGGTCTTGCCGGAGCCGGAGCGGCCCATCAGCACCGTCACCTCGCCGCTGTTCAGCGCAAGGCTCGCGTCCTTTACGGCATAGAAGCAGTTGGCCTGCCCTGTCTTTCTGAAGTACTGTTTGGACAGGTTTTCAGCTCGAAGCACCATGCTCATGCCCCCTCCCGCAAGGTCGTACCGGGGTCGACCCGGCTCAGTCGCCAGGCCGCAAAGGCGCTGGCGATCGCGCCCACCAGCAGCGTGACCAGCAGCGTGGTGCCCGCCAGTGCAAGCACCGTGCCGGTACTGGGCGTCAGGTACGGAAGGCCCAGCCGCGATTCGATCAGCGTGGTGAACGGGAACACCGCCAGAGACGCCACGCCCACGCCCAGCAGGCCGCCCGCCAGGCTGCACAGCGCCGTCTCGGTGAGGATCAGGCCGGTGAGGCCGCCCCTGGACGTGCCCAGCAGCCGCAGCACCGCGAATTCGCGGCGGCGCTCGGCGATCATCATGGCAAAGGCGATCAGCAGCACCACGAAGGCCAGTGCCCACACCGCCACCGCCAGCAGCGACACGGTGCGCGCGATGCCGGCGAGGCTCTCGGACACGTCGGTAATCATCGTGCGGGTGCGCACGGTCTTGGTCTTGCGCACGTGGGCGGCCAGTCGCACCTCGATGTCACTGACGTCATAGCCCGGGGCCACCTTCACATAGATGGCGGAGATCCGGTCGCCGTTGTCGCTGGTGAGCCTGTGCACGATCCCCTTCTCCTCGGCGGCGGCCAGCAGGGTCTTCATGGTGTCCATGTTGCAGTAGACCGCGGTGTCAAACCCCGTGCCGGTCTCGGCCAGCTTTGCCACCACGCGGCAGCTGCGGTCGTAGATGCGCAGGTTCTCCCCTACGCCGGTGGACACCTTGCAGCCCACGGCCAGCTCCATGTCGCCCAGGTCACGGGAGAGGCTCCGGTCGATCCAGGGCTTGACGGTGAAGTCCACGCCCGGGTCGATGCCGATGATCTGCACCTTCACGGCGCAGCAGTCCGCCTTCAGGGACGTGAGGTAGGTCTGCGGCGCGGCGATTTCCACGCCCTCCACCTCCCGCACCTTGTCCAGCGCGGAGGCCTTCATGTAATACTCGCCCACGGTACCCTGCAGGAACAGCTCCTTCAGGTCCACCTTGCTGGCCATCTCGCCGGGGACGACGATGATGTCCGCACCCAGGCGGGCCTCAAGGCTGTTCAGGCCGCCCCGCAGCGAGCGCACGACGACGGACCCGCCGAACACGGCCAGCGCCAGGAAGGCCGTCAGCAGCACCAGGGCACAGGTGCGTCCCGGTTTGCGCAGCAGGTTTTTGATGGGCAGTTTGCCGGTTCCCATGCCGTCACTTCTCTTTCCGCGCCGCCAGCCAGCCGACGAGCGCTGCCAGCAGCGCAATGCCGAACAGGATCAGCATCGCCGGGCGCATCAGCATGCGGCAGCGCATGGTGTCCATTCCGCAGATGGCAATCAGCGTGCCGGGGGTCAGCATGCCCAGCAGCGACGCAGGCGCCATGGCCAGATAAAGGCCCGCCCGCTCCTTCTTCAGCGCCATGGCCAGCGCCGCCAGCACCGCCAGCAGCGCGCCTTCGCCCAGGATCGCCCGCGCCGCCCAGTGGCAGGCGCCGAAGCTGCCGTCTTCGTGGACGCAGGCGCCCAGGAAGGTCTGGCTGCCGACGGCGATGACGAGGGCAAGGACGAGGATTATGATGGCGGGAATTATGGCTTTTTTCATCATTTCTCTCCTTTGTTCCAAACGAGAGTTTAGAGTTCAGAGTTCAGAGTTTAGATAATAGCGGAGAACTTGCGCCATTCAATCCAAACTCTAAGCTCTTGACTCTCAACTCTATTCAACGAAGTTCTCGTTGACGATCTCCCGGGCCACCTTGCCGTGCTCCAGCACGATGGTGCGCTGGGCGGCCTCGGCCACCTCGGGATCGTGGGTGACGACGATCAGCGTGGTGCCCTCCCGGTGCAGCTGGCGGAACAGGTCCAGCACGATGTTCTCGTTGGCCTCGTCCAGGTTGCCGGTGGGCTCGTCTGCCAGGATCAGCTCCGGGTGATTGATCAACGCCCGGGCCACGCACACGCGCTGCTGCTCGCCGCCGGAGAGCTGGCTGGGCAGGTGCTTGGCGCGCTCCCGCAGGCCCACGCGGCCCAGGGCCTCCAGGGCCTCTTCCTCGTCGGGCATGGAGTGGTAGTACTGGCTGACCATCACGTTCTCCACCGCGGTGAGGTAGCCCACCATGTGGAACTGCTGGAAGATCAGACCGATCTTGTCCCGGCGAATGTCGGTCAGGCGCTTGCTGGATTCCTTGGAGATATCCACGCCGTCCAGCAGCACCTCGCCCTTGGTGGGCTTGTCCATGCAGCCGATGATGTTCATCATCGTGGACTTGCCAGAGCCGGAGGGGCCCATGATGGCCACCCACTCGCCCTTGTCCACGTGCAGGCTCACGTTGTTCAGCGCCTTCAGCTCGCCGTATATCTTGGAAATGTTCTTCAGTTCAAGAAGTGCCATAAATCATTCTCCTTTCAGTACCAGGGCGGGGTCGATGGCCACGGCCCGCTTGATGGGCATCAGGCAGCTGGCCGCGGCGATCAGCACGGAAACAATCACCGCCGCGGGCAGCAGCAGCGGCTGGAACGTGATGGAGGAACCAAACACGTTCACGCTGACCACCTGGGCAAACACGAAGCCCAGCAGCGCGCCCAGCACGCCGCCCAGGATGCCCAGGAACACGCCCTCGCCCAGGAATTCCACCCGAATGGAGTTGTCCGACGCGCCCAGGGCCTTGCGCAGGCCGATCTCCCGCCGGCGCTCGGAGACCACCGCCATCATCGTGGTGGACACGCAGATCATGGTCAGCAGCAGCACGACCACCGTCACCAGGAACACCAGCGCCTGGAGCTTGCCCAGCACCGCCGTCTCCGACTTGGTGACGCGCTTCACCAGCCGCGCCGTGACGCCCTGGCCGCTCTGGCCGATCTGCTCGGCGTAGGCGTTCAGCTGCTCCTCCTCGGCGGAGACGGACAGCTCCGCCACGTCCAGCTTGTCCTCGCCGGTCAGGCTCTGCATGTCCCCGAGGGACATGAACACATAGCCCTCCTCCTCGCCACCGGTGACCAGTATGCCCGTGACGGTGTACTTGACCGTGTTGGGCTTGGCGGCGGCGTCGGCATTGCGCGCGGAATTCAGCGCGTTCACGATGGCCGCGGAGGACACCGTCGCGCCGGACAGGGCGTCCACCTGATCGCTGCCCTCGGGGGCAGCGTTCTTGGCGGAGGCGACCCCCGCGCCCACTGTCTCGTCCGCGTCCGGGTTCAGCCGAAGCGGCAGCTTCTTGCCGACGAACTGGGAAAGGAACGCCTGGTCCGTCTGGGTGCGGCCGCCGAACTCCTCGGTCTGGGTGGAGGCGTCCACGGCGATCTCCGCGATGGCGCCGTCCTCGCCCAGGGTGGCCGTGACGGTCATCGTGCCGCCGCTCCAGCCCTCGGCGCTGCCGGTGAGCTTCGCGCCGGGGACCCAGTCCGCCGAGACATCGCCGGAGGCGCTCGTAACGCTGGGCTGGTAGGTCAGCTCCATGGTGGAGCCCTCCTTCACGCCGATGGTCTCGGCGATCTCCTTGCCCACCAGCACCTCGCGCGTGCCATCGGGATAGCGGCCCTCCACGCTGAAATAGGGGCTGGTCTTCTTGACCTGTTCAAAGTCCGTGCCCGCCGAGGTAAAGGACTGCTGGCGGGAGGTCATGTCCAGGCGCACATAGCGATAGGGCGTGGCGCCCACCAGGGCCTCCTCCGGGAACAGGGCAAGCACGCCGTCCAGCTTTTCCGTCGTCAGCGTCTCGCCCTCGTCCGGCATCAGCAGCATGTTCGCGCCGTAGGAGCGCATCTGCGAGCGCATCTGCCGGGGCACGTCGTAGTATATCGTCACCATGCCCGCCAGGATCGTCGCGCCGATGCCGATGGACAGCAGCGCGATGAGCATGCGGGAGCGCCGCCTGAGCAGCGACGCGGTGATCATCCGCAGGAACATACGTCTTTTAGTCATGTCATGCCTCCATAGGAAGGATAAGCGGATACCAATCAGGAATCAGGAATGCTGAATTATGGTGCAAATCCTGACGGATATGATTCATTGAAAAGAGCATCCTCAATTTCTCATTCCTGACTCCTCATTCCTCATTGAGAATCACTGTCCCCCGTGCAGCACTTCCGCGGGCTTCAGCCGCAGCACCATGCGGATGGCGGGCAGGCTGCCGGCGATGGTCACCAGCGCGATCAGCCCCGCCACGATGGGGATCACCTTCGGATTCATATCAATGGCCGAGCCGAACACGCTGTGGCCGATCAGCTGGGCAAAGCCCAGGCCCATGAAATAGCCCGCGGCCAGGCCGAACAGCGCCGTGATCAATATCTCCGTCATCACCACGCCGGTGATGGACCGGTCCTTGGCGCCGATGGCCTTCAGCAGGCCGATCTCCTTGGAGCGCTCCATGACGGAGGCGGTGACCAGGTTGGAGATGCCCAGCGCCGAGCCGATCAGGCTCAGGGCCGTGATCAGGATCATCAGCAGCTTCGTCTTGTCCAGCACGGTGCCCTCGCTCTCGGCCACCTGGCGCACGGCGTTGGCCACGGAGCCAGTGATGGCCTCCTGGATCTGGTAGCAGATAGCGCTGACGTAGGCCGTACAGTACCAGGTCTCGTAGTCGTGGCTGTTCAGCGCCGAGGGGTTCTTGGCGGCGCGGCGGGCCAGGTCGTTGTCCGGGGTGGTCAGGGCGGAGACCTCGATAGAGTTCACCTTGCCCTCCCGGTCGGTGAGCGCCTGCACCGCGTCCAGCGTGGCGAATATCTGGCTGTCCTCGTCGCCGCCGGCGTCATATATGCCCACGATCTCGGCGTCCAGCTTCCCCTGCGGGGTGGTCAGCGCCACGGTCTCGCCCACGGTCCAGCGCTTCTCCTCGGCCAGCATCGTGCCGACCATGATCTCGTTGTCGGCGTTTTCGTCCGCCTCGTTCAGCCAGCGGCCGTCGGTGATCTCCCACCACGAGCGCATGCCCGCCACGCCGGCGTCCATTTCCTCGCCGGTGGGCAGGGACAGGTGGTGGTTGAACCAGGTGCCGATCACCTGGGCCTCGGTGCCGTCGGGCAGCGCAGCCTTGGCCTGGAGGAACGGTGTGAAGTCCACGATGTTGAAGGCCCAGAAGATGGTCTTGAGCTTGCCCAGCTCATCCTCCTTCAGGTAGGCGTCGTTCAGCACCTCGTCCCCCTCGCCCACCTCGTAGATGGCGGTGAGCAGCGAGGCGTCCTTGGACTTCACGGTGATGTTGGCGCCGTAGTTCTTCAACTCCTTGTTCACCTTTTCCTCCACGCCCATCACCACGTTCAGCATGCCCGTGGCCAGGGACGCGCCCAGGGCGATGGTGACGGCGATCAGCAGCATCTTGCTCTTCTGGTGGAGCAGCACGCCGCGAATCATTCTGAATAACATAGTGTCCGCTCCTTTCTTATTTGAACTCCCGTTCGCCGGCCAGGATGTCCTCCAATTTGAACATCAGCTTGCCGTCCTCCACCTCGTATTTCAGCGGGATGGGGTTGCAGCCGCCCTTGAAGCCGATGGTGTTGGTGTTCATGATGACGTCGCAGCGGCGGCAGACCACCTGGCCGTTGCGCTCGTAGTAGCCCGCGTTGCCGCAGACCTCGCAGGCGTCCAGGCCCACGCCGTAGGCGGCGGAATTGGGCTTGCGCACCACGATCCAGCGCACGTCGACGTTGTTCTCCGTGCGATACTCGAAGCGGTGGAGGTGGAAGTCGTTCACATCCTCCATGGCCACGTAGATCTTGTCCCCCTCCACGGTGTAGGTCTCCGGCGCGGAGAGCTCGATCTCCCGGGTGTCGTATTCCTTGATGATGGTCAGCGACAGGCCGAACACCACCATGCAGGCCAGCGCCACGCAGGCCATGCGCCGATAGGAACGGTTCTTCGCCCGCAGCTTGCGGTGCTGGGCGGGGTTGAACCAGGGCTCGGTGACCCGGGTGTTCTGGATGAAGCAGGCCACAAAACAGATCACTGCCAGGGCGAAGATCGAAAATATGAACAACAGCGGATAGTTCGCCGACAGCATCACCAGGTCGCCCACAAAGCCGTGGACGGCCTTGTCGTATTTGATGGGCCAGTGCAGCCACTTGGCCCGGGTGATCCACGGGGCGAAGAAGCGGCAGACGCTGTAGAAACCGTAGATGAATACGCCCGCCCAGGTGAGCGCCATGCCGGCGCCATAGGGCCGGATATGTTCAGCGCAGCGATAGAGCATGCGCGAATAGACGACGAGGAGTATGAGCGCCAGCAGCCAGCCTACCAGGCGGATCATGTAATTGGTGGACAGCACGCCCACGCCCATGGTGTTGAAACTGGTGAGATAGAGCGCCACATTGGGCAGGCGCAGGAAGATCATCGCGGCGGCGAGGCCCGCTCCGGCGACGCACACCAGCGTGCCGCCCGCGCCCGGCGCGGATTCTTCCCGCCGGCCGAAGATCAGAAGCAGCACCATGAAAGCCAATGAGAAGCCGATGATGAAGCCAAAGGTGTAGTGGTTCCAGTGGCTGGAGATGATTTTATTCGTCGTGGCTTTGGCCACGGTAAAGGCCGCGGAGGCGGCGAGGGAGACGCACACGCCTGCGATGTGGAAGCGCCGTCCGTACTTTCCGTACAGGCGGTCCAGCACGGCATAGATCAGCGTGACCAGCGTCACCGTGGAGAACAGGTCCTGGGTCACCGTCCAGAGATATTTGAGCATTTTCATGCCTCCCGGATGTATTCATGAAGACGCGATACAACAGTTAACACAAGTTAACGTGCGCTTCACATTGTTCCTGAACATACCTACTGCTGATGCGCATCCCCCGCGGATCGCACATCAGCAGTCATGGTTTTTGGGTTTGGCCGGCGCGGAAGGCCGCGCCGGCATAATGGGTCGCTGTGGTCAGATTACCACTGCTTGACGAAGTCCCAGCCAGTCCAGGTCGCTTCGATGGGCTCGTCCCACCAGGCATCGGCCTCGGGGCCAGTCTCGTCGGTATGCAGCAGCATGCCGTTCTCGCCGGGGTTCTTGATGGACAGCTTCACGGAATAGCCCTCGCCCTCGGGCAGAGCGATGTTGTTGCCGTAGTGCTGGCCGTCGGAGGCGTTCATGGGCATCATGGTGCCGTCGGCGATCTGGTTGCCCTCGGCATCCAGGACGACGTAGTCGATGGTCAGGTAGGGAACCCACTCGCCCTTATTGAAGCCATACTCGTTCTCCTCGGCGGTCAGGTCCACTTCGATGTGCAGGTCAGAGCCCTCCTTGGGAGTGGCCAGGTCGGTGGGAGCCATGTCCACGGGCTGGAAATAAACCATGCTCATGGTCAGGAAGCCGACGGTCTGCTCACCCTCGACGCCCAGATCGAACTCGTCGAAACCAGCCTCGTCCTCGGCCAGAGCCAGGGCGGAAACGCTCAGCAGCATCAGAGCGGCCATCAGCAGAGCAAGAAACTTCTTCATGTTGCAAATCCTCCTAATGTGTGTTGTGTTTGTATCTTCAACGCGGCGTCCGCGCGGGGCAGCGCCGCATGGAGAACCCTTTTTATGTGGAATGTTTAATCAGCCAATGAGGCCATATCAATTCCTCATTCCTAATTCCTCATTCCTACTTTTTTGAAGCGTACTGCGCCTTCAAGGCGTCCATCTTACCGCGGTAGTGGGCGATCATGAACGTCACCAGCAGCACGATGGACAGGATCAGCTGGGGCACCAGCGTCTCAAGCCACGGATAGATGCCGAAGATCTGGATCACGTCGTTCTCCGGGATGCCCGGCACGTTCAGCGTCAGGTCGAACACGTTGCCCTCGGCCAGCTCCTTGATGCCGCTGCCCAGGAAGGACACGCACATCACGGCCATCAGGATGGACGTGGCGGTGAAGAACACCTTGATCGGCAGCTTGATGGACAGCTTGGTGATGGCCAGGTAGACGAACACCAGCAGCACGCAGCCCGCCCCGAAGCCCGCCCAGACCATGCCCGGGTTGCCCTCGGAGAGCATCGGCTGGTAGAACAGCACCACCTCAGCGCCCTCGCGGAACACCGACAGGAACGCGGTAAACGCCAGTGCAAACGCGCTGCCCTGCTCCACGGAGGACTGCACCTTGTTGTCGATGTAGCGGCTCCAGGACGCAGCCTCGGCCTTGGAGATCATCCAGTTGGACACGTAGAACAGCACGCACACGGCAATCAGGGCGGTGATGCCCTCGATGACCTCCTGGGCCAGGCCGGCGCTGGCAAAGGCGCTCTTGGCCCAGGCCAGCACGGCCGCGGCGGCGAAGGAGGCGGCGATGCCCGCGATGGCGCCGATGTAGACGTTCTTCAGGCTCTTGCCGTTGCCGCTCTTGGTGAGATAGGCGATGATGGCGGCGATGACCAGGATGGCCTCCAGGCCCTCGCGCACGATGATGCCGAAGGCGCCCAGGAAGGTGAGCAGCCGCGGGTCGGACTCGGCGGCCTCCACTTCGGCCTCATCGGTTTCGGCGGCCTCGGGATTCGCGGCGGCCTTGGCTTCGGCCTCCTGCTCGTCGATCTTCTTGGCCTTCTTGAACAGCATCTGCTCGATGCCGTTGTTGCGCTTGCGGTACTTGGTGATGGAGTAGTTCTCGTCTCCCTTCTTGGCCATGGACAGCATGGCGCTGAAGGAGTTTTCCACCTCAAGCCTGTCCTCCAGGGACAGATCGGTGTAGATCTTGTGGTCCAGCCCGGACTCCTCGTAGACGGTGTAGTAGGCGGTCTGCAGGTTGTCCACGGCGGCCTCGAAATCCTTGTCCAGGTAGCCCTGGAACGCGGTGTCCAGCAGCTCCTGGGTCAGCACCGCCACCTCGTACCAGCTTTCGTACTTCATGGCGGCGTTGGGATCGGCGGAGTACTCGGGATAGGGATCGGCGTCCACCATCTCCCCTGCCTTGTACCACTTGTTCTCGCTGGTGACGCCGCCCTGCTTGCCGGCCAGGGTGTTGCCGTCGTCGCGGATCATGGTCTTCAGCTTCACCAGCGCGCTGCGCACGGAGGTGATGGTCTCGGGGTCAGTGTTCTCCTTCTTGACTGCGCTCTTGCAGGCGGAGAACTGCATCTCCACGGCGTTCTTGCGATTGCCGGAGATATAGGTCATCGTCTGGCGCTCAAAGCCGGTGGTCTCATAGACCCGGAAGTAGGCGTCGCTCACGTTCTGGTAGGCGGAAGCGGCGTCCCCGGCCAGGTAGTCCTCAAAGGCCGTGTCCAGGTACTTGTCGATCTGGTCGGAGGCGTCCGCCCAGCGGGTGTCCCCCGTGGATTCCGCCAGCACCGGCGCACACTGCACAAGCAGCATCATCGCCAGGACGGCGACCAGCGCCAGCCGGGCGATTCTCTTCATTTTCATGCAAAGACTTCCTTTCCCGCCCCGCCGGGTTTTGCCGTCTGGGCGTGCGGACCGGGGATGCTATCGTTAACCAATCTTAACATTCGTTAGTTCTCCCTAATCTGCGAACCTATTTTAGCATAATCTAACCCGCTGTGCTATTCTGATATTGACTTGTTGGACGGTTGTGCTTGTCTGTTTTTGACTTTTTACACGATAGGACTGGCGCAGAAAGTTATTATATGCTAACATATATTAGTGATATTAAACTAATATGATCGGCAGGTGGGCATATATGACCGACGCGAAGCTGAACCGGGCCCCATCCGGCCGCGGAGACGCCGGCAGGGTTTTGGCCGAGGCGGCCGAGGCTTATATCGAGGCGCACAGCGCGGAGAAGTTCTCGCTGCAGGCCATGTCCGACGCGCTGTTCGTGAACGGCAGCTATCTGCTGCGGGTGTTCAAGGCGCGCACGGGCCACACGCTGCTTTGGTACCACAACCACGTGCGCTGTGAAAAGGCGAAGGCAATGCTGGCGGACTCGGAAAGGAGCATCAGCCAGGTCGGCGAGGAAGTCGGGTTCGTGTCCTCGGCCCACTTTTCCCATGTTTTCAGGAAGATGGCGGGCTGCACCCCCACCGAGTACCGTGTCGCCCACCGGGACGGCGATTGAGGAAACCACCCATGGAAAAAAAGGAAAGGCCCCAGCGCGTCATCAGCGGCGCCACGCTGGATCGCTACCTGGGCGCCATCGTGGTGCTTGGACGTCGGCTGGCCATCGTGCGGTCGGTGGATGTGGCCGGATACCTGGGCTACTCCAAGGCCTGCGTGTGCGTGGCCGTGAAGCAAATGATCCAGGAGGGACTGGTGCTGGTGGAGCGGCACGGGTCGCTGGTGCTCTCCGATGAGGGCAGTCGCCGCGCGCAGGCCTATCTGGACCGCTGCAACTTCTTTCACATGCTGCTGATGGAATCCGGCGTGGAGGCCGACGCCGCCCGCCAGGAGGCAGACGCCATCACCCGCGCCATGAGCGGCCCGTCCTTCGAGGCTCTGCGGCGGTATTTGAGCGACAGGGGCGTCACGGTAGGGGCATGACAAAAGAGCCTTCCACAAAGGAAGGCTCTTTTCTTAATGCGTATTCCGCTGTTTGCCCGTCACTTTCTCTTGTACCCGCAATCGCAATACGGGCCGCCCCCGGCGATGGTATACTGCCGCACGAAGTTCGTCGCCCTGCCGGCCTCGCTCATGGCGTAGTCCAGCCTGCACATGGCAGGCACGTATTCCCACAGGCCCAGTTCCCGCATCAGCGTGCAGATGCCGCAGCGAGTAAAGCGGGCCTCGTATCCGCTGCCGTCGGCATAGGGCAGGAAATCCATGTTCCAGGAATAGGGGTTGCGATCCGCCGCGCGCAGCGCCGCCGTGGCCTTCATGCCCGCCACGTCCGCCTCCGAGAACTTGCGCTTTCCCGACATCCGGCAGAACCAGCGCATGAACCCGGTCATCATGCCGTCGTTGTAGAATGCCGTGGCCTGCTGCAGCGTGGGCTTTCTGTCCATGGAGAGCAGGAAGGCCGACAGCATGGCGCAGCTGACGATGTTCATCTTGAAGCGGTCGCCCTTTTCAAACTCCGGCAGCCTGCCGATGATTTCCCGATACTTCCCCTTCGCCCGGCGAGCGGTCTCCCCCGCCTCGGCCCGGCTCACGCCGCAGTTGGCGGCCAGGCTGCGCCTGAAGGGACCCGCGAACAGCAGCCACATTCCCGAGGGCATACCCGTGTACTTCATTCGATTCGCCCCTGTCATGTATGAGTTATAATTAACTAACATCATTATATTCATCCTGCGGCCCGTTGTCAAGCAAAACAAAACCGCCCCGAAGGGCGGTTTGTTTCGCTTCTACGGTCAGGCGTTCAGCGCCTCGATGATGGCGGGCAGCTCCGCGTCCACCACGTCGTTCTCCAGCTGGCAGGTGCCGGCGTTGTGGTGTCCGCCGCCGCCATACTTCAGGCACAGTTCGCCGATGTCCACGGTGGAGGCCTTGTTGATGATGGACTTGCCGATCATCACCGCGGTGTTCTGCTTGCGGAAGCCCCAGGCCACGTGCACGGAGATCTGGGTCTCGGGATACATGGCGTAGATCATGAAGCGGTTGCCCGCGTGGATGACCTCCTCATTGCGCAGATCCAGCACGGCCACCTTGCCGTGGATCTTCACGATGCGCCTGAGCTGCTCCTTGAACATGTCGGCCTGCTCGAAGTACAGGTCCACGCGCTCCTTTACGTCCGGCAGCTCCAGGATCTCGTCGATGTTGTGGTCCATGCAGTAGCCGATCAGCTCCATCATCAAATCATAGTTGGAGATGCGGAACTGGCGGAAGCGGCCCAGGCCGGTGCGCGGGTCCATCAGGTAGTGCAGCAGCACCCAGCCCTTGGGGTTCAGGATCTCGTCCTCGGTGAAGTCGGCGCTGTCGCCCTTGTCCACGGCCGCCATCAGCTCGTCGCTCACCCGGGGGAACGTCGCCTTGCCGCCGTAGTAGTCGTACACCACGCGGGCCGCGCTGCGGGCGTTGGGGTCGATGATCAGCTTGCCGCCGGTCTCCTGGGCCTTCAGGCGGTCCATCTCGGACTCGTGATGGTCGAATGCCAGGCCCACGCGAGGGTCATAGGGCAGGTTGGTGGTGATGTCCGTGGGGAAAAGCTCCACCTTGCCGTCCTGCACGTCCTTGGGGTGTACAAACTTGATCTCGTCGATCTCCCCCAGTTCGCGCAGCATCATGGCGCAGGCGAGGCCGTCAAAGTCGCTTCGGGTGACCAGTCTCTTCTTCTGTTCCATTCTATTACCTCCCGCACTCGCCCGATCTGTCCATGGGCGCTGTTTTCTGTCATCATTATAACACAGGATTTTGAATTTTCAACCGTCCGCGTGCTTTTTGCCGCTAAATTCACCGCCGCTGCCCCCAGGCGGCTTGAAGTTTGCCCTCCGCTTTGGTATAATTATCCCCGAATTGATCTGTTTAATCGGATGAGCCAATGGAATACGCCATGCCGGGAGATGCTCTCATGAAAAAGGTCCTGTACGTTCTGAACGACTGCATGCGCAAGTTCAGCTATGAGCGCTCCGCCAGTCTCCACCGCGCCCTGCAGGAAGCGGGCGAGCCCTTCAGCCTGCATATTCTGCGCAGCGACGCGTATTTTGGCTACGACGCAGGGCACAACCGCGGCGAATACAACATCTATCGCCTGCCGGATTTCACCGATTACGACGCCATCCTGCTGGACATCAACACCACCATCGGCGACGATTCCAGCGTCTCGGACGCGCAGGCCATCCAGCACGTGATCCAGGCCGCCGCCGCGTCCGGGAAGCCTGTGCTCTCCATGGCGAACCTCATCCCCGGCTTCCACTACGTGGGCATCGACAACTACGCGGCCATGGCCTCCGTCATCCGCCACCTGCACCGCGGCCACGGCCTCACCGACTTCTGGTTCGCGCTCGGCCCGGCGGACAACTATGAAAACCAGGCCCGTATCAGGGGCATTGAGGACTATTGCGCCGCCAACGGCCTGCCCTTCGGCGAGGATCGCGTCTACTCGGAGAGCTTCATCATCGAATGCGGCATCCATGCCTTCGAGATGCTGCTTCACCGCCACGGCGGCCGGCTGCCCCAGGCCGTCATCTGCGCCAACGACCAGATCGCCATGGGCGTCTGCCATGCGGCGAAGGCTGCAGGCTGCAGCGTGCCGGAGGATTTCCTGGTCACCGGCTTTGACAACGACGACCTCTCCGCCGCCTTCTCCCCCGCCATCACCACCGTAGACCAGCAGCCCTGGAACATGGGCGACGCCTGCGTGGACGTCCTGCGCCGCATCTGGCGGGGCGAATCCGTGCCCGAAGTCGTCACCACGCCCGCGCGCCTCGTGCTGCGCCAGAGCACGGAGCGCGAGCAGCCGGCGATCCAAAGCAACGCGGCGACCGCCCTGGACTACATCGGCGGCGAGTTGAGCAGCACGGATTTCAACTACAGGATGAGCGTCATGCAATACCGCCTGCCCGGCTGCCAGTCCATTGAGGAGATCTGCCTCGCGTTGATCGATTGCGTCTCCGTGCTGAACTGCGACGGCCTGGCCCTGGTGCTGGACGGCAGGCTGTTCGACCCCGACCGGATGCTCTCCTTCCGGGAGGAAACCGGCCAGATGCGCGATCTCGCGAGCGGCCTGTCCATCGAGGGCTATCCGGACACGCTGGAGCTCATCTTCCAATGGGAGAAGGGCTCCGACGCCCGGTTCCCGCGCCGGAAGCTGGGCGCCAATCCATCCACGCTTTCCCTGAACGGCACCCAGAGCAATTATCTGTTTGCCCCACTGCACTTCATGGAGCGCACCGCGGGCTATCTGTGCGTGCGCAACTGCCTGGACCTGATGCGCATCCGAGGCGTCTCCGCCCTGGTCAGCACCCTCACCATGGCGCTGCGCTCCCATTTCGCCACGCGCAACCTCTCCTACATCAACCACGTGCTCTCCGGCGTGTCCATGAAGGACGGCCTGACGGGGCTGTACAACCGCCTGGGCTATCACGAGCTGGCCTATCCCCTCTTC
The DNA here is from genome assembly GCA_902765395.1 of uncultured Eubacteriales bacterium. Lineage (GTDB taxonomy): Bacteria > Bacillota > Clostridia > Christensenellales > Aristaeellaceae > UBA2862. The sequence goes on from CACWZP010000007.1 coordinate 55,034, forward strand.
CGGGACGTCTCCGGCCGGGGCGAAAAGCTGGCGATCCTGTTCATGGACATGGACCGCCTCAAATACATCAACGATGCCTACGGCCACACCGCTGGGGACCAGGCCATACTGTGCGTCGCTGACGCCATCCGCCAAGCCCTGCCGAAGGACGCCCTCCCCGTGCGCTACGGCGGCGACGAGTTCCTGGTGCTGATGCCCGACATCGGCCCCGACGCGACCCAGGCGCTCATGCGCTCCGTCGCCGACGCGCTGCCCGGCCACGCCCGCGATCTCGGCCTGCCGGAGGCCCCTGGCATCAGCTTCGGCTGTGTGCTTACCGACCCTGCCTGCGACAACTCCCTGGACGAATACGTGCAGCAGGCCGACGCGCTTATGTACCGCCAGAAGAAGGCCAAGAAGGCGCAGCGGACATAACGCCGCGTCAAGCGCTTTCATGCCATATGAAAACGGACCCCGAAGGGTCCGTTTTTGTGGCGGAGAAGGAGGGATTCGAATTTTAAGAATTGGTTAATCTTTGTAGTATTTGCACATAATTCCATGTAATATATCAGTGCATACTGCATCAATTTCAGGCATCTAATCCAACGCCGACCAACCTCGATAAATCGTATTTGGGGTACGATTTGGGGTATGAATCGTGGTGAATATCCTGTGAATCCTGTTCCAGATTACTCCCTTACGGATTCTCACCCGCCTGTTTGAGCGCCATTGCCTTGACAGTTTCATCCACATAGAAGCCGTTTTTGCACAGATCTTCAATGAGTGGTGTGATTCCCTCAACCAGCCCCATCCTCTTTGCTTTCAGCAACACGCCCAGCGTTCCCGTCACATGAAGCCCCAGGAACTTGGCTGTCTTCTTGGCGGCATTGTCATCGATGATCAACAAGTCAGCGGTCGGCGGCTCCTGGGCAAGTATCATCACCTCGACCTCTCCATCGTGCAGCTTGGCCCGATACATTTGCTTCTGGGAGTTGTCTGAAATCTGTTTAACCTCAATCCAGTCCGGGCGCTGTTTGATCTGGCGGCAGGCTGAATCGTCTTTTTCCGTCACCTCGTCAAAGACCGCTTGAGGGATCACGATTCTGCCATATACCTTCTGGAGCAAGTCCAGTCTGCCTATGTTGCACAGCGCGATCAGCGGTGTGGAGTTGACGATCACTCTAAGCATTCTTCATTTCCTCCAAAAACTCCGCCTCATCATCGAAGTGGAATATGGAGACGTGATTCTCGCCCAGATATTTGATGAAGTCTTCTTCCGTCATACCTGCGATCTGGGCACAATACCCTATGGAAACGCCATTCTGTGTATAATAGCCCAACGCTATCGCCCGCTTGGCGAAGGACAACGCTTGTTCCTTCGTCATCCGCGTATCGTAAAGCACCGCATCCGGTATCTTTATCGCCAGTTCACACACAGTTTCCACCTCCCATTGCAGCCAACGTTTTCTACAATTGTATCCGGCCTTCGTCTACAGAATACCACATGAAAGCGGGGAATGCAAGATTCCCGCACGCTATTCATCATCCTTTTCAGTCCTGTCCGCCATGTCCTCAATGAGATTGGTCACAAGCGAATTGAGCTTCGCGGCGTTTTTTGAAGTGATGACCGGCTGCCCCGTTCTGGCCTCGATCTCTTTGCGCGCATTCCCCGCGATTCCCCCTCCCTCGCGGGCAACGGCCTGATTCTGCGTCAGGCCTTGCGGATTCTGGGTTCGGGTCAGCTCTGTCGTGGTGGCCTCAGCCAGCATGTTCAGGGCAAGCTCAAGCGTGCTCATGTTGTCCCGAAGATTCTCTTTCTTAAGTCCCTTCAGATCCTTATAACGCCGCGTCGTCATACCTGACCAGGCCTTCGTGACTTCGTCGGTTAGGATGGCATATTCCCGGCCTTCCTGGACGCCGTGCGCTTTCCACTCGTCCGTCAGCTCCTTCCGGGCACGAATGGTCTGGAGGCGCTGATTGATCCACTCCGGCGAATAGCCCAGACGGGCATAAGTCTCCAGGGCACGGTCGATGGTCAGCTCCGGGTCGATGGTCTCGTCAATGCGCTCACGGCCCACCTCCGCCAGCCACATCTTGAAAGGCTCCGCTTTGGGCGAAGGAATGGACTGTATCAAGCGGAGAAGCTGCTCCGTCGTGGCGACGTCAGTAGCCCTCTGCTTTCCATCGTGCGCGCGCATTTTCAAAGCGTGACAATTTGTCACGGTTTGATTGCCCTCTTCCCTGAGACGCTGCTTCAACTTGCGCCAATAAGCGTTCGGATCCTTGCTCTCAGTCAGAACCCGAACCACATCCACGATGGAGAAATACCATTCCTCGTTCTCATTGTCCCATGCTGTTCGGATGGGCTGATCTCCAAATAGCTGGAGTTTATCATTCATAGTGTTTACCTATCAATTAGTAGTAGATCCTAATTGGGCTGAGAGTCAAAAAAGCCTTTAAGTGTACTATACTCAGGTTGATCAAGAAGGTCCAAATCATTATTGGTGGCTAGCTTTACTAAATCCCTGCATCTTTTGAGGCGCGCAAGCATAGGGATGACAATTTTGGCGTCATGGTTTATAAAATCATATAATTCTGAACGTTTTGAGGGAATCTTATACCCTCGATTAGAACTTGCAATAATAACTCCATTGTCTCTCAGCTTCCCAATAATTCTCATACGAAACGTTGATTCTGAAATGTGAGCCATATCAGTATGTCTCAATTGATCTCTTAACTCGCTAGTATAAATGTATCCTCGCGTGCTATTGTTCATAAATCTGAACAAGAGATACTGTGCAACAATTACTTGTGCTTTGATCTCAGAGTCTTCACTATCAGAATTGTTCTCAACGAATATGGCTGCCTGCCTAAAACATAATGAGGCTATGTCTCTATCATAGTCATCCGCCAAGGCGCTATCTTCAAGTATATAACTCTTTAACGTTTTAGGATATATTTCGATTCGCGTTACTTTGGGGCGGATAATACTTAGAAAGTCCGGAGCACCAAGATTCTTCTTGTGATCATCAAATGCATAGGCCAAAGTACCACTGATAAAGTCGGCAACTTGGATTCTAACATCCGCATGACTGCGGCTGAAACTAAAATTTGCTTCATTCAGCAAATCTGGAATATCTTGTCTCGCTTCTACATAGCCACAAAAACTTGCCATATAATCGTTCGAACCTATCTCATCAGCTACTATTGTTAACTTGGTAAAAGCTCGTTTGAGCTCTTTATGAACTATATTATTCATAAATTTATAGAAAGTTTTTTTATACTGTAAGCCACGGCTGTTCATATTCAGCATACACGCTTTTTTATCTATGCACACAGAAAAGAAACTGCACGGCAACTGCATAATATCATTTAGTATCATTTCCCGTCTATGATGATTCAAGGCGACCTTTGAAGATTTCATTTCGCCTGTCTGGAAGTATTTCTTTCGTATTTCCTCTGCTTTAGCTGCATATTCTGCCAATTCGCTATCTTTCACCAAAACTGCTGTAATGATGAAATGAGTGGAGACAGTAGGATTCGCAATATCCCAACCGAACGCACCATATTCATCAGTGAAAGCATATATACGTTCCATAGTGTTATTCAAACTCCCCTTTGATGTCAAATACATGGTCCAACTCATCCACAGTTTGCACCTGCGATACCAACCCTCTGACAGAATTCTTGGCCAAGTCCAGCCGTTTCAGCCGACTTTTACCCGTGATATCCTTATCCATATGGATAAGCTGCAATCGAGCGATTCTCGGCTCGTCTTTCCCGTACTGCGCAAGCGCCTTGGCCTTCGGCAGATTGTCGGCGTATTGCTGCCCATGCGGCTCCAGCACATCAACGATATACCCCAACACAGGATCACGTCGTATGATCAGGAAATCCGGATAGAAACCGGCCATCTTGCCATCCTTCTCATAGGGCAGACAAAGCGCCCACTTCGCCCTGGACTGGTTGCGCAGCCAACACACAAAGTCCGGACGCCTCATCTCCTCGGACAGAACGGCATCCTCCCATGTATTCAGCCTGATCTTTGCCTTGCCGGTCTCATCGTCCACATAGAGGTGGTTATCGTATTCCTTGCCGTCCTTGTCCTCAAACGCTCCGATGGTCTCCGGCAGACGCATGGGATGCTTGCTGACCTCATCACTGTCAGCCACGATGTCATTGTACAGCTTCAGGTACTGTTGATTGCCACCATAGGCAAACGCCACGCGATACTTGTCGCACAGCTCATGGTACTCTGCTTCGGCGTATTTGTTCAGCTTCGCCACACATGCGTCGTCCGCCGCAAACAGCACCACGTCGATGATAAACCCATTAGGATTCTCCGCGTCATAATACTTCCGTCCATAGGCATTGGAGATTCCCATATTTCCCAGCTTCGCGTCGGCCTTCCGCTGCTGATAGCCCAGTTCCGCGTCAGTGGACATATAGATATCATGCTCGGCATACTGATCTACGGATTCACCAAACACATCGAAAATCTGAGCCGACAGCTTCAGCTGCGTCACCTGATCCGCAAAGTATTCATACTCGCCCTCTTCCCTCAGCTTTTCAGCGTAAGCATGAATCATCTCCACAATGTCGCCCTCGAACCTGGTGCGGGCCTGTCTGTCGATACCGGAGATTGTCAGCAGCCCCACCAGCTTTTCCAACGAAGCGAGGTATGTGCTGGTCTTCACCAAACGAATCTCATAGGTCAACAGACCGAGATCGTTGATGGCTTTGATGATGGCTTCCCGATCGATCTCGCCCGTGTTCATCTTGAGCTGAATCGCCTCCGCCACAGGCGTGACAGGTTCGTCGTCAGTCTGTTCCTGAGGCACATCGGAAGGAACAGTTGTCGGTTCTTCCTGAGGATGAATCTGCTTTACAGTGATCGGCGTCTGCGGCACAGTGTTAGAGCCTGGAACCCGCTTGGACAAATCCTCGCCGGTCACGGGATCATTGCCGAAGTCAAACAGGTTCATCGGAATCTGGCCCTGCACAGGCTTGTTGTTCCACCAGCCCGGACGCGCCGTCCACGTCTTGAACTCGCGGTTTTCCAGCGATTCTTCCTCGATCACCGTCGGGATATCGCCGCCCTCGGCATTCTGCAATTCATCGACGATCTTTTTCGCGGTATCCCTGTTGAAGTACGGCAGATACAGATGGACGTCGTTCAGCGATTCGTCCACCTTAATCCGCATCTGCAACGGCGTGCGAATCATCCGCCCCAACAGCTGCGCGATATAGGTTGCGTCCTCCGCATGGCGGAAGGACATCATCGTCTCCGCCCGCGGACAATCCCAGCCCGTGGAGAGGTTCTCCTTAAAGAACACCACGCGGATGCGCTTATCACCCGCGATCTCCGACGCCTCCACATGGGGAATATTCAGGCCGTTGGCGGTAATAGTCGCTGTCTGCCCGAAGGTATGGACGACCTCATTCTCATGCAACTGCCAGCCCGTGCGCCGCTCGATAACGGAGATACACTCGCCCATATCCGTCGCCGTGGCTTCCTTGCCCGCGCTGTTCAGCACTTGGATCAGCAGGATCGGGTTGACCTGCTCATAGTGCTGTTCATAGGAATACTGGTACCAATGCAGGCATTTGTCCTTCCAATCCTCGGCGGCGGCCTCCAGCACGGACATGCCGTCGGTGGTGGGATTCTCCGGATAAGTCAAGATGATGCGATCCTTCAAAAGGCCGGAGCTGCGCACCTCGTTGGCCGTCACGACCACCTTGTGCTCGGTCGAAGTGATGCCCGCGACCAGCTTGTTGAACCGCGCCGTGGTCGCGCTCATACCGATGACCACCGGCATGGGGCTGAGTTTGTCCGAAGGGCTGCCCTTCAGGAACTTCTGCATGATGGTAGTCGCGCGACCGGCATCCGTGCCCTGCATACCGCGATGGGCTTCATCAATGATGAAATACAGGTGGTCGGCCTTCTGCTTTGCCGTGTTTTCCAGCGTCTCCCAAATCGTCCAGGTGCGCCCGTCGCCCGCCTTGGACAGCTTGCCCTTCTTGCCAAGCTTCTGTGTGTTGAGGAAGTAGATGTGCCCCTCCTCCAGCGTCTCCATGTCGAAGGATTCCTCTTCGATGGTCACGCACTGGCCGAAGCGAATCTTATCGGCCTTCACATTGATCTTATCCTTCGACTGCGCGTTCAGCTGCGGGGAATCGGACAGCCATACGAAGATGGCCTCCGGCTGCTCCACGATCTGATCGGTTCCAAACAGTATATCCTCAATCAGCGTGGCCATGATGATCGTCTTGCCGGAACCGGTCGGCGCGGTAAAAGAGACGACCTGCGGCGTATGCGTCATCCGATATCCATTCAGCGCAGCGGCGACCTTCAGCCGAAGCTCGCCGACAGCCTTTCTCTGGAATGGAAATAGCTCGTCTCTCATACTTCTACCTCCTGGTATTGATGCGGAAGTTGTCCAGATAATCCCGATAGAGCTGATAGGTCGTCCCGGCGTTCAGGTTACTTGCCATGAAGCGATACGTCGTCCCCGAATCCGTGACGAGATAGACGGTTTCAATCTCCGGCAGCGCGTTGACCTGCTCAGCGAAAGTGTCGAAGCTGTCCTCGCAGTTCAGCACCGCAAAGCGGTTCTCCGGCAGGATGAGCATGTCCGGGATATCCTCCCCGTCAAGACGGGGACACGGTCCATGACAGCCCGCCTTCATCCACAATGTGGGCAGCATCTCCCAGAACTGCCTGCCCATGGCGACGGAATGTTTATCCAGGAAGCCCAGCTTGAAGAAGGCGGCGTTGGCCTTGAAGCCCTCCGACATGGGGCGATCACTGCCCAGATAATTGCCCTTGAGGGGAGCGCCGTTCACGTCATGCCCCTCAATGCTGCAAACCGTGCGCGGCCATGTGACGTAATGGGCAATGCCCAGCCGCTCCCATTCCGGGTCGCCGGGTTGATGGCCTTGTGCGGATAAGATTTTGGCTTCATCAGCAGAAACTTCGTTGTTTGTCACTAGAATACAGCGACGATTCCCACCATCCTCGGTATTTAACAGATTGACAGCGTGCAGTGTCGTACCAGAGCCGGCGAAGAAGTCGATGATGAGGGCATTGGGCTTGTTTTCGACATAAAACCGTATTGTATCATGGACAGCATAAAGCGATTTTGGGAATGAAAACCGTCCTGAATTAAGTATTTGATTGACAATTTTAGTCCCATATTCACTCGCATTATGCGATGTTATCGACCAATTTGTGCTTGGCGTATATTTCGCTTGATAATTGCTTTCATCAACAATTATGGAGCCATCTTTCGCCTTCCCAAGTATTGTAAACTCGCCATTTTCTACTTTACGTTGTTCGCCTTGAGCAATATAGTTTATCGTCATTCCAACATCAGTGAATTTTCCCAGTTGTAGATATCCCTTTTCAATTAGCAGCTTTAGGCTTGTTTGCTGATAAACCCAGCATCCTTCTCTCCCATCCGGGAAGAGTGGCCAAATCACACGAGTCCCTGGAAGTGGCTGTATTTCATTTCTGTTATAGCCTCGATAAGTCTCACCAATTTCAACTATTCTGCTGCCATCTTCACTAACGAATATTGGATAGAATAAACCAGGTCTCTCTTCTCTTGAACTATGTGATCCGCTTCGACGAAACTCACGCCACCTCAATTTGTTTTTTGTCGTATTCTTGACATTGCCAAGCCATTCCGCATCAAGAGGTAACGCTTCTGGTGCAGATACCCCCTGCATAACGAAAAAAATATATTCATCAGAACGCGAAAACTCTTGCCCTCTTGCTACACCACCATGGTTAATAACGCTGCTTATCATCTGAATCCTTGAATCTTTATATATCTCTTCCAGTAAGCATCCCAAATGCAAATATTCCTTTTCATCTATGGTAACGATCAGCACAGAATCCTGCGGGTTGAGCAGCTTCTTCGCCAGCTTCAACCGCTTTTCCATCATGGACAGCCACTTACTGTGGCGATAGGTGTCGTTACCATCCACATAATCGTTGTTATACTTCCAGTCCTTCGCGCCGGTATTGTAGGGCGGATCGATGTAGATGCAGTCCACCTTTCCGGCGTACAGGTACTCCAGCAGCTGGAGGGCATGATAGTTGTCAGCTTCGATCAGGGTATGCCAAAGGTCGCTGTCCGGGGCGTTGCAGACAGCGTCAATGGGTTTCAGATAGGGATAGATGGGATCGCCAAATTGCGCGACGCATACCAGCTTCTCCACGGGAATGTCGCTGGCTTCGCTGGTGGCCTTGCTGATGCACCTGGCCACGCCATCCTTGATTCCGGCGACGAAATACTGAGCGTCTGTGTCCTGCCCCTTGACGGCAACCATGCGTCCCCTCTGCACGGGAACGTCATACAGCAGCGTACACTCCGGAATGTGATCCTCAAACACCAGCCCAAACTTCTTCTGCCGGCTGAGCGCATCCACTTCCTTCTGAATCCGCTCCCGCAGCTCCACGTTCTCAATCTGGCTGATCAGATCGTTGATCGTCGCCATCCAATCCACCCCTTCAAGACGAAGGCTTACCCTTTGTAGCCTAAACTTCCAATGATATTATACAATAATTCACGGGTGGATTCAATCATAGTTTACAGTTTTTATTCTGGTTATGGCATAACCTTGCCAAATATGGTTGTATTCAACATCTGAAAAGGATTATCCATCTCGGTTGTTTTTTGACAGTCGTGCCCTTGCTTCCTTGATAATCTCCAATTGATCGTCCGTAAGCATATTTTTTGAATAAATCCATCTTCGCGCACATACAGCGATGTTTGTCTGAATATCATTGATTTGCTGCTCGCTCATTTTAAAGAAGCAGCTTGTTTCATTCTGCTCAGCATTTTGAATAGGAAACAGATATAACACAAGCCTCGAGGTCAAAGGAAAAGCAACTGCTCTTGGCCGATTATCAGAGCTATCATGTGATGGCCATTGAATACCCGGCCTGTCCGATGTTATTATAGTGTCATCATCTGTATAACCAATTTGAAAAAACATTCCACTAAGACTCTCCAGCGCAGACCTAATGACTGTACTATTGTCCCATTCAGGATCAACGCCTAAAGGTAGAAGGTTCATCAATGTGAAGTTTCTCGCTTCTCTACCATCCATACTTGGGTTCGATTTTTGAAGAAACCTTATCCCCATCTCAATTGTTTGGGGATCACGATACAAAAGAGCTGTTATAAAGATGGTTAAGTAGCTCTTATCATCCTGTGAAAGAACAGTTGAACAATTTAGGCACGTTTCATTTTGTGACTTGACAACGATCGACCTAATCACTCTGGCAGTAAAATCCTCAATTCGCCCGAAGTTGTTTTCAATATGATTTTGTGCTATATACGAACCATCGCTGTTTCTTAATTCATATAGATTCTTTTCGAAGCAGACATCCTCCACATTCACCGAGGTCGGCGTTTGCCGCATCGTATTGGTATCAAACTGACATATAAACGCTTTTTCTCCTTTAATCTCAGAGAAACCACGCAAATACATTCTTGGAACATAATGCTCATCTACGGTCGGATTATTTCCATTTGCCATCAGGCTCACCTCCCCACGATATGTAGGTCCTAAAAATACACGCTATTTCATGAATTCATTTTAGCAATGTTGTGTAGTCAAGGCAAGCCCTATCCTTATCAGTAGTACTCGCCTTTCTTGATTCAAATATATATGTTCATGTACATTGTCGCTCGCACTCCTCAGTAGCTCCATGATCTCTGCAAGTTTTGCAGGCCTTGTTTACGTTTTTGTTTACAGCCATATTGGCTTGGAATACGGCGCAGAAAGATTTAACATAATAATAACTATATTTTAGAACACATGTTTTACGCGGTCGATTTGCGTGTTTCCTTGTCTTATGGTATATTTGTACCGAGATATCCTCTTGTGAACAGATGTCTTCCCATCCAAAATCACTTCCATGAATTCGAAAATGGCACTATTTATGCAGATTTGGCACTGTTTATGCAGAACTTATTGACATTATTATGACATTGGGTTATGATGCACCTGTCATTGACAAGAACGACTGCAGTTAAAAACTTCACAGGCTTTCCAAGGCAATAGACTATCGTCTGAATGTGGTGCATGCCCACCTCAGCCGGAGCGTTGCGAAGGAAGACCACAGCATCCAGGTGTCCCGCTGGAACCATGGCCAGCGGCAGCAGCCCGACGGGGCGGATTGTGCTTCGGCACGATTCCCTGTACAGCCGGTTTATGTCGGCCTGATGCTGATGCGTTTTTCTCCAATGCTCCGGCTTTGCTTTTGCCGGAAAGCCTCCACACACAACAGCACCGCCTGTATGGGCATGAAAGGAGTCGAACATGAATCAAACAATCAAACCCGAAGCGGCTGGCAATACTATTTCTACCGTTAACTCTAACGAACCCATCATCATCGCCATCGACCATGGATACGGCAACATCAAGACCTCCAACTTCTGCTTTCCCGCCAGTGTCACGCCCATCAATGACGGATTGTGCTTCACCGACGACATTCTCAACTACGATGGAGCCACCTATGCCATCGGAATGGGGCACAAGGAATTCCGGGCGGACAAGATCATGGATCAGGACTACTATCTGCTCACGCTGGCAGCCATTGGGAAAGAGCTCGACCGCAGAGGCATGACGAAGGCGACGATTGTCATTGCTGCTGGGCTGCCGCTGACCTGGGGCATCGAGCAGAAGAAAAGCTTTCAGGAATACCTGACCCAAAAGAAGCACGTGGATTTTTCGTATAAAAGCATCGTTTATCATGTGGAAGTCCAGGAAGCCATGATCTTCAATCAGGGCATCGCGGCGGTAGCCAACCTGATCAACAAGAGTTTCAGGGGAACGAACATGCTGGTGGATATCGGGAACGGAACCATGAATGTGATGAACATCAACGAGAAAACCGCCATCCTGGAATCATGCTTCACAGAAAAGTACGGTACCTATCAGTGCGTCATCCGGGCCCGGGAGATGCTCCAGCGCAAGTTCGGCAGCCTGCCCACGGATGCCCAGATAGAAAAGTATCTGCGCTCCATGAATGCCGACATCGGCGAGAAGTACAAAGCCGTCATCCAGGAAACCGCCAAGCAATATGTCGCAGAAATCTTCCGGCGCTTGCGGGAGCACGAGTACAATCCAGACCTCATGCGGCTCTGGGTGATCGGCGGCGGTGGTTGCCTGGTCAAGAACTTCGGCGTATATGACGCGGATCGGGTCATCTTCATCGAAGACCTGCGTGCCAACGCCAAGGGGTACGAGCGCATGGCGCGTCGCGCGCTGGAGAAGAGGCGAGCGAAGGATGAACAGCAATAGGGAAAAGCGAATCACGCTGAGGTTCTATTTAGATGATCCCATAGCCAGCGAAACCTTCGATAGCCTGATGCGGCGTCGCTTGGCAACCGGCGCGGTGATGAACACGCTGATCGTGCAGCTGCTTCACCGGGAACTGTGTCAGGAGAATGTCTTGAGTCTGGACGAGCTGGAAAAGCTGTTCAGAAATGTTATTCGCTCGGAGGGAAGAGCATTGCTGCGCGAATGGGGCGTGGCGGTTCCAATGAAGGCAGCAACCGCTCCTCATTCTGATTACGTGCTGGATGAATGCCCTGCAGAGGACGATGATGAGGACGACGATGACTCTATCGACATGGCTACTGCATTCTGCGGAAATCTGGCCTGACATCAGTTTGGCGGCAATCGGCGATTTCGGGGCGAATCTGATGTCAGCCTGACATCAGATCAAAGATGGATTATGGCTTGGATTGAGGGCTGTAAACAGGGCGCATCTTTGTGGTCTGGCCCAGGGCAAGATACGCCACGTTAAACAAATTGCGCTTCGCGCCCTTTGTTTACTGGCATCTTGATGGGGTTCCCCCATACCCGTTATCCTGGTTCGCTCCGCTCACAGCAGATGCAGGCATCTGGGAAGGAGGCCGAGAAAATCGCAAACAGCAACATATTCAAAACTGTGAAGCAGGCGGTGACCACGAGACAGGTAGCGGAGCATCTGGGACTGACGATTGACGAGAAGGGAATGACCTGCTGCCCCTTCCATGGGGGCAATACTCCCAACATGCGTATCAGCAATAGGTATTACTGCTTCGACTGCCGTGCCTCAGGAGACGTGATTGACTTCGTCGCTGCCTATCTCTCCGTTGATAAGCTCGAAGCGGCGAAACTCATCGCAAACGACTTTGGCGTCCCCATCGAAGACCAGTCCCGTTCAAAATCATCATCCCCATCCACAAAAGACAAGTCGGCGCCCACGCCGGAGCAACGCCATGAATGGTGCGTTCAGAAGACACAGCGGCAGTTTGAAAAGTGGCGGACACGCAGCTTAGACCTGCTCAACAGCTATTATGCGATTCTGGATGAGCAGGAGCGGGCATGCATACGACGGAGGTCGGAAGCCGCGGACCGCAATGCCCTTGACAGGATCACGGAGAGGAAGGCGGTCATCCAGTTCTACCTAAAAACTTTGCAATCAGGTACACTGGACGACCAGATCGACCTGTATCTCTATGGAAGGGAGGTTATTACGCGAATTGAACGACGATTGGAAGAACATCAGCAGGGAGAAGCTGGACAAGCTGTCTGCGGAGATGGTGCCGGTGGATTATGTCCGGGAGCAGCTGCATCGGAACGAGAAGGGCAAGGTCACGCAGACCATTGAGAACTGCATGCTGGCGGTTCAGGAGGACAGCTTCCTGCGCGGGCTGGTACGGCTGAACATGCTCAGCTGCCGGATGGTGATTTGCAAGGAAGTCCCCTGGCGGCGCAGCGGTGCGGCGCTGACGGACAACGACATGGACAACATTCTCAGCTACATGGCTCAGAACTATGATCTCCGAAATGACAGTCTGTGTCGCCGGGCGGTCTCCATGGCGGCGAACAACGACAGCTTCCATCCCATCCGGGATTACCTGAACGGCCTGAAATGGGATGGACAGCAGCGGCTCCGGCACGCCCTGCGCCATTTCCTCGGCGCGCCGGAGGATGAACTGACCTACCTCTGTCTCAAGACCTACATGATAGGCGCGCTCCAGCGGGTGTTCTGGCCGGGCTGCAAGTGCGAGTATGTGCTGACGCTGATCGGCGGGCAGGGCGTCGGCAAATCGACCTTCTTCCGCTTCCTGGCGATCAAGGATGATTGGTTTACGGACGATCTTGTGGATTTCAAGAGCAGTCGAATCTATGAAAAGATAAACGGGCACTGGATCATCGAAATGCCTGAAATGCTCGCCATGATGAACGGTAAGCGGGCGGAGGAGACGAAGGCGTTTGTCTCCAGGCAGTCCGATGTGTACCGCGATCCTTACGCGGTCTATCCCGCCGATCGTCCCCGGCAGTGCGTTTTCGGTGCGACCACCAACCGGCAAAAGTGCTTGCCTTTCGACCATACCGGCAACCGCAGGTTCCTGCCGGTCACGGTGGATCTGGACAACGCGGAGGTGCACATCCTGGAAGACGAAGCAGCGTCCAGGGAGTACATCAATCAGATGTGGGCGGAAGCCATGGACATCTTCAAGAGAAGGGACTACACGATGACCTTCTCGCCCGAAATCACACGACAGCTCGACCAGCTCCGGCAGGAATTCATGCCGGAAGATACCAATGCAGGATTGATTCAGGCGTATCTGGATGAATATGAGGGCGACTATGTCTGCACCACGCAGCTATACCGGGAAGCGCTAAGAAACTTCGGCGAGCCCACTCGCATCGAGAGCAGCGAGATCGGTGAGATCATGCGTTACAGCATTCAAGGCTGGAAGGTCGGCCCGCAGCACCGTTTCCCAATCTACGGACAGCAGCGGTCATGGATACGTGATGAAGGCTGTAAACAAGAACGTAAACGAGACCATCCAAACCCTGAAAAGCAACTGTCCATGCTGGAGCAGGGCTTTGTCCCGGTCACGGATACTTCGGATGTGCCGTTCCCGGAGGCGCATGAGCCATCATAATCGAGATCGACCTATGAAAGAAGGAGGATACAAGAAACAACATGAATAACGAGGATGTTATCCAGCAAATCATCGACATCGTTTGCAATCGATTCGAGGATATGATAAAATCTATGGTGTCGGCGAACCTTGAAAACGGAATAGGATCACAGGATTATTCACCACTTGTAGAAGCGATCACTGTCGAAGAACTGGCCAGCCTGCTAAAGGTTTCCAAACCGGTCGCCTATGAACTTGCCAACAGCGAAGGCTTCCCATCCTTTCGGATTGGAAAGAACATTCGCGTCGACAAGCGTGGGCTTTCCGATTGGATGTCGAAACAGACGGCGGTTCGGAAAGGAACACAACAGACATGACGAAACATACAAATGGTGGATCCAATAAGAAACCCAGGAAGAACACAAGAACCTCGAACAATACGGGCTCCATCCGTCAGCGTCCCAACGGGCTCTGGGAGGCCCGGGTCGTGATCGGAACTGACCCCGCGACCGGCAAGCAGGTGCGCAAGTCGGTCTATGGGGACAAGGAGAAGGACGTCCGGCGCAAGGTAACGGAGATTCAAAATGCGCTGGACAACGGCACCTATCAGGAGCCCAACAGGATGAAGGTCAGCGAGTGGCTGGAGGAATGGTTGAACACGTTTTGCGCGCACAAGCTGAAGCCTTATACGATCGTGGCCTATCGCGGGATCATCAAGAATCATCTGAACCCCGCCATCGGCGCAATGAAGCTCCAGGAGGTTCGCGGGCTGCACATTCAGCGAATCTATAACCGTATGATTGCCGACGGCGCATCCCCCAAGACCGTCAAGAACATCGGAGCCGTGGCGCACAAGGCCTTCAATGTGGCGATCAAGCAGGGATTGATCTCAGTCAATCCCTGCGACGCCGCAGAGTTTCCAAAGATGGAGCACCACGAGATCAAGCCCCTCACGGACGCGGAGATTCCCATCTTCCTCAACGCCATCAAGGGCGACCCCATGGAAAACGCCTACGCGCTCTGCCTGTTCGCAGGGCTGCGCGAGGGCGAGTGCCTGGGATTGTCGTGGAATCAGGTGGACTTCGAGAGGCAGACGCTGGTCATCAGCCAGCAGCTCCAGCGAGGCAAGACCAAGGGCGGTCAGTACTACATCGCCTCGTCCACGAAGTCTGGCAGATCCCGTACGATCATGCCCCCGCCGATCGCATTTGAATACCTCAAGAGCGAGAAGCGGCGGCAGCTTGCCAACCAGCTTGCAGCCGGTACGGAATGGAATAATGAACACAACCTCGTATTTACCACGGACAAGGGAAAGAACTGCGCCGTGTCCACCTTCTACAAGGGGTTCAAGCGACTGTTGAAGGAAATGGGGCGGCCGGACGCTCGCCCGCACGACCTGCGCCACACCGCCGCGACCGTCGCCATCGCCAGCGGCGCGGACATCAAATCCGTGCAAAGCCTGCTGGGGCACGCCACAGCAAGCTTCACGCTGAACGTCTACGCACACACTTCAGAGAAGATGATGGAAGACACTGCCGCCCGTGTTCAAAACTATTACGATCAGTTGAAGACATCGTTATAGACATTTAAATGGGGTATACTGTGGGGTACGGACATTGTTAAGATTGTTAAATGCCTTGAAAACACGAGGTTTTCAAGGCATTTGATTGGCGGAGAAGGAGGGATTCGAACCCTCGAGACGCTTTTGACGCCTACACGATTTCCAGTCGTGCGCCCTCGACCAAGCTAGGCGACTTCTCCATGCTATTCAGTTGTGCGATCCGGAAGGGTCAGTTCCGAATCAGTCAACAGCAGATATTATAGCACAGGGTGGTCGGAAATGCAATACCCTTTCAGGGAAAATTTGTGTGAAAAGGGTCGGGTGAGATGGATTTCGGGGAGCCGGAATCGGGGCAAATCATTACAAAAAGTTTAAATCCGGCGAAAGACGGCGACAGGCAGTGGGTTTCATGTTATAATGGCAGATAGGCAAGATTGACACCAAGGAGGGACAAGGCATGAGCGAATATGTCATCATGACGGACTCGTCGTGCGACCTGCCGGCGAAGCTGGCCGATGAGATGGAGCTGACCGTGCTGCCGCTGTATGTGGACGTGGACGGCCAGAAATTCACCAATTACCTGGACGAGCGGGAGATCTCCTTTGCCGAGATCTACGCCAAGCTGCGCACCAAGTGCCCGGCCAAGACCTCCGCGGTGAACGTGAACGACTTCATGGAGCCGATGGAAAGCCTGCTGAAGGACGGCAAGGACGTGCTGTACATCGGCTTCTCCTCCGGCCTGAGCGGCACCTACAACGCCGGGGCCATGGCCGCGCGGGAGCTGGCCGAAAAGTATCCCGAGCGCAAGATACTGACCACGGACTCCCTGTGCGCCTCCATGGGCCAGGGGCTGCTGGTGTACCTGGCCTGGCAGCAGAAGCAGCAAGGCAAGAGCATCGAAGAGGTGCGCGACTTCGTGGAGGAGAACAAGCTGCACCTGTGCCACTGGTTCACCATCGACGATCTGATGTTCCTGAAGCGCGGCGGCCGCGTGTCCGGCGCGACGGCCATCGTGGGCAGCATGCTGTCCATCAAGCCGGTGATGCACGTGGACAACGACGGGCACCTGATCAAGGTGGACACCGCCCGCGGGCGCAAGGCCTCCATCAAGGCGCTGGCCGACCGTGCGGAGCAGCTGGGCATCGACCTGGCCAACCAGGTGATCTTCATCTCCCACGGCGACTGCATCGAGGACGCCAATTACCTGGCGGACATCATGCGCAACCGCTTCCACGTGAAGGACGTGGTGATCAGCTACGTCGGCCCGGTGATCGGCGCCCACTCCGGCCCCGGCACCATCGCGCTGTTCTTCCTGGGCAGGGAGCGATAATCGACATTTCATGGCGGGATGCGCCGCGAGGCGTATCCCGCTTGTTGTTGTGAGGTATCTATGCAGACACTGGACGTCATCGCCCACATCCACACCGACTTCCCCGCCAAGTTCGGCATCCCGCGCCAGAGCGGGCTGGTGGACGCGCTGGAGGGCGAGATCGTGTTCACCGAAAAGTACCGGGACGCCAGCGCCCTGCGGGGCATCGAGGGCTACAGCCACCTGTGGCTGATCTGGCAGTTCTCCGAATCGGTGACGGAGCGCTTTTCCCCCACCGTCAAGCCGCCGCGGCTGGGCGGCAACACGCGCATGGGCGTGTTCGCCACGCGCTCGCCCTTCCGGCCCAACCCGCTGGGGCTGTCCTGCGTGCGGCTGTTGGGCGTGGAGTATGGCACGCCCCGGGGGGCGGTGCTGCGCGTGGCGGGAGCCGATCTGATGGATGGCACGCCGATCTACGACATCAAGCCCTATCTGCCGTATGTGGACAGCCACCCGGACGCCAGGGGCGGGTTCACCGACGGGATCGAGTATCCCCGGCTGCGGGTGGACTTCCCGGAGGCGCTGCTTTCAAAGATCCCCCAGGGCAAGCGGGCGGCGCTGATGGAGGTGCTGGCCCAGGACCCCCGGCCCGGCTATCGCCACGAGAGCGACGGCAGGCGCTACGGGGTGCAGTTTGCAGGGTTCGACGTGCGGTTTTATGTGGACGGGGATGTGCTGACCGTGGTCGAAGTGGTCCCGGCATAGACAAAGAGACGCCTTGCGGCGTCTCTTCTTTATGGCTTCTGTCGTTTATGCGATCTCCAGCGCGATCTCCATCATCCGGGTGAAGGTGTTCTGGCGATCCTCCGCGGGCAGGCTCTCGCCGGTGACCAGGCTGTCGGAGATGGTCAGCAGCGCCAGGGCGTTCTTCCCGGCGGCGGCAGCGTTCAGATAGAGGGCGTAGGCCTCCATCTCCACGCACAGCACGCCCAGCTTTTGCAGGATCGGCATGGCGCTGTAGCTGCCCTGGCCGTAAAATGCGTCGGAGGAATAGATCGGACCGGGCACGATGGGCTGGCCGATCTTCTCCGCGGCGGCCACGGCCTCCTGGAGCAGCTTGTAGGAGCAGCAGGGCGCCAGGATGCCGTTGAAGGCGAACTGTCCGCCATAGTTGGAATCGGTATAGGCGCTCATGCCGGCCACCACGTCCCGCAGCTGCAGCTTGTCGGTCAGGGCTCCGGCGGAACCGATGCGGATGATGTTCTCCACGCCATAGAAGTTGAAGAGCTCATAGGAATAGATGCCGATGGCGGGCATGCCCATGCCCGAGGCCATCACGGACACCTTCTTGCCCTTGTATTCGCCGGTATAGCCCTGCACGCCGCGCACGTTGTTCACCAGCACGGGGTTCTCCAGATACGTCTCGGCGATGAATTTGGAGCGCAGCGGGTCGCCGGGCATCAGCACGGTGCGGGCAAACGCGCCTTCAGGGGCGTTGATGTGGGGCGTAGGAATGTTGCTCATGGTTCTTCCCTCCAATTCATGTAATCAATCCAGCAATACCTGCAAGCCGTTGTCCGCGAACACGCGCAGAAGCCGCGCGCCATAGGCGCCGTCGGCCTCCAGGAAGGCGGCGGCGTTCTCAATGACCACCAGCTCCCGCTCCGCCCGCTCGCCCAGGCAGTCGTTCAGGGCATCCAGGTTGCCGCCGTAGTAGTCCGGCAGGCAGAGCTTGCG
Source organism: uncultured Eubacteriales bacterium (assembly GCA_902765395.1). Classification (GTDB taxonomy): domain Bacteria; phylum Bacillota; class Clostridia; order Christensenellales; family Aristaeellaceae; genus UBA2862. Next base: position 73,566 of record CACWZP010000007.1, read on the forward strand.
CTTCAGTTCCGCGTGGGTCGCCTCGCGGCCGTCCATCCTGTTTCCATCCAATACAATCATAATCAATCCTCCGGGAACATTTCAGTGAATGTCTGGTAATGGTCGTCGGTGTAATAGTACAGGCCGTCGGAGCTGAACAACACCCGCTGCTTGCCCCGCTTCTTGCCCTTGTAGTTGGCATCGCACTCATACCACTTGCGGCCCTTCTTCTCGGGCAGCTGACCTTCGTAGTTGCCAAAGCGATCGCCGCCGATGCTCTTGCCCGGGGCCACCTCGCCCACGTAGTTGTATCGGCTGTCCCAGCCCAGGGCCTTGGCCTCGTTCTTGGTGATGAAGTTCTCCGGCAGCTCGCCGTAGATCGATAGATAATTGACGATCTGCTGGGGGTCTGTCACCGGAAGCTCAAATTCGACTTCGGTCTGTTCTTCTTCATCGTTATAGACTTCGGTCTGTTCTTCGACCTCGTAGTCGTCGGTGAGGCCGTAAAGGTCCCTGAGCAGCTCCCGCCAATCGTCCGCGACGGCCACCGTGAGCGCCGACAGCGCCAGCAGGGCGGCCATCACCAGCGCCAGGAAGCGCCTGACATACCTTTGCATCCGTATCCCTCCCTCATGGGTGGCGATGGGCGGTCTCCCGCCCTTCGCCGTCATTTCCTTCGGAACTGCCTCTTGCGCGAACGCTTCGCGTCGTGAATGCCGCAGAGCGCGGCGCTTTCGACCTGCGCGGCGTCGTCCGGCGGCAGCGCGGGCATCAGCCCGGTGCACTCCGTGGCGGACGCCACGTTCTCCGTCTCGCCGAAGGTGGCGTCCGGCTTTCGACCGTCGTCCTTCACGCGATCACCTCCCCGGACAAGTCTGCCCGGGCGGCGCCTCCGATATAACTATATTTTAACCGAAAGCGTCGCTGACGTCAAGGCGCAGGCGCGGTTTTCGTGCGCGCAGAGGCAGGTTTTGAGCATCCGCAGCGCTGTTTTTGTGCAGCGCGCCCTTGAACACGCTTCTCAACTATGTTATAATGCATGACATGAGGTGTGAATGACATGAGCAAGAGAAGATATGGCAACAACATCCGCGTGCCCGAGGATCCGCCGGGCAAGCCCTCGCTGCTGGCCATCGGCATACTGCTGATCGTCGCACCGCCGGTGAGCACGTTAATCGGCATCTACCTTGGCTTCAAGCGGCTGCGCGCGGAGTGGACGCGCAAGCAGTACCAGATGTTCAGGCGCTACGCCAACGCCATCGGCGACCGGGACACCATCAGCATCCGCGGCCTGGCGGCGGAGATGGGCCGTTCCACCGGCGACGTGGTCAGCGAGCTGCAGACCATGATCGACGAGGGCATGATCCCCGGCAACGCCTACATCGACCGCAGCCACATGACCCTTTACCTGGATTCCGCCGTCCGCGGCACCGTGGAGACGGAGTTCGTTACCCCCGTGGTGAACGTGTTTGTGAACCCGGACGACCGCGCCCAGACCGTGGCCGAAGCCCGTACCAAGGCCGCTGAGCGCGCCGGGGAGGCCCCCGCCGCGCCGAAGCACGCCGCCCCCGAGCCCCGCAAGACGGGCACGGAGAACGAGGACTTCGAGGCCAAGCTGCGCGAGATCCGCCAGCTGAACGACGACATCCAGGACAAGGCCGTGTCGGACCGCATCGACCGCATCGGCGAGCTGACCGCCAGCATCTTCCGCGTGGTTCGGGAAAAGCCGGAGCACGCCGAGGAGGTGCGCAAGTTCATGAACTACTACCTGCCCACCACCCTCAAGCTGCTGAAATCCTACAGCCTGATGGAAAAGCAGAGCTACCAGGGCGAGAACATCCAGGCCTCCCGCAAGAAGATCGAGAGCGTGCTGGACACCCTCACCCACGCCTTCGAGCAGCAGCAGGACCGCCTGTTCAAGACCGAGGCGCTGGACGTGGAGACCGACATCAGCGTGCTGGAGACCATGATGGCCAGCGACGGCCTGCTGGAAAAGCAGGGCGAGCTGCGCGTCGGCGGCGGACATTAAAAACCGACGTCGGTTTGTTGTTGCGGAATAAGGCGGACGCGCCATAGAGCGCGCCCGCCTTTTATCTCTCCGCTCACAGCCTCGGAAAATCGGGCCTGCAGGGGTTCTTGCGCATATCATCCGACCAGCCTACCCTGTCGCAGCGGATGCAGCGCACCTTGTGGCGATAGGTGTCATCCGGTTCCGGGATCGTCGCGTGGCCGTTGATGCGTTCGGCCTGAACCGACTGCTCGATCTTTGTAAGCATCACGCCGTTCCCGGCCCTCCAGGCCGCGCACCAGCGCAGGTGCTCCCGCTTGCCCGACGGATTGCTGGCCAGCGGATCCCGCGCGATTTCGCCCAACAACTCCCGGTCGCATATCTTCGCGATGGCCTTTTTTGTGAGCTGGCCGCTGTAATCCGCTGCGCCGGACTTCGCGAACCTCGCCAGAACCGCGTCGTCGTCGACGGATTCCAGCGCCTTCTCCCGCGTCTGGGATTGCGCCCGAACATCGAACAGCACGTATTCCGGCGTGTACGCTTCGCAGCGATTCATCAATACGGGATAGATGTTCCACAGATTCAGGTTGTCAAGGCCCTTGGCGATGCTCGCCAGTCGTTCGCTGTCGGCCATGCGCTCGGCGGCGGCAAGCCCGGCCTCCTGCGAATCGCTCTCAATGACCTCCGCCAGCAGCGCGTCGTCCGGGCTCTTCATGCGCCGAACCGCCGCCGCACGTACCGAGGTGGGCAGGTTATCATCCAGAGCAAGCTCCGAAAGCAGCGCGTCGTCGGACATCTGTTCCACGAGCTTTGCGCGGGGCTCCGCCGGGCGCGAATCGTCTCTCGCGAAGGCCGCGCGGGCCTCGTCGGTGTCCAGAGCCTTCGCCTCCCGCCCGGCCAGCAGCTTTTCCACTTCCCTGAGGCGCGCGTTGCAGAGGTCGGTGACCTTCTGCCGACGCCGCTTTTCCTCGTCGATCAGGCCGTAGGCATAGGGCGGGATGACCGCCTGGATCAGCTCCGCGTCCTCGGTGGATGCCAGCGCGGCTTTCAGGGGATCCAGGTTCATCAGCGCCGCCGGGCTGTTCGGGGCCAGCAGCGCCACCGCCTTGCCGACCTGCTGCCTGTCGTCCGTCAGCTTCAAAAGCCCAGGGATCAGCGCCTCCGGCCAGGACACCTCGCTGAACCGCTGGACGGCCGCCTGGCGGTTGTCCTTGGCGCTGTCGCGCAGGGCGCACGCCAAAATCGCGTCCGTGGAGCGGAGCTTTCGGATGGCGTCGGCGCGGACGTACTGGTCCTCGTCCGACTTGGCGACGATCTCCAGCGCCTGCTGGTCCTCCAGCTTTTGCACCGCCTCGCGCCGTTTGGGCTGGCTGGGGCTTTTCAGCGCAATCTCACGCCAATGCTTCTGGCCGACCACCGCCACAGGCCGGCCGGGCTGGGTCGGCATCGCCGGCGCGGTATTGCTTTGCTTTTTCTTTCCCTTGAAAAGATCAAATAAACCCATGCGCCTCACCCCTTTGTTTATTGCACTTATGTTAATTCTAACATTTATTCGCGTAAATGTCAACGCTATGACAGGCTGCGCGCCGGTTTATTCAAACCAGTCGATGGTTTGGTTCGCGTAGTCGCCCACGTTGAAGGCCCAGTCGGTGAGGAAGGCCTCCCAGGACTGGCCGGTGGCGGCGTCCAGGGCGGCGACCAGATCCATCTCCGTGAGGATGTGGCCGTCCCGTCCCATCTGATAAAAGCCCCGCAGACCGTCCAGCAGCCCCTCCAGCCCCATGGCCTGCCGCAGCTCGTGGAGCACCACCGCGCCGCGGTTCAGCACCACGATGCCGTACTCCCGGCTGTTGAACATGGCCGCATCCGTGGTCAGCCGCAGGCCGCCCGGAACCGTCTGCTGCAGCGCAGGCACCCAGTCCCGGTTGACCGCCTTCAGAAAGGCGTCGCGGCCTTCGGCGTCCTCCAGCAGCAGGTATGAGATGTACTCGCTCACGGCGTCGCTCAGCCAGGCGTCGGCCACTGGCTCCGGGCTGGCGGCGATGCCGAAGTACTGCTGGGCCACGCAGAAGCGCAGCCGGTGGGCCAGCGCGTCGGCACTGCCCGCCCTCAACAGGTCGCCGGAGAGCCACACGGCGCCGGGAAAGTTCAGCGCGCCCAGCGGATAGTCGCTCTGGGCGATGTCCAGCCGGTCGAACGGAAAGGGGCCGAACCAGTCCTCGCAGCGCTCGATGGCGTCCGCGGCGATCTGCGCCGCACGGGCGGCCATGCCCCGGGCGCCCGACAGCACGCGCACCGTGACGCCGGAGGCGGTTTGGCACTCCGTCGCCCGCCAGCGCCTGCCGAAGGACAGCGCCAGCTCCCGGACGTCCTTCGCGGCCACGTGCCAGCGGTTCCCGTCTCGCTCGATCTCCCCCGTGCCTGCGAGGACATAGCCTTCGGGCAGGGCCAGCGTGGCATCGAAGTCCATGGGATCGGCGTAGAGCCAGCGGGTGTGCGAAAGCGGCTTTTTCAGGATGAAGTCGCCCTCGTTCGGATCGTAGACGCCGGGTGAAAAGTAGAACGCGCTCAACCGCACATCCGTGTCGCCCACGCCCTGGAACGCGCCGCAGCGCATCAGCAGCAGGTAGTAGTCGAACTCAAATTCGCACCGGCCGCCGGGGGCCAGGTCGCAGTCCACCCGCAGGAACGTCTCGCCCTCGCCCTGAAAGCCGAACTCGGTCGGTTTTCCGTCCACGCGCACGTCAGTCAGGTCCACGCCCGCCAGCGCGTATCCCGCGAAGAACACGGTCTCCAGTTCGTCTGGCTCATACATCAGGGCGCTCTCCCGCCGGAACATGTTTCCCGCGCAGTTGAACACCACGGCGCGCATTGGCCCGTCTGAGGGGTTGACATAGATGAGGCGCTGCGTGACGTGCAGCGCCTGTTCATCGGGCATGTATTCCATTGCGAGCGTACACTGGCCGCGGGCGGAAGCGACTTCGGTCTGTTCTTCCGCCAGGCTGCTGAACAGCGCGCTGAACACCACGCCGCCCGCCAGCAGCACCACCAGGACGATGGCCAGTATGCGTATGAGCTTCTTGTTCCTGCCTGTCATGTGTTCAACCTCACTGCACGCCGCGGATCTTGTTCAGCGGCCAGATGACCTGGCGCACATGGCCCACGATGGCGCTCTTGGAGATGGGGCCGACGTTGTTGGTGACCGTGCCGTCGTTGCCCTCGCCGTCCTCCACGCCCGGGCCGTTCCAGTCGCGGGAATCGTGGCTGTTGTAGCGGTTGTCGCCCACCACGAAGTATTCGTCCTCGCCCAGCACATAGGCCTCGTAGTCATAGGGGCTGCCGTAGATGTAAAACTGGCCGAAGCGGGAATCCAGCAGCTCGTCCACGGTCTCGCCATCCTGCTCGTAGACCACGTGGGTCACGCCGTTTTCGCAGTAGATGGTGTCGCCGGGCACGGCCACCACGCGCTTGACAAAGTACTCCTGGGTCTTGAGGATGCCCAGGTTGAACCAGTCGTGATAGCGGCCGGGATAGTGGCAGATGACCACCTCGTCCCGCTTGACATCGCCAAAGCGCACGTCTGTCACCGTGACGAACAGGCGCTCGCCGTTCTCCAGCGTGTCGTACATGGAGCTGCCCTCCACGCGGATGATGCGGAACAGGAAGGTCTGGATCACGATGACGATCAGCACGGCGGAGACCAGCGCCACGATCCACTCCCTCAGCTCCTGCTTCCAGCCCTTCTTCTTGCGCTTCGGCTTCCCTTCAGGCTCCAGTCTCTTCTCCTCGGGCTCCGTCTGCTCCGGTTGGGACACAGCGTCCATGTTTTCGTCAATGATGTTCTTGACGTCGTTCTTATCCATGTTCGTTCTCCTCGCGTTCTATTGAATCGGGCCGAAGCGGCTCATCGGGAACAGTATCCACCGAACCCGGCCCAGTATATCCGCCCTGCCGATGGGGCCCATGTCCGCCATCCGGCTGTCGTAGCTCTCGTCGCGGTTGTCGCCCAGCGCCAGGTACTCGTCCTCGCCCAGGGCAATGGCGTAATCCTCGGTGGGCGTGGACACGTAGGGCTCGCTGACGAGGCTGCCGTTGACGGTCAGCTGCCCGCCCGTGAAGGCGATCTCATCCCCCGGCAGGCCCACGATCCGCTTGACATAGGTGTCGTCCCGCCCGGGAAAGCGGCACTCGACCACGTCGCCACGATTTGGACCGCGGCCGGCGTATTCCAGCCGGGTCACCAGCGCCAGGTCGCCGCTTTTCAGCGTGTCCTGCATGGAGGCCCCTGCCACGCGCACCGTGCCGAAGACATAGAGCCGCAGCATGAAGCCGGCAGCCACGGCCAGCAGCACGGCCAGCGCCGCGAAGAGCCAGCGGCCCGCTTTCATGCCTCGGCCTCCCCCGCGCTCTCCACAATCTTCTTGACCCGCTTTTCAAACACCGGGCGCTCCAGCATCACGATGCGCTCGCACTTCTCGCAGCGCATCTTGATGTCCGCGCCCACATAGGTCACGCGCCAAAGGTCATTGCCGCAGGGATGCGCCTTGCGCATCTTCACCAGGTCGCCAACGTGCAGCAGCATTCCCTCGCCTCCATGCCGTATTATAGAAGATGAATATTGCCTCAGTGTGAACTTTTGAAGAATGATTGTGGAAGGGCTACCGGGGCAGCGCAAAGTAGTGGGAAATGCCCGTGATGTCGGACGCGCACAGCGCCAGCTCGCCCGCGTAGGCCGGCACGGCCAGCTCCCGCGCGAGGGCCCCCTCCCGCTTGCTGCGGGCGAACTCCGCCATCACGTGGTAGCCGTCGGAGCGCAGATAGCCCACCGACCAGTTGTCCACGATATCCAGTGGATCGGCAAGCTCCGGCAGGCCGGGAATGTCCGTTGAGAAGCCTTCCAGGATGACATGATAGAAGCCCACGCCGGCGTGAACCACCGCGTCGCATACAGACTCCGGTCTGTTTTCATTGTTCAAAAACAGACTGTAGTCTGCTCCCGTCAGCCTGCGCCGGGCGATGTTCAGCGTCAGCGGGCTGCGGTCGATGCCGATAAAGTTCCGGCCGTTGCGCCGGGCGGCCTCCAGCGTGGTGGCGCTGCCAGCGAAGGGGTCCAGCACCCAGTCGCCGGGACGGGACGCGCACTTGACGATCCTGTCCAGCAGCGCCAGGGGCTTTTGCACGTCAAAACCGGTGCGCTCCGGGTCCTTCTGCTGCAGGTGCGGCAGGTCCTGCCATACGTCCGTGGGGGCGATGGGATCGTCGTCGTAGTAGGTGTACACCCGCCCGCCGGAGCGGATGGAGCGATAGACGCGGCCGTCCGGGTCCACATGGCGGCGCATGTGGCTGGTGCGGGGCTTGTCCCGGGGCGCCTTCACGGCGTCGATGTTGAAGTCGTAGCGGTCGGACTTGCGGTAGAACAGGATCACGTCGTGCTTGCGGGAGAAGTGGTGGATGCTGCGGCCGCCGCTTTGGTAGACCCAGATGATCTCGTTGAGCAGGTTGTCCTCGCCGAAGATCTCGTCCATCAACAGGCGCACGTGGGGATGGGCGCGGTAGTCCAGGTGGACGAAGATCATGCCCTCGTCCGAGAGCAGCCGCCGGGACAGCTCCAGCACCCGGCGCATCATGGCCAGGTATTCCGCGCGGTCAAAGCGGTCGGAAAAGCTCTCCAGCGCGAAGCTGCCCTTGCCCTGGCGCCACTCCTTCTCTCCCACGCGCACGCGCATATAGAAGCGGTCGCCGGTCATGAAGGGCGGGTCCATGTAGATCAGCTTGATCTTCCCCTCGTATTCGCCCAGCAGGCCCTCCATCCGCTCCACGGCATCGCCCAGCAGGAACATGCCCCTGGGCCCGCCGCTGACCGGATGCCGCTCCGCCGTCACCTGTATCCGCTCCAGCGCCATCTGTCACACCGCCTCTTTCACCAATTAAACCTATTATAGCAGGTTTTGGGGGATGTGACAAGGGCGCGGGCGTGACACATGGCATGTCCTTCTAAACGGCAAGAAAATGAACAAGTCAGTTTCCCCTTTTTAGGGGAGGCAAGAGGGATATCGGCGGGACAACGCAGCCCTGACAAAGAGCGCGGCACCCTGATCCCGTATTCCTCATTCCTCATTCCTCATTCCTAATTCCCATCAAACCAGTCGTCCGTATTTCCCGGAAACCCAGCCGGCGCGGCCCTCGTAATCCACCTTCAGCCAGCGGGTGGCCTCGTCGATCTGCCCCAGCCAGCTGAGCCTGTCACCCGCGTGGGCCACGCCCAGGATCCTGCCGGAGGTGTTCGGCGCGTCGCGGACATAGCAGTTGCCCCCGGCGATCTCCACCAGCCGCGGCGCGTTGGGCGCGGCCTCCAGCTTCGCCAGCGCCTTCTCCAGCGCGACGCAGGTCTTCGGCCCGCAGATGCCGTCGGCGGCCAGGCGGCTGTCCCGCTGGAAGGCCTTCACCGCCAGCTCCGTGGCGTCGCCGAAGTCCCCGTCAGCGCCCCACCGGCCGCAATCGTAGCCCAGCCGGATCAGCGCCGACTGCAGCTGCTTCACATCCGGGCCCTCCATGCCGTTTTTCAGCAGCCGGTCGCCCAGCTTGAGCCCCTCGGCCTGGATCGCGCCGTAGTCGAAGTACCTGGTCATCAGGCCCCAGAAATCCGGCTTGCGGGACAGTAGCTTCGTCTCCACCACGCCGCTCATCACGCCCCGGGCCTCGATCAGATACCAGTCTCCCCGGGGCTTGTTCGCGTCCACGGGCCTGTAGAGGAAGGCCACGTGGGTGATATTTCCCGCCGTCTTGCCCCAGAACACCGCCGCGCCGGCCACGCGGTACTTCGGCGGGATCACGCCCGCGCCCTTGGGGGCGCACCAGTCGGCATAGTTGTAGCGGGCCTTGCTGTCGATGCTCTTGCCGCTGTAATCCTTGTACAGGCCCTCGGCCAGGCCGTTGCAGTCCCAGACCCGCTGGGCGTGCGCCCGCCAGTAGAGCGCCTTTTCCCGCTGGGCGCCGGTGTACTGGGTGAACCAGTGGCTGTTCACCGCCCACTTCTTCGGGTCCTGGCCCGTCGCCCCCATGATATAGCCGTCCCTGCGCGAGAGCGCCTCGCCCAGCTCCATCGTGAACAGCGCCGCGGGCATCTTCTTGATCGCCATGCTGATACCTCCTTTCCCCATGCCTATGCCGCCCGCAGCGTAGGGGTGCGAAGATATAATCGAACATCTGTTTAAATCTTGCAAAGACTGTTTTCAATTAAAAATGCAGGTGCTATAATAGAGGCATCAATCACATACAAGAGGCCATGACCATGTTCCAGCTCCATTCCGATTACAAGCCCACCGGCGACCAGCCCCAGGCCATCCAGAAGCTGACCGAGGGCCTGGAGAAGGGCTATAAGCACCAGGTGCTGCTGGGCGTCACCGGCTCGGGCAAGACGTTCACGATGGCGAACATCATCAAAAACGCCAACCGTCCCGCGCTCATCATCGCCCACAACAAGACTCTGGCGGCCCAGCTGGCGGCGGAGTTCCGGGAGTTCTTCCCGGAGAACGCCGTGGGCTACTTCGTGTCCTATTACGACTACTACCAGCCGGAGGCCTACATCCCCTCCACGGACACGTTCATCGAGAAGGACGCCTCCATCAACGACGAGATCGACCGAATGCGCCACAGCGCCACCAGCTGGCTGGCCGAGCGGCGGGACGTGGTGATCGTCGCCTCCGTCAGCTGCATCTACGGTCTGGGCGACCCGGAGGAATACGAGGGCCTGTCCGTTTCCCTGCGGGAGGGTCAGGAGATCGACCGGGACGAGCTGCTTCGCCGGCTGGTGGACATCCAGTTCACCCGCAACGACTTCGAGCCCGAGCGCGGCACCTTCCGCGTGCGCGGCGAGGTGATCGAGATCATCCCGGCGGCGTCGGAAAAGCGGGGCGTGCGGGTGGAATTCTTCGGGGATGAGATCGAGCGCATCAGCGAGATCGACATGGTGACCGGCAAGGTGCTGCGGCTGATGAACCACGTGCTCATCTTCCCCGCCAGCCACTACGCCACCAGCAAGGACAAGCTGGACCGGTGCATCGGCCAGATCGAGCGGGATCTGGAGCTGCGGCTGAAGGACTTCCGGGAGAACGACCGCCTGCTGGAAGCGCAGCGGCTGGAGCAGCGGGTGCACTACGACATCGAGATGATGCGGGAGATCGGCTATTGCAGCGGCATCGAGAACTATTCCCGCTACTTCGACGGCCGCCAGCCCGGCGAGGCGCCGTTCACCCTGCTGGACTACTTCCCCAAGGACTTCCTGATCTTCATCGACGAGGCCCACGTGACCGTGCCCCAGATCCGCGCCATGTACAACGGCGACTTCGCCAGAAAGCGCACGCTGGTGGACTACGGCTTCCGGCTGCCCGCCGCCTACGACAACCGGCCGCTGAAGTTCCACGAATTCGAGGCGCGCGCCGGACAGACCATCTATGTCTCCGCCACCCCCGGCCCCTACGAGCTGGAGCGGGCGGACCAGGTGGTGGAGCAGATCATCCGCCCCACGGGGCTGATCGACCCGGAGATCGTGGTGCGCCCCGCCACCGGCCAGGTGGACGACCTGGTGGGCGAGATCAACAAGGTCACGTCCGAGGGCGGCAGGGTGCTGGTGACCACCCTCACCAAGCGCATGGCCGAGAGCCTGACGCAGTACCTGAAGGAGCTGGACGTGCGGGTGGAATACCTGCACAGCGACGTGGAGACGCTGGAGCGCATCAAGCTGATCCACGATTTGCGCAGCGGCGAGTTCGACGTGCTGGTGGGCATCAACCTGCTGCGCGAAGGCCTGGACATGCCGGAGGTCAGCCTGGTGTGCATACTGGACGCGGACAAGGAGGGCTTCCTGCGCAGCGAGACCAGCCTGATCCAGACCATCGGCCGCGCGGCGCGAAACGTGGACGGCCGGGTCATCATGTACGCGGACGGGATCACCGATTCCATGCAGCGGGCCATCGACGAGACCAACCGCCGCCGGGAGATCCAGCAGAGGTACAACGAGGAGAACGGCATCGAGCCCCAGACCGTGCGCACCGCCATCCGCGAGCTGATGGAGGTGACCCGCAAGCCTGACGACAGCGCCGCGACGGGCCTGGACGAGGAGGAGAAACGCATGGCCATCGAGCGGCTGGAGGAGCTGATGCTCCAGGCCGCCAACAACCTGGACTTCGAGAAGGCCGCCAAGTACCGCGACGAGATGCTGGCCCTGAAGGGCGAGAAGGTCATGGCGTCGGGCGAACAGTCAAGGCAGAAAAGAAGACGGCGTGAAAAAATGACCCACCGGAATCCGGGCTAAGGCCCGTAGGGAGGTGCTTGCGCCGACTAGCGGCGTGCACACCGGCTGTGCCGCCGCGTAGCTGCGACGGCCCCTTGTGGGCCGGGGCAGCCGAAGGGAAAAGATGACCCACCGGAATCCGGGATGACTAAAGAATGGCGCATCGCGATTAAACAGGGATTCATCGACAGGTGGATCAACCTTGGATTGGCTCAACAGTGAGGTGATAATTCGTGATGGTCACAATCCTGCTCCAGGCAGCGCTTTGGCTGTGGTTCCTCGGCTGTACGACCACCTATCGGTTCGGCAAACATACCCTCGTGGAGGGTATGGGCATCAAAAGCGCGGAGTTTGCCACGCTGTGCCTGTACAGCATCGGATTGATCCTCTACCATTGCGCGAGGCCCGCCGGCAAGTGGATCCTGATGGCGATACTGTGCCTCTGGTTCGTCGTCGAGTTCTTCTGCCACTGGTATTTCACGATCTTCGGCGCGTCCGAGCGAAAGCTGAAGGGCTACAATGAATGTTTCAGGGATACGATCCGCATCTTCCCGATGAGCGACACGCGGCTTGTCCCAGACCTCTATCATATTGTGCAGCATACGCTGATCCTGCTGAACATCATCGTGTGCCTGACAGCATGACGGAACGATGTTTTTGAGCTGAATCGGCATATCATCGACCGAATAATCCCTTTGGAGGCGACCATGAAGAAGGTCAGGATCACCGTCGTGCGCATGGCGCGCTACGACGATCTGATGGAGCAGTACGAGAACCCCATCGAGCACGCCTGTTCCATGCAGCTGGGGCAGGAATTCATCTGCAACGGCTGGGCCAGGCCCGAGGGCATGTGCGAAAGCGCATGGGAGACCCTGTTCCCCTTCGTGATGACGCTGGCCCACGGCGGGGAGAATTTCTATGACGGCTGGATGAAGAACCCGAAGTCGGCCATGATCTCCTGCAACGACGGCTTCCGGCCGGTGAGCTTTTTGATTGAAACCATGGAGGAGGACGCAACATGAGCGGTATCGAGCGCTACGACGTCAACGAGGAATGGGCCCATTCCGGCGTGATCAGGGCCGGGAACATGGTGTTCCTCAATTACTGCGCGGGCAATGTGGGCCAGGGCATCGAGGCCCAGATCAACGGGGCCATTGACGAGATGGAAAAGCGCCTGGCGCTGGTGGGCCTGGGGCTTGAAAACGTGGTACAGATGGACTGCCTGTTCCGGGACGTGTGGAACATCCCGGTGATGGAAAAGGTCATCAAGGAGCGGTTCCATGGGAAGTACCCTGTCCGCAAGTCCATCCAGACCGAGTTCGCCCACGTGGGCGGACAGGACGGGCTTCTGTTCCAGATCGACGGCATCGCGTACGCGGGAGATTAACAGAGAGCGACGGCTTCCGGCCGGTGAGCTTCCTGTTGGAAGCGCTGGACGAGTAGACAGAACAGGAGGCGGCCATGCAAAGGGCATTTGTTCTGAATTGCAGCCCGGTGCGAAACGGCGCGACAGCGCGAATCGTCGATTGCATCGCGGAACAGCTTGCGGCCCGGTATGACGTGCAAAGCGCCTGCATCGACGACTACCGCTTCGACTTCTGCCGGGGCTGCCGCAGCTGCCATGCAACGGCGAAATGCGCGATGGACGACGATGTACCGAGGCTGATGGGCGAGCTTGACCGGGCGGATGTGATCGTGTGCGTATCGCCCTCCTACTGGGCGGACGTGCCCGGCCAATTCAAGGCGTTCATCGACCGATGCACCCCCTGGTGCAACACGCATGAGCCTCACGCGGTGCTGAATCCCGACAAGCGCGGCTACGCTGTCGCGCTGCGCACCGGGCCGAACATGAAGGAGTGCGAGCGGATCATCGCCACCATCGAGCATTTCTACGGCCATCTGGAGATTGAGCGCTCCGGCAGCCTGGGCCTGTGCAGCATGGAATGCCGGGAGGATGCGGAAGCGCGGCTCGACAGCGTCGTGGAATTCTGCGCCGGCATCGCCTGACGACAAGGACCTCTTCCGCCTGCTCCGCAGGCACCTTCCCCAGAGGGGAAGGCTCCGGCGGGCGGCGCATCGCCTCCCCTGCATTCCCTACTCCCTAATCCCTAAAACGAGGTACTCACATTGAACATCAACGAAATCATCATCAAAGGCGCGCGAGAGCACAACCTTAAAAACGTAAACCTTGTCATCCCCCGGAATAAGCTGATCGTGATGACCGGCCTGTCCGGCAGCGGCAAGAGCAGTCTGGCGTTCGACACCATCTATGCCGAGGGCCAGCGGCGCTATGTGGAGAGCCTGTCCAGCTACGCCCGCCAGTTCCTGGGCCAGATGGAGAAGCCGGACGTGGACTACATCGAGGGCCTTTCCCCCGCCATCTCCATCGACCAGAAGACCACCAGCCGCAACCCCCGCTCCACGGTGGGCACGGTGACGGAGATCCACGACTACCTGCGATTGATGTACGCCCGCATCGGCGTGCCCCACTGCCCCAACTGCGGAAAGCCCATCCGCCAGCAGACGGTGGACCAGATCGTGGACCAGATCATGGCCCTGCCGGAGCGCACACGGCTTATGATCCTGGCGCCGGTGGTGCGCGGCCGCAAGGGCGAATACACCAAGATGCTGGAGGACCTGGGCAAGCAGGGCTATGTGCGCGTGCGCATCGACGACGAGCTTTACGAGCTGTCCGACCCGCCGAAGCTGGCCAAGACCAAGAAGCACACCATTGAGGTGGTGGTGGATCGTCTGATCGTGCGCGAGGACATCCAGCAGCGGCTGACAGACTCGCTGGAGACCGCCATGAAGCTGGCGGAGGGGCTGGTGATCGCCTCGATCATCGACGGCGAGGACATGCTCTTTTCCCAGAACTACGCCTGCCCGGACTGCGGCATCTCCATCGGCGAGCTGACGCCCCGCATGTTCTCCTTCAACAACCCCTACGGCGCCTGCCCCACCTGCTCGGGCCTGGGCATGCTGATGAAGATCGACCCGGCCATCGTGATCCCCGACCCCACGAAATCGCTGAACGGCGGGGCCATCCAGGTGACCGGCTGGAACAGCGCGGAGCTGGATTCCATGGCCCACACCTACCTGCAGGCGCTGGCCGACCACTATCACTTTTCGCTGGACACGCCCGTGGCGGACCTGCCGGAGGATGTGGTGGACATGCTGCTCTATGGCACCAAGGGCGAGAAGGTGACCATCCACTACACCCGCGGCGACGGCGGCGGCACGTTCTCCGCGCCCTTCGAGGGCATCGTCACCAACCTGGAACGGCGCTACCGGGAGACCAACAGCGACGCCATGAAGGTCATGTACGAGGGCTACATGAGCCAGGTGCCCTGCCCGGACTGCAAGGGCAAGCGTCTGAAGAGGGAGACGCTGGCAGTGACCATCCAGGACAGGAACATCGCCCAGGTGTCCGACCTGTCTGTGCGGGACTGCCGCGCGTTCTTTGAAAACCTGGATTTGACCGAGAAGGAGCGGATCATCGCCCACCAGATCTTAAAGGAGATCCGCTCGCGGCTGGGCTTTTTGACCGACGTGGGGCTGGGGTACCTCACCCTGTCCCGCAGCGCGGGCACCCTCTCCGGCGGCGAAGCCCAGCGCATCCGGCTGGCCACCCAGATCGGCAGCGGCCTGGTGGGCGTGCTGTACATCCTGGACGAGCCCAGCATCGGCCTGCACCAGCGGGACAACCGCCGTCTGCTGAATTCGCTCAAGGGCCTGCGGGATTTGGGCAACACGCTGATCGTGGTGGAGCACGACGAGGAGACCATGCTGGACGCGGACTGGATCGTGGACGTGGGCCCAGGCGCGGGCATCCACGGCGGCGAGATCGTGGCCGAGGGCACGCCTCAGCAGATCATGGCCAACCCGGCCTCCCTCACCGGGCAATACCTGTCCGGCGCGAAGGCCGTGCCCATACCGTCCACGCGGCGGGTGCCCAGCGGCTGGCTGACCGTGCGCGGTGCCCGGGCGAACAACCTGAAATCCATCGACGCAAAGTTCCCGCTGGGCGTCATCACCTGCGTCACCGGCGTGTCCGGCAGCGGCAAGTCCTCGCTGGTGAACGAGATATTGTACAAGAGCCTGTCGCGCACGCTGAACCGCAGCCGCCAGCGCTCCGGCCCCCATGACGGCATCGACGGCGTGGAGGCGCTGAACAAGATCATCGCCATCGACCAGAGCCCCATCGGCCGCACGCCCCGAAGCAACCCGGCCACCTACACCGGCCTGTTCGACATGATCCGCGACGTGTTTGCCTCCACGCCGGACGCCAAGGCCCGGGGCTACAAGCCCAACCGCTTCAGCTTCAACGTGAAGGGCGGGCGCTGCGAGGCCTGCTCCGGCGACGGCATCATCAAGATCGAGATGCACTTTTTGAGCGACGTGTACGTGCCCTGCGAGGTGTGCAAGGGCCACCGCTACAACCGGGAGACGCTGGAGGTGCGCTACAAGGGCAAGAACATCTACGAGGTGCTGGAGATGACCGTGGACGAGGCGCTGGAGTTCTTCCGCCCCATCCAGAAGATCGCCCGGAAGCTGGAGACCATGCGGGACGTGGGCCTTGGCTATGTGAAGCTGGGCCAGCCCGCCACCACGCTTTCCGGCGGCGAGGCCCAGCGCGTGAAGCTGGCCACGGAGCTGTCCCGGCAGGCAACGGGCCGCACGATCTACGTGCTGGACGAGCCCACCACGGGCTTGCACGTGGCCGACGTGGAGCGGCTGATCCAGGTGCTGGACCGGCTGGCGGAGGCGGGCAACACCGTCGTGGTGATCGAACACAATTTGGACGTGATCAAGACCGCCGACTGGATCATTGACCTGGGGCCGGAGGGCGGCGACGGCGGCGGCACCATCGTGGCCACGGGCACGCCGGAGGAAGTCGCGGAGCACCCGGAGAGCTTCACCGGGCAATACCTGAAGCGGGCGCTGAACGGCTGGAAGGAGTAAATCAATGCTGAAATTGCGCGAGGCGCTTTTGCGCTTTGAACCCGCGTGCGAGCAGGAGGCGCGGGATAAGCAGGTGATGCTCTGGGCGCTGGACAACCAGCCCGCGCCGCTGACCCGGGACAATCCTCTGGCCCACTTCACGGCGTCGTCCTGGATCGTGAACCCGGATTTCACCAAGGCGCTGATGGTGCACCACAACATCTACAACACCTGGGCCTGGACCGGCGGCCACAACGACGGCGAGGAATACCCGCTGGCCGTGGCGCTGCGGGAAGCTAAGGAGGAGACCGGGGCCGGGTTTATCGAGCCGGTGAGCGAGGAGATCTATTCGGTGGAGATCCTGCCCGTGCCCAGCCACGTGAAGCGCGGCGCGTTCGTGTCCGCCCACGTGCACATGAACGTGACGTACCTGCTGCGGGCAGAGGAGGGCCAGTCCTTTCACCGAAAGGCCGACGAGAACAGCGGCGTGAAGTGGTTCCCGCTGGATCAGGCCGCCGACAACAAAGACGAGCCGTTCATGGCGGTGATCTATAAGAAATTGAACGGGAAGCTGGATAAGTACAGGAAGAATTGAACACAGGTTTGCGGCATCGGCGAAGCGTTGTTTGGCTGCGCAGCGTGCAGATCCTTCGACTTCGCTGCCGCTTCGCTCAGGATGACAGGCCTTCTGTCGTTGTCATCCTGAACGGAGTGAAGGACCTGTTCGCATCGACTGAGAAGAGCATCCTCCCTTGATATGTTGATTTGTAGGGGCGGCGTTGCGCCGCCCGCCCCCCGGCTGTGCCGGGTTCCATTCGCTGCCGCGCGGAATCGCGCATTGTGACAGGATGGATATGGCGGGCGACGCAGTGCCGCCCCTCCGGTTTATGGAATATACTTTTCCTCTTTAATCATCGGCGTTCTCGGGTTTCAGCTCATTATCCGCTTATGGTCGGGCGGTTCGATGCCGCCTGTGAGCACGTACTCGCCGTCGTCCAGCCTCCAGCCGATCGTCGCTGTGTACTCGCCGGAAGCGTCGCTGTAGCCAACCTCCAGCTCCCGGATCACGCCGTCCGAGCCGATGGCCACCCAGACGTTGCCTTCTTCCAGGTTCAATGGTTTGTCGATGCCCGATTCCTCGATCAAACGCTCCACCGCTTCATCCTTCTTGGCAAGGGCGATTTTCCCCGCCTCCGTCCCGGACAGGAAAGGCCACAGGTTGTCCAGGTTTCTGGCATCAAAGCTGATGCAGAGCACATCCTCCAGCGGCGTATCGAGATCGCTGTAAATGGATTGTTCTACGCCGTCCGCCTTGAGAAAGCTGCTGACATGGCAGGCCATGGAGTATGTCTCGCCGTCTGTGACAAACCAGCCATCGTCGCCGAAGAAGTCGGTCTCATGGCCGCAGTAGCCATAGGCCCAGCCCGGCACCAGCGCCTCCAGGTCCTGTCCAAAGGCGCTGAGAAACAGATCGCAGTGATCCGGCTCGACGGGCTGGCAGACCGGGCAGCGCAGCTTGCCGCTCGCCAGTGCCAGCTCGACGGAATGGGGCTGGGCGTTCTGCATGCCGGAGCAGTGCTCATCGCCGTGGTAATAACTTCCGTACTCCGTGTAAAAGATGGGCGCTTCTACGGCCTCCGCCGAGGCGGCTTCCTCCGGGGCTTCCTCCATCGTCGCGTCTCCCGTGATACACACCGGGCAGGGCTGCTTGCCCACGGAGATCGCGGATTCCTCCGTCCAGGCCACCGCGCCAACCATGCCGGAGCAGTTCGGTTCCGCGTGGTAGTAGTTGGAATCCGGCTGGGTGTAGACCAGGTTCACATCCGGCACCAGGGTCGGCATCGGCGTCGGCTCCGGGGTGATCTCCGGCGTGGGCGTCGGCTCCGGGGTGATCTCTGGGGTGGGCGTGGGCTTTTGGGTGACCTCCGTCATGATATCCGCTGTTGCTTCTGCTGTCGCAATTGCTTTTTTGTTTTGAGACGCCACCACCGGGTCGGGCCTGGGGGCCGTCAGTCTGCCTGCCGCCAGGGCCAGACCGGCCAGGATCACCACGCAGGCCGCCGCCGCAGTCAGCGCGATCGTCAGCTTATGTCTCTTCTTCATCGCCTGTTCTCCTCTCCTGAATGCCGCTTCAACGGCGTCGTTCAGTTGGGAGGGGGCTTCCGTGAACGCCCGGGAAAGGCGCAGCTTGTCCTTCTTCATTATTCGTCACCTCCATCCAGCAGCGCGCGCAGGGCCTTTCTCGCCTGGTGCAGCCGGGACGCGGCCCGCGACCTTGGGATGCCCAGCGCCG
The DNA here is from genome assembly GCA_902765395.1 of uncultured Eubacteriales bacterium. GTDB lineage: Bacteria > Bacillota > Clostridia > Christensenellales > Aristaeellaceae > UBA2862. The sequence goes on from CACWZP010000007.1 coordinate 92,079, forward strand.
CCGCCACGTCCGCCACGGGCCAGCCCTGCAGGTGGTGCAGCACCAGCGGCAGCCGGTATTTCTCCGGCAGGGCCTTCAGCGCCAGCCGCAGCTGCAGATCCTCGCACAGGCGGTCCTCCCGGGAAATCTGCTCCGGCAGCGGCACCGGGTCGCGCTTGCGTCGGCGCAGCATGTCCCGGCAGACGTTCACCAGTATGCGCGTCAGCCATGGCTCCAGGCGGTCGGCGTCGTTCAGCCGGTCCTTCTTCATCCAGCCCTTGAACACCGCCTCCTGCACCGCGTCCACGCTGTCGGCCTCCCGCCAGAGGATGGCCTGGGCGACGCGAAACAGCCGCCCCTCGATGGCGCGGACCCGCCGCATATATTCGTTGTCGTTCATGGAAACCCGCTCCAGTGTGCCACAGACGGCCGTCAATTTGTAATTACACTATACAGACGATGAAACAGGGGCAGATATTGGGTGGGTGGCAAGATTTAACATAACGATATACATGTTCGCAATGTACAGATCCTTCGCTTCGCTCAGGATGACATGA
>CACWZP010000008.1 GCA_902765395.1 uncultured Eubacteriales bacterium
CTGACCATCGATGAGGCCTTTGAAGGGCTGGGTGTGTAAGCATGGCAAATGTGATCGTTTCCCCGGCGGCGCGAAGGGATTTGATCGGCATCCGCGATTATATCAGCGATGAGCTGGCCAATCCCGATGCCGCTCCGAGCATCCTCAAGCTGCTCCGCACCAGTATCGAAAGCCTCCGGGACATGCCCGAGAGAGGCATGCCACTGGACGCCGTTCTCTCCGTCCATACCGATTATCGGTTCCTGGTCTGCGAGAATTACCGGATATTCTACCTTTGCGAAGGGGATCAGGTGGAAGTGGTCAGGGTGCTGCATACGTTGCAGGATTATATGAGGGCGCTGTTCCTCTGAATATACTCAGCACAGACAGGGATGCCATTGTGGTGTATGTAAAACGTGGTGAGGCACAGAAAAACCGAGGCTGATCAAGATGTCTTTCAAGGCACCTTGATTGGCCTCTTCATTTATCATATCATTGCCGCCTAACCGATCATGATCTTTTCCTCCGGGAACTTTGCAGCGGGCTTGACATGACCCTGCCTGCGGGCAACGGCGACGGCGAGTGTCAGCGGGCCGACGCGGCCCAGGAACATCATCGGCAGCAGAACAGCGCGGCTGACGGAATGCAGGTTTGGCGTGCCGATGGCAGAGACGCCTACGGTACCCATGGCGCTGGAGCACTCAAAAAGAATGTCCGCCAGGGAAAAGCGTCCATTCTCGAGGATCGAGAGGGAGAGCGTGCCCAGCGTCAGCATCGTCAGAAACAGCGCCACCACCGCCAGTGCCCTTCGCACGGTATCAGCGGAGATCCGGCGGCGGGCGGCGTTGACCCCGTCATCGCCCTTCACGACGCTGAATATCAAAAGCGCCACCACCGCCACGGTGGTGGTTTTCATGCCGCCGCCGGTGGAGGCCGGGGACGCGCCAACCATCATCAGCAGACTGCTGAACAGCTTTGAGCTGTCCGTGAAGGCCGAGAGATCGACGGAATTGAACCCCGCCGTGCGCATGGTGACGGACTGGAAAAAGGCATTGAAGACATCCAGCCTGCCGCGCTCCACGAGCGCATAGAAGGCCGTGCCCATAAGCAGCAGTGCCAGCGTGAAGGTGAGCACGATGCGGGTGTGCAGCGACAGGTTCTTCAAGCCCTGTCGGCTGCGCAGCACATCCAGTATGACGGAAAAGCCCAGACCGCCCAAGACGATCAGCACCGCCACAGTGAGCAGCACCAGCGGGTCGGCAGCAAAGCCGGTCAGGCTGGAGAAGCCTCCGAACAGGTCAAAGCCTGCGTTGCAAAAGGCGCTGACTGCATGGAATAGTGCGAACCACGCTCCGCGCCGAAGGCCGAACATCGGCACAAAACGGATGGCCAGCAGCGCCGCCCCCACCGCTTCGATGCCCAGCGCCAGCAGCAAATAGCGTCGCGTCAGGGTGCCGAGGTTGGAAAGGGACGCGCCGTTCATGGATTCCCGGATCAACAGCCTGTTTTTTATGGAGATTCGCCGTCCCAACATCATCATGACCCGCGTGGCAAACACCATGAAGCCCAGGCCGCCGACCTGGATCAGCACGAGCAGCACGGCCTGTCCGAACAGGGAGAAGGTCGTGCCGGTGTCCACCGCAACAAGGCCCGTCACGCACACGGCGGAGGTCGCCGTGAACAGGCTGTCGAACAGGCCGATGCTGTGGCCGTACCGTGTCGAGACGGGCAGCGCCAGCAGCAGCGTCCCCAGCAGGATGATGCCCAGGAATCCGAATACCAGCCATTCCTCCGGGCGGGGCTCGCGCTTCAACCCCTCCGGCTTGTGCGGCACATTCACGGTGTGTCCTCCGGCTTGCCATCCTGTTTCAGCATGCGGTAGCCGATGCCGATGTGCGTCTGGATGTAGGGCTGGGTGTCGTCACCCGCTTGCAGCTTCTTGCGCAGCGTCGCCATGAACACCCTGAGCGAACCCACGTCCGAGGCGGTATAGCTGCCCCAGATCTCCTTGAGGATGTAGTTGTGGGTCAGCACCTTGCCGGTGTTCCTCGCTAGCAGGCACAACAGCCGGTATTCGATGGGCGTCAGATGGATCTCCCGATCCGCGATATACGCGCAGCCCGCGGCATAGTCGATGCGCAGACTGCCGTTTTCATAGATGGCGCTCTCGCCGCCAGCAGATGCCTCCGCGTTCACCCGGCGCAGCGCCACCCGCAGCCGGGCCAGCAGCTCATCCACGGAGAAGGGCTTGGTCAGGTAATCGTCCGCGCCCGCGTCCAGCGCCTCCACTTTGTCGGCGTCCTCGCTGCGGGCGGAGATGACGATGATGGGCATGGCCGTCCAGCCCCGCACCTTGCGGATGATGTCCACGCCCTCCATGTCCGGCAGGCCCAGGTCCAGCAGCATCACGGCGGGCTGCTGGGTCGAGGCCTCGATCAGCGCCTCGGCTCCGTTTCGGGCCAGATGGTAGCGGTAGCCCTGGGTGTCCAGCGTTACCGCCATCAGGCTGCGCACCGCCGCATCGTCCTCCACCACCAGTATCAGGGGTTTATTGTTCATAGCCTTCGACCTCCACGATTGGAAGGGTAAACCAAAATCTCGCGCCGTGGGGCTCAATGTTTTCCACGCCGATCTCGCCCCCGTGGGCCTGCACGATGCTCTTGCACAGCGCCAGCCCCAGTCCGATGCCCCGGCGGCTGTCCGGAGAGCGCTTCACGCCGGTGTAAAACATGTCGAACACCCGGTCCTCGTCGCCGGGCAGCACGCCCTGGCCGTCGTCCTCCACCCAAATCATCGCCCTGTCATCCTCACGCCGGACACCGACGATGATCCTCGCCCCTTCCGGCGTATACTTCACCGCGTTATTCAGAAGATTCACCAGCACCTGCACGATCAGCCCCGCGTCCATCCGCGCCAGCAGCATCTCCTCCGGCAGGTCTCTCATGATCTGCTTATGAGCGGCATCCCGGTCGATGTGCCGCAGGGCTTCCTCCACGGTGTCCGCCACCAGCTCTGTCTGCGGGTTCAGCTTCATGGTGCCGTTTTCGGTGCGGGTGATGGTCAGCAGATTCTCCACCAGGCCGTTCAGCCAGATGGCGTCGTCATAGATGGAGGTGTACAGCCGCTTGAGGCTCGCCTTGCTCAGCTGTCCCTGGTTCTCCATCAGGATGGCCGCGTTGCCGGAGATGCTGGTCAACGGCGTGCGTAGGTCGTGAGAGATGGAGCGCAGCAGGTTGGCCCGCAGCGATTCCTGGCGGGCGTTTTCCTCCATGCGCTGCTTCTCGCGGGTCATGTGGTCCTTCTCCACCGCCAGGGCGCACTCGTCCAGTATGGAGATCATCAGGTTTTTGCGGTATTCGTCGATGGGAGGACTGTTGTCCGCCCGTATGCCGATGACCGCCCAGACGCGGCCCTCGCTGCGCACGGCCATGTACAGGCATTGGGCCTCCGGAAACATGCGGGTCGTGCGGCCCGCATGCTTGGCGTTCCCGAGCACCCACCGGGCAACGCGCCGTTCACCGGCCAGGTCTATGCCCTCGAAGCCGCCATCCTGCTCGATGGCGCAGAGCGCAGGCGCGTCGAGATTCGAATCGTAGCACAGCACGCTGTGCTCCAGCAGCCGGCTCAGCTGCCGCTGCACGACCTCCAGGATCGCCCGCCTGTCCTCCGCCTTTTGCAGCAGCTGGCTGGTGGACAGCAGCACCTCCGTCTGGTAAGCCTTGTTCGCCGTCTGGATGGACTGGGCCTTGATACGACTGGTCAGCGAGCTGGACAGCAGCGCCGCCGTGAACATCACCGCAAAGGTGGCGAGGTAATCCGGGCTGGAGCGCAGCGAGTAGAAGGGCTCGGTGAAGAAGAAGTTGAACACCACCACCGAGAAAAAGGAGGACAGCAGGCTGTAGACGTAGCCCGTGGTCGTGAGCGCCACGCCCATCACACCCAGGATATAGATCAGCACCACGTTGGTGATGGCCAGGCCGATGCCTGAGAACAAAAAGCCCATGCCGGTGCAGGCGGCGAGGATCAACGCAGTCTTGGCCAAATTCCCGAAGGAGAAGCGCTCCCTGCCCAGGAAGCGAAACAGCCGTGAGGGATTCGCGTTCGCGGTCAGGCGGTTGGGAATGATGATGATTTCAAGGTTCGGAGCCAGCTCGTTGAGCCGCGCCATCAGCGTGTCCCGCGTACGCCGCCCGGGGCTCTTGCCCAGCACGATCTTGGTGATGCCGCTGACCCGGGCATATTCCGCGATGGCCGTGGCGGGATCGTTGCCATAGATGGTCGTCAGCATGGCGCCGTGCTTCTCCGCCAGGCTCAGGTGGTCGTGCACCGCCTGGGCTTGCGCCTCGTCGCGCAGCTCCACATCCTCCACGTAGACGGCGATCAGCTCCGCGCCCATGGCGTCCGAGAGCGCCGCCGCCCGGCGAATCACATCGGCATTGGTGGGCGACGCCGAGACGCACACGAGTATGCGCTCCTGTTCCGACACACGCCCCACCTCCCGTTGGTTGTTTTCCGTGTATTATACCATGATTGTCGGCGCCTTACCCTTCGGGAGCCGCCGACCCGGAAAAACGCTGTTTTTCCTAATCATTGTACCATATATCGCATAAAAGGGAAGATAAAATATGCGCCAACGCATTAAGATGGCATAAAGACAGAATGCGCTTTATGCCATCTTAATGCCGCAAGCGAAGCTTTAACGGCGCGTTCATGGCCGGGATGGTACAATGTGTTCCATAAAACACGGGAGGTACAGTATGAAAAACATACTGCTGATCGGCCTTGGCCGGTTCGGACGCCACATGGCCCAGAAGCTGCACGACCTGAACCACCAGGTGCTGGCCATCGACAAGGACGAGCGCCGGGTGCAGGACGCCATGGCCTACGTCACCAACGCCGAGATCGGCGACGCCGCCGACCCGGCGCTGATCGACGCGCTGGGCGTGGAGGAATTCGACCTGTGCGTCGTCACCATGGGCCACGACCTGCAGGCGTCGCTGGAGATCACGTCACTCTTGAAAAAGCACGGCGCGCCCTTCGTGCTGGTGCGCGTGGCGCGGGACGCCCACGCCCAGTTCCTGCTGGCCTGCGGCGCGGACGAGGTGATCTATCCGGAAAAGCAATTGGCGACCTGGGCCGCCGTGCGCTACAGCGGAGATCACATCTTCGACTACATCCGCCTCTCGCCGGAGCACGCCATCTATGAAACGGAGATCCCCGAAAGCTGGATCGGCCACACCGTGGTCGACCTGGCCGTGCGCCAGAAATATCGCCTGAATATCCTCGCCATCCGCAAGAACGGCCAGGTGGTGCCCATGCCCGGCCCCGCCCACGAGTTCAGCTCAGGCGAGCGCGTCATCCTGCTGGGCGGTGAGAAGGATGTGCAGAAGTTCCTGCGTTTCTGATGCACAAAAGGGGGGCTTTTGCATGGCAAACATGTTGTTGGTGTTCACTTTCGTGATCGTGCTCTTTTATGGATACCGTATAATGGATAAACTGGATCAATTCCTGAACTCTGGGAGAATTGAAAATGAAGATCCAGGAATCAAATAACTGTTGATATCTCCTTTAGTATCACATGCAAATAAGCCATCACATAAATACTTCGCCGTTACTGGAAGTGACACATTGAAATCAGACAGATTTGGTGTTGAACTCCCTCCGGTTCTCTATTGAGGTATCGGGATATGCCGGCGAAGCGTTCATGCCCTCTCCCTTTTCTTTTGCAGAAAAAGTTACCATGTGTTCGATTGCTCTTTTGTGTCATAGGAGGTATAATGGTTTTATAATCGAACATATGTTCCCGTAGGATTGGACGATGATGAGCAACAGAAAGCACGGAAACAGCGGACAGACAGATCAGAGCTTGCAGTATTTGCCGCTCTTCTTTTGCCTGCCCAAGGCATTCTTTCGCGGTCACCAGGAATACATTGGGATCACACGGCATCCACAGGCGCTGTTCAATTTGCCTGACCAAGATTCGGTGTTGTCTTCGAGCGGCTTTACCTCTTTTATCAAAAGAACCTGCGCCGAAGCCATATGGAAGCACCTCCAAATCCCAAAGAAGCATGGGTACGCGCGGATGGACAGCCCCATGTCCGACTTCTGTGAGAACTTCGCCCTGTGGCAGCTCGTCTACAGCGCCGTGGATTACGTCCGAGCGATCCTGGAGGTAACGGAACATTCCATGCAGAAGCTGGCGAGCCTGCCGGAGGGCAGCGAGGTGCCCTGGATGTCGGAGAAAGACTTTGACGAGCTGATGGAGGGCATCACCGACAGGATCGTGCGGGAGCAGGGCTGGCAGCCGACCATCGACTTTGTGTTGAAGAATCGGACGCAGGAGGATTACAGTGAGAAAAACAGCCGGAAGAAGATCGATACTTATCGCCAGTGGCACCATACCCGGACGGAGGCCGGGGCGAAGATGATCTCCATTGAAGCGGCTCAGGAGCAGGCCGCGGCGAACGGCGGCAGCTTTGATATTGCCGACGACGAAGCGGACCCGGCGTTGAGGGAGATTCGCAGCAAGTATGACGCTGTCGACGATTATGACGACCCATTCGACAATGAGGACGAGGAGTATCATGGCTGGGGACAGAACGGCGACTATGATGAGTGGCTGGCGCGCAAGATCAGAGCACAGCGGCGAAGCATGTCTGATTACAACCACATCCTGAGCAGTGACTTCGGGCGATCCCTCTGCCATGAGGATCGGCAGCTTGTTGCGCTGCGCAACGAGGAGCTCACCCACAAGGAGCTCGGAGAGCCCACGTGCACTTTGCCGACGAAGTCGGAAAGTGTGATAGTGGGTTATTACGCTTTGAAAAAGCGCGTCTCCTCCGGGACCTTAGTAAGAAAAGCTGGAAACGATGGATCAGCGCTACATGGCGCTGGCGATCTTCACCGGCATGCGGCGCGGTGAGATCATCGGGCTGCGGTGGGAAGATGTGGATCTGAGCACCAATGTGCTCCATGTTCGGCGCAATGTGACCTATCCCAAGGGCGACAACCGGCCGTGCATCGGAACGCCAAAGACCGAAAGCGGCAATCGGGACGTGCCAATCATGTCAGCGTTGTTGGAATACCTGAAACCCGTTGGCAAACCGAACGCCTATGTGGTGGGGGATGATGTCAAGCCCATCACATTCAGCATCCACCGGCGCATGATGGAGCGAATCCGCCGCACCATCGACTTGCACGGCGCGTCCACGCACGTGTTCCGCCACAGCTTTGCGACGATGCTGAACGACGCCGGAGCGTCGGTCAAGACGATCCAGAGCATCATCGGGCAGACGGACTTCAAAACCACCGCGGATCGCTATTGCCATGCGCGCGACATCCGAAAGCATGAGGCGGTGCAGGGGGTGGACAAGCTGCTCTGTTCCTGATAAAGGATTTGAATCCGATTGAGGCCAACAAGCAGAGTTTTCAAGAGAACCCGCTCAATTCCTGAATAATCAGCTCTTCGATCCTGCATTTTTCAGAATTGCAGAAATTCAGTATTATTAAACCTATAGTTTAGCATTACTGGATTCAAACGCAATTTTGCTCCAAATTATGACATTCTTGTTAATCGGGATAAGAATGTTATTGGAGAGTTAAGGCGAAAATGGCGGGAATTGAACTGTTTTTACAAAAATAATTCGTGCAACCTGCACAGATTGCACGAATTTCATGTGGTACCGGCGATCGGATTCGAACCAATGACACTCCGGGTATGAACCGGATTCTCTAGCCAACTGAGATACGCCGGCATATAAGTCAACCACGGGAACACCCATGGTTGACGATGGTTGCGGGGGAGGGATTTGAACCCTCGACCTCCGGGTTATGAGCCCGACGAGCTACCGGACTGCTCTACCCCGCGACAGCGCGTTTCATCAACGCAAGGGATATTATAGCGCAAAACGGCGGGATTGTCAAGGGCTTCGAGAAATCTTTTCATTCGAGGGACTTGACATATTCCACAAGTGGAATTATAATATTCAACAAGTGGAATACAAGGGAGTGACGGCATGCTGAAACACGGCATACTGGGCCTGATCGGCTATGAGGACACGACGGGATATGAGCTGATGCGGGTGTTCCGGGATTCGCTGCGCCACTTCTGGCCGGTTCAGACCAGCCAGATCTATCGCGAGCTGCGCGCGCTGGAGGAGCGCGGCTGGGTGCGCGTGACGCGGGTGGAGCAGAGCGGAAGGCCGGACAAGAACGTGTTTTCCATCACCCGGGCGGGCCGGGAGGAGCTCATCGACTGGCTGCGGGCGGACAACCTGCCCAAGTACGAGCGCAGCCCGCTGCTGCTCAAGACCTTCTTTCTGGGGGAGCTCGAGCCGGAGGAGGCGCTTCAATTCTTCAAGGGCGTCGAGGCGGAGGCCTCGGTGTTCACCGAGGAGGGCGACGAGACCATGGACAGCGTGGAGGATTACGCCGCCACGCTGGACGACCCGCGCAAGGCGCTTTACTGGCGCATGACCGCGGAGTTCGGGCTGATGTACGAGGAAATGGTGCGCGCCTGGTGCGCGCGCTGCGTCGGAATGATCGAGGAAATGAAGGGAGCGGGGGAACATGAAGAAGCTGTACGAAAAGAATGAAGTGTGGTTCGCGGTGCTGTGGATCATCGTCTACTGCGCGGCGACGATCCCGATTCGCGGGAACCTGGGGGACGAAAGCCCGCTGATGCTGGCGGCACTGGTCGTGATCGCCGTCGGGGCGACCTGGTTCGTGAAGGGAAATCAGCTGGAGGCGAAGTACGGCCTGGACCGCTGGGCGGCTCACCCGGCGCGGTTGTGGTACTTTGTGCCGATGATCGTGCTGGCCACGGGCAACCTGTGGGGCGGCGTGCGGGTGGCCTATCCCGGACTGTCGCAGCTGTGGGCGGTGCTGTCCATGGCGCTGATCGGCTATGTGGAGGAGCTGCTGTTCCGGGGCTTCCTGTTCCGGGCGCTGCTGAAGAAGGACGGGCCGGTGCCGGCCATCGTCATCGCGGCGGTCACCTTCGGCATCGGGCACATTGTGAACCTGCTGGCGGGCCAGGCAAACCTGGAGACGGTGATCCAGGTGGCCTTCGCCATCGGCTGGGGCTTCATCTTCACGCTGGCCTTCTACAAGGGCGGCAGCCTGTGGCCCTGCGTGCTCGTCCACGCCGCGGTGGACGTGGCCAGCAAGTTCTCGTCGGACAACCAGACCGCCGAAATGGTGTATGTGATCGCCACCATCGCCGTGGCTGCGGTATACGTGCCGTGGCTGTGGCGGCAGGAGACGCAGCTGGCGGAGTGACGCGGAATAGCGCAAAAAAGCCTTCCCCAAAGGGGAAGGTTTTTTTCAGTTTTTCTCCATTTCCAGCCGCAGCAGGTTGAACCCCCAGGACGCGGCCAGGGTGCGCACGTACTCCCGCTGGCCGCGGAAGTGGCACTCCCTGACGACGGTGCCGCCCCTTCCGGCCACGGCGATGTACACCGTGCCCACGGGCGTGCCGTCCGTGCCGCCGTCCGGGCCGGCATAGCCGGTGGTGGACACGGCCCAGTCCGCGCCGCTGATCCGGCGCGCACCCTCGGCCATCTGGCGGGCGACGGGCTCGCTGACGGCGGTGTGCTCCTTGAGCGTCCCCTCATCCACGCCCAGCACCCGGGCCTTGGCGGCGTCGGCGTAGGTGACGTGGCTCTCCATCAGCACCTCGCTGGCCCCGGGCACGCCCACCAGCCGCGCCGCCAGCAGGCCGCCGGTGCAGCTCTCGGCGAACGTGACGGTCTCGCCCCGCTGCTTCAGCAGGGTGAAGGCCGCCTTTTCGATGGAATTATCGATGCCCTCGCCGTAGACGTGCTCGCCCAGGCGGCGGCGGATCTCATCCTCCAGCGGCGCGATCATGGACAGCGCCTTGCCGCTGTCGGGCGCCTGCGCCGTGATCCGGGCCTGCACCTCGCCGGGACCGCAGTACAGCGCCAGCGTGGGGTTGTCGGTGTGGAACAGGTCCTTCAGCATCGTCTCAAGCCGCGATTCCCCGATGCCGAACACCCGCAGGAACTTCGATTCGATGTGCGCGCCGCTGCGGCGGGCCAGCCAGGGGGACAGCTGCTTTTCAAACATGTCCTTCAATTCGTGGGGCGGCCCGGGCAGCACGGCCACGGCCTTGCCGTCCGCCTCCACCACGCAGCCGGGGGCCGTGCCCACGGCGTTCGGCAGGATCGTTGCCCCGACCGGGAAGTAGGCCTGCTTGCGGTTGTTGTCGGTCATGGGGTGGCCGGTGGCGGTCATGCGGGCAATGATGGCGTCCAGGCTCTCCTGGTGCAATTCCATTTCAAGGCCGAAGTACTCCGCCACCATCTCCTTGGTCAGGTCGTCCTCGGTGGGGCCGAGGCCGCCGGTGGTGATGACGATGTCCGACCGGGACAGCGCCTCGCCCAGCGCCTCCTTCACCCGGGCGGGATTGTCGCCCACGGTGGTGTGGCGATAGATGGCGATGCCCAGCTCCGCCAGCCGCCGGGAGATGTACTGCGCGTCGGTGTTGGCGATCTGGCCCATGAGCAATTCCGTGCCCACGGAGAGGATTTCTGCGATCATGGGGCTATCCTTTCTGTTCGGCGTCGGTCAGTTCCTCCACCACCCGCCGGATGCGGGGATGGTCGAAGAAGAAGTCCTCCATGGGGTTGCGCAGGGCGTGCTGGGCGCAGTCGGCGTCCTTGACCAGCTCGTCCACGAGCTTGCGCACGGCGTCCAGGCGGGTGTATTGACGCCCCATAACGGCCTCTCTTTCAACTCATCATTCAGCTTTCAGTCTTCAGTTTATGTCCCGAGGCTCCCCGTTGATGGGCAACGCCTCCGTGGCATTGACCCGGGCCCCATTTGCTTCCGCGCGGCAGCCGGTAACTCTATCTGAACTCTGAACTCTTATCCCTGCTCCATCTCCAGCGGCTCCAGCCGCTCGTTGCCCCAAAGGCGTTCCGACCAGATGAAGCCGGAGTTGATGGCGGGGTCGTCTGTGATGACGAAGCGGGACACGTCCACGATGGTGTCGTAGTAGGTGCTGCGGCCCCGGGGCGTGCCGGAGATGAGGGACATCTTGATGACGTACTCGCCGGGGGCGATGCCCTTCAGCGGGAACTTGATCCGGCGGGTGAAGGTTTCATCGGCGGCCACCTCGAAGGGTTCGGTCTGGGTCATGGCGATGGGCGTGGCGATGCTGTTCTGCAATATCAGCCGGATGCGCAGCCGCGGCTCGGCGATGTGGGCCACGCAGGTGAGGGTGAATTCCATGGTGGAATCCATGGTGTATTCCAGCGCCTGGGTGTTGTGGAACTGTATGGACAGCATGCGCATGGTGTCGCCGCGGTCCTTGGTGCGGGGCACCTCGTCCAGGTTGCGCTGCACGCTCCTGGCGCTGGAGCCGCCGTAGAGCTCCATGGCGCGCTCCACCGTGCCGTCATAGGTCAGCTTGCCGGCGTCCAGGAAGATGCCGCGATTGCAAAGCTGGGTGACGGTGCGCATGTTGTGGCTGACGTACAGCACGGCGCGGCCGCTGCGGGCGATCTCGCTCATCTTCGACAGGCACTTCTGCTGGAACGCCAAATCGCCCACGGCCAGCACCTCGTCGCAGATCATCACGTCCGGGTCCAGGTGGGCGGCCACGGCGAAGGCCAGCTTGACGTACATGCCGCTGGAATAGCGCTTCACGGGGGTGTCGATGAACTGCTCGATCTCGGAAAACTCCACGATCTCCTTCATCTTGCGGGTGGTCTCCGCCCGGTTCATGCCCAGTATGGCGCCGTTCAGGTAGATGTTGTCCCGGCCGCTCAGCTCCGGGTGGAAGCCCGTGCCGATCTCCAGCAGGCTGGCCACCCGGCCGCGGATGCGGATCTCGCCCTCCGTGGGCGCGGTGATGCGGCTGATCAGCTTCAGCATGGTGCTCTTGCCCGCGCCGTTGCGGCCCAGCAGGGCCACGGCGTCGCCCCGGTCCACGTTGAAGGACACGTCCTTCAGCGCCCAGAACTTCTGGTTGAAGGCGATGTGTTCCTTGCCGATCTTGGTGTTCGGGTCCTCCTTGCCGCGGATGCGGGCAAACCAGCTGTTCAAATCGTCGTGCAGCGTGCCGCCGCCGATCATGCCCAGCCGGTACTGCTTGGAGACGCCGTCGATTTCGAGAACTCGTTCAGACATGGTAGCTTCCTTTCGATCAAACCGTATCCATAAACGTCTTTTCCGTCCTGGAGAACAGAACCACGCCCACCAGGAACACGAGCACCGTCACAATCACGGATTGCAGGTTGTAGCCGTAGGAATACCGGGGCACGCCCAGGTAGGCCGCGCGGAACAGCTCGATGATGGGGGTGATGGGGTTGAGCATGTAGACCCCCAGCAGCTGGGGATACTTGTCGGCGATCATGCTGGTGGAGTAGGTGACGGGGGTGCCGTACATCCACAGGTGCACGCCGAAGCTGACCAGCATGGCCAGGTCGCGGTATTTCGTGGTCAGCGCGGAGATGATGATGCCGAAGCCCAGGCCCAGTATGCCCAGCTGCACCAGCATCAGCGGCGTCAGCAATATCAGCTGCCAGTTGGGCGCCACGCCGCTGCCGGGCTTGTTGGCGTAGATCACCACCATCACGATGAACAGCGCGTACTGCACCGCGAAGTTGATCATCTGCGTCAGCACCGTGGAAAAGGGCATCACCAGGCGGGGAAAGTAGACCTTGCCGAACAGCCTGCTGTTCTTGGTGAAGGTCTCGGCGGTGCGGGTCAGGCACTGGGAGAAGTACTGCCACATGATGTTGCCCGCCATGTAGAACAGGAACTTGGGCACGCCGTCGGTGGGCAGCCCGGCCAGGTTGCCGAACACCACCGTGAACACCAGCGTGGTCAACAGCGGCTGGATCACCACCCAGGCCGGGCCCAGGATGGTCTGCTTGTAGAGCACCGTGAAGTTGCGCTTCACCATCAGCCATATCAGGTCGCGGTAGCGCACCAGGCCCTTGAAGTCGATGTCGAACCAGCCCTTGCGCGGCCGGATGACCGTATCCCAATCGCTTTTCTTGCGGGAATCTTGCATATCGGATCTCCTTGTCAGGGGTATTGCGTATATCTCCATTTTTATTGTAGCATAGGAATATTATGCTTTCAAGTAGGCGGACGGGGGGAGAAAGCGCCCGCCCCGGTCGGGATTTGCCTGTGGACAGCTTTGCCGGAAGCTGGTATAATGTAGACAGCATTATGACAAAGGAGCCTGCACATGACGAGGATATACATACGCGCGGGCATGTCGCCGCTGAAGCCCGTCTCCGTGGGGGACGCCGTGCAGCACGACCTGTTCGGCCTCAACACGGGCAATCTGGTGTTCCAGTACAGCACCTTCCGCACGCTGATGCGGGAGGGCACCGAGTTCGACGCCCGGTGGCCCAAGCAGGTGTTCGCTGAGCCCGGCGGCGTGGAACGGCTGAACGAGACCTGCGACTTTGCGGTGTTCCCGCTGGCCGATGCGTTTCGCTCGGATTACAGCCTGAAACCGCTGACAGAGATGATTCGCAGGCTCCGCATCCCCTGCGTGGTGATCGGCTGCGGGCTGAAGACCAGGTCGCCCGAGAACATCAAAAAGGGCTTCCCGTTCGACGATGATGTGCGCGCGTTCATGGACGCCGTGCTGGAAAAGTCTGCGCTGGTGGGACTGCGCGGGGAGTATACCGCGGATTACCTGCAGCGCCTGGGCTATGTTCCGGAGCGCCACTTCACGGTCATTGGCTGCCCTTCGCTGTATCTGAACGGGCCGGTGATGCCGGAGCCGAGGGTCAGGCCCATCGACGAAAGCACCCGGCTGAGCATCAACACCCGCATGACCCAGAACCCGGCGCTGAACCGACTGATCCGCGATGCCGAGGCGCGCTTCCCGGATTACCACCTGGTGCAGCAGGTGCGGTGGGAGCTGGCCATGATCGCCTATGGCACGCCCAACATCGTCCGGGCCAAGGGCAGGGACACCACGGGTTTCTATCCCTTCTTCCCGTGGCACAGGGACGTGCGCAACGGCCGCGCCATCGGCTTCACCGAGGCGCGCACGTGGTTCGACTACATGAAAAACGTGGATTACTGCTTCGGCAGCCGCATCCACGGGAACATCACCGCGATGATCAACGGCGTGCCCAGTTATGTGTTCACCACGGACACCCGCATGGAGGAGCTGTGCCGCTGGGCGAACATCAATTACATGCACGCGGACGACGTGACGGACGCCATGGACATCCGCGACATCCTGGAGGGGACGGACTTCACGTCGGTCTGCCGTGGATATCAGCAGCGCTTCGACCATTATGTGGACTTCCTGGATCAAAACGGCCTGCCCCACATCTACCAAAATGGCGAGAACCCCGAGCGGCCGCCCCTGGACGCGGCCCTGGAAAAGCTGCCCATGGGCGGCCTCGTCCGGCAGGGCTGCATACCCGCCGCCGAGGCCCGCAGGCGCTGGCTGGAGACCTGCGTTACGGAGGTCAAAAGCCGATTGGGAAGGGGGCGCGCCTGAACAAAGGCAAGGCGTGGATCAACCGCCCCGGATGGTCGATCCACGCCTTGCGCCCCATGGCGTTTTATGCTATAATTATCCTGTGAAATTGTGCGGATACGGCAAGTATCCGGGGAAAGGACGGTATACCAATATGGCAAGAGGCGGATTTCCCGGCGGCTTTGGCGGCGGCAACATGCAGCAGCTGGCCCGCCAGGCGCAGAAGCTGCAGCAGCAGATGGCGAAGATGCAGGAGGAGCTGGAGGCGAAGGAGTACGAGGCCAGCGCCGGCGGCGGCATGGTCACCGTGAAGGTGTCCGGCAAGAAGGAACTGCTGTCCATCGAGATCAAGCCCGAGGCGGTGGACCCGGACGACGTGGAGATGCTGCAGGACCTGGTGCTGGCCGCCGTGAACGAGGCGCTGCGCACCGCGGGCGACACCACCGAGCGCGAGATGAGCAAGCTCACCGGCGGGCTGAACATGCCCGGCTTATTCTAAGACATGGCTGAAATCGAGGCGATTGCCAAGCTGGTGAACCAGCTGTCGAAGCTGCCGGGCGTGGGCCGCAAGACCGCCCAGCGGCTGGCCTATCACATCATCGGCCTGCCGGAGGAGCAGGTGCGGGAGCTGGCGGTGTCCATCTTCAACGGCAAGAAGCAGATTCACTTCTGCCCCGTCTGCGGCAACTACACCGACGCCGAAATCTGCGCCATCTGCTCGGACGACAGCCGGCGGAAGGACATCGTGTGCGTGGTGAAGGATCCCCGGGACGTGAATGCCATGGAGCGCATGCGGGAGTACAATGGGCTTTACCACGTGCTGCACGGGGTGATCTCGCCCATGGACGGCGTGGGCCCGGACGACATCCGCATCCGCGAACTGATGACCCGGCTGGCGGGCGGGGAGATCCAGGAGGTGGTGCTGGCCACCAACCCCGACGTGGAGGGCGAGGCCACCGCGGCCTACATCTCCCGGCTGATCAAGCCCATGGGCGTGAAGGTGACCCGCATCGCCCACGGCGTGCCCATCGGCGGCGAGCTGGAGTACACCGACGAGGTGACGCTGCTGCGGGCGTTCCAGGGAAGGACGGAGCTGTGAGAGAATGAGGAATCAGGAATGACGGTGCAAATCCCAGCGGGATTTGATTGGTTCATGGAACCCGGATTGCCACGTCGGTCCCCTTGGGACCTCCTCGCAATGACGTGGTTCTGGGCGAAACAACCGCTTCTGCGGGAATGATGGATCGGCATACCGTCATTGCGAGGCTGGGGGTCGTGGCAATCCGGTCCCCCTTGAATCCAGGAAATCCGTGAGGATTTCATCCACAATTCCTCATTTCTAATTCCTAATTCCTCATTTACCTGCAACCCATTCCATTCAGAACAAAGGAGGTTCGTTATGAAGGTTCTTGTCACCGGCGGCGCCGGATACATCGGCAGCCACACCTGTGTGGAGCTGCTGAACGCGGGCCATGAAGTGGTCATTGTCGACAACTTTGTCAACTCCAAGCCGGAGGCGCTGGACGCCATTCGCACCATCACCGGCAAGGATTTCGCCTTTTATCAGGTGGACATCCGCGACCGCGACGCCCTGGACGTGCCCTTCACGGAGCATCAGATCGACGCCGTGATCCACTTCGCGGGCCTGAAGGCCGTGGGCGAGTCGGTGCAGAAGCCCCTGGAGTACTACGACAACAATCTCTACGGCTTCATCGTGCTGGCCGAGGTGATGCGCGCGCACGGCGTGAAGCAGTTCGTGTTCTCCTCCTCCGCCACGGTCTACGGCATGAACAACCCCGTGCCCTTCAACGAGACCATGCCCACCTCCGCCACCAATCCCTATGGCTACACCAAGGTGATGATCGAGCAGATGCTGCGCGACCTGGCCGTGGCGGACAAGGAGTGGAAGATCTGCCTGCTGCGCTATTTCAACCCCATCGGGGCGCACGAGAGCGGCCTGATCGGCGAGGACCCCAACGGCATCCCCAACAACCTGCTGCCCTATGTGGCCCAGGTGGCCGCCGGGAAGCTGAAGCAGCTGACGGTGTTCGGCGACGACTACGACACCCCCGACGGCACCGGTGTGCGGGATTACATCCACGTGGTGGACCTGGCGCTGGGCCACCTGGCGGCGCTGGAGTACGTGAAGGACCATCCCGGCGCGGAGGCCGTCAACCTGGGCACCGGCAAGGGCACCAGCGTGCTGGAGATCGTCCACGCCTTCGAGAAGGCCTGCGGGCACGAGATCCCCTATCGCATCGCCGAGCGCCGCGCGGGCGACATCGCCGAGTGCTACGCCGAGACCGACAAGGCCGCGAACCTCTTGCACTGGCACGCCACGAAGAACATCGACGACATGTGCCGCGACGGCTGGCGGTTCGCGAAGAACCGGTACAATTAGGGAGCAGGAAGCAGGGAGCAGGGAACAGGGAATGCCCGGGAACGCGGCAGCCACTATCCCTACTCCCTTATCCCTGCTCCCTTTGGGTTTTCATATCTTGGAAAAGAATCATTGGTTTCTAATCCTTCTCTAATCCAAATTCCTTGCCATCTCATTTTCAGGCGTTATAATGGGCCCATCAAATCGAACGGAGGACAAAAAAATGACGCACTATGAAATGGCAGAGAAGCTGGCTGAGAAGATGAACGTGAGCCTGGAGGAGGCCAAGACGGCCCTGGAGGCCTGCGATTGGGAGATGCTGGACGCGGCGCTGATGCTGGAGAAGGAGCACGGCGCGGCCAACGAGCGGGCCTATTCCACCCGCCTCGACTCCGAGGAGGAGCGCAGCCGTCGCGAGGAAGCCAAGGAGCGCCGCCGCGGCGTGGTGAACGGCCTGGGCGCTATGCTGCGCAGCGCCGTCAGCATGGGCAACCGCAACCGCTTCGAGGTGCGCAAGAACGACGAGACCGTGCTGGAGATGCCGGTGCTGGTGCTGGTGCTGCTGATGCTGTTCGCCTTCTGGGTGTGCGTGCCGCTGCTGGTGATCGGCCTGTTCGCCGGGTTCCGCTACAGCTTTTCCGGCGCGGAGCTGGGCCGCGACAGCGTGAACAGCGCCATGGACAAGGCCGCCGAGATGGCCGAAAAGGTGAAGGAAGAGGTCACCGGGAAGCCGGATTCTGAATAAAGGGTTGGTTCGCAAAGAGAGTTTAGAGATAAGAGTTTAGAGTTCAGATAGAGTCAGCCTTGAGCATACTTCAATCTGAACTCTGAACTCTGAACTCTTAACTCTATTTGAACGCCCGGGTGTACGAAAGAACGATGGGAGGTCTCATCATGCCCAGGATCCTGATCGTCGAGGACGAGGAAAAGCTGGCCCGATTCGTGGAGCTGGAATTGAAGCACGAGGGCTATACGGTGGACAAGGCCTTCGACGGGCGGGACGGCCTGGAGAAGATGGAGACCGGCGGCTACGACCTGGTGCTGCTGGACATCATGCTGCCGGGGCTGAACGGCCTGGAGGTGCTGCGCCGCGCCCGCCGCACGGTGGACACGCCGGTGATCATGCTCACGGCCCGGGATTCGGTGATGGACAAGGTCACCGGCCTGGACATGGGCGCGGAGGACTACATGACCAAGCCCTTCGAGATCGAGGAGCTGCTGGCCCGCATCCGCGCCGCCCTGCGCAAGACCGAGCGCCGCGCCGCCGAATCGAAGCAGCTGGCCTGCGGGGCGCTGATCATGGACGTGGACCGGCACACCGTGTCCTACGACGGCCACGCCGTGGAGCTGACCCAGCGGGAGTTCGACCTGCTGCGGGTGCTGCTGGAGAACAAGGGCATCGTATTGAGCCGCAGCACGCTGATGGAGCGGGTCTGGGGCTACGATTACATGGGCGAGACCAACATCGTGGACGTGTACGTGCGCTACCTGCGCGGCAAGATCGACGACGCCTTCGGCGTCAAGCTGGTCCAGACCGTGCGGGGCGTGGGGTATGTGATCAGGGAGTAATGTTCTGATTCGCGGAGCGAATCAGAACAATGAATTGCGCCTTCTGCGCATGATTTGACGCTGCGCGCCATGAATAGCCCTTCGGGCATGAATTGCGCTGGGTGCAGCTTCCCAATCCGCAGGATTGTGAAGTTGGCAGTCCGGCTCAAGCCGGATCAGCTTTGCCAGAGGCAAAGCTGCCTTGGCGCATGAGGAAGGGCACAATTCAATTCATGCGCGGCGCCAGACGCGCAAATCATGACTGCGAAGCAGTCGATTCATGGCGCAAAGCGCCAATTCATTATTCAGGAGGACCGCCGCCATGAACGCCAACCGCCGATTCAATTCCATCGCCCGGCGCATCCACAGCGCCTGGCAGTGGAAGAAGCTGTGGCAGATTCTGATTTTGAACCTGCTGGCGGTGTTGACGTGCCTGGCGGCCTATCTGTATGCCCAGGAGACCAGCGTGACGGGCGCCTTCGCGGGCTGGGACATCGCCCGTTCGCTGACCGGGGACGAGACCCTGCAGGGCATGGACGTGCTGTACAGCCTGGTGTACCATTTCACCTGGCAGGAGGTGGTGCACGACGTGCCGCTCGCCGGCTTCATGCACCTGATCGTCCGCTTCGGCGGGCCGCTGCTGGGCGGGGAGTGCGTGCTGTGGTTCCTCGGCTTCTTCGGAAGCGCCCGGGGCGCGCGTCGGCTGCTGAAGCCCCTGGACAAGATCGCCCAGACGGCCCAGCGCCTGAGCGACGAGGCCGGTTCCCGCCGCGCCGCCGAGGCCGAGCAGGCCCGCCGGGGGCTGGACGAGGAGAAGTTCCACAGCCTGGAGCACGCCATCGAGAAGATCGACATCGGCGATAAACTCTCTACCGGCGACAAGGACCTGGCCGGGCTGGAGGACGCCATCAACGACCTGTTGGGCCGCATGCACGCGGCCTATCGCCAGCAGGCCCAGTTCGTCTCCGACGCCTCCCACGAGCTGCGCACGCCCATCGCCGTGATCCAGGGCTATGTGAAGATGCTGGACCGCTGGGGCAAGGACGACGAGACGGTGCTGGAGGAGTCCATCGCCGCCATCAAGACCGAGACCGAGCACATGAAGACCCTGGTGGAGCAGCTGTTGTTCCTGGCCCGGGGCGACAGCGGCCGCCAGCAGATGAACCCGGAGAGCATGGACCTGTCCGCCATGGCCACGGAGCTGCTGGGCGAATACCGGATGATCGACGAGAACCACGAGTGGAAGCAGGGGCGGCTTGACAGCGCGCCCGTGAACGCCGACCCGGCGTTGATCAAGCAGGCGGCCCGGGTGCTGGTGGACAACGCCGTGCGCTATACCCCCGAGGGCGGCTCCATCCGCCTGTCCGCGGGGCAGGAGAAGGGGGAAGCGTGGCTGGAGATCCAGGACGGCGGCATCGGCATCGACGAAGCCGACGTGCCCCGCATATTCGACCGCTTTTTCCGCGCCGACCCCGCCCGCGCCCGCGCCAGCGGCGGCACCGGCCTGGGCCTGTCCATCGCCCGCTGGATCGTGGAGCGCCACGGCGGCCGCTTCGAGGTGGTCAGCCGGCCTGGGCTGGGCACGCGGATCCGGGTGTATTTGCCCCTGTTCCAACCGCAGAATTAACACGCGGCCTATTGACATATCGCCGTTAAAAGCGTATAACTATATCAGATCGCAAGATCGTGTCTTCGGGGCAGGGTGTAATTCCCGACCGGCGGTAAAGTCCGCGAGCGGCTTCGGCAGCATGAACCGGTGCAATTCCGGTACCGACAGTACAGTCTGGATGGAAGAAGGCAGGCATGACGCGCCTATGAGACAAGTCCACGCCCCGGGACGATCCCGCGGGCGTGTTTTCTATCTCAAAGGAGTGAAATTCCATGACCACTGCAACCGTTACCCGTACCCGCAAGCTGACCGGCATCGCCATGCTGTCGGCCGTCTCCGTCGTGCTCAGCTTCCTGTCTTTCCCGGTGCCGCTGATGCCCTCGTTCATCAAGCTGGACTTCGCGGAGCTGCCCGCGCTGATCGCCGCCTTCGCCTATGGCCCCATCAGCGGCGCGGCGGTGTGCCTGGTGAAGAACCTGGTCGCCCTGCTGAAGACCTCCAGCGGCGGCATCGGCACGCTGTGCAACTTCCTGCTGGGCGTGGCCTTCGTGGTGCCCGCGGGCATCATCTACATGAAAAAGCGCAGCCGCTCCGGCGCGCTGATCGGCGCGCTGGTGGGCGCGGCGGTGATGTCGGTGCTCAGCGTGTTTTTCAACTACTACATCGTCTATCCCATGTACACCGCCTTCATGCCCATGGAGGCCATCATCGGCATGTACCAGGCCATCAACCCCAAGGTGCAGAACCTGTGGCAGGCGCTGATCTGGTTCAACACCCCCTTCACCTTCATCAAGGGCCTGTGCAGCGTGGTGATGACGTTCATCATCTACAAGCCCCTTTCGCCGATCCTGAAGGGCAGGAAGTAGGGGGCAAACCCGAAGATGTGAAGAACCAAGAAACAGGCTCTTCACGGAGACTTGGGGAATTGAGGAATACCCCCTCTCCGCCCTACGGGCTCCGGGGTCTGCCGACCCGTTCTCGCTGAAAACAGTCCACAGGACTGTTTTCCAGGCGCTCAAACCCTCTCTCCCTTACGGGGGCGAGGCAAGGCTTTATTCTTTTCTTGGCTCTCCCCCGTGAGGGGGAGAGCTGTCAGCCGAAGGCTGACTGAGAGGGGGCATTCCCCAAGAAAACGTGATGAACCAAAAAACACCGCCCGCAGGCGGTGTTTTTGCGCAGTCCCTTCGCTTATTCGGCGGCGGGAGTGACGGCGGTGATGTGGGGATTGGCGCCCTCGTACCAGTAGAGGAAGCCCTCCAGGTCGACGACATCGCCCACGTTCAGGGCTTCGACAGCCTTGTAGACCTCGGTGTCCTGGCCGCAGAGATAGAACTCCACGCAGAACTCGTAGGTCTGGCCATCCTTGGAGACCTTGAAGTACAGGTCATCGGTCTTGCCCTCGGGATCCTTGTAGGCGAAGGCAGCGCCGCTCTCGTCGTAGGCTTCCACGGTCATGCCCTTGAAGGCGACCAGCTGGTTCTGATGGTCGATCAGCTCGTCCTTGCCCAGCAGGTCGGTCACGTCCACGGGCTCGGCCACGAAGGCTTCGCCGCCCTCGACGAACTCAAAGGTGGCGTCCACGATCTCAACCTCGCCGGACCACTCGCTCTTGAAGCCGGTGACCTTGATCAGCGTGCCGGGCTCCAGCTTGGCGGCGTCCTCTTCGGAGCAGGCCATATTGTAGATGAAGTACGCGCCATCCTGATCGGCGGCGTACACGGTCACCTGGTTGTCCCACCAGGACTGATGCGCCTGCACGTAGCACTCCACGGTCACGGGATCGTCCACGGCGGCCGCGGCGTAATCCGCGTAGGTCATGGTCTCGGCTTCCTCGGCCAGCGCGAACGCGCACAGCACCAGGGTCAGCGCCAGAACAGCAGCCAGAATCTTCTTCATGTTCTTTTCCTCCTTATCAATCGTAGCGATCCATATCGCCTAAGGAACAAGTACATTATACTACGATTTGATTTTTATTCAATGAATGCGGGGGGATTTAACAGGAATTTCGGAATTGGGGAGAAGCAGGGGCTGTCTCAGAATGAGACAGCCCCAATGAATTGCACCATGTGCGTGAATTGCCCTTCGGGCATGAGAAGGCGCAATTCAAATCATGCACCGCAGGTGCAAATCATGACTGCGCAGCAGTCAATTCATGGTGCGCAGCGCCAATTCATTATGAAACAGCCCCTTGGCGACGCTGCCATCATTTTTTCTTCACCTTCCCGGCGATGGCCCAGGCCGCCAGCAGCGCCCAGACCACGGCCAGCGTGATGAGCAGGGCCTTCGAGCCGGCGGGCAGGGGTCCCAGGTCGCCGCTGGAGGTCATGCCGCTGCGGCCGGAGGACTGGTTCAGCCGGTACAGGGAGGCCGTGTCGTCGTAGAGCTTGGCGATGTAGGCGTCGTCCACGGTCTGCTTGCGGCGCACGGACTTGGTTACGCTCTCGATCAGCGCGCCCGCCGCGTCGCGCAGGGATGCCGAGCCGTTGAACACCGGCGTGGTGAAGGTGTTTTCCGTGTTGTCCAGCAGCAGCTGGGCCGCCTGCAGCTTGATGGGATAATGCAGCGCGTCGCCCGCGTCGCTGTGCAGGTACTCCTGGTAGGCGGCGTCGTTCTGCGCCTTGCTGGTCACGGGCACGTAGCCCTCCGTCTCGGCGTAGGCGATCTGGGTCTCGTTGGTCAGCAGGTACTGGGTGAACAGCCAGCTGGCCAGCACCTCCTGGGGATCGGCCTTGTTGAACACGCACACGCTGGGGCCCTGGGAGATCATCTGCGGGTGCTCCGGGTCGAACTGGGGCACGGTGCGCACGGCGGTCTCAAACTGCACGATGCTGTCCGGGCTGATGTCCACCAGCGGGGCGTCCGAGCCCATCCAGGTGGCGCCGGCGGTGGAGTCCACGGCGAAGATGCACTGGCCCGCGTTCAGGAAGTTGGCCGGGTAGCTGGAGATCTTGAACGTGGAGAATGCGCCGGACTTGGCGTGGCCCGCGACCTGCTTCAGCAGATCCTTCGTGGTGTCGTTCAGGATCAGGATCTCGCCCGCGTCGGTGGAGTAGGGCGCGTCCAGCTGCCTGAGCATCTGGATCATCATGTTGTCGGTGCTCTTGTAGATGAAGGGGATCATCACCTTCTGGCCGTTGACGGCGAAGGTGCCGTCCGCGTCCTTCTTCGTGGCGGCCTCGGCCACCTCCCACACGAAATCCCAGGTGACCACGTCGGGCAGCTCGTAGCCCAGGGCCTCCACATAGGTCTTGTTGATGTACATGGCCTCGGTGGAGCGCATGTAGGGCACGGCGTAGGTGGCCCCGGAGAAGGCGCACTCCGTGAGGAACTGGGGAATCAGCTCGTCCTTCGTGGGGCCGTCAAAGCGCACCTCGCTGCCGCCCAGGCCGTACTTTGCGTCGTCAAACAGCCCGTCCAGCGGCACCACCACGTTGTCGCCGGTCAGGTAGGTGGCGATGTGGTCCGGGTAGGTGATGCACACGTTGGGCGTGGTGTTGGTGGAAATGTTGGTGATCACGTCGTTGTAGATGCGGCCGTAGTCGGTGTACAGCTTCATGCTCACCGTGATGTTGGGATACAGGGCTTCGAAGTCGGCGATGGCCTTCTTGTAGATCTCGGTCTGGGTCTTGTTGGTGTCGTTCTTGGCCCAGAAGGTGATCTCGTAGTTCTTCGAGGTGTCAAACTCCGCCGGCACCTCAAACCCCGCCCGGCCCTTGCTGCCGTGGCAGGCGGTGAGGGAGAGGGACAGGATCAGCAGCACGAGGGCGAGGGCGCCCCACCGGCGCTTCGCGCCGCCTCCCCGCTGCGGCAGGGAGGCTTTGGGCCTTCTGAATTCTTCATTATTCATTTTTAAGCCTTCAGTATTCATTCTCACCCTTTTATGCCCCCTCTCGACACGCCGGCCATGACCTTGTTGCGAAACACCAGGAACAGCACGATCAGCGGCACGCTGATGACCACCACGGCGGCCATCATGGCGGGGATGTTCTCGCGGCCAAAGCCGTTTTCGCGGATCTCCTGGATGCCGTTGGACACCAGGAAGAAGGAGGGGTCGTCGGTGACCAGCCGGGGCCACACATAGCTGTTCCAGCACTCGATGACCTTCAGTATCACGATGGTGATGATGGTCGGCTTGCAGATGGGCATCATCACCCGGGTGAGGTACTTGAGGTCGGTGGTGCCGTCCACCTTGGCGGCGTTGTACAGCTCGTCGGGGATCTGGGCGAAGTTCTCGCGCAGCAGGTAGATGTAGAACACGCTGGTCACGCTGGGCAGGATCAGGCCCGCGAAGCTGTTGCGCAGGCCCCAGTTGGTGATGGTCTGGTAGTTGGTGATGATAACCAGCTCGTTGGGAATCATCATCAGCGCCAGGAACAGCGAGAACACCAGGTTCTTGCCCTTGAACTCCAATCGGGCGAAGGCGAAGGCCGCCGGCACGATTACGATCATCATCAATCCCGTGGTGACCACGGTGAAGATGATGGAATTCAGGAAATACCGCGCCAGGGGCACCTCGGAGAATGCGCTGACGTAGTTTTCAAAGGTGGGCTGCAGCGTGAAGAACGTGGGCACGTACTCGCCGTTGTAGGCGCTGTAGCTCTTGATGGAGGTCAGCAGCATCCAGTAGTAGGGGAACAGCACCATCAGCGCCCAGAACGTGAGCAGCACATAGGTGATGGTCTTCACCGTCGTCCTGCGGGCACGGGAGGCGCGCTCGATGCGGTCAAAAGTTGTCATATTCCGCAACTCCTTTGTCATGAACGGATTGGGGGTTAGCAAATCGCCGGAGGCGGTTTGCGGGTCGGCGGGCAAGAGAGTGCCGCAGCGCGGCACGAGTTGCGCAGCACGCCGACAACCGTCAGTAATGGACGTTCTTTTTGCTGATGGACAGGTTGATCAGCGTGATGGTAAACACCACGGCGAACAGTATGATGGCCGCCGCCGAGGCATAGGACGGATAGCCGCCGGAATCGCCGTAGAGCATGTCGTAGACATAGCCCACGATGGTGTTCATCTCCGCGGCGTTCAGGTTCGTGCCGAACAGGGCCACCGCGTCGCTGTAGGCCTTGAAGGCCCCGATGAAGCCGGTGATGACCAGGTAGAAGATCATCGGGGAGATCATCGGCAGGGTGATCTTCCGGAAGATGCGGAAGGGGCTGGTGCCGTCCACCTTGGCGGCGTTGTAGTAATCCTGGTTCACGCTGGCCAGCGCGCTGGTGAGGATCAGCACCTTGAAGGGCATGACCACCCAGATGGTGTAGAAGCACAGCACGAACATCTTGGCCCAGTAGGGGCCGTCGATGAAGTCGATGGGGCCCTTGCCGAACCAGGCCAGGATCAGGTTGGCCAGGCCGTCGGTGTAGGCGGTCTTCTTGAACAGGATCATGAACACCAGACCCACCGCCAGCGTGTTGGTCACGTAGGGCAGGAAGTAGACCGTCTGGTACAGCTTCTTCAGCGGCGTGATGCTGTTCAGCCCCACGGAGATCAGGAGCGCGATGATGGTCGACAGCGGCACCGTGATGATGACCAGTATGAACGTGTTCTTCAGCGCCTGCAGGAAATAGGGGTCGTGCAGCACGTAGGAATAGTTGTACAGGCCCACGCCGAAGAAGGTCTGGCTGGCGGAGTTGTAGCCCTCCTCGAAGGAGTACACGAACACGTCCACCAGCGGGTAGACCATGAAGAAGCCCAGGAACAGTATGGCGGGCAGCAGGTACAGCCAGCCCTTCAGATTGTTTTCCTTGTTCATGCTACTTCACCTCGAAATGGATCCGTTCCTCGGTCTCGTGGTTGAACAGGAACACCTTCCAGGGCTTGAGCGTGAAGCGCACCTGCTTTGCGCCGTCGGCCGGGCGATGCTCGGCGGAGATGATGGCGCGGATGGCCCCGGCCCCGGCGTTCTTCTCGTGGCCGCAAACCACGCTGATGTCCCGGCCCATGACTTCAACGCTCGTCAAATCGCAGCTGAAGGGGCCGTTCTCGTCCAGTATGAAGCCCTCCGGCCGGATGCCCGCCCAGACGGGGCCGTCCGCCGCGCCGGGCACGTCCAGCACGGCCTCGCTGCCGATATGCAGCTTCCCACCCTTCACCTGGCCGTCGAACACGTTGATGGGCGGCGTGCCCAGGAACTTCGACACGAACAGGTTCACGGGGCTGTCATACACGTCCTGGGGCTTGCCGATCTGCTGCACCACGCCGTCCTTCATCACCACGATCATGTCGGAGATGGACATGGCCTCCTCCTGGTCGTGGGTGACGAACACGGTGGTGATGCCGGTGTCCCGCTGGATGCGGCGGATCTCCTCCCGGGTCTGGAGCCTCAGGCGGGCGTCCAGGTTGGAAAGGGGCTCGTCCAGAAGCAGCACCCTTGGCATCTTCACCACGGCGCGGGCGATGGCCACGCGCTGCTGCTGGCCGCCGGACATCTCGCCGGGCTTGCGCTCCATCAGGTTTTCGATCTGCACCAGCTTGGCCGCTTCCATGACGCGCCGCTCCATCTCCTCCTTGGAGGGACGCTCGGCGCCCTTCAGGTTCTGCAGCGGGAACATGATGTTCTCCCGCACGGTCAGGTGGGGATACAGGGCATAGCTCTGGAACACCAGGCCCACGCCGCGGTTCTCCGGCGGCAGGCCCGTCACGTCGTCGTCGCCGAAGAAGATCTTGCCGCTGGTGGGCTGGATCAGGCCGCTGATCAGGTTCAGCGCCGTGCTCTTGCCGCAGCCGGAGGGGCCCAGCAGGCCGATCAGCTTGCCGTCGGGGATCTCGAAGTTGAAGTCGTTGACGGCGATCACCTCGTCGTTTGACTTCTTGTTGCGGCTGGGAAATTTCTTGGTCAGATTCTGCAATACGACTTTCATGGTGCTCATCCTCCGGTTGTGGTGGTCGGTGCAGGTGGATACGGGAATATTATATCATATAAATGGCGAATGGGGAATGGGGGAATCCACCTTCCCCAAAGGGGAAGGCCACGGGTCAGTCTGTGGCTTCAGGGAGGTATTTCGGCTCCCGCTGCATGTTGGCGATGTCCAGCGCCACGCGCTGCTCCAGGCCGTCGATGTCCCGCAGGTCATCGCCCCACAGCTCCCGGTCGGCCAGTGCGGCGTAGGCCAGGGCCTCCGGCGGCATGTCGTGGGACAGCGTGGAGAACACCTCCAGGTCGTCCGCGGCGTCGATGATCTGGTGCCGCTCGCTGCCGCGAAGCACCTCGTACTGGCCCTTCTCATTGGGCCTCGCGCCGGCGTACAGCATGATGGTGGCCGAGAGCGCGAAGGCCAGCCGGCGGGGCGGCTCGAAGTTCTCGTGCGCCCAGGCGCGGATCAGCGGCAGCGCCGAGACCCGGAACCGGCCCAGCAGCGGCGCGGCCACCCGCAGGATGGCGTTGTCGTTCAGCGGGTTCTCGAAGCGCTCGAAGGCGCGTATGACGTAAGGGGTATCCCCGGCGCGGGCGGCTTCGTCCGCGGGCAGCAGCTCCTGCATGTAGGCCTGGCCCACATAATCCCGCAGCGCCTCGTCCTTCATGCAGTCCGAGAGGGTGTTGTGCCCGCGCAGCCAGCCCGCCGCCGCCAGCAGGAAAAGCCCGGCGTCGAACAGGCGGCGCTTCTGTTCCAGGGCGGGGAAGAGATCGTCCACGAAGGCCACGCCCTCGGCGGCGTCCAGCCGCCAGCGCTGACGGAAGGCCGCCGGGGCCTGTATGGTCAGCTTCGCGCCGGGT
Source organism: uncultured Eubacteriales bacterium (assembly GCA_902765395.1). Taxonomy (GTDB): domain Bacteria; phylum Bacillota; class Clostridia; order Christensenellales; family Aristaeellaceae; genus UBA2862. The sequence goes on from CACWZP010000008.1 coordinate 27,713, forward strand.
TCCGCCAGGTGGATCATGCCGTCGGCATAGTTCATGGTCTCGCACAGCCGCGCGGCCTCCTTCGCCTCGGCCCGCAGGGCGATGCCGTCGGCCAGGGCGGGGCAAAAGGCGCACTGGTCGTGAATGAAGGTTTCCAACCCTGTCGCACGGGCGATCAGCCCGTCCCGCACGGCTTCGGCGCTGACGGCGCGCTCCCCGACGCACAGGAAGTCAAGCCCGGGCAGGCCCGCCTTGGCGCGGATTTGCAGCAGCCGCGCCGCCAGATCCAGCGCCTTGCGCAGGTCGCTTTCGCCCAGTATGGCCAGCGCAAGCGCCGGGTCAACTGCCAGCGCGTCGATATCGCTCTCGTCCCCGGCGCGCAGTATGGACTGGACGACCTCCTCCCGGTTCACGGCCTGCTCGCCCAGGTAGCCTCGGGTGAACAGGGTGAACATGCCGTCCTGCTCGGTGAGCAGCTGGGCCGGGTCCCGGCCGTCCGACGTTTCCAGGCGCAGCGCGGCGATGCCCACGCCCGCCCCGGCCCTGTCGATCATGCTGTCCACCACGCCCAGCAGGGTCTCGTCCAGGCCGAACTGCACGGCGTTCACCCGCGCGGGAAAGCGCTCGTCGATCTCATAGCGGCCCATCATGCCGCGGTTCAGTCGTTGCATGGCTAAATGTCCTTTCCGCATCCAATAACCGCCATCAGTATAGCACAACCGGCCCTTTGGCGCAATTTTACGGGGCAAAAATGATATTAAAAGTTGTGTTTGCGCGCAGTTTGTGGTAATATGATGGGGACAACGGAGAAAAGAGGTCGAACTATGGAGGCAATACTGAAATTTGACAGCTCGATCTTGCTGTGGATTCAGGATCACGTGCGCGGCGGCATCCTGACGCCCATCATGCAGGTCATCACCCACTTGGGCGACAAGGGCGCCATCTGGATCCTGTTGACGCTGGCGCTTTTGATCTATCCCAACCGCAAGACCCGTCGGCTGGGCGTGTTCTGCGGCTGCGCGATGGTCATCGGCCTGGTCGTCACCAACCTGATCATCAAGAACTGGGTGGCCCGCGTGCGGCCCTATGACATCGACCATCCGCTGTTCCAGCGGCTGATCCTGATCGTCGGCGCGGAGCACGATTACTCGTTCCCCTCCGGCCACACCACCAACTCCCTGGCCTGCGCCTGGGTGCTGTTCAGGAAGGCCCCGAAGAAGTGGGGCGTCCCGGCGCTGGTGCTGGCGATACTGATTTCCCTGTCCCGGCTGTATGTGGGCATCCACTATCCCACCGACGTGCTGGGCGGCGCCGTGATCGGCATCGGCAGCGCGTGCCTGGCCATCTGGCTGGTGCCGAAGGTGGAAAAGAAGTTCCCCATCCTGAAGAAGTTCTATGGGCCCAGGAAGGGGACGAAGAAGAAGACTGTGGCGAAGCAGCAGTGAGGGAAAGAGTATTGCAGGGGCGGCATCGTGCCGCCCCTGTTCTGTCTCAGCGGGACCCCGATCCTCGCTGATCCCCCATGGCCGAAAAAACCGTTCTTCGGAGCTCTGTTGGATATGATTTCCAGAAGGGGAACCGAGGGACGGCTTTTTGGCGGCCTGCGCTCGCTGTTCAGTGAAGCTTCGCGTTCGGCACCACGCGCCGAGCCGCTCGCTTCAATTCACGACTCGGCAGGCCGCCCCGTGATTGGGGAGCAGCGATGTATGTGGAATTTCTACAAGGGGTGCCCCAGTGGCTGCTCCGCAGGAACCTCCCCATTGAAATGGGGAGGTTTTTTGTCTTTACAGCTTGTACAGTTCCCCATACTTTCCCTTCAGATAGTCCACATAATAATGCGCGTCGAAGGGCGCGCCGCAGGCGCTGAGGATCAGTTCGTTGGGGGTGAGCAGCTGGCCGTAGTGGTGGATCTTCTCGCCCAGCCAGGCGGTGATGGGTTTCAGGTCACCGCTGCGGACCACGCTCCACACGTCGATGTCCTTCTGCATCTGGGGAAGCATCTGGGCGCCGTAGGCGCTGCCCAGGGCGTAGCTGGGGAAGTAGCCGATGGCGCCGAAGGACCAGTGGCTGTCCTGCAGGCAGCCGCGCCGGTCGTCCGGCACGTCGATGCCCAGGTACTTCTTATACATCCGGTTCCACTCGCCGGGGATGTCGTCCGTCTTCAAATCCCCGCCGATCATGGCCTTTTCCAGCTCGTAGCGGATCATCACGTGCATGGCGTAGGTCAGCTCGTCGGCCTCGGTGCGGATCAGCGAGGGCTCTGCAAGGTTCGCCGCGTGGTACAGCTTCTCCTCGTCCACGCCCGCCATCTGCGCCGGGAACAGCGCCTTCAGCTCCGGCAGCAGCACTTCGCAGAACGCGCGGCTGCGGCCGATGATGTTCTCGTAGAAGCGGCTCTGGCTCTCGTGGATGGACATGCTGCTGCCGCCCGCGAGGACCGTGCCCTGCAGCTCGTCGCCCACGCCCAGCTCATACAGCGCGTGGCCGCCCTCGTGCACCACGCTGTACAGGTTGGAAAGCACGCTGTCCTCGTGGTAATGGGTGGTGATGCGCACGTCGTGCTTGTTGAAGCCGTCGGTGAAGGGATGCTCCGTCTCGCCCACGGAGCAGTCGTCCCGGTTGATGCCCATGATCTGCATCACCCGGTCGGTGAACTTCTTCTGCAGGTGGATGGGATAGGGCTGGTTCAGGAAGGCCACGTCCGGGCGGGGCTTTTCGGCCACGGCCAGGATCACCGGGGTCAGCTCGCCCCTGAGCAGCTCGAAGAACGGGTCCAGCGTCTCGTGGCTGAGGCCCTTCTCGTAGCCGTCCAGCAGCACGTCATAGGCAGGCCTCTTCGCGTCCTTGCGCTCGGCGAAGCGGCGGTTGTAGGCGATGATCCTGTCCAGATAGGGCGCGTAGGCGGCAAAGTCGCTCGCCAGCTTGGCGTCGTGCCACACCTGCATGGCCTCGGCCATCAGCTGTTGATAGGCCATGAACTCGTCCGCGGGAACGAGGGTCAGGTCGTCCCGCTGCTCCTTCAGCACCTCCGCACGGCGGCGGTCCTTCAGGGAGACTTCGTCCCTGTGGGCGAGGATCGTGTCGAGGATCTCCCCGGTCTCCCCGGCAGTCACCTTCTCGTGGATGATGCCGCTCAAAAAGGCCATGGTCTCGCCCCTCATGGGGGCGGAGTTGCGCGGGGCCACCGTCTCGCCGTCGTAGTTCAGGCAGCCGATGGCGTGGCTGTAGGCGCGCAGGGTGGTTTCCAGGGCGGTGAGCTTTGAAAGGGCGTCGTTGAGTGTCATATTGCTTCCTCCGTAAATAATAAAGAGTTCAGGGTTCAGAGTTTAGAGTTCAGATTGATGGGTGTGAGCCGCGGCTTGATATGCGTGGGATCCCCCGTTCGGAGCGCCCCACCGTATCATGTTCCACTCTGAACGCCCAATCCTGCACCATAAACGCTAAACTGTCATCTCTGTCTATCCGAACTCGTACTCGTCGTCCCGCAGCATCTGCAGGCTGTAGGCCATGACGACCACGTCCGGGTGGCATTCCTCGATCCACTCCTCCAGGGGCCTGGAGTCCTGCCGCAGATCCACGCACACCATGTGCCGGGCCATCAGGGACATGAAGGTGCCGATGGGGGCGCTGTAGCTGTCCTTGAGCAGCATCACGGTGACGTCCGGCGCGTCGGGATTGGTGAGCAGGTCGTAGTTCTCCACTTGGCCGTAGTAGGTGTAGGCGTAGGTGTTCCAGGTCTTGCCTGGCTCCGGGTCCAGGCGGTCGAAGCGGGTGACGGCTTCGCGGAAGCTGCCTTCGCCGTGTCCCTCGGTCTTGGAGCGCTTGTAATCGCGGGTGATCTCGGTTTCATACTTCGGCCAGTATTCCACGATGTCGTCCGGCTCCACCAGGGCCGTGCCCACGCGCTGGCCGTACTTGCCCATGAACAGCTTCTCGTGGGTCAGGGTGTTCAGGTTCTCGAGGTCCAGCCTTGTGGGGTCCAGGTTCGCGCCGGTCATGTCGTTGATCTCGCCGGCGATGCGCTGGGCCATGGTGATGGCGGCCAGGGTGGACCAGTGCTGGTCGGTGACCATCAGCAGATCGTCCAGGTCCCGGCCGCAGTTCGGCAGCACGTCCCGGCTGTCCAGGGTGCGCACGCCGCCTTCCCGCAGGCAGGCCAGCGCCTCGTCCGCCATCTCGGTGGAGTGATCCAGCGCGGCGTAGTCCGAGGGCATCATGGCCGGGTCGTAGAGGGTGGGATGCTCGTAGACGAACAGGAAGGGGATGTCCTTCAGCGTGGTGTTGCGCAGCTCGATGATGTCCCGGGCGTTGCCCTCCAGGGACTTGTAGTCCTGCAGGTCGTACAGGTGGCCGTCGGTGAGGGTGATCATGTTCTGGCTGCCGGTGTTGATGACCCGCTTGCCCAGGGCGTACTGGAAGGCGGAGTTGGCATAGCCCATCTCATCCTTCAGCCACATGTTTTCCGCGATGGCGGCGGTGAAGCTGTTGATCCGGGCGGCCAGCTTGTCCAGCTGGTTGGCGTGCTTGGGCAGCGTGGCGCGCAGTTTGGGCGTCATGCGCACGGACTCCAGCAGGTCGTCGTGGCTGTTGATGAGCATGGCGGCAAATGCCGTGAAGACAAAGCCCAGGAACGCCACCGTCAATATCGCGGCGGTGACGCGGGTCAGCTTTTTCGAGGGGGTTTTAACGGGTGTCTTGGGTTTTTCCATGGCGGTTCCTTTCGAAGAGCGTTTGGAGTTTAGAGTTCAGACAGAGTGAGTGCAGAGCCGTTTCCGGGCATTTAAACTTCACTCTTCACTCTAAACCCTCAACTCTTTGAACGCTGCGTAAGCAATTCTACGATCATCTCAGTCATGGTGTCCATGTCCTCCACGGCCACGCACTCGAACCGGCCGTGGCAGTTCATGCCGCCGGTGGCGATGTTGGGGCAGGGGAGGCCCATGAAGGTCAGCCGGGCGCCGTCGGTGCCGCCGCGGATGGGCTCGCTCCAGGGCTCCACGCCCACGGCGCGATAGGCCGCCTCGGCCCGCTCCACGATCTCCATGCGCTGCTCGATCAGCTCGCGCATGTTGTAATAGCTGTCCCTCAGCGCCACCTCCACCGTGCCCGCGCCGTACTTGCCGTTCAGGTAGGCGGCGATATTCTGGATCTGCTCCTTGCGGGCCTCGAAGCGAACGCGGTCGTGGTCGCGGATGATGTAGTGGAGCGAAGCCAGCTCCTCCGAGCCGGTCATGTCGGTGAGGTGGAAGAAGCCCTCCCGGTCCTCGGTGTGCTCCGGGCGCTCCTGGGGCGGCAGCATGCCGGCGAACTCCATGGCCACCAGAGAGGCGTTGACCATGATGTTCTTGGCGCTGCCGGGATGGACGCTGCGGCCGTGGACGGTCACCACCGCGGCGGCGGCGTTGAAGTTTTCATAGTTGATGCCGCCCACGGTGCCGCCGTCCACGGTGTAGGCGAATTCGGCGCCGAAGCCCTTCACGTCGAAGCGGTCGGCCCCGCGGCCGATCTCCTCGTCCGGGGTGAAGCCAATGCAGACCTTGCCGTGCTTCAGCTCCGGATGGGCCAGCAGGACCTCGCAGGCGGTCATGATCTCGGCCACGCCGGCCTTGTCGTCCGCGCCCAGGGAGGTGTTGCCGTCGGTGACGATCAGGGACTTGCCCTTCGCCCCGGCCACCTCCGGGAACACCGCGGGGTCCAGAACCAGGCCGTTTTCAAGCGTCACGGGGCCGCCGTCGTAGTTTTTCACGATGCGGGCGTTCATCGGCGCGCTGGGCACGCAGTCCACCACGTCCATGTGGGCGATCAGCCCGATGGCGGGCAGGCCCTCGCAGTTGGCGGGAATGCTGCCGTAGACGTAGCCGTCCCCGTCCACCCGAGCGTCCCCGATGCCCAGGGCCTTCATTTCCTCCGCCAGCGCCCTCGCCAGCACCAGCTGCTTTTCCGTGCTGGGGCAGGTGGGGCTGTTTTCGTCCGAGGCGGTGTCGTATTGTATATAGTTTAAAAAGCGTTCGTAGGCGCGCATAGGGGGAACCTCCGAAAATGAAAGATTGTTATGGTTGAACGCGCATTTCCCGCGCTGGAATGAATGGCGCGGGAAATGCGGTTTGAGAGCGCGGCAGCAATCAACAGCCGGTTTTACCGTCCCAACATCGCCGCGCCGATGATGCCGGCGTCGTTGGTGAGCCTGGCCAGCTCGATCCGGGCGTAGGGCATGGTCTTGTAGAACACCATGCCGGGCAGCTTTTCGCGCACGGCGTCCAGAAGGAACTGGCCCGCGTGGCTGACGCCGCCGCCCAGGACGATGACCTCGGGGTCGTACAGGTTGATCAGGTTGGAAAGGCCCACACACAGGTGGTGCACGTAGTTGTCAAACAGCGCGCAGCAGTCGGGGTCGCCCGCCTTGGCCAGGTCGATCACGTGCTTGGCGGTGATCTTCGCGGCGTCGCCGTCCACGGCCTTCAAAAGCGCGGTGCCGCTCTTTTCGGCGCAGAGCTTCCGCCCCTCGCGGATCAGCGCGGTGGCGCTGGCGTAGCGCTCCCAGCAGCCGCGGTTGCCGCAGGTGCACATCTCGCCGCCGTCCACGGTGACCATGTGGCCGATCTCGCTGGCCACGCCGTGGCTGCCGGAGAACACCTTGCCGCCGATGACGATGCCGCCGCCCACGCCGGTGCCCAGCGTGACGAACACGCTGTTCTCACACCCGGCGGACACGCCCGCCACGGATTCGGCCAGGCCCGCCACGGTGGCGTCGTTGTCCACGAACACGGGCACGCTGGTGTACTTCGCCATTTCCTCCAGGATGGGCACGTCGTGCCAGGCCAGGTTGGTGCAGAAGGGCACCCGGCCGCTGCGGGGGTCCATCACGCCGGGCAGGCCGATGCCGATGGCCCGGATTTCATCCATGGTGTGGCCGCTCTTCACGGTCACGTCGATGGCCAGGTGCGCCATGTCGTGGATCACGGCCTCGTAGCCGCGCTCCGGCAGGGTGGGGCAGCTGTCCTTCAACAGGATGTTGCCCTTCTCGTCCACGACGCCGGCCTTGATGCCGGTGCCGCCCAGGTCGATACCGATGTAAAGCATAGTGAAAACCTCCTGCTGTATAGTGGGGTTGAAATTGAGGGGACAGGGAACAGGAATGGCCGGGGAACGCGGCAGCAGCTAATCCTGTTCCCTGTTGACTGTTCCCTTGAACTCATCACTTCTCCTCTATCGAATGTTGGAACCGCTCCATGTGCCGCCGGGTCAGCTCGTTGGCGGCGTTGTAGCCCATCTGCTTCAGGCGCAGGTTGCGGGCGGCCACCTCCAGCACCACGGCCAGGTTGCGACCGGGGTGGATGGGCAGCAGCAGATGGGGCACCTTCACGCCCAGGATGTCGATGTAGTTGTCCGTCAGGCCCAGGCGGTCGTACTCCTTGTCGGCCTGCCACAGCTCCAGGTGGATCACCATGTCGATGTGCTTGGAGCGCATGATGGCGCCCGCTCCGTACATGGTGGACACATCGATGATGCCCACGCCGCGGATCTCCATGAAGTGGCGCACCAGCTCCGGCGATTCGCCGATCAGCCGGTTGTCCTCCACGCGGCGGATGTCCACCACGTCGTCCGCCACCAGCTGGTGGCCGCGCTTGACCAGCTCCAGCGCCGCCTCGCTCTTGCCCACGCCGCTGTTGCCGGTGATCAGCAGCCCCGCGCCGAACACGTTCACCAGCACGCCGTGGCGCGTCTCCCGGGGGGCCAGCCGGTCGCGCAGGAAGGCGATCAGCTCCAGCTCGAACTGGGTGGTCTCCTTCTTGGTGGAGTAGATGGGCACCTTGCGGGCCATGGCCAGCACCAGCATCTCGTCGAAGCAGGGATAGCCGCGGCAGATGATGATGCAGGGCACGGGATAGTTGAAGTACTTGGCCAGCCGCTCCCGCCGGGTCAGCTCGTCCAGCTGGCTCAGGTAGGTCATCTCCACCTTGCCCAGCAGCTGCGGCCGCTCGTAGGGGAAGAAGTCCCAGTAGTTGGCGAACTGCATGCCGGGGCGGTTGGTGTTGCTCACCTCGATGTTCAGCTCCTTGCTGTCCGTGGCCAGCACCCGGGTCAGTTCCAGCGTCTTGACAAAATCGGCTTCGGAAATCATAGGCAATTCCTCCGGAATTGAGAGTTGAGAGTTGAGAGTGGAGTTCAGGCAGAAATCCTTGCGGATTTCTTTTGATTGATGGCTGCCGCGCTGTTCAATCTGAACTCTAAACTCTGAGAGCGCCAATCTCCCCGTTTGAGAGATAGCGTTCGATGATCTGCGCCACGCCGTCCTCGCTGTTGGGCGGGGCGATCAGGGGCGTGCAGGCCCGGGCCTCCTCGCAGCCGTTGGCCATGGCCCAGCCCGCGCCGGCGAATTCCAGCATGGGCACGTCGTTCTGGCCGTCGCCGAAGCACATGACCTCTTCGCGCTTCAGGCCCAGCAGCTCCGCCAGCTTCGCCATGGAGGCCCCCTTGTTCACGCCCTCGGGCATGATCTCGATATAATGGGGTTTCGACTTCAGGAAGGACGCGCCGTGGGGATAGGCCTCTCGCAGCCGCGCCTGCAGGGAGTCGGCGTTTTCGGCGCTGGTGTCGATCACCAGCAGCTTCTGCACGTCCCCGGGGTGCGCCTCCAGCCACTTCGACATGGGCATGTGGGTGGGGATGGCGGGCACGTTGATCTGCCGGGCGTAGACGTGGGTGCGCTCCAGCAGCTCCGTGCAGTAATAGCCCTTGCCGGGGTACACCTGCACATAGCTGCCCGCGTCCTCCACGATGCGGGCCACGCCCAGGGCGACTTCATAAGGCACCCGGGTGGCGTACAGCGTCTCGTCGGTGTTGTGGTCGTAGAGCATGGCCCCGTTATACAGCAGCATCGGCGCGTTCACGCCGATCTTTTCGGCAAAGGGCAGCATGGCCTCCATCATCCGCCCGCTGGACAGGGTCACCCCGCAGCCCGCGGCCATGGCGGCGCGCAGGGCGTTCAGCGTGCGCTCGGTCAGTTGGTTCTTCTCGTTCAGCAGCGTGTCGTCCAGGTCGGTGGCGATCAGGCGTATCAAGGCGTTCATTCCCTTCAGAAATATCCAGTATTATTTTAATACATTTTTCCCCGCTTTGCAATGGGGGATTTGCTTCCTGGCGCCCAAAGTGGTACAATCAAGGGCAAAGGGGTGTTACCATGATCGACACAATCCGCGCGGGGCGGTTTGCCGTGGAGGTGCTCTACGAGGACAACCACCTGCTGGCGGTGGTGAAGCCGCCGAACCTGCCCGTGCAGGCGGATCGCTCCGGCGACGATGACCTGCTGAGCATATTGAAGCGCTACATTGGCAATAAATATCAGAAGCCGGGGGCGGTGTACCTGGGCCTGGTGCACCGGCTGGACCGGCCCGTGGGCGGGGCAATGGTGTTCGCCCGCACGTCCAAGGCGGCCTCCCGGCTGTCGGCGGCCTTCGCCGCCCATGCCCAGGACAAGCGCTATCTGGCGGTCGTGCAGGGAGAGCTCAGGGAGCCGCGGTCGCTCACCGATTATCTGCTCAAGGACAGCGCCACCGGCATGGTGCGGGTGGTTCCCGAGGGCACGCCCGGGGCGAAGCTGGCGCGGCTGGACACCCAGCCTCTCGCGACGCGGGACGGCCTGACGCTCATTGAGGTGACGCTGCACACCGGCCGGGCCCACCAGATCCGGGTGCAGCACGCCCACGCCGGCTATCCGCTTTGGGGGGACGCCCGCTACGGCGGCGGCAGGCCCGGCCAGCAGATCGCGCTGTGGGCGGCGTCGCTGGCGCTGGAGCATCCCACCAGACACGAGCGGATGCAATTCACATCCGCGCCGCCATCGGAAGGAGCGTGGCTGAAATTCGCAGACGGGATTCGGGCATACATGGAGGATTTGGAAGCGTGAAGAAGAGGCGGGGCGGAAATTGGACCATCGTGTTCCTGTGCTGCACGCTGGCGGTGCCCACGGTGGCGATCATGTTCGGCGTGTACGAGGGCCAGCTGACGCTGGAGCTGCTGAAGCCCGCGCTGGTGACGGGGGCGCTGCTGGGCGCGGCCCATCTGGTGCTGCGGCCCGTGCTGCGGCTGCTGTCCGCGCCGCTGGGCTGCCTGACCCTGGGCCTGTTCGGCCTGGTGATCGACGTGGGCATGATCTATGCCTGCGGCCGCATGGTCAAGGGCTTCACCGTGCCCGGGCCGCTGTACGCGGTTCTCACCGCCATGCTGATCAACGTGATCTGCGCCGTGGCGGGGGGAAGGAAATAGGGAAGCAGGATTGCAAAAAGAAAGGAAGACACACAGATGAATCGAGAAGAGGCACTGGCATTGCTGAAGGAATACAACAAGGAGCCCTTTCACATCGAGCACGGGATCACCGTGGGCCATGTGATGCGCTGGTACGCCGAAAAGCTGGGCTACGGCGACGAGGCGGACTTCTGGGAGACGGTGGGCATCCTCCACGACCTGGACTTTGAACAGTGGCCCGAGGAGCACTGCCACAGGGAGCAGCAGCTGATGGCGGAGCGGGGGCTGGACGCGAGGCTGATCCGCGCCACGGCCAGCCACGGCTGGGGCGTCAGCTTCGACGACCTGCCCAGGCCCGAGCACGAGATGGAAAAGGTGCTGTTCGCCGCGGACGAGCTGACCGGGATCATCGGCGCGGCGGCGCTGATGCGGCCCTCGAAGAGCTGCGCGGACATGGAACTGAAGAGCCTGAAGAAGAAGTACAAGGACAAGCGGTTCGCCGCCGGGTGCAGCCGGGACGTGATTGCCCGGGGCGCGGAGCTGCTGGGCTGGGAGCTGGACAGGCTGCTGCAGGATACGCTGGACGCCATGAAGGCGTACGCGGAGTGAGGGAACAGGCAACAGGAACAGGGGCTGCCGCGTTGTTTTGCGGAGGCAGCGCAATATCGTCTTGAAGCTTTGTTCGCCGATAAAAACCTCCCCATTGTATGGAGAGGTTTTTTGTCGGCGTATGTCAGGCAACGGGCGATTCCCTTATACTTAATTCCATCTAAGATATGTACAAAATGCGGAGTGGTTTTTTCGTTCTGGCAAAGCTGAGCGGAGAGAGGCGATGCAGCGCATCGTTGACCGGAGCGAAGCACAGCCAGGGCGGAAAAGACGCCCGCAGTTGTGCATGGATTAGACGGAATTTAGTATTACTTCAGCTTTACCCGCATGGGCTTGGCCGGGGGCGTGTAGCTGAAATCGGGCACGATGGCGGGAGCCTTTTCCGCAGGCGCAGACTCCGCCGCGGGCGCTTCCACGGGCGTTTCCGGTGCAGGCGCTTCCACGGGCGCTTCCGCAGAGGCAGTTTCCGCAGGCACGGCCTCCGCCGCGGGCGCTTCTTCCGCCGCCGGGATCGCCGCGGGCGCCTCCGTCCGGTCCTCGCCGTCCAGCACGGAGTCGTCGGTCATGCCGGCGGCCTCCTTGATCATCTGGATCTCCCGGGCCTTCATGGTCTTGCCGTTCACCAGGTCGTACAGCACCGGCACCACGAACAGCGTCATCAGCGTGGCGTAGGTCAATCCGCCGATGGACACCACGGCCATGGGCTGCATCATCTCCGCGCCCATGCCCCGGCCCAGCGCCATGGTGGACATGCCCAGGATGGTGGTCAGCGCCGTCATCAGGATCGGCCTGAGGCGGATGCGGCCGGTCTCGATCAGGGCCTCCCGCTTCTCCATGCCGCTGATGCGCAGCTGGTTCACGCAGTCGATGAACACGATGCCGTTGTTCACCACCACGCCGGACAGCACCAGGAAGCCCAGCATGCTGACGATGGACAGGTCCATGCCCGTCAGCAGCAGCGCCAGCAATCCGCCGGTGAAGGCCAGGGGAATGGTGAACATGACGATGATGGGGGACTTGAAGGACTGGAACTGGGCCACCATGATCAGGAAGATCAGCAGTATGGCGATCAGCACCATCCAGACCAGGTCCTGCATGATCTTCATGACGGTCTCGTTCTCGCCGGACAGGTCCACGCTGTAGCCCGCGGGCACGGCGTAGTCCTTCAGCTTCGCCTCGAAGGCGTCGCTGACGTGGTTGGCGCTGTAGCCCTCGGCCACGCCGAAGGACACCGACACCATGCGCTTCTGGCTGGCGCGGTTGATGGTGGACAGGCTGTTGGCGTCCGTCACCTCGGCCACGTCGCCGATGCGCACCAGCTTGTTCTCCTCCTCGCCGTCCACCTCGATCTCCAGGTCTTCAACCTCCTCGGGGGTGATCTCGGCGTTGGCGGCGTCGGACAGGTACACGCTGTACTCCTTGCCGTCGAAGGTCACCTTGGTGATCTCCGTGCGCCCGGCCACCTTCTGGGCCACAAACTGGAACACCTGGGCGGTGGTCAGGCCCTGGTCGATGGCCTTCTCCTTGTCCACCTGGATGCGCAGCTCCGGCACGGCGTCCTCCAGGCCGTCGTCCACGTCGACGGTGCCCTCGGTCTGCCGGGCCAGCTCGGCCACGTCCCTGGCGATGGCCTGCAGGGTGTCGATGTCCTCGCCGGTGATCTCGGCGGAGATGCCGCTGCCGGTCATCATGGAGATGTCCATGGTGCTGGCCTGCACGGACAGATCCGCGCCGTATTTCTCGCCGATGGCGCTCATCTGGCTGGCGATGTCGGCGTTTTTCAGGCCCAGGGTGTCGTCGATCATGATGTAGTAGCTCATGCCGCCGCCGCCGGACAGCCCGGACAGCATGCCGCCCGCGCCGCCCATCAGGCCCACGGACTGCACGCCCTCGATTTCAAGCATGTCGTCCATGATGGCCACGGCCTGCTCCTTTTGCTGGGCGTCGGTCATCTCCGGGTCAAACTGCAGATCGGCGCTCATCTGGCGGGAGTTGACCTCCGGCATGAAGGAGATGCCCATCTTCGGCACCTGCATGGCAGAGAACACCAGCAGCCCCAGCGCCGCCAGCAGCACCAGCGGCTTCACCTTCAGCGCCCCGCGCAGAAGGCCGGTGTAGCCCCGCTGGATGGCGCCGAAGACGCGGTGCCTGTGGGGCTTGGAGTGGCGCATCAGGAACGAGCACATGGCGGGCACCACCGTCATGGCAACGAACAGGCTGGCCAGCAGCGAGAACGCGATGGTCAGGCCCATGTCGGAGAACAGGTCGCGGGCCATGCCCTGCACGAACACGATGGGCAGGAACACGCAGATGGTGGTGAGCGTGGAGGCGAACAGCGCGCCGGAGACGGATTTCACGCCCTCCACGCAGGCGCGCAGCAGGGGTACGCCCTCCTCGTCGTGGAGGCGGTAGATGTTCTCGATGGCCACGATGGAGTTGTCCACCAGCATGCCGATGCCCAGGCTCAAGCCGCTCAGCGACAGCACGTTCAGCGTGATGCCGGTGAAGTACATGCACACGAAGGCGATGACCACGCTGATGGGGATGGAGAAGGCCACGGTGATGGTGGGCCGCAGGTCCATCAGGAACAGCAGCAGGATCAGTATCGCCAGGCCGCCGCCGGACAGCAGGTTGTTCAGCACGGAGTCGACGATGATCTTGATGTATTCGCCCTGGTTCATCAGGTCGACGATGTGCAGGTTCTCGTCCTCCGCCATCAGCGCCTTCGCCCGGTCGAGGATGGTTTCCGCCACGTCGGCGGTGGAGTAGGTGGACTGCTTGTCGATGGACAGCAGGATGCCGTCGGCGCCGTTCAGCTTGGTGAACACCTCGTCCCGGTTGTCGGCCATCTCCACCCGGGCCACGTCCAGCAGGCGCACCTCGTCGATGGAATCCAGCCCCAGGTCGAACAGCTTCATCCGCCTGAGGCTGTCCAGGGAGTTGAACTTGTCGCCCACGCGCACCAGCACCTGCTCGTTTTCCGCGTCGTAGACGTAGCCCGCGGGCATGGAGAAGTTCTGGGCGCCGATGAGCCCGGCCACCATCTGCACGGTGATCACGCCGTCCAATCCGGCGCTCTCCAGGGCCTCATCCCGCTTTTCGTTGAACTCCTTGCGGGCCTTGGCCAGCTCCGCCTCGCCGCTTTCGATCATGGCGGCGGCCTGGGCAAAGCCGCTGTCGGCCTGCTTGCGGGCGGCCTGCAGCTGGGCCTTGGCGTCGGCGAGGTTGGTGTCCTCGTCGATGCCCTCGATATAGCCGCCGGGGATGATGCCCTTCTTGAGCTTCTCCAGCGTGCCGTCGATCTGGGCGATGCCCGCGTCCAGCTGCGCCAGGCCTTCCTTGGCCTGGGTGTACTGGGCGTTCAGGGCCTCGGGATCCTGTGCCAGGGCCAGCGCCTTGTATTCGTCGCTGCCCTCCAGCGCGTCGATCTGCCCCTGCAGCAGCGCGATCTGCTGGCGCAGGGTGTCGGGGTCGAGGACGCTGTCCGCGACCGGGCTCATGCCGCCCAGCTCGGTCTGCAGCGCGGAGATGCGCCCGTTGAGGGATTCGACCTGGCGCTGGGCCTCGGCGCGCCGACTCTCCACGTCGGCATTGTCGCTCTCGGCGATGGCCAGGGCGGCGCGCTTGGCCTCCAGGCTGGCGGTGTCGGTGGCCAGGGCCTGCTGCAGGCCGGACACCGTGCCGGACTGGGCGCTGATCTCGGAATCCAGCTGGTTGAGGCTGGCCTGCGCGGCGCTCAGCTGGTTGCGCAGGGCCTCGATGCCGCCGTCCTCGGCCAGCGCCCGGAAGGGGCTGTAGCCGGTGAGGGTTTCGGGGTCGGGGGTGACGGTGGCCTCGACGGACGGCTCTTCGGAAGCGTCCACAGTGTCTACCGCGCCGGCGGGCTGGGTGCCGTCGGTCTGGCCGGGGCTCTCGGTTTCGGCTGGGGCCTCGGTTTCGGCTGGGGCCTCGGTTTCAGCGGGGGCCTCGGTTTCAGCGGGGGCCTCGGTTTCAGCGGGGGCCTCGGTTTCGGCGGGGGCCTCGGTTTCGGCGGGGGCCTCGGTTTCGGCAGGAGCCTCGGTTTCAGCAGGAGCCTCGGTTTCGGCGGGGGCCTCGGTTTCAGCAGGAGCCTCGGTTTCGGCTGGGGCCTCGGTTTCGGCGGGGGCCTCGGTTTGCTGGGGCGCCTCGGTCTTGTTGTCCGCGGCGTCGATCTTCTGCTGGAGCTCCGCGATCTCATCCTGCAGGGACTGGCGCTGACCCTCCAGCTCGGACAGGCGCGCCTTGGCGCTGTCCAGGTCGGCCTGGTCGGAGGCCACGGCGCTCTCCAGCGACGCCACATCGCTCTTCAGCGCGTCCGCGTCCAGCAGATTGAGGTCGGCCAGATACTGCAGCTGGGCGTCGCGCTGGGCGTTCAGCTCGTCGATCTGGCTCTGGAGGTCGGCCCGGGTGGCGTCGATGCCGCTGGCGGCGAGGCCGTTGTCGTCGGCGCTGTCCAGCTGCTGCTGGAGCGCCTCCAGCTGCTGCTTGAGGGCGGTCAGCTGCTCCTGGCCCTGCTTCAGCGCGGCGCGATCCTCGTCGGTCATGTTCACCAGCGGCTCCATGGCCTGGATGGCCTTGTTCAGCTCTTCCCGCTGGGCGATGAGCTCGGCGCGCTGGGCCTCCAGCTGCTGGATGGCGGGTTCGATCTTGTCAGAGCCGCTGTCGATGGCGTCCAGGGCTTCGTCGATCTTCTGGTAGGCCTGTCGGCGCGCGCGGGCCAGCTGGCGCTTGCCGTCGGACAGCTGGGCCTGGGCGTCGTTCAGCTGGCGCTCCACGTCGGCCAGCTCCGCGTCCACGTCCTCGAGGATGGCGCTGTTGAGCACGTCGATGCGGCTCTGCTCGATGACCACGTCCACCCGCTGCTCGATCAGGCCGGAGGCGCTGGCCGAGGCCACGCCGTTCAGGCTCTCGAAGGCGGGGATCAGCTCGTCCTCCACGTAGTCCGACAGGGCAAGGATGTCCATGTCGTCCCGGGAGACGGAGAGTATGGCCACGGGCAGCATGTCCGGGTTCAGCTTCATGGCCACCGGCGCGCCGATCTCGTCGCCCCAGTTGCCACGCAGCTGCTCCAGCCGGGAATTCAGCTCGATCAGGGCGGTGTCCATGTTGGCGCCGTCGTTGAACTGCATGATGACCACGGACACGTTGTCCCGGGAGGAGGAGGTGATCTTCTTCACGTCCGTCAGCGTGGCCACGGCGGCCTCCATGGGCCGGGTGACCTCGGCCTCCACCTGCTCCGGGGTTGCGCCCACATAGGTGGTGTACACCACCACATAGGGCAGGTTCATGCTGGGCAGCAGGTCGGTGGTCATGTGCTGGAAGGAGATGACCCCCAGCACGATCACCAGTATGATGCCCACGATGACCGTATATGGCTTTTTAACGCTGTATTTTGAAAGCATGCCGCGCCTCCCGAGGCTGTGAAAGCTATATTGCGCCTATTTAATACGATTCTATATCAAATATATGAACCAAATATTAACAAATCGCCGCAATCATTATAGCGGCACCGGGCCTGTTTGTCTACAGGGTTTGTGAGGTTTAACATAAAAAGGCGCCGCCGGGCGGGGACGGGGCGTTTTACGTTGACATAACGAACGGAATCGTATATCATGGGGATTGTATAAGGAGGGATGACCATGGACCAGTCTCTGCATGAGATCATCGCGGCCGCCGTGGCGGACGGCAGGCTCCCCGACGGCTTTTCCGTCCCGAAGCAGGACGCGGGGGAGACGGCAATGCGTTTTGTGGACGGCGGCATGGACGGCATACGCATCTACCACATGGCGCCGGGGGGCGGCCCCTCTGACGAGCAGCGGGCCCTGATCGCCGCGGCGATGGAGCACGTCTCCGCGGGCCGGTTCAGCGAAGCCATCGCCGCCCTGGGTGATACGGGGCTGGAACCGCTGGAGATCTATGAGCCCCTCTACGAGTACCTGAATGATCACGCCATGGAAATGGACGGCGGGAACCTGTTCCGCTTCGCCTTCACGCTGGCCACCCGGGCGCCGGATTACCGGCTGGTGAAGATCGGGCTGGCGCTGATGGGCGGCTTTGATCCCGAGGAGCAGTTCAAGGCGCCGGTGCGCACGCTGGCGCTGAGCGACGAGCTCACCTACTTCGCCATGCTGGCGATGCGGCCCTGGGAGGACAGCAACGGCGAGATGTTCCGGTTGGCCCGGCATGTATTCGGCTGGGGCCGCGTCCACCTGGTGGAGGCGCTGGAGCCCGAGACGGAGGAGATTCGCCGCTGGCTGCTGCGCGAGGGCGTGCACAACGGCGTCATGCCCCAGTATTCCGCCTGGGCCTGCTGGGTCAAGGGCGACGCGCCCGCCGCGCTGAAGGGCCCGCTGACCCGGGAGGACTTCGCCGGCATCCGCGACATCGTCGACGCCCTGCTGAACGAGGGCCCCGTGGCGGGCATCTCCGCCGTGGAGGACGCCGCCGCCCACCTGCGCGCCTTCCTGGACAGGGCAGGGGAATTCGAGCCGGACGAGGACGACCAGCGGGTCGTCGAGGAAGTGAGGGCATACCTGGATCAGGCGGGCCAATGAGCGAAGGAATACCTATTATATAAAGAAGCGTCGCCAACCGCGGCGCTTTTTACATCGCAGGGATAATTCCGCCTGAGAGCATCCAACTGCGGCACAGGCGGGCCAATCTTGCTCATTTATCTAAAAAATAACATTGAAATCACAGAATTAATTTGATTCTCCCCGGCACATAGGGTATAATGATAAAGCTGTGTGCCGGGGTACCCATGTGCAATTTTGCCGGAATTGCGGGGTACGGAGCCGGATACAGCGGGAGACAAATGGGATGAACCGGAAGGTTGCGGTATAAACGCGGCTTGCGTTTAACCCGGCGCAGGACGCGCAGCCGGTAATTTCCGGGGACTATGTCCGACAATCGGACGACGGAGCTCATGCCCGTCGTGAGGCGATCGAAGGCCGATCGCCGAGAAAAAACAATAGAACACGCCCGGCAGCGTGTGCATGAGTTCAACAGGAGGAAAGAACATGGCAAACCAGAAGATCCGCATCAAGCTCAAGGCCTATGAGCATTCCATCATCGACCAGAGCGCAGCGCGCATCGTCGAGACGGCCAAGCGCACCGGTTCCCGCGTGTCGGGCCCGATCCCGCTGCCCACCGAGAAGGAGATCGTCACGATCCTGCGTTCCCCCCACAAGCACAAGGATTCCCGCGAGCAGTTTGAGATGAGGACGCACAAGCGCCTGATCGACATCCTGCGGCCCACTCCCCAGACGGTGGACGCTCTGACCAAGCTGGATCTGCCGGCGGGCGTTGAAATCGAGATCAAGCTGTAAGGAACCAGGACAGACGGACGCGCTCTTCCCCGGCATCCTGCGTAGCGGGGGAATGATCGTCCGGATGAAGTCTGAAGGCTTTGCGGCTTATCAATAGGGAGCCTGAGAAACTCCCGAGCAAACTGTGAAACGGTTTGTACAACAATCAGAAGAGGTGTAACAATGAAAAAGGCAATTCTCGGCAAGAAGATCGGCATGACCCAGATTTTCGTATCTGACGGTCGCCTGGTGCCGGTCACCGTCGTGGAAGCGGGCCCCTGCACTGTGACGCAGGTGAAGACCGCCCAGACCGACGGCTATGAGGCAGTACAGGTCGGTTTCGACGAGCTCAGCGAACAGCGGGCCAAGAAACTGCTCAACAAGCCCGAGCAAGGTCACTTCGCCAAGGCTGGCGTGAAGCCCGCCCGGCACCTGCGCGAGTTCCGCTTTGAGGACATCAGCGGCTACAGCGTGGGCGATACCATCAAGTGCGACGTCTTCGCCGAAGGCGACAAGATCGACGTCGTCGGCACCAGCAAGGGCCACGGCTACACCGGCGCCATCCAGCGCTGGAACCAGCACACCGGCCCCATGGGCCACGGCTCCAAGTACCACCGCGGCGTGGGCTCCCTGAGCGCCAACTCTGATCCGTCCCGCGTGTTCAAGAACAAGCACATGGCCGGTCAGTACGGCGGCGAGCGCGTCACCGTGCAGAACCTCGAGGTCGTCAAGGTGGACGCCGAGCGCAACCTGCTCATGATCAAGGGCGCGATCCCCGGTGCCAACGGCAGCCTGGTGATTGTGCGCGACGCGGTCAAGGGTTAATAGGAGGACGCAAACATGGCAAACGTGAAAGTATTCAACATGCAGGGCGCCGCAGTCGGTGAGATCGCTCTCAACGACGAGGTTTTCGGCGTCGAGCCCCATATCAGCGCCATGCACGCTGTGGTGCGCGCCTACATGAACGCGCAGCGCCAGGGCACCCAGTCCGCCCTCACCCGCACCGAGGTGCGCGGCGGCGGTCGTAAGATCTATCGCCAGAAGGGCACCGGCAACGCGCGCCATCACGGCCGCAGGGCGCCCCAGTTCACCCACGGCGGCGTCGTGTTCGCCCCCAAGCCCCGCGACTATCGCATCAGCGTGCCCCGCAAGGTTCGCCGGCTCGCGATGAAGAGCGCGCTGAGCAGCAAGGTGGCCGAACAGGAGATCGTGGTGGTGGACAACATCACCCTGACCGAGGCCGAGGCCAAGACCAAGAACGTCGTCAAGATGCTCAAGGCCCTGGGCGCGGACAAGAAGGCCCTGATCGTGACCAAGGACGTGGAGCCCATGGTGGTTCGCGCCGCGAACAACATCCAGGGCGTCAAGACCACCTTCGTGGGCAGCCTGAACGTGGTCGACATCCTGAACTGCGACAAGTTCATCATTTCCCAGGACGCTGTGAAGCTGGTTGAGGAGGTGTACGCCGAATGAAGACCCCCTATGATATCATCATCAAGCCGGTCCTGACCGAGAAGTCCTACGCGGACATGGCCGACAAGAAGTTCACCTTCCAGGTGGCCGTCGGCGCCAACAAGACGGAGATCAAGCAGGCTCTGGAGAGCATCTTCGAGGGCGTGAAGGTCGAATCCGTCAACACCATGCGCACGATCGGCAAGATCAAGCGCCAGGGCCGCTATCAGGGCCGCACCCCTGAGATCAAGAAGGCCATCGTCACCCTGAAGAAGGATTCCAAGCCGATTCCGTTCTTCGAGGGCATGGCTGAAGAGGAATAAGGGGTAAGACGACCTCTTCCGTCAGCCGCTTCGCGGCTGCCACCTTCCTCTGAAGGGGAAGGCATTGGAGGAAGAAAACCCTTTGAAGCCTGAAAGGGCTTCCACAATGGTAAGGCCCGCCGAAAAAGGGTCAAAGAAAGAAAGGGAGAAATAAGACAATGGCAATTCGAGTGTACAAGCCGACTTCGCCCGCGCGGCGCTTCATGTCGGTTCTGACCTTTGAAGAGGTCACCAAGAAGACGCCCGAGCGCTCTCTGGTCACCGACCTGCGCCATCGCGCCGGCCGCAACAACCAGGGCAAGATCACCGTTCGCCACCAGGGCGGCGGCGCTCGTCGCAAGTACCGCATCATCGACTTCAAGCGCCAGAAGGACGGCATCCCCGCCACCGTGAAGGCGATTGAGTACGATCCCAACCGCACCTGCTTCATCGCCCTGCTGGTCTACGCCGACGGCGAGAAGCGCTACATCCTGGCGCCCCTGGGCCTGAAGGTGGGCGACACCGTGATGAGCGGCCCCACTGCCGACATCAAGCCCGGCAACAGCCTGCCGATCGCCAACATCCCGCTGGGCACCCTGGTGCACAACATCGAGATCAAGGTCGGCCGCGGCGGCCAGATGGTCCGCTCCGCCGGCACCGCCGCCCAGGTCATGGCGAAGGAGGGCGATTTCGCCCAGATCCGCCTGCCCTCCGGCGAGGTTCGTAAGGTGAGCATGAACGCCCGCGCGACCGTTGGCCAGGTTGGCAACACCGACCACTCCAACGTCCGCATCGGCAAGGCCGGCCGCAAGCGCCACATGGGCGTCCGTCCCACCGTCCGCGGCGTGGTCATGAACCCGGTGGACCATCCCCACGGCGGCGGCGAAGGCCGTTCTCCGGTGGGCATGCCCGCCCCGATGTCTCCGTGGGGCAAGAAGACGCAGGGCGTCAAGACCCGCAAGCATCGCAAGTATTCGGACAAGCTGATCATCAGCCGTCCCAAGAAGAACAAGTAAGGCCTGAAAGGAGGCAAACCAAATGAGCAGATCTGTTAAAAAGGGTCCTTTCATTCAGTCCGCGCTGCTCAAGCGCGTGCAGGAAATGAACGCCAGCGGCGACAAGAAGGTTCTGAAGACCTGGTCCCGCTCCTCCACGATCTTCCCGGATTTCATCGGGCACACGGTTGCCGTCCATGACGGCCGCAAGCATGTTCCGGTATATGTCACCGAGGATATGGTCGGACACAAGTTCGGCGAGTTCGCCCCCACCCGTACCTTCAGGGGCCACGCCGGTGAAAAAGCGTCGTCTCGCAAGTAACGGAAGGAGATAAAAGTTATGGCAACTCGTGTTAAAGAGAAGGCCGCGGCGCGTCAGGCCAATGCCGACAAGCGCCCGCGCGCGACTGCCAAGTACGTCCGCGTTGCTCCCCGCAAGGTGAAGATCGTTGTGGATCTGATCCGCGGCAAGCAGGTTGACGACGCTCTGGCAATCCTCATGTATACGCCCAAGAGCGCTTCCCCGGTGGTTGAAAAGCTGCTGAACAGCGCCATCGCCAACGCCGAGTACAAGGAGCTGGATCGCTCCAGCCTGTATGTGGCGGAAGCCTACGCCAACCAGGGCCCGACCCTGAAGCGTTACTGGGCGCGTTCCCACGGTCGTGCCGATATGATCAAGAAGCACACCAGCCACATTACGATCGTGCTCGACCAGAAGTGAGGGAGGATATAAAATGGGACAGAAAGTTAATCCCCACGGCGCCCGCGTTGGTGTCATCCTGGACTGGAGCACCAAATGGTACGCTGGGAAGAAAGATTTTTCCAACAACCTGATCGAAGACTACAACCTTCGCAAGCTGTTGAAGGACAAGCTGAACACCGCCGGCATTTCCCGTATTGACATCCAGCGCGCCGGCACCAAGCTGCATGTGTCCGTGTACACCGCCAAGCCCGGCATCGTGATCGGCAAGGGCGGCGCCGGTGTCGAGGCTCTGAAGAAGGAGCTGGAGGACTACACCGGCCGCCAGGTGGCCCTGGACATCATGGAGATCAAGAACCCCGACTGCGACGCTCAGCTCGTGGCCGAGAACATCGCCCAGCAGCTGGAGAAGCGCATCTCCTTCCGCCGCGCGATGAAGCAGTCCATCGCCCGTTCCATGAAGGCCGGCGCGAAGGGCATCAAGACCACCGTTTCCGGCCGTCTGGGCGGCGCCGATATCGCCCGCTCCGAAGGCTATCACGAGGGCTCCATCCCGCTGCAGACCCTGCGCGCCAACATCGACTATGGCTTCTGCGAGGCCAGGACGACCTACGGCCGCATCGGCGTCAAGGTGTGGATCTACAAGGGCCAGGTCCTGCCGCAGAATGGCAAGAAGGTTCTCGCCGGTTATACCGACATCAAGAGCCCCTTCGCCGGCCGCGGTGACCGCAGAAGGAACGACAGGAACGATCGCGGCCCGCGCGGTGAGCGCCGGGAGCGCGGCGAGCGCACTGAGCGTAAGGAAGGAGGCAATTAAGCTATGCTGATGCCGAAGAGAGTCAAGCACCGCAAGCAGCAGCGCGGTCGCATGAAGGGCAAGGCCCAGCGCGGCAATTTCCTCGCCTACGGCGACTACGGTCTCGTGGCGACCCAGCCCGGCTGGGTGACCTCCAACCAGATTGAGGCTGCCCGTCAGGCCATGACCCGTCGCACCAAGCGCGGCGGCCAGGTCTGGATCAAGATTTTCCCCGACAAGCCCATTACTGCCAAGCCGGCCGAGACCCGAATGGGTTCCGGTAAGGGCGCTCCGGAGTACTGGGTGAGCGTCATCAAGCCCGGCCGCGTGCTGTTCGAGATGGGCGGCATCCCCGAGGAGCTGGCTCGCGAGGCCCTGCGCCTGGCGGCCCACAAGCTTCCGATCACCACCAAGTTCATCAAGCGCGAGGCGGTTAAGGAAGAGGCCAATACTGAGATGGGTGGTGAAGAGCAGTGAAGACCAAGGACGAACTGAAGGCCCTGCAGGCCAAGACCATGGCCGAGCTCGACATCGATCTGAAGGACAAGAAGAGCGAGCTGTTCAACCTGCGCTTCCAGCTGGCGACCGGCCAGCTGCAGAACACCGCGGCCATCCGCGACTGCAAGAAGAGCATCGCGCGGGTCAAGACCGTCATCCGTCAGCGTCAGCTGGCAGAGAAGGCGTAACGCGAAAGGAGGCAACTGAAAATGGCTGAAGTAAGAGGCATGCGCAAGACTCGTATCGGCGTGGTTGTTTCCGACAAGATGGATAAGACCATCGTCGTCGCGATTCGCACCCGCGTCAAGCATCCGCTGTACGGCAAGATCATGAACCGTACCAGCAAGATCAAGGCCCACGACGAAGAGAACCAGTGCGGCATCGGCGACACCGTGAAGATCATGGAGACCCGCCCGCTGTCCAAGGAGAAGCACTGGCGTCTGGTCGAGATCATCGAAAAGGCGAAGTAAGCCGCTTGAAAGTAAGCAAGGAGGAAGAAAAATATGATTCAGCCTCAAACTCGTTTGAAGGTAGCCGATAACAGCGGCGCTAAGGAAATCATGTGCTTCCGCGTGCTGGGCGGCTCTTTCCGCCGCACCGGCAGCGTGGGCGACGTGATCGTCGCTTCCGTGAAGTCCGCCACTCCCGGCGGCACCGTGAAGAAGGGCGAGGTCGTGAAGGCCGTTATCGTCCGCACCCGCAAGCAGTATCGTCGTCCGGACGGCACCTACATCCGCTTCGACGACAATGCCGCCGTCATCATCAACGAACAGAAGCAGCCCAGGGGCACCCGCATCTTTGGGCCCGTGGCTCGCGAGCTCCGCGAAAAGGATTATATGAAGATCGTTTCGCTGGCGCCCGAAGTGCTTTAATGGAGGTGCAACCATGGCAGTTAAGCTCAAGGTAAAGGTCGGCGATACCGTCAAGGTTATCGCGGGCACCGACAAGAACAAGAAGGACAACACTGGCAAGGTTCAGAAGGTCTTTCCGGAGACGGGCCGCATCATCGTCGAAGGCATGAACATGGTGAAGAAGCACCAGAAGCCCCGTGGACAGGGCATGCCCGGCGGCATTATCGAGAAGGAAGCGCCCATCAGCGCCTCCAACGTGATGGTGATTTGCCCCAAGTGCGGCAAGCCCACCCGCATCGGCCATGTGTTTATCGAAGGCGAGGGCAAGCAGTCCCGCCGCAAGCGCCGCGTGTGCAAGCAGTGCAAAGCGGTGTTTGACAACTGATAAGGAGGATTGGCACAATGGCCAGATTAAAGGATAAGTACCGCGCGGAAGTGGCTCCGGCGCTGCAGCAGCGCTTCGAGTACAAGAACGTGATGGAAATTCCGCGCCTGGAGAAGATCGTTATCAACATGGGCCTGGGCGACTGCAAGGACAACGCGAAGGCGCTGGACCTGGCTGTCGAGGAGCTGACGACCATCGCCGGCCAGAAGCCCCTGGTGACCAAGGCCAAGAAGTCCATCGCGAACTTCAAGCTGCGTGCCGGCATGAACGTTGGCGCCAAGGTTACCCTGCGCGGCGACCGCATGTATGAGTTTGCCGACAAGCTGGTCAGCATCGTGCTGCCCCGCGTGCGCGACTTCCGCGGCGTTTCCGCCAAGGCCTTCGACGGCCGCGGCAACTACAGCCTGGGCGTGCGTGAACAGCTGATTTTCCCCGAGATCGAGTACGACAAGGTCGAAAAGATCCGCGGCATGGAGATGATCTTCGTCACCACCGCCAAGACCGACGAGGAAGCCAAGGAACTGCTCCGCCTTCTGGGCATGCCGTTCCAGGCCTGATTGAAGGAGGAAATTCAACGTGGCTAAGACAAGCATGAAGGTCAAGCAGGCGCGGCCCGCGAAGTTCTCGACCCGCGCTTATACCCGCTGCCGCATCTGCGGCCGTCCCCATTCCGTGCTTCGCAAGTACGGTGTGTGCCGCATCTGCTTCCGTGAACTGGCCTACGCGGGCCAGATCCCGGGCGTTCGCAAGGCCAGCTGGTAATCCGGCAGTAATTAGGAGGTAACAAAATGGCTGTTATTAATGATCCCATCGCGGATATGCTCACCAGAATCCGCAATGGCCTGATTGCCAGACACGACAGCGTGACGATGCCCGCTTCCAACATGAAGAAGGCGATCGCGAAGATCCTGCTGGACGAAGGCTACATCAAGTCTGTTGACTATATCGACGACGGCGTCCAGGGCCAGATCAAGGTCACCCTGAAGTATGTTCAGGGCAAGGAGTCCGTCATCAAGGGTCTGAAGCGCATTTCCAAGCCTGGACTGCGCGTCTACGCCAGGAACGACGAGATCCCGAAGGTCCTGGGCGGCCTGGGTATCGCCATCGTTTCCACGTCCAAGGGCGTGATGACCGACAAGGAAGCCCGCAACGCGGGTGTCGGCGGCGAAGTTCTGGCCTATATCTGGTAAGTAAAGTGGAGGTGCACTAGAATGAGTCGAATCGGTAGACTTCCGATTCAGGTTCCCGCCGGCGTGACCGTGACCATCGCGGACGACAACACCGTGACCGTCAAGGGCCCCAAGGGTGAACTGAGTCAGAAGGTAAACAAGGATATCAAGGTCGAACAGGTCGGCGCCGAAGTGCTCGTGTCCCGTCCGTCCGACAGCAAGCCCCACCGCTCGATGCATGGTTTGTACCGGTCCCTGATCAACAACATGGTCGTTGGCGTCACCCAGGGATTCGAGAAGAAGCTGCACATCGAAGGCGTCGGCTGGAGGATCGCTGAGTGGAACAAGAACCAGCTGACCATTTCCGTTGGCTATTCTCATCCCGTGATCGTTGACGCTCCCGCGGGCATCGAGTTCGACGTTGACAAGAGCAACGTGAACTTCTCCGTGAAGGGCATCGACAAGCAGCAGGTCGGCGCTATCGCCGCTGACATCCGCGCCATCCGCAAGCCGGAGCCGTATCACGGCAAGGGCATCCGCTATGAGGGCGAGTATGTCCGCCACAAGGAAGGCAAAGCCGGTAAGAAGTAATGAGGGAGGGTACCGCAAATGTTTAATAAGCGTGATCGCAACGAGGTTCGCAAGATCCGTCATGAGCGCGTACGCAAAAAGATCAGCGGGACGCCCGAACGTCCGCGGCTTTGCGTATTCCGCAGCAACAAGCACATCTACGCTCAGGTCATTGACGACGTAGCCGGCAACACGCTGGCCGCCGCCAGCACCGTGGAGAAGGAAATCGCCGCGCAGCTGGCTGAGTGCGACAAGAAGGGCGAAGCCAAGATCGTCGGCAAGATCGTGGCCGAGCGCGCCATCAAGGCCGGCATCAAGGAAGTCGTCTTTGATCGCGGTGGCTACATCTACACCGGCCGCGTGGCCGAGCTCGCAGCCGGCGCCCGCGAGGGCGGCCTGGACTTCTAATAGGAGGGTGTAAGCAATGCAGCGTAGAGAAGAAGACAACAGATATCTGGAAAAGCTGGTTGCCGTCAACCGCGTTTCCAAGACCGTCAAGGGCGGCCGCAACATGCGGTTCTCCGCTCTGATGGTGGTCGGCGATACCGAGAACCCCGGCACCGTCGGCTGCGGCATGGGCAAGGCGGTTGAAATCCCCGAGGCCATCCGCAAGGGCCTTGAGGACGCCAAGAAGTCCATGATCACCGTCCCGCTGAACGGCACGACCATTCCCCACGAGGTGGTGGGCGTGTTCGGCACCGGCAAGGTGAAGATGCTCCCCGCTCCGGAAGGTACCGGCGTTATCGCCGGCGGCCCCGTGCGCGCCGTCCTGGAAGCCGCTGGCATCAAGGACATCGTGACCAAGAGCATCGGCTCCAACAACAAGATCAACATGGTTCGCGCCACCCTGGCGGGGCTGAAGCAGCTTCGCAGTGCCGAACAGGTTGCGGCTATGCGCGGCAAGTCCGTCGAAGAGCTGCTCGGTTAAGGGGGTACAACGATATGAAGCTTAAGATTACGCAGACCAAGTCCACCATCGCTTGCCTGAAGGACCAGATCGCCACCATCAAGGCGCTGGGCCTGCACCGCATCGGCCACACGGTCGTGAAGGAAGACACGCCCGCCATCCGCGGCATGATCTTCAAGGTGAAGCACATGGTCAAGGTCGAAGAAGTTGCAGAATAAGGAGGTCAGAACACCATGAAACTTCATGATCTCAAACCCGCCGTGGGCGCTACCACGGCCCCGAAGCGCCTTGGGCGCGGCACGGGTTCCGGTCTGGGCAAGACCTCCGGTAAAGGTCACAAGGGCGCCAAGGCCCGCTCCGGCGGCGGCAAGCGGCCCGGCTTCGAGGGCGGCCAGATGCCCCTGACCATGCGCCTGCCGAAGCGTGGCTTCACCAACAAGTGGCGCGTGGAATACGCGACCGTGAACGTCGAGCGCCTCAACATCTTTGAGGACGGCGAGGTCGTGACCCCCGTCGAGCTGATCGAGAGCGGCATCCTGAAGAACGTTCAGGACGGCGTGAAGATCCTCGGCAACGGCGAAATCACCAAAAAGCTGACCGTGAAGGCGACCAAGTTCACCGCCACGGCCAAGGAAAAGATCGAGGCAGCAGGCGGGAAAGTCGAGGTGTTCTGATATGCTTGAGACATTGAAGAACGCCTGGAAGATCCAGGACCTGCGCAAGAAGATCCTGTACACCCTGGGCATGCTGCTGATCTATCGGCTGCTGTGCTACGTGCCGACTCCCGGCGTCAACACCAGCCTGATCGCCAGCGCCCTGGAGCGCTACAGCCTGCTGGGCTTCATCAACTCGATGACCGGCTCGGATCTTTCCAACTACACCATCATGGCCATGGGCATCACCCCGTACATCAACGCGAGCATCATCATGCAGCTGCTGTGCGTGGCGATCCCGAAGCTGGAGGAGCTGCAGAAGGAAGGCGAGGAAGGCCGCAAGAAGATCGCGCAGATCACCCGTTATGTCACGGTGGGCCTGGGCTTCGTGCAGGCCATCGCGCTGACCATCGGCCTCCATGCCAACGCCACCAACGGCTTCCTGGGCCTGCTGACCATCGGCTTCTGCCTGGCGGCCGGCACCGCGATCGCCATGTGGATGGGCGAGCGCATCACGGAGAACGGCATCGGCAACGGCATTTCCCTGCTGATCTTCGCCGGCATCATCTCCAACCTGGCCCGCAGCGTGGGCACCAACGTGGTGAACATCTTCAGCCATCCTGAAGCGGTTCACATTCCCGCTGTCATCGCCTCCCTGATCGTGTTCATCATCCTCGTGGTGGGCATCGTGCTGGTGGACCTGGCCGAGCGCCGCATCCGCATCCAGTATGCCAAGCGCATGGTGGGCCGCAGGATGTACGGCGGCCAGAGTACCCACATCCCGCTGAAGCTGAACGCCTCCGGCGTGCTGCCGCTGATCTTCGCCAACGCGATCATGCAGTTCCCGGCCACCATCCTGGCGTTCTTCCCGAACTCCGGCGCGAACCAGTGGTGGACGAGCCACGTCAGCTCCACCCACGCGCTGTACCAGATCATCTTCGCGCTGATGATCTTCGGCTTCACCTTCTTCTACTCTGAGATTTCCTTCAATCCCGTTGAGATTGCCAAGAACATCCAGAGCAACGGCGGCATGATCCCCGGCATTCGCCAGGGCAAGCCCACCAGCGACTACATCAAGAAGATCACCCGCCGGATCACCATGTTCGGCGCGATCTATCTGGCGGTCCTGGCCGTGATCCCGATGATCATCTACTCGATCGCCGGCGTCAGCCTGCCCTTCGCGGCGAGCTCCCTGCTGATCGCGGTTTCCGTCGCCATGGAGACCATGCGCGAGCTGGAGAGCCAGATGCTGATGCGCCACTACAAGGGATTTCTGAACTGATCCCTGGAGGAAACCATATGAAGCTGATCTTTTTGGGCCCTCCCGGAGCCGGCAAGGGCACACAGGCGGCAGGAGTGAGCGCGCACCTGGGCGTGCCGCACATCTCCACGGGCGACATGTTCCGCTCCGCCATTCAGAACCAAACCCCCACGGGTATCGAAGCCAAGAAGTATCTGGACGCGGGCGAGCTGGTTCCCGACAGCGTGACCATCGCGATGGTGAAAGAGCGCCTGAGCATGGACGACGCCAGGAACGGCTACCTGCTGGATGGTTTTCCCCGCACGGTGGACCAGGCCATTGCGCTGGACGAGATCAGCGCGCCTGACGCCGTGGTGGATATCGACGTTCCCGATGAGCGGCTCATGAGCCGCCTCACCGGGCGTCGGATCTGTGGAAAGTGCCACGGCACATTCCACGTCTCCAAGCTCACCGATGAGCACACCTGCCCCATCTGCGGCGGCGAGCTCTATCAGCGCAGCGACGACCACCCCGACACGATCTCGACCCGCCTGAAGGCCTATCACGCCTCCACCGAGCCGCTGATCGGGTACTACAAGGGCCTGGGCAAGCTGCGTCAGGTGAACGGAGACAGTCAACTGGAGGATGTGTTCAAGGCCATCCTCGCAACGCTGGAGTGACACATGATCACAATCAAGAATGAATCACAGATAGAGAAGATGCGCAAGGCCGGGGCGCTTCTGCACGAGGTGCTCGGGCTGGTGCGCGAAGCCATCGAGCCCGGCGTGACCACCCACTATCTGGACCAGCTGACCGAAAGGCTGATCCGGGAGCGCGGCGCGATCCCGTCCTCGAAGGGATACCAGGGCTTTCCGTATTCGATCTGTGCTTCTGTGGATGATCAGGTGGTCCACGGCTTCCCCAACAAGGAAAAGCTGCGCCGGGGGCAGCTGCTGAGCGTCGATTGCACCTGCATACTCGACGGCTGGCAGTCCGACAGCGCGTTTTCCGTGGTGGTGGGCGGCGGCAATGAAAAGAACCAACAGCTGGTGGATGTCACCGAAAGGTGCTTCTGGCTGGGGGCGCAGCAGGCGGTGGCCGGCAACCATTTGGGCGACATCGGCTACGCCGTGCAGACCTTCGCGGAATCCCACGGCTACGGCGTCATTCGCGACCTTTGCGGCCACGGCATCGGCACCGAGATGCACGAGGATCCCAACGTGCCCAACTTCGGCCGGCCCCACAGGGGCGTGGTGCTGCAGCCGGGCATGACCATCACCATCGAGCCGATGATCTCCATGGGCACCTGGAAGGTGTGGCAGGAGGACGACGGCTGGACCATCATCACCCGGGACGGCAGCCCCTGCTCCCATTACGAGCACACGCTGCTGATCACCGACGGGGAACCGGAGATCCTGTCCTACCCCGGCATGAAGGTGTCGGAGGTACTGAAATGAATAAGTTGCCGGTGGAGCTTGGCAGCATCGTCATTTCAAAGGCAGGCCGCGACCAGGGCCGCGCGTTCGTGGTCGTAGGGGAAGTGGACGACGACTTCGTGATGGTCGCCAACGGCGGCCTGAGGAAGATGGATCGCCAAAAGAAAAAGCGCCGCAAGCACCTGAAGCCCACGGGCAGAGTGGTGGCGGCGGTGGCCGAGCGACTGGCCTCGGGCCAGGCGATTGAAGATCATGAATTGCGCGACTGGTTGAGCGAGGAGGAGGAATAGCTTGTCCAAGTCTGATGTTATCGAAGTTGAAGGCGTTGTCACGGAGTCCTTCCCCAACGCCATGTTCGAAGTACAGCTGCCCAACGGGCACAAAATCCTGGCGCACGTTTCCGGCAAGATGCGCATGAACTACATCCGCATCTATCCCGGCGACAAGGTGACGATCGAGCTGTCGCCCTATGATCTGACCAGAGGCCGGATCACCTGGCGCTCCAAGAACTGATCGAAACCCAGTTTCCTGTCAGATCGTTTCAGCCGCACGGCTGTACGGCTGGCGCGATCCGATGAAGATAGGAGGTACTGTCATCATGAAAGTGAGACCTTCCGTTAAGCCCATCTGCGAGAAGTGCAAGATCATCAAGCGCAAGGGCCGCGTCATGGTCATCTGCGAGAATCCCAAGCACAAGCAGAAGCAGGGCTGATGATGCCAAACAGGCGGGGGAGCGAAGCTCCTCCGCCTGTTGTTTGAAACAGTGCACGATCAGCGAAAAGAACCTCATCCGTCTTTCGGCAAAATTGCAAGTAGTTTCACCGAAATCCACCTACCGCGGGCCTTACCGGCCCCATCTTGCAGAAAAATGTCCACTGGACATTTTTCCGGGCGCTCAATGCCTCATCAGGGGAAGCCTTCGCTGGAAATCGTATGAGGATGGCGCGCTATGCGCGGCTGCGGTCATAGTCGGCGTCGCCAAAGGCCAGGATGCCCAGGAAGATGGGGGAAAGCAGGATCAGGCCCACGGCAAAGCCACCGCTCTTGCCGAAGCGCTTGGCCAGCTTGACCATGGCGATGATGCCGAGGACGGCGATGGCAAGATAGACGATGATGATTAGGAAGCCGCCTATTCCGGCCAGGGCGTTGGAATTGGCGCCTAAGCCGGCGCCGCTGATGACTGCCACGGCGATAACGGCGAGAAAGGTGTAGATGAAGTACTTGGTTTCCCAACAGATTCCGTAGTACACATAGGCGTTGTAGATTGGGATCAGGCTCTTCCAGCCGGCCTCTCCGGCTTTCTCAAAGATGCGCCACATGCAGACGATGGCGAAGACTGCGAACGCGAGCATGACGACGACGTAGCCGGTGGTCATACCAGCCATCAGACCATAGGCAGAGCTGCTGTAGTTGTATCTCATGGGACACCCTCCTCCATTAAGACTGCGATAATTATACATTAATTTCCTGAAGGTGTCAATACCGGCATTTCGGCTCAAAGACAAACCTGAAAGCCACAAATATGAGCGCGAAAGATCAAACGCACCGGATACATCCACATCAGGGCATGAGCCTGCAGGAAATGATGCAATTCAGGGGCCTGCATCAAAATATAACGTGCAAATGCGTGAAATTTAACATACTGTGCTCAAATCATGTAAGAAGTGAAAGGGAAAACGTGGTATAATCATTTAGTCTGTGAGAATTTCGGAGCGGCTGACGCGCCTTACCCGCGCGTTTTCCGGGATTCTTTCACATATTCAGTCCGGGCGTTACGCCAGACGCCGGGACGCAGGCGGGGGCCGCTTGGCTTCCGGTGCCGCCGCGAGGCGGGACTGATGCTGCCCAAACTATGTACGGGCAATATCGCCGGTTTTCAACACAAAGCATAGAAGCATGTTGGAGGTGCAAACAACACATGGCACGAATTGCTGGTGTCGACCTTCCCAGGGAGAAGCGAATCGAGATCGCCCTGACGTACATCTACGGCATTGGCCGTAACATCGCGGACGATATCATCGAGGCCACGGGCGTGAACCCGGACACCCGGGTGAAGGACCTGACCGAAGAGGATATCGGTAAGCTGCGCGACTACATCGACCACAACGTCAAGGTTGAGGGCGACCTGCGCCGCGAAGTTTCCATGAACATCAAGCGCCTGATGGAGATCGGCTGCTATCGCGGCCTGCGCCATCGTCGCGGTCTGCCCGTTCGCGGTCAGAATACCAAGCAGAATGCCCGTACCCGCAAGGGCCCGAAGAAGCAGGCTGCCGGTAAGAAGAAGAAGTAAGAATCTCATCGCTTAATAACTTAGGGAGGAATAAACGCTATGGCAAAGCCGAAGCTGAAAAGGGTTACCCGCAAGCGCCGCGAGAAGAAGCTCGTGGAGCGCGGCGCGGCCCATATTCGCTCTTCTTTCAACAATACCATCGTGACGATCACGGACACCGCCGGCAACGCGCTGAGCTGGGCCTCCGCTGGCGGACTGGGT
This sequence comes from uncultured Eubacteriales bacterium, assembly GCA_902765395.1. Classification (GTDB taxonomy): domain Bacteria; phylum Bacillota; class Clostridia; order Christensenellales; family Aristaeellaceae; genus UBA2862. The sequence goes on from CACWZP010000008.1 coordinate 60,316, forward strand.
TTCCGCGGCAGCAAGAAGTCCACGCCCTTCGCCGCGCAGAGTGCCGCTGAGACCGCCGCGAAGGCCGCCATGGAGTATGGCCTGAAGACCGTCGAGGTCTATGTCAAGGGCCCCGGCTCCGGGCGTGAAGCCGCTATCCGTTCGCTGCAGGCCGCCGGTCTGGAAGTGAACATGATCAAGGACGTGACGCCCATCCCCCACAACGGATGCCGCCCGCCCAAGCGCAGAAGAGTATAATTGAGAGGAGAAACCGGACATGGCTAAGAATACACAGCCCGTTCTGAAAAGATGCAAGGCGCTGGGTCTGTCTCCTGCGGTGCTTGGTTACTCCAAGGAGACCAATCGCAATCCCAAGCCCCAGATGCGTCGCAAGCAGTCTGAATATGGCAAGCAGTTGATGGAAAAGCAGAAGGTCAAGTTCATCTATGGCGTTCTGGAAAAGCAGTTCTATCATTACTATGAGATGGCCGAGCGCAAGCGCGGCATCACCGGCGAGATCATGCTCCAGTACCTGGAGCGCCGCCTGGACAACGTGGTGTTCCGCATGGGCTTCGCCGCCACCCGCCGCGAGGCGCGCCAGCTGGTGAACCACGGCCACTTCACCGTGAACGGCAAGCGCTGCAACATCCCCTCCGCCATGGTCAAGCCCGGCGACGTCATCGCCGTGTGCCAGAAGAGCCAGGCTTCCGTGAAGTTCAAGGGCCTGCTGGAGGAGTACGGCAAGAAGACCGTGCCCCAGTGGATCGAGAAGGCCGCGGATTCCTTCGAGGGCAAGATCACCGCGATGCCGAGCCGCGAAGACATTGACTATGAGGTTTCCGAGAACCTGATCGTCGAGCTGTACTCCCGCTAATTGCTTGGGCATGTTTCTGAAGTCGGTGAAGCCATTGACGGCATCTCTTCCGCAGTTTCCGTGTTATCGCCCCTCGACTTACCTCCAGTAAGCCTTCGGGACGATGCCTTGAAACAGCGAAAGATCTGCTCGCCACTCGATTCACCTCGTTTCAGAAACCTACCCTCTTGACAGAAGGCAATGCCCTGGTGCGCGACCGATTCGCAGCAGCCAAGGGCCAGCACCGCTTCGACCGGCAAGGCGAAGCGACAGGAGAGGAGGAAACGCTGAGTGATCGATCAAATCGAAAAACCCAAAATTGAGCGTGTAGAAGTCGGCGAGAACAACCGTTACGGAAAGTTTGTCGTGAATCCCCTGGAGCGCGGCTTCGGCCAGACCCTGGGCAATTCTCTGCGCCGCGTGCTGCTGAACTCGCTGCCCGGCGTGGCCGCCACGAGCGTCCGCATCGAGGGCGTTCAGCATGAGTTTTCGACCGTTCCCGGCATGAAGGAAGATGTTGCGGAACTGATCCTTAACATCAAGCTTCTCTCTGCGAAACTCTTCACGGACAACCCCAAGGTTGTCTCCATCGATGCGCATGGTCCCTGCGAGATCACCGCGGGCGACATCAAGGCGGACGACGAAGTGGAAATCGTCAACCCCGAACTGCACATCGCTACGCTTTCCGAGGGCGCGCACCTGCAGTGCCAGATCACCCTCGAGAAGGGAAGAGGCTATGTTTCCGCAGAGCGGAACAAGCAGCTCGCAATGGAACGCAACAAGGTGGCCGGCATGCCCATCGGCGTGATTCCGGTGGATTCCATCTTTACGCCCATCCGCAAGGTGAGCTATTCCGTTGAAGACACCCGCGTGGGCCAGGTTACCGACTACGATAAGCTGACCATCGAAGTGTGGACCAACGGCTCGATCCTGCCCAAGGAGGCGCTGGCCTCCGCGGCGCAGATCCTTACGAACAACATGCGCCTGTTCATCGACCTGACGGTGAACGTCGTCCGCGTCGATTACAACGAACCGGAGATCGACGACAAGAGCAAGGTCCTGGAGATGACCATCGAAGAGCTGGATCTCTCCGTCCGTGCGTTCAACTGCCTGAAGCGCGCCGGCATCAACACGGTTGCCGAGCTGGTGCAGCGCAATCAGGAGGACATGATGAAGGTGCGCAACCTCGGCAAAAAGTCGCTTGAAGAGGTGGAACAGAAGCTGATCGCTCTGGGCCTGAGCCTCAAGACGAGCGAAGAATAACCGGGACTGAATGATTTAAGCATCAAGGGAGGAACCAGAAATGGCCAATCGCAAGCTGGGTCGGCCGACCGACCAGAGGATGGCGATGCTTCGCAACCAGGTGACCAATCTGATCTGGTACGGCAGGATCGAAACCACTCTGGCGCGCGGCAAGGAAGTTCAGTCTCTGGCTGAGCACCTCGTGACCATCGCCATGCGTCAGTGTGATAACACCATCGAAGTGACCAAGAAGCACATGAACGACAAGAAGCAGGTTGAGGAGCTGACCGTGCAGAACGACAGCCCCGAGCGCCTGGCTGCCCGTCGTCAGGTCATGCGCTATCTGTACGACATCCCCGCCGTCCAGAACGAGGGCGAGGACAAGGAAGATTTCAAGAAGCGCCAGAAGGACGTCAAGCACCAGGTCGTCGAGAAGCTGTTCCGCGAGATCGCGCCGAAGTACAAGAAGCGCGCCGAGGAAAAGGGCCAGGGCGGCGGGTACACCCGCATCGTCAAGAAGGGCCCCCGTCGCGGCGATGCCGCCGAGATGTGCATCCTGGAGTTCATCTGACGGAATCACAACAACCCACCTTTGCCATGGGCATGGGTGGGTTGTTTCGTTTTGGCGGGGTGGGGCAATGCGGTTATATGAACAGAAAGAGATCCTTCGACTGCGCTGGCGCTGCGCACAGGATGACACGAATCCTTATTGATGTCATTCTGAGCGAAGGCGAAGCCGAAGTCGAAGAATCCTTCTTAACGATAAGGCTTTGGGGTAAGAGGGGCTGCCGATCCAACGCCTATGGCAGCGCCACGCCCCACAGGCGGTTCAGCGATACCAGGAGCACCGGCTTGCCGCAGATCGTCCCGGGCAGGGCGGTCGCCCGCTGGGTGACCACGATCACCGCGTCCAGGTCGTCCGACTCCAGATAGCGCCGAAGCTGCTCGGTCAGCTGGGACGTGGCCGGGCGGCCCTTCTTCACCTCGATGCCCACGCGGCCTACGCGAAAGTCGATGCGGCGGCGGGGACCCAATTTGTATTCGTGGGCGTACTCCAGCCCCGCCCCGGCCAGCGCTTCGGCCACGGCGGCGTGGATGTCGTATTCCTCCGGCTGGGCCGGCACGCGCACGGCGGCGAGGGCAGATATGACGCGGGCAATGGATTGTTCGAGGGCTTCAGTCATGGGCGGCTCCTGTCAGTCGAATGCGTACATCAGGTTCAGGCAGTCCGGCGCGTCCGGGTCGACGTAGCCGGTGTCGGCAAAGCCTGCCTTTTCATAGAGGCGCAGCGCGGGCCGGTCGTCCCGCTTGACGCACACCTCCACGCAGCCATACTTTCTTTCGGCCCGCAGGCGCGCGAGGATCAGCCGTAGCGCTTCGCCGCCGAAGCCACGCCGCTGGAAGCGGGCGTCGATCATGAACTGCTGCAAATCGTAGCAAGCGGGCGCCTCGTCCATGTCCTTCACCAGCGCCAGGCCAACCACCGCGCCATCGGCCTCGACGGCCCAAACGCGGGCATTCTCCCGGCGATAGAGATAGCCCCGGGCGAGGATGCCATCGGCGGTGTCCAGGAAGCCCCGCTGCTCCGGGGCGACAGAGAGCGCCCGGGCGGCGAAGAAGTTGTTCTCGTGGATGTCGGTCAGTTGGATCATGGCGGCTTCCTTTCCTTCATGGTGTCGGTTTCACAGGCCTTTCTCCACCATCAAATCGATCCTGCGCCTGGGAAGCAGCGCGTCGCTGTCCATGCCCAGAAGCGCCGCCCGGCTGATCCACCGGAAGTCGACGGTCTCGCCCTCCTGCAGGGTGATGGCCGACTTGTCGCAGCGGGTTACGCACAGGAAGGCGACGTAGACGGCGTGCCGCTCGGGGCTTACGACTTGGCCAATTTCAGTCAACGCCTCCGCGGCGATGCCCGTCTCCACCCGCAGCTCCCGGAAGGCGCCTTCCATGGCGGTCTCACCCCGCTGCACCGCGCCGCCGGCGCTGGCCTCCCACATGCCGCCGTAGTGCTTGCGGGGATCGCGCTGCATCAGCAGGTAGTCGCCGTCCGCGTGGCGCACGAGGATGTCGCACACCAGGTGGTAGACGCCGTCCGGGATAGGCTCACCCCGAACCAGCGTCACGCCCTCCAGGCGGTTGAAGTCTTCGTCTTAAGCGTCCCAAAGCTCCATAGGCTTATCCTCCAGCAGCGCCGCCAGTTCCACCGGCAGCGGCGATGTTCGCTCGATGATCTCCCCGGTGACAGGGTGGGTGAGGCGGATGCGGGTGGAGTGCAGCGCGAAGCGCCCCGGCAGGCGCGGGTTCTCCTTGCCGTAGAGGAAGTCCCCCGCGATGGGATGCCCCAGATGGGCCATGTGCACGCGGATCTGGTGGGTGCGGCCCGTTTCCAGCCGCAGGCGCACCAGGCTGTATCGGTCGCCGGACACCTCCGCCTGATAGTGGGTGACGGCGGGAACACCCCGCTCATAATCCACGACCCGGCGCACGGTGGCGGCGGCCTCCTTGGCGATGGGGGCGTCGATCACGCCCTCGCCCTCGAAGCGCCCCTCCACCACGGCCAGGTACTCCCGCAGGAACCGGTCGGTGTGCAGCTGCCGCTGCAGCCGCTGGGCGGCGTGGGCGTTCTTCGCGGCGGCCATCAGCCCGCTGGTGCCCTTGTCCAGCCGGTTCAGCGGGCGAAAGGGCAGGCCCGGGCTGCGAAAGGCCAGCCGGTTCTCGAGCGTCCCGCCGGGCTGCTTCGGGGAGCACTGGCAGGCCAGCGGCGCGGGCTTGTCCAGGATGAGGATGTCCTCGTCCTCGTACACGATGTTCACCGGCTTGTCCTCCGGCACCACCGCCTTGACCGCGCCGTCCGCCAGCAGTACCGTCACCTCGTCCCCGGGCTTGAGCTCGTAATTGGCGTGGACGATTTCGCCGTTCACCCGCAGGCCGCCCGCCGCCTTCAACGCGGTGAATTGCCCGTAGGACACGCCCATCGTGCCCCGGACGAAGTACTTGACCTTGCGCCCGGCGTCCGATTCCCCGGCCACGGCGGTCAGTTTGCGCATGGTTGCCTCCTGATGTGTTGTTACGATAATTATACCATATTTGTCGCTCCGTGCAAAGCCCTTCCCATGTGGGAGGCCTTCGTTGCTTGACAGAAGCGCCTGTTCAATCTATAATGAATCTACATTATCGAAGGGAATGAGGAGCGATGAGCGAGAACAAGAAGCACCATTCCGGGATCAACCTGATTTGCGGCATCGTGGCGCTGGTATGCCTGGCGATGATGTTCGTTCCGATGGGTGAGGCTCGGGGCAATTTCAACAGCGGCTGGAGCACCGTCGGCGCGATGCCGTATATCTGGAGCGAGGCCACCAGCGGCTTCAACAGCCAGGAGCCCATCTACATGGTCGTCGCGATGGCGCTGACCGCTTCGGCCATCCTGCTGGCGATCTGGGCGATTCAGTCGTTCCGGGGCGACGGGAAGGTGGGCCTGGGTGCCGCCATCTACCACCTGATCGCCACGGCGTTCGCGACGCTCTTCTTTGTCGAGGGCTTCAACGGCAACCTGACCATGCCCGTGGTGGCCGTCAACGGCGCGCTGGCCGTGGCCGCGCTGGTGCTGGCGATCCTCCAGAAGAAGAAAGCCGCCAAGTGACGCGGCGGCATGACAAAAGCCCGCGGCGCTGACGTCGCGGGCCTTGCTTTCATTCTTTGTCGATCGGCGCTTCCGATATTACAGGGCGCGCTCAACCTTCTTGCTGCGCAGGCAGCGGGTGCACACGGACATGCGCTGCGGAACGCCGTTGACCAGCACGCGAACCTTCTGCGTGTTCGGAGCCCAGGTGCGGCGCGTCTTGCGGTTGGAATGGCTCACGTTGTTGCCGTAGGTCACGCCCTTGCCGCAGATTTCACAAAACTTTCCCATACTCTATCACACCTCCTTCAAGGATATGTCCACATCAAAACAGTGAAATTATATCATTTCTTCCCCCAAAACGCAAGGGCTGGGCGTGTAAAAGTTCTGGTAATACCAAATTTTACCGATAATTTGTAAAAAATCGCTCTATTGCCACGGGCGCGGCGTGGGTTTTGCTTGCATATTTGACGGAAAAAAGGTATACTGTTAGATGAAGAGTTATAATTGCTTCGTGTACGCGCCTGCGGCCATGCGGCTTTCAGGCGCGGGCCCCGATGAAAAGGGAGGTATAAATCATGGATTGCAAGTACAATACCGAACTGGGCGTCGTCACCGTGAACGACGACGTGATCGTGCGCGTCGCGGGCTATGCGGCGCTGGACTGCTACGGCATTGTGGGCATGGCCTCCAAGCGCGGCACCGACGGCCTGGTGCAGATGATGGGCCGGGAAAACCTGGGCCGCGGCGTGAAGGTGCGCTCCTCCGGCGACAAGGTGGACATCGATCTTTTCATCATTGTGGAATATGGCATCTCGATCAGCGCCGTGGCCGCGGCCATCATCGAGACCGTGAAATACAAGGTGGAGCATCTCACCGGCGTGCCCGTGGGCCGCGTCAATGTGTGCGTCGAGGACATCCGCGTCTGATCGCGCCGTGAAGGTTGGAGGATAATATGGCAAGCAAGAGAATAGACGGCATGCTGCTCAAGGAGATGTTCTCCTCCGGCGCGGCACTGCTGGTGAACAACCGCGAGAACGTGGACGCGCTGAACGTGTTCCCCGTGCCGGACGGCGATACGGGCACCAACATGTCCCAGACCATCACGTCCGCGATCAAGGAAATCAACGCCAAGCCCTATTCCAGCGTCGCTGACGTGTCCAGCGCCGCGGCGCGCGGCGCGCTGAAGGGCGCGCGGGGCAACTCCGGCGTCATACTCAGCCAGATCCTGCGCGGCTTTTCCAAGGCCCTGGCGGGGCACGAGGACATCGACGGCCCGCTGCTGGCGGCGGCGCTGCGCTCCGGCGCGAACACCGCCTACAAGGCCGTGATGAAGCCCAAGGAGGGCACGATCCTCACCGTCATCCGCGTCATCGCGGAGGAGGCCGAGGAGGCCCGGGACAAGCAGCACGACGTGGTCGAGCTGTTCAAGCTGGTGCTGGCGGTGGGCGACGCGATCTTAAAGCGCACGCCCGACATGCTGCCGGTGCTGAAGCAGGCCGGCGTGGTGGACAGCGGCGGCATGGGCCTGATGGTGATCCTGCGGGGCATGTACGCCTCGCTGACCGGCGAGCCGGTGGACGCCATGACCGAGGAAAAGCCGGACGCCGTGGCCATGCCGGGCGAGTTCGTGGACGACCACGACGCCATCGGCGAGATCAAGTTCGGCTACTGCACCGAATTCATCGTCAGCCATCCCCGCGAGGACATGACCAACGCGGACGTGGTGCGGCTGCGCAAGCGGCTGGAGCGCATGGGCGACTGCGTGCTGGTCATTTCCGACATGAACGTGGTGAAGGTGCACGTGCACACCAACGAGCCGGGCAAGGCGCTGCAGTACGCGCTGGAGCTGGGCGAGCTGGACTCCATCAAGATCGACAACATGATGGAGGAGCGCCGCGAGCGCGAGGCCAAGCAGGCCGAGGAGGCCGCGAAGAAGGCCGCCGAGCAGAAGGACTACGGCATCGTGGCCGTGGCCCTGGGCGAGGGATTGACGGAGATCTTCCGCAACCTGAACGTGGATCAGATCGTGGACGGCGGGCAGACCATGAACCCCTCCATCCAGGACCTGGCCAAGGCCTGCGACGACACCAACGCCCGCACGGTCATCATACTGCCCAACAACACCAACATCATCCTCGCGGCCCAGCAGGCCACCCGCCTGACCGACCGCCGGGTGATCGTGCTGCCCACCAAGTCGGTGCCCATGGGCATCAGCGCGGCGCTGGCCTTCGATCCCACCGTCTCCGCCGAGGAGAACGAGGCCGCCATGACCGAGGCCGCCGAGGCCGTGCACACCGCCTCCATCACCTACGCCGTCCGCGACACCAATTACGACGGCCAGGAGATCCACGAGGGCGATATCATGGGCATGATCGACAACAAGCTCAGCGTGCTGGGCAGCGACGTGGCCCAGGTGGGCGTGGACGTGACCGAGAAGATGGTGAACGAGGATTCCGCGCTGATCACCATCTACTACGGCGCCGACGTCGCCGAGGCCGACGCCCAGGCGCTGCGCGACCGGCTGGCGGAGCAGTACACCGATTGCGACGTGGAGCTGCAGGCCGGCGGGCAGCCGCTGTATTACTACCTGATCGCGGTGGAATAAGCGCAATAACAATGTGAGTATTTGCAGGGGCGACGTTGCGTCACCCGCCTCCGGGGCATTGCCCCGGACCCGTTTGCTGCCGCGCAGAATTGCGCGTCGCATGAAGGAAGAAGGGCGGGCGCCGTGACGGCGCCCCTGCATATGGATAAGGAGGAGATCCTATGTACGAGGGCAATATCCGCTGGGCCATCGTGGGCACGGGCTATATCGCCAACCGCTTCGCCCAGGGCATGGACGAGGTGTACGACGCCGAGCTGGTCGCCGTGGTCAGCCGCAGCGTTGAGCGGGGCCGGGAGTTCGCGAAAAAGTATGACGCGGGCGCGGTCTACACCGACCTGCAGCAGATGCTTTCCGAGGTGAAGCCGGACGCGCTCTACATCGGCACGCCCAACGACTGCCACTACGGCGCCATCGTGGCCGCGCTGAACGCCGGGGTGAACGTGCTCAGCGAAAAGCCCATGGTGGACAACCGGCGGCAGCTGGACGAGGTGACGGCGCTGGCGAAGGAGAAGGGCCTCTTCCTGATGGAGGGCATGTGGACGCGTTGCTTCCCGGCGGTCAAAAAGGCCCGCCAGTGGTTGCGCGAGGGCCGCATCGGAAGGCCCCTCACTGTGCGCTCCTTCTTCGAGATGCACGCCGACCCGGACAACTGGCAGTGGTGGAAGGCGGGCCTGGAGCACGCCGGCGGCGCGCTGAGGGACGTGGGCATCTATTCCGTCGCCATGGCGGACATGGCCTTCCCGCGGGTGCCCGTGCGCATCCTCTCCGCCATGGATTCCAACGGCGAGGTGGACCAATCCTTCCGCATGCTGCTGGATTACGGCGAGGGCCAGATGGCCATGGTGGGCGGCGCGTTCAACCAGGACTCCGGCTGGGAGACCCAGATCGTGGGGGAGAAGGGCTCCATCCTCATCGGCCCCGAGTTCTGGGATCCCACCACCGCCACGCTGAAGACCTACGACGGCGAAAGCGAGCGCTTCGAGGAGCCCTATCCGGCCACCGGCTTCCAGTACGAGATCCGCACCGTGCAGGAGTGCCTGCGCAAGGGCCTGAAGCAGTGCCCGGAATACGACTGGGACGACATGAGCCGGGTATCCGACATCATCGAATCCGCCCGGAAGGAGCACGGCATCGTGTATCCGGCGGATTGAGGGTCAGGGATCAGGGAGTAGGGAGCAGGAATAGTGGCTGCCGCGTTTCTCCCTTGCCTCGCCCCCGTGAGGGGGAGAGGTGCCCCGCAGGGGCGGAGAGGGGGAATCCCATTCTCCGGAGGTATATATGGACGCATCCATTCGCATCATCCCCTATGACGAAAAATACCGCGACGACATGATCTTCGTGGTGCTGTCGGCCAAGGACGCCCTGGGTCGGGCGCCCCGGCTGAACGAGGACCTGCTGGACGTGCGGGCGAATTACCTGGACCGGGGCGACGGCTTCTTCCTGGCGCTGGATGAGCGCGACCGGGTGGTCGGCTGCGGCGGCTACAGCCGCATCTCCGGCGCCGACGAGGCCTTCCTGCACCGGCTGTTCGTGAAGCCGGCGCTCAAGCGCCGGGGCATCGGCTCCGCGCTGCTGCTGGCCTGCGAAAGCGCCATGCGCGCGGCGGGCGTCCGCGTCTCCCGCGTCCACCTGGGCGAACCCCGTGTACAGTGGTTTGAATCCTGGGCCTTTTACCCGAAGCACGGCTATGCGGAATATGAGCCCAGATATATGAAGAAGGAACTTTGAACGCCATGGACATTTCCCTTTCCAAGATCAAGGGCATTGGCCCGGCGCGGCTCAAGGCATTCGAGGCGGCAGGCATCCATACCGTGCGGGAGCTGGTGATGTTCCTGCCCCGGGAGTACCGCGACCTGACCCGGACCGTGCCCCTGTGCGAGCTGAAGCCCGGGGACACGGCGGCGGTGCGGGTGAAGGTGGCGGGGGAGGTGCACGAGCGCCGCGCCCGGCGGCTGCTGATCACGAAGCTGTACGTTACCGACGGCACCGAGACCCTGCCCGTGCTGTGGTACAACCAGCCCTGGCTGAAAAAACAGATGGCGCCCGGGCGGGAGCTGCTGCTCTACGGCAAGGCCGAGCACAAGCAGGGCTACGTCACCCTCGTCAGCCCCGCCATCGAATCCGCCGAGGGCCTGATCCCCGTCTACCGCAACATCGCCGGCATCCCGCCCAAGGCCCTGAAGAGCAGCGTGGAGGCGGCGCTGAAGATCTGCGAGGGCCAGTGGCCGGACGAGCTGCCGGAGTCGCTGCGCCGCCGCTACGGGCTGTGCGAACGCAATTTCGCCATGCGCAACGCCCACTTTCCGCTGAACCGCGAGGCGCTGGAGGCCGCCCGCCGGCGCATCGCCTTCGAGGAGCTGCTGCTCTACCAGATCGCGCTGCGCCTGTTCCGCAGCACGGGGCGCGAGGGCGTGCGCATCGACTTTGACGACGCCGAACTGGAGGCGTTTTGGAGCCGCCTGCCCTTTGAGCCCACGAACGCCCAGCGGCGGGTGCTTATGGAGGTGGCCGCCGACCTGCGCTCCAGGAAGGCCATGGCCCGCATGGTGCAGGGCGACGTGGGCAGCGGAAAGACCGCCATCGCCTTCGCCGCCATCGCCCTGGCGCATGCCGGGGGCTGGCAGTCGGCGCTGATGGCCCCCACCGAAGTGCTGGCCCGCCAGCACTATGAGGCCGCGCAGAGGATATTGGAGCCCCTGGGCATGAAGGTGGGGCTGCTGGTGGGCAGCCTGACCCCAAAGCAGCACCGCCTGGCCCACGAGGCCATCGCAAGCGGCGAGTGGGACGTGGCCATCGGCACCCACGCGCTGATCACCGAGGGCGTGGAGTATCACAGGCTCGGGCTGGTGGTCACCGACGAGCAGCACCGCTTCGGCGTGCGCCAGCGCACGTCCCTCAGCGAAAAGGGCGACGCGCCCAACGTGCTGGTGATGTCGGCCACGCCCATCCCGCGCACGCTGTCGCTGATCCTCTACGGCGATCTGGACATCTCCATCGTGAACGAGCTGCCCCCGGGCCGCACGCCCGTGGCCACCCGCATCGTGCCGGAGGCCAGGCGGGAGGATATGTATGACTTCCTGCGTCGGGAGGTGGCCAAGGGCCGCCAGGTCTACTTCGTCTGCCCGCTGGTGGAGGAGTCCGAGGCGGTGGAGGCGCTGCCGGCGGAGGCGGTCTACGAGGACCTGCGCACGAACAAGCTGCCGGAGCTGCGCATCGAGCTGGTCCACGGCCGGATGAAGGCCGCCGACAAGGACGCGGCACTGGAGCGCTTCCGCACCGGCGAGGCGGACGTGCTGGTGTCCACCACGGTGATCGAGGTGGGCGTGAACGTGCCCAACGCCACGGTGATGGTCATCGAAAACGCCGAGCGCTTCGGCCTGGCCCAGCTGCACCAGCTGCGCGGGCGCGTGGGCCGGGGCACCGAGGAATCCTGGTGCTTTTTGATGGCCGAGCCGAATACCCGGCTGCGGTTCCTCCGCTCCACCACCGACGGCTTCAGGATCGCCGAGAAGGACATGGAGCTGCGCGGCCCGGGCGAGCTGTTCGGCACCCGCCAATCCGGCACCCTCACGGCGGGCATCGGCGCGCTGGCCGGGGACACCGAGCTGTTGAAGCTGACCCACGACGAGGCGAAAGCCCTGATGGCCAGCCCAGACGATGCCGACGCCCGCGCCGTGATCGCCCTGGCGCAGGAGCGCTTTGCCGACAAGCTGAGGGACGTGGCGGTGAACTGACATCTTCCAGGCCTCCCGCGCTTCGGCCTTGCCGCTTCACAATTCTTGTGTTTTTGCCTCCGACCACTGGACAAAATAACAAAATATGCTATAATGGTAGCATAAGAAATTGTGCATTGAACAGCGCGAGCTGTTTGATAATAATGGGGCGCGTCCCCGATACAGGAGGAAAAACCTATGAAGAAGGCATTTGCGGCACTGTTGATCCTGTCCATGCTGCTGGGCGCCGTGGCCGTGGCAGAGGCTGCGGGGGCGGCTGGCACCTGGTATATGATCGAGATGAACAACGATGGCCAGGTCATCAATCCAGCCGAATTTGGCATGGAAGTGACCCTGACGCTGGCCGAGGACGGCACCGCCACCATGGCCGGCATGACCGGCGAGGAAGACAGCGTGGGCACCTGGACGATTGACGGCACGACGGTCACTGTGACCATCGATGGCGATCCCTTGGACTTTGCCCTGGAGGACGGCAAGCTGACCGCCAGCCAGGACGATATGACCATGATCTTCAGCCAGGAAGCCCCCGATGTGGAGGCCTTTGTGCCCGGCGAGCCGGTGGAGGCCGCCGTGGAGGATTTCGCCGGCGCGTGGAAGGCCGTGAAGATCGGCATGGATGGCGCCTACTATGACGTGGCCATTCTGAATGCGGACATCACCGTCACCTTCGAGGACACCACCATCACCCTGGACGGCTTCATGTTCAGCAACCAGAGCCTGTCCCTGGAGTATGCCGACGGTGCGCTGAGCTTCTCCGGCTCCGCGGGAACCATGGAGATGAGCATCAAGGCCAGCATGCTGGCGGACGGCATGGTCGCGCTGGATCTGGCGGCCAACGGCCAGGCGTTCACCTTCTATCTCAGCCGTGCCGAGGAGGCTGCTGAGGAAGCGCCCGCGGCCTGATCGACCGATTTGGATCTGGACGCCGCGCGGGTCATCGGCCTGCGCGGCGTTTTCGTGCCCAAAAACACTTGACTACCGGCGCGAAATCTGGTTAAATATATGGAGAGAACAACCTCGATTGGGAGGACAAATCCATGAAAAAGCTATTTGCCGCGCTGCTGGCGCTGGCGATGTTGATGACGGCCTGCGCGCTGGCCGAGGAGACGACGGCCGTGCCGGAACCGGTCACGCCGGAGCCCACCCCCACGCCCGTGCCCACGCCCACCCCCAGTCCGACGCCCACCCCCACGCCCTCGCCGACCCCGACGCCGGACCCGGTGGAGGTGGCCCGGCAGGAGCTGATCGCCAAGGTGACGGGCACCTGGTACCTGAACGAGATGCTCATGGATGACGTGAGCTATCCGCCGGAGACCTTCGGCCTGGAGATGACCCTGACGCTTTCGGACGGGGCGGCGGCCGCCGCCGACTACGGCGAGGACCGCATGAACCGCAAGGGCGACTGGGACGTGCAGGGCGAGCGCATCATCGTCACCATCGACGGCGTCACCCGCTTCTTCCTGCTCCAAGAGGACGACACCCTGACCTGCGACGTGGAGGGCGGCAGCATGGTGCTGGGCCGCGAGCGGGTCACGGCTCAGACCTTTGAGCCCGCCGAGGCCGTCGACGCCGAGCAGGATCAGTTCATCGGCCAGTGGCGCGCCACCATGATCGGCGTGAACGACACCTACTACGACACCGAGCTGTTCGGCCAAGTGATCACCGCCGACATCCGCGACACTACCATCTCCCTCAGCGGCTACGTGTTCAACGGCATATCCGCCCAGGTGGAGTACGCGGACGGCGCTCTGCGCTTCACCGGTGCGGACGACGAGGGCGGCATGTTCGACACCGTCACCGCCCGGCTGCTTGCGGACGACACGATGAGCGTGACGCTGACGGCGGGAACGGCTGGCAGCTTTACGCTGATCATGGCCCGCGTGGACGCGATGTAATCCCTAAAATCATACAAAATGGCGGCGGGAACCATCCCGCCGCCATTTTTTCACTTTTTTTGGATTCGCTGACAGTCGACAATTTCCAGTGTAATCCGCGCCGCTCGGGTCAAAATAGTGTCAGACTGAACGGCGGGCGCCGGAAGGTCGAAAATGAATCTGAAAGGAGTCTTTCAAAATGGCGAACTATTCCAACAACAACCAGATCAACGTTCCCGAAGCGCGCGAGGCGATGCGCAACATGAAGCACGAGGTGGCCAACGAGCTGGGCATCACCCTGAACCAGGGCTACAACGGCAACATCTCCGCCAAGGATGCCGGCCACATCGGCGGCAACATGGTCAAGAACATGTTGCCCGTACGAACCACCCGTCACACCCTCCGGCGGGAAAACCGTTTCATAGGAAGAAAGCTTGCGACAGTAGAGTACCGGGCGAGGCTGGTGGTTTAAATCCACAGGCTCAGAACCCCAGGAACTGCCTCCAGAACGCCTCAGAGGTGATCTCGTCGTGGCGGTCACGCCATTCGTCGGCGACGCGGTCGAAGCCCTTGTCGATGGCCCTGAGGGTCTTGAACAGATGGCGGGCGACGCGGAATGCCTCGCGGTAGCTGCGCCGGGCGACGAGAGCCATGTGCGTGTCCACGTCGTATTTCACGACGGTTCCGGCGCGGTAGAAGTATTGCATGTGAGGCCAGAACTTTTCCACGACGACCACCTTGCGCTTGGCGGGAAACACCCAGCCATTTACCGTGATCAACCGCAGGAAACTCTCGATCGGGTTTTTGTGGAGGATTTTGTTCATGATGATGTCTTGCGGATCAAAGGGCACAGGCACTTGATCAGCGGGTATGGCAGGCTCCAATGCGGCCAGCAGTTCCTTGTTCAGGGCTGCCGGGTCCTGGCTGGTGAGCCAGTCCACGCCCTTGAGAAAGTCCTCGATGCCCCGAAGGGTCATATGCGCCCTTCCGTAGGTGAAAGTAAAGACCATGTGGGCACAATCCCTGAACAGTGTGAATTTCAGCCGTTTCGCGTTGAATTCCTTCGGGTAATACAGCAGTTCCATAATGGTGGAGTTACGGTAGTTATAGTAATAGCGGGCGTCGGTCTCCTTGTGTTTCAGCGGATCGTGCCAGCAGCAGACGCCGTTCAGGCAGATCTTGGGAACGTCCCCGCAGCGCAGGCTGAACTCAATGTCATCGTACTGCACGAAGAAGGGCATGGAGAATTGCTTTTGCTTGAGCAGCGGCACCGGGATGCAGCAATACCACCAGCCGTAGTAGTCAACGGGGATATCCGTTTCCCCCAGCAGTATGTACTTGAGATCGAGGAGGTTCCAATCTTCCCTGTCGTTCTCGATGCACTTCAGCGAAAAGAGTTCTCCCGCTGCATACAGCAGGTGACGATGATCCGCATTCAACATCGCTCCGCCAAGCAGATTGATTGCGTATTCCGGCTTGATCAGAGACAGAAAGGCGTGGTGGCGCTCCAGCGCCCAGGCGTTAAAGGAAATATCATCGTCCATCAGGATGACGTGTGTTGCCTGGTAGTTATCGTCGTGGATTGCCTCGATGGCGGCGCGGCTGAACCCGCCCGAGCCACCGCTGTTCTTGTTGGGATAGATCGTTACCGGCATGCCCTCGAATCGATGGATGTCCAGTGTCTGTCCATTGTCGGCAATGTAGACGCGCACATGCCCGTTCAGCGGGGAGCTTGGAACGTCAAAGATATTCCGCTTGAGCATGTCCATGTTAGCTGCGACGTATTTTTCCCGATTGTAGGTGCAGATCGCCAGCGCCAGATTGACCGTCTCCGGCTTAGCGCCGCCCGACGGTGTACAATAGGCGGCATTGCGCAGGGACGCGCCGCCTGACAGCGGCCTGACGAGAAAGCTCAGCCCTACAGCACCTTCGCAGTCGGGATAGTCCAGCGCCACCGCGGTGTATTCATCAAAATGAAAGCGCTCAGTGCGTACTGCCGTTGTGATTGCTTCAAACTCCGGTTGCTCCGATATGGCGGGCAGGGCGATGAGTTCGCCCTCCAGGTCATGGCGCAGCAGCGATATCTCCGCTTCGCCCTTCAATTCCAGCGACAAGGAGACGCCTTCCAGGCGGGTATGCTTTTTCCATTTGCACAGCGAAAAGACGTTGAAATAGGTATCAAAGCGAATGGAATGGCCCGAGAGATGGAAAGCCGCGGACTTCGGCTCCAGCTCGACGCTGCCTTCCGAGCGATAGAACAACTCCCGATCTTCGATCCGATCCGGCCAGGCGATGCGCTGCAGTATCATGAGGGACTCCTTTCGTCGCGCCTGTTTGGCTTACAGGCCAAGGTATTCGTTCCAGAAAGAGCGGGAGGTCAGGATAGGCTCAGCCTGCCGCCAGATTTCCCTTAAGGCGCCATAGCGCCGTATCAGTCGCCAGGTGCGAAGGGTGATTCTTCCCAGGGCGGAGAGCGATTTTTTGATGCTTCGGCGCGTTACAAAGCCCGTGTGGTTCATTTCGTCATAGTTCAGGACCGCGCTGCGTCGATAGAAGTTGTGCGGCCAGCTGTTGCCTATATTGACGATGTTGATGCCCTTGGCGGGCAGAAACAGGCCGTTGAGAAGGACGATGCGCAGGTTATTCAGCAAGCTGTCCTTCCTCTGGAGGGTTTTGACGTAGACACCCTCTTGGAAGGGAATGTCCAGCTGCTCCACCGGAAGCAGTTGATCCCGCATCGCCTGAACCTGGGCATGCAGCGATTCCGGGTCGGCCATGATCAGCCAGTCCGGCCCCTTCATGAAGTCGTCGATACCCTTGATCACCAGCTCGCAGTTGTTGTATCGATATCGTATGACATCACTGAAAACATGCCGAAATGAATCAAGAGCAACCCGCCAGGCGCTGAGTTGCGGCTTGCGCAGGGCATAGAAGACCAGTATGTTTCGCGCTTCATAGTACGCCATGCTGGCGATGTATCGATTGTCGAAGGACTCATGCCACAGGCATATGCCGTTCAGCGTGATGATTTCGCTGCCGGTGCGCAGACCGAACTCCACATCGTCGAAATGAACGAACATTGGCAGCGGCAGGCTGTCGTTGTTGATCCATTGAATCGGGATGCAGCTGTACCACCAGCCACTGTAATGGATCGTTTCCTCTTTCTCGTTGTTCAGCACACTGGATACACTGTTCAGGTTCAGGTTGTGCTTGCACGGCCTGAGGACATAGTTGTTTGCCACCGCGCCGGATTCATACTGTACGTGCCGCTCATCCAACCGTATCAGCCCGCCAGCGATGGTCCAGTCAGCGTACTCCGGTTTCAGCAGACGCAGGAATCGGTAGGTGCGCAGGATGGCGTCCGAATTGATCAGGACGTCGTCGTCCATCATCAACACATGGGAGAAGGACTTGTGTGCTTCGATGATCTCGATCATACCGCGGGCAAAGCCGCCCGAGCCGCCCACATTTTTGTTCGGGAAAATGTGGATGCCGTGCGTCGAAAGTCGTGAGATGTCCAGCGTCTGTCCGTTATCGGAGATGAATACCTCAAGATGGCTGAACAGCGGGCTCTCGGGATTTTCGATGAGGCCGCGGCGCAGCTTGTCGAGGTTCTTCTCAAGGTAGATCTCCCGCTTGTAGGTGCAGATGTCCAGCGCGATGTCCACCGGGTTCAATTCGTCCTCGTCAACCTCGGTCACATATTGCCCGCCGTGGAAGGCGCAATCCTCGCTCAGCGCGTACAGCGCGCAGGCATAGATGCCACGCGGAGAAAGGTCTTCCGGGAAAGCGATCTCAAAAGCAGAGCCCTTCCCGCCGCTGCAGACCTGCTCGGCCACGATGGTGCGGGTACATTCGTCCTTCAGCAGCTGCCAATGGATCAGCTCCACGCGAAACTCGCCGGATAACTTGAGCCGCAGTCTCAGATTGCCCAGAGAAGTGTATTTCATCCACTTGCCGATGGAGAAGCCGTTGAAATAGGTGTCCGTCGAGAGGGTACACCACTGCGGCACGCGGACACAGTCCGCCCCGGGATCGACGTAGGCGTGCTTATGCCCCTTGTCGGTGCGGAAATACATCTCGAACGACGGACATGTCTCCAGATCGGGGAAGAGGATATCCTGTAAAACCATCATTGCTCTTGCCCTTTCATCCATTCCCGGTAGGCGTCGCAGACCTCCCTGGCGGGGCCGTCAGCCATCAGGTGGCCATGGTCCAGCCAGATGGCGCGCTTGCAGAGCCGCTTGACCAGCTTCGTGTCGTGGGAGACGAACAGCAGCGTCTTGCCCTCTTTCAGCATGCGGCTCATGCGCTGGTTGCACTTGCGCTGGAAGTTGTAGTCGCCCACGGCCAGCACCTCGTCCACGACGAGTATGTCCGCCTGCACGTGCGTGGCGATGGAGAAACCCAGGCGGGCGATCATGCCGGAGGAATAGCTGCGCACCGGCACGTCGATGAACTGCTCCAGCTCTGCGTAGGAGACTATCTCGTCGTAGTTTTCCTGCATATAGCGGTGCTTGTGGCCCAGCAGCGCACCGTTCAAATACACGTTTTCCCGGCCCGTCAGGTCCGGGTCAAAGCCGGCGCCCAGCTCGATCAGCGGTGCGATGCTGCCGTTGACCCGGACGCTGCCTTCGGTGGCGTCCATGACCCCGGCGATGATCTTCAGCATGGTGCTCTTGCCGCTGCCGTTCTGGCCGATCAGGGCCACGGATTCGCCGCGCTGGATGTTAAAGCTGACGTTGTCCAGCGCAGTGAAGCGGGAGAAGCGCAGCTTACGCCGGACCAGCTTGACCATGTATTCCTTGAGCGTGTTCGTGCGCTCCTGCTCCATGATGAAGTGCATGGAGACGTTGTTGGCCTCAATCATGTTGCTCATAATCCACTCTCCGGCCCGTCAGATGTAGTAGATGAAGTCCTTGCGCATGTGGTCGAACAGCAGTGAGCCGAGGACGAACATCGCCAGCGACGCGCCTGCCGCGTAAAGCCAGTTCGGCGCAGGGGGAATGCGCCCGTACAGCATTAGCTCGCGGAAAAGGTAGATGATGCTGTACAGGGGGTTCAGCCGGATGAAGCGGGCCACGCTTTCGGGTACGGCTTCGATGGGATAGAAGATCGGCGTGGCGTACATCAGGACCATCGTGAGCACGCCGTACAGGTGCGTCACGTCCTGGAACTTCACCGCCAGGCCCGAGAGGATCATGCCTACGCCGCTGGCAAAGAACAGCAGGAAAACCAGGGGTACAAAGAACAGGAGCATTGAAAGGTGAAACTGCACGCGGGTGAAGATCATCACGATCAACACCGCCAGCAGGCTCAGCGCCATCGTCGTAAAGCACGAAAGTACCCGTGCCAGCGGGAACACGCACTTGGGCACGTAGACCTTTTTTAAAAGCGGCGCGTTTTCCAGGATAGCGTACATCGCCTTGTTCGTGGACTCGTTGAAGAAGTTGAACACGGTCTGGCCGCAGATCAGGTACAGCGGGTAGTTTTCAATGTTGAATCGGAACATGTAGCTGAACACGACCATCATCACCGACATCATCATCAGCGGGTTCAGCAAGCTCCAGAAATAGCCCAGGAAGCTGCGCCGGTATTTGAGCTTCAAATCGCGCTTCACCAACTCACCGATCAAGTGAGCGTACCGAACCGTCATCTTGACTTCATGTATGATACCCAATGCATTCTCCACATTTCCGCGCTACGCGCAGTTAATTATATACATCCACGTATATTGTACAATGGATGCGTCGATGGGTCAACCGGTTCTGTCGAAAAATCCTGTGACATTTACTATAGACACAATAAGGAGCCTACCTGGCGACCTTGACGAAGCGGGGGAAGGAAAGATATAATAATGTTGGGTGATATAGGATTATATCAATTGGACACAGCGAGAGGTAAGACACCAGATGAACCGGCATTCGATGAACAGCCAAACGGAGCAGATGCAAAGGCAGCGACGCGGCATCGCGCGATGGCAGGTGATCGCCTTTTTCATGGCGCTCTATGACTTTGCGGCGGTCTGCGGCGCGTATTTCCTGGCGCTCCTGCTCAGGGTTGATGGCATTTATCGAGCTATCCCGGTGCGCTATCTGATGTCCTATCGAGCATGCATTCTGCCGGTGGCACTCGTCGCAGTGATTGTGTTCCTGCTCTTCCGCATGTATAACAGTATGTGGAAATTCGCCAGTTTTTCAGAATTCATGCGCGCGTTTCTGGGCTCACTGACAGCTTCGGCCATTCACAGCGTCGCCATTACTGTGCTCTGCCGCAGAATGCCGCTCTCCTACCACATTCTCGGCGCGGGCTTCCAGTTCATACTGCTGCTTGTCGTGCGGTTCTTCAACGTCACCAATGGTTGGCGGGAGCCGAAGCATGTTGAGTCGAAGAACGTGATGCTCATCGGCGCGGGCAACGCGGCGCAGATGATCCTGCGGGACATGACCCGGGCCAACGAGATCAACGACCGGGTGGCCTGCATCA
Organism: uncultured Eubacteriales bacterium; assembly: GCA_902765395.1. Lineage (GTDB taxonomy): Bacteria > Bacillota > Clostridia > Christensenellales > Aristaeellaceae > UBA2862. The sequence goes on from CACWZP010000008.1 coordinate 80,711, forward strand.
TCGACGACGACCCGAACAAGTGGCACCGCACGCTGGACGGCATCCCCGTCGTGGGCGGTCGGGACGACATCCTGAGCGCCGTGGAGCGCTACAAGGTGGACAAGATCTTCCTGGCTATCCCCAGCGCCTCGATGCAGCAGAAGCGGGACATCCTGGCCATCTGCTCCGAGACCGGCTGCGAGCTGAGGCAGCTGCCGGGCATGTTCCAGCTGATGCTGGGCCAGGTCTCCGTCAGCGACCTGAAAAAGGTCTCGGTGGAGGATCTGCTGGGCCGCGAGCCCATCCGGGCGGACTTGGAGGAGGTCTTCTCCTTCATCAACGGCAAGACCGTCATGGTCACCGGCGGCGGTGGGAGCATCGGCTCCGAACTGTGCCGCCAGATCGCCGCCCACAACCCCAGGCAGCTGATCATCTTCGATATCTACGAAAACAACGCCTACAGCATCCAGCTGGAGCTGAAGGAGAAGTATCCGAAGCTGAACCTGGTGACGCTGATCGGCTCCGTGCGGGACAGCCGCAGGATGTTCGAAGTATTCGAGACCTACCGGCCCCAGATCGTCTATCACGCGGCGGCCCACAAGCACGTGCCGCTGATGGAGGACAGCCCCTGCGAGGCCATCAAGAACAACGCCATCGGCACCTATAAGACGGCCTATGCCGCCATGATGCACGGCTGTGAGCGCTTTGTGCTGATCTCCACGGACAAGGCGGTGCATCCCACCAACATCATGGGCGCGTCCAAGCGCCTGTGCGAGATGATCGTGCAGTCCTTCGACCGCAAGATCAAGGCCGGGCAGGCGGGGGAGATCCCCCAGCTGTTCACCCACGAGGGCATCGAGAACGCCGACAAGGTTGGCGATGGCAAGGTGTTCGAGGGCATCCGCACCGAGTTCGTGGCGGTGCGCTTCGGCAATGTGCTGGGCAGCAACGGCTCCGTCATCCCGCTGTTCAAGAAGCAGATCGAGAAGGGCGGCCCGGTGACGGTCACCCACCCGGACATCATTCGCTACTTCATGACCATCCCCGAGGCCGTGAGCCTGGTGATGCTGGCGGGCACCTACGCCAAAGGCGGCGAGATCTTCGTGCTGGACATGGGCAGCCCGGTGAAGATCGACACCCTGGCCCGCAACCTCATCCGCCTCTCCGGCCTCAAGCCGGACGTGGACATCAAGATCGAGTACACCGGCCTGCGCCCCGGCGAGAAGCTGTATGAGGAGAAGCTGATGGCGGAGGAGGGCCTGCAGAAGACCGACAACGACCTGATCCACATCGGCAACCCCATCCCCTTCGATGAAGAAGAGTTCCTCTCCAGGCTGGAGCAGCTGATGAAGGCCGCTTACTCCAATCGAGAGAACGATATCCGGGTTATGGTGAAGGCGATTGTTCCCAGCTACCACTTGGAGAATGATTCTACGGAGATCGTCCGACGAGCTGGATAGCGACGTGATTCTCCAATAGGGGGATGATTCAAATTATTACAATAGAAAAAAGTGCCTACCTCTCTTTTTTCGATGCAAGGAGACTGGCACTTCTTTTTTGCATTGTTAATTCAAACAGGCAAAAAAAGTAAATAAGCGTAACAATGTGTTGCAAGTTCGTCAATCAGATTGACGCCGAGGAGAATTTAAAGTATAATGAAAAATGTATAATTGGAGGCAAGTAGGGGCGGAGGGACTTTTCCCGAGGGCACAAAGGACGAGGCGGAGACGGCATCAGCTGGATTGGCGGGCTGCTGAAACCTTTGACATAGCTGACCAAGCGCGGGATACGACGAAATGCCGACCGGCGCCGCGCGAAGCTATGCCCATCCTCCCTTAACGGAGCCCGGAGTAATACACAAGGGTGATTATTGAATGTACAAACGATCAGAACAAGGCTGGTTGAAGCACTTGGACTTTATCCTGCTGGATATCCTGTGTGCACAGTTGGCTTTTGTGCTGAGCTATGGCTGGCGCTTCGGGTTCCGGAGACTGGTCTACGACGAGATCATCTACCGTAATCTGGCGATTTGGATGGCGGTTTTCGACTTGGTCATCGCGGTGATGTTTAACACCATGCACGACGTGTTGAAGCGCCGCTGGGCAACGGAGCTCCGCCAGACATTTACACAAAGTTTGCTGGTATTCGGCACGATCGTAGTATACCTGTTTTCGGTAAAGGAGTCTGAGCAGTATTCCCGACAGGTGTTGTGGACGACGCTTTTCATTTACATGAATTTCTCGTTTGGAACACGGATGGTCTGGAAGAGACTTATGCGCCGCTGGCTTCGAATAGGTCATAGGCGTACAATGCTCCTGATTGCACCGGCAGATTCAGCATCGGAGGCTATTAAACATATCAAGGCCCACCCGCTGGAAGGCCTTGAGTTATGCGGTGTTGTATTGATTGACCGTGATGAGATCGGAGGAGATTTGGAGAGCGTACCCATCGTAGCCAATATGGATAATACAGTCCAGTATATTTGCAGGGAGTGGATTGATGAAGTTTTTGTCAGTGTAACGGTCTTAAACCAACAAATCTACACACTGCTTGAACAATGCCGGGAAATGGGTGTCACAGTGCATCTGCACATGCTGGCGCTGGGCGAAGGAAAGCAGATCGTTGAGAGAGTCGCGGGTATGCCAGTGTTGACTTCCAGCATCAATCTGATCAGCCCCGTTGAAATGATAGTCAAGCGGCTCGTGGATCTTGTTGGAGGGATAATCCTGAGTCTGCTGGCATTGATTGCCATTGCCATTTTTGGACCTATCATCAAGCACGCATCTCCGGGGCCAGTGCTGTATTCGCAGGAACGTATCGGTCAGAATGGTCGCAGATTCAAAATGTACAAAATTCGCAGCATGGTAATGGATGCTGATATGCGTAAAGACACTCTGATGGACCAAAACGTAATGACAGAAGGGCTCATGTTCAAAATGGCTTTTGATCCAAGAGTTATTGGCAACTTAGTCATGCCGGATGGTACGAAAAAGACGGGCGTGGGGGAGTTTATCAGAAAATACAGTATTGACGAGCTGCCTCAAGCATTCAATCTTCTGTTAGGCAATATGAGCTTGGTGGGTACTCGTCCTCCTACGGTGGACGAGTGGGAAAAATACGAGTTGCACCATCGAGCACGGTTAGCGATTAAACCCGGTATTACTGGTATGTGGCAGGTACAGGGCCGCAACAAGATTACTGATTTTGAAGAGATTACAAAGCTGGATACTTATTATATTACCAACTGGAGCTTTGCGCTGGACGCGAGAATACTTTTCAAGACTGTCTTGGTCGTGTTGCAGCGCAAGGGTGCGATGTGATACCTGTCATGAAGAAGATACTGCATATCTCCAAGTACTACGAGCCGTTCAAGGGCGGGACGGAGCAGGTGGCTCGGAACTGCGTGCGCGCTCTGGACGGGTACTACGAGCAGAAGGTGATCTGCTTCAACCACGAGCCAGGGGATGCCATGGATATGGTAGACGGCGTGGAGGTCGTCCGCGTGGGGTGCTTCGCTAAGATTGCCTCCCAGCCGCTGTCCCTGCATTATAGACGCCGGCTGAAGCAGATGCTCGAGATGTTCAGACCGGACGTCGTGGTGTTCCACTATCCCAATCCCTTCGTGGCGGCATTCTTGCTGCACTGTCTACCGGCGGGAACGAAATTGGTAATCTTTTGGCACTTGGATATCGTGCGGCAGAAGCTGCTGGGCAGGCTGTTCCGCGGCCAGAACCGGCGCTTGGTGGAGCGGGCGGACAAGCTGATCGCAACCAGCCCGCGCTATGCCGAGGGCAGCGAGTGGCTGAGCAGCGCAAGGGAGAAGGTGCGGGTGATCCCCAACTGCATCGACGAGTCCCGCCTGGAGATGACACCGGAGGCCAGGGATTTTGCGGCGAAGGTCCGCGCCGAGGTCGGGGACAGGATGTTGTGCCTGGCGGTTGGCCGCCACACCCGATACAAGGGCTTTGATATGCTAATCGAGGCTTCCAGGGAGCTGGATGGCCGGTTCATCGTCTGCATCGCCGGCACCGGCGAGGAGACTGAGGCACTGAAGAAGCAGGCGGAGGGCGTGCCGCGGGTGCGGTTCCTCGGCAGGGTCGGGGACGATGAGCTGCTGGGATGGATGTCTGCCATGGATATATTCTGCTTCCCCTCGATCACGAAAAATGAAGCCTTTGGCATTGCGCTGGCGGAGGCAATGTACTTTGCAAAGCCCGCAGTGACCTTTACGATTCCGGGTTCCGGCGTGAACTATGTCTGCCGGAACGGGGTGGATGGGCTGGAGGTGCCCAACGGAGACGCCCATGCCTACGCCGAGGCTATACGTCGATTGGCTGACGATCCGAAGCAGCGGGCGCGGCTGGGTGAAAACGGGCGTCAACGCGTGGTGGAGCATTTCCTTTATGAGAAGTTCGCCTCACGGGTGGAGGCGCTAATGGAGGAACTAGAGAATTGACAACAAGGGGTAATGCCGCTTGAAGGTGGTACAGATCGTCACTAACCTGAGCTACGGCGACGCCATCGGCAACGACGTGCTGGCGCTGCACAACATGCTCGCCCAGGCGGGGTACGACAGCCGGATCATGGCCATGACCATCCACGAGAAGTTGGCCGGGCGGGCCGAGCCCGTGGATTTCTCCCGCTTCGAGCAGGAGGATCTGGCCATCTTCCACAAGGCGACGGGGGACTCGTTCCCCGGCTTCGCCGCGCGGCTGAAGTGCCGCAAGGCCGTCATCTACCACAACATCACCCCCGCGAAGTACTTCTTGGCCTACGACGAGGTGATGGCCTGGAACCTCTGGCGGGGCCGCCGCCAGCTGAAGCAGCTGGCGAAGTGCGTGGACTGGGGCTGGGGCGATTCCCGCTACAACTGCCAAGAGCTGATCGCCGCGGGCTTCGATCCGGACCGGGTGGACGTGCTGCCCATCCCCTTCACGGCGGGCACCGGGGCGGAGCGGGGCCCGCGGCCTGACCGGCCCGTGGGAGCGGATCTGCTCTTCATCGGGCGCATCGCCTCCAACAAGAAGCAGGAGGACGTCATCAAGGTGTTCTACTGCTACCTGCGGGACGTGGACCCGAAGGCTACGCTGACGTTGGTGGGCTCCTGGACAGGCTTTGAAAAGTATTACGCCAAGCTGAAGGGCTTCGCGGCGGACCTGGGCCTGACGGACGAGCAGGTGGTGTTCACCGGCCACGTCACCGACGAGGAGAAGCGCCGCTACCTGGAGCGGGCGGACGCCTTTGTCTGCATGAGCGAGCACGAGGGCTTCTGCGTGCCGCTGCTGGAGGCCATCGACCGGGACATCCCCGTGGCGGCCTTCGCCGCGGCGGCGGTACCGGAGACGCTGGGCGATAATGGCCTGCTGTTCCGGGAGAAGGATTACGCGAAGATCGCTGCCGACATCGGCCGGGTGCTGCGGGAGGGCGCGCTGCGCGCCGAGGTGCTGCGCAAGCAGCGGGAGAGCCTGAGGCGCTTTGACCTGGAGGCCACCCGGCGGAAGCTGCTGGAGCTGGTGGCCCGGGCGACGGAAGGCGGGGTGAAGCGCGGATGAAACAGGTCGAGCGCTTCAAGCCGCTGTGGCAGATCCACAACCGCACCTATCGGCGCTACGCCCGGGGCTGCTTCTTCAGGCGGCTCAGGCGCTATTGGGGCAAGTTCAAGGCACTGGCGAAGCTGCTGCTGCGGCCGGTGCTGCGCCGGCTGGGCAAGTGAGCCGACGAAAGACTACCTGAAAAGGGGAAGAGGATATGAAGAAGACCGCATTGATCATGGCCGGCGGTCGGGGCGAGCGCTTCTGGCCCCAGAGCCGCATGGACATGCCCAAGCAGTTCCTGTCGCTGACGGGCGACGGCAAGACAATGATCCAGTTGACGGTGGAGCGCATCCGCACACTGGTGGAGCTGGAGGACATCTTCATCGCCACCAATGAGAATTACCGCGAGCTGGTGAAGGCCCAGCTGCCGGGGCTGCCGGAGGAGAACATCCTCTGCGAGCCCATCGGCCGCAACACCGCGCCGTGCATCGGTTTGGGTGCAGAACACATATTCCGCCGCTGCGGCGACGCGCTGATGCTGGTGCTGCCCAGCGACCACCTCATCAAGTACAATTCCATCTTCTGCCAGGCGCTGGAGGATGCCTGTGCCGTGGCGGAGCGGGGCGAGAACCTGGTCACGCTGGGCATCACGCCCAACAACCCGGACACCGGCTACGGCTACATCAAGTTCGACCCCTCCCAGACCCTGGATCGGGCCTTCAGGGTGGAGCGCTTCGTGGAAAAGCCGGACCTGGAGACTGCCAAGAGCTACCTTGCCTCCCACGAATACCTGTGGAACAGTGGCATGTTCATCTGGAGGACTTCCACGATCCTGGCCAACCTGAAGCGCTACCTGCCCGACATGTACGAGGGCCTGGAGCGCATCGGCGAGGCCATCGGCACGCCGGAGCAGGAGCCGGTGCTGGAGCGGGAGTTCCGCGCCTTCAAGTCCGTCTCCATCGACTATGGCGTGATGGAGAAGGCGGAGAACATCTACTGCCTGGCCGGCAACTTCGGCTGGGATGACGTGGGCTCCTGGCTGGCGGTGAGCCGCATCCGCAAGACCAACGAGTTCGGCAACGTGGTCAACGGCAACGTGGTGACCATCGACACCAAGCGCTCGATCATCCAGGGTGGCGACAAGCTGATCGCCACCGTGGGCCTGCGGGACATCATCATCGTGGATACCGACGACGCTATCCTCATCTGCGATAAGGACAGCGCCGGCGACATCAAGAAGGTGCTGGAGAACCTGCGCATCTGCAACAAGTACCAATACCTGTAAACCCAATCAAAGGAAAGCAAAGGAGATAAAGACATGAAGAAGGCATTGATCACCGGCATCACTGGACAAGACGGCTCCTATCTGGCCGAGCTGCTGCTTGAGAAGGGCTACGAGGTACACGGCATCGTACGCCGCGCCTCCGTCTCCACCACCCGGCGCATTGACCACATCCTGGACAAGCTGGTCATCCACGAGGGCGACCTGTCCGACTCCTCCAGCATCATCCGCATCGTGCTGCAGGTGAAGCCGGACGAGATCTACAACCTGGCGGCCCAGAGCCACGTGGGCGTCAGCTTTGAGGCCGCGGAGTACACCGGCGACGTGGACGCGCTGGGTGTGCTGCGCATCCTGGAGGCCGTGCACACCGCCGGCCTGGACAAGACCTGCCGCGTGTACCAGGCGTCCACCTCCGAGTTGTACGGCAAGGTTGAGGAATGCCCCCAGAGCGAGACAACCCCCTTCCATCCCTACAGTCCCTACGCCGTCGCGAAGCAGTACGGCTTCTGGATGATCAAGGAGTACCGCGAGGCCTACGGCATCTTCGCATGCAACGGCATCCTGTTTAACCACGAGTCCGAGCGCCGTGGTGACAACTTCGTCACCCGCAAGATCACCCTGGCTGCCGGCCGCATCGCCTGCGGGCTCCAGGACCACTTGGAGCTGGGCAACTTGGATTCCCTGCGCGACTGGGGCTACGCCAAGGACTACGTCGAGTGCATGTGGCTGATTCTGCAGCAGGATGAGCCGGACGACTACGTCATCGCTACCGGCGTGCAGCACACCGTGCGCGAGTTCACCACCCTGGCCTTTGCCCACGACGGCATCGAGATCGAGTGGAAGGGCTCTGGCCTGGACGAGAAGGGCTACGACAAGAAGACCGGCAAGATGGTGGTCTGCGTCAATCCCCAGTGGTTCCGCCCGACCGACGTGGTGAACCTGTGGGGCAACCCGACCAAGGCCCGCACCAAGCTGGGCTGGAACCCGCAGAAGACCAGCTATGAGCAGCTGTGCGCCATCATGGCCGAGCATGACCTGCAGCTGGCCCGCCGCGAGGCGAGGGACAAGGCATGAAAGCACTGATTACCGGCAGCCTCGGGTTTGTCGGCAACTATCTGAGAAGAGAGCTGGAGGCGCATGGGTATGAGGTCGTCGGGCTGGACATCCGGCCCGGTGAGGCCACCCTGCAGGTGGACCTGATGGACGCGACCCAGATCGCGGAAGTCGTCGTCCGGGAGAAGCCAGACGCCATCTTCCACCTTGCTGCCCAGGCGGACGTGGGCCGCTCCTGGAAGGCGCCGCAGCTGACCGTACAGCTGAATATCGTGGCCACCCTCAACCTGATGGAGGCCGTTCGCCAGCTGGATCCCCACGGGATCCGGATGGTCATCGTGGGCTCCTCCGACCAGTACGGCAGCCTTGGAGCCGCCGGCGCTCGGGTCAGCGAGGACATGGATATGAAGCCGCAGACTCCTTACGCCATCTCCAAGCGGGCCCAGGAAGAGTTGGCAAAGCTCTATGCCCGCAGTTACGACATGAACATCTGCCTGACCCGCTCCTTCAACCACGGCGGCGCCGGCCAGCGCACGGGCTTCATGATCCCGGACTTCGCCTCCGGCATCGTGATGGTTGAGCGGGGCCAGGCGACGGAGCTGAAGGTGGGTAACCTGTCCTCCCGGCGGGACTTCACCCACGTGGAGGACGTGGTGCGCGCGTACCGGCTGATCGCCGAGAAGGGCGTGCCGGGTGAGGTATATAACGTGGGCTCCGGCGTGACCTACAGCGCCCAGGAGGTGCTGGACATGCTGCGCGGCCTGGCCCGGTGCGAGGTGCCCGTGGTCCAGGATCCAGCCCGGATGCGCCCCAGTGACACGCCGGTGATCTGCTGTGACCACTCCAAGCTGACCCGGGACACTGGCTGGGAGCCGGCACTGGGCATGGAGCGGATCGTGGGGGATACCCTTGAATATTACAGGAGCTTGGGAGCATGATTGAACAGATCAAAGAGATATATTGCTACCGGGAAATGATTTGGATGCTGGTGCGGCGTGACCTGCGTGGCCGCTATAAGGCGTCCGCCTTGGGCTTTTTGTGGACCTTCCTCAACCCACTGCTGCAGCTGGGAGTGTACACTATCGTGTTCTCGATCATCATGCGCGCGGGCATCGAAAAGTACTACCTGTTCCTGTTCGTGGCACTGATTCCATGGATGTTCTTCGCCACGTCGATCCAGGGCGGCGCGACCTGCATCCTGACGCAAAAGGACATGGTCGCCAAGATCCATTTTCCTAGACAGGTGCTGCCCATCGCCCATGTGACCGCCAGCTTCGTGAATATGTTGTTGTGCTTCATTGTGGTGTTGCTCGTCTGCGCCTTCGGACTCGGGCTGGAACTGGTGCTGCTGCCGTTACTGATCCCCGTGATGCTGACGGAATATCTGCTGGCGCTGGGACTGTGTTTTGTCGTAGCCGGCGTCACCGTGTATTTCCGCGATCTTGAGCACATCACCGGCATCTTCGTAATGTTGTGGCAGTTCCTCACTCCGGTCATGTACTCGGTGGAACAAGTGCCGGAGCAGTTGAGGGATGTGTTCATGCTCAACCCGATGACCCCGGTCATTAGCTGCTACCGCGACATTTTGTACTATCGGCAGGCGCCACAGATGAATAACCTGGTACTGTCCATAGGCTTTGGATTGCTTTTCCTGGTTATTGGATGGTTCCTGTTCGACCATTTGCAGAAACATTTTGCGGAGGAACTCTGATGAGCGAATTTATACCGGTACGCGAAAAGAAGGATGACGGTGTTGCGATCCGCGTGGAAAACATCACCAAGCGATTCAAGGTTTATTTGGACAAGGGCGTCTACCTGAAGGAGCGAGTGCTGTTCAAGAACCGCAACCGCTATGAGGAGCGCAATGTGCTGCGCGGAATCAGTTTCGAAGTGAAGAAAGGTGAGGCCATCGGCCTGATTGGCGAAAACGGTTGCGGCAAAAGCACGACGCTGAAGTTGCTCTCCCGCATTATGTATCCCGATTCAGGAAAAATCGAGATTAACGGACGCGTCTCGGCGTTGATTGAACTGGGCGCAGGCTTCCACCCGGACATGAGCGGCCGCGAAAATATCTATACCAACGCTGCTATCTTTGGTTTGAGTAAGGGCGAGATCGACCGGCGTTTACAGACGATCATCGACTTTTCAGAGTTGGGCGATTACATCGACAATCCTGTGCGCACCTATTCCTCGGGCATGTACATGCGTTTGGCTTTCTCGGTGGCCATCAATGTGGACGCGGATGTGCTGTTGATTGACGAGATACTTGCCGTGGGCGACATGGCCTTTCAGGCCAAGTGTTTTAACAAGCTGAGGGAGATCAAGAACAGAGGTACGACGATCGTGATCGTGTCCCACTCCCTGGCCCAGATTGAACAGATCTGTGAGCGTAGCTACTGGATCAGCGAGGGCAAGATTCGCGAACAGGGCGCGCCAAGGGACGTGCATCCGCTGTACATGGATTATATGTCCCACAAGGGGCAGGGCATCGACGGAGGCGCGAAAACTGACGTGTCGGCGGAAACCCTGGCTCCGGCATCGGCTGAAGCGATGGAGCAGCCCGCGCCTGAGACGCCAGTTGAACCGGTCCAGCCGGAGGCCAAGAAACGCTGGGGCAGCGGCGAGGCTACAATGCAGAGCGTGCAGGTGCTGGACAGGGACGGAAATGAGAGGACCAACTTCGCTCCGAACGAGCCCATTACTGTGCGAATCGCCTACACTGCCCAACGGATGCTACCGGATTCGGTGGTGGGTATCGCTATTTATAAATCCGACCAAACGTTTATGTACGGTACCAATTCGTTGATAGACACGTCGCAGCCTGTCAAGCTGCAGCGCCAGGGAACCATCGATTTGGTGATCGACAGCCTCCCGGTCGCTAATGGCTGCTACACTATCGACCTGGCGCTGCATCGACCGGACGGCTTCAACTTCGATTTCTGGCGGGAGATTTGCACGATCAACATCGCAGGCAAGGTCAACCCGCCGGGGTTGATCTATCTGCCTCACCTCTGGGAATTCCACTGAGGCGAGACCGAAAAGGACAAGAGCCGGATAAGGAAGTGGATCAACGAGAATGAGCCGTCTAACTAAGATCCCTGTGCTTGGGCGCCTGCTGCGAGTTGCGAGTTCCGTATTCAGGGGGCCGGAGCGCTTTGACGCGCTGTTTGCCGAGAACGACCTGCTCAAACGGAAACTGGAGCAGGAGCAGGCGCGGTCGCAGCAGTGGGAGCAGACCCTCACCATCCACGGAGCAGAGCTTCAGCGACAGATGCAGGCAATAGAATTGGAGCGGACACGCGTGCGGGTGCACAGCCGTCTGCTGGAGGCTATGGAAGCCAGAATGCGGGGGTGGATGGGTAGTGCAGAGGAGCATGTGTTGCGTACGGACCGCCGCTTGGATTCGGCCGAGGAGCGAATGCGGCACACCGACAAGCGGCTGGATTCGGCCGAGGATTCGGCCGAGGAGCGAATGCTACACACGGATCGCCGCTTGGATTCGGCCGAGGAGCGAATGCGGCACACCGACAAGCGGCTGGATTCGGCCGAGGGACGCATGGCCCAACACGATATACAGTTTAAGATGATATTCGACGGTGAGCCGAGCTTCATGAACGTTGTGTTGACGCGGCTGTATACGGATCACGAGGTGCTGGAAACGCTCAACCGTCAGCTGAGCAGCCATCCTACCGTCTGGGGCGACCCTGCACGGCTGCACATCGCAGATTCTGCTGCAGTGTATACCTGCCTGTTCAATACCAATTCCGGCACTATTACTGTGGGCGAGTATACCTTTGCTGGCTCGCGGGTCAGCCTGCTGGCAGGTAGCCATGACCAGCATTTGAAAGGCTTTTTGCGCCGGGATGCCGAAATCACAGAGGGTTGCGATATCGTCGTCGGCAACGGCGTTTGGCTAGCCTCGAACTGCGTACTGCTGGGTCCCTGTGAGGTGGGAGATAACGCTGTCATCGCTGCTGGTGCGGTAGTGACACCGGGAACGAGGGTCCCTGCTAATGCCATCTATGGCGGCGTGCCGGCCCGAAAGATTGGGGAGTTGGAGTTCGAAACACCACAGGATGCCGACAACCCGTTCGTTATAAAGGCGCTGGAGCGTGCACACGGTCTGCTGTTCATTGAAGGCTGGACGGAGAAGCAGCTGTTTCCCGACACCGACAAGGTCGGACACTGGCTTTGTGATAAGACGGGTAGCATACTATTAGAGCGCGGCGGGATGAGGCTGCGCTGTCGGCTGAACGGTGCCGAGGCAGCGGAGCTGCTGGTCGTTGGACCGGAGGGAGAATGCCGCATCACCCTGCGACAGGGAGAGGAAACGGCGCTGGAGCTTTGCATGGGGAGCGAGACCCCAGAATACGTGACTTTCCGCTTGGAGAACGGTGCCGGTCACTTGTTTGTGATGTGCGCGACGGATTCGGATAAAGGTATAATGAATGGAGGAAGCCGGAATGAGTAATCCCATGGAAGTGAGCGTGGACGTCAGCAAGATCATGGCGGACATCAAGCGGGAGATCAAGGAAAAGGGTCTGTACGACGAGCTGCCTGCCTTTGAGCAGGTGACGATCCTGAACAACCAGGAGATCAATGCACTGGACGCTACGGGCCTGCGCAATAGGATCCAGGGCGCCAAGGCCAACACGGCGGTACCTGCGGATTATCCCGTCGAAGGCAACGCCCTCAAGCGGCTATTCAAGAAGGCTTCCCAGAAGTTCACCCGCTGCACAATCGGCCCCATGTCCATCCGCCTGACGGACAATCACGCCGCCATCCTCGACTGTTTGGAGTATGCATGCAACGTCATCGAGCAGCAGCAGGCCCAGATCGCCGAGCAGAACCAGAAGATCGCGAAGATCTATGCAGCGCTTGATCGGGGAGAGGATGCGGAATGAGGATTGTTCAGGTTCTACCGACTTTGAGCCGGGGAGACGCAGTGGGAAACAACTGCCGCGCGATCGACGGTATCCTGCGGGAAGAGGGTTGCGACACCCAGATATACGCCGGCATCATTGACCAGGGCGTGCCAGACGGTGTCGCGAAGCTCTTTTCCGAAATGGGTAGGCTGGAGAAAGACGACATCCTACTCTATCATTTGGCAATCGCCTTCGATCACGATATGCGCAATGTGGGTGGCCACACCATCTTTCAGTACCACAACGTAACGCCACCACACTTTTTTGATCGATACAGTCCGTTTATTGCCAACGCTTGCCGGTCCGGACTGGAAGAGGTAAGGTCCTACCGGGACGCTCCAGAGATGTGCTGGGCGGATTCAGATTTCAATAAAAACGACCTAATCGAGATGGGCTACACCTGTCCGATTCACACGATCCCGATCCTGGTGCCCTTTGAGGATTATGAGAAGCCGGCCGACCTGGAGGTCATCAAACGGTATGATGACGACTATGTTAACTTCATTTTCGTGGGTCGAGTGGTGCCAAACAAGGCGCATGAAGATGTCATCCGGACCTTTGCATGGTACCAGAAGCACATCAACCGCAGGTGTCGACTGTTTTTGGTAGGTAATGCCAGCCTCGAAAGCTATGTAAACCACCTCAAGCGCTACATCAAGACACTCGGGGTGAAGAATGTGATCTTTCCCGGCCACATCAGTTTCAACGCAATCCTCGCATTCTATCGGGTCGCAGACATTTTCCTGTGCATGAGCCAGCACGAGGGATTCTGCGTACCGCTGTTGGAAGCGATGTACTTCCACATCCCCATCATTGCTAGAGATACAACGGCGATTCCCTATACCCTGGGCGGTGCAGGCGCGCTGGTTGAGGACAACGATCCGATCAAGGCTGCTCTGATGGCCGACCGGATCGTTAATGACAAGGCGCTGCGCGATGCGATCGTGGCTGGACAGGACAGAAGACTGGCTGATTTCGCACACGACAAGATCAAGGAGCAGATTCTGCGGGAGCTTCGCGCGTTCATATAAGCGCGCCTTCATGGCAGGACGGAGCCGGAAGCTGGGACGAAGCAATGCACAAGGAGTTGAAAGCCATATGCGGATCGCACAACTGGTGCCAACGCTATTGATGGGCGACGCGGTGGGTAACAATTGCCTCGCTATCGATCGTATCCTACGAGAAGCCGGGTACGATGCTTCGCTGTACGCGGAGAACATCGATGCACGCTTGCCTGAAGGCGCTGCCGCCCATCTGTCCACTATGGGTAGGTTGGGGGACAACGACATACTGCTGTATCAGCAGGTGACGACCTTTGACCATGACATTAGGAGCTTCGGAGGCCAGCGAGTCTTCCAGTACCACAATGTGACACCACCGACCTTCTACTCCGATTACGATCGGAAGGTGGCCGAATCCTGTGCTAAGTCTCTCGAACAGATGCGCACCTTGCGGGACCTGCCAGGCCTGTGCTGGGTGGATTCAGATTTCAACCGACGGGATCTGATAGACGCAGGCTATGCATGTAGCATCCACACGATCCCCATCCTGGTGCCCTTTTCGGACTACGACCAGCCCGCAGATGCGCAGATCATGGAGCGGTATGATGACGACTACGTCAACTTCATTTTTGTGGGCCGAGTGGTGCCGAACAAAGCCCATGAGGACGTCATCCGTACCTTCGCATGGTACCAGAGGAATATCAATGCCAAATGTCGCCTGTTCCTAGTGGGCAACGCTGATTTCCAGCCCTATGTGGGCCGGCTCATGCGTTATATCCGCAAGCTGGGGGTCGAGAACGTGATTTTTCCCGGACACATAAGCTTCAGCGCGGTGCTGGCCTACTACCGCGTTGCAGATATCTTTTTGTGTATGAGTAGACACGAGGGCTTCTGCGTGCCGCTACTGGAGGCGATGCACTTCCATATCCCGGTGTTGGCGTTGGCTGCCACGGCCGTGCCCTCCACGCTGGGCGGGGCGGGTGTGCTGCTGGAGGACAACAATCCCATCGCCGCCGCCCTGATAGTGGACCGCGTCGTCAGGGACGAGACTCTGCGCAAGCGGATTGTCGCTGGACAGGACGAGCGGCTCGAGTACTTCTCTATGGAAAACATTAAGCGGATGATCTTGGACGACATCCGTATGCTTTCCTGACGGGGGGTGAACGCAGTGAGTGACAATCGGAAAAAGATACTGTTCGTCAGCCCGCGCTACGGGCTGGAAGTAAACGGAGGTGCGGAGATGGAGTGCCGTGCCTATGCTGAACATCTGCTGCCTTATTTCGACGTATCGGTGCTTACGACCTGCTCCAGGGACCACATGACCTGGGACAACAGCTATCCTGAGGGCAGGACCGATATCAACGGTGTAGATGTAATTCGTGTCCGGAACGAGAGTAGCCGGGTGATGGATGATTTCGGCGCGGGCATCGTGCGGGCCACCAATCCGCGGCATAACCGGGAGGACGAACTGTTTTTCATCGAAAAGCAGGGCCCCTATTGTCCGGCACTGATCGAATACCTGCAGGAACACGGCCGGGAATACGAAGCCGTGTTGTTCATGACATATCTGTACTATCCCATCATACATGGTATTGCGGTGAAGGGTATGAACTCGATCCTAATCCCCACGGTGCATGATGAGTGGGTAGCACATTTGGAGATCATTCAGAATGTCTTTGAGAAGGCTAAGGGCTACATCTACAACACCGACGAGGAGCGGGTTTTCGCCGAGAAGCAGTATCCCTCTGCGGTAGGCAAGCCTTCCTGTACGGTGGGCTATGGCATCAATGTACCCGAGCCGGAGACCTTACCGGATGTAAAGGCCAAGTATGGCATTGATGACTATGTGCTTTATGCTGGTCGCGTGGACGAGGCTAAGGGCTGCGGTTACCTGTTTACCTATTTCCAGCAGTTTAAAAAGCACCATCCCAGCGATTTGAAGCTGGTGCTCTGCGGAAAGCCAGGCATGGAGATTCCTAAGGACAGGGACATCCTGTCCCTGGGCTTTGTCAGCGAGGACGACAAATACGCGCTGATGAGGGACGCGAAGGTGTTGGCACTAGCCTCGGAGTTCGAGAGCCTGTCTATCGTGGTGCTCGAGGCAATGATGAGCGGAACGCCGGTACTGGTGAACGGCCAGTCTGAGGTGTTGCGCGGCCACTGCCACAAGAGCAACGCTGGGCTGTATTTCTCCAATTACACCCAGTTTGAGCGCACACTGACCTGGCTTCTGACCCATCCAGCGGAATACGCTCAGATGCAGGAAAATGGCAAGGCCTACGTGCTGGAGCACTATCAGTGGCCCCATATCGTGGAGCAGATGAGTAAGCTGATCGAAAAGGTCACCGATTGAATAGAGAGGTATGTATGATGAGTGATCAGATTAAGGACAATACATCATGTTTGAAAAAGGAATGGCTACATCTATTGATTGCCGTTATAGTTTTTCTTATTAATATTCTATACCTCAACAGAATGTATGGCTACTTCGTGTTGGATGATGAGTTGGGATATTGGAGCCATGCTGCTAATATGGCAGGTTATGATTGGTCTGGAATAACGGGTAAAATGCAGTGGTATTCTTATGGTTATAGTATCGTTTTGTTTTTGATTATACAGTTAAATAGACTATTTGGCGGGAATTTCATAATTGCATATCGCCTTGCAATTGCTGTCAATGCGTTATTCTGTAGCTCTATATACATTATGTGCTATCACGTAGCGAAAAAAGTAACAAAACACGATTGTTTATCTGTTATTAGTGCAATAGTTTCTACGTTATCTTGTGTTTTACTATTCCACTCACGAATTGCATGGACCGAATGCTATATTGCTTTGATAACTACTGCTATAGCTGCAATCACAATATGGGATATTAATAGGAATAAGATTTGGCTTAATATCTTACTTGGTTTTCTTGTTGGATATATATATATTGTTCACAATCGGAATCTTGGTATAGTTATAGCATATTTAGTTTATGCTTTATTAATGTCGGTAAATAAAAATAAACGTGCAATTACGACTGTATCTCTTTTGTTTCCGCTGTTAATTCTTCTAATTGATGGACATATTAGCAATGTTCTCAAGATAAAAATGTGGGGTACGACATCGAATCCTATTGATACAAACAATGCTTCTAACAGATTATTACTCTTGGCGAATGTTTTTTCTGTTCAAGGTATAATGGCAGCGATTAGAACAGCTATAGGGCAATTATGGTATTTAGGCACATCTAGTTTTGGCTTGTTTTATCTTGGTATCTTTTACATGTTTACAAAGATAAAGTATTACTTTAAAATGGGAGAAGTAAATGCTGCTTTATCTTGTAGTTTTGTTTTGGTAGCTTTTGTATTTACATTAGGTATTTCAGTTTCTTCATTCTTTCAATTCTATATTCCTGATAGTATTGTCAATCGTGCGGATATATATTTCTACGGAAGATATATTGAAGCCTGGTTACCTCTCTTTACTACACTAGGATGTCTCCAATTATATAGTTTATGGGACAATAAGAAGTATGCATTTAAACTTCTTATTACTATTTGTTTCTTCCATTTTATAGCTTCTATTTCTATCTGTTCTGTCCCGAACATAAATAATATGGTGGCAAATTGGATTTGCGTAAGCGGAGTAGCTGCATTATCAAACATTCTCACTTCGAAACTTTCTTATGTGGCGCTAATACTTTTGTTCTATACTTTTTTATTTGTATTATCATTATGTTCTTGGTGTGCACATAATAGTGAAAAGCATAAGGCGGTGTTCTATGCTCCTTTGGTATGTCTTATTGCCTTGTCGATAGTCTCCTCAACAAAGCTTGTCGATATATATATCAATAACTATCAGAACGATATTGCTCAGTTGGTGTTAGGAACGGATCAAGTTGAGGATCAAAACATAGGAGACAATAAAACTTTAGTTGGTATAGTAAATAATAATGTGCCAACAGATAAGATAAGTGTCACAGTAAAACGGATACAGTTTTTAAATCCTTCTATGAAGTGTATACTTGCAAGCGCCGATGCCATTAAACAATATACGCAGAACGGCGTTGAGTATATATTATTAAATTTTGATGATAGAGTAAACTATTCTGAAGAATTTGAAAAGTCGTATCAAGAAGAGTTTGCAGACTCCTTAGATTATATAGTGTGCAAATATGTAACTAATGATATAGGCAGGGGTATAAAAATACCTATTTCCAAGTTTAAAGTAATGAACGGTACAATTGAAAGTGATGCTATCTATTCAAATGATAACAGCAGTTTTACAATGTACGGGCCATATATAACATTGCTAGCAGGAACATATAACCTTATAATAGAGGGGGAACTTATTGATAGTGTTTATACGGATGATTGCTTTGTTGATGTAACAACGAACATGGGACATAAGCAAATAATTAAGTGTGATCATCTAGAGAAATATGTAGATGGGAATAATTATCATATTGAATGTAGTTTTACATTAGATGCTGTATCAGAGAATTGCGAATTCAGAATGTTTACTACTGACATGGTAAAAGTCAGAATTCATTGTGTGAGCATTGATACAGTAGATTAGAAATGGAGGAAACGTCATGAAACTCATCATCCAGATCCCCTGCTACAACGAGGCCGAGACCCTGGAGATCGCGCTGAATGACCTGCCAAAGCACATCGACGGCATCGACACCATCGAGTATCTTATTATCAATGATGGCAGCCACGACAAGACCGTCGAGGTGGCCCGGCGCTGGGGCGTGCACTATGTCGTGAACTTCACAAAAAACCGCGGTCTGGCCAAGGGCTTCATGGCGGGTCTGGATGCTTGCCTGCGCAATGGCGCGGACATTATCGTGAACACCGATGCCGACAATCAGTACTGCGGTGACGATATTGAGACCATCGTTCGCCCCATCCTGGAGGGCAAGAGCGACATCGTCATTGGCGCGCGTCCGATCGACCAGACCGAACACTTCTCACCACTGAAGAAGAAGTTACAGCATTTGGGCAGCTGGGTGGTACGCAAGGCGTCAAAGTCCGACATCCCGGACGCCCCCAGCGGTTTCCGTGCCTATAGCCGTGAGGCGGCGCTGAGGATAAACGTGACCAATGAGTACACCTACACACTGGAGACCATTGTGCAAGCGGGGCGTGAGCGAATCCCCATGACCTCTGTGCCTATCCGGACCAATGGAGAGCTGCGGCCCTCCCGGCTGTTCCACAGCATGCTTGGCTATGTCAAGAAGTCTATGCTCACTATCCTGCGTGCCTATGTGTTGTATAAGCCATTGAAATTCTTCACCATCCTGGGCTCTATTCCCTTCGGCATCGGCCTGATCCTGGGCATCCGCTTCCTGGTATATGTGTTCATTGGCAATTCCGCCGGGCATGTACAATCTCTGATTCTGGCCAGCACGCTGCTGATGATGGGCTTCATGACCTACGTGGTGGGCATTCTCAGTGATACCATTGCCGCCGAGCGGAAGATTCTGGAGGATGTGCAGTATCACGCCCGTAGGGCTGACTATCAGACGGGCGAGAGCATGACACAAGACGAGGAGAAAAACAAGGGGTGAGAGCGGCATGAGGATTGCCATGATTGGCCCGGTGTATCCGTTCAAGGGCGGAATTGCGCAGTACACGGGCGCGATGAGCAATAACCTGAAGAAGGAACACGATGTGCGCGTGTTCTCCTTCTCCATGCAATACCCGAAGGCGCTCTATAAGCACGAGCAGAGGGATTATGACAACAAGACCTTTGCCTTTGACGACGCCGTCTACCGCCTGAACAGCATCAATCCGATCAGCTGGTACAAGACGGTTTCGGAGATCAAGAAGTTCAAGCCCGATACCGTGATCGTGCAGTGGTGGCACCCGTGGTTTGCACCCTGCTACTGGGTCATGCTCCGTCACCTGAAAAAGAGCGCCAGGATCGTGTTCCTGTGCCACAACGTACTGCCGCACGAGGGCTTTCCCCTGAAGTGGCTGCTGAGCCGCATGGTGCTGAGCAAGGGAGACGGCTTTATCGTGCATTCCGAGCAGGACGAGAGGGACCTGAGGGAACTGGTATCCTCGCCCAAACTCATCCGGACGGTGCACCCGACCTATAACCAATTCAGGAAGCGCAAAATCGACAAGAAGACAGCGCGCAAAGAGTTGGGCATTCCCGACGATCAGGAGATGCTGCTGTTCTTCGGCTTCATCCGCAAGTACAAGGGCCTTGCACACCTGATCAAGGCGCTGCCGGACATCTGCTCGGCCCGGCCCAACGCGCATCTGTGGGTCGTCGGCGACTTCTTTGAAAACGACAAAGAGGAATACCTGGCGCTGATCAGGGAATGCAAGTGTGAGGACAAACTGACCCTGGTGGATGGCTATCTGCCCGACGACAAGGTCGAGCCGTATTTCGCCGCGGCGGATCTGTGTGTGCTGCCCTATGAAAGCGCTACCCAAAGCGGCGTGATCCAGATCTCGTACAGCTTTGGCTGCCCGGTGGTGGCGACTAATGTGGGCGGTTTACCCGAGGTGGTGATGGAGAACAAGACGGGATACGTTGTGCCAGCACTCGATGATAGAGCGCTGGCAGATGCCGTGATTCGCTTCTTTGAGGAGAAGAAAGCCCCGGAGTTTGCCAGGTGGATCAAGGAGGAAGAGTGGAAGTATTCGTGGGACAGGATGAATGAGAATGTGAAAAAGCTATCTGTTTTCTCGGGTAAGGATATGTGCAATGAACAGTCATAGAAGTTTACAGTCAGATACGACAGGTTTTATCGGACAGAACCTCGATAGAGAATCTGAATAGAGTCATACGGGCAGATGTTTGGTCAGGAATCATAAGGCATTTAGTTTCCAAGGGGAGTCGCTTTCATGCTTGGTGATAATGGGAGTATAGAACGAAAGAGGGAATTCGTTTGTGAAGCGTAAAAAACTCGTGCGGACCTTGGGCAATGTGCTGATGGTCATCGCAATTGTCTTTATCGGCTATAAGTTGTACCAATATCGGGACAAGGTCTCAGACGCCTTTACATGGAAGATTGGCGTGGTGATGCTCGTTTCATCGCTCATCACTACTAGCTTAATCATCATTAGTAGCGTCTTCTATGCAAACTTGGTTGCACGGGTTTCCGACAAAGAAGTGCCATTGGGTATGGCCTCTCAGATGTATTGTAAGTCGAACCTGTACAAATATATTCCAGGCAATGTTTTGCAATATGTGGGCAGGAACCAGATCGCGGAATTATCCAACGCTAGGCATGATCGCGTAATTTTCGCTTCTTTCCTTGAAGTGGGTTTTACTGTGATAGGCGCCTTGACAGCATCTATCATTCTTGCAAGACAATATGTGTTTGAATGGATTCGCAATCAGAATACCGGTCTCATTGTAGCGGTGATAGCTGCTGTCACGGTGATTGTTATTTTCATAAGTATCCTATTGGCGAAAAAAGTACCAAAGCTGTTCAAAGAACTCCGGAGAATTCTGAATCATCGCAACATAGGTTACTTTGTTGCGATGATTGTTTTCATTGTGTTCAATCAAATGTTGAATGGCATCATGTTTACTTATTTGATGAAAGAAATAGTCGGCACTCTACCCAAAGAATACTGGAGTAATGTTGCTGGCGTATATTCTTTTGCGTGGTTGGTGGGCTTTGTCACTCCAGGCGCTCCTGGTGGCATGGGCATCCGGGAGGCACTGCTTTCGGTGTTACTGGCCAATACTGTCGCCCCGGAGATGGTGACGATTGCGGTTATCTTCAACCGGATCGTGACTGTGCTGGGCGATTTGATTGCCTATCCCGCGTCAATACTGCTCAGCGTGTTTTCTTCGAAGAAGAAGCGGGACCTGATCGAATAGAGATTACGAGTGCTACATTGAAATGGAGGTAATACTTAATGAACATCGCTGTCGCAGGCACAGGTTATGTGGGGCTCTCCATCGCTACGCTGCTATCGCAGCGCCACCATGTGGAGGCTGTGGACATCATCCCCGAAAAGGTGGAGATGATCAACCGCCGCCAAAGCCCGATCCAGGATGAATACATTGAAAAGTACTTCGCCGAGGAGGCACTAGACCTGCATGCTACCCTGGACGGGGAGGCGGCATATCGGCAGGCGGAGTTTGTGGTCATCGCGGCGCCGACCAATTACGACCCTGCCAAGAATTTCTTTGACACCAGTGCGGTGGAGAGTGTGATCGAGCTGGTTCTGCAGGTCAATCCGTCAGCTACCATGGTCATCAAGAGCACCATTCCCGTGGGTTATACGGTCTACGCCCGAAAAAAGTACGGCATCCGCAACCTGTTGTTCAGCCCGGAATTTCTGAGGGAATCCAGAGCGCTGTACGACAACCTCTATCCCAGCCGCATTGTCGTGGGTACAGACCTGGCGGATGAAGAGATGAAAGCCCGGGCCCAGACCTTCGCTGGCTTGTTGCGGGAGGCAGCGCTCAAGGAGGATGTGTCCACGCTGCTGATGGGTACAACCGAAGCCGAGGCTGTGAAGCTGTTCGCTAACACCTATCTTGCACTACGCGTGTCCTACTTCAATGAGTTGGACACTTACGCCGAGGTGAAAGGGCTGGACACTCGTTCCATCATTGAGGGCGTGTGCCTAGATCCGCGCATTGGTATGCACTATAACAATCCCTCCTTTGGTTATGGCGGCTACTGTCTGCCGAAGGACACCAAGCAGCTGTTGGCCAACTACGATCATGTGCCACAGAACATGATGTCCGCAGTAGTAGAGGCCAACCGGACGCGCAAGGACTTTATCGCTGACCGTGTGCTACACATGGCGGGCGGCTACACCTATTCCAACGACATCGAGTACGATCCTCGGCATGAAAAGCCGGTTACCGTTGGCGTATTTCGCCTGACGATGAAGAGCAATAGTGATAATTTTCGTCAGAGCTCCATCCAGGGCGTCATCAAGCGCATTAAGGCCAAAGGTGCCACTGTCATCATCTACGAGCCTACGTTGAAGTCGGAGTCTACCTTCTACGGATCTCGCGTTGTGGGTGACCTGGAGGAGTTCAAGCGCCTGAGCCAGGTGATCGTCGCCAACCGAATTGAGGATTGTCTGTCGGACGTGCGGGACAAGGTGTATACACGGGATATCTATAATCGTGATTAACTCTGTTAGAGATGGGAATCAGTCAAAACACGAATATGGATGATTAATCGACGATGAAGACTGAATTGTTGCACATACGGCGGGTGGGGTTGGTTTGCCTGCTGATCTGTGTGATTGTGCTTGGCTTTTTTTCAGAAATGAAAGCGCTGACTGCGGCGGAAGAAGCCAAGCACCCGCTGGCGGGCAAGGTCGTCTTCCTGGCGGGGGACAGCCGCAGCTCGACGGATTACACCTTTTACGGGGAACAGCTGGAGCAAAAGGCGGGCGTGACGGCGCTGGTGGAGGGCGCGAGCGGCCGGACCGCGGCGTACAACGCGTCCGACGCCTATTTTGAGCGCCTGGCGGCGTCGCCCCACGACTTCTCGATCTGGCTGGTGGGCGGCAATGACGACGGCAGCCCCGGCACGGTGGGCACCTTCGACGCCGATTCCGAGCTGGCCTGCGGGGGCGAGCCGGTGGTGGCGCCGACCGATGTATCCCGGGATTACGACGGGGAATGCTTTATACAGGCTGTGGATCACATCATGCGCAAGTACATGGCGGAATTCGGCGCTATGGAGGGGCCCGGCGGCCTGCCGCCGGTGATGATCTTCTGCACCGACCTGCCCCAGCAGCGGGAGGGGCCGGACACGCCCTGGAGCCAGCGGGAGAACTGGGAGCGCAAGCGCCTGGCGATCCTGGAGTGCTGCGCGCGCAACGGCATGACCTGCGTGGACCTGTACGCGCTGTGCGGCTTCGACATGTCCGTGGAGCCCTGGTTCGTGCCGCCCACGGACAAGGTCAATGACCGCGGCGTCTACTATATGGACGGCCTGCACCCCAATGCCCGGGGCATGGACGTGATTACAGACCTGGAGATCCAGGAGATGATGAATTGCTCTGGCGACGGGGGCATTTAGTTCGCTTCTTTGAGAAAGATAAGTTTGCATGGTAGGCATCGGATCGGATGATGAGAATTAAGAAAGACTTGCATGCCCTGCTCGTCTCGGGTGGGGCATGAGTAGCTTTTGGAGACTGAGTAGTGTAACAAGAGATGAGAAAGCATACCAGGAAACTGGCTGTTGAGGCTGTTGTTTAACAATTTGGCGGCTTGCTGGCACCGCCCAGTGGATCACTTGGTGTACGCCAACAGCTCCATCCATGGCAGCAGCAAAAAAGGTGCCCTTTTAGGCGTATAACCGGGTGGATTGCCCGTTTCCCCGTACTTTGCCACTGAATAGCTGTTGGAGGTACGAGCTGTAAAGCGTTGGCCGCGGTTAGCTGGAGAACCTGATGGACTTCTTGACGACACTGGTGGAGGTGTGTATACTGACGCCGGGCTTCGATTCTTGAGGTCCATCGTGAACTGGGAAGCATGCAGTTTGGGGATGTACTGCTGGCAAGCACAGACTTTGGATTGCTGGAGTAGTACTACGGCTTCAAGCCGCGTATCGGCTTACAGAACGGCCTGCGGCGCGCTGCATGGCGGCGCTGCGAGTACACGCCCCGGCGAAGAATATCGGTGAATTGAAAATACAATCGGGATCAACGGAAATGGAGGGCGGTAGTGCCATCATGAGTGTTCGGGATATCCTTTCCAACTGCGACGCGCGGTCGAAAGCGGAGCGGGTTTTAGACAGCGTGTTTTTGGCGCTGTCCGCCCTCTATGTGTTTTTCTTTTACTCGACCTCTACCACCTTTTTCCTTCCCTACCCGCCGAAGTTCGAGAAGATACTGTTTTTTGTGATGCTCGCGGTAGCGGCGGCGCGGCTTCCGCTGGTGGGGCTGAGGCGGAAGGAGGTCTGGATCGGCGTTGGCCTGGCGGCGATCTATGCTGCGGTCTACTTGAAGACGGACTACATCTTCATACTGTTTCTGGGCTTGTTGGTCGTGGGCTTCACCGGGATGGACTACCGGCGGGTTTTGAAGGTCCACACGCTGGTGCTTGGCGCGGCATTTGCAGCGACGGTGCTGGCAGCACTGATCGGCGTCATCACCAACCTGATGTATGTCAAGGCAGGGCTGAGAAGCTCCTGGGGTATCTGCTATCCCACAGACTTTGCTACTCAGGCCTTCATGTGGACGCTGATGGTCTGGGTGGCCTGGAAGAAGCTGTCCAACCCGGCGATGCTGCTGATTGTCGGCGCTTCGCTGTTCCTGTCCTGGCGCATCGCCCGGAGTACTACTAGTACAGTCTGCGGGCTGTTGCTGATCGTGGCCATTTTGTATGAGACCCTTGAACGCCGGGTGCTTTCCCGGAGGAAAGGCTTGCGGTGGATATCCCGGGGCGTCGACGGCCTGCTGACCGCCGCTATGCCGCTGATGGCGCTGGCAATGTTTGCGCTGATGTTCTCCTATGCGAAGGGGACCGGGTTAGGCATTCGTGTCAACGACCTGATGTCCGACCGGCTGCGGCTGGCGGTGGAGGCTTGGCGAGCGCATGGCCTGCATCCCTTTGGCACACCCTTTGAAATGATCGGCTACGGCTTCTATGCCATCCCGGGGCTGACCTACAACTACGTGGACAGCTCCTATCCCGCGCTGCTGATCCGTTACGGCTGGGTGCTGACCATCGCGCTGATCGCTGGTTGGGTGTGGATGACGCACAAGGCCATCCGCTGCGGCGACAGGCGGCTGGCGCTGGTGCTGGGCATCATCGCCGTGCACTGCTTCTCGGAGCAGCACCTGGTGGAAGTCAAGAACAACCTACTGGTGGTGCTGCCCTGCGCGGCGTTCCTGGCGGACAGCGCGCCTGTCGATTTGAAGGAACAGCGGCGATCCAACCTCGCGGCCGCCATTGTCGTGGCGGTGGTCGGCGTCCTGCTGTCGTTGCTTCTGCCTCGGGTGCTGACGGTGCTGCGCACTGCGGCGGCGGTGAAAGACATTCCCAGCGAGGGGTTGACCGGCTGGGCAGTGCTCGCCGTGCTGGTCCTGCTGCTGGCGCTGGCCTGCGGTGTTGTAGTCGGTTTGTACCGAATCATCCGGGCGCTGCTGGCGCATGATAAGATGAACGGAAGGGCCGCGCTGGCGACGGCGCTGTGCGCCGTGCTGCTCTGCGGCTTAGGAATCTGGGCGAGCCGCGCCGCCGGGGCACTGAGCCCGGAGGATGCGGCGCTCGTGGAGGCCGACGCCGGAGCTGTGGAGGTCATCACCGAGAACGCAACAGGCAAAGTCTACTCCGATGTGCTCCCCGAGGCCTATGTGCGACGCTATGGAGGGATCAGCCCGTCAGTGCTGTGTGGCGAGGACCTGGCCCGCCATAGGGGCTCCACGGTCATCGTTGACGCGAACCGGGAATACAACCTGTTCATCCGAAGCGGTTTCCTCTACGCCCCGATCTCCGATGCTCACGGGGTGTATACCGACGATCCAGCGGTAGCCACGGCGCTGGAGGCGGCGGGATACCGACTGGCAGGCTACTTCAACAGCCCCGTGGAGGTGGACCTGGCCCAGCAAGCGCTGCTCAACAATCTGACCTATGAGCCGGATCGCGGCGTGTTGCTGGATGGTCCGCTGACCTCCATCAGCCAGGGCCCCTATTTGGATGTCCGATCAGGCAAGTACACCGCATCCTATACCCTGCGGTTGACAGAGAAGGCCAGCCGGGAGCCAGGTACTGCCTGTAGCCTTCGGGTGTATGCCTACTACGGTACGAGGCAGCTTGCCGAGCGGACGGTGCCCATCGAGGCCTTTGACGCGAAGGATCGAGTGACGATTGACGTGCCATTCGAGCTGGAGGACAGCCAAGGCGTGGAGTTCCTTGTGTTTGTTGATGACATGCGGGATATGTACGTGGAACAAATCACCTTCACCCGCACACCGGACATCGATCTCCGTCGGACTGTGGATTCTCATGCGCGAGTGACCCGGGAAGCCTATTATTCGTTGGAGGGTGTGCCCATTTCTTTGGGTGACGGCAGCTATGCCCGCGAGTATGGCTATGACAGGGACGGCAACGTAAACACCATCCGCATCTGTGATGTCAATGGAACGCCGATGCTCAACGCCGAGGGCTGGGCTGAGCGGCGGATGGTCTACAATCGCGCCCGACAGATCGTCCGGGAAGAGTATTATGGCGTAGACGGGGAGCCTGTCACTATCGCCGCGGGCTACGCGGCGCTGAACCGTGCTTTCAACGCCGCCGGCAAACCGGAACGGGAGGATTATTTCGACGTGAACGGTTCTCCCGCGTCGATCGGGGCAGGTTATTCCAGCGTCGTCTTCCATTATGACGAGAACGGGCAGCTGATTCAGGCCGACTATCTGGACGCTGGGGGAAACCCGGTGGAAGCCGGAAACTGACCGCCGGTAGGACCGCAGGGATTCATAAACGTAGAAACCGACACTGTGCATTATGATACCTTGCTCCAACGAGCAGGAGGTGCTGCTTCTGACGGCGCCAATGTTGCTGGAGAAACTGACGGCACTGATCGGTGCGGGCTAGATCGCGGACGACAGCTGGATACTGTTCGTCGACGACAGGTCAATGTATGGTGCCCATCGAGGCAGGGAGCGACTGAGAAACATCATCAGAGAGAGGACCGGCGAGCATGAAGAACGGTGAGGCGCTGTACATCGTCATACCGGCATACAACGAGGCGGAGAATATCGCCGACTGTGTGAACGACTGGTATCCCATCGTCCAGCGGCACGACGGGAGTGGGCGTTCCAGGCTGGTGGTAGTGGACGACGGCTCGCAGGACAACACCCTCCGCCTGCTGAGAGAGATGGCGGCAGACCGGCCACTGCTGGAGCCGTTGACCAAGCCCAACGGAGGGCATGGCCCTGCGGTGCTGTTCGGGTACCGGTACGCCATCGCCCGAGGCGCGGACTACATATTCCAGACCGATTCCGACGGCCAGACGAACCCGGACGAGTTCGAGCCCTTCTGGAAGAACCGGCTGGATTGCGACGCCGTGCTGGGCTACCGGCCCCACCGGGGAGACGGCTGGACGCGGAAGGTGGTGGAGCAGGTGGTCTGTGCGCTGCTGCGATTGATCTTCAGAGTGAAGGTGCGGGACGCGAACGCGCCCTTCCGGCTGATGCGATCGGAGTTGGTGGCGCGGTACATAGGCAAGCTGCCGGAGAACTACAACATCCCCAACATCATGTTCACCACTTACTTCGCCTACAACCATGAAAAGGTGTGCTTCCTGCCCGTCAGCTTCCACCCCCGGAAGAAGGGCAGCAACTCCATCAACGTGAGGAAGATATTTGGGATCGGCTGGCAGGCCCTCGGGGAGTTCCGGGCCTTCCGGCGGGATATGGGACCGTTAAAAGAGCCCTTCACCGGCGAAACGGGGAAGGAATAGCCGATCGGGACAGAACGGCATGAAGCGATGAAAAACGTGTGGCGCGAGCCGCAATGCGTGAACCGATGCGCCTGGACGGGCGCTGATACTACTTGAGAACATGAAGAAGAAAACAGGGAAAAGTACAGATAGGAGGTACTGGCTTGTATACGGGCTATACGCCGTCGTGCTGCTCTTTATACTGGTGGCGGTGTATTTCCTCGGGGATATGAGCTATGCCTGCAAGCGAGAATACCTGCCAAACGGCCTGCTGCTGGCGGGCGGGGTGGTGCTGATCTGTGCGCTGGCCTGGCTGGCAAACCGTATCCGCCTGGACAGCCTGCGCGGGAAGAGGCATTGGCGGCTCCTGGTTGTCGCCTTTTTTGGCGGCATGTTCCTCATCCAGGTGGCGGCAGTGGTCAGTTACTTTTTCGTCACCCGAGATTGGGATGCCGGCACCATATTTGATGCCTGCGAGCGCATGGCGCATGGGCTGGAACCGGACAATAACGGGCTGTACTTCTCTCAGAACCCCAACAACCTGTTCTTCGCCTGGCTGTTCATAAGGGTCATCCGACTGACAGATCTCCTTCTGGGGCAGGCCGTGCGCGGCGCAGAGTACCTGGCGATGATCGTTGTCCAATGCGCGATCAGCCAGGCGACAGGTTTCATGCTGTATGTGCTGGCGAGAAAGCTGGCGAAGCGCGATGGCCCCGCGCTGCTGGCCTACTTGCTGTACGTGCTGCTGGTGGGACTGTCGCCATGGGTGGCGATCCCCTACACGGACTCTGTGGCGCTGTTCATACCGACGTCGATCCTGCTGGTCTACGTCTGCTGGCCAAAAGGCCGACTCGCTGCGGTGAAATGGCTGCTGGTTGGCGTGCTGACGATGCTGGCCTATCGGCTGAAGCCCCAGGGAATGATCGTAACCATCGCCATCGCGCTGTGCGAACTGGTGCGGGCGCTCCGCCGGGGCTTCATCAAGCGCTGGTGGAAACAGATCGTCCGAGCCGGTGCAGGATTGGCTGCAGGGCTATTGTTGTGCTTGCTGCTGACCGGTTGGGCGGTGAACTCCCTGCCGCTTACGCTGGACACTGAACAGGCCTTTGGCCTGCGGCATTTCCTGCTGTTGGGGTTGAACGAGGATTCCATGGGCGTGTGGAACATTGAAGACGTGTATTTCAGCGACAGCTTTGATGACCAGGCGACCCGCCGCGCGGCCACTGATCAGGTGCTGCGGACCCGGATCGAGCACATGGGCGTGAAAGGGCTGGCCCTCCAGGGCCTGCGCAAGACGCTGACCAATTACAACGACGGCACGTTCTTCTGGGGTGGCGAGGGGAACTTCTTTGGGGAGGTGTCGGAGCCGAGAGTGCCGGTGTTGTCGCAATTCACTCGCGGCCTGTACTACCCGGAGGGCAGCCTGTACAGGCTGTGGAGCAATTTTGAACAAGCGGTGTGGCTGGCGATACTGACGCTTGGACTGCTGTCCTGCCTGCGGAAGCCGAATCGGAGGATTGCCGTGGTGATGCTGTCGGTGGTGGGGTTGACGCTGTTCAACATGATCTTCGAGGCCCGGGCACGGTACCTGTACACTTATCTGCCTTACTTCATCCTGCTGACTTCCATTGGGATTGGGAAGCTGAGGGATTCGAAGCAAACAATAGGCAGGGCGAGATAGAGAATGAGAGGAATCCATCAACAGGCATTCCTGCGGCTGAGTCTGCTCTCTTATTTGAAGTGCAGCCTGAAAACGAT
The DNA here is from genome assembly GCA_902765395.1 of uncultured Eubacteriales bacterium. Lineage (GTDB taxonomy): Bacteria > Bacillota > Clostridia > Christensenellales > Aristaeellaceae > UBA2862. Next base: position 110,632 of record CACWZP010000008.1, read on the forward strand.
AATAACCAAAAGGGTGCTGTTCTATGAAAGGCTTTAAGACCGAACACGGCAAATCAGAGAAGGTATTATTCCTGCTTTCCATAGTCTTCTTTCTCGTTTCTTTCGCTTGCCTGTGCATATATATAAAAGGGCATTACATTTATCATTTGGATAGCGATCAAGCAAGTGAGCTTATACTATCAAAGCTTTTAGCGGATGAAAAGAAGCTGGTAACTGATAATTGGTATTACTCCACAGAACTACGGGTTCTAAATACTCAGATCGTTTACTCATTCTTTTTTGGGATCACACAGAATTGGCGTCATGTCAGGCTCTTGTCATTTGGGTGCCTATACATTATCATGCTTCTCTCATTGCTATTCATGATGGATAGGCTGAGAATAAAGAAGTACTATTTTATCGTCGCTGGGATTCTATGCATTCCCATTTCGAACGATTATTTTGATGTTGTGCAGGAGGGAGCTTATTATCTTCCACACATTTCAATCTCATTTCTTGCGATTGGACTTACAGAATGGATTGCGGATAGTCAATTAAGGACAATTAAGAACGCAGCACTTATCTGTGTTTCTTTTCTATTAGCTCTCATTGCTGGTCTGGGCGGAGCTCGACAGGTGGTGGTCACATATATGCCGTTGCTCTTATCGGGACTCTATATATTTACTCGATCTACTGTATCAACCGTGGAATACGACTCAAGAAGAAGGCACATATCTATTTCAGTTAAGTCATTGACAGATAGAAGAAAACTATACATTATCGCATCTATCGTAAGTTATATAGGTTCTTTCATAGGATATGTGATTAACACGAAGGTATTATCGAAGTTTTTCTCTTTTCATCAGTACAATATCTCGTTTTCCTCTTTTGATATAAACAGATTATCAAAAGTACTTGATGGTTTCTTAAACACACTAGGTTTCACGAATCATTACGTTTTTTCATATGCAGCGATATATAATGCTGTATGTTTCGCATGTGCATCAGCAATACTCGTTGCTCTTATCTATGGTTACAGGCAGAAATACTATGAAAAACTATATTGTTATGCGATACTTTGCTTGGCATCTATGCTGGTATTCATAGCTCTGTATGCTTTTTCCGATATGCCCTATTCAGCGGGGCCCAATCCCGACAGATATAATCTTCCGTTAATTGTCCTATTTATCCCTTTCTCTGTATTTGCGCTTGGCAAGTGTTCTCTTGACAGAAGAAAAAAAACTCATATTCTGATTTTCTTTGTAATTCTTCTGGCTCTACGAGGAGGAACATTCTATTATGTAGAACAAAAAACGGACAACACAAGTGAACTGCGTACAATATCAAGCGAACTTGTAAATAGAGATTATCACAATGGCTATGCAACATTTTGGAATGCAAATGTTTTGACGGAACTGACGAACGGCAGTATAGAGGTTTGGGACTGGGCGAGTACCTCAAGTGACTTTGAATGTATCGATCAGACATGGCAATGGCTTCAACTGAAATCTCATTTATCAGAGCACCCTGAGGGTAAAGTGTTTTGGGTTCTCACAAATGAACAAAACAACAATTTCCATTTTCCAAGAGTTGTTTCGCCTGGCCATATCATCTATGAAACTCCAGAAGATATTAACTGGGATGTGTTTGAGGAAAAAGACAGAATTACACGGTATAAAGTGTACGGTTTTTCAAACTATGATGAGATGTATTACTTGGCAGGGAGATACTCACATAGCAATGAAATCTCAATTGCTTCAGGAAAAACGATGAAAACGGATTCTACAACATTGTACCCTGATACATACACTATGATATGTGTGGGGGAGAATCTTGATACTGTTGAAGTTGGCTTAGAGTATAAAAAAACGATAAAGTACAAAGGAAACAATCGCGTATGGGATAGGCTATTTGATGTTGAAGACTTAAGCGTGGAAAAAGGGTCGTGTTATATGGTCTGCGAGTTTTCGCTGGAAGAAATAGCTACAGATATACAACCAGTGTTTACGAATAACGGTGATGGGAATGCAAAAGTGTCATCGGTTCAGATGTATAAAAACTATGTCTATTATGCTGACTTTTGGAGCAATTCATGGTTGATAAATGGCCACGATGAAGACGGAATCCGACACTTGAACGCCAACGCAGTATCCTATGGACCTTATATCACTTTGACGCCAGGTAAGTATGTTGTTGAATGTGAGGGAGAAAACCTTGACTATGTCAGTTTTGATTGTGTATATAATGAAGGAGAAAGGCTCAAAAGTATTGGATTGGAAGACATAGATAGATCAAATAGTGTAGTCCGAATCACCATCAATAATGACACGGTATTAAAGAATTTCGAAGTCCGTTTTTTCAATAACTCAAACAATGATGTGACAATGCATCGATTAACTATAGCTCGTGAGTAAGCTGATGGCCGTCTGCTTTTGCGCACTGGTGGAGGAGACATAGTACCAGGCCTCAATGATGACATCCTGCATGTCGTGGGTTTCCTTTTTCCCCATACTGTATAGCAGCTACTTGTCCAGAATTAATAAGACGGGCCACTTGCACTGCTGAAGGACCTTTATGAAGGAGCCCTCTCCACAGAAAATGTCCAACTCCGTGAACATCTCAGGAAGGCGGACATAGCGCACCATCATAAAGTTGAGGACGGCGGCTATGCTCATAGCGAAGACCAAGCATGACGACCGTGACAACCGTGACAACCTATTCGATACCTCCAACTAAAACCGGGTTGTCTCCCACGGCCGTGGCCGTGCTGTGAGCGCAGCGAACCAATGCACGTCTGCCTGCAGGCGGGCATTCGAGGGTATGGGGAGCGAAAGGTGCCGCGCCTCAATCTGTGATTGAGCCGTGGCAGTCCCGCAGGGACCAACTTTGCCCCTGGCAAAGTTGCCTCTCCCCATCAAGATTGCCAGTTAACATATTGCGAAAGCAATTTGTTTGACATGGCGTATCTTGCGCTGGGAAAGGAGCGAAAGGCTGTTAAGATGATGCCATCTTGTCTCAGGTTTAAAAGTCACCAGGTGTCACCAAAAAACAGGTGAAAACGGGGGATTGGCGCCAGGTGGTGACGCCTCTTGATGCAGAGGATTTTGTGGCTTTTCATGAGCTGGGGAATGGAACGAACTGTTCCAAAGACTTCTCTTTCGATGCTGTTAGTCAACGCAACGTACAAACCCTGACGTTTTGCGAGGCATGCCCCTTCGGTCAGGATGACAACGCAGCAAAAAACCTGCCTTCTTATACTCCTCTCAGCTTAAACCAGCGATTCTGTGGGCGTCTTTTTCGCCTTGGCAGCGTCAAGCCCCCTTGACTTGCCGCCAGCAAGCCTGCGGAGGCTTTCCTTGCCAAAACGGAAAATCCGCTCCGCAGCTTTCGCTGCTTTAGTCTGAGAGTAGTATTAGCCAAAGGGGGGAACCTGTACGAATCGTTGAGAGACATCGTTCTGCAAATCCTACAGCTCTCTCCGTGAAGAGCAGAAAAGAGTGTGTCTCCAAGCCGCTGCTGCGGCGATGGAAACACACTCTGCTTCATCAACTGCTGAAATGTCGGTCAAACAGCGTCCTGCAATCGCGGAGCATCTCCAGGGGTCGACCGCACTGGCAGGCCAGAAAGTGCAGCGCCAGCACAGCGCAGCATGAGCAGCCACGGGCAATCGCCTGTCTGCCGGGCGGCGCGGCTTGCCCGCCCGGTGCGCGCTGCAGCGTCGGTCTGCCCGCCATTTCCAGCAGCTGTTCCCGCAGGGCGCAGTCCGTCCGCGCCCCGCGGCAGTCCATATGGTTCATGTGAGCATTCATCCTTTGTGTTGATTCAGTTTTCAAATGAAAGGGTGGGGGAGCTCCCTACCCGCGATCCAAGCCGCCTCGAATCGCCCTGAGCAGGTTGAAGACCAACTCCCAGGGTATTCAGGTGGCTTTCTTCTTGATGCTGGTGTAGGACTTTGATTCCATAGATCCGCCCTTGACGCAAACAAACACGCACCGCACACGATAGGTCTCTCCCGCCACGCCATAGAATATCTTGCTGAAGGAATGCGAGGTGGTGTTGGTGCTGGTGGAGCCGGAGAGCCAATTTGTGACATCTTCCCAGTTTCCTGAACTGTTCTTCTTCTGTACACAGTAATTTGCCACCCCAAGCTGGTCGGCCAGGCCGACGGCGGAGCAGCTGAACGACAGCTGGAGCCTGCCGCTGCCGATGGCGGTGACGGCCATGCCGTAGCTTTGGAAATAGTTGCTTTGCTGGATTTCGTCTGTCTCAGGCAGCGCGGCGAACGCGACGGAGCTGCAGAGCAGCATGGAAACGGCCAGAATCATGGCGATGAATTTCTTCATATTGAATTCCTCCCTTTATCTTCGCTTCGGGAAGAGCGCGTCTCCATCTGTGCAGAACCGACGCTATGTATTCAGGGCATGGATGACATGGCGCAGCTCATCCTCGGTCAGCGTCCCGTACAGGTTGTAGTGAACGCCTTTCGACAGCCAGGATACACTCAATCCATCTTCGTCTGAATTGTAGTACACCGTCACGTCGACGCCGTCGATCTCGATGGTCTCAGGCACTTCCGCCTGACGCTCGTACTCCATATCAAACGACGTGCCTGCATCCTGTGCAATTTCCAGCGCTTCGAGGGTGGCCCACTGGTCTCCCTTCGTCATGTACAGGCTCCACTTCTGGAGGACGCCGTCGTCCGACCAGGTTCCCTGAACGAACGCATACCCTTCCGGCAGGCACCCAGAGGCCGCGATGGCCTTGCCGATCTCGCCGGGGATGTCATCCAGGGATGTGAACTTCATTTTCCGACTGCTATCGTTCTCTGCCGCCCAATACTGCGTATTCTGCCCTTGTTCCACCTCGTAATCAGGTGTCACGATGCCGAATGTCTGCGCAACCGGCATCAGATACTTCAGCAGCAGCGTCCAGTTGAACGCCCGCGCGGAAGTGTAGGTGACGAGGAATGCCGCTATGATCGAGGCCGCCGCAATGGCCGCGCGGCGCAGCACCACGGGCAAGCGCCGCCGATTCAGCTTTCGGGAAATCGCCTGCCAGTCCGCCGCCCTGTCGGCGTCGGTCGGCGCGTCCTTCTCCACCAGCTGAAGCAGCTCCGATACAAGCTGGGTATCCATCTCATCCTCTGGTTTTGCCAGCTCCGCATCAAGCAGCCGCGTTAGCTCATCGGGCATCAACTCCAACCTTTTATCTTTCACCAAGCGGTTCAAAACATTCGGCATTTTTGCACGCTCCATTTCTATCTATGTCGTCAGAAGCCTGAATATTACAATACAAAGTGAAAAACTTTATCTTATCGCCATGTGGATCATAAAGGCGACGATGCAGACCAGAAGCACCGCCCGCAGACGCTCCCGGATCCGGTGGATGCGCACGCGGATGCAGTTTTCGCTCAGGCCTGTCTTCACGCTGAGGTCGTGAAGGGACGTGCCCTTGATGCAGTATTCTTCGATCAGTTCATAGTCCTCCGCGGGCAAGGTTGATCGCAGCGTCAGCATCGTGTCCACGGCGTTCGTCTCATCCGGAACGGCGCTGTCCAGCGCTTCGGCGGACTGGGTGGTGAGGTGGAGGGCTTGCAGTGAAGCCGCCTTCTGTGCCTGGCGGAAGTGGGCTTTTTTGTGATTCTTGCACAGGTTTCGCGCCGTGACGAACAGCCACCCCTCCGGCTTCACATGGTCGGAGATGTCCTTCTCCGCCGCCAGCAGGAACACCTGTTGCACGATGTCGTGCGAATCCTCCACAGGGTATTGCTTCAGCAGATATCTGACAAGCTTGAATACGTTGACATACTGCGTCTTGTACAATTCCTCCAGCCAGGTCCCGCCGCGCTTCGACATGGTGCTCTTCCTCTCATATGTTTCTTTAGATCGATGGAATGGTTACCAAATTATTAATTGATGTTGTAATGGTAATTATACCCTGTGAAACCATGTAAGTCAATCGCCCGAGGGGACGTATTGTTGTACTACAGTGTCTCCTCAATGGATGCTTCGCATATGCTGAAATTCATTTTGCAAGGCACTCGACGACAGCGGAATCGCTGCTCAACGCCGCCGGCTTGACTGCCCAATTCGTCCGGTCACGGCGCTCGTTCTGGGGCGGAATACTCACCATCCAACGGCGAAACGGCGAGGCTCGAAAAAAGATTTGTAAAATACATGTAAAAACGGCTTGTCATTTGTGCTCCAAATCCCTTAAAGGGTGAAGGGGTTGGGAGATTTCAACCCCGGATAAAGGGATGTCTCCCGGCGAGCGGCGTGGCAAAGAATGGAATATCGCGGGCTTTCCGGGGCATCCTCTCATCGGGAGGAATTTGGATGAAGGAAAGCAAGGCGAGCGCGAAGGAGCAGCGGCGCAGCGTGGCGGAGCAGATCTGGCTCCATTATTACAATCAAAAGCTGTACGACAAGGGCTTGATCACGGCGGATGAGCGGAACCGGATGACCAATCGCATCAACGCGCGGGGCCGCGGGGATGGGGCGAAGGGGAAGCGATATGAAGAATGTCGTTGACATATTCCTGTTTTGGAAATATAATAAGAACATGATACAGCGACATTTTGGAGGAAGCCATGGATATATTGTCGACGCGCCAGCTGCTTCGGACCCGGACGATCTACGACATACCGCTGCGGGTGACGTACTATGCCCGCGTGTCGTCGGAGAGCGACGAGCAGCTGAATTCACTGGGCAACCAGGTGGCCTACTATGAAAGCCTCATCAGGAAGAACCGGGCGTGGACGTTTGTGCCCGGCTACATCGACGAGGGCCTGTCCGGGATCTCGACGCGCAAGCGGGAGAACTTTCACCGGATGATTTCGGACGCCAAAGACGGCCTGTTCGACCTCATCATTACCAAGGAGATCACGCGGTTCGCCAGGAACACGCTGGATTCCATACAGTACACCCGCCAGCTGCTGGGCGACGGGGTGGCGGTGTTCTTCCAGAACGACAACATCAACACGCTGGAAGAGGATTCGGAGCTGCGGCTGACGATCATGTCCGGCATCGCCCAGGACGAGCTGCGGAAGCTGTCCAGCCGCGTAAAGTTCGGGCACCAGCAGGCCATCAAATCGAAGGTGGTGCTGGGGAACAGCCGCATCTTCGGCTATCGGAAGGACAACAAGCGCCTGGTGATCGACGAGGCCGAGGCGCCCATGGTGCGGGAGCTGTTCGGGCTGTACGCCACGGGCCGATACAGCATGAAGCAGATCGAGAATCTGTTCTGGGAGAAGGGCTATCGCAACCTGAATGGGAACCGAATCTCCCACGTGACCATGTCCAACATGATCTCCAACCCGAAGTACAAGGGGTATTACGTGGGGAACAAGGTGAAGGTGGTGGACATGTTCACCAAGAAGCAGAAGTTCCTGCCGCCGGAGGAGTGGGTGATGTTCAAGGACGAGACAGGCGAGATCGTGCCCGCCATCGTCAGCGAGGAGCTCTGGGATGCCGCCAACGCCGTGCTGCGCAAGCGCAGCGAGGACGTGAAGAGCCGCCAGGGCATCTGCAACCACGCGAACCTGCTCACCGGCAAGTTGTTCTGCACCTGCTGCGGCCAGCCCTACTACAGGAAGGAGTCAAAGGACATCCAGGGCAGGCGCAACAGCAAGTGGATCTGCTCCGGTAAGATCAAGAACGGCAGGGAAAGCTGCCCGTCCTTCGCCATCTACGAAAGCGAGCTGCAGCCGCTGCTGTACGAGGTGTTCAGGGACACGAAGGCGGACGCCGACGCGATGGTGGAGGAGTACGTGCGCCTGTACACCGAGATGACCGACCACAACCAACTGCCCGGCCGCATCGCGGAGCTTGAAAAGGCCGTCGACAACGCCAACCGGAAGAAGGGCAAGCTGCTTCAGCTGAACGTGGACGGCATGATTACCGACAGGGACTTCAAGGCCATGACCGAGCAGTGCAACGCCGAGATCGCCGACGCCGAGGCGCAGATGGAGGAGCTGAACGAACAGCTGCAGTCCAGCGAGGCGTTCAGGGAAAAGATAAGCGCCATCCGGCAAGTGCTTTCGGAGGCGCAGAAGGACGCGGCCAGCGGCATCATCGGCAAGGCGTTCGTGGATAAGTACATCGACCGGATCTTCGTGACCCCGGAGGCGGAGAACGCCATGCGGCTGGACATCCGCATCTTCACCGGCGAGACCACTGAAAAGCTGCTGGAAAAGGTGCGAAGCCGTGGGGGTAACATGACTGTGGGAGCTTCGAGGCCATCTAAAAACCCTGATATTGCAGGGGATTTGGAGGCCCGGAGTTGTACGGGTAACACGTTCAAGAAGATGATCGAGGCCCAGGAGCGCCAGATGAGCGGCAATTCCCGCTACTAAGCGGTCCGGGGAGGCTTCTCCCCGCCCGGCCGGCCCTCGCCCCAGCGGCGACGGCCGGCTTTCTTATAGCCGCCGCCGCGCCCGGGAGGCGATCCTGAAAAGTCCATCTCTGTTCATATTGAGTACACGAATGGCATATATAATGACAGCATCGGGGGTCGCCACTCTCGTTTTACATAGAACCATAAACCCCACTGTTCCCCGCCCGGGGCGTCGGCGTTGGCCGGCGTCCGATTGGGCGGGGACAGACAATTTTTGGCGGCTCCGCCAAATCTTTCCTTATGTATCAATACATAGAAATAATTTGACTTTACCCTGCCTGTCCCTTAAAATGATATGGGCTTGCCCAATATGGACGCGTTCGGCGCGGGGAAGGAGGGCGTATGTATTCCTATTGCTTCTTTTGTAACACCGTGAAGTGTGCCCTGGTGGCGGCGGCGATCCGACAGAAGTTCGGCTATGCGGCGTTTTCCCCGAAGATCGTGCAGCGCAAGTGGATCAAGGGCGCCTGCCACGAGGAGGTCCGGGACTACCTGCCCGGCTATGTGTTCGTCTATTCCGAGCGGCCCATCACCGAGTTCCGGGAGATCCGGGTGATGGAGGGCGTGCTGCGCTGCCTGGGCCAGCGGGACGACGACTACCGGCTGCAGGGCAACGACCGGAAGTTCGCGGAGATGCTCTATGCTCACAACGGCACCATCGGCATCGTGAAGACCTATCGGGAGGGTGACCGGGTAAAGCTGTGCAGGGAGATGATGGGCGGCTTCGAGGGTGAGATCATCAAGCTGGATCGGCGCAAGGGCCGGGCCCTTTTGCAGTTCAGCTTCGACGGCAACTGCCTGCAGGTGTGGGTGGGCTATGAGATGATCGACGACGGTTCGCTGGTGATCGAACGTAGTGACAGCATGTGATATCCGTAAATTTGCGTTGAAAGTGAATAATATATAAAATATTACTTGCGCTGGCGCGGATTTATGATATAATATAATTAATGGGATGGCATTAATTAGACACGACAAACTAATGTTAGTCCAATCAAATTGATCGGGCGGTTCCGGCAGCCGGGCGGCGCGATCGGCAATTAGAATGGAGGTTTTTGCATGGGTGGTTTGAAGGCAGAAGCTGTGGCCCTGATCAAAGAGATCTGCGGTCGCTACAAGGACGAGAATACGCCGCTGATGATGATCCTCAGCGACATCCAGAACGAATATGGCTATATTCCTCTGGACGTGCAGGAGATCGTGTCCCAGGAGACGGGCATCTCCGTGGCGGAGATCTACGGCGTGGTCACGTTCTATTCGTTCTTCTCGCTCACGCCGAAGGGCAAGTATGTCATCGGCTGCTGTCTGGGCACGGCGTGCTACGTCAAGGGCGCGCAGAACGTCATCGACAAGTTCTCCGAGATTCTGAAGATCAAGCCCGGCGAGACGACCGCGGACGGCCTGTTCACGCTGGACGCTCTGCGCTGCATCGGCGCCTGCGGCATCGCCCCGGCCGTCACCATCAACGGCACGGTCTATCCCAAGATGAGCGCGGGCCAGGTGCCTGACGTATTGGCGCATTATACGAAGGAGGGTGCAACGGCATGATCAATACGGTCGAAAAACTCAATGAGAATATTGCCGCGCGTACTAAGGACCTGCAGGACAAGCTGAGCGGCGCGGACGGCAAGCGGCATATCGTCCTCTGCGGCGGTACCGGCTGTCTTTCCAACCATTCCAGGGAGATCGCCGAGAAGTTCAACGAAGTCCTGGCCGCCAAGGGCGTGGCCGACAAGGTCACCGTGAACCAGGTGGGCTGCTTCGGCTTCTGCTCCCAGGGCCCCTTCGTGAAGATCTATCCCGAGGATACCCTGTATCGCCTGGTGAAGATCGAGGACGTCGAGGAGATCGTGGACACCGACATCTGCGGCGGCACCGTCGTGGAGCGCCTGCTGTATGTGGAGCCCGGCTCCGGCGAGAAGGTCTCCAAGCAGGACGACATCAACTTCTACAAGAAGCAGCGCCGCGTGGCCCTGCACGGCTGCGGCGTCATCAACCCCGAGGACATCAACGAAGCGCTGGGCATGGGCGCGTTCCAGGGCCTGAAGCGCGCGCTGAGCATGAGCCGCCAGGAAGTCATCGACGAAGTGCTGGCCTCCGGCATTCGCGGCCGCGGCGGCGCGGGCTTCCCCTCCGGCAGGAAGTGGCAGTTCGCCTACAATTCCCAGGGCGATGAGAAGTACGTGGTCTGCAACGGCGACGAGGGCGACCCCGGCGCGTTCATGGACCGCTCCATCCTGGAAGGCAACCCCCTGGGCGTCATCGAGGGCATGATGATCGCGGGCTACGCCATCGGCGCGCAGAACGGCTATTTCTACGTTCGCGCCGAGTATCCCATCGCGGTCAACCGCCTGCGCATCGCCATCAAGCAGGCCAAGGAGCTGGGCCTGCTGGGCAAGAACATCCTGGGCACCGACTTCTCCTTCGACTGCCACCTGCGCCTTGGCGCCGGCGCGTTCGTCTGCGGCGAAGAGACCGCCCTGCTGAACTCCATCGAGGGCAAGCGCGGCATGCCGCGTCCCCGCCCGCCGTTCCCGGCCGTGAAGGGCCTGTGGGGCAAGCCCACCATCATCAACAACGTTGAGACGCTGGCCTGCGTGCCCTACATCCTGCGCGAAGGCGCCGAGAAGTTCGCAAGCGTTGGCACCGAGCGCTCCAAGGGCACCAAGGTGTTCGCCCTGGGCGGCAAGGTGAACAACGTCGGCCTGGTGGAAGTCCCCATGGGCACCACCCTGCGCGAGCTGATCTACGACATCGGCGGCGGCATTCCCGGCGGCAAGAAGTTCAAGGCTATCCAGACCGGCGGCCCCTCCGGCGGCTGCCTGACCGAGGAGTTCCTGGACGAGCCCATCGACTTTGACAACCTGGTGGCCAAGGGATCCATGATGGGTTCCGGCGGCGCCATCGTCATGGACGAGGACAACTGCATGGTGGACGTGGCCAAGTTCTACATGGAGTTCATCTGTGATGAGAGCTGCGGCAAGTGCACCCCCTGCCGCATCGGCACCAAGCGCATGCTGGAGATCCTGACCCGCATCACCGAGGGCAAGGGCACCATGAAGGACCTGGACGACCTGGAGGACCTGAGCCGCACCGTGAAGACCAACTCCCTGTGCGCCCTGGGCCAGACGGCCTCCAACCCCATCACCTCCACCCTGTCCCACTTCCGGGATGAGTACATTGCCCACATCGTGGACAAGAAGTGCCCGGCCCACGTCTGCAAGAGCATGATGCAGTACGTGATCGACCCCGAGAAGTGCATCGGCTGCGGCAAGTGTGCCAAGGGCTGCCCCGGCGAGTGCATCACCCGCACGGACTATATCGCCCCCGGCCACAAGCTGGCTTCGATGACCATCGACACCGCCAAGTGCGTCAAGTGCGGCGCCTGCATCAGCAACTGCCGCTTCGGCGCCATCGAGAAGAGATAGACAGGAGAATGAGTTATGGCAAAGATCAATATCAAAATTGAGGGGATTCCCTATCAGGTAGAGGCTGGCCAGACCATTCTGGAAGCCGCCAAGGCCTGCGGATATGAGATTCCGTCCCTGTGTACCTACAATCACGGGGAGTGCAATGTGGGCTCCTGCCGCGTCTGTCTCGTCGAGGCGACCGGCGCGCGCGGCCTGGTGGCCAGCTGCGTCTATCCCGTGGCCGAGGGCATGGAGATCCGCATCGGCTCTCCCGCGGCCGTGGAAGCGCGCCGCCACAGCGTGGAGCTGCTGCTGAGCAACCACAACAAGAACTGCCAGCAGTGCGAGAAGAACGGCCACTGCGAGCTGCTGTACGTGGCCCAGCTGACCGGCGCCCGCGACGACGCCTTCGCCGGCGCCCACTCCGAGACCTACCTGGACCAGGTGGCTCCCGGCCTGGTGCGCGACACCAGCAAGTGCATCCTGTGCGGCCGCTGCGTGGAGCGCTGCAAGAACGCTCACGGCCTGGGCATCCTGGGCTTTGAGAACCGCGGCTTCTCCACCATCGTGTCTCCCGCCGAGAACCGCTCCTTCGCGGATTCTCCCTGCATCCAGTGCGGCCAGTGCGTGAACGTGTGTCCCACCGGCGCCCTGATGGAGCACAGCGAGATCGACAAGATCGACGCCGCCTTCAAGGCCGGCAAGCATGTGATCGCGCAGGCGGCTCCCGCCGTGCGCGCTGCCCTGGGCGAGGAGTTCGGCTATCCGATCGGCACTCCCGTGACCGGCAAGATGGCCGCCGCCATGCGCCGCCTGGGCTTCGAGCGGGTCTACGACGTGAACTTCGGCGCGGACCTGACCATCATGGAGGAGGGCACCGAGCTGCTCAAGCGCCTGACCGAAGGCGGCGTGCTGCCGATGATCACCTCCTGCTCTCCCGGCTGGGTGAACTACGCCGAGTACAACTATGGCGATCTGCTGCCCCACCTGTCCAGCTGCAAGAGCCCGCATCAGATGCAGGGCGCCATCATCAAGGCTTGGTGGGCCAAGCAGAACAACATCGACCCCAAGGACGTGTTCGTGGTCTCCGTCATGCCCTGCACCGCCAAGAAGTTTGAGAAGGAGCGCGAGCAGGAGAAGGTGGATGGCATCCCGGATGTGGACGCCGTCATCACCACCCGCGAGCTGGCCCGTATGATCAAGCGCAGCGGCATGCTGTTCAACCGCTTGCCCGACGAGCCCTGGGATCAGGACATCATGGGCGATTACTCCGGCGCTGGCGTCATCTTCGGCGTCACCGGCGGCGTTATGGAAGCGGCCCTGCGTACCGTGTACTTCAAGCTGACCGGCAAGGAGCACGATCCCATCGAGTTCACCGCCGTGCGCGGCCATGACGCGGGCATCCGCGAGGCCAGCATCGACATCAACGGCACCACCGTGAACGTGGCCATCGCCTCCGGCATGAAGAGCGCCAAGGTGCTGCTGGACGAGATCCGCGAGGGCACCAGCAAGTATCAGTTCATCGAGATCATGGGCTGCCCCGGCGGCTGCATCAATGGCGGCGGCCAGCCCTATGTGCGCCCGGTGTTCCTGCCCAACGAGGCCGACGACATCCTGGACACCTACAAGGAAAAGCGCGCCCAGGCCCTCTACACCGAGGACGAGCGCCAGGTGGTGCGCCAGAGCCACAACAACCCCCAGATCGTGGAGCTGTACGAGAAGTTCCTGGGCGAGCCCAACGGACACCTGTCCCACAAGCTGCTGCACACTTCCTACGCCGCCCGCGAGGGTTTCAATGAGGTGAAGTAAGCCGACAGGCTTGATTCAACGGCGAGGCCCCGTCCCTCCATTCGGAGGGGCGGGGCCTTTTCGCGCCTGGGAAATGAGAAAGAGAACCGTCCCCATTTCTCACAAGAACGAGAATCATTGCGATCAGCTTTTTCATGGGATTGACCTCGTTGTGTTGTGTGAGACGGTTGGTTCAGCGGATGCTGATGCCGCGAAGGCCGCTGTTCAGCTCCTCCCAGGAGATGAAGCGGGGCTCGTTCTTTTCCAGGCCCTCCAGCTCCTTGAGCAGCGCGGCCTTCTTCGCGTTGCCCCTGTTGACCAGCTGCCTGCCAATGAGGAAGGTGAGCCCCTCGCCAAGGACGATGCACCCGATCAAAGTCGCGATCACAATTGCTGTTCGTGAAGCAGTATCGGGAATGAGCCCTATCGCGGGAATGGCAAGGATCGCACCGCCCCAGAAGCCGCCGATGGCCATCCCGCAGCCGGTGTCGCGATTCTCTTTCTTTCGCTTCTCCTCGCTCCAGAATTGGGAGGACGCGTAATTCCGCAGGGCGGGCGACCAGTGCTGGTACTTCCTGCAATGGGGGCACCTGCCGTCCTCCTTCTCGGGTACGTCGAACCGCCCCGCGTCGAGCTTCGCCTGCATCTGGGCCACGGGGCCGGCCAGCTGCATCCGGGCCTGCTCCTCCATCGCCTTCGCGCCTGCCTCGGAGGTGGTCACCCAGGTGGTGGACTTGTGCATGCTGCCCACCTGGGTGGAGATGTAGTTTTTCTTCTCCACCGGCTGCTTGCAGTATTCGCAGGTGTAGCCCCAGCGGTAGGCCTGGGACGCCACCGCGCCGCAGAACTTCTGATTCGCCATGGAAAAACCTCCTCGTTCAATCGTTCGCGTGAATTACATCCGTCCGTAGTGCTCCAAATACAGCCTGGCGTGCATGTCCCGCAGGCTCCTGGGCAGGGCGGCGAATTGCAGCATGGTCTGGGTGAAGGCGGCCTCGGCCTGGCTGGGCGGCCAGAAGCCGGTCAGGGAGCGGTAGTGGTTCCGGGCAGGCACGCCGCTGAACGCCAGGAAGAACATCTCGATGGTGGCGCGGTCGCCGGTCTCGTGGGGGATCATCATCTTGGCCGCCAGCCGGTTGCACAGCCAGATGACGTTGTTGGCCTCCTGTCCGTCCTCGCCGAACAGGATCAATTCCATCAGCTGGCGGGGCGAGAGTTTGTTCACGTATTCCGCGGCGGCGGGACCGGAGAGGGCGTTGTAGCCGCCGGCGGCGCTGGCCTGCGGCGCGGGCTTTGAGGCGCTGCCTGTGCTTCCGATGCCCCGGGCGACGTCGGCCCCCTCCCGGGGCTTTTCGGGCCGGGGCGCTTTTTGCACGGGCGCGGCGGGCCTCGGCGGCTCGGCCTTCTTCGGCTCGTTGGCCTTCACGATGGCCGCCGCCTTCTCGCGCACGTTGGAATCCCGGCTCTCGCTGGCCACTTTGCGCAGGGCGTCCAGGTCGGTGAGGCACTGCACCGCCACCAGGCGGTTGTCGGGCCACTCGTCCTCCAGCGCGATCCGCGTCAAGAGCGTCGCGTCCTTCACCTTGCGTATGGCGACCTGCCGGTCCAGGAAGTCGAAGCCCGCGCCGTCCTTATAGTTGGCGTTGATGATGTGCTCCAGCAGCTCCGGCCGGGTGACGCGCCCCAGCAGCTCCCACCGCAGGATGTCCAGGAACCGCACGCGGCTGTGTTCGAGGATGTCCACCAGGAAGGCCTGGTCCTCGATGCGCCAGCCCGCCGCTTTCAGCACCTCCGGGTGATGGGCCTTGGCGAAGGCCTTTTGCAGCTTCTTCTGGTCGGTCAGCTCCTTCGTCTCCTCCGGGTCTTCCATCCATTTCGGCGTGAACAGTCCCATGCGCGGCGCCTCCCAGGTCGATTTCATGCGCATTATAGCATAAATAAAACGCCAAAAGGGATGCAGGTTGCACACTTTTGGCGTTTTTGGATTATTTTAGTCAATGGAAAATGGAAGATGGCAGAATATCCGGGTTAAGCCATGCCGGTCATTCCACGGAGACGGAGAACGGCACCTCGCCCAGCGCTTTCACCAGGGGCAGCATGTCCGCGCTGACCACCAAGGTTTGAAGCTGGGGCAGGGCCAGCACGGGGGAGAGGTCGTCCGCCGGGATGGCGGCGATGTTCAGCGTCTTCAATCCGGGGTGCAGCGCCAGGTGGGACAGGTCGCTGACGGCGGTGTGGGCGATCTGCAGGTCCTCCAGCCGGGTCACGCCGTCCAACGCGTCCAGCGACGTCAGCCCCGTCCAGCTGAGCCGCAGCGCCAGCACGCTCTTGCCGTCGAGGTAGTTGTAGCTCTCGGTGGGGTTGGAGAGGTCGAGGAAGTCGAAGTTGCCCAGTTCGGCCACGACGGCGGGGTCGTAGCTGCGCACGTCGCACAGGTCGAGAAACGCCAGGCCCGGGCAGTCCAGCAGCGGCGAGATGTCCCGCACGGGGTTGCTGTTGAGGCCTACGTTCCTCAGGCCCACGATGCCGGCGAGGGGCGATATGTCCTCGATGGTGTTGTGCTTGAATTCCACGCTTTGCAGGTTTTTCAGCCCCGCCACCGGAGAGATGTCCGTCAGCGCCTCGGCGGCGACGCACACCTGCGTCACGTTGGGCAGCTGTGCCAGGTCCTCCAGCGACGCGGTATTGCCGTTGCCCGGCTTTCCGGCGGCGTACCACTGGTTGACGGCGGCATAGAAGCTGTCCGCATTGGGATAGGCCTCCCCGGCCACGATGAAGATGCCGGTCACGTCGTCCAGCCTGTCCCGGGTCAGGTTCTGGCCGTCGGCGAGGCCCAGGTTCAGCCGGGCGGAGCGCTCGATCAGCGGCTCGGCGAACTCGGCGGCGCGGTTGGCCCGCTGGCGCATCGCGAAGACGCCCAGGCCGATGAGCGCTACCGCGCACACCGCCGCCAGCGCCCGGAGCAGCTTCGCCCTGCGCCGGGCCGCGGGCTTCGCGGATTGCAGCGCCCTTTTCACTTGGCCGATGTCGGAAAAGCGACGGGCGGGGTCGAAGGCGGCGCAGCGGGCGATGACCCGCTCCAGCGGCGCCTCCGGGCTCTGCGGCGGCCGGGCCTGGCCGGTGCGCAGCCACTGGAGCAGCATGCCCAGGCTGTAGATGTCCGACCGGCAGTCCGTGGCGGCGAAGCCGTACTGCTCCGGCGGGGCGAAGCCCTGGGTGCCATAGACGACGGTGTCGCCGCCCGCGCCGCCGGACACCACCCGGGCGATGCCGAAGTCGATCAGCACCGCCATGCCGTCCGGGCGCAGCACCACGTTCTGGGGCTTGATGTCCCGGTGGATGACGGGCGGGTGCAGCCCGTGCAGGGCGATCAGCTGGTCGCAGAGCCGCAGGCCGATGTCGATGACCTCGTCCTCGGAGAACTTCCGCCGGGCGGCGGCCTTGTCCAGCGGCTCCCCGGGCACGTACTCCCTCAGGGCGCAGCGCATGGCCTCGCCGGTGTATTCCGCGATGAACCGGGGCAGCGGCGGGGCGTCCAGCGCCTTCAGTGCCTCCGGCTCGGCGCGCTCATACAGGAGGCTGCCCTTCAGATAGCACTTCACCACGGCCATGTCGCCGCTTTCGCGATCCCGGGCCAGCAGCGTGCGGCTGTCGGGCTTGTCGGTGAAGCACTCCATCAGCTCGTAGCGCTCGATGAGCTCCGCCGGATACTCCCGCTCGTCGGGCAGGTTCGGGATCGCTTCCAGCTCATGTGACATGCTTGCTCGCACCTCCCAGCGGGGTCAGGCCTACGCCGCTCAACAGGTTCTGCGTCTCGAGGATGCTCAAGGACTTGTTCAGCGCGAACAGCACCACTGCGTCCCGCTTCAAGCGGGGATAGAGCGGGCTCTTGTCCGCCGCGCGCAGCAGCCGCTGGGCCTCGTCGACCGTCAGACGCAGCCCGAAGGCCAGCTGCAGCACCTTGTCCCGGGAGGGCTGGCGCGTGCCGTTGAACAGCTGGTGGCCGTAGCTGCGGTCGATCTCCGCCCTGCGGATGGCCTGCTCCGGGATCATCCGCTTTCCCTGGCACAGGGCGTCCAGGCACTCGGTGAAGCTCTCCTGGCCCAGCGAGGCCTCATTCTGGCGCAGCAGTTCGTCCAGCGCACTGGCCTTGAATATGCGGCGCATCAGGGTGTCCGTGCGCACGCGCATGGGTTTCGTCGCCATGGGTGTGGCCTCCTGTCAATGATGAAAATTGACAAAACAAAGGGTTAATGACGAATTAAGTATAGCACATATGGTTGCGCCGCGCAACGATTTGCCGCGCATATTTTCCCGCCCGCCGGGGCAAGCTGTTTTCAGGAGGTGAGGCACATGAGCCCCAAGGAGTTGCAATATATCGAAGACGCGCTGGGACACGAGCAGTTTTTGAAGACCCAGTGCCAGGAGGCGATCAGCCAGCTGATCGACCCGGAGCTGAAGAACACGGTGAACCAGCTGATGGCCAAGCATCAGGAGCTTTTCAGCCGGTTCTACAATCTGGTGTGAGGAGGGAAACGCGATGAACGACCAGATGATCATGGAGAACATCCTGCTGACCACCAAGGGCGCCTGCGACCTGTATATGCATGGCACCATCGAGTCCGCCACCCGGAACGTGCAGCAGGCCTTCGACGCCGCCCTGAGCGACAGCCTGTGCATGCAGGGCGACATCTACCAGAAGATGGCGTCCAAGGGGTGGTACCCAGCCCAGCAGGCCGACCAGCAGCAGATCCAGCAGGTGAAGCAGAAGTATTCCGGGCAGTGAGTGTACCGGGGGCTGTCTCAAAATGAGACAGCCCCAATGAATCGCGCCTTCGGTGCATTGGAAAAGGCGCAATTCAAATCATGCGTTCATACGCAAATCATGTGCGGAGTACAATTCATGACGCGCAGCGCCAATTCATTTTGAGACAGTCTCTTTTCCCTTGTGCTTTGGGGCGGTGATGTGTATAATAAAGCCAACCTCTTGCGGAAAGGAGCCTTCCCATGTACATACCCAGCGAGCAGCGCTACGAGCGCATGACCTACCGCCGCTGCGGCAAAAGCGGCCTGAAGCTGCCGGCCATCAGCCTGGGCCTGTGGCACAACTTCGGCGACATCACGCCCTTCGGCGTGCAGCAGAGCCTGCTGCGCACCGCCTTCGACAGCGGCATCACCCACTTTGACCTGGCCAACAACTATGGCCCGCCCTACGGCGAGGCCGAGCGCAACTTCGGCATCCACATGGACCGCGACTGGCACACCCACCGCCACGAGCTGGTGATCTCCACCAAGGCGGGCTACGACATGTGGCCCGGCCCCTACGGCGACTTCGGCAGCCGGAAGTACCTGATCACCAGCCTGGATCAGTCCCTCAAGCGCATGCACCTGGACTACGTGGACATCTTCTACCATCATCGTCCCGACCCTGAGACGCCCATCGAGGAGACCATGGGGGCTCTGAACGATATCGTGCGCAGCGGCAAGGCGCTGTACGTGGGCATCTCCAACTATTATGCCCCGGAACAGGCGGAGAAGGCCATCCAGACGCTTCGGGCCATGGGCACGCCCATGCTGATCCACCAGCCGAACTACAACATGTTCAACCCCTCCATCGAAAACGGCCTGGACGCCGTGCTGGAGAGGGAGGGCGTGGGCTGCATCGCCTTTGCGCCGCTGGCCAACGGCCTGCTGACCAGCAAGTACCTGAAGGGCATCCCCGCGGACTCCCGCGCCGCCCACGACCCGCGCTACCTGAAGCCCGATTCCATCACGCCCGAGAAGGTGGAAAAGGCGGCGAAGCTGAACGAGATCGCCCTGAAGCGCGGCCAGAGCCTGGCCCAGCTGGCGCTTCAGTGGGTGCTGCGCCGGGAGGTGGTCACCTCCGCGCTGATCGGCGCCAGCAAGCCCGGTCAGATCACCGAGAACGTGAAGGCCCTGGATTTCCCGAAGCTCACGGAGGGGGAGTTGAAGGAGATCGAGGGGATATTGAGAGGCTGACGCCTTAGACCGCTGACAAAGCCCGCAAACGCAGAAATCCCCTGAAAAACCGCTGTGCGGAGGAAATTTCTGCTTACTGTGTCAGGACAGCCTGCCCATTCGGTTGCTTACGTCTGTGTAAGCGCCCTCATTGGCAGGCTGTCCTTCCTTGTCTTGCAGGCTTTCTCAACGGCCTGCCAGTCTGTTGACCTTGTCAACGTCCTGAGCCTTCTCCGCGGGGAAGGCCTTTTTACACCCAAACGCTTCCTTGCGTTAGCATAAAAAACACATAAAGGGCCTTGCATTTTAAGACGGGTTGTGGTAACGTAATTGCAGGATGGCCGGTTTTGTGATTCACATTTATTGCGACATCCCATTATTGTGACCCAAAGACCGGCAATGAATGAATCAAAATGCTGCGATTCCTGCAAAATCGAAAGGAGAAGCCGCCATGAAGCCCTATATCGACATGACCCGCGAGGAGCTGACCGAGGAACTGAACAGACTCAAGGAAGAGTACCGGCGCAAGCAAGCGCTGGGCATGTCCCTGAACATGAGCCGCGGCGCGCCCTGCCAGGACCAGCTGGACCTGTCCATGAAGATGATGGACGTGCTGGATTCCACCTCGGATCTGACCTGCGAGGACGGCACCGACAGCCGCAACTACGGCCAGCTGACCGGCATCGAGGAGGCCCGGGAGCTGCTGGGCGACATGATGGAGAACAATCCCAAGGACATCGTGATCTATGGCAACTCCTCGCTGAACGTGATGTTCGACACCGTCAGCCGCTGCTGGACCCACGGCGTGATGGGCAACACCCCCTGGTGCAAGCTGGACGAGGTGAAGTTCCTGTGCCCGGTGCCCGGCTATGACCGCCACTTCGCCATCACCGAGTACTTCGGCATCAAGATGATCCCCGTGCCCATGACGCCCACCGGCCCGGACATGGACATCGTGGAGAAGATGGTGGCCGAGGACGAGACCATCAAGGGCATCTGGTGCGTGCCGAAGTATTCCAACCCCCAGGGCATCTCCTATTCGGACGAGACCGTGCGCCGCTTCGCCCGGCTGGAGCCCGCCGCGCCGGACTTCCGCATCTTCTGGGACAACGCCTACGGCATGCACCACCTGTACGACGACCGGCAGGATTACCTGATCGAGATCCTGGCGGAGTGCAAGCGGGCCGGGAACCCGGACCTGGTGTACAAGTTCGCCTCCACCTCGAAGATCACCTTCCCCGGCAGCGGCATCGCCGCGCTGGCCACCAGCCCCAACAACATGGAGGACTTCATCCAGCACATGCGCCGCCAGACCATCGGCCATGACAAGGTGAACCAGCTGCGCCACGTGCGCTTCTTCGGGGACATCCACGGCATGGTGGAGCACATGCGCAAGCACGCCGACATCCTCCGGCCCAAGTTCGAGGCCGTGGAGCGCACGCTGGAGCGGGATCTGGGCGGCCTGGGCATCGGCACCTGGACCGAGCCCCTGGGCGGCTACTTCATCATGTTCGACTCGCTGCCCGGCTGTGCCAAGGACATCGTGGCCCGGTGCAAGAAGGCGGGCGTGGTGATGACCCCCGCCGGGGCCACCTGGCCCTACGGCAAGGACCCCAACGACTCCAACATCCGCATTGCGCCTTCCTTCCCGAGTTTGGCGGATCTGCAGAACGCGGTGGACATCTTCACGCTGAGCGTGCGCATCTCCAGCGCCAAGAAGCTGCTGGCGGACAAGTGATAAAGGGCATTTATGGGAGCGGCCAGCGGCCGCTCCCAATTCTTTTGCGCATCTCGCGAAATTTTAACGGGAATTCCCTATTGAACTTGTCGATGGCCTGTTATAATGTCGAACAATAAATATGTGGGCGTATTTGTACGGTCACAGAAAAATACAGGAGGGTGAGGCATATGGCGATCATTCGAGAAGGCTTGACTTTTGACGATGTGCTGCTGGTCCCCCAGCGCAGCAGCGTCCTTCCCCGGGAAGTGGATCTCTCCGTACAGCTGACCAGGAACATCAAACTGAATATCCCGATGCTCAGTGCCGCGATGGACACCGTCACCAACTGCAACATGGCGATTGCGATGGCGCGCGAAGGCGGCCTGGGCATCATTCATAAGAATATGTCCATCGAAGAGCAGGCCGGGCAGGTGGACAAAGTGAAGCGCTCGGAGAACGGCGTCATCACCGACCCCTTCTTCCTCTCCCCGGAGCACAAGGTCTCCGATGCCGAGGAGCTGATGCGCAAGTATCGCATCTCCGGCGTGCCGATCACCGAGAACGGCAAGCTGGTGGGCATTCTCACCAACCGCGACCTGCGGTTTGAGACCAACTTCGACCAGCCCATTCGCAACGTGATGACCCACGAGAACCTGATCACCGCGCCGGTGGGCACCAACCTGGAGCAGGCCAAGGAGATCCTGGCGAAGCACCGCATCGAGAAGCTGCCCATCGTGGACGGGAACTTCATGCTGCGCGGGCTCATCACCATCAAGGACATCCAGAAGAGCGCCAAGTATCCCAATTCCGCCCGCGACGCCCGCGGCCGCCTGCTGTGCGGCGCGGCGGTGGGCGTGACCGCCGACACCATGGAGCGCGTGGCCGCGCTGGTGGCTGCCGGCGTGGACGTGATCGGTTTGGACACCGCCCACGGCCATTCCCAGGGCGTTTTGAAGATGGTGGAGAAAATTCGCGCCGCCTATCCCGAGCTGGAGATCATCGCCGGCAACGTGGCCACCGGCCCCGCCACCGAGGACCTGATCAAGTCCGGCGCGGACGTGGTCAAGGTGGGCATCGGCCCCGGCTCCATCTGCACCACCCGCGTGGTGGCCGGAATCGGCGTGCCCCAGATCACCGCCATCATGGACTGCGCCGAGGTGGCCGACAAGTTCGGCAAGACCATCATCGCCGACGGCGGCATCAAGTACTCCGGCGATATCCCCAAGGCCATCGCTGCCGGCGCCACCGCCGTGATGATGGGCAGCCTGTTCGCCGGCACCGAGGAGGCCCCCGGCGACACCGAGATCTACCAGGGCCGCAGCTACAAGGTCTATCGCGGCATGGGCAGCCTGGCCGCCATGAGCGAGGGCAGCAAGGACCGCTATTTCCAGGAGGGCCAGAAGAAGCTGGTGCCCGAGGGCGTCGAGGGCCGCGTGCCCTTCAAGGGCCCCCTGGCCGACACCGTGTTCCAGCTGATCGGCGGCCTGCGCGCCTCCATGGGCTACTGCGGCACCGAGAACATCCAGGCCCTGCGCGAGCGCGGCGAGTTCATCCGCATCACCAGCGCCGGCCTGGTGGAGAGCCATCCCCACGACATCAACATCACCAAGGAAGCGCCGAACTACAGCCTGCACGTGTAAAATCACAAGTGGGGCAAACGCGCCTCCACAATACGAAAAGGACCGGATTGCCACGTCGCTCCGCGCCTCGCAATGACGTACTGCCAATCGCATTCAGACAACGTCATTGTGAGGAGGGCGAAGCTCGGCGTGGCAATCCGGTTCTCTTATTTATGGCATTAAGAAAAATATTTTAGAAAATATGTCAGAAATACTTGACATAATGTCCGGCGTGTGCTATACTCCTCCTGTCAACAGGAAAACCGCCCGCGAAGCGCGGGCATGACATCAGAGGAGGAAAACACTATGAATACGGCAATGGCGTTG
This sequence comes from uncultured Eubacteriales bacterium, assembly GCA_902765395.1. GTDB lineage: Bacteria > Bacillota > Clostridia > Christensenellales > Aristaeellaceae > UBA2862. Next base: position 133,848 of record CACWZP010000008.1, read on the forward strand.
GGCTTTGTGACGGGCGTACTGGTCGTGGCGATCGTCTGCGCCGTCCTGGCAAAGATGGCAAAGAAGAAGGGCTTTGTCGGCAAGGGCGAATACGACGAGCGCCAGCAGATCGCCCGGGGCAAGGCGTTCACCACGGCCTACGCGGTGCTGCTGGTCTACCTGGCCGTGTGGATAGTCTTTCGCTCCATGGAGATCCCCTTCTTCATGGAGGGCATTTCGGTGATGATCGGCGCGCTGCTGTCCATCGCGGTGTTCGTGGCCAGCGCCATCTTCCACGACGCCTACTTCAAGGCTTCGGAGAGCCCGCGCACCTGGCTCATCATCATCAGCGCCGTCAGCCTTCTGAACATCGTCATCGGCATCGGCAGGTTGTTCCGGGGCGAGACCATCGCCGAGCGGCTGTACGACAACATGAACCTGTTTGTGGGTGCGCTGTTCGTGGTGGTGCTGGTCTGCGTCGTCGTCAAGCGGGCCATGGACCGGCGCGCTGTGGAGGATTGACATGAAAAACCTGAAATTGAAGGCCGCCCGCGCCGGAAAGGACATGTCCCAGCAGCAGCTGGCCGACGCGGTGGGCGTGTCCCGCCAGACCATCAACGCCATCGAGAAGGGCGACTACAACCCGACGATCAAGCTGTGCATCGCCATTTGCCGGGCGCTGGACAGGACGCTGGACGAGCTGTTCTGGGAGGAATGATCGCGCTTTTACGCCTTCCCCATCCGGGGAAGGCTTTTTTGCGCCGCATCGCGGCATAAAATCAGAACAAATTGGCAGCCACGTCCCTGGCGGACGCCGAATGACCCGCAAGGGTGACACGGCAATTTTCCTTTGACATTATAAATGCATTCCATTATAATGGTAAAAATGGGAGGTGTGTCCCTATGCGCAATATGAAGCGCCTGCTTGCGCTGCTGCTGGTGGCGCTGTTGATATGCTCAAATCTGCCCGCCGCGCTCATGGAGGACAACGGTCTGGAGATCATCTACGACGACGCTCCCGATACCGACGTGGATTTCAATATCGAGGACGGCGGCGAGGAGAGCCCGGACGTGGACGCGCCGGTGGCGGAGCTGGACGACTTCGAGCTGACCGCGGATGACGCGGAGGACGACACCTCCGAATTCGAGGACGGCTTCGAGGCATACGACGCCTTCGAGGAACAGGTGGTCCTCGAGGAAGAGGTCGCCTGCCCCGACGTGGACTTCGACAGCGAAGCCGCGGCGGCGCAGTTCATCGACCGCGCCATGTCCGCCAACCGGCAGGGCCGGGTGTCGTTCCGGGCGGCGTATGGGACCGCCGGGAAGTCGAAGCTGACGGGCGCGGACGCAAACCTCTACAACGTACTGAAGCAGTTGATTCATCAAGTGGCCGAGGGCGAGCGCAGTGACACGCACTTTGTCATCGAGGTTAGGGATATCTTCGACAAGCTGACCTATACCGCGGAGGATCTGGGCCTGGAGACCCTGTATGGGAGTGATGGAAATCTGACAGCGGAGGCGCGCGACGCGATCAACGCTGTAAGAAAACTCGATACAAATAAAGTCATCGCTGCCCTGTTGATCGACTGCCCCTACGACCTGTACTGGTACGACAAGACCGTTGGTGTGAGCTGGCTCCCTGTCGGCTGCAATCCCAATGGGGAGACCATCCAACTGTGCAAAAGTAAAAACGAGGTAACTGACCAAATTGGCCCCTATTTCGAGTTCTATGTTTCAAAGGACTACTCTGTCAGCGGCAATACTGGCACCTTTGAGATGGATACCGACAAAGCCAGCGCCGTGAAGTCCGCTGCCGCCAACGCCGCCAGGATCATCGAGCACTATTCCGGCGCGGCGGACATGGACAAGCTGATCGGCTACAAAAACGCCATCTGCGACCTGGTTTCCTACAATAATACCGCGGCCAATACCTCGGGCTACCCCTATGGCGACCCCTGGCAGCTGGTGTGGGTGTTCGACGGCGATGCGTCCACCAACGTGGTCTGCGAGGGCTATTCCAAGGCCTTCCAGTACCTGTGCGATATGAGCCAGTTCGACGAGGATATCAGCGTGATCAGCGTCCAGGGCAATATGTCTTCCTCCAGCGGCAACTCAGGCCTTCACATGTGGAACCTGGTGAACAGGGGCGGCGTGAACTACCTGGCCGACATCACCAACTGTGACAGCGGCAGCTCGGGCTATCCCGACAAGCTGTTCATGAAGGGATACTCCTACAAGGACAGCTCCGGCAACTACTGCTTCGAGACCGGCAGCAGCAGGATCACCTATATCTTTGACGAGAGCATCACCAACCTGTTCAAGGCTGAGGACCTGGATTACACCGACCTCGACGGCAATCACGCCTGGAGCAACTGGACGACCACCGAAAACGCCACCTGCACGGTGGCGGGCAGCCGCAAGCGCACCTGCGACACCTGCGGCAAGGTGGAGACGGAGGAGATCCCGGCCACGGGTCACAGCTGGGGCGAGTGGGACGTCACCAAGGCCGCGGGCTGCACCGAGGCGGGCAGCAAGGCGCGCACCTGTGCCACATGCGAGCTGACCGAGACTGAGGTTGTTCCCGCCACCGGCCACAGCTGGGGCGAGTGGGACGTCACCAAGGCCGCGGGCTGTACCGAGGCGGGCAGCAAGGCGCGCACCTGTGCCACCTGCGAGCTGACCGAGACTGAGGTTGTTCCCGCTACCGGCCACAGCTGGGGCGAGTGGGACATCACCAAGGACGCGGGCTGCACCGAGGCGGGCAGCAAGGAACACACCTGTGCCACCTGCAAGCTGACCGAGACGGAGGAGATTCCTGCCACGGGCCACAAGGCAGTCGCCGTGAAGGGCTATGACGCGACATGCACGAAAGAGGGCCTGACGGAAGGGAGCCAGTGCTCCGTCTGCAAGACATGGATCACGCCTCAAAAGACCATTCCGAAGCAGGACCATACACCCGTGACCGTGAAGGGCAAGGCGGCGACCTGTACCGCCACGGGCCTTACCGACGGCACGAAGTGCTCCGTCTGCGGCGTGGCGCTGACGGCACAGAAGACCATTCCGAAGCAGAACCATACACCCGTGACCGTGAAGGGCAAGGCGGCGACCTGTACCGCCACGGGCCTGACAGATGGCACGAAGTGCTCCGTCTGCGGCGTGGCGCTGACGGCACAGAAGACCATTCCGAAGCAGGACCATACACCCGTGACCGTGAAGGGCAAGGCGGCGACCTGTACCGCCACGGGCCTTACCGACGGCA
>CACWZP010000009.1 GCA_902765395.1 uncultured Eubacteriales bacterium
TATACCCGCGCCGAAGGCTATGATCTCATCAACACCCTGCTGCCCGACCGGGATACTCCCGAGCCCGGGGAAGAGGAAGACACGCCCTCGCACTACGTGCCGAAGTATGGCCAGCGCACGGAGAATGAGCTGTTGGATCTGATCGACCTGTTCGACTACGGCACGCCGTTGTTCGGCGCGCTGCTGGGCACGGGCGACGAGACGCCGGTCTATCCGTTCGTGTTTGGCGGCATCGGCCTGCTGGCGCTGGGACTGGCGCTGCTTGCCAGGAAGCGCCGCGAACAATAGGGTGAGATTCCATGCTGCGGCCTCCAGGCTTCAGAAACACACTCTGATATGAAAGGAGAAACCCTGATGAAACGCTTGATCGCAATCCTCATGGCGTGCCTGATGCTGGCGGGCGCGGCGCATGCCGCCGAATGGGCGGAGGGAACCTCGCCGGCGCGGCCCTATCTGGGCGTTCCGGCGGCGGATCTCAAGACGAAGATTGGCTATATGCTGGCCTATCCCAAGGTCGGAAACGCGGCGGAGCACTATTGCGACACCCTGTATATCTACCTGCCCCGCGAGGATCTGTCCCTGGGAGAGGGGCGGCTGTCCGTGATGACCGGTGAGGGAGAATGGACGGGCGTGTCCTTTGCGGACGCGGAGCGGGTGCGCATGTATCCGCTGGACGAGGAAACCCTGGCGGATGTCCGCTGGGGCGGCGGCGTCGGTGTGGAAGTCTGGCTGCCGGTTTCCCTGCCGATGGGAGATGGCGCGTGGATCGAGATGGAGGATGCCTGCCTGGTGCCTGAAGACGGCGCGAGCCTCGCGGGGCTGCCGAAGGGCAGCGAGCAGTGGCGCGCGGTGGTCGGGGGCGACTATGGCGTCGGCGGCCTGCGCTTCACCCATGAGGGGGACGACGCTCCGATTTCGCAGCCCGCGGCGGGCGACCTGGTGAAGTTTGAACTGCAGCTCGGCGGCGGCGCGACGATGGCGGCCATCGAGAGCGCAGACGGCTCCGCCACGTGTGCCGAGGGAGACAGCTTCACCGAATCCGGCGAGGTTGTGCTCCATCTGGAGAACGATGATTTCCAGTGGACGGTTTATTTCCTGGACGATGCGGGCAACGCCGTGGGTTACCTCGACTTTGACGCGGGCATGGTTCGCCGCTGAAACCGGCACCGCCGGCTCCGCGCAGGCGGGGGATGCGGCCGGATGGGCGTTCATCCCAATTCCCGGGGAGAATTTGATGGGGTTCTTCACGGAATGACGTGGGATCATCCATATGTTGACTGGATGCGCTGTTTGCAGATCCTTCGCTCCGCTCGGGATGACATGGATTTGCTTCGCTGTCATCCTCAGTGAGTATACAGCCGCGCGAGTGCACCAAAACCGGCCGAATTGAGCAGCGATTCCGCTGAGATTGAGCGGCGTCGCCGGCGAGATTGAGCAGTGTCACCGCGCCGTTGAATATTGACAAGCAGATGGGATAGTAGAGAGCAGGTACAATAGCATTGTCTTTGATTTCTTCTCTGGCCCCGCTACTACCGCTCACGCCGTCATGCAACTCAATGCGGAGGATGGTGGACACCGTAGGTTCATCATGGTGTAGTTACCTGAAAAGACGGATGCAGCCAGCGAAGCCTATAAGGCGGGCTAAGTCAGCACGGGCGATCTCCAGATCGCCCGTGGGACTAAACAGTTATTGCAGGGAATTCTCAAACGCGGAATAGCGATCTTCGGCGTCCTTGAACGCCATGTATTCGCGCAGAGACAGCGTATAGACCGGGATGGATACATAGCGGCCCGACAGGCAGGTGGAGATTTCGCTCGACATCAGCTTGGAATTGGAGCCGGTGACATAGATGTCCACGTCGGCGCTCTCCATCAGGGTATTGACCACCTTTTCCCAGCCATCGATCTCCTGAAGCTCATCCAGAAAGAGATAACAGCGCCCCTTCCCGTCTATCGCGGACAGGAGATCGGCATACATATTGGAACTTGAAGGGGAGAGAGACGATTCCGAAGAGGAACCAGAATGATAGACTTTGGATTATTCCAATGCTAAACTTTAGATTTTTCCAAGAGGAGGTGGGCGAGACGCAGTTTGCCAGCTGGCGGGATTGGGGCAATTTCCTGAGATAGCTGCAACGTTCGACCGTATTATGCCTCCGTGAGGATGCCTCGCCGGATCATCCTGTCCGCCAGCTCCGCCATCTGCATGTCCGTTTCCTGGCAGCTCCGGTTGACCCAGGCGCGGATCATCCCCGCGCAGCCGAAGATGACAAAGCTATAGCGGTAATCGAACTCCTTCTCGCCGAGGCTGCCCATTTGATCCTTCCAGATTTCGAGGCTTCTCTCCCGGATGGCCTCGTACAGCCGGTGCAGGAAGTTCATATCGCCGTTGGGGCTCAGCAGCACGCGGAACATCTCCTGGTTTTCCTCAATGAAGCGAAACAGATCCAGCAGGATCGGCTTCACCTGCTGCGTGGGATCGCCGTGCTCGTGGGATTGGGCGATGACGTCCAGCTTTTGGAACAGCTCGTCCTCGATTTTTTCGAGCATGTCGAAGATGTCCCTGTAGTACATGTAGAAGGTGCCGCGGTTCATATCCGCCAGGTCGGTCAGCTCCTTCACGGTGATCTCATTGACCTGCTTCTTCTGCAGCAGTTCCGTCAGCGCCTGGGTCAGCAGCTTTTTCGTCCGCCGGACCCTTCGGTCTTCCTTTTTCAGCTCTTCAGCCATGTTCTCCCTGCTTTCTGAACAGTTTTCCGATTTGTGTCGGTTAACTGCTTTTCTTTGGCCTTCTGTCGATTAACGAACGATTGAAAACCAAATTGTCGATTGATTTCAATCACTAAAATGATTATAATTCAACATGTTGGATTTGTCAACACAATGTTCAGTTTTGTGAGGAGGCTGAAAGCGTGAAGCGATTTACAAGAGGGCTGGTTCGCCATCGGATATGGGTCATCATACTGTGCCTGGCGCTGATGGTGCCGTCGGTCCTTGGCATGGCAGCCACAAAGACGAAATATGACCTGTTGTACTATCTGCCCCAGGATCTGGAGACCGTAAAGGGTCAGGAGATCCTGCTGGACGATTTTGGAAAAGGGGCGTTTTCCCTGCTGGTCACGGAGGGAATGACGATCCGGGAACAGGCGGACATGGAGAATGCCGTCAAGGCGATTCCCCACGTGGAATCCGTGATCGGGTACGCCTCTCTCACGGAGGGCCAGTTCCCCCTGGAGATCATCCCGGAGGAGATCCGCAGCAAATTCAGCCGCGGCGACTGCATGCTCTCCGCCGTCTTCTTTGACGAAGGCTCGTCGTCGGAGGCGACCATGGAGGCCATCCAGCAGGTGCGCAGGGTCGCGGGGGAGAAGTGCTTTGTCAGCGGCCTGTCCGCCGTTGTCACCGACACCAAGGAGCTGGTGGAGGCTCAGGAAGCCACCTATGTGGCCATCGCCGTGGCGCTGTGCGCCATCGTCCTGATGATCACCATGGATTCCTTCCTGCTGCCGCTGATCTTCCTGGCCTGCATCGGCGTTTCCATTCTGTGGAACATGGGCTCGAACTTCTTCCTGGGCGAGATCAGCTACATCACGAAGGCGGTTGCCGCCGTGCTGCAGCTGGCCGTCACGCTGGACTACTCCATCTTCCTGTGGCACAGCTACAAGGAACAGAAGGCGCTGGTCGAGGACAAGGATGAAGCCATGGCCAACGCCATTCATCAGACCTTCACCTCGATTCTGGGGTCGAGCCTGACGACCATCGCCGGCTTTGTCTCCATCTGCTTCATGAGCTTTACCCTGGGCAAGGACCTGGGCATCGTGATGAGCAAGGGCGTCGTGCTGGGGCTGCTGGGGACGATCGTGCTGCTGCCCTGCGTGATCCGGCTGCTGGACGGCGCCATTGAAAAGACCAGCCACAGGCCGCTGCTGCCGGATGTGGGCGGCATCGGACGCTTTGTTGCCAGGCATTACAGGATTCTTGCCGTGGTGCTGGTGTTGCTCTGCGTCCCCGCCTTCTATGGCTACAGCCATGTGAACGTCTATTACGACATGAGCAAGGTAATGCCTCAGGACCTGCCCTCCGTGGTGGCCAACAAAAAGCTGGAAGAAACCTTTGACATGGCCACCACCCACCTGCTGCTGGTGGATGCCGATGTCTCCCAGGCGGACGTGCGCCGCATGGCCGAGGAGATGCGGCAGGTGGACGGCGTCACCAGCGTGTATGGCGTCGACAGCCTGCTGGACGCCGACATCCCGGAGGGCATCCTGCCTGAGGATGTGCTGAAGCTGGTCAAGGGGGATCGCTATCAGCTGATGCTGATCAACTCCGGGTATGTGATCTCCTCCGACGAGGTCAACGCGCAGATCGACGCGCTGAACGGAATCCTGAAAAAGTACGATCAGGGTGGCATGTTGATCGGCGAGGCCCCCTGCACCAAGGATCTGATTGCCTGCACCGATCACGATTTTACCGTGGTCAGCCTGATCTCGATCATCGCCATCTTCGTCATCATCCTGCTGGTGCAGAAGTCGATCTCCCTGCCGGTCATTCTGGTGGGCGTGATCGAGCTGGCCATCGCCGCGAATCTGTGCATCCCCTATTTCACCGGCACGGAGCTGCCCTTTGTGGGCCCGATACTGATCTCCACCATTCAGCTGGGCGCCACCGTGGACTACGCCATATTGCTGACGACGCGGTATAAGCAGCACAGGATCGACGGCCTCGACAAGCGGGAGGCCATCGAAAGGGCCGTCGCCTCCGCCGCGCAGAGCATTCTGGTCAGCGGCATCGGCTTCTTCGCCGCCACCTACGGCGTCGGCCTCTACGCCAACATCGACATCATTTCCTCCATGTGCCATCTGATTGCCCGCGGCGCGCTGCTGAGCGTGGCGGTGGTGATCCTGCTGCTGCCCGCCATGCTGATGCTGCTGGACAAGCTCATTGTGCACACGACCTTTGATATGAAAGCGGCCCGCTGATCTGCGGAGAAAGGAAGACCATGATGAATAAGCGGATTATTTCCATATTGCTTGCGCTGCTGATGGCGATGAGCTGCGTGACAGCCATCGCGGAGAACGCCCGGCATGAACGGGTTTACGCCGTCGTCGGCGCGGACGGCACGGTTCAGAGCCTGACGGACAGCATCCGCCTGGAGAACCCGGAAGGGCTGGATGTCCTGAGCGACAGCACCCTGCTGACGGGCATTGAGAACGTGGGCGGAGACGAGACCTTCGCGCTGGACGGGCAGACGCTGACCTGGCAGGCGAAGGGGAAGGACATCACCTATCAGGGCACCTCGGATAAGCCGCTGCCCGTAACGCCCGAGATCTCGGCGACGCTGGACGGCCAGGAAGTTCCCGTGTCACAGCTGAAGGACAAGACCGGGGAGGTCATGCTGACCGTGTCCTACAGCCAGCCTGAGGCGCTGCCCCACCTGGCGGCCTCGGTGCTCCTCCTGCCTGAGACCGGCGTCAGCGATCTGACGGTGGAGAACGGAACGGTGCTCTCCCTTTCCGGCAGGCAGGCCGTCCTCGGCTGGGCGGTTCCCGGCGCGAACGACGCGCTGAAGCTGCCTTCCCGCTTCACGGTCCGCTTTCAGGGCGACCATGCGGAGCTCGGCTGGATGATGACCTTCGCCAGCGCGGACCCGATTGAAAAGGCCTGGCGTGAGATCGACAGCCGGATGGACTTTGACCCGCAGGCGGAGCTGGACGACGTGGTTGCGCTGCTGACGGCCCTGCAAAACGGCGATCCTCTTCCGGAGGTGACCGGCAAGGCGAGCGAGCTTCCGGGGAAAATCAATGCGCTGAACGACGGCCTCGCGGATTTGAACAGCGGAGCGCAGACCCTCGCCGCAGGCGCGGCCGAGCTGGACAGCGGCCTCGCGACCCTCAGCGCCAACAGCGAGGCGCTGAACAATGGCGCAGACGACATCTTCTCAGCCATCCTGGAAACGGCGAACCAGCAGCTGGCCGCATCGGGCCTTGCGGAGGCCGGCATCGAGGTGCCCGAGCTGACCCCGGACAATTACGCCGATACCCTGACGGCCCTGATCGCTCAGTTTGACAGCGAAACGGTGCTTGCCGCCGCCCGGCCCCAGGTGGAAGCTGTGGTTCGCCCGCAGGTTGAGGCCAATGAAGAGCAGATCCGCGGCGCGGTGACCGATGAGGTTCGCGCGCAGGTTCTCGGCCAGGTGTTGGCGGAAGCCGGCATGGATACGGATGCCGAAGCCTATGCGAGCGCCGTCGAGGCCGGTCAGGTGGATGAGGCGGCGCGGCAGCAGGTTCAGGCGGCTGTCGACGCGCAGATGGAGACGGATGCGGTCAAGGAACTGATCGAGGCGAAGACGGCTGAACAGATCGAGAAGCTGGTTTCCGACAATACGGACCAGGCCCTGGCCACGGATGAAACCGTGGCGGCCAAGCTGGCCCAGGCACAGGCGGCGCACGATACCCTTCAGAGCTTGTTGGATCGGCTGAACGGGGTCAACACCTTTGTGACCGGCCTGAAGACCTACACCGCCGGCGTGGATCAGGCGGCGACCGGAGCTTCCGATCTCTCCGTTGGCGCGGCGGCACTGCATGACAGCGGCACCGATGCCATTCAGGCGAAGATCACCGACGCCGAGAAGGAAGCGGCCGAGAAACTCCTCCCGATCCTGAACGGAGATGTGTCAACGGTACTGGAGGCATACAACCAGCTGGCCGGACAGGCCGGGACGGCGGGGTATGACCTTCGGGATGAAGCCTGGGACACTACCACCCTGTATGTCATCCGGACAGATTTCAACTGATCCGTTCGCAATCCATCAGCGAACACGTTTCATAGGCCGGCGAATCAGCCGGCCTTTTCCATAGATTCCTGAAAACAGGTGGAACATGGCAAAGCAGCCGCCATGAAGGCGACTGCTTTGTAAGAGCATTTGTTTGTTCGGCTATCCGTCATGCCGGATCACCACTTGTCCATCAGCAGGAAATCCGCGATATGAACGAAGGCGATGCCTTCATCGTTGCCGATGGCCAGCTTGTCCATGGCAACCACATACTTGTGGTAGTGGTCCCGGATTTCCTTGAGGTTCTCCGTTTCGCGGTCGGAATCCTCGGGTATCGTCCGGCACACCTGGACGTAGACCTTTTCATCCCGAAGAATGCCGATGAAGTCGATCTCCTTTGAGCCGATCTTCCCGATATAGACTTCATAGCCTCTGCGCTTCATTTCCAGGAACACGATGTTTTCCAGCATCGAGGCGATCATCTTGTTGTCGAATCCCAGTTGGCCATATTTCAGGGATATATCAGACAGATAGTATTTCTCCTGGGTCTTCAAAACAGCCTTGCCCTGAAGATCATATCGCTGGCAGGGATACAGCGTGAAGAAGGGCAAGAAGCTGAAGCTGTCGGACAAGATCAAGGTGACGCCGGCCGGCTCGGCGGGCAGCTGCACCTGGATCAGCTCCGACCCGGGCATCGCCACGGTCAGCGCCAAGGGCGTCGTCAAGGGCGTGAAGAAGGGCACGGTGACCATCACCGTGACCACCGCCAACGGCAAGCAGGCGTCCACCACAGTCAAAGTGAAATAGCACGGAAAGGGGAGAGCCGATGACCGGCTCTCCCTGATTTCTTCCGGCCCTCGGACCTCATCGACTTCCGCGCGCGCATGGGCGGCGTACCCGGCAAAACCCGACCGTAACTTGTCATATTATGGTAAAAATATGACAAACGCCGCCCCGCGGCTGTTGGTCGCGAAAAAATATGGTATAATAAGGATTAGCGAACCGGCCGCATGAAGTGCGGCGGTTGCGCGGTTCGCCGGAAGCCCGAAGGGATTACGGTGAAAATCATGGTATAATGATTGACAAACTCACCCCCCCAGCTAAGCTGGGGAGAATGGAATAAACAGTAGAGTAGAAGAAGGCGAAAGCCTCCAATGGTATAATGGTAGCGGTGTCGAAAGCCAATACCAAGAAAACCAAAGGAGGCATCCTCGAATGGACGAGAATAGTTTATCACATACGAGATGGAAATGCCAGTACCATATTGTGTTTATTCCGAAATAACGGAGGAAAGTGCTGTAAGGGAAAGTAAAGGCAGATATACGCGAGATACTGCGAACATTGTGCCGATACAAGAAGGTGGAGATTATTGAGGGGGCGGTATGCGTAGATCACGTACACCTGAGCCTGAGTATACCACCGAAGATAATGGTAAGCCAGTTTGTAGGGTACTTGAAGGGGAAGTCAGCGTTGATGATCTACGACAGGCACCCGGAACTGGGGAACAAGTTTGAAAGGGACTTCTGGGCGAGAGGGTACTACGTATCGACAATCGGCAATGTGGACGAGGAAACGATACGGAAGTACATTCGAGAGCAGGAGGAAGAATCCAAGAAGGAGAGCAGGACGCTGAAGTAGCCTCCTTGTGAGGCTGCCAGTATTGTGCTTTCGGCACCGTCTTTAGGCGGAGCAAGTAACCCGTCCCTTTCAGGGGCATCCCCAAACCACCAGTTGAACTGGTGGTCATGACTTAGGCAACGGCCCCGAAGGGGCGTTGGCCGGGTCGGCGGCTGCCCTTGCCGGCGATGCCATGGATCGGATGGACTGTACGGACAGAGCTTTGCCATTGACGCGAAGGAGGAAACAAAATGAGATTGTACACAAGGATGATGGCCGTCGCTTTGATGCTGGCGCTGCTGACGGGCGCGGCCCTGGCGGAGGGAGCTTCCGAGCCCTCCCGGCTGGCCCAGGGCTATCGGGATCTGATCCTGGCCACGGACTACGGCGACGACGTGACCTATGTCATCGGCCACCGGCACCCGGATTCCGACACGGTGGGCGCCGCCATCGCCTATGCGAATTTCCTGAACGAGCTGGGCGTGAAGGCGGAGGCCGTGGTGGCCGGGCCCGTCAACAACGAGACGAAGTACGCCCTGGAGACCTTTGTCGTGGCGATTCCCCCGGTGATGGAAAACGCCGAGGGCAAGCAGTTCGTGCTGGTGGACCACAGCGCCTATACCCATGCCATCGACGACATGCCCCTGGCGCGGGTGGTGGGCGTGCTGGACCATCACGGCATCGGCAGCGTGCAGAACACCGACTTCATCAACGTGCGCTCGGCCCCCATCGGCTCCACCGCCACGCTGGTGTACCTGGCCTACAGGGAGTGCGAGGTGCCCATCTCCCAGGAGATGGCGAAGGTGATGTTGATGAGCATCCTGTCGGATACCAGGAACGCCACCAGCAACACTACGGAGATGGATCGGATCGCCTATGAGGAGCTGGCGGAGATCTCCGGCATCGGGGACGTCGACGCGCTTTACCAGGGCATGCAGGACGCGGCGGCGAACTACGACGGCATGAGCGACATCGACATCTTCCTGACCGATTACAAGGAGTACACCGTGGGCGGCGTGAGCTTCGGCGCCAGCGACATCAAGGCCTCCGGCGAGGAGGCCATGGCCGATATGTGCGACCGGATGCTGGCGGCCATGGAGGAGAACTATGAGAGCATCGGCCTGGACATGCTGTTTGCCAAGGTGAGCAACATCAGCGGCAACGCCGATGAGAACCAGGCTTACATGGTGGCGTATCCCGAATCCGCCCGGATGCTGCTGGACGCCTGCTTCGGGAACTACGACGGCAAGTACTTCGTGTTCAAGGAAAACATGTCCCGGAAAAAGGTTCTCATCCCCGCGCTGACCGCGGAGCTGGAGAAATAATCATTCAAATGGAGGAGAATGGCTATGAAGACGAATCAACGACTGTTTGCCCTGGTGCTGGCGCTTCTGATGAGCCTTTGCGTGGCACTGGCCGGCATGGCAGTGGCGGAGGCCGCCGAGGAAGCCGGCCAGGAAAGCGATGTGGCCGTGGACGAGCCCGCGGAGGGCGCGGCAAACGACGAGGCCGAGGCGGACGACGCCGCGGCTGCGCTGCCGGAGGGCGTGGTGCCCGTGACCTGGGAGGTCACCCCCGAGCATCCGATGATCGACACCGACGAGGCCCGCGCGCTGTACCAGCAGTTCCTGGCGGGGGATTATCTCTCCATGGAGGAGCTGGTGGCCAACCCGGTGGTGCAGCAGCTGGACGCGCTGTCGGCCTATTACAAGTCCATCTATGGCAACACCGCCGATATCGACACCCCCGAGCGCGAAGCGCTTAGGGAAGAACTCAAGGACTGGTTCCTGACCCTGGGCTCCGCCCGCACCGAGAGCGTGGACGAGAACGGCAAGCACCACTACGTGTACGATGGCCCCTTGAACCGGGATTACCAGATGATCCTGGCGCTGGGCCTGCCGGCTTCCGGCAAATCCACCTTTATCGCCGACCCGGACAGCGAGGCCATGGGCGCGTTCATACTGGATCCGGACGTCATCAAGGCGCGGATTCCGGAATACGTGGAGAGCCACGGCGCGGCCTCGGATTCCATCCACTTCGAGGGCATGGGCATCTTCGACCGGGCAATCAGCGAATTCCTGACCGGCGACATGAAGGGCGTGAACATCGTGCTGCCCATCGTGGGCGGCGACTTCGACGAGATGATGCAGCAGTACGTCCTGCCCTTTGAGGCGGCGGGCTACAACGTGAGGGCGAAGTTCCGCCCGGCCGAGGAAAACGAGGCGGCGTGCCGCGTGGTGATGCGCGAGCTGGGCGGCGGACAGCTGATCAACAGCGCCGTGGCTTTCAACTTCGGCGAAGGCCCGGAGAACGTCTACAACCAGATGAAGGACATGACCAACGCCTGGGGCGAGCCCTATGGCATCGAGGAGGACGAGGAAGCGGAGCTGGAGGAACTGGAGCCCGCGGCCTGATCCCTGTGAATACACATAAAGCAAGCCCGCCGACCTTCAGGTCGGCGGGCCTTCTCATGCCTGGCGCCATGCGGGTTCCCGGCATTTTGACTGTCCGTTAATCGCTCAATCAACCCGCCACGCTCAGCGAAGCCTGCAGGTCCGCGTTCTGCGCCTCGGTATCGCCCAGCGCCGCGTAGACCTGCGCCCGCTGGTAGTAGCTCTGCGCCAGCTCGTAGCCGTGATCGATGCAGGTGCTGTAGTCCGCGATCGCCGCGTCCAGGTTCCCCAGTGCCGCGTTGCACACCGCGCGATAGTAGTACGCGCCGTCGTTCACCACGCGCTCTTCGGTCTCTTCGGCTTCGGTCTCTTCGGTTTCGGCTTCTTCCTTCTCTTCGGTCTCAGCCTCGTCCGCCTGCTCGCCGCCTGAGATCAGCTCCGTGAAAGTGGCGATGGCCGTCTCGTAGTCCTCCTGCTGCATCTGGCAGATGGCCAGATCGTAGCGGGCGTCGTCCACATAGGGCTCGGATTCAATGGACGCCGTGAAGTCCGCCGCCGCCGCTTCCCACTGCTCGCTCAGCAAGTTGCACACGCCCCGGTTGTACTTCAGTCCCTCGAACTCGCCGCCCTTTTCCTCGCAGCTGTTGAAGGCCTCGATGGCCCCGGCGTAGTCGCCCAGGTTCATCCTGCAGATGCCGATGTTGTAGGCCGCGCCCGCAGCGTAGGTCTCGTCCTCGGCGTAGGCCTCGAAGGCCTCGATGGCCTCCTCCAGTTTGCCCGCCTGCATCTTGTACAGGCCGTTCTGGAAGCCCGCCTCGGCCACCTCGCTGCCCGCGCCTTCCACGTACTTGTCGTAGGCCGCCTGTGCCGCCTCGATGTCGCCCTTCGCCTCGTTCAGCTGGGCCACCGTCTCGTAGAGGGAGGTGTCCTTGCTCAGCTCGATGTACTTCTCCAGGTTCTCGATGGCCGCGTCCACGTTGTTCTGCGCGGCATACACCTGCGTGCGCACCAGATAGGCGTCCGCCAGGTCCGGCTGCACCCGCAGCGCCGCGTCCAGGTTCAAAAGCGCCATGTCGTTCTTCTCCTCGATCACGTCGATGCAAGCCCGCTTGAGCAGCAGGTCGGCATACATCGTGGGATTGCTCGCAGGATCGCAGTAGGCAAAGCACACGTTCAGGTATTCCTTCGCGGTCTCATAGTCCTCCGCGTTGATGGCGTTCAGAGCCAAGGTATAGCTGGCGTCCAGCTTCTGGGTGTCCAACACCGACGCCGCCTCAACGGCGGGCTGTTCCGCGGGCGCTTCCCCCGCAACGGCTTCCTCTACAGCGGCTTCCTCGACGACAGCTTCCTCTTCGGCGGGAGCCTCCTCGGCGATGACGGGCACCGTCGTCAGCAGCATGCCGGCGGCCAGACCAGCGGCAATCAGCTTCCTAATGCTCACGGGTTCTTCCTCCTTGGATAAAAATGATTTGGATATATATTATCACAGCATGTCGAACCGACGTCCATTAAATCTGTTAAAGGTAAGTAAAAACGGCTGTTCCATCGTTTTTCGCGGCGTTCAGGCGCACAGGGACAGGTAACAATATTATTACAATTTAAAGCAATCGCTTCCTGTTTTGGAGGGGAAGTGGTATACTGTGGAATAAGTTTGTATAGGGCAAATTCGGTTGAACGCCCAGGGGCCTCGATGATCCCGCCGGGCCGGGTTTCCCGGCCGGAAGGCGCGAAGAAACGGGTATAGCTCAGAAAAGGGGGATGAGGGAATGGAGAGCCTGCTGCTGACAGGTAAATTTGACTTCCTGGATTTCTTTTTCAATTTGGCCTTTGGAACGACGGGATGGTTGGTCATCGTCTGCACCGCGCTGCAGATGATCGGCCTGTGGAAGATGTTTGAGAAATCCGGTATCAAGGGCTGGTGGGCGCTGATCCCCGCGGCCAGGGAATACCAGGAGGGCCGCTGCGCCGGGCGCGAACAGGAGGGGCGCACGCTGAGCATACTCACCGCGCTGACCACGCTGCTAAACGTCTCCGGGGTCGTGCCACTCATCTTGCTGAGCCACAGCGGCATGAGCATTGATACGGCGACCGCCATCATCGGCGTGTTCACGCTCGCCCTGTCGCTGGCCACGTTCATCTATTCCATCCGCGTCTGTTCCGGCCTGATCGAAGTCTATGGCGTGCGCAAGCGCTGGCTGTGGCTGTGGGCGCTTGGCGTGACGGGATTCATCCCTGCGCTCATCTGGGGCTTTAATCCCAAGTACCAGCCCGAATGGAAGGTGGAGGACATCCAGGCGGAACTGGCGCGGCTGGCCAGCTCCGGCAGCTCCACCGTCATGGACGAGGGCCTGAGCGTCAATTTGAAGGATCGCACCGTCACCGAGTTCTTCCAGAAGAAGGTGCTGCTGCGGGACATTCACATGAGCATCCCCCAGGGCCACATGGTGCTGCTGCTGGGCGGCTCCGGCGCGGGTAAGACCACCTACCTGAACGCCATCAACGGCTATGAGAAGGCCCATGCCGAAGTGAAGCTGAACGGCACCGATATGTACAAGCACTACAAGAAAATGCAGTACGAGATCGGTTTCGTGCCCCAGTCTGAAATGATGCGCGGCAAGGATACCGTGCTGAACACG
This sequence comes from uncultured Eubacteriales bacterium, assembly GCA_902765395.1. Classification (GTDB taxonomy): domain Bacteria; phylum Bacillota; class Clostridia; order Christensenellales; family Aristaeellaceae; genus UBA2862. The sequence goes on from CACWZP010000009.1 coordinate 13,419, forward strand.
CTGCTGGACGCGGCGAAGCTGCGCCTGCCCAGGAACGTGTCCGCCAGGCAGCGCCGCGAGCGCGTGGACGAGGTGATGGACATCTTCGGCCTGAAGCCGGTGAAGAACAACCTGGTGGAGAAGTTGTCCGGCGGCCAGAAGAAGCGCCTGTCCATCTCCATGGAGTTCATCTCCAATCCCTCCCTGTTCATACTGGACGAGCCGGATTCCGGCCTGGACGGCGTGATGGCGCGGGAGCTGTTCGAGCAGCTGCGCAAGATCGCCGATACCGGCAAGATCGTCATCGTCATCACCCACACGCCGGACCGCGTGATCGACCTGTTTGACGACGTGATCGTGCTGGCGAAGGATTCCGCCCGCACCGGCCGCCTGGCCTGGTACGGCAGCATCGAGGACGCCCGGAAGTTCTTCGGGCGCGAGAAGATGGAGCAGATCGTCAAGTCCGTCAACCGCAAGGAGGAAGGCGGCGACGGCCTGGCCGACGAATTTGTGATGAAGTATGCGAAGGAGGTGGCCTGAAATGACTGAGAACGCCAAGCCCACGCGCAGAATGGCCATTCATTATCGCGGCCGCAGCGCGCAGATCGGCATCTACTTCGGCAAGATGCTGCGCATGTTCGTGTACCAGAGCGACTGGAAGGTGCTGCCCATGGCGGCTCTGATCGCCGGCCTGGTGGGCATGGTCATCCGCAGGCGCTTCTTCATCAACATGGAGGGCACCCTGATGGGCTCCTTCGCCATGGTGTGCGTGTGCATCTGGAACGGCTGCTTCAACTCCATCCAGGTGATCTGCCGTGAGCGCGATGTCATCAAGCGCGAGCACCGCTCGGGCATGCACATCAGCTCCTACATTGTCTCCCACATGCTGTACCAGGCCCTGCTGTGCCTGGCGCAGACCGCGGTGACCTTCTATGTGACTTTGCAGGTGGGCGTGAAGTATCCCCTCGAGGGCATGGTGACGCCGCTGTTCATGCTCGACTTCTGCATTTCCATGTTCCTGATCACCTACGCCTCCGACATGATGTCGCTGTGGGTGTCCACCCTGGCGCGGACCACCACCACGGCCATGACCATCATGCCCTTCGTGCTGATCTTCCAGCTGGTGTTCTCCGGCGGCATGCTGTCGCTGCCTGCCTGGACGGAGCCGCTGACCCACTTCACCATTTCCAATCCCGGCCTGAAGGTGATCGCCACCCAGGCGGACACCAACAGCCGGCCCTATGCCACCATTTCCAACATGGTTTCCAAGATGCGCGACAGCGAGGTGGGCGGCACGGTGACGGTGGGCCAGGTGATGGATCTGCTGACCGACACGGACAACGAGACCATCGCCGAACTGCGCGCCAGGGAGCTGGGCAAGGTGTTTACCCTGGGCGAGATCCGGGACGCGCTGGAGAAGACCGCCGCCTTCGATGCCTTCAAGCAGGAGCGCGTGCTGGACAATGTGACCGTGGGCAGCGTGATAAAGATCGTGCTGGAGTCCGAGAACCTGCAGGATATCCGCGACTACGACTTCGGACTTCCCGGCGTCACGCTGGGCAAGCTGCTGAAGGATATCTCCACAAGCCCGAAGGCCAAGACCCTGATGGACACGCAAATCGCCCAGCTGACCACCGTGGGCGACGTGCTGGACGCCATCGATAAATCGGGTATACTGGATCAATACACCGACGTGCCGATCGACGCCAGGTTCACCATTGGAGAGGCCGTCGACCTGCTGGCGAACAGCCCCGATATGCAGGCCAGGCGCGACCAGGAGATCACTGTCAAAACCACGGTGGGCAAGCTGCTGGACATCGTGGGCGAGGACAAGGTGAAGACCTTCCTGGAGGACAAGGCCGCGGAGGCCAGCTATACGAAGGACTACGAGTACACGGCGGATAATATACTGGACTACTGGGGACGGTTGTTCCTGTTCGTGCTGGCGTTTGCGGCGCTGGCGATGATTACGCTGGAATTCATCGACAAGGACAAGCACTGAGGATTGCCGGGATCGTTGCGCCCGGCCGTTGACCCGTTATGGAAGTTTTGCCCGCTGCCCGCACAGGGCGGCGGGTTTTTCGCGCCGTAAATGCATGGCGCGGGGCGATGGAACCTGGTCAGTGCCCGTGGGGCAGTGGCTGATTCGCCTGTAAGTCGCATACTATACTTGGGCTCGATAAAATTATTTTATTGTGTGACTTATAGATATACACAAAAAACTGTGGTATAATATATTTGAGTGACCAAAATAAACCATCAGTCGTTCAGAATGGCCGCGTTTGCAGCAGAGGCAGAGACGGGCATTCATCGGAAACAAGGCGCACTATCCCGGAAGGGAGACGGGCGCCTGCGTTTGTTTATTTGATAATATATCGCCATAATAGCATGGCAGTAAAGATTTGGCTGCCAGCGGCATCCGAGTGCCAGATCACCGGGACAGATGAGAGGAGGACGACGATGCAGAACCGTTTTATTATGGATAGGATGAACAGGGGCAGGCGGCGCGGGGCGTTGAAGCGCGCCCTGGCGATGCTGTGCGCCATTGTCGTATTCCTGACCTGTACGCCGTTTGACTTCAGCGCCTTCGCCGACGCGCGCGTGGCGTACTGCGGCCATGAGGATCACGAGCACATCCCGGATTGCTACGACGAATCCGGCGCCTTGACCTGCGAAAAACACGTGCACACGGACGCCTGCTACGAACAGCCGGACGCGAAGGACGAAGCCCAGCCGGAGGAAGCGGAGGATGCCGCGCAGGACGAGGGCACGGTGTCGGACGAGGGCGAAGTGTCGGTGGAGATCGAGGTGTCGGACGACGGCGAACCGGCGGAGGATCCCGTGGACGTCCCGGAGCCGGATTCCGGGGAAGAGATGGACCTGCCCCTGGAGGACGGGGATGAACCTGACGGGGAGCCGGAAGAGGGCCGGGAGCTGACCTTTGAGATGGGCGATCGGCGGGTCGTGCTCCTGAGCGAGATCCTGAATCACCTGAGCCTGCACCCCGAACATATCGCCAGCGTGGGCCAGATCCTGTATGCCGCGGGCGACCGGAGCCAGGTCGAGGTGGTGCAGACGGAGTCGGACTTTGAGATCGTGCCCCTGTGCGCCTTTGCCGAGGTGGACCTGGCCATCGTCACCCACGACGACGTGATTACGGTGAAGTTGGTCAACGCCCATCCCTCGGGAGAGGGCACGGAGGAAACCGTCGACGCGCAGGAAGGCGCGCCCGAAGCCGGGACGGAGGAAGCGCTTGCGGAGGCGGACGAGGCCGTCGAAGAAGAATCGCCCACCGACGAGAACGAGGCGCCCGTGGACGAAGAATCGCCCGCCGACGAGAACGAGGCGCCAGTGGACGAAGAATCGCCCGCCGACGAGAGCGAGACCGTTGAAGAGGAATCGCCTGCCGACGAGGACGGGGCCGTCGAAGAGGAAGCGCCCGCCGACGAGAACGAGGCGCCCGTGGACGAAGAATCGCCCGCCGACGAGGACGGGGCCGTCGAAGAGGAAGCGCCTGTCGACGAGGGCGAGGCCGTCGAGGAGGAAGCGCCCGCCGACGAGGGCGAGGCCGTCGAAGAGGAAGCGCCTGTCGACGAGGGCGAGGCCGTCGAGGAGGAAGCGCCCGCCGACGAGGGCGAGGCCGTCGAGGAGGAAGCGCCCGCCGATGAGGGCGAGGAAACCGAGGAAGCAGCGCCCGAAGAAGAGGGCATGGTCACCTATACATATACCTTTGAAAAGCAGAAGAGCGTGTTCCTCACCGGCCTGCTGGCCAGCACGGGGCTCGTCGTGGAGGGCAAACTGACTGCGGTGACCTCCTCCGACCCCGACACGGTGCAGGTCAGGGGCCCGTATGCCCTTTTTGGCTATGTGGTCACCGCCAGGGCCAGCTTTGACACGGTGACGCTGAGCGTGACCGCGGGCACCGAAACGTTTGATATCCTGCTGAGCAATCCCGAGGCGGGGGAGCGCATGGTCCCGGGCGACGAGCTGGTCACCGACGACGGCAAGGTCCGCGTGGTGTTTGCCGAGGAAGTGGTGCTGCCAGCGGGCACCGAGCTGACCGTGACGGAGGGCGAGCCCGACCTGGACGGCAGGACCTGGAATGAGATCGACCGGAAGCTGGGGCAGGCGCAGGGCGAGGCAGAGGCCGACCTGCGCTGGTTCGACATCTCCCTGGGCGACGTGCACGAGGTGCGCGCCACCGTGACCCTTTCGGACGCGGCGAACCCCGGCGACGACGTGCTCGTGGTGCACGTCACCCATGAGAACGAGGTCGTCATCATCGACGACGTCACCATCGGCGCGGACGGCTCGGTGACCTTCGAGACGGACGGCTTCTCGCCCGTGGGCGTGGCCACCCCGCTGGGCGCCGGAAACGACGACGGGGAGGCGGCCTGGTCCGTGGACGACAAGGGCGTGCTGACCATCCGCGACCAGTCGGCCCTGGATTTCAGCGCGGGCGTGCCCTGGGCGAATAGCGAGACGGAAATCACCACCGTCGTCTTTGAGGACGGCGTGACCAGCATCCCGGACAACTTCGCAAGCAAGGCCGGCCTGACCGGCGTGACCAGCGTCACCCTGGCGGAGAGCGTCGCGAAGGTGGGAGGCAGCGCCTTCGCCAACTGTGCCGACCTGGAGAAGATCAACCTGGACCGGGTGGCCGAGATCGGCGACAGCGCGTTCAAGGGCTGCGCGTCGCTGGAGAAGATCAGGCTGGACAGCGCCGAAAAGATCGGCAAGAGCGCCTTTGACGGCTGTGCCTCCATCGCCGACGTGACCCTCTCCGGCGCGCTGGAGTCCATCGGCGAGAGCGCCTTCGCCAACTGCGAGAGCCTGGAGACCGCCACCTTCTCCCGTGACAACATGATGACCGAGCTGCCGAAGGGCCTGTTCGCGGGGTGCACGTCCCTGACGAAGGCGACCCTTCCGGAGGACTTGAAGGACATTCCCGACAACCTGTTCAAGGACTGCGCGTCCCTGGAGACGGTAACCATGCCCATCGGCCTGGACACCATCGGCAAGGACGCCTTCAACGGCTGCGCGTCGCTGGAGAAGCTGGAGCTGCCGGACGGCCTGCTGGGCATCGGCGACCGCGCGTTCAAGGGCTGCGCGTCGCTGCAGAAGGCGGACTTCCCCGACAGCGTGAAGAGCCTGGGCAGCGAGACCTACAGGGGCTGCGCGTCGCTGAGCGAGGTGGAGCTGCCTGCGGCCCTGGAGACGGTGGGCGGCGACGCGTTCCGGGACTGCTCGGGCATCGAGTATGTGGACATGGAGGATACCGCGCTGACCGCGCTGTCGGACAACATGTTCAGGGCCTGCGCGAGCCTGGCGGAGGTCCGGCTGCCCCAGGGCTTGAAGAAGATCGGCAATTCCGCCTTCAACAGCTGCGGCGCGCTGGAGACCGCGGCGCTGCCCGACGGACTGGAGGAGATCGGCGATTCCGCGTTCTCCCAGTGCGCTTCGCTGACCCGTTTGGGAAGCGGCGCCGAAGCGGGAGTCATTCGCCTGCCCGAGACGCTTACGAAGGTGGGCACCAGCGCCTTCCAGGGCTGCAACGGCTTCGTGGACGTGGAGATCCCCGACGCCGTCACCCAGCTGGGCGCGTCCGCGCTGGCCAACTGCGCCAACCTGACCCGGGCCGTCATCGGCGAGGGCGTCACCACCATCGACAAGAGCCTGTTCTACCAGGATGCCAAGCTGGAATACGTGGAGTTCAAGGGCAGGCCCAGCGAGATCCCCGACAACACCTTCCAGGGCTGCACCAGCCTGAAGGAGTTCCCCCTGTGGGAAGGGCTTGTGAGGATCGGCAACAGCGCCTTTTCCGGCTGCACGGGCCTGACGCGGATGGATTTCCCCTCCACGCTGACGACCATCGGCAACTATGCCTTCAATAACTGCAGCAACATCCAGGAGCTGGCGCTGCCCGAGGGCCTGGAAACCATCGGGAACTACGCGTTCTACAACCTGAACAAGGTGCAGACGCTGGCGCTGCCGGAGACCCTGAAGAGCATCGGCAGCAGAGCCTTCTATAACAACACCGCCCTGACGGACGTGACCTTTCCCACCGGGGACCAGCTGACGACCATCGGCAGCTATGCCTTCTATGGCTGCAGCAAGCTGACGAAGGCCCTGATGCCCGACAGCGTCACCAGCCTGGGCAGCTATGCCTTCCAGAGCTGCACCTCCCTCAACGAGGCGCACATCCCCAGCGGCCTGACGGCGCTCAACGACGGCATATTCTACGGCTGTTCGTCCCTGCCCGCCATTGAACTGCCCCCGGCTCTGAAGACGATTGGCGGCTATGTCTTCCGCGGCTGCTCGTCCCTGGCAAATGTGGATCTGCCCGACACGCTGACGAACATCGGCACCTATGCTTTCTACGGCTGCAGCGCCTTCACGAGTCTCGACATGCCCGACAGCGTGACGAGCCTGGGCAGCTATGCCTATTCCTACTGCTCGAACCTCGTGGAGGCCAGGCTGTCCGACGGCCTGACGTACATCCCCCAGCAGGCCTTTTCCAACTGCACCAAGCTGAAGGAAATCACCTTCCCGAAGAACCTGACCAGGTTCAGCGGCAGCAGCTCCTTCTATAACTGCACCAGCCTGGAGGAGGTCACGCTGCCGGATTCTCTGACCACCTTCGCCAGTTCCACCTTCAGCGGTTGCACGTCGCTGAAAAAGGTGAACATCCCCGTGTCGACCTCCATGTCGACCAGCACCAGCATACTGTATAACTGCCGGAGCCTGGAGGAGCTGCGCTGGGAGGCGGCCAACGGCTCGATCGGCAGCTTCACCAGCAACACCCACTTCCCGGTGACCGTCGCCTCCACCGTGAACAACATCTCCCAGACGGCCCTGACCAACCTGGTCAACGGCGGCGCGGAGATGCTGGTGTTCGAGTCGAATTCCTCCCTGACGCTGCCCTCCACGGCGGGCATGAACCTGCCCAGGCCGCTGAACAACCTGGCGGCGGGGACCTACTGCGCCGACGAATTCGGCGTGCTGTACCAGGTCGTGAACGGCGAAGCCACGCTGGTGTACCTGCCGGACGGCCTGGAGAGCTATACCATTCCGGCGGCCGTGCACGGCTATCCGGTGAAGGGCGTGAAGAACAGCGCCCTGTACCTGGCCCAGGCGCTTAAGGAGCTGACCATCGAGGATCCCGGCGCCTTGACCGCCATCGACGACTATGCCTTCGCCTATGCCCGCAACCTGGAGAAGGTGAACGGCGAGACCACGCTCGAGGGCGCCACGGCCCTGTTCAACAAGGGCACCTACGGCGCGCAGATCTTCTGCGACACGAAGCTGGACACGCTGCCCAGCAGCCAGGACGGTTCCCTCGTCTATTCCCACGAGGAGGGCGACGCCAAGTGGACCGGCAACGTGCAGGTGACCATCTCCCAGGAGGGCTCCACCATGCGCCGGGAGCCCAGCGGCGAGAACCCGAAGGAGCAGTCGGACCCGCAGCTGTTCCGGGACCCGGACACCAACGCCTTCATGGTCTACACGGGCGAGACGGTGAAGACCAACATCAGCATCACCAACCCGGACAGCGCCCTGATCTCCCCGGGCGACAAGATCCGCATCTACTTCCAGACGGACGAAGGCGCGACGCTCACGCCCACCTTCGGCAAGTCGGAGAGCACCATTCTGAAAAACCAGAACGGCCATACGCTGGCCTGCGGCTTCTTTGAGACGAGCGTCAAGGGCGTCTACTATGTGGAGATGGATCGCCCCACCAACGGCGATACCTTCAGCCCGCAGGTGGAGATACTGTACCCGAACAAGACGACCGCCGGCGGCAACGTGCTGGTCTGGGTGGACTATATCCCCGCGGACCAGGTCGAATCCACCCGGAAGAAGCCCGGCCAGCCTACCGCCAAGAACCACCTGATCAACAGCATCACCCGGCGCAACGACTACCCGGTGAAGAAGCAGGGAGCCAACCAGGACAGCGAGGCCCTGAAGGTCAGCGTGGCCGAGCAAAACGGCGTGTCCAAGGCGTTCGTGGAAGAGCACAGCTACAACATTTCCATGAACATCGCCGAGGACGCCAACAGCATTGACGTGGGCAAGGACTATGTCACCCAGGCCGAGTATGTGGACACCCTTCACCTGCCCGAGGGCGTCGTCGTCAACGACGTGGTGCTGCAGGAGATCCGGGACGGGAAGATCACCTACAGCACGAGCAGAGTTTACGAGAGCGCTGTGTCCGGCTACGTCACCTACAAGTACATCAAATCCCCGACTAGCGGAAACATCTTCACCTTCCGGACCCAGAACAACCCGGACAGCTACCAGACCCCGACGCTGAGCCTGACGGAGGACGGCGAGCTGCAGCTGAAGTGGACCGTGGTGAACGGCAATCCGAACTACAACGGCAATGCCGCCGAGATCGCCACGCCGGACGTGAGGGTGACCCTGGGCAACCGGCTGCTGTGCGTCACCGGCACGGAGACGGACAAGGAGTACACTCTCGTCAACCACGTGGACCAGACGCTGAGCTATTGCTATTCCGAACCCGTCGCCCACGCGGACGAGGGCGAATACACCGTGAACTCCGGCAGCGCCCGCTACACCGTGTCCAAGACCGGCGTCTCCGGCAAGCGTGGCGAGGACGCGCCCTACACCATCACCATCCCCAGCACGGGCATCCTGCCGGTGGATACGGCGGTGATCAGCGACATCGACGACGAGATCGGCGACCGCGACGTGGACGACACGACCAGCGGCACGACCAACGCCCACTACATCAAGCCGGAAAACATCTGGAAGATGTTTACCGACGAGATGTATTCCGGTGTGAAGGGCATGGGCAACGGCCTGACGCTGGAGATCACCAACATCCGCCTGTTTGACAACCCCGTCAAGGGGACAAAGTCGGTCATCACCACGGCCAAAGACGTCACCACCGCCTACACCGACTATGTGAACACCGGCTACGACACGCCCTATGACGACACCACCTCCGCCAGCGACACTCATTCCAACCACGAGACAACCGCCAACCTCACGTTCCGCATGGAGGGTGGCAAGCTTTGCTATACGCTGGTGTCCGGTGGGGAGACGCTGGCGGATTCGGTAATCGACAGCGAGGACGCCATGAAGGCGATGTTCGCGGACCGGGGCATTCTGGTGGCCGCCAACACCCACTACCACGTGCACTGGGACACCACGAAGGTGCCCGATTTCTCCATCCCCGGCGGCACCACGCTGACCATCACCATTCCCACCACCTACAAGGATTCGTTCATGCTCCTCAGCGCAGACCGCCCCTACTATGAATACCAGTATTCCCGGACCGTGCTGAACACGGTTTATGTCAACAAGGGCGACACAGACCGGCAGCGCAAGGCCCATGCCCAAAATTACAACGAAAACGACTGGTCCCTCAGCAAGGGCGCCAGCTTCGTGGACACGCACCATGTGACCGGCGAAACCTATGATTTTGACGTGCCGGATGTGATGAAGTACACGGTGAGCGCCCGTCACTATGGCAAAAACCGCTATCCGTTGATGCCCGTGACGGACCACATGAGCCAGAAGCAGATCCTGATGGTGCCGGTGACGGGAAACGAGACGCTGGCCGAACTGGGGCTGGAGACGTATACCTGCCAGGCCGACGGCCAGGAATACTACCTGCTGAACCAAACCGGGACCTATGAAAACGTCTGGACCGGCGAGCACCGGGCCGACCACGTGGACGTGACCGCCAATGCCAACGGCACCTACGACACCACTATCTTCTGGTACCTGACGGACGTGGGCGGCAACACCACCAGCACCATCAACTACAAGGCCCGCATCCTGCAGAACCCCGCCGTGACCGGCACCTATGCCTACAACTACAACAACCGCAGCTGGCTGGGCGACCACTTTACCCGCAGGCTGTATGCCACCGTGAACAGCAACGGCGGCTACTACGCCGCCGAGCCGATGCTGACCTATTGGGACAAGAAGATCGTCGACTTCGTGGGCGACAAGGGCCCCGGCCGCACCTACGAGGGCATCACCGAGGGAAAGACGATCGTCTACCGCCTGACGCTCGGCAATTCCAGGAACCCGCGCTTCGTGATCACGGCCGATACGCTTCGCGACTATCTGCCGTTGAGCGTCAGCAGCTACAGGTGGGCGCTGGGTACAAATGTCAAGTTGGATTATGAAGGGCTGTCGCTGTCGGGGAGCGCTCCGACGCTCGGCACCGGCTCCTCACCGCAGTACATTCGGTGGAACAATGCCACCCTCACCTGTACCAACGACGATGGCATCGCCTATATCTACGTCACGCTCACCTTCCCGTCGGGAACCGCGTGGGACGCCTATCTCAGGAGTTACGGCAACACGACCCTGAACAACGATCTGCGGGTGGTCGTGAATGGGACGACCTATCATTCCTATGTGTACCACGACCTGTTCGACACCGGCGAGGCGCGGCTGCAAAAGGGTGTCTACGACACCGGTGCCTGGGACGAGGTCAACCAGAAAAACATCTATCGCTCAGGCGAGAACGCCCGGCTGAGGTATGAGAACAACGACAGCCTGAAGCGCAAGGTGTACTACTACATCACCCTTCACAACGGCGGCGCGACCCGGATGTACCTGAACGAGATCCAGGACGTGCTGCCCAAGGGCTTCACCCTCTGCGGCACGCCCACGATCGCCACCAGCAGCTATGCCCATGTGACGCCCACGCCGTCCTCCTATGTGAGTTCGTCTTACCTGACGCTCTCGTGCCCCGCGGCGGAGACGCTGGACGACGGGCGCCAGCGGGTCAGGATGAACCTGGTGGCGCAGCCTGGCTACGAGAGCGATAAGCAGAACAACCCGACCCGGTTCCAGTACAGCCCGTACCTGGAGAAGTACTACCTGATGCCCGGGCAGGCCCTGGTCATCCGGCTGGAGTGCTGGACGAACGAATACAGCGACACCAACCAGACGGCGCGCAACTATGCGGCCATGCCCTACTGCGACTGGCTGGGCCAGGGGCTCACGCTGTCGGATTCCGAGAGCACCGTCAACGCCGCCGGCAAGAAGACCAACGACGGCGGCTGCGACATCGTGGACACCAGCTATGTCTCGGCCCTGGGCTTCGACACCGCGGGGCAGAACGCCGCCACCGAGTGGATGCTGTCCGACGTGGCGCTGACCCGCGGCGATATCCGCCCCGGCCTGGACAAGACCCTGTGGAAGCGCTACATCGAGGATGACGGACAGGTGACGGTGGTGGACTATCCCAGCTCCGTGCGCCTGTTCGACAAGCTGCTGTGGGGCATCCGCCTGAGGAATGACGGCGACAGCGCCATCAGCGACTATGCCGTGACCGACGTGCTGCCCGACCCCTTCAACTTTACCGGGGAGGTCTATTTCGGCCTGGCCTTCAACGCCAGCGAAGCCGAGAAGCTGGGCAGCATCGAAAACATGCAGAAGCTGTTCACCATCCATCGCGACGTGGAGGAAAACGGGACGGAGACCACCGTGCTGCCCACCATGACCTTCACTGCGGCCAATACCGTGCCCTATACCATCGGCGATCCGGCGGTGGAGCTGCAGCTGACGGGGAAGTGGGCCGGCTGCAAGGCCCTGGTGAAGCTGGACAGGAACGAGGACGGCAACGAGGTGCTCAGCGTTCGCTTTACCGACAAGGCGATGGGCCTGCCGGCCGGCGGCATGGTGAAGCTGGCCGTGGGCACCCAGAACCTGCGGGGCGGCAACGAGAACCATGTCTACATCAACTGCGCCTACCTCACGCCCCTTGGGCGGCCCTGGGAGGAGCTGCCCAACGTGGGCTCCAAGGTGGATTACCGGACGCCCTACAGCGACGCCATGGTTAACAGCGTGCGCGGCAGCGCGCCGGTCACGGCCAGCTTCGGCGGCTCCACCAGCTCCATCAAGCACATCGAGGAAAAGCTGGCGCCTGCCAACACCACCCACTCCGACGCCGCCGACAACACCATCACCGTCAGGGACAAGACCCGGACAGTGACCTACCGGCTGTGCGTTGTCAATGAAAACACGCCGCCCATGGACCGCGTCGTGCTGATCGACAACCTGCCCATGTCCGGCGACCACACCACCTTCCAGGCGGACGACGCCCGAAACAGCGCCTTCAGGGTGCTGCTGGCGGAGCAGCCGGACTTCAGGCTGGTGGTCAAGACCCAGGACGGGACGGAGACCGTCGTTCCCGCGGACAAGTACCGCGTGGAGTACAGCGGCAAGACCGAGTTCGGCAAGGATGACTGGAAGGGAACGGCGTCGGACGACTGGACGGCGTACACCGGCGGCGTGCTCACCCAGGAGCAGCTGCAGGGCATCCGGTCCGTCCGCCTGGTGTTCAACGACTCGGCTGAAAAAGTGACGGATTACCTGGTGCAGGACAAGAGCTCGCTGTGGTTCAGCTTCGACGCCCGGGCCGACCAGGAGGACGATGGCGTTCAGCCCGGCGCGGTGGCCTGGAACAGCTTCGGCTATCACTACGGCCTCTGGGGCCGCACGGAAGACCTGGAGGCCGCGCCGCTGGTGGTCGGCCTGAGGATTCCCGAACTGCCGAAGCTCACCAAGAGCCTGGTCAACGCCAGGGGCAAGGAGTATATCGCCAAACGGGACGCCACCTTCCGCTACATCATGTACGAGGGCACGGCCATTTCCGGCCTGCCCGGAAGCCTGACGGAGGAGCAGATCATCAAGGCCATCGAGGGCGCGAAGCGCAGCTATGTCCCGGCGACGGTCACGGTGTGCGCGGGTGCTTCGGCGTCCGAAGCGGCGTTCTCCTTCGACGACGCGCCGGCCAGGATGTATGAAAACGGCGCGTACCTGGAGGACGCCGTGTGGACCATGGACGACGGGCACTGGTACAACCTGGTGGAGCTGCCCGGCGACGCGGACTACGAGAGCTATCGCTACAATGGCTCGAAGACCGCCAGCTTCCGCTTCCAGTACAACGCCAAGGGCTCCCGGCTGGAGATCGAGAGCGTGAACATGCACCAGGACTGGAGCCTGAAGCTGGAAAAGCGGGACCAGAACGGCAACCCGGTGAAGGGCGCGGTATTCGCCGTGTACACCCAGGTGGAAAACGAGGCGCTGGAAGGCCTGGACGAGCTGACGCTGGATGCGCTGAACGAGCGCTTCGGCAGCGGGCTGACCGACGAGGCCCTGAAGGAGCGCTTCGGCGAGGAGTACACCCTGTCGATGCTGAAGCACCAGAAGGTCGAGGACAACGGGACGGATTACCGGCTGATGGCGCTGTTCACCACCAACGCCATGGGCGAGGCCCAGCTGGACGCCCTGATGGGCGCGGACTACCTCTGCACCGAGCTCCAGGCCCCGCAGTACTACACTTTGAACACCGATGTCGTCAAGGTGGCGCGCAAGAGCGGCACCAATGAAGTCGTGTCCTTCCGCGTGGAGGATGTGCACTACATCGCCAGCGGCAAGGTGTATGTCGACGCCAACAAGGTGCTGACGGGCGGCAGACCGCTGAAGGCCGGCGAGTTCACGTTTGCCATCGACGGCTTCGACATCCAGACCCGGCAGGTCTTCGCATCCGGCGCGGCGGGCGAGCCGCCCATGCCCGAGGCGCGCACGGCGTCGAACGACAAGGACGGCAACATCGCCTTCGGCCCCGTCGCCATGGACACCGGGGACATCGGCAAGGTCTACTACTACCGGATCGCCGAGGTGATCCCCGAGGCCGAGGCCGACCGGGTTAAGGACGTGAAGTACGACGGCACCGCCTTCATCGTGAAGGCCACCGTGGTGGACAATGGCGACGGCACCCTGGACCTGGACACCGAGGCCTTCACCCTCGACGACAAGCAGACGCTGGTGTCGGTCAAGCCGGCGGACTATGCCTTCGTGAACCGCTATGAGCAGCAGACCGAGATCACCATCCCCGTGGCGAAGAACCTGATCGACCGGGAGTGGAAGGACAGCGATTCCTTCACCTTCGAGCTGGTCAGCCGGGACGAGAACGGCGCCGAAACGGTGCTCAAGTCCCTGACGCTGGACAAGGACCACCCCTCCGGCACGATCTCCCGCGGCTACACCCAGGAGGACGTGGACCACACGTACACCTATGCCCTGCGGGAGCGCATCCCCGACGGCGCGGTGGGCTTCAACGCCTCCGGCAAGAAGGTGCGCGTGCCCAAGACGCTGCAGAGCGCGGGCAAGGTGGACCTCACCTACGCGAAGTACAGGGAGATCGTCGCCGCGAAGCAGCTGGAGGCCTACGGGCTGTCCGGCATGGCCCTGACCTGGCGGGTGGACGGCCTGATCTACGACAGCACGGAGCATGCCATCGAGGTGCAGGTGACCTACGACGAGGCCCTGGAGGGCCTGAAGGCCACGGCGAACGGCAAGGTCGAGCCTGACACGCAGACCTTCGACAACAGCTTCACCACGGAGAGCACCTCCGCCCGGCTGACCGTCACAAAGCGGGTCGATGGCAGGCCCTGGCTGCGCCCCGCGGAGGAGACCTATCGCTTCCGGATCGACAACCTGGAGAACGCGCCCCTGCCCATCGTGGACGGCGTGAAGACGGACGAGATCGCGGTCAAGCGCGGCCGCAACACGGAAGCGGCGGAGCAGTCCGGCAGCGTGGATATCGCCTATGAATGGGCGGATCTCAGGCAGGCGGACGGCACCCACGCCGCGCGCAAGGCCTTCACCTACGTGCTGACGGAGATCGTGCCCGACGACGCCCGGGCGATCATGGACGGCGACAGGGTCGTGGGCTATATGCGCAACCAGATCCACTACGACCTGTCGTCCCGCACCGTGCGGGTCTGGCTGATCGACAACGGGGACGGCACCATCGGCACCGAAGTGGAATACCTCACGCCCGACGCCGATCCTGCCAAGGCAGAAAGCTGGACCGGCGCGGCGACGGCCTTTGTCAACACCTACGAAAAGGAGACGGAGCTGACAGTCTTCCCGCTGTCCGTCACCAAGCGGATCAACCGCGCCGCCGCCGACCACGGCGTGTACACCTTCACGCTGTACGATGCCGAGGGTGCGGTGGTCAACGACGCGCTGACCCTGGACGCCGAAGAAGTGGAAAACGGCCGGCTGAGCCTGAATCTGACCCTGACGGACGCGCAGAAGATCGACTGCACGGGCATCGACGTGGACCATCCCAAGACCGTGGAGTACACCCTGCGGGAGAACATCCCGACGGATGCTATGGGCTTCAGCGCCACCGGTGAGCCGCTGAACGTGAAGTATGCGGACGCCACGGCCGGGCAGAAGGCGAGCACCGAGCTGATCTGGAAGCTGGACGGCGTGAACTACGATTCCTCCGCCATCCCGGTGCACGTGACCGTGTCGCTGGACAAGCTGACCTACCTGATGAAGCCGACGGTGACCTACGGCGCCGGCCGCGGGGACACGGCCATCGTCGACAACTACGAGCCCACCCCCGTGGACCTGTCCCTGGGCATCGGGAAGCAGATCCTGGGCAAGGACGGGACGACGGTCCTGGAAACCTGGGCGCAGGACGCGCAGGACTGGACGGACATGCGCTTCCAGTTCAAACTGGAGGCAAAGGATGCAGGCAGCACGCCCATGCCCGCCGAGGCGGGGCGGACCGCCACCGCGGACGACGAACACCGCACCGCGCAGTTCGGCGCCATCCGGTATGCCGAAGAGGGCGTCTATGAATACAGGATCAGCGAGGTCATGCCCTCGGAGGACGGCGACCCGTACTCCCTGGAGCGGCACCTGCTGTATGACGAAAGCGTCCACACGGTGAAGGTGACGATCCGGGACAACCTGCAGGGGAAGATGGTCGTCGCGAGTATCGTCTACGACGGCGACGCGGACAACGGGCAGCCGGTGTACAATAACCGGTATATCGAGGATCCTTTCTACTTCCGCAAGGTGAACGAGGCCGGCGCGGCGCTGGCCGGCGCGACGCTGGCGCTGTACGAGGCCAACGGCACGACGCCGGTGGGCGAGAGCTGGGTCAGCTCCGCTGCGGAGGACCACCCGATCTACGACCTGCACCGCGGCAGGCAATACGTGCTGAAGGAGACGCAGGCCCCCGTGGGCTATCTGCCCATGGCGGACCAGCGCTTCCGGGTGCTGACGGACGGCAGCATCCAGGCGGACGGCGACGCCGTGACCACCGCCGCGGACGACAGGGGCCTGGTGGTGAAGGTGCGCAATGCGCCCGTGCAGGTGAGCTTTGCCAAGGTGGATCCCGACGGCGCGCGCATCCCCGGCGCGGTGCTGAAGCTGGAGGACAGCAGGGGACAGGTGGTCGATTCCTGGACCAGCGACGCAAACGTCCATACGATCAGCCGGCTGGTCATCGGCCAGACCTATACCCTCACCGAGACCCTCGCCCCCGCGGGCCACAAGGGCCGCGCGGTGGTGGCGTTCCACGTGGATGAAACCGGCAGCGTGATCGTGGAGACCCTGG
Source organism: uncultured Eubacteriales bacterium (assembly GCA_902765395.1). GTDB lineage: Bacteria > Bacillota > Clostridia > Christensenellales > Aristaeellaceae > UBA2862. The sequence goes on from CACWZP010000009.1 coordinate 29,815, forward strand.
ACGCGGACGGCGCGCCGCTGGACGTGGTGGGCACGGATAGCGGCCTGCCCTGCGTGTCCGTTGAAAACCCGCCCGTCGTGTTGAAGGTGCGGAAGCTGGCGCCCAGCGGAAATGCCGTGCGCAGCGCGAAGATGGCGCTGCTGGACGCCGACGGAAAGACCCTTGACAGCTGGACCACCGACGGCAGCGACCACACCCTGCCCGCTCTGGCGAACAACCAGAGCTATACCATTCGGGAGACGGAGGCCCCCGACGGCTTCATCGTAGCCCCGGATCTGCACTTTATGCTGGACAGCTTCGGCGAAATCACCGCCTACAGGCTGGATGCGAAGGGCAGCCGGATCGCCGTGGCCCCCGGCGCGGACGAGGGCGCGCTGGTGTTCACCGTCACCGATGAAAAGACCAAGGTGAGCGTCTCCGGCACCAAGACCTGGCTGGACGGCAGGAATACCCACGTCAGCAAGGACGAGGTCGCCCTGACCCTCAAGCGCACGCCCGCGGGCGGCAGCGAGGAACCCGTGGACGCCAGCCCCGCCTGGACGGGCGACACCTATACCTATGCCAATCTGGACGAGTACGACGACCTGAGCCGGAAGTACACCTACACCGTGACCGAGGCCGACATCACCGGCTTTGCCACCAGCTATGATGTGAAGGGCTACACCCAGAACATCACCAATCTGCGCGTGGGCAAGGTGGAGGTCAGCGGCGAAAAGACCTGGCTGGACGGCGGGAAAGCCCACGTCAGCAAGGACGAAATCACCCTGACCCTGAAGCGCACCAGCGCGAAGGCGGGCAGCAAGCCCGAAACGCTGGACGTGAAGCCCGTCTGGACCGGCAACCGCTACAGCTACGCGAATCTGGATGAGTTCGACCGCGAGGGCTACCCGTACACCTACGCCGTGGAAGAGAAGGCCATCGAGGGCTTCACCACCGACGTGGATGACAGCACCCTCAACACCGTCAACTTCACCAACCTGCGCACGGGCAAGGTGGAGGTCAGCGGCGATAAGACCTGGCTGGACGGCGAAAACGCCCACGTCAGCGCGGATGAAATCACCCTGGCCCTGAAGCGCGTGAGCGCCAAGGAAGGCAGCACGGCGGAGACGCTGGACGTGAAGCCTGTCTGGACCAACGACCACTACAGCTACGCGAACCTGGACGAGTTCGACCGAGAGGGCTACCTGTACACCTACACCGTGGAGGAAGCCAAGATCGAGGGCTTCGACACCACCGTGGACGACAGCGAGCCCAACGCCTTCGACTTCACCAACCTGCGCGTGGGCAAGGTGGAGGTCGTTGGCGAAAAGACTTGGCTGGACGGCGGGAAGGCCCATAACAGCAAAAATGAAATCACGCTCACCCTGAAGCGAACCAGCGCCAAGGAGGGCAGCGAGCCGGAGACGGTGGGCGTGAAGCCCGTTTGGACCGACGACCGATACAGCTACGCCGACCTGGACGAATTCGACCCCGAGGGCTACCCGTACACCTACACCGTGGAGGAGGCCGAAATCGAGGGCTTCACCACCGACGTGGACGACAGCGAGCCCAACGCCTTCGACTTCACCAACCTGCGCACGGGCAAGGTGGAGGTCAGCGGCGAAAAGACATGGGTCGACGGCTACAATGCCCACGTCAGCGAGGACGAGGTCAAGCTCACCCTGAAGCGCGTGAGCGCCAAGGAGGGCAGCGAGCCGGAGATCGTGGACGTCAAACCCGCCTGGGACGGCGACCATTACAGCTACGCGGACCTGGACGAGTTCGACCCCGAGGGCTACCCGTACGCCTATGCCGTGGAAGAGACGCCCATCGAGGGCTACGACACCGCCGTGGACGATACGGTGCCCAACGCCTTCGACTTCACCAACACCCGCGTGGGCAAGGTGGAGGTCAGCGGCGAGAAGACCTGGCTGGACGGCGAGAACGCCCACGTCAGCGCGGACGAGATCACCCTGACCCTGAAGCGCACCAGTGCCAAGGAAGGCAGTGAGCCCCAGACGCTGGACATCGCGCCGGTCTGGACGGACGATCATTACAGCTACGCCGACCTGGACGAGTTCGACCCGGAGGGCTACCTGTACACCTACGTGGTGGAGGAGACCGAAATCGAGGGCTTTACCACCGCCGTGGACGATACCACCCTCAACACCTATGACTTCACCAACCTGCGCACGGGCAAGGTGGAGGTCAGCGGCGAAAAGACCTGGGTCGACGGCGCCAATACCCACGTCAGCGCCGACGAGGTCAAGCTCACCCTGAAGCGCGTGAGCGCCAGGGAGGGCAGCGAGGCCGAGACGGTGGACGTCAAGCCCGCCTGGGACGGCGACCGCTACAGCTACGCGAACCTGGACGAGTTCGACCCCGAGGGCTACCCGTACACCTACGCCGTGGAGGAGACGCCCATCGAGGGCTACGACACCGCCGTGGACGACAGCATGCCCAACGCCTTCGACTTCACCAACACCCGCGTGGGCAAGGTGGAGGTCAGCGGAGATAAGACCTGGCTGGACGGCGAGAACGCCCACGTCAGCGCGAATGAGGTCAAGCTCACCCTGAAGCGCGTGAGCGCCAAGGAGGGCAGCGAGCCGGAGACGCTGGACGCCAAGCCCGTCTGGGACGGCGACCACTACAGCTACGCGGACCTGGACGGGTTCGACCCCGAGGGCTACCCGTACACCTACACCGTGGAGGAGGCCGAGATCGAGGGATTTGCCACCACCGTGGACGATACCACCCTCAACACCTATGACTTCGCCAACCTGCGCGTGGGCAAGGTGGACATCTCCGGCACCAAGACCTGGATCGACGGCGGCCGGGCCCACGACAACGCGGCCGAGGTGAAGCTGACCCTCATCCGCACCAGCGCAAAACAGGGCGCGCAGCCGGAGCGGCTGCAGAGCGTGCCGACATGGGCGGAGAACCGCTACACCTTCGCCGACCTGGACCGCTACGACGCCGAGGGCTATGAGTACGCCTACAGCGTCGAGGAGGTGCCGGTGACGGCCTACGAGATCCATCAGGATGGCCTGGACTTCACCAACACCTATCGCGCCTCCGGCTCGGTGACGCTCGCCGCCACCAAGGTGCTGACCGGCCGGGCGCTGGAGGCGGGCGAATTCAGCTTCCAGCTGAAGGATTCAAGCGGCCGCGTGCTGCAGACGGCGAAGAACCTGGCCTCCGGCGAGGTGCGCTTCGAGCCCATCGATTACACCGATGCCGACCTGGCCAACAGCCCGTTGACCTACACCATCAGCGAGGTGAAGGGCAGCGCCGAGTACGTCACCTACGCCGACAACACGGAGACCGTGAAGGTGACCCTGGCAGACGACGGCGAGGGCCACATCACCGCGACGGCCGACCGCGACGCCGTCCAGGTGCGCTTTGAAAACGCGTATGTGACGCCCGAGCCCACGGCCAAGCCCACCGCGACGCCCGCCGGCGGGCCGACGCCGACGCCCGCGCCGAGGATCGACGTGGAGGGCGTCAAGGTCTGGAACGACGAGGACAACATCCACAGGACCCGGCCCGACAGCGTCGTTATCGAGCTGCTGGCCGACGGCGAGGTGGCGGACAGCAGGACCGTCAGCGGCTCCGGCGACAGCTGGCCCTACAAGTTCTCCAGCCTGCCTGAGCTGGACGCGGAGGGCAGGGCGATCGCCTACACCGTGCGCGAGAAGCCGGTGGAGCGCTATCGCTCCGTCGCCTCCGGCTATACCATCACCAACACGCTGATCCCGTCCAGGCCCGAGAAGTACGTCGAACTCAAGGGCGAAAAGACCTGGCGGGACAACGACGACGCCGAGGGTAGGCGCCCCGCTAGCATCACCGTGCGCCTCTACCGCGACGGCGAGGTGGCGGCGGTTTGCACGACCTCCGAGGAGGACGGCTGGAAGTATTCCTTCGGCAGGCTGCCCGCGGACGACGGCTATGGCAACGTCTACACCTACAAGCTGCGCGAGGACGGCGTGGAGGGATATTTCGCCCGCATCGACGGCATGAACGTGACCAATACCCGGATCACAGACTTCGAGATGTCAGGGCTCGTGCCCAAGTCGAGCACCCCGCTCTCCCGTCTGGCCAGCCTGACGGAGGCGGAGATGGACGGCCTGATGGACGTGCTGGGCTACGGCACGCCGCTCTTCGGCATGCTGGACACCGGCGACGAAACGCCGCTGTATCCCTTCCTGTTCGGCGGCGCGGGCCTGCTGGCGCTGGCGATGCTGCTGGCGCTGCGCAAGCGCAGGGGAAGATAACGGCAAAGCGACAGACGAAGGGCTGCCCCGATATGATTCCATATCGGGGCAGCCCGTTTGTTTGGCCCTGTCGCGGCCTTCGATCAGCGGCTGGCCTCGTCGTAGAGGGCCTCCAGCAGCTCGGCTGTCACGGAACCGATCTTGTTGTAGACCACCTCGCCCCGCCGGTTCAGCACCACCGTCTGGGGCAGCGTGCCCGTGCCGCCCGCGAGGGCCGTCACCGCGTCGTCGCTGTCCAGGGCGAAGGGGAAGGAGAAGCCCTTGTCCGCCAGGAATTCCACCGGATCCTTCGTCACGAGGGACGAGTGCACGGCGATCATGGCGATGTCGCCCTCATGGGCCCTGTACAGCGCGTCGAAGTAGGGCAGCTCCTGGATGCAGGGCGTGCAGTGGGTCGCCCAGAAGTTGATGAAGGTGACCTTGCCGCGCGCGTCCGCAAGGTGGAACTCGGTGCCGTCGAAGCAGGTCAGCGTGAAGTCCTCCAGCCGCTGGCCCGCCTCGTGGCCCACCGGCGCGTCGCTCTGGAAGTCTTCCGCGGCGGGGGCATCGGTCTCGGCGGGGGTTTCGGTCTCGATCGGCGCTTCGGCCTCGACCGGCGCCCGGGGCGCGCCGCCCTTCCCGGCGGGATCCAGCGCGTTGAACCACACGAGCGCCAGTCCCAGCAGCGCCAGCGCCGCCGCCCAGAGGACGCGGCCCGTTCGCCTGCGCCGCGCCGGCGCGCCGGCACTGTCGCCCGCGCAGAGCATGTCCGGAGCCTTGAGGGTGACGCTGCCCGCCTTGACGGAGATCGCTCCCCGGCTGCAGGACGCCATGCACTTGCCGCAGTGGATGCACTCGTGGTCGCCCACCCGGCGCACGTCCATCCCGCAGGCGCGCACGCACGCGCCGCAGCGGTTACAGCGGCCGTCGTCCACCTTCACGCCCACGATGTTGAACCGGTTGAACAGGCCGTAGATCGCGCCCAGCGGGCACAGGAAGCGGCAGAAGGCCCGGTAGCAGAACACGCAGGCCAGGCCGATGGCCGTCATGATGACGAACTTGCGGGTGAACAGCGCGCCCAGCATGCCGAACATGCCCTCGTTGGCGGGGTTGGCCAGCAGGCCCACGGCGCCCTCCAGCGTGCCGGCGGGGCAGATGTACTTGCAGAAGCCGGGCAGGGGAATGCCCTCTTTCAGGGCATACCACAGCGGCACGGCTGCGACGAACACCGCCAGCAGCAGGTATTTCAGCCATGACAGCGCCCGGGTGAGCCGGCTCTTCCTCAGCTTCGGCGTGGGGATTTTGTCCAGCAGCTCCTGCACCAGCCCGAAGGGGCACAGCCAGCCGCAGATGGTGCGGCCCAGGATCACGCCGTAGAGCAGCACGATGCCCAGCACGTACCAGCCCGCCCGGTGATCGGCAGAGGCCAGCGCGTTCTGGATGGCCCCCAGGGGGCACGCGCCCACCGCGGCGGGGCAGGAATAGCAGTTGAGGCCCGGGGCGCACAGGTATTTCCCGCTGCCCTTGTAGATCTCGCCGGTGATGAAGCCCTTGACACAGGCGTTGTGCAGCAGCGCCGAGTAGAGTTGGATCAGCCGGCGGGTGGTGGGCCGGTGGGCCTGCCACCAGGATGCTTTCGGTTTATCCAAGGCCAACACACTCCGTACAGATCGTAATCGCTTTGTAGAGCACGTCGCGGGCGCTCCCGTTGAGGACGCCGGCGACGATCAGCGCCGCCGCCAGGGCGAGTATAACAGCCTGGATGGCGCGCTTGTTTTTGGGCCGCACGGGCTGGCCGGCCGCCCGGGCGAAGTACGCGCCCCTGACCGGCTTTTCGCCGCCTTCGTCCCGGATGCCCAGCGCCAGCCCCGCGATCAACAGCCCCAGGCCCGCGAAAAACAGCGGCGCGATGGCCGCGAGCCGCCGGGCGACGATCTGCGGCGTGTAGATGCTCTCCAGGGGGTCCAGCGCCCTGCGGGCCATGCCCTCGCGGCAGATGGAAACCGCCGAGACCGCCAGCAGCGCCGCCAGCGCGACGCAGACGACGGCCTGGAGGATCAGGTATGCTTTGTTCTTGTTCATAACGCTCCACTTCCGACGGGGATTCGTTTGTTTGATCGTGCCCGGCGCGCCGCCGGGTTGACACCATTATATAGTGCGCCGCCGCCATTTGCAAGCGCTCCTCCTCCGGCGACGCCCGCCGGCCGTCCCCGGAAGGGGGCGCCCGCGGGGAAATTCACGGTTTGTTCATCGAATCGGCCCGGCGCTTTCACAATCCCCGGCCCGCCATTTAAGGTTTATTCAAGGTTTCCCCAGTAAAATGATAGCCATCAAGCGAGGGCCATTCGCCCCCGAGGACAGGAAGGCGGTTGAAGCAATGACAGGCAAGGCAAAATCCCGGCGGCGGGTGCTGCGGCGGATCATCATCACCCTCATCGTGCTGGCGCTGCTGGCCGGCGCGGGCTGGTTCGCCTACAGCTCGCTGAAGGCGGAATACACCGTGACCTACGACACCTACACCGCCACCCGGGGCAGCATCTCCAACGCCCTGTCCTTCTCCGGCAACCTGGGCCTGGTGGACAGCGCGACCTACGCCGCGTCCTCCTCGGGCACGGTGAAGACCGTCTATGTGAAGGCGGGGGACGACGTTTCCGAAGGCGACAGGCTGCTGCGGCTGAACAACGGCGAGACCATCACCGCCGATTTCGCGGGCCGGGTGAACAAGCTGAACGTCGAGGAGGGCGACGAGGTGGCCCAGGGCCAGGAGCTGGTGCAGGTCGCCGATTTCAGCCACCTGCAGATCAGCTTCCGGGTGGACGAGTACGACATCAGCGACGTGCACGTGGGCGACGGGTGCACCGTGACCGTCACGGCGCTGGAAAAGTCCTTCGACACCGCCATCGACGCCATCGACCACATCTCCTCCTCCGGCGGCAACGTGGCCTATTACACCGCCACGGCCCATGTGGACGTGGACGACGCGAACGTTCTGCCCGGCATGCAGGTGACCGTGAGCATCACCCAGCAAGAGACCACGGACGCCGTGATCCTGAAGGTGGACGCCGTCAGCTTCGACATGACCAACCAGGCCTTCGTCTGGATGAAGAACGAGGCCGGGGAGCTGGAGCAGGTCTACATCACCACGGGTGTCTCCAACGGCAATTACATCGAGGTGGTGGACGGCCTCAACGAGGGCGACGAGGTGTATGCCGAGGCCGAGACCCAGGCCGTCAGCGGCGCGGCCAGCCTGTTCTCCAGCCTCTTCGGCGGCCAGCAGTTCAACCAGCCCCAGGGCGGCCCCGGCGGCATGCAGGGCGGCGGCAACTTCGAGCGCGGCAGCCGGGACGGCAATTCCGGCGAGCGGCCCAACTGGTCCGGCGGCGAACGCCCCGGCGGAGGGAACTGACATGGACAGGACGGTTGACAGCGGCACGTTCTTCCGGATGGAGAAGATCAACAAGTTCTACCAGATGGGCGAGGAGCAGGCCCACATCCTCAAGGACATCGACCTGGAGATCCGGCGCGGCGAGTACCTCTCCGTGCTGGGCCCCTCCGGCAGCGGCAAGAGCACGCTGATGAACATCATCGGCTGCCTGGACGTGGCGACGTCCGGGCGGTACACCCTCCACGGGCGCTCGGTGGACGAGCTGACCGAGGGGGAGCTGGCCCGGCTGCGCAGCGCGGAGATCGGTTTCGTGTTCCAGAATTCCCAGCTGCTGCCGAGGCTGACGGCGCAAAAGAACGTGGAGCTGCCGCTGATCTACGCGGGCGTCGGCCCGAAGGAGCGCAGGCGGCGCGCCCAGGAGCTGCTGGAGCGGGTGGGGCTTTCCGACCGCATGGACCACCTTCCCAGCCAGCTCTCCGGCGGCCAGCAGCAGCGCGTGGCCATCGCACGGGCCCTGGCCGGGAACCCCACGCTGCTGCTGGCGGACGAGCCCACCGGCGCGCTGGACCAGAAGACCGGCCGCCAGGTGATGGCCCTGTTCCGGGAATTGAACGACGAGGGCCGCACCATCATCATGATCACCCACGACATGAACATCGCCAAGAACGCCCGCCGGGTGGTGCACATCATCGACGGGGAACTCACGGAGGGAGGAATGGCAGATGCGTGAACCCATTCACAGGCCCTATCCCGTGCCGCCCGTGACCCTCCGGGGAGGTGGCGCAGGTGCTTAGTTCCATTCGCGGCGCCTTCGTGATGCTGGGTGAGTGCGTGAAGATGAGCCTTTCCAACATCCTGGGCAACCGGGCGCGCTCGTTTCTGACGGTGCTGGGCATCCTCATCGGCGTGGCGGCGGTGATCGCGCTGATCACCACGGTGAATGGCTTTTCCGGCTCGCTGTCCAGCTCCTTTTCCAGCATGGGCGCGGGCACGCTGACGGTTTCGGTATCAGGAAGCGACCTGAAATCCGGCCTGACCACCCAGGATCTGGCGGGGCTCACCGAGCTGGACGCCGTGGAGGGCGTCACGCCCAGCGTGGCCCTCAGCGCCCGGGTGTCCCGGGGCGGCAGCTACAAGACGAACGTGTCCGTTTCCGGCAGGAACAGCTATTATTTCCACCGAAACGGAGATATCGTCACCCGGGGCCGGGCGCTGAACATCGCCGACGAGGACTACATGACCTTCGCCTGCCTCATCAGCCCGGACATGGTGGAGGAATTCTTCTACGGCGTGGACCCCATCGGCGAGAGCCTGTACATCTCGGGCATCCCGTTTACGGTGGTGGGCCTGACCAGCGAGGACGGCGACACCAGCGTCGCCGGCATGATGAGCGGCAGCCCGGACATACTGATCCCCTACACCACGGCCATGAAGCTGAACAGCGTCAACGTGGTCACCTCCTTCACGGTCTACCTGGCCGACGGCTGGAATTCCGAAGCGGGCACGGAGGCCCTGGAGGCCGCGCTGGACGCCCTGTTCAGCTATGAGGAGGACTGCTATGAGATCATGGACATGTCCTCCATCGAGGACACCATGGAGAGCATGCTGAACATGGTCAGCGCGCTGCTGGCGGGCATCGCCTCCATCGCCCTGGTGGTGGGCGGCATCGGCATCATGAACATGATGCTCACCACCGTCACCGAGCGCACCACGGAGATCGGCCTGAAGAAGGCGCTGGGGGCCATGCCCTGGCAGATCCAGGCCCAGTTCCTGATCGAGTCCTTCCTGCTGAGCATCATCGGCGGCGGGGCGGGCATCGTGCTGGGGCTGCTGCTGTCTCTGATCCTTTCAAAGGTGATGGGCACGGGCTTCGTGATCTCCACCTTCGCCATACTCCTGGGCGCGGGCTTCTCCGCCGCCGTGGGCATCGTCTTCGGCTGGGCCCCGGCGAGGAAGGCCAGCAAGCTCAATCCGATCGACGCATTAAGGTCCGTATAGACATAAAGGAGGTCATCCCATGAAAACCCGCGAGCTCACCCTGATCCCCGCCATGCTGCTGGCAATCGTCCTCTCCCCCGCCGCCCTGGCCGACGGCATCACCTTCACCGGCACGGTGGCCGCCAGCCAGACCCACGAGGTCTACGCGCCCATCGGCGGTACCGTCGAGGCCGTGGCGGCCGAGGCCGGTCAGACGGTCAAGGCGGGAGACGCCCTGGTGCAGCTGTCCACCACGAAGGTCTACGCCGAGGAGGACGGCACCGTCACCGGCGTGTTCGGCGAACCCGGCGACAGCGCCGAGACCGTTTCCCAGAAGTACGGCGCGGTTATGTACCTGGAGGGCGAGAGCGTCTACTCCGTGGCCGCGTCCACCGACAACGCCTACAATTCCACCGCCACGAAGTTCGTCCACGTGGGCGAGCCGGTGTATATCGAGTGCTATTCCGACGGCAGCCACACCGGCTCCGGCGTCATCACCGCCATCGAGGGTACCGACTACACCGTTCGGGTCACCTCCGGCGAGTTCCTGATCGGCGAGACCGTGAACATCTACCGGGGCGAGAGCGCCGTCTCCACCAGCCGCATCGGCCGGGGCACGCTGAACCGCACCAGCCCCACCGCCGTGACCGGCAGCGGCAGCATCGCCTCCGTCGCCGTGGAAAACGGCGACAGCGTGAAGAAGGGCGATCTGCTGTTTGAGACCCTGGACGGCAGCTTCGACGGCCTTTACATGTCCGGCAGCGCCATCGCCGCGGGCGTCGGCGGCACCGTCAGCCAGCTGAACGCCCAGCAGGGCAGCCCCGTGCAGAAGGGCGACGTGGTGGCCGTGATATACCCCGAAAGCGCCATGCGCATCGAGGCCCAGGTGGCCGAGGGCAACCTTTCCTCCATCGCGGTGGGCGACCCCGTGAGCATCGAGCTGGTGTGGAACCAGGACGAGGAAGTGACCTACGAGGGCACGATCAGCATGATCTCCGCCATCGCCGACGAGGCCCAGGGCGGCAGCGAGGGCGACAGCGGCGTGACCTACACCGTGTATGTCGACTTCACGCCCGATGAAAACACCCGCTACGGCATGAGTGCCGTGGTGACCACGCTGGACGCAGCGGAAGCCGAAGAGGTGAGCGAGGATGCGCAGGCGGATTGAGAGGGTCTTGGCGCTGCTGCTGGCCCTGGCGATGCTGGGCTTCGCGGCGCTGGCCGAGGGTGATCCCACGCCGGATGAACCCGTGCCGGAGGAATCCGTGACAGACGGGCCCGCGTCGGGCGAGAATACGTCCGGTGAGAACACGTCTGGCGAAAATACATCCGGTGAGAACACGTCTGGCGAGAATACGTCCGGGGAAAATACATCCGGTGAGAACACATCGGGCGAGAATACGTCCAGGGAGAACACGTCGGGTGAGAACACATCCGGGGAGAACACATCCGGGGAGAACACGTCCGGCGAAGATACGTCCGGCGAACCCGCTGTCGAAGCGACGGTCACGCCGGAGCCTACCGTCACGCCGGAGCCTACGGCCACGCCTGAAGTGACGGCCACGCCGGAGACCACGGCCACGCCTGAAGTGACGGCCACGCCTGAAGCGACGGTCACGCCGGAGCCTACGGCCACGCCTGAAGTGACGGCCACGCCGGAGACCACGGCCACGCCGGAGGCCACATCCGCGCCCGCGGCGGCCATTACATTCCACGTGACCGATCCTGAAGGCCTGTCCATTTCCGGCAATGCCTGTGCCGTGGACGCGATGCAGGCGCGCAGCCTGACCCTGGTCTGGGACTGCGGCGCCGCCTGCGACGGCTACGCCCTGTCGCTGGTCGGCCCGGACGGCGCGGAGCTGCTGGGCGGACGGCAGTCGGAGGCGTCCGTCACGCTGCCCATGGAGGGGCGAGCGGCGGGCCGCTACGCGCTGACGGTCTCTGCGCTTTCGGGCGAGGTGACCGTGGCGTCGGCGACGCTGTATATCGATGTCGCACAGGATGAGCGCCAGGAGGGCCAGCGCCCCATGGGCGGCGGCCACGGCGGCGGGAAGTCCGGCGGCAGCGGCGGCAGGAGCCAGGGCGGTGGCGCGGCGCAGCAGGAGCAGGGCTTTCACATCACTCCGGGCACCGCGCTGACCAGCAGCCATGTTTCCGGCACAATGGACATGAGCCTTTACGGCACCGTGGGGCTGACCGCGCCGGATGAGCCCATGACCCGGCTGGCGCTGGGCGGCGAGGCGCTGGACATCGGCCTGGAGAGCGGCGCGGAATTCACCGCTTCCATCCAGGACGGCACGCTTACGCTGACCGCCGGAGGCGGCGAAATGTGGTGCCTGAACGGCCTGGCGCTGAAGCGGCTCGCCACCAGCGGCGTCGAAAGGATCCTGTTGAACATCGGCGACTGGTCGGGCGAGCTGGCCGCGGGCCAGTCCCTCACGGGCGAGGTGTACGCCCGCCTGCGGGCCGAGGGCGTCGTCTCCTCAAACTGCGATTACCATGTCTGCGCCGGGGGCGTCCGCGTGACGATCGGCGGGGAGACATACGCCCTTGACGAAGAAAACGCGCTGATCCCGATGGAGGGTGATTGACTTGCTGAAACGCTGGATATGCCTGCTGCTGGCGCTGATGGGCCTTGCGACCCCGGCGCTGGCGGAGGTTTACGCCGGGGTGACCGCGGCGCTGGAGACCGTGCCCATTTGCGCGGAGGCGGCCGGGACCGTGGCGGCGGTGGAGGCCGAGGTCGGCCAGCGGGTGGAGTCGGGCCAGGCGCTGGCGGCGCTGAAATCGGAAAAGGTGTTCGCCGGCCAGGACGGCACGGTCTCCCTCGTCGAAGCCAATGCGGGGGAGGACGTGGACGGCACGGTGCTTGAGATCGCGCCCGTGGAGCGCTACACGATCCACTGCACCGTGGACAAGGCGTATCAGAGCGCGGCCTCGACCCTCTTGCACAGCGGCGAGACGGTCTACATCAAGTGCACCGCGGACGGCACCCACCGCGCCGTGGGGGTGGTCACGCAGATCGACGGCAGCGAATACCGGGTGCTGACCCTGGGCGGCGAGCTGTACGTGGGCGAGGCGGTCTACCTGTATCGGGACGGGGATTTCACCGCGTCCCTGCGCGTGGGCGCCGGCACTGTGGTGGCCAGCGACACCCAGGTCTATGAAGCCAGCGGCGCGCTGTCGCGGCTGTGCGTGGCGGCGGGGGATGTCGTGGAGCGCGGCCAGCTGCTCTATGAGCTGGGCGGCGGGTCGGTGGAAGCGGCCTGCGCGGGCATCCTCGCCGATATATCCTGCCAGCCGGGTGAATCGGTCGCGAAGGGCCAGGTCGTCGCCGGGATCGTGCCGGAGGACGCCGTGGGCGTGGAGATCGAAGTGGACGAAGCGCAGGTCAGCCGCATCGTCGTGGGCGACGCCGCGTCGCTCACCTTCGCCGGGCAGGAGGACGAATGCGCCCTCCCCGGCACCGTCGTGGAGATCCTCGATGCCGAAACGCTGGGCACCTACATCGTGAGGATAAAGCCCGAAGCCGGCGCACAGCTCCCGCTGGGCATGAGCGTGGAGGCGCGGTTTTAATACTGACCTCAATCCAAATCGCAACCGTCTGCGGGCATCTTTTCCGCCCTGCCGTTGCCTCGCTGCGGTCAACGATGCACTGTAATGCGCGAAAAAGGCGGCCATCCCCGAAGGGATTGCCGCCTCAGTTCATTGGCGTTCACAGCAGCAGGTTCACGAAGCCCATGATGCAGCCCAGCAGCGCGCCGAGATAGACGATGGCCCGCAGCTCGTGCTTCATGATGTCGAAGGCCGTCCGTTCGATCTCCACCGCGTCCAGGGCGTTGATCTTGTCCACCACGATCTTTTCGATGTCGATCGCCTGCAGGAGCCTGCCCAGGTTGTCGCCCAGCAAGCTGGTGTACAGCTCCAGCACGCCGCCGGTGACCTGCTCCTCCCGGTCCTTGTATTTTTCGTACAGGTCGCACAGCCGCGCCTGCATCAGCTCGCCCCGATAGCGGTTGACCAGGGCCGCCGCGGCGTCCGGCGCCCGGTCGGCGATGAGCTCGTTCACCTTCTCCGCCAGCTTGTCGCGGATGGCCTCCTTGGTGTTGCCGTCGATCAGCATGGAGAACAGCTTGTTCTGGGTGATAAAGTCCATCCGGTTCCCGATGATGCTGTCGACGATCTCGTGCCCCAGCCTGGCCTCGACGATCTTCGCGCTCAGCGCCTCCGCCAGCTTCTTTCGCATGGATTCGCCGCTGGGGTTCACCCGGTCGCGGATGGCGGGCTGGCGAAGGATCTCGTACACCGTGCGCTCGTCCTGTGAAAACGAGCGCAAAAACCCGGTGATCTTTTCCCGCAAGGTGTCCAGGGTCTTCTGGGAGAGCAGCGTCTGGCGCAGGGTCTCCTCGTTCAGCAGCTGCTGGCTGACCACCTCGCCGATGGACTGGGCGATGCGCCCCTGCTGGCTGGGGATCAGGCCCGGCGTCATGGGGATGTGGAACCGGCCGATGTACATGGCCTTTCGGGGCCGGAACAGCATCCGGATGGCCAGGTCGTTGGTGATGTATCCGATGATGCCGCCCACCAGGGGGGCGAGGATGACCCGGGGTATAATCATGGCGTGAATACTCCCATCTCGCACGGCTTTTCGCATTTCGGGCTGGCCGCGGAAATGCCGCAGCCGCGTCTTACACCATTATACCCCCTCCGGGCAAGCGGCGCAATGCCGTTTGTGAAAAAGCCGCGGCCTGCCGAATCCCTTTGGCCGCGCCCGCCCGTTTTTGCCTGACCGGCCCGGTTGAAACGAAATCCGGTCTGTGGTAAAATACGAGGCGAAAGACCGGACGGAGGGGGGCGGCGGCATGGGCGGATTTCACAGACGGCGCGGCCTGCGCCAAGCGGCGGCGCTGGGCGCGGCCGCGGCTGCGTGCGCCCTGCCGGCCCGGGCCGAGGCCGCCGAAACGCTGTCGCATTTCATTCAGCGGCACTATCTGGAGTCGCTGGGGGTGCTCCCGGCGCTGGTGCTGCTGGCGCTGCTTTGGATCATCGTTGGCGTCGACCGGTACATTCGCCCCGATTTGAAGCGCACCATGCGGATCATCATCGCCGTGCTGCTCAGCCTGGTGGCCCAGAACTACCTGGAATACCGGCTGGCCGCGGGGGAGCTCCGGTGGCTGGCGCGCACGCTGCTGTCCATCTACGGATACGCGGCGCGGCCGGCGATCCTGGCGCTGTTTCTGAAGGTGATCGCGCCGCAGAAGCGGCTTAAGTGGGCCTGGGCGCTGGTGGGCGTGAACGCCGCCGTGTACGCCACGGCGCTGTTTTCCCACATTTGCTTCTGGATCGACGGGAAGAACCACTATCATGGCGGCCCCCTGAGCGGCATGTGCCTCTGGGTCAGCCTGATCCTGATGGCCTGCTGGTTCTGGATGATGGCCCGGATGTTCCATCCGCAGAAGCGCCGGGAGACCTGGGTGCCGGTGCTGGCGCTGGCGCTGATCCTGGCGGCGCTGGCGCTGGACGGCAACGTGGGCGCCCTCGACCAGCCCATATCCTACCTGACCATCGCGGCGGTCATCAGCTGCCTGGCCTGCTATATCTGGCTGCACCTGCAATTCGTGCGGGAGCACGAGCAGGCCCTGATGGCCGGGCAGCGGGTGCAGCTGATGCTGAGCCAGATCAAGCCCCATTTCCTGCACAACTCCCTGGCGGTGATCGCGGAGCTCTGCGACAGCGATCCGCAGCTGGCCAAGGCCGCCACGGTGAAGTTTTCGAAGTACCTGCGGGGCAACATGAACTCCATCGACGCGGCGCGGGCCATCCCGTTTGAAAGGGAGCTGAGCCACACGCGGCTGTACCTGGAGATCGAGCAGCTGCGCTTTGAGGACGCGCTGACCGTGCGCTACGACATTGCCTGTACCGATTTCAGCATCCCCGCGCTGACGGTGGAGCCGCTGGTGGAGAACGCCGTGCGCCACGGCGTGCGGGAGAACCCCGACGGCAGGGGCACGGTGACGATCCGCACCCGCCGGCTGCCGGACGCCTACGAGGTGTCCGTGGTGGACGACGGTCCGGGCTTCGACCCCGACCATGTCCCGGACGACGACAGGCCCCACGTGGGCATCGAGAACGTGCGCCAGCGGCTCGAGCAGGTCTGCGGCGGCACGCTGGACATACGCTCCGCCCCGGGCGAGGGCACCACGGCCACGATCCGGCTGCCCAGGGACGGCGCGGGACAGTAAAACGCGGATATACCAACGACGGGAGGTACGCCATGCTGATATACGCCATCGACGACGAGCCGCGCCTGCTGCGGGCGCTGCACAAGGCCATCGAAAGGGCGGAGCCCCGGGCCGAGATCATGGACTTCCCCCTGGCCACCGAGGCGGTACGCGCCATCGAGGCGGGCGGGCTGCTGCCGGACATCGTGTTTTCGGACATCCGCATGCCCCGGATGGACGGCCTGGCGCTGGCCAGGCGGCTGAAGACCCTCGCGCCCCGGGCGAAGGTGGTGTTCGTCACGGGCTACGAGGAGTACTCGCTGGACGCCTACCGGGTCCACGCCAGCGGCTACATCACCAAGCCCGTGGAGGTGGAGCGCGTGCGCGAGGAGATCGAGAACATCATGCCGCCCCGGCCGGAGATGCCGGAGGGGCTGTGGGTGCGCTGCTTCGGGCCCTTCGAGGTGTTCTACAACCGCGTGCCGCTGGCCTTTGCCCGCCGCCAGACCAAGGAGCTGCTGGCCTTTTTGATCGACCGGGAGGGCGGCAGCTGCACGGCGGAGGAGATCGTGGCGGCGCTGTGGGAGGACGAGGACAACCTCGCCGCCGCGAAGGCGCGGCTGCGCACGCTGATCAACGATCTGAAGAACGCGCTGTCGAAGGTGGGCATGGGGGACGCGCTGGTGCGCCGCAGCGGCCAGCTGTCGGTGCTGCCGGACCGGATCCCCTGCGACTACTACGCCATGCTCAGTGGCGACGCGCGCTGGTCGGGAACGTTCTACGGGGAGTATATGTCCCAGTACAGCTGGGCGGAGGCCACGCGGGGCCGGCTCAGCTTTCGGAACAATTGACGATAAAAATAGGGTATTTTTGTGATTTACGGAAGGAAACGGCGGTTTCCTTCTTTTTTGGGCCTTTTACGGCCCTGGATGGGTGGTTTTTGAACGTTTTTGTTCGCCGGATCAGGTATAATAAATAAAATATGGAAAAATATGCCCTTTTGCGGTTTTGAGTGACGCGGACGGCCCCGCGCATACAGGAGGAAGAGATCATGAAGCAGACGATGAAGCGGACACTGGCGCTGTTGATGGCGCTGTTGCTGGCCCTGCCCTCGTTCGCTCTGTCGGAGGATTATGCCCCGGCAGTGGAGGACGCGGCGGAGGAGTTGGAAGTCATGCTGGATGATCTCGACGCCGGGGACGACGAGGCTGATGACGCGATCGAGGACGTCGACGCGGAAGGCACCGTGCCGGCGGGGTATGTCCGCGTGCGCCTGGCCGTGACGCCCGAGGACGCCGCTGTGGCCGTGCTGGACCTGGCCACCGGCGAGGCCATCGAGCCGCAGGCGGACGGCGGCTGGCTGCTGGTTCCCGGCGTGTACGCCTACAGCGCCTTTGCCGAGGGCTGCGCGCCGGTGGAAGAGGAACCCTTTGAGGTGCCGGAGGGCGGCGAGAACTTCGAGCTGGAGATCGCGCTGGAGCCGGCGGAGGAAGTCTCCGAAGAGAGCGCCGAGGAAGCCACCGAAGAGCCTGCGGAGGAGATCACAGAGGAAGCCACCGAAGAGCCCGCAGAGGAGATCGCAGAGGAAACCGCAGAAGAAACGAACGAAGAACCCGTGGAAGAACCCGCAGAGGAAACCGCAGAAGAAACGAACGAAGAACCCGTGGAAGAACCCGCAGAGGAAACCACCGAAGAAACGATCGAAGAGCCCACAGAGGAAATCACAGAGGAACCCGCCGAAGAACCCACAGAAGAGCCTGTTGAGGAACCTGCGGAAGAAACCGCTGAAGAGCCCGCGGAAGAGATGACTGAAGAGCCCATCGAGGCTGCCGCGGAGGAACAGATCGTCGAGGAGGAGCCCGAAGCGCTCGAGGCTGTGGAGGCCGTCGACGCCATGGAGGCCGCCGTTCGCGTGATCGTCGCGGTCCGCCCGGAGGACGCCGCCGTGGAGATCCGTCCCGCGGATTCGGACGAGGCGCTCTCCCCGGAGGAGGACGGCGCCTGGCTGCTCATTCCCGGCGAATACGTCTACAGCGCCTACGCCGAGGGCTGCGAGGCCGTGGAGGACGTTCCCTTTGCCGTCCCGGAGGGCGACGCGGACTTCGCGCTCGAGATCGAGCTTGCGCCGCTGGCCGTAGCCTTTGAGCAGACGCTGGTGGTGGATGACGTGGCCGTGACCGTCGCCGCCGAGCCCGGCGCGTTCCCGGCGGACGCGGCGCTCTCCGTGGAGAAGGTGCCCGTGGTCCGGCAGGCGGAGGCGGACGCCGCCGTGGACGAGGTGCGCGGGGACGAGAAGAACGTGGCGGTGTCCTACACCTTTGACATCAGGGTGCTGGACGCCCGGGGCGTCGAGCTGCAGCCCGCCGAGGGCTTCAATGTGTCGGTGTCCTTTGCCCTGGCCCACGCGGCGGATGAGAACCTGGAGGCCAGCGTCTACCACATCACCGAGGACGACGCCGGCGAACTGACCGCCCAGGCGCTGGATGCGGTGGAGGACACCGCGGAGCAGACCGTCACCGCGGAGACCGACGGCTTCTCCCTGTATACCGTTGAATTTACCTACGATTCCCTGCAGTACGTGCTGCAGGGCGGCGAAAGCGTGCCTCTGAACACGGTGCTTCGCGCCGTGGGCCTGGCGGGCGAGGCGGAAAGCGCCTCCGTCAGCAACGATGAGCTGTTCTCCGCGGCCTTTGAAGCGGGGGAGTGGACGCTGGTCTCCCACCGGCCCTTCACCACCGAGGAGTGGCTGAAGGTGGTCATCGGCGGCGTGGAGTACGAGATCACCGTGACGGACGACATCAAGTTCGTCAGCGCCACCTGCTATGTGAACGGCGAGGCGAAGACGGTGCAGGCCGTGCCGGTGACGGAGGAGCTCACCGAGCTGAACAAGGATGTCAGCGAATGGTATGTCCTGAACAATAACGTGACCTTTGACAAAGACACGCGGCTCAAGATCCAGGGCGACATACACCTGATCCTGAAGAGCGGCTATACCCTGACGGCGAAGAAGGGCGTGCGCCTGGCCCAGGGCAACAGCCTGACCGTCTATTCAGACGCTGCCGCAAACGGCACCGGCGCGCTGACGGCCAGCCTGACCGGCAACACCGGCCATGCCGGCATCGGCGGCGACATCCAGGAGAGCGGCGGCGACTTCACGCTGTACGGCGGCGTGGTGACCACCACCGGCGCCACCGACGCGGCGGGCCTGGGCGGCGGCGACGGTGGCTGCGGCGGCGTGGTGCGCATCTACGGCGGCACGCTGACGGCCAACGGCGGCCGGCAGGGCGCGGGCATCGGCGGCGGCCTCAGCGGCAGCCAGGGCGGCGCCGTCACCATCTGGGGCGGCACCGTGACGGCCAAGGGCGGCGCCTGCGCCGCAGGCATCGGCGGCGGCGAGAACTTCGCCGACGAGCGCGGCAATGAGGAATTCGGCGGCAACGGCGGCGTCGTGAACATCTGGGGCGGCACCGTGACGGCCACCGGCGGCACCTATGCCGCGGGCATCGGCGGCGGCCAGTACGGCGATGGCGGCACGCTGCGCATGGGCGGCCAGTGCACCATCACCGCCACCGCCGGCGCCAAGTCGAAGCGGGACACCAACGGCATCCAGGCCATCGGCCGGGGCGAGCTCTCCACCAACGAGGAACGCTATGGCGGACCGCAGACCGAGGGCAGCGTGGTGTTTTCTGGCACCGCTGCCGTAAAGGCCGGCCAGACGGCAGCGTCGGCTGCGGACATGCCCGCCTACAGGCGGCTGGAGGGCTGCCGCATGCCCTACGCCCAGATTGAATCCAGCGGCTCGACGGCCCATCCCGTCTCGGCCACCATCAACTATGTAAACGAGAAGTACAAGCCTTCCATCGACGTGCAGGATGCGTCCGGCAAGTCCATCTCCCAGGCCAATGCGGGCGAGGAGTTCAAGGTGGTCATCACCCTGGACAGCTGCCAGGTGGAGCGCCTGACGGCCACCTATACCCTCGAGGGTGAACAGCAGACGCTTGAACCTGACGGCGACGAGCCCGAGAAGGTATACGACGGCAACGGCGTGCAGACCCAGGAGATCTACACCTTCACCATGCCCTTCTTCGTGGACGACGGCGTGGCGGTGGACGCGAAGGTGATGGGCAAGCAGTACAACATCACCGTGGGCACGATCACTACGGAGGGCGAGGAGAGCACTACCGGCGGCAACGTGACCATCCTGGTGAACGACAGCGAGTATGTGCAGTCGCACAAGGCCATGGAGGAGGATCGCGTCTGGATCTCCGTCTCTCCCTATATCGGCGGGGACTACTTCGTCCAGAGCCTGACGGTCATCGGCGTCACCAGCGGCAGGAGGATCGCCTATCTGGAGAACGACTACTTTGAAAACATGACGAAGGGCACCACCGAGGACCTGTGGTCGTTCTGGATGCCGGGCGAGGACGTGGTCGTCACCGCGAACTTCAAAAAGGGCGTGGGCTATATCGCCCTGAACGGAAAAAAGAAGGTGCAGCGCTACTTCACAGAAATCACGGCGAGCTCCAGCGACCTGAACCTGAACGGCCTCGGCGTAGGCGGGGGCTGGTACGTGGTGCGGGGCACCGTGAACATTTCCAACCGCGTGAATGTCACCGCCGACGTGAACCTGATCCTGGCCGACGGCGCGACGCTGAACGCCGAGGACGGCATCTTCGTGGCCAAGCGCACGGGCGGCCGGCTGACCGTCTGGGCCCAGTACCGCGGCACGGGCAAAATCAGTGCCGACGCCACGGACACCCACTGGGCCGGCATCGGCGGCAACGAGCGGGACGACGGCGGCAGGATGACCTTCAACGGCGGCATCATCGAGGCCTACGGTGGCACGGACGCCTCGGGCATCGGCACCGGCGACAACGGCGAGTGCGACGAGATCTATATCAACGTGCCCAAGGGCAAGCCTGACGGCTTCACCTACGTCACCGCCTATGGCGGTAAATACGGCGCGGGCATCGGCGGCGGCCAGGACCGCAACAACAAGTATACCGAGATCAACGGCGGCACCGTGAAGGCCTACGGCGGCAGGAGCGGCGCCGGCATCGGCGGCGGCGAGGGCGGCGGCAACGAGAAGATCGTCATCAACGGCGGCGATGTCTATGCCAAGGGCGGCGCGTTCGGCGCGGGCCTGGGCGGCGGCGAGGTGGAGTATGGCGGCGGCTTCGGCGGCACCGTGGAGATCCACGGCGGCAAGGTGGAAGCCGTCGGCGGCGAGCACGCGGCGGGCATCGGCGCGGGCGAGGACGGATCCGGCCTTACCTTCACCATGACCGGCGGCGATGTGACGGCCACGGCCGGCGAAGGCGCGGCGGGCGTCGGCGGCGCCAAGGACAAGCCGGGCGGCACCGTTTCCATCACCGGCGGCAAAATCGTCATCAACGCCGACTGCAACTCGGCCATCGGCGGCGGCGCGGGCAACGGCAGCAACGGCTCCCTGAGCCTGGGCCCCAACATGACCGCCTGGACGAGCACCAGCTACAGCAGCGACTGGGTCCGGTCCCCGGGCGGAAGCAGGGTGTACAACGTCCAGCACAAAAAGTATGCCTGGATCCAAGAGTGCGATCACGACGGGAAGACCTATCAGACCGTGGACGATGAGACGCACTACATGGAAGCCTGCCAGTGGTGCATCATGGGCGGCAAGTACGAGCCGCACGTGTGGGGCGGCAAGAACAACGCCGTCTGCAGCCTGTGCGGCCTGGATCTCTATCGGAAGATCCATGTCCCCAACACCGACAGGATCATCGTGGAGCTGTTCCTGGGCGACAAGCAGATCCCGGTGGACGTCTACGAAAAGAATATCGTCGGCGGCGCGCTGAAGAACAGCGAGATCACCGTGAAGGTCACCCCCCGGGAGGACTATCGGCTCACGGGCGAGAACGCCTTTATCAAATACAACACCACCGAAACGATCAACGTCACCCGGCAGCCGGACGAGGGGGACACCCAGGTCTATACCTTCACCATGCCCGCTTTCGCCGTGGTTCTGAACTTCGGCGCGGATTTCGCCCACTACGTGGCCCAGGTCAATACCTGTCTGGTGGACGACAAGGGCGCGGTGATCGACGGGAACCCCGTGAACCGGATACGGATCACCGGCACCAACTGGGGCAACTATAACTTCGGCACCTATACCTATACCAGCAAGGGCGCCGAGACGCTCGCCATGATCGTCTATCCCAACAGCGGCTATGTGGTGAGCAAGGTGGAGGGCTTCCGCCGCAATGCCGACGGCTCCAACGGGGAAAGCCATGCCGTGGAAAAGACCTCGCTGAACCACTACAGGTTCAAGCTGAACGACGGCGACGTGAACATCGTCGTCACGTTCAAGGAGTCCAAGCGGGGCTACGTCTATCACGTGCTGCAGCAGATCGACGCAAACGGCGCGCTGAGCTGGCCGGACGAGCAGGATGTGCAGATGCTGAGCAAGCAGGCCGCGGGCGTCTACCAGGTGCCCCGCACGCCGGCCTATGAAGTGGTGCCGGACGGCATGGGCTCCTGGGATTACAATATCGCGGGCTATCGCGTGGGCGAATACAGCAGCAGCGGCCCCGCCAAAGTGCTCGAGCCCGGCCCGGTGACCGACAACGAGACGATCTACGCCGGCGACATCACCATCGAGGAAGACGGCGAGGACCTGTATATCTACTTCACGCTGGACGAAGAGCCCCTGAGGCTGTACAAGAAGCCTTACGAAGAATACTGGCCGGAAGAGCTGGATAATCCCGCGAACTATGAGGAGCTGCAGCTTTACGTGGGCATGCCGGTCAAGGCATATCTGGAAAAGAACAACAAGCAGGCCAGCAACAATGGCGTAACCGAGGACTATGTGTGGGCGCTGCCCAAGGAGGTCGGCAAGAGTACCGTCATACTGTCAAACAGCGTGACCATGCCCTCCAAGGGCCCCCTGTCCCTGTTCCCGTACAAGTCCGCGTCCAAGGTCATCGTGCGGCTGGATCTGGGCGCGTATGACGCTCAGGTGAATGGTTACCCGGGGAACGAGTATTGGGATGAATATGACGGCGATTATCCCAGCTATCACAGCGAGGAGGGCAAGCCGTGGAAGGCGGCCACGATGGCGCGCCTGACGGATGCCCAGGGCGAGGAGATATACGGCCGGGCCTTCGTCGTCAAGCTGGGCGAGACCCTTCCCGAGCAGATCCTGGAGGCCATGTACGGCGCGCACCGGCCCGGCTACAAGCTGGAGGGCTGGTACACCAGAAAAGAGAACGTAAAGTGGGAGCGCGAATGGGGCGCGACAGAGGAGTACTTCAATTCTTCCCTGCAGCACAATATCAACGGCGACAAGTACTATGTCATCACGCTGAAGGCGAATTGGACCGTGCGCGACGCGACGGTGGAGTTCAACCCGGGCGCGGGCAGCTTGAAGGATGGCGCGGTATCGTCCTATGTCATCAAGGAGGGCGAATACTTTACTTCCATGCCGAAGGCGATCCCGCCCTACGGTTCCCAGTTCCGCAAATGGACAGACAAAAACGGGGATAGTGTCACCACAAACACCTATTACAGCAGCAACTTCAACAACGTTACTGAACTGGTGGACACCGCCGACCCGGACGCCACGAACACCATCCTGCTAACGGCGGAATATATACCGTGGGGAACAGTGACCAGCAGTATCAGGTTCACGGACTCGGAAGATACGACGGCGGAGGACTACGCCTCGATCAACATAGCGATTCCGGCGGACCGGGAAAATGCCGTGTACAGGGCGGTCGCGAAGCTTCAGTCGGGCAAGTGGACCACCACGATGTATGACCAGCAGGGGAATGTTGTGGGGACTCCGTTCGATCTGCCCGACAGGGGGCGACAGAACTTCCTGGGCTGGAGCTCCACACCGAACGGCACGCCCCAGACCTCTGTCGAAATATCCTCCAGGCGCGACATTGAGAGAGACAGGCCCTATGCGCCTGACACCAAGCCCAGCTTACTTTACGCCCGCTGGTCGGAGCCGAAGTATGCCCTGACGCTGAACCTGGACGGCGGCACGCTGCCCCAGGGCATCTCCGTGCAGAGGGAGTACGCCGTGGGCGAGACCCTGCCGAAGGACAGCGCGGGCGAGACCCTCTCCTGGGCGGACATCGCGCCGGTGCGGGAGGGCTATGACTTCTTGGGCTGGGAGCCGGACGTGACGCAGTACAGCGCCATGCCCGCCGAGGACCTGGCCGCCACGGCGCAGTGGGAGCAGCACAAGTACAGCATGTTCTTCGTGTACGGCGACAAGAAGGAACCCTATGTCATCAAGGCCGTCGCGGGCGCGGATATCTCCGCCCTGCTGCCCGGGGAACCGGTCTGGGAGGACGACCCGGAGACGATGCAGCCGGACGAGCTGGGCAAGGCGCACCTGTTCGGCGGCTGGTATCCCGAAGATCCGGTGAGCGTCATGCCGGACGAGGATCGGGTGTATATCGCCAAGTGGATCGAAGAGCCCCAGAAGCCGGACGCGCCGGAGGTGGACGGGAAGACCTGCACCACGCTGACCGTGAAGGCGGAGGCGGGCCAGGCATACCGCCTGGCGGGCGTGAACGACTGGACAAAGCCCACCGGAGACACGCTGACGTTCAAGGGGCTGACGCCCGGCCGGACGTACAGCGTCGAGACCTATATCCCCGCCGTGGAGGGCAAGAACCTGGATTCCCAGGTGTCCGACGCGACGGTGGCGACCCTGCCCAACGCCGTGGCCGTGCGGCTGGACGTGGGCGGCTACAACTATGCCGCCCAAAAGAGCACGACGCTGCGCGGCGACTACTGGGACGCCGACTGGCCGACCTATTCGACAGCGGACGGCGACGTGTACTTTGAGGAGAATGACGCCAGCCTCAAGCTCTCCTTTATGGTGGACGAGGGCGCTTCTATCGACGCGGCGTCGCTGAACGTGTGGCGCGAGGGCCATGAGCTGGACGGCTGGTTCGCCAAAGGCGGCGAGGGTCAGCAGTGGACGGAGCAGTCCACCGCCAGCGCGGAATACTTCGACGATGCCACCAGAACCGCCACCAGCGCCGAGGGCTTAGAATATACCTATCACATCATCACGCTCAAGGCGCGATGGTCGCTTCGCGATGCCATAGTGGTATATGAAATGAACGGCGGCGTGAAGCCGGTTGGAATGCCGGAGACCCTGGCCGCGAACGGGCGGATCACGCTGACTGAGCCCACTTGCGATAAGGACGGCAAGCTTTGGGACTTCGTGGACTGGACGGACGAAAACGGCCAGCACTATAAGGCCGGGGACGCGCTGACCTATGACAGCATCTCGCTCGTTTCGCCCGTCGACCGGGGCGGCAACGTTCGGGACGACGAGGGCAAGCTGGAGCCGAACGTCATCCGGCTGACGGCGAACTTTGCGCTGCGGCCCGCCGTGACGGTCACGGTGCACTTTGAGACCGACGGCGGCAATGCGATTCCCGTGGACGGCGGCGAAGAGGGCCCCGCTGACTTTACCGTCACCATTCCCGCGGGCGAGCCGACGGCGGACTTCTATATCTCCGAAGAGGTCGACGGCTTCACGCTGAAGAGCGGCGAGGACAGCGCGGCCTATTACCCGATCTCCAAGCAGGGCCACAGCTTCCGCGACTGGTACCTGGACGATGAGTACAGGAACATCTTTGCCAACCCCATGACCATCGGCCGAGAGAGTGCGGGCGAGACCATCCATATCTATGCCAAGTGGGCCGTGGTGGCGTTCACCATCCGCTTTGACACGCAGGGCGGCAATGCGATCGAGCCCATCACCCAGGACTACGGCACCCCGGTCACCCGGCCCGCCGACCCGGTGAAGGAACACCACACCTTCAAGGGCTGGGCGGTGGAAGTGGATGATGATAAGCTTAAGCCGCTGGATGAGTTCCCGGCGACCATGCCCGGCTATGACCTGTGGCTGGTCGCGGACTGGGAAGTGAACCAGTATGGCGTCACGCTGAAATACAATGACGGTCAGACGGCGGACAAGGTCATTCAGGGAGACTATAATACGTCGATCAGTTATCCCGACATGCCGGATCGAACCGCCTATGCCTTCGATGGCTGGAAGCTGGAGGACGGGGAGGCGTATGTCAGCCTGCCCGGGAAGATCCCGGGCGAGGACCAGGTCTACGAGGCCTATTGGAAGGCCAATATACCCGACGCGCCCGTGGTGGAAGCCAGGACCCGGGACAGCCTGACCGTGACGGCGCAGGCGGGCCAGGAGTACAGCCTGGACGGCGCGACCTGGCAGACGGCAGACGCAGCCAGCCTGACCTTTGACGGCCTGACCCCGGGCAAGGAATACACCGTGTCCACCCGCGTGGCGGGGAAGGGCAAGTTTGACCTGCCCTCCGACGCTGCCACGACGACCGCGACCACGCTCAGTGCCGTGGCCGTGCGGCTGGACATGGGCACCTATGACTTCGTCGCCGACATCTTCTCCGAATTGCGCGGCGAGTACTGGGGCGGGGAATGGCCGGACAACTCCGGGGACCTGATGGGTTGGGCCTACTTCCCGGATGAAGACCTGACCGTGAAGCGCTCCTTCCTGGTGGACGAGGGCGCGGCCCTGCCGACGGCCATCCTCGACAAGATGGCCGGCACCTGGCGCGAAGGCTATGCGCTTGATGGCTGGTATACCAGGGGCAATGTGAAGTGGGAGAACGCCACGGCGGCCGTCGAGCAGCACTTTGACAGCGGCAGGACCGGCACCGCCACCAGTGCCGAGGGCGCAGAATTTACCTATAATATCATCACGCTGAAGGCGCAGTGGAGCCTGCGCCCGGCCAGCGTGGTCTGTGACATTAACGACGGCGTGGAGCCGGACGGCATGCCGAAGACCCTGAATCCGGGAAACAAGATCACCTTTGCCGAGCCCACCTGCGACAAGGACGGCAAGGCCTGGGAGTTCGTCAACTGGACCGACGCCGTGGGCAACGCCTATGCCGCCGGCGACGAGCTGACCTACAGCGACCTGTCCGCCATCGCCGATGATGACGTGGGCATGGAGCCCGACGAGCAAGGCACGTTGAAGAACAACGTGCTGCGCCTGACGGCCCACTTCAAGCTGGTGGATGCCGACAACGGCGTGCTGCACTTTGACAGCAAGGGCGGCAACGCCGTGGACGACGTGGTGGTGCCCATTGCAGAGGGCAGTCTGGAGACGAAAGTGACCGTGTCCATAGACAACGGGAAAACCAAAGTGAAGTACGCGGATCAGACCGTTGACTTTGGCAATCCCACCCGCGAGCACTATACCTTCAAGGGCTGGAGCGACACTTCCAACAGCGATGAGGTGTTGACAAATCCCTTCGACATCACGAAGGATGGCAAGACCCTCTATGCCGTGTGGGAAGTCAACAAGCACAGCATCACCTTCAAGAACCTCGGCCCTGACGGGAAGACCACCAAGGAGATCGCAAATGTGCCCTATGGCACGGCACTCACCGATGCCTATATCAAGGCCGGGCTGCCTGAAAACGCCACCACCTGGGCGCACCATGCCTTCAAGGGCTGGAGCGGCCTGGTGTCCACCATGCCCGACGCGGACCTGACCGTGACCGCCCAGTGGGAGACGAACAAGTATACCGTCACCCTGAACTACAACGACGGCGGCGCCACGGCGAACCGGGTCATCACCGACGCCTACGGAGCGCCTATCGAAACCATCGCCGACCCGACCCGCCCGAACTGTGATTTCCTGGGCTGGCAGCTGGACGGCGCGGGGGACTATGTCACCCTGCCCACGGCCATCCCCGGCGGGGACCGGACCTATGTCGCCTGCTGGCAGGCCATGAAGCCGGCCGCGCCGGAGGTAGAGTCCAGGACCCGCTTCACTCTGACCGTGAAGGCGATCCCCGGCCAGATGTACCGGCTGGGCGACGGGGAGTGGGTCGAGGCGACGGGCGACACGCTGACCTTCAATGACCTGACCCCCGGCGAGACCTGTCAGGTGACCACCCTTGTGCCCGAAAACGCGGCGCAGGGCTATTCGGCGTCGAAGGAATCCGAGGCGACGAGCGTGACGCTGCCCAGGGGGGTGGCCGTGCGCCTGGACGCGCCGGATGTGCATGTGGAGCGCACGGAGTACCTCGACGAGGGCGAGTGGCCCAACGGCGACACCATGAACGCCATGATGGGCGCCACCCGCGCGGGCTATCGGCTGAATGGCTGGTACATCCAGAACGGCACGAAGTGGACCATCAACCAGACCGCCGAGGAGGCGCTGTTTGACAAGGCGGACGGCGAAAACGTGCGGGAGCACGTGAAAGAAGGCGAGCATGAATATGACGCCTATGTCATCACCCTCAAGCCCCGGTGGACGCTGCTGAACGCGAACGTCACCTATAAGCTGGCGAATGGTTCCTGGCCGGACGGCTCCACCACGGACCGCAGCCGCACGGGCATCCGCGAGGGCGAGACCATCACCGTCACCGGCGATGTGCCCGCCCGGCCCGGTTACACCTTCCTGCATTGGAAGGACGAAAACGACGGAACCCATGCGCCGGGCACGTCCTTTGTGTACGAGAACCTGACCTGCGCCACGCCTGCGACGACGAGCGACGGCAGCAACACCATCGTGTTCACGGCGGTGTATGAGGAGAAGGAAGCGGCCGAAGGCACGCTGACCTTCGACGCCCAGGGCGGCAGCGCCGTCGAGGCAGTAAACGTGCCCATCGCCAAGGGCGTGGAGTCCGCGGCGGTCACCGTGACCAGCGGCGACGAGAAGACCACCGTCACCATCGGCGGGACCCCGTCGGAGTTTGACAACCCCACCCGCGCGGGCCACGACTTCACCGGCTGGAGCGCTACCGCCGGCGGCAACCCGGGCGCGCAGGCGCTGACCTTCACCCGGGAGAGCCTGCAGCAGACGCTCTACGCCGCCTGGTCCGTGCACATGCACACCATCACCGTTACAGATCTGGGCGAAGCGGGCGGAAAAAAGGTCATCCAAGTGGCCTACGGCACGCCGCTGTCCAACAGCCTGGTCATCAACCAGCTGAGCGAGGCGGATCTGACCCGGGAATACCATACCTTCCGGGGCATCGACAAGACCCTGAGCGGCAATATGCCGGACGAGGATCTGACCGTAAACGCGGTCTGGAGCCCCAGAGAGTACACCTTGACCTTCGATACCAAGGGCGGCAGCGCCATCGCGCCCATCACCGCTTCGTATGGCGGGCCCGTCGCCTGGCCCGCGGACCCGACCCGGGAGGGCTACAGCTTCCTGGGCTGGAAGCTGAACGACGCATTGGTCACGGACGATATGCGCCCCGCAACCATGCCCGGCGAGAACCGAACCTATGAGGCCCAATGGCAGATCGGCACGTTCACCCTTACCTTCGACACCCTGGGCGGCACGGAGATCGAGGCGATCACCGCGCAGTTCGGCGCGGCCATCCAAGCGCCCGCCGACCCGACCCGGCTGCACTTTGACTTCATCGGCTGGCAGCCTGAGCTGCCCGCGACCATGCCCGGACGCGACCTGACGGTGTACGCCCTGTGGAAGCTGCATAACTATACCGTCACCTTCATGGATGGCGGCGAGGAATACGCGAAGGTCGTCGGCGTTTACGGCAGCCCCGTCACCGCGCCTGATGATCCCAGCCGCGAGGGCGAGGCCTTCCGGGGCTGGAGCGACGCGCCGGACAGCCGGACGATTGCGACCCTGCCCGAGACCATGCCGGACGCGGATGCGACCTATTACGCCGTCTGGAAGGAACATCTGCCCGCGCCCGAGATCGAGAGCGTCGACCAGGACAAGACCAGCCTGACGGTGCACATGAAACAGTCCCCGGCCGAGGGCGACGCCTATGAATTCAGCCTGGACGGCAAGACCTGGCAGGACGCGCCCGTATTTACCGGCCTGACCGAGGACACGGGCTACACCGTGTACGCCCGGATCAAGGAGACGGAGGAGCACTTTGCCTCCGAGGCCGCCGAGCAGGCGACCAACACCGACAAGACGCTGCTCACCGGCGCGTCCGTCGAGGGCGAGGCCGTGGTGGGCGAGACCCTGAAGGCGTCCACCGAGCCGGAGGGCGCAAAGGACGTCGGCTGGCAGTGGACGCGGGACGGCAAGCCCATTGCAGGGGCGACGAAGCCGACCTATACCCTGACCGCCGCGGACGTGGGCACGGTGATCGGCGCCACTGCCATCCAGAAGGTGACTTTCGGCGACGACGTGACCCGCGCGGCGCAGACCGGCCCGGCCCGCAAGCGCCCCGGGGAGGCGGCGGAAGCGCCCGTGCTCAAGAGCCGCACATCCGGCAGCCTGACCGTCGAGACCAAAGACGGCGAGGAGTATTCCATCGACGGCGGCAAGACCTGGCAGACGGGCGACACCTTCACCGGCCTCGACCCCGTGACGGAATACAGCGTCGTCGCGCGCAGGGCGGAGACAGCCACCACCTATGCCGGCCCCATCTCCCAGCCCCTTGCGGCGACCACCGACAAGCTGCCCCAGGGCCCCGTGGAGGGCCTGACCTCCACGCCCGCCAGCAGCGCCGCCAGCAAAAACGGCGCGATCCAGGGCGTGGCCCCAGGCATGGAATACTCCGATGACAAGGGCGCGACCTGGAAGCCGGTGACGGGCGAGACCATCGAAAACCTGGCCCAGGGCACCTATCAGGTGCGGTATGCCGAGGACGCGACCCACTACGCCGGCCCCGCGACGGACATTGCCGTGGCGGCCACCGCCGTGGACACCGCCGCCATGCTGATCGCCACGATGAAGTCCACGGGCAAGCGCTCGCTGCGGGCCACCTGGACGAAGGTGGACGGCGTGGACGGCTACGACGTGTTCTTCGTGAACTGCGGCTCGGGCAAGTACCGGCTGATGGGAAGCGTGGCCGCGGACGCGGAGCGCGCCTTCGATTTCAACAAGCTGGACGCCCGGCGCGGCTACAAGGTGCAGGTGAAGGCCTGGGTGACGGACGGCAGCGGGAAGAAGTACGTGGCGAAGAGCCCCGTGGCCCACTGCTACACCTCCGGCGGCGGCTGGAAGATCGTGAACCCGAAGAGCCTGACGCTGAAGAAGTCGGCGTTCACGGTGAAGATCGGCAAGACGGCCCAGATCCGCGCCACGATCAAGGGCACCCGCAAGGGCAACATCCTGAACCACGACCACAAGCTGCGCTACTACTCCAGCGACAAGAAGGTGGCGAAGGTCACCTCCACGGGCAGGATCAAGGCCGTGGGGGCGGGCAGCTGCGTGATCTACGTGCTGACCAGCAACGGCATCTGGAAGGCCGCGACCGTGACCGTGGACGACCGGCCCACGAAGATCGCCTTCAAGGGCGGGAAGAAGACGCTGGCCGTCGGCAAGGCGCTGTCGCTGGGCAAGCGGGTGAAGCTGACGCCCGCGAAGGCCGTGACGACGCTGACCTGGACCAGCTCCGACCCCGCCGTGGCCACCGTGGACGAAAACGGCAGGGTGACGGCCGTGTCCAAGGGCAAGGTCACCATCACCGTCACCACCCACAACGGGAAAAAGGCGAAGATCAAGCTGACCATCAAGGCCAAATAAACCCATAGGAAACCAAAGGTATCGCCCCTTGCCCCCTGACGGGGAGAAGGGGAAGCATCAGGCGACGGGGAGAAATCCCCTCACGTATCGGAGGCAGGATTATGAAAAATAATATGAAAATGGCGAAGCGGGTATTGGCACTGGCACTGGTGCTGACACTGATGCTGGGCTCCGTGGGCGGGTATGCCCCCGGCTGGTTCAGAGCGCTGGCCACGGAAGCTGCGGAAGGCGGGGAGGCGGCGATGCCTCCGACGCCTGATAATCCTGCCCTCGAGCCGCCGGAAGCACCGGCGGCCCCGGAAGCGCCCGCCGTGGATGCGGCCCCGGAAGCGCCCGCCGTGGACGCGGCCCCGGAAGCGCCCGCCGTGGACGCGGCCCCGGAAGCCGCGCCGGGCGCTGACGTCCCTGTCGAGACCGGGGACGCTGTCGCGTCGGACGTGCCTGCGGAAACGGAGACCTCTGCGGAGACGGACGCGCCCGTGGAAGCGGAGACCGCTGCGGTGGAAGAACCCGCTGCGACCGGGGACGGCGAAACTGCCGATCCCGAAGAACAACCCACCGAAACCGAGGAAGAACCTGCAGAATCCGGTGAACAACCCACCGAAACCGAGGAAGAGACCACCGAAACCGAAGCAGAACCCACCGAAACCGAAGCAGAACCCACCGAAACCGAAGCAGAACCCACCGATACTGAGGAAGAACCTGCGGAACCTGAGGAAGAGACCACCGAACCCGAGGAAGAGACCGCGATTATAGAGGAAGGAACCCCCGAAACCGAGGAGGATACCCCCGAAACCAAAGCAGAACCCACTGAACCCGAGAAAGAACCCACCGAAACCGAGGAGGAACCTGCCGAAATCGAAGCAGAACCCACCGAAACCGAGGAAGAACCCACCGGACCCGAAGCGGCTCCCGCCCAGGCGGAGGGCCTGCTTGGCGTGCAGCTGAACGCCGCCCAGAACGAGGTCGGGCTGGCCCGGGACGCGGCGGACGCCGCCGTGCCTGTGGTCGAGCAGCAGACCACCCCCATCCCTGCCGCGAACGCGGGCGACAGCGGAACTGACAAGAAAGAGGGCATCAGCGTCCTCCAGCAGAGGATCGACAAGGTTCTTTCGGCCAACGGCAGGCTGAGCGGCACGGTGCGGATCATCCTGGAGCGCAACACCATCTTCGAGGGCAACAGCTCCGGTGAAAACAAGGGAAAGATCGTCATCGACGCCGGCGCGCGCGACATTGGCGACGATTTCGCGGTGGAGCTGGTGGCCGAGGATGCCGGTGAGACCGGCACCGAGGGCGAGGGCTTCACTACCATCAACGCCGATCTGGTCATCAGGGGCGTGAAGGTGGTCATGAAGAGCATAATGATGGCCGCTGGCAAGTCGATCACCGTCCGGGCGGAGGACGCCGAGCAGAACAAGGACAAGGGCGGCCACCTGGTGTTCAACGGCACTGCCAACGCGCCCAACGAGCTGATCGTGAACGTAAACAAGAATTCCAGCGCCGAGATTTATGCCGTGGACAACGACGACGTGGTCGAAGCCACCACCACCTCCGGCGCGAAGTCGCTGTACATCAACGCGGGTGACGGCCTGAACCGGGTCAACGTCAACGCCGGCGGCGGCCGCGTGGAGATCGTGACCGGCAGCGGCAACGACACCGTGGACGTGAACATCAGCGGGGCCAACAACGGCGTGTACGTGGACACCGGCTCCAGCACCGACTATTTGACCATCGTGGACGCCGCCCAGGCGAGCGCCGTCCAGATCCCCGAGCTGGACGCGGACGGCAAGCCGAAGAAGGATGAGGCGGGCAACCCGGTCTACAAGAAGTCCGGCACCTATGAGATCAACACCGGCGACGGCGATGACCAGATCACCGTGGACCTGCGCGCCGGGGCGGGGAATATGACCGTCAACACCGGCACGGGCGGGGCCGTCATCGATGTGCTCAAGGGTGACTATCGCTCCATAGAGAACCTGGACTACAAATTCAATCCCAACTCCACCGAGCAGATCAAGCCCGCGCAATCCAATACGAAGATCACCTTTGTCAACGAGGATGCGAGTGCCGTCGACCGCTACACCGTGGACGTGAACGCGGGCCTGGCCGTGGACGAGCTGCGCTTCGACAAGGGCGCGGCCTCCGTGTATCTCAAGGGCAAGCTGAACAACCGCCTGCCCCAGGGCGTCACGAACCCCATCGGCTATATCGGCGGCACCCCGGCCCAGGGCTTCCAGATGCACGTGGCCAGCAGCCAGGACGACAAGGAGACGGCGCAGGACCAGGATTTGACGCTGAAGATCACCTACGCCGACCCGGGCAAGGTCAACTTCACCGACGCGCTGAAGAACAAGAAGCGGGTGGAGGTTTACACCACCGGCACGGGCATCTTCAACGTGACGGCGAACGAGGACTTCACCGACTACGTGATCAAGACGCCGGTGAGCAGGGACATCGAACGGATCGTCGTCAGTGGTTCCACCAAGCCGCTGATGCTGAGCAACCTGGTGTTTGACGCCGAAGAGCTGGGCGACGACGCGCCCTATATCCCCGGCGTCACGGGCGAGAACGGTTCCCTGGCCAACCTGAACGTGCTGATCAAGGCCCCGACCATCGACATCGCCAGGACCATCAAGGCCCAGAACGTCCGCGCGGAATCCGCGCTGGGCTCCCTTTCCATGGGCGGCGCCTTTGAAAACTACCATAACGGCCAGTCCCTGGGCGACATCGCCGCGGATATGATCAGCGTGGCGGACGCCGCCGAGATCAACGTGCGCTCGTCCATAGAGACGGCCCACGACATCGCGCTGGTGGCCCGCGTGAAGCACTTTGGCAGCCTGTTCACCCTGCTTCCGGCGGCCCTGGACCTGGTCAACGTGAAGCTGGCCCGGGCCATGGTGAACATCAACGCCGGCGCCGATCTGTCGGCGCGCGGCAACGTGACCGCCCAGGCGAAGATCGACACCACCATCGGCTACTATGTGGACGTGGACGGCGAGACCCACCAGGTGAAGCAGAAGCAGGTCGGCGGCCCCATCGGCATCGACGTGGTGGTGAACAACGCCAGCGTCAACGTTGCCCACGGCGCGAACATCGAAGCTGACAACGACATCATCCTCGCCGCGTCCAGCGACGTGCGCGCCTACAACTACGCCAACTACGGCGGGTTCTTCTCGCCCGTGGCCCTGTCGGTCACGGCCATCACCAACACCGTGAACGTGCAGATGAACGGCACGCTGGACGCGGGCCGCAAGGTGAAGCTGGACGCCTCCGGCTCCGTGGAGGACGAGACCCTCTCCACCTATCAGAAGGGCGTCAACGCGGTGGGCGGCGGCGCGGTGGGCGGCTTCGTGGCCGTCAACGTGGTGGATCAGGTCGTGAACGCCGTCATCGGCGAGCACGCCCATGTCACCGCGGGCGGCGACGTGGCCGTGTACTCCAGCAACGTGGCCAACGTCCAGACCATCGCTACCGCCGGCGGCGACAAGATGGCACAGCAGTCTTCCCCGACGGTCGTCTCTGCAATCGGCCTGTTCAAGGCCCTGAGTGGCATCCTCTTCGACAAATTCAAGGGCACCTTCGTGGACCGGGAGGCCGAGAAGTTCGTCAAGACCGTGACCAAGCTCTCCGCCTCCGACTACAGCATCCGGGTGGTCGAGCCCTCCGACGACAACGAGCAGGGCGGCTCCACCACCGTGAAGACCAAGGTGGGCGACAAGCTGGACAAGGCCGGCAACGTGGCCACCTACGGCATCATCGAGCCCAAGGCCAATGACGGCTACAAGGTGCAGACCGTGATGATCCGCTACCTGGGCTATGACAAGACGACCGGCGCGGCGAACGACCACTATACCTATGAGGAGGTCGTCAAGAACCAGTACGGCCAATACCTGTTCCTGCTGGAGAACGCCGACGTGGAGGTCATGGTCACCTACGCCAAGGAAGGCGCGGCGGGCGGAACCGCCGTCGCCGCCGACGGCCAGCAGCAGGTGGACGTGAACGCCGACGACCTGGAGGACAGCTTCGAGCTGCCCGACCTGTTCGAGGACGCCGCCGAGGGCATCGCGGGCAACGCGGACGACGCGGACGACGTCGCCGTCGAGGGCGGCGCGCAGGCTGAAGACGGCCACGCCGCCCACGACCTGGTGTTCGACAGCGAATACATCAAGGACGGCAGCATCGTCACCTGGAAGACCGGCGAGGACGGCAAGAGCCTCAAGTCGGTCCGGGGCGGGCAGAAGATCCGCCTGATCCCCAACGCCAACAAGTCTGCCGAAGACGGCAGCGCCGTCACCGAGCTGAAGAGCCTCTCCGTCGTCTACACCCACACGGTGGACGGCAACGAGGTGGTCGAGACCATCAAGATCGAGGCCGACAGCCAGGGCCGCTATATATTCACCGTGCCCGACGACATCCCCGCGGACGTGAAGCTGTACGTGCATGCCGAATTCGGGGCAATCGAGGACAACAGCGCCAGACAGCCTGCCCACAAGCAGTTGACGGGCTCGCTGGCCGTGGGCGTGACGCTGAACAAAGGCGGCAGCCGCATCGCCTCCGGCAGCGTGGTGACCGCCGGCGGCGATGTCGACATGTTCGGCTATACCCGCACCTACACCAACACCCAGGCCGACGGCACGGCCATCACGCCCAAGGACGCCGCGCAGGTGGCCAAGGAGCAGAGCAAGCCCCAGACGGTGCAGAAGGTGACCTACAGCGTGCAGGGGGCGAACGTCTCCATGAAGGTGAACGGCACCCTGCCAGGCACCATCACCCGGGACGTCGACCCGGCCCACGCCGCCTCCGTCGCTACCCCCAAGCTCACCTTCAAGCTGGACGACGCCTACAAGAGCCAGGTGGAAAAGGTCAGCGTGGTGATCAGCTACTACACCAAGATCAACCCGAGCCTGTCTGCGGGCAAGCGCGTGAGCGAGACGGTGGAGCTGGACAAGACCAGCGACGGCGAGTACGCCTTTGACCTGAATACCACCAAGTACGCCACGGTGGACGGCAGCACCCTGGAGATCACCTTCATGTTCAAGGACGCCGACGGCAATCTCGTCGCCATCGAAGGCGACGCGAAGGCCGCGTCCAAATTCGTGGTGCCCAACGCGATCCGCACCAGTGTGAACCAGAAGAAGGAAGCGGGCGTGACGACGGATCTGGGCAGGCTGGACTTCCACGACGTGCGCTATGCCGACGACGACACCGCCAAGGTAAAGCCCCTCTACTATTTCACCATCACCCCCGAGGCGGGCTACAAGTGCGACCCGGCGGCGGGCGGCTCCAATGCGACCGCCACCACCGTCAAGTCCAACAAGAGCGTGCTGTACGCCACCTGGATCGGCGCAGACGGCTCGCCCCAGAAGGGAACGCTGACCCATGACGATACCTGCGCTCTCAACGAGTGGTACTTCAAATCCGTGGACGGCAATAATGCTGTGCCCGCCGGCGCGCTGATCACCATCACAGCCGTGTTCAGCGAGGACGCCAGGAAGATCGTGACGAACGACAACGGCATGACCATCGAGGGCTCCGACAAGCTGAAGGGCAGCGCCAAGCTCAGCAAGGAAGCGGCCAAGGAGGGCGACAAGGTCACCGTCAAGCTGACGGGCAACGACGGCTACAAGGCCGCCGGCATGATCGCCTATGTCACCTCCACCGCCAATCCGTCCCATTACAGGGAGCTGGCCGTCACCCTGAACGACAAGGGCGAATATGAGTTCACGGTGCCCCACTTCAAGGACGACACTGAGAAGCTGTATATCTCCCCGCGCTTTGAGCCCAAGACCATCGAGATGAAGAGCGCCGGCGGCACGGAGATCATGACCAGCGAGTCGGACCGGAAGGCCGCCAAGGGCCAGACCGTCACCATCCAGCTCACGGACGACGACATCAAGGCCGGCAAGAAGCTGGACCCGGCTAACACCACCGTCACCTACCAAGGTGAGAACCTGGCCGTGGACAACAAGGGCCGCTTCACCATCCCCACCGGGGACGGGTATACCGCCACCGAGCTGACCATCAACGCGGCCCTTAAGGACAAGGACATCGAGATGAAGGAATTCGTCAGCGGCGAGGACAAGATCGTCCCCGCCAGCAAGCTGGCGGATCCCGGCGAGACCGTCACGCTGAAGGTGGAGGCCCGGGAGGGCTATCGCGCCAAGGCCGGCACGGTGAAGGCGACCATCACCATCCAGACCGCCAGCGGCACCTCGACCCGACAGGTCTTCGCCAGCTGGAAGGAGAAGGACACCTATACCCTCAAGCTCCCCACGGTGGGGGACGGTGAGACGATCACCAACATCCAGCTGGCCGCCGAGTTTGAGCCCGGCAGCGACGGCGTGGCGCTCAGCATGGGCGTGGGCGTGGCCGTGGGCGTCACCCTGGCGGAGAACATCCTGGAGATCCAGGGCGCCAGCGACGTGCCCGTGCTGGACGACGACGGCAAGCCCGTCATGGAGAACGGCAAGGTGAAGACGCGGCACATCGACCCTGCGCAGGTGACGGACAACGGCCTGAGCATGGTCGCCGTCAGCGTGGGCAGCAAGGCCATCACCGAGGCCAAGGCGGGCTACAACGAGGGCGACACCGGCGTGGCCGGCGCCATCGCCGTGCAGGTGGCCAAGACCACCACCGACGTGGCCGTCCGCAAGGACGCCCAGATAAAGCACGACGGCCTCATCTTCATGATGGCCAAGGCCAAGCAGGACTTCAAGGTCACCGGCGACGCCTCCGGCAAGAAGGACGGCAACGAGGCCGAGGGCACCGGCGTGGGCGCTGGCATTGCCTTCGCCATCGACGGCCTGACGACCCGCGGCGTCATCGAAGACGGCGTGGTGTTTAAAGAAGGCAGCAAGGCCAGCGGCATCACCATCAACGTCGGCCACAAGGAAAAGGACCAGGTGACGGCCAGGGCCGGCGCGACGGGCGGCTCCGCGTGGGTGCCCGTGGCGGCGGTGGACGTGTTCAATTCCGAGGTGCTGGCCGAAATGGGCCGGCTGAAGGATGAGAGCGGCAGGGATCTGAACCAGCTGGATGTTTCCGGCAAGGTGAAGATCAAGGCCAGCGGCGAGTCCGCCAAGGCGCAGTACAACCATGAGGTCACCGCGGACGCCTCCGCCCGGGGCGGCAAGACGGCCATGGGCGGCGCGTTCATCGTCACGTGGCTCAAAAACGACGTGCAGGCGCTGTTGAACCAGAGTCTGAACGCTACCAAGGATATCAGCATCAGCGCCATCGCCGGGGACGCGCTGAAGGCCGTGGCCAAGGCGGCGGCCAGCGGCGGCGACGCCGGCGGGGAGGATGAGAAGGGCGACGGCAGCGCCGACAAGCAGGCCAACAGCATCCTGAAGGGCGCGGGCGGCGTGGCCGGCCGCTTCGGCGGCCTGGACGGCGCGGCCATCAAGAACGGCGCCAACAACCGCCAGAAGGCCGAGACCGCCGAGCAGACCGTCACCGGCGCGGGCGCGTTCGTGCTGAACGTGATGAAGAACGCCTCCCGGGCCGAGATCAAGGATGGCGTGAACATCACCACCAAGGGCGCCCTGACGGTGTCGTCCACGAACCGCACCGATGCCACCGTCAAGGCGGACGCCTCCGCCACCAAGTCGGACGTGGGCGTGGGCATCGGCGTAGCCATCAACATCGTCACCATGGACAACATCGCCCGCATCGGCAATGGCATCGTCTCCGCCGATTCCCTGGCGGTGACCGCCGAAATCGCCAAGGCCCCCACGAAGGTGCGCACCGTGACCGTCGCCGAGAACGAGACCCGGTTCAGCAACGCCTTCACCGAGCAGATCAAGGAGGCCTTGCGCGACCTGATGGGCGAGGATGTGGCCGACAAGGTGGGCTGGCTCACCGACATCGGCAGCGAGGGCATCGGCAAGTTCTGCCAGACGCTGATCGACGATCTGAACCTGGGCAAGCTGTTTGAGCTGATGACCAACGCCCCGGGCGATTCCTTTGAAAATTTCGGCAAGGCCATCTGGGAGCGCCTGAAGGACTTCCCGAAGGTGCTGGTCCAGCCGCTGCTGGAGGCGTATCAGGAGGTCTACCGCAGCGGGCAATACCTGACCGCGGACGGCACCGACGGGCTGATGAAGATCCTGGAGACCGTGTGGGCCGAGCTGTCGGTGCAGCTGCCCGGCGAGGTGGTCAGCACGGTGAAGGACAAGCTGTTCAAGGAAGGCTTGCCCAAGATCGGCGGTTCGGTGATCGACATGATCACCGATAAGATCACCGGCAAGGGCAACGACGGCGACAAGATCAAGGAAACCCTGAAGGACGTCCTGATCGACTCACTGAAGGGCGTCATGGACAAGATGATCGACAACACCGTGCGTGCTGTCGGCGCACAGCTCCCGCTGCTCAATCCCAGCAACATCACCCTGGTGCAGGAGTTGAAGAAGAAGAGCTGGGCGGATCTGAAGGCCAGCGTCATCCCCTATATCACCACCACCTTCCGCACCACCGTCTGGGACTACGCTCCCGTGGTGGAGAAGATCCAGGCGGACGGCTTCGTCGGCGCCATCCAGAAGGAGCTGCGCAAAGCTCTGAAGGAGAGCAGCGTGGCCATGACCAACGAGGCCATCGACAAGCTGCTGGGCGTGATGAACGTGAAATTCGAGCGCGAGGCCATCGAGGACAGACATATCGTCACTACCCAGGCCATTGCGGGCTCCGGCGCGAAGAAGAAGAGCGGCGCTGGCAGCCTGGCCATCGCCGTGGCGAACCTGAACACCCTGGCGGAGATCGCCGGCGGGTCGGGGAGCGTCACCGTGACCGGGGACATGACCGTGAACGCCGAGGAAGTGCGCCGGGTGCGCACCCACTCCACCGCCGCCGTGGACGAGCGCGGCGAGGCGGACAACAACGACGGCGCGGGGGATTCCGACAACGCCAATACCGGCGGCGGCGACGCCGCCACCACCACAGCCACCGACCCGGACGGCAACGTGACTGTGACCACCGGCGTGGGCGGAAGCGTGCTGAGTTTCGGCGGCATGAACGACGACGAGAGCATCGAGATCGAGGCGCAGGACGGCTACTGCCTGGAGAAAGGCAAGCTGGTTCGCACCTACTGCAAGGCGGACGGCACCGAGGTGGTGGACAAGCTGGACTTCGAGAGCGCCAAGGGCGACGACGGCGCCATCAGCTACTGGTTCGACCCCATGGACGGCGTGGACACCACCGGCATGACCGACGAGGAGATCGAGAGCCTCAAGATCAACATCGACGTGGAGTTCACCGAGCTGCTCAAGGAGATCCCGAAGCCCACCCTCCGATACGAGACACAGGGCAAGGAATATCCGGCGGACAAACAGATCACCGTCAGCGTCGAGGGCCGGGAAAACGATGAAAGCGGCAAGGCCTGGGGCAAGGTGAACGACCTGGGCGAGATCACCATTCCCGTGGAGCCCGGCCTGAAGGTGAGCGGCATCGTCGTGAACGGCATGGACGGCATATCGTTTATCACGTATGGCGTCGGCGAGGACGACGACGAGATCGTGCAGGCTTCCGCCAACGACAGCGAAGAGGTGTACGTCTTCAAGGTGCCCGCCCAGGGCGTGAAGAGCATCCTCGTCACCTTTGAGGAGGACCACGACGCCGAGCACGTGGAGCAGCAGCGCCAGGCCCAGAAGGATCGCGCGGGGCGCACCGTGGGCGTGGGTGCGGCGTTCACGCTGACCTACGGCAAATCCAGCGTGAAGGCCGCCATCGGCGACGACGAGCAGGGCACCAGCCGCAACGTTACCGCGGGCACCCTGTCCGTCACGGCTTCCTCCGAGCACGAGGAGGAGAACTACGCCACCGCCGGCGCGGATCCCTTCGAGGGCACCAGCGACGACATCAAGGACTTCGCCCTGGACGCCGCTGTGTCCGTGAACATACTGGACAACGACGTGCGCGCCGCCATCGCCAAGGGCGGCCAGGTGACCACCACTGCCAAGCCCGACGCTTCGGACGACGCCGTCGCGCCGGCCAAGGCCGAGGATGAAGAGGAAGAGGATCTGCCCGAGGAGATCGATGTGACCAAGGGCGCGCTGATCGTCTCTGCCACCGAGGTGGGCGCCAGCGAGACCAAGGCCAGCGCCTTCGCCGCCGGCAGCACCACCGCCGTGGGCGCCAGCGTGGCCGTGAACGTGTCCCTGTCGGACATCACCGCCGAGATGAACGCCGCCGCGAAGGTGTCCGGCAAGGCCGTCGTGCGCACCCATACCCTCAGCCGCGACGACACCTGGTCCTTCGCCAGCGCCATGGGCGCGGATATCCAGCGCTCGCTGAACAAATTCTCCGACGGAGCCTCCACCGTGGCGGAAAAGGCCAACGACGTGACCACCGGCAAGATCTTCGACGAAAAGAAGGAGACCAAGGGCAACAAGACCAACGCCAAGATCAACGACCGACTGAACGACAAGCGGGTCATCAAGGACGACGGCCAGAAGGCCCGGGACGACCTGAACGTGTCCGCCAACGTGATGCGCAGCCAGAACGTGGAGGTGGACAACGGCGAGGATGCCGGCCAGGGCGCCAATGCCGCCAAGGACTTCGTCAACGTGGAGGGCGGCCAGGAGGTGGACGGCTTCCAGAACCCCAACAAGAAGTCCAGCCTGCGGGTGGCCGCCGCCCTGGGCGTCACCGTGGCGCTGCACAGCGCTACCACCAGCGTGAACCAGGCGATCAACGCGGCCCGGGAGATCCTGGTGTCCGCCACCAACGCGGGCAACTTCAACACCCGCTCCACCGGCGCGGCCATGAGCCTGGCCAAAGAGAAGGGCAAGAGCATCGCCGCCGCCGTGGGCATCAGCGTGAACAGGAACCAGGCCCACGCCACCGTGAACGGCAATCTTGCCGCCGCGGACGGCGACGTGACCGTCAGCGCCGACCTGAAGCAGAATTTGACCGACACCTACCGGGGCCGGCTGGCGGTGCAGTCCATCGCGGGCGCCGTGTCCGGCAAGGGCAGCGACACCTCCGTGGCCGGCGCGCTGAGCCTGCTGTTCAGCTATGGCGAGACCGACGCCATCGTGGACGGCGACCTGAAGGGCAACGCCGTGAGCGTCACCGCCAACGACAAGAGCAAGCTGGCCGTGCGCGCCGGCGGCATCAACGTGTCCAAGGGCGCCAACGTGGGCGCGGGCGTGTCCGTGGCCACCATCTGGAGCGCGAACACCGTGAAGGCCGAGGTGAAGGACGGCGCGACCATCGACGCCAACAGCTTCGCCCTGAAGGCCGTGAAGGCCCCCGTGACCTGGGACGACTACAGGTTCCCGCTCTCCCTGCAGGACCTGATCAGCGACTCCTCCGATCTGGACGACGAGGAGCGGGAGAACGTGTATCCCGGCCTGATCGACGTGCACAAGAAGCCCGGCGAGAAGAGCTATACCGTGAGCATCAACATGAACACCTACGCCCTGATGAAGCTGGCGGATGCGCTGAGCTTCCTGTCCTCGAAGAACTACTACACCGAGGCCATCGCGGGCTCGCTGGTGACCGGCCAGGCCGATTCCACCAAGCCCAACAAGCTGAACGCCGCGGGCTCCATTTCCATCGTGCGGGCGCTGAACAGCGTGGAGGCCGTGCTGGGCAACAACGTCACCATCAACAAGGGCGGCAATCGCGCCAAGGGCGACGTGACCATCCTGGCCCAGGACGACACCACCGTGCGCATGATCGGCGGCGCGGTCGCCGCAGGCAGCGCCAAGAACAGCGCCGGCATCACCCTCACCTTCCTCTATGACAAGGACGAGGCGAAGGCCGTCGTCGGCGACAATCTGAACATCAAGGCCGGCAGCGTCAGCCACAGGGCCGTCGCCTCTACCAACGTGGAGAGCTACAACGCCGCCGCGTCCGTGAGCTCCGCCTCCCAGGCGGACAAGTCCATCGGCGGCGGCCTGGACGTGGTGCTGCTGAACACCATCGCCAACGCCAAAATCGGCGACAGCGCCACCGTCGACGCCGGCGGCAAGCTGGACATCGCGGCGGATTCCAACCTGAACCTGATGCTGATCTCCGTGAGCGCCAGCGTGGCCAAGGCGGCCACCGCCGCGGGCGGCACCATCGCGGTGCTGGTGAACGACGCCGAGGCCAAAGCCAGCGTGGGGAAGAACCACAGCCTGTCCGCCGACGGCGACGTGACCGTGGCGGGAAGGGCCGTGGACAAGCTGCTCTCCGTGATCGCCAGCGCCTCCGCCGCCGTGACCAGCAAGAGCGCCGCGGCCGGTTCGCTGAACGTGCTGGTGGACAACGCCAAGGGCAAGGTCTTCCTGGATGAAGGCGGCGCCGGCAAGGGCATCGCGTCCCGAAAGGGCAGCGTCTCCCTGC
This sequence comes from uncultured Eubacteriales bacterium, assembly GCA_902765395.1. Taxonomy (GTDB): domain Bacteria; phylum Bacillota; class Clostridia; order Christensenellales; family Aristaeellaceae; genus UBA2862. Next base: position 73,483 of record CACWZP010000009.1, read on the forward strand.
TGGGCGAGACCGAGACCCGGGTCGCCAACGTCACCGTGGCGGTGGCGGGCGGCAAGGACAAGGCCACTGGCCTGTCCGCCAACATCAACGTGCTGCACCGCGATTCCGGCGTGGAAGCGAAGGGCGGCGCGGGCTATGTCATCGACGCTGCGAAGGACGTGCTCATCTCCAGCCATGGCATGGACGTCAGCCGCGTGGTCAGCATGGCTGTGGCCGCCGCCTCAAGCGGGAACGGCATCAGCGGCAACCTGCCCGTGCTGGTCAGCCGGAACAAGGTGAAGACCACGCTGGGCAGCGTCACCGTGAAAGCGGGCGGCGAGGCGGCCTTTGCCTCCCGCCTGGACGACGTCACCAAGGCCATCGCGGGCAGCCTGGGCCTGTCCTGGAGCAGCAACGCCGCGGCGGCCACCGCGATGTTCGTCAACAAGGAAAACGAAGTGACCACCGACATGGGCGCCAGCTCCGTCACCGCGGCGGGCAGCTCCGGCGCGCTTTCCAGGAAGCTGCCGGGCGGCGAGGCCTTTACGGGCATCTACGTGGGCGCGAAGGTGGTGGACGACATACTGGCCGTCGCGGCGGGCATCGCGGCGGCGGGCAACAAGGGCCTCACCGGCAATTTGCTGTGGAGCAGCAACAAGAACGTGGTGAAGGCGGACGCCTCCCAGGCGTCCCTGTCCGCACTGGCGAAGAACGCCTCCGGTAAGGCCGTGGGCGGCGGCTCCGTCACTGTGAACGCCGCCAATGATTCCAAGCAGATCATCTTCGCCGGTGGCCTGAACGCGGCCAAGAGCGTTGCCGCTGGCGCGTCCATCGCCGTGCTGACCGCGGCCAAGGAGGTCACCGCCAAGGCCCACAACGCCAAGGCCTGGCAGGACGTGAACGTCGCCGCCAGCAACACCGACAACGTGTTTGAGATGGCCCTCAGCGCCGGCGGTTCCGGCAAGGCGGCCGTGGAAATCGGCATCGCCTACCAGTCCCTGAAGAGCAGGGTGAACGCCGTGGTTGCCAGCGAGATCGAGGCGAACAGGGGCAGCTTCAACCTGAAATCCGTGAACGACGTGAACCTGGACAACACCGCCGTGGCGCTGGCGGGCGCAGGCAAGGCGGCCGTCACCCCGGTGTTTGCCGTGAGCGTCTTCACCGGCGAGAGCAACGCCATACTGGGCGGCGGCACCATAAAGGCGGCCAAGGGCGTGAACGTGTCCGCCACCGCCAACAAGGATATGGGCCAGTACACCGTGGGCGCTGCGGCCAGCGGCCAGGCGGCGGTGTCCGGCGCGGTGTCTGTGGCGAGCCTGAAGGACACCACCAACGCGCTGGTCTCAAACGGCACCGTCATCAACGCCGACACCCTGGACGTGACCGCCCAGAGCGACCTCACCCAGGTCGGCGCCTCTGCGGCCGTCGCCGCCAGCGCCAAGGGCGCCGTGGCCGTGAACGGCATGCTGGTCATTGCCAAGGGCAACGCCCTGGCCGAGATGGACGGCGCGGCCACCCTGTCGGGCAAGGCCAACGTGAAGGCCGCCTCCGAGCGGAACATCGTGGACGTCGCGGCCACCGTGGCCGTGGGCGGTCAGGTGGGCGTGGGCGTGACCGTCATGGGCCTGGTCGCCGGCGACAGGATGGACCAGGATGCCGCCGATATGCTCACCTACGGCAATTCCTCCACCAAGAACGGCAGCAAGACCTTCGATTCCACTGCCATCATCGACAAGATGCACGAGCTGGGCATCAAGGATACCTCTGACCTGGAGGAACAGAGGGACAAGGACGGCAATATCACCCAGACCAGCCTGGCCGACGACCTGACCGGCAACGGCCACAGCAATGGCAATACCTCCGTGGGCACGAACGGCAAGTTCGACGCCACCTCCGGCTTCGTGGAGGGCGATACCTTCGACGGCGCGCCGGACAGCAACGACGACAAGCAGGACATGACCGAGACGGCGGACATCAAGAAGGCCAGGGCCGCGGCGGGCAATACCGCTTACAGCTCTGATCCCAAGGACTCCGTGGTGGCCCGCATCGGCATGAACGGCAACGTCACCGCCAGGGGCGTGGACGTGTACGCCGAGCAGGACACCAAGGCCGACGTGGTCGGCGCGACGGTGTCCGGCGGCAGCATGGCGGGCGTGGGCGTCAGCGTGGCCATCGCCATGCTGCGCAGCAACGTGTTCGCCACCTCCCTGGGCACCGTGGACGCCAAGGAGGGCAGCGTGAACGTCACCGCAGTGTCGAAGTCCGGCGGCGTGATGCCGGACGGCGACGAGCAGGCGCGCACCGCGGCCATCAGCAAGGACTTGGGCGAAAGCGAGGACGACGAGCTGAAGGAGAGCCTGACCACACTGAAGGATATGCTGAGCAAGCGCTCCATCCGGGTCGTCGGCGTGGCGGCCGGCATCGGCAGCGCGGGCGTGGGCGCCGCGGGCAGCGTGGTGCGCACGGACAACATCACCCGGGCCACCCTGGGCGGCACCGTGAAGAACGCCGGCGCGCTGAACGTGGATGCCGCGAGTGACTACGGCAACGTGTCCGCCCTCACCCTGGCCATCGGCGGCGGCGCGGAGGCGGGCCTCAGTGCGGCCTTCGCCATGGCGATGACCAACGGCACCGTGGAATCGAAGATCGACAGATCCGCCAACATCACCGGCGCGAACACGAAGATCGCCGTGACCAGCGAATCCGTGGTCAAGGCCAACGCGCTGTCCGTCACCGCCGCCGCGGGCGGCGTGGCCGGCGGCGCGGCCGGCGTGGCCATCGCGGCCAACAGCCTGACCCAGAATACCCTGGTGGACCGCGGCGCGAAGATCGACATGACCGGCGACAGCGCCACGCTCAAGGTGAAGGGCACCTCCTCCACCAAGGCCGACACGTTCCTGCTGGGCGTGAGCATCGGCAGCGGCGCGGCGGGCTTTGGCGAGGCGGCCTCCATCGTGTCGCCCACCCTCAACACCGGCATCGGCACCACCGGCTCCGGCACGGTCTCCCTGGGCAAGCTGGCCAGCGTGGACGTGCTCAACGATGTGACCAGCTCGGCCACGGCCAACGTGCTGTCCGTCTCCGCCGGCGGCGTGGCCCTGCAGGGCAACGTGCTGCTGGTGTTCAACGATACCGATGCCACTGCCAAGGTGGCCAACGCCAGCGGCACCCTGGGGAGCATGAAGATCAACGGCGAGCTGGGCACCACGGGCCGCTCCCGCCTGGCGGCGGCGGCTGTCGGCGGCAGCGCGGGCGGCGTGAGCGTCAGCTATGTGGACGTGGATTCCAAGAACAACGCCATTCTCGACACCGATAATTTTACCGCCACCGTGCTGGGCGATCTGACCGTCAGCACCGGCGAGGACGACACCCGCAAGACCAGCGCCGACGCTGCCTCCGTGGCCGCCGGGATAGCCGCCACCGTGTCCGTCAGCCTGAACGCCGCCGTGGCCCGCAACCGGGCGGTGAACAGCGCCACCATCACCGGCAAGCGCGGCCTGACCGCCGCCAACGTGAACCTGAAGGCCAACGCCAACGGCGATGCCGACGCGCGCTTCTACGGCCTCAGCGTGGGCACCGGCAGCGTGGCAGGCTCCGTGGACGTGGCCCTGAACGAGACCACCGCCAAGGCGATCATGAAGCTGGACGGCGCGCTGAACGCCAACCTGAACGCCGCCTCCGACGTGGACGGCGCGACCACCGCGAAGATGTACACCGGCAGCGGCGCCATCTACGGCGCGAAGGTGAACGTGGCCGTGGCCTACGGCAAGACCAACTCCATCGTCGATGTGGACATCGCCAAGGCCCCGACGAAGAAGGTGAACATCGAGGCCCACAGCACCGGCAAGGACGACGTGAACACTACCATCGATAACCAGAGCTTCGAGGTGTTCAGCGCCGCGGCCATGGTGGGCACCGCTTACAGCAAGGACAATTTCAGCGCGAGAGTGAAGCTGCGCGGCGGCGACTACGACCTGGGCAAGGTGGACGTGAAAACCGACTATGACACCAACGCCGAAGCCGTCGTGACCCCGTCCGCGGCGGGCGTGGACGTGAGCTTCGCGAAGCTGGCCGTGAACTACGCCGGCGCCAACAGCACCGCCACCGCAGGCTCCGAGCTGGAGCTGGCGGACGGCGCCAACCTGAAAGTGGACGGCGATATAGCCGTCAAGACCGTGGGCAAGGCCGAGACCAACGCCCAGGTGGTGTCCGCCAAGTACGTCACCGCCAACGTGATTGGCGTGGGCGTCAGCATCAGCGATTCCGAGATGAACGGCAGGCAGGCGGCGACGCTGCGCATGAATGGCGGCAGCATCGAAAAGGCCTCCGACCTGCGGGTGCAGAGCCTGACTGACAAGGCCCTGGCGAAGGCTGCCGTGGGCACCTCCGGCGTGGGCGAGGACGAGGCGGACACCGCCACCGTGTCCCTGGTGAACGTGAACGTGAACTCCGCCACCGCCAGGGAAAACCTGGCCAGCACCGCGGCCATCCTGGGCAGCGGCCGGGACGCCAACACCATCGCTGCGGACAGTCTGACCCTGATGGCCGATACCGGCAAGTCGACATCCACCGACGCCAACGGCAAGACGACCGTCAGCCCCGTGGTGACGACGGCCCGGTCCAAGAGCGCCACCGCCACTGAGATCGGGGTGGTCTCCGGCGGCGGCCTGCTGTCCGACGCCACCAGCACCGACAGCTTCAACGTGGTGCTCAGCGGCGTGGCCGCAGACATCGCCGGGGAGGCCAATCTCACCAGCAGCACCCACACCGAAGCATTTGCAGAGGGCTCCAACCCGGGCAACTGGACGCTGCTGCAGGTCGCCGTCACGGAGATGGAGGCCAAGGTGGGCGAGGAAGGCGACCGGCAGACCTCGAAGGTCATCATCGGCGACGAGACCACCCTGACCACCGGCGCGCTGAAGATCGCCGCCAGCAACGACGGCAACGCCCACACCGACCTGTCCCAGGCTTCCGCCAATTCCATCGTGGGCGTCAAGGTGTCCAAGCTGCCCACGGACTCCTGGTACGACACGGGCGTGAGCATCGGCAGCAATGCCGTGCTGACCAGTGATGTGGATGCCAGCATCACCTCCGACAGCAGCGCCAAGGCCAAGTCCGTCGTCGAATCCGACGGCGTGGGCCTGGTGGTGGACGTGAGCGTGATGAAGGGCAAGAACGTGCTGCACGACGAGAACAACCTGGACATCGGCGACGGCACCGAGATCACCACCGGGGACGATTTGACCCTGTCCAGCACCAGCAGCGCCCAGTTGACGGCGAAGACCGTCGTCTCCGGCGGCGGCGCGCTGGCGGGCGAGTATGGCACCGCGGAGAACACCGTGACCCGCGCCAACCGCGTCACCATCGCGGACAACGCAAAGCTGACCTCCGAAGACGGCGCGCTGAACATTACCGCCGCCTCCGGCGAGGCGGACGACATCCAGACCAACGTGAAGGTCACGGCGGGCGGCCTGTTCCTGCTGGGCAACGCCACCGCCGAGACGAGCCTGACCGCCAACAGCGAGATCCTCGTCGGCCAGAACGTGGAGCTCAACGCCCGGGAGGACCTGGACCTGCTGGCCCGGTCCACCAGCCGCACCGCCAAGGGCGGCGTGGGCCTGAACACCGAGGCGAAGGTGGACGCCAAGGGCGCCGGCCTCAATCCGGATTCCGACGCCACCGTCACGCTGAACATGAACACCTATATCGACATCAATCGCGATTCGGACGGCAGCCGCGACACCACCCAGCTGATCAGCAACAACGGCGACATCAACGTGTATGTGGACAACGCCGGGCTGAACGTGCATGCCTACGCCAAGGCCGAAGGCAAGGCGGCGGCCGGCTGGTCCAACGCCGACGCCGTGGTGGAGGCCAACCTGGGCAACACCATCTGGGTGGACAGCGCCAACCTCTATCCCCGCAGGACCGTCACGTTGCTGGCCAGCAGCGGCGGCAGGGACGGCGACAAGCCCAGCTTCGACATCGAGGCCACCGCCGAGATGTACGCAGCCGGCGCCGCCTATCCCCACGCGGAGCTGAAGGGCCTGCCCTTCAACCAGGTGCGCACCAACGACGCCCGCAGGGTGGCCCGCAGGGGCAAGTTCGTCCACGAGGCCATCGACCCGAAGAAGGACGTCGACAAGAAGATCAAGGCCAACTGCTCGGATACCACCACCGCCTGGACTCTCGTGAGAGACAGTAAAAACGAGCTCCTCAACTGGAGCGGCGCGAAGTACCGCTGCGATTTCTGCACCAAGGACCAGGGCGAGCGGACGGACGCCGCCGCCTCCGTGCGCGACAAGACCGGATTGGGCATCCAGCCCCCGCATGTCGCCAGCTTCGCCAAGGCGCTCTCCCCGCTGGTGGACATCCAGCGGATGCTGGAGGCGCTGGGCATCAGCAAGGCCCGCTACGGCGAGGAGGACTACGCCGCCGCCAGCGCCATCTTCGTGCTGGATTATCCCGTGATGCTGCAGAAGGACGTGACGCTGTCGGGCGACCAGCTCAACAGATACCGCCTGTGGACCAACGCGGCCACCCAGCTGGACGTCCACCTGCTGCCCAATGCCACCCGCCTCTACGGCAGGCACCGCAATGGAAAGCTGATGCTGCAATACGTGGCCGAGGTGATCCGCGGCGACGTGCGCGGCGACGGCGAGAGCCACGAGATCGACATCATCACCGCCCTGACCGACTATGCGGCCAGCCACCCGGTGATCCCTGTCGGCTCCACCGGCTCCCTGGACTTCTCCACCGGCACGCTGATGCTGCCCGCCCGGGCGGACTTCGAGCTGTACCTGCATGAGGTGTCCGGCCAGTGGCTGATCGACAAGCTGGACGAGGGCTTCATCCGGATGCTCACCGGCGACCAGGATGAGATCAACGAAGCTGTGCTGAACGGCAGGGAGCTGCCCGACGGCCGGATCGCGGAGAGCCTGATCGACGGCGGCGAGCGGGACGGCTGGAAGCTGTACTGGCTGGGCGACAGCCCCGATACGGCGGCCGACCCCGACCAGGTGCTGGTGGGTCTGCTGGTGAACCCGGACACCGACGAGGTGGACGCCTTCCGCACCAGCGTGAACATGATCGAAAGCGGCGAGGAGCCCGTGGACGTGTCGCTGTACCTGTACCGCGACAGCAAGGCCGACCGCATGGAGATCGAGAAGTACAACGCCATGTTCTTCGACACCCCCGAGGGCGAGAAGAGCCTGGTGAAGGTGATCACCGACGTGCTGATGGAGCGCGAGCTGGAGATGCCCAAGTCGATGAACATCGTGCTGCGCGCCTATGACATCGAAGGCTCCGACTTCCCGGTCTACAGCCTCACTGACCACTTCTTCGCCCTGTGCGACGGCACGGACGGCGGCGTGAGCATGTTCGACGGCTTCTACACCAACACCTTCGACGGCGACACCTTCGACAGCGACTACATCCGCATCGAGGGCATCGTGGACGGCGACCTGAACGTCACCGTCAAGCAGGGCCAGAACATCTGGCCGGAGTGGACCGACAAGGATGCCGCCTCCGACATCGCGGGCAACGATTACGCCCGCGTGGACGGCGAGTGGTATCCCGCCGATGAAGCGCCCCGGCCCGAAGCGCTGCCCGACGATGCCGCGGACGCGTAGCGCGAACGACAAGGATAAGACAAAAAAGGGGGCTGTCTCAATATGAGACAGTCCCCTTCATATTGCCGGCCTCGCGTCTACCGACCGGCGCGCTTGTCCTTGTACAGCTCGCCGTCGGCGGCGTTCACGAAGTCCTCCAGCGCCATGCCCGCACTGTGCTGCACATAGCCCACGCTGGCGGCCAGGCGATAGGGCAGGGCGTGCTCCCGGTTGTAGGCCTCGAAGGCCGCCTTCACCGACTGCCGGTACGCGTCGGCCTCCGCCTCGTCCGCCAGGAACAGCATGGCCAGGAACTCGTCGCCGCCGTACCGGGCCAGTATGCCCTTCCTGCCCACCATGGACCGGGTCAGTATGCTGGCCGCGGCCACCAGAGCCTCGTCGCCCACGGGATGGCCCAGGGTATCGTTGATCTGCTTGAAGCGGTCCAGGTCCATCATGAACAGGTACAGCGGCCGCCCCTGCTTGACGTATTCGGCAAAGGCCGCCTCCAGCGTCTTGCGGTTGTTCAACCCGGTCAGGCCGTCTCGCAGGATCTCGCTGTCCTGGTCGTCGAGGTAGATCAGCACGATGGAGATGGCTGCGCAGGTCCACGCGCCGGGCATGCCGGTGTAGAACAGGCTGACCACCGCGCCGATGATGGGCACCACGTAAAAGCCCAGCAGCTTCAGCACGGTGCGCCGGGGCACGCGGCCGTCCCGGTCAAACAGGCGGATGAGGATGTGCACCAGCGAGACCAGCAGCATGCCGTAGGCGCCGATCATCTGCACCCAGAACAGCGGCCCGTGGGCGTACACGTTCTCAGGGGAGACGGTGAACGTCCACTCCGTGAATATGGACAGCAGGTTCAGCGCCGTGAACGCGAGCCCCGGCAGCATCATCAGGCGCTGCAGACGCCGGGTGATGGTGTGGCCCAGGGTCTCCAGCACGTACAGGTACCAGATGCAGCCCAGTATGACGCTCATGCTCAAGAACAGCCCGTTCAGCACCCGGTTGGCCAGGATCGCGCCGGGGAACCGGCGGCCCTCCACCAGCAGCCAGAGGCTGTCGAGGATCAGCTGGGCGATCACCCCGTAGACCACGCTGCGGAACAGCACCCGGTGCATCTGCTGGTTGACGTTGCTGACGCTCTGGTAGGTGATGACGCACAGGATCAGCAGGCAGAGCGCGTTGAGTTCGATATGGATGGCGGTGGTCATGGCGCAACCCTTCCGTTTCATAGTATGGCATTGGCAGCGATATCCCAATATTGATTTTACCAGTAATTCTTCGGTCAATCAACAATAAAGGCCGTCGTGGTGGGAAAAATTGCGCAGATCCAGCGCTTTTCCTGGGCGCTGGATAAACGCGAAATAGCCTTATCGCCCTTGAAGCTTAACCGGGATGGGGTATAATGGATTATTGGCGGGCGGCTCGCGCCTACCGACTTCCGACCATCATCGAGGTTTGACCCATGCAAAACCAACGCCTTGCCGACGCCGTTCGCCCGGATCGGCGCTACAACCTGCTGATCAACACCACCCTGTTGCTGATCCACCTGGCCTTTGCCGTGGTCTACGCAAGGCTGGGGACGCCGGCGCTGTTTTACTACAACCTGTTCAGCATCGCCGTGTTCATGGCGGGCTATGTGGCGGTGCTGCGGGAATGGACGACGGCCTATTACATTGCCGTCTATAGCGAGGTCTACCTGTTCACGACGCTGAACCTGCTGCTGCTGGGCTGGGGCTGCGGCTTCGAGCTCTACTGCTTCTCTTATGCCATCTCCATCCAGCTGGTCTCCTTCATGATGGCCCGGGAGCGGGTCGCCAAGAGCATGTATATCATCGTGGGCGGCATCACCGCGGTGTATTTCCTGGCCATGCGGCTGGTGACCTGGGAGGTCAGCCCCGTCTACAGCGTGCCGGAGGAGGCGCGCCGGGGGCTGTACCTGGCCAACGCGCTGATCGCTCTGACGCTCTGCGTGAACTACGTGGGCCTGTTCACCCGCATCGTCTACCTGCTGGCCAGCGACCTGCGCTACGATTCCACCCACGACGCCCTCACCAACCTGTACAACCGCCGGGAGATGTGGGATCTCATGGACAACGATCGCGTGGCGGAGCACGGTGGCGCGGCGGTGGCCATGGTGGACATCGACGACTTCAAGCAGATCAACGACACCCTGGGCCACGAGACCGGGGACGAGGTGCTGCGGGCGCTGGCCGAGCGGCTGAAGGCGCTGGAGGGCGGCGGGCTCTACACCAGCCGCTGGGGCGGCGAGGAGTTCGTGATCTTCTGCGGCCGGGACGACGCGGCCTATTACAGCATCCGCAGGCGGCTGGAGGACTTCGTGCGCCGCTGCGCCGCCACGCCCGTGATGGTGGGGGAAAGGCGCGTGGACTTCACCGTCACCGTGGGCCTGGTGATGGCCGACCATACCGCGGACGTGCAAAGCCTGGTCAACCGGGCGGATGAACTGCTGTATGAGGGCAAGCAGTCCGGCAAGAACCGCCTGGTGGTGGGGACGCTGGAGGATTGAAAACCTATTCTGCAGGGACCGATTCAACGCTGAATCGGCCCCTGTTTCTATTTATTGGCACGATTAGCGGACGGACCGCCAAAGGCGGGCGTCGCGCGGTCCGGCGGAGGCCGCAGGACTTCGTCGGGAATCATTCATCAATTGTTCACAATTAAATTAGCACTCACCTCTTGACAGTGCTAACAAAATGAGTATAATAATAGATGAACCGAGGGGGAGAGCCCAGGAGGGCATAAAGCCCGGGTTCGATGGGTACAACATAAGACGAAAAGACCTGCACAGGCCGAAGCGTCAAAGGAGGTATGAATTATGTTGATGCCGAGTATCTTTGCTGAAAATCTGTTTGATGAGTTCTTTGATGATTTCCCGATGCCCCGCCAGTTCCGGAACATCGACCGCCAGCTGTACGGCAAGAACGCCGCCCGGGAGATGAAGACCGACGTGCACGAGCACGAGGACCACTATGAAGTGGACATCGACCTGCCCGGCTTCAAGAAGGAGGAGATCACGCTGAGCCTGGAGGAGGGCTACCTGACCGTGAATGCCGCCAAGGGCCTGGACAAGGACGAGACGGACAAGAAGGGCCGCATGATCCGCCAGGAGCGCTACGCCGGCTCCATGCAGCGCAGCTTCTATGTGGGCGAAGCCCTCACCGAGGAGGACATCACCGCCCGGTTTGAAAACGGCGTGCTGAGTCTGAACGTGCCCAAGCGCGAGGCGAAAAAGCTGCCCGAGAAAAAGGTCATCATGATCGAAGGCTAAATCAAATAAGAACGGCCCCGCCGCGTATCGCGGCGGGGCTTTTTGTCTGCCGTCAGTCGTTCAACACCTCGTACACGTGCCCGTGCCAGTAAAACAGGCCGGGGGCCTCGAAGGAGATGTCCAGGGTGGTGCCGTCGGCCAGGGTGAAGTTGTAGTAGATGCCGGAATCGGTGACGCGCACATCGCTCTCCTCGCCGATGCGCATATTCCTAAAGCCCTCAAGCTGCGCCAGTATCTCGTCCACGTCGGTGACGACGATCTCCTCCTGCTCGTCCCGGCGGAAGATCATCTCCACGGGGGGATTCTCGTCCAGGTTCTCAAAAACGGCGGTGAAGGGCGCGTAGTTGCAGAAGTCCAGCAGCAGGTTGCCGGGCTGCGGCTCCGTCCACGGGGGAAGCTCCACCTCGTCCTTCACGTCGATGGGCTCCAGCGCCACCGCCGCGGTCCGCTCCGCGCCTTCAAAGTAGTGGGCCTTCTCGAATTCCCGGGCCTCGCCAGGCTGCACGGGTTCGCTCATCAGGCCGATCATCACGTAGATTGCCTTGCCGCGCAGGTCGTTCCCGTCGGCGTCGAAGTAGTTCACGTTGAAGTTCAGCTGGGTCAGGGCCCTTTCGCCGCGGTTCGTCAGCGTGTAGGCCACGGTCACCTGGCGCTCCGTGCCGCCGTTGATCGTCCGGGTTTCAAGGGTGGCGACGGGATGGCCCGCGCCGTCGTTCAGCTCGATCGAGGTCTCAAAGGGGATGGGCGTGCCCTCGGCCTCCTCCGCCAGGGCGCCGGCGATCTTCATCACGCCGCTGACGATCAGGGCGATGCCGAGAAGGATCAGCGCGATGCGCAAAGCCTTGTTCATGGGATAACCTCCTCCTGGGTCGCGTGGGTTCATGGTTGCCCATTGGACGGAGGGGGCGGGGGAATGGTTCCCGGTTTCCGCCAATTATGTGAATTATATGAAAACTCCCCGCGAACGGCTTGACAACCGGGGGCGGAATGGAGTACACTTTACCCAGCTAAATTACAGCTGTAAATGCGATGAAGGCATTATGCGCCTGGTTCGCGCCTTTAGAGAGTCGGCGGTGGGTGGAAGCCGATGGGCGGACGGGGATGCAGTCTCATGCCAGAGCAGATTGTCTGAAAAGCCAGTAAGACAATCCGGAAGCCCCGTTATCATGGCTGGGCGCTTGATGGAGCGCCGACGAGTGGCCGCGCCAGCGGCAATCCGGGTGGTACCGCGGTTTGATATCTGTCTGATCGTCCCGAAGCACAGACCATTTGTGTTTGCGCTTCGGGTTTTTTGCACCCCGGGGAATCCATCAATACATATCATAGGAGAGGACACCATGAAGACCATCAAGCTGATTGACATGACGCTGCGGGAAGTGAACGCGCTGCGCTCCGGTGCGCTGACGTTCAAGGAGAAGCTGGAGATCGCCCGGGGGCTGGACCGGCTGAAGGTGGACGGCATCGAGCTGGCGCCCATCGACGGCGGCAAGGCCGAGGCGCTGGCCAACAAGACCATCGCGGCCATGGTCTCCGCGCCGATCATCGCGTCGGTGGACATCGCCTCCGGCAACCTGCCGGAGACATGGGAGAGCGTTCGCGCCGCCAGGCACCCCAGGCTGAATCTGCTGGCCCCGCTGTCGCCCGCGCTGATGGAGTACAGCTGCCACAAGAAGGCCCCCGCCATGCTGGAGCTGATCACCGCCCAGGTGAAGGCGGCGCGCGGCCTGACCGAGAGCGTGGAGTTCTCCGCCGTGGACGCCACCCGGGCCGAGCGCGGCTTCCTGTGCGACGCCATCGCCGCCGCCATCGCCGCCGGCGCCAACCGGGTGACCCTGTGCGACACCGCCGGCGTGATGCTGCCGGGCGAGTTCGCGGACTTCGTCACCGACGTGCGCGCCAACGCGGCGGGGCTTGAGAACGTCAAGCTGCTGGTGCAGGTGAGCGACGAGATGAGCATGGGCCTGGCCTGTGCCGCCGCCGCCATCGCCGCCGGGGCCGACGGCATGAAGTGCGTGGCCGTGCCCGCCGGGTATCCCACGCTCCAGCAGGCCGCCCGGTTCGTGGAGGTGAAGGGCGCGGCGCTGGACATCGCCGCCAACCTGCGCACCACGGAGCTGACCCGGGTCTCCGGCCAGCTGAACAAGCTGCTGCAGCCCCACGAGGACAGCGATTCCCCCCTGGGCAACGTGGCCATTGGCGAGACCGCGGGCGTGTGCCTGGACGCCAATGACGAGATCGGCGAGGTCATCAAGGTGGTCCGCCAGCTGGGCTATGACCTGTCCGACGAGGACAACGCCAAGGTCTACGAGGCCTTCAAGCGCGTGGCCAGCCGCAAGCACTTCGTGGGCACCCGGGAGCTGGACGCCATCGTGGCCAGCACGGCGCTGCAGGTGCCCAGCACCTATCACATCGAGAATTACGTCATCAACAGCGGCAACGTGATCACCGCCACCGCCAACATCCTGCTGAACCGCAACGGCGAGAAGCTGCGGGGCGTGGGCGTGGGCGACGGCCCCATCGACGCCGCGTTCCTGGCCATCGAGCAGATCATCGGCCACCACTACGAGCTGGACGACTTCCAGATCCAGACCGTCACCGAGGGCCGGGACGCCATGGGCAGCGCGCTGGTGAAGCTGCGCGCCGACGGCAAGGTCTACTCCGGCAACGGCATCTCCACCGACATCATCGGCGCCTCCATCCGGGCGTATATCAGCGCGCTGAACAAGATCGTGTATGAGGCGAACTAACAGGGAGCAGGGAAAAGGGAGTAGGGGGAACCCGAATCCCAAGCCATTCCTACTCCCTACTCCCTACTGCCTACTCCCTTAACAACATCCGAGGTATAAATATATGAAACTTTCCTTCTCCATCCAATACTGGAAATCCCTCTCCTGGCCCCAGGCCGTGGCGGCCGCGCTGGACGCAAAGCTTTCGGGCATCGAGCTGTATGACGTGAACGGCGCGATGTTCCAGGGCAAGTCCAGCCCCACCAACCCGGAGCTGGCCGCTGCCACCCGGCGGCACCTTACCAACCAGGGCCTGTCCCTGCCCTGCGTGGACACCGTGGGCGACTTCACCGACCAGCGCTTCCTGGACGAGTTGAACGAGTGCGTGGAGGTGGCCGTGAACCTTGGCGCGCCCTATGTGGGCATCCACACCGACGAGAGCAACCAGGCCGCCTGCGTGGAGCGGATGGCCCGGCTGGTGGACGCGGTGGGCGACAAGCCTGTGACGCTGCTGATCGCCACCACCGGCGCCTATGCCGACACCGCCCGGCTGCGTGACCTTTTGAACCGCTTTGCCGACGACCGGCTGGCGGCGCTGTGGGACATGCACTCCACCTGCGTCTTCGGCGAGGACGCCGAGGCCACCATCACCAACCTGGGCGCCTACGTGCGCCACGTGCACATCCACGACTTCCGCCGGGAGGGCAGCATCTTCGTGCCGGAGCTGGTGGGCGAGGGTGCGCTGCCTATGCGCGAGCTGATGAACGCGCTGCGCTCGGTGAACTACGACGGCTTCATCTCATTGCAGTGGAACCCGGACTGGATCGACGGACTCAACGACATCGAGATCCTGCTGACCCACTTTTCCAGCTGCATGAGCCGCTTTGAGAGCACCCGCCTGGGCCGCAGGCACCTCTACTGGAACAACCGGCACACCGGCAACTACGTCTGGAAGAAGGAGACCTTGATCGAAAAGACCTTCCCCCAGGTGCTGGACACGATGGTGGAGAACTTCCCCGACCAGCTGGCCGTGAAGTTCACCACCCTGGACTATACCCGCACCTACAGCCAGTTCCGGGACGACGTGGACGAGTTTGCCCGCACGCTGGTGTCCCTGGGCGTGCGCGCGGGCAGCAAGGTGACCATCTGGGCCACCAACGTGCCCGCCTGGTTCCTCACGTTCTGGGCCACCACGAAGATCGGCGCCGTGCTGGTGACGATGAACACCGCCTACAAGATCCACGAGGCGGAATACCTGCTGCGCCAGTCGGACACCCACACGCTGGTGATGATCGACGGCTACCGGGATTCCAACTATAGGCAGATCATCAACGAGCTGTGCCCCGAGCTGGCGGCCAACCAGCCCGGCCAGCCGCTGCACGCCCGCCGGCTGCCCTTCCTGCGCAACGTGATCACCGTGGGCTTCCGCATGCCCGGCGCGCTGACCTGGGAGGATTCCCTGGAGTACGCCGCCCGCACGCCCATCGAGGAGATCCGCCGCATGGCCGCCGCCGTGGACGTGAACGATGTGTGCAACATGCAGTACACTTCCGGCACCACGGGCTTCCCCAAGGGTGTGATGCTGACCCACTACAACATCGTCAACGACGGCAAGATGATCGGCGACGGCATGGACCTGTCCACCGCGGACCGCATGATGATCCAGGTGCCCATGTTCCACTGCTTCGGCATGGTGCTGGCCATGACCGCCACCATGACCCACGGCGGCACCATCCTGCCCCTGCCGTACTTCTCGCCGAAGTCGTCCCTGGCCTGCATCCACAACGAGCACATCACCGCCTTCCACGGCGTGCCCACGATGTTCATCGCCATGCTGGCCCACCCGGACTTCCCCAAGACCGACTTCTCCCACATGCGCACCGGCATCATGGCCGGCAGCCCGTGCCCCATCGCCGTGATGCGGGACGTGGTGGAGAAGATGCACATGCCGGAGATCGTCATCGTCTACGGCCAGACCGAGGCCAGCCCTGGCTGTACCATGAGCCGCACCACCGATCCGCTGGAGGTGCGCGTGGCCACCGTGGGCAGCGCGTTCCCGGAGATCGAGTGCAAGATCGTGGACCCGGAGACCGGCGAGGACTGCCCCGACGAGGTGATCGGCGAATTCGTCGCCCGGGGCTACAACATCATGAAGGGCTATTACAAGATGCCCAAGGCCACCGCGTCGGCGATTGACAAGGACGGCTGGCTGCACACCGGCGATTTGGCCTGCCGCACGCCCGAGGGCAACTACCGCATCACCGGCCGCCTGAAGGACATGATCATCCGCGGCGGCGAGAACATCTATCCCAAGGAGATCGAGGAGTTCATCTACACCCATCCGAAGGTTTCCGACGTCCAGGTCATCGGCGTGCCCGACAAGGCCATGGGCGAGGAGATCATGGCCTGCATCATCCTCAAGGAGGGCGAGACCATGACCGTGGAGGAGATGAAGGCCTACGTCCGCGACCACATGGCCAAGCACAAGGTGCCCAAGTACATCGACTTCGTCGACGGCTTCCCCATGAACGATGCTGGCAAGATCCAGAAGTACAAGATGCGCGAGATGGCCGTGGAGAAGCTGGGCTTGCAGAAGGATGCGGCGATAGAGACGGCGTAAACGGATTTGGCGGGGGACCTGCTTTCCCCGCCAAGGCCACCCCTTTGACAGATTTTGCTTGAGCCTGAAGGCTCTGGCCGCAAAACCTGCAAGGAAGCTTTTTTCACTCTGGTCGACAGGCTCCCTGCCGTGAAAAAAGCCCCGCCCGCGGCGTACATGCCGCCGCGTACGATTGAAGATCGGGACGCCGCCGTTCCCCGATGCCCCTGGCGAGCTGGCCGGGGCCCCAAAAGCCTTCCCCCATGGGGAAGGTGCCCCCGAAGGGGGCGGATGAGGTCTCCACGCGTATCGCTTCGCGCCTTTGCCGCGATAAAGGCGCGGAGCCATCCTCAAAGGACCTCATCCGTCATTTGCTCCGCAGGCTGCGCAAATGCCACCTTCCCCATCGGGGGAAGGCTCTGGAGGGCCATATGCCGAGGATCACCTATTACAACGGCGACTATAAACCCCTGTCGCAGAAGCTGCGGCGGGAGATGACGCGACAGGAAAAGCATCTTTGGTATGATTACCTGAAACCGCATCCGGCCACCTTCCGTCGACAGAAGCAGTTTGGCCATTACATTGTGGATTTCTACTGTGCCAGCGCGAAGGTGGTTGTGGAGCTGGATGGCTCCCAGCACTATGAGCCCGAAGAAGTGCAGCGCGACGCCGAACGGGACCAATACCTGTCTGGCCTCGGATTGGCCGTGCTTCGGTTCAGCAATGCGGACGTCGACCAGCGTTTCGACGGCGTTTGCGCGGCCATAGACAGGACTGTTCGGGAAAGAGAAGGAAAAGGCCGGGGTGAATGAAAGCCTTCCCCAGAGGGGAAGGCAAGGGGACGCGGATAATCCAACGCCTTTCCCAAAGGTGAAGGCAACAAAGGGCGAACATCGCCCCGGCAGAAAGCAGCGATTCGACAAATCGGGATTTGTGAGGAACAGATATGAAAACAATATATCTGATCGGCGGTACAATGGGCGTCGGTAAAACGACGGTGAGTCAGCAACTGAAAAA
>CACWZP010000010.1 GCA_902765395.1 uncultured Eubacteriales bacterium
AGCCGCGGGCCTCGGCGGCTGCACGGGAGCGACTGGTCTCGGCGGCGCGGCGCGGTGCACCGGCGGACGCACGGGGGCCACCCGGCGGGGCGGCACGGCGCGCAGCGTGTTATTCAGGCGGTAGACCGGCGGGCGCGTGCCGTTGAAGCGGTAGGGATAGTCCATGCGACGAATCTTGTCCCGGGAAATGCGGTTGCCCACGTCGATCAGCCCCAGGGCCGCCGCCACGGCGTTCACCAGGTCGCCGGTCTGATCCCACACGGAGCCGCTGGCGGACTCCCAGTCGCGCCAGCCGTTGCCGTCGTACACGGACACCTCCAGGCCGAACTCCGTCAGCGCCTGGGCCAGGTACCTGGCCTGGTCGTCGCTGAGGCTGCGGGCCACCACGATGGGCGCGTTGTCCACGATCAGCAACGCTTCCTCGGTGGTGTAGCCGCAGATCTGCGCAAGCAGCGCCGCCGCCGTCGTGCGGGCGCAGGTGCCCAGGGACAGCAGCATCACGCGGTTGTCGTTATCGGCGGTTTTCACGGCGGTCACGCCGCTCACCTTCGTGCCGCAGTTCGGGCAGAAGTTCACGCCCGCCGGAAGCTGTGTTCCGCAATTCGGACAAAACATGTCATTCACCCCTTCTGTGCGGGCGCATACACGCCCTATTATCTGACATCAGTTTATCGCACAGATGTGGAGCGATGATGTCGAAAATATTAACACTGTATCAAATCACGCTTTACATATCGCGGGATGTTCGGGATAAAGCCGCCCCACGCCCGGGATCGGCGCCGTATTGAAGACCGTAAATCCCGGGCAAAGGGGCAGGTCCCGCGGGAATGTTTCAGCCGCGGCCGTTGAAATCCGCATCGATGCGCTCCTTCCAGTCCGAGGCGATGGGACGGCAGGCGCGCACCTCGGCGATGGTCTGGGACAGCACTTCGTAGTTGAGGGCGGTGCCCTCGGAATCGGCGTGATAGTTCACGGCGCGGGTGGCGTCGATGCCAAAGCCCTCGGCGGTGTGCACGGCGTCGATGTTCGCGCCCAGGAACAGGAACTCCCAGCCGTACTTCTGCTTCTGGCGCTCGATCATGGCGCGCACCCGGTCGGCGGAATAGCGGCGGCTGGCGTTCTCCATGCCGTCGGTGGTGATGACGAACAGCGTGCGGGCGGGCACGTCCTCCGCCCGGGCGTACTTGTGGACGTTGCCGATGTGGTGGATCGCGCCGCCGATGGCGTCCAGCAGGGCCGTGCAGCCCCGGGCGTAGTACTCCTTCTCCGTCAGCCGGGGCACGTCGGAAAGGCGGGCGCGGTCGTGGATCACGTCGATCCGGGTGTCGAACAGCACGGTGGAGACCAGGGCCTCGCCCGGCGCCTGCCGCTGCTTGTCGATCATGGCGTTGAAGCCGCCGATGGTGTCCCGCTCCAGGCCGGACATGGAGCCGCTGCGGTCGAGGATGAAGACCAGTTCGGTGAGATTGTTGTTCATGATAAAACCTCCTGTAATGTCCTGTGATTTCGGTTGACAGGATCATTATAGGAGGTTTTGGGGGTGGGATGGTCGCCCGGGAGGCGACAAATGCGGGCGGGACCCCCTCTCCGTCTTCCATCACGCCGAGCTTGCCCTCGCGCAGCGCCTGGGCCATCGCCTTGGGCACCTCCGCGCGGGCCTCGACGACGATGTCCTCCTTGTTGCTGTGGGACAGCGCAAAGCCCGCCTTCATCAGCAGCTCCTTCGCCTCGTTCATGGGCAGCTCCAGCGCGATGGCGAAGGCCAGGGCAGTCTGCTTGCTGGGGCGATAGGACGGATTGTTCTTGATCTTGTTGAACAGCCGCCTATCCACGTTGGCTCGCTTGTAACAGGCGGCGTCGGTCAGGCCCTTCTCGTCGATCTTGCGCAGCAGCATCTGGCCGAAGCTCTCGTCCACCTGGCTCAGCATGTCGTCCAGGCTGGCCTTGGGCGCAGGCATCGACGGCGCGGGCATGGCGCTGTCGGCGAATATGGTCTCGTTCCGGGCGGTGTCCTCGCGATGGGGGCGGCGGAACAGGCCGTTCGCCGGTGCGCCGTCGGCCCGGGCGCTGCGGCGGGCCTCCCGATAGGGATCGTAGTGCTCGGAGACGTACACGTCGTCGATGTAGGCGACGACCTCCTTGTACAGCTTGCCGCCCAGCTCCACGGCGTCCCGGGTGAACACCACGATATAGACGGTCATGTCGTTTTCCAGCAGGAAGCGGGTGATCTCATCCACGGCCACCTGCAGCGCCTCGGCCTTGGGATAGCCGTAGACGCCGGAGGAGATCAGCGGGAAGGCCACCGATTCGCAGTGGTACTCCTTCGCCAGCGCCAGGGAGCTGCGATAGCAGGACGCCAGCAGCTTGCGCTCGCCGTTCGCGCCGCCCTTCCAGACGGGGCCGACGGTGTGGATCACGTACTGGCAGGGCAGGTTGTATCCCCGGGTGATCTTGGCCTGGCCGGTTTCGCAGCCGTTCAGCGTGCGGCACTCCTCCAGCAGCCTCGGGCCGGCGGCGCGGTGGATGGCGCCGTCCACGCCCCCGCCGCCCAGCAGCGTCTCGTTGGCGGCGTTGACGATGGCGTCAACCTCCATGCGGGTGATGTCATTTCTCACGATTTCCAGCGGCATGGGAACCCTCCTCAAATGGTCAAAAAGGATTATCTATCAAATCCATTATATCACATCGGCGGAAAATGGCAAGGGCAGGGATGTAAAACGCCCCTCCCGGATGAGAGGGGCGCTTCCGTTGATTCCGTTACTTGACCACTTTGATCTTCACCTTGGCCACCTTGCCGTTGGACGTGCGCACAGCCACATAGCAGGTGCCCTTCTTCCAGGCGGTAACCCGCCCGTTTTCATCCACTGTGGCAATACTCTCCTTGGAGGACTTCCAGGCCAGAGTGGTGACGGCGGTGCTGGGCAGCACGGCCGCCTTCAGCTGCAGCGTCTTGCCCACCTTCAGCTTCACGGTCTTTGTCTTGTTCAGCTTCACCTTGGTGGGCACGGTGGGGTCGTACACCTTCACCGTCAGCGTCGCCTTCTTCTTGTTCTTGGTGGTGACGGTGATGGTGGACTTGCCCACGGCGACGGCCGTGACCAGGCCGGTGTCGGTGACGGAGGCATACTGGCTCTTGGAGGACTTGACGCCGGTGACCGTCCACTTCTTCTTCGTGGCGAACTTGGGCACCAGCTGCACCTTCTCGCCCAGGGGCACATTGATAGTGCCGTTCTTGCCGGTCTTGGTCAGCTTTTTCTGCACGGGGGGCTTCACCACCGTCACGGCGCAGCTGGCAGTGAAGCCGCCGTCGCCGGTCTTGACGGCGATGGTGGCGTTGCCCGCCTTCAGCGCGGTGACCTTGCCGTCGGCCACACTGGCCACGGCCTCGTCGCTGCTGGCCCAGGTGACTGCCTTGACGCCGGCGGTGTCCGGGGTGACGGTGGCGGTCAGGGTGGCGGTCTCGCCCGCGGTGAGGATGAGGCTGGTCTGGTCCAGGCTCACGCCGGTGACGCTGATGCTGCCGTCGTCCGCGGAGACGCAGTTGGCGGGCAGGGGCTTCGCGCCGGGCCACTTGATGTACTTGATGTAGGTGTAGCCCTGCTTCCCCCAGGAATCGTAGAAGCCCTGCCAAGTGTAGTACCGGACGTGATGGCTCAGATTGTCGATGATGGTCACGCCGTCGGCGCTCTTGTCCGCCACGATCATGCTGTGGCCGTGGTGGCCGCAGCCCAGGCCGTCGTTGTTGAAGCTCTTGCAGGACTTGGTGCAGCCGCACACGCGGATGGTGGCGCCCACGGTGGTCTGGCTGATGAAGTAGCGCACGTGCACCGGGGTTACCTTGCGCTGGGCGTCGTTCAGATTGCTCAGCAGGTTCAGGCCCGTGGCGCTCTTGCCCTCGAAATTCTCGCTGAAATTGCAGCCCCAGACGAATCTATAGCAGTTCTGGGACCACTTCCAGCAGTTGTTGACCTCGGGGAACTGGGTGGCCTTGACCTCCTTGCCGTTCAGCACGAACAGGGTGTCGTTGGCCAGATAGGACGCGGCCAGCACCTCCAGGCTGTCGCCGTAGGTGACGCCGGAGAGCGCCGCCAGGGGCCAGTTCATATCGCCCTTGTACAGCGCGCCCACGCCGCTGACGGCCAGTGCGTCCAGGAAGGACTGGGTCTGCGCGTCGTCCATGGGCAGCAGGTCGGCAAGCTCCATCCAGCCGGACAGCACCTTGCCGTCAGCGCAAAAGGCCACGGGCGCGCGGCTGGCCATGGGGCCGGTCAGCAGCACGGTGTCGTTCAGGTTCAGAAGGGCCGCGGGTTCCCAGCTCTCCTGGTCGGGATAGACTGCGGCATCCGCGGTGCCGACGGTGCAATAAGCCAAGTCGGATGTATCGGTCTCGATATACTCAGCTTCGGCTTCCGGCTCTGGGGTGACCTCCGGGGCTGCGTCCTCCTGGCCATCGTCCACGGTGAGGCCGGTGTCCGCGTCCACGGTATCGGCCAGGGCGATGTCCGGCTCCACCTGTTCCTCCATCAGAGCGGCGGGAGCCATGGAAGCCAGCAGGCACAGTGCCAACAGAAGCGCTATCAGTTTCATCGGTCGCATACTCTCTTCCTCCAAAGGGTTTCCGTATTTTGACATTACAATAATATTCTAATATTATGTCATAAGTTTGTCAAGAGCAATCCAATTATGAAAAGATTTTGACCTAATGTTCCATTTATGTCCTATTTGCCTCCGAAAAACCGTGAAGTTTGTGTTATCAAGTGCAAATGGATTGACAAGGGCAGGGTCTCTCCTCTATACTGTCTTCCAGTGGCGCACGCGCGCCAGCGCAGAATAAACCGAACGGAGGTGTGTGAAATGAAGCTTCGCAACGCAATCGCAGCCAAGCTTGTTTTCGCCTGCCGTCGAAGGGGTTATTCTGCCTGAGTATTCCTGGGCAAGTGCCGCCGGACACGCAGGTGTCCGGCGTTTTTTATGCGCATAACTGATGCTATATGGAGGTTTCCCATGCGGAATCAAATGACAAAATCCCCCGCCGAGAAGAGCGTATTGCAGCGCTTCCCCGAATTCATGAAGGGCAGCGGGATGAAATACCTGGGCAGCGTGCTGTCCGTGGCCGTCAGCGTGCTGACCGGCTTTTTGACGCCGCTGCTGATCGCCGGGGCCGTGGACGCCATCACCGACACGCTGAACGGCGCGGGCGCAAACCCCGTGAACCTGCCGGGCTTCCTGGCGGGCTGGTTCAACGCCAGGGGCGGCGCGGAGTACCTGGCCAGGCACGTGTGGATCGTGGCCGGGCTGCTGGTGGCGGTGAGCCTGATCGGCGGCCTGTTCCAGTACCTGCGGGGCAAGTGGAGCGCCGAGGCCAGCGAGACCATCGCCGAACGCATGCGCACGCGGCTGTACGGGCACCTGCTGGCCATGGACTACGATTACCACGTGAAGGCCCAGACCGGCGACCTGATCCAGCGCTGCACCACGGACGTGGAGACCGTGCGCCGCTTCCTGGCCAGCCAGGTGATCGAGATCTTCCGCACCGTCATCATGGTGGTGCTGGCGTTGACGCTGATGCTGAACATCCACGTGAAGCTGACGCTGATCTCGCTGATCCTCATTCCCCCGCTGTTCGGCCTGGCCTTCTGGTTCTTCCACTGGGTGCAGAAGCTGTTCCTGGAAGCGGACGAGGCGGACGGCCAGCTGAGCGCCATGCTGCAGGAGAGCCTGACCGGCGTGCGCGTGGTGCGGGCCTTCGGGCGGCAGCGCTACGAGAGCGACCGCTTCACCGTGCGGGCCGACGCCGTGTACGACAAGAGCGTGCGCATCAGCCACGTGATGGCCATCTATTGGTCCGGGTCGGACATGCTCAGCATGCTCCAGACGGGGCTGACGCTGCTGTTCGGCATCCTGTTCGCGGTGCGGGGCGAGATCACCACCGGCAACGTGCTGACCTTCGTCAGCTACATCTCCATGCTGATCTGGCCCATCCGCCAGCTGGGCCGCATATTGCAGGACCTGGGCAAGTCCATGGTGGCCATGAAGCGCGTGTACGAGATCCTGGACGCGAAGGTGGAGGGCGACACCGCCGGCGCCGGCGAGGCGCCCCTCTACGAGGACATCGAGTTCAGGCACGTCTCCTTCCACTACGACGGCAAGCACCCGGTGCTCGAGGACGTGTCCTTCACCGTGAAGGCAGGCCAGACCGTGGCCATACTGGGCGCGACGGGCAGCGGCAAGAGCACGATGATGAACCTGCTGCAGCGGCTGTACGACGTGAGCGGCGGCGAGATCCTGATCGGCGGCCGGAACATCAACACCATCGAGAAGAAGTACCTGCGCAGCCGCGTGGGCTATGTGCTGCAGGAGCCCTTCCTCTATTCCCGCTCCATCCGGGACAACCTGGCCATCACCCGCGAGGACGCCGCGGACGGCGAGATCCAGCGCGTGGCGGACGTGACCCACTCCACGGGCTTCATCACCCAGTTCAAGGAGGGCTACGGCACCATGGTGGGCGAGCGGGGCGTGACCCTGTCCGGCGGCCAGAAGCAGCGCATCGCCATCGCGCGCACGCTGCTGAGGGAGAACGACATACTGATCCTGGACGACTCCCTGTCCGCCGTGGACACCGAGACCGACCGGGCCATCCGCGAGGCGCTGAAGGAGGGCCGCAGCGCGGGAAGCCGCGTGCCCACCACGTTCATCATCTCCCACCGGCTGACCACGCTGGCCGACGCCGACCTGATCCTCGTTCTGGAGGACGGCAAAATCGCCCAGCAGGGCCGACACGAGCAGCTGATCCAGCGGGAGGGCCTGTATCAGCGGGTGTACCGCATCCAGGCCGCGCTGGAGGACGAATTGAACAGTGAGATCGCGTGATAAACGCGTTAACAGAAAAAGCGATTGTAGGTTGAGTTCCCCCTCTCCGCCCTTCGGGCACCTCTCCCCCTTCCAGGGGCGAGGCAAGTTGAGCGCTCCCTTGGCTCGCCTCCGCAAGGGGCAAGCCGGCGCGCAGCACCAGAGAGGGGGCTGCAAAACCGAAGCATCCGATAATCGAGGTGAAAAACCCATGCAATACCAGCAGGAACAGGATTATACCAAGAAGCTGGACGCGGGGCTGTGGCGCCGGGTGATCGGCTATATGAAGCCCTATCACCGGCACCTGATCGCCATCATGGCGACCATGGCCGTCAGCGCGCTCTGCGACACCATCTTCCCGCTGCTGACCCGGGAGGCCATCGACACCTTCATCGGTTCGGGGCAGACCGCCGGGCGGGCCTGGTTCATCGCGCGCTATCTGGGCACGGTGCTGCTGCAGTCCGCCTGCATATTCACGTTCTGCCAGATCTGCGGCAAGGCCGAGTGCGGCATCAACCGCCACATCCGCAAGCTGGCCTTCAAGCGGCTGGAGGAGCTGTCCTTCTCCTACTACGACCAGACGCCCGTGGGCTTCATCATCTCCCGCATGACCAGCGACACCAGCCGCATCGGCGAGACGGTGGCCTGGGGACTGGTGGATTTGTTCTGGTCCGGGGCCTACATACTCATCACCGCCATCGCCATGCTGCTGCTGAACGCGCGAATGGCGCTGCTGGTGCTGAGCGTGATGCCCGTCATCGCCGTGACGGCGGTGTGGTTCCAGAAGCGCATTCTGGCCAGCTACCGGGAGGTGCGCAAGACCAACAGCCAGATCACCGGCGCGTTCAACGAAGGCATCATGGGCGCCAAGACCAGCAAGACGCTGGTGCGCGAGGAGGCCAACGCGAAGGAGTTTTCCGTGCTGACGGGCAAGATGCGCACGTCCTCCATCCGGGCGGCGGTGTTCAGCGCGCTGTTCTACCCCATCGTCATCTCCCTGGGCTCCATCGCCACGGCGCTGGTGCTGCAGCGGGGCGGCACGGAGGTGTTCAGCGCCAGCGGCATCGTCACCGTGGGCACGCTGGCGGCCTTCGTGCAGTACTCCACCGGCATCTTCGAGCCCGTGAGCAACATCGCCCGCATCTTCGCCGACCTCCAGGCCAGCCAGGCCGCGGCGGAGCGCGTGGTGAGCTTACTTGAGACCGAGCCGGAGATCTTCGACACGCCGGAGGTGATCGAGAAGTTCGGCGACAGCTTCAGCCCCAAGAAGGAGAACTGGCCGGACATCAAGGGCGACATCGAGTTCGACCACGTATCCTTCCACTATTCCACCGGCGAAGAGGTGCTGGAGGACTTCAGCCTGAAGGTGAAGGCCGGGCAGACCGTGGCGCTGGTGGGCGAGACCGGCAGCGGCAAGAGCACCATCGTGAACCTGATCTGCCGCTTCTACGAGCCCACCAAGGGCGTGATCCGCATCGACGGCGAGGACTACCGCAGCCGCAGCATCCTCTGGCTCCAGGCCCACCTGGGCTACGTGCTGCAGCAGCCGCACCTGTTCTCCGGCACCATCCGCGAAAACATCCGCTTCGGTCGGCTGGACGCCACGGATCGCGAGATCGAGGCCGCCTGCCGCGCCGTGGACGCCGAGGACTTCATCCTCAAGATGGAGAAGGGCTACGACACCGAGGTCGGCGAGGGCGGCAGCCGCCTGTCCACCGGCCAGAAGCAGCTGATCTCCTTCGCCCGGGCGCTGATCGCCAAGCCCGCCATATTCGTGCTGGACGAGGCCACGTCCTCCGTGGACACCCAGACCGAGCAAAAGCTGCAGGCCGCCATCTCCGTGGCGCTGACCGGGCGCACCAGCTTCATCATCGCCCACCGGCTGTCCACCATCCGCAGCGCCGATTTGATCCTGGTGATCAAGGGCGGCAAGATCATCGAGCGCGGCACCCACGCCGAACTGCTGGGCCAGAGGGGCTACTACTACACCCTGTACGCCAACCAGTTCCGCGAGGAGGGCGAGAAGCGGGCCTGGGAGGAGGGCGCGAGCGCGTAAGGCAAAGGGGCTGTCTCTGGATGAGACAGCCCCTTTGAATTGCGCCTGACCGCGCATGAAATGGCCTGGTTACCCCACGCAGGAACAGATCGGCGACTTCCACGACAAAGCGAAAGAACAGGAACTACTGTAACGACAAGCCCGCGTCAATCGGCGCGGGCGTCATGTTTTTATCTTGTGTATCAGCTGTAGCAACAGCTTCAACTCATCCTCCGGCATATCCTGTATTTCGGCTGTAATCATCTGCGCAAGCAGATTCCCTTCCCCGTCACCCGCGAAAAACGCAGAGGGCGATACATCCAGGTAATCGCAGATGTAAAAAAACTCCGTCAATGACGGCATGGAACGCCCCGCAACGATATGATGGATATAGCCGTCGCTGTGGCCCAGGTCACGGGACATTTTCAGTTCCGAGATGCCCTTTTGCATCCGCAACTCCGTAATGCGCCGTTGAACAAATACCGCATCCATTGTCTCACCCCTACAAACATTGTATTGCAGGACATAAAAACATATCTCTCATTAAGACTTGATTTTTGTGTCTGCATGACTTATAATGTCTGATAGAAGATAATTACATCAACATAGAAGGAGGAATACCCATGAAGAAACTGTTTGCCTTCCTGCTGGCGCTGGCTCTGGCCCTCGCCACGCTGACCGTGCCCGCCCTGGCGGAGGACGCGCCCAAGGCAGGCAAGGCCAAGACGGTCATCACGCTCTCCCACTCCGGCACCGTCACGCTCAATAAGGGCGACACGCTCCAGCTGACGGCCACGGTCACGCCGAATAAGAAGGTGACGTGGAAGTCGTCATCGAAGAAGATTGCCACCGTGAGCAAGACCGGGCTGGTCACCGCCAAGAAGACCGGCACGGCCACCATCACCGCCAAGGCAGGCAAGAAGACCGCCAAGGTGAAGATCAAGGTCGTAGACCCCTATAAGCCCACTGGAGTATCCATCAGTCAGGGCAAGTCCGCGAAGCTGAACCTGGGAGGTACCCTCCAGCTGGGCGCTGTGCTCAAGCCCTCGACTGCCAGGGCAACTCTCAAGTGGAAGTCCAGCAAGACCAAGGTCGCTACCGTAGACGGGAACGGCGTCGTCACGGCCAAGGCCGAGGGCAAGGCCAAGATCACCGTAACCGCCGGTAAGAAGAAGGCAACCATCACCATCACCGTGGTGAACCCGAACAAACCCACGGGCATCAGCCTCAACCGCTCCGGCACCGTCAAGCTCCCGATGAACGAGACCCTCACGCTCACCGCCACGCTCCAGCCCTCTACCGCCGTGGGCAACGTCACATGGAAGACCAGCAACAAGAAGGTTGCCACGGTCAACGGTGGCGTCGTCACCCCCAAGAAGAAGGGCACGGTCACGATCACGGCCAAGGTGGGCAAGAAGTCTGCCAAGGTCAAGATCAAGGTCGTCAGCGCGAGCGAGCACCAGCACGCCTGGGAGCCCATCTATACCACCAACACTGTAGTGGACACTCCCGCCTGGGACGAGACCGTCGTCGACACTCCCGCATGGGATGAAACCGTCGTGGACACTCCTGCCACCACCCAGACCGTCAACCATCCGGAAGAGGGCCACTACGAGCAGGTCGAACACAAGGCCGAAGGTCACTACGAGACCAAGACCGTAACCGACAAGGAAGCCTGGGTCGAACAGGTTCCCGTCTACAAGGATCGCTGGGTCGTGACCCAGGAGGCCTGGACGGAAAAGACGAAGTTAGTGGAAGGTGTCAAGTGCTACTGCGGGAAGATGTTCAAGACCTATGACGAGTGGGACGCACACTCCCAGCGTAACATTCAAGTATCAAATTATTATAATGGTTTCTGGGATGCCACACCCGAAGCCAAGAAAGCCATTGAAGATGCTTACGGCAATCCTCCCAAAGGCGATGGAGATTACCACGGACGACACGATGGATACAGCATTTGCTCCTACGAAGTCGACCTCGACCCCTCCGAATGGATCGAACATCCGGAAGAGGGTGTCTGGGAGAACTACTTCACGGGCGAATACGAGACCGTCCAGCATCCGGCCGAAACCCACGAAGAAAATGTGTGGGTCGAAGACAAGGCTGGCTGGACCGAGAACAAATGGGTCGTGGACAAGAAAGCCTGGACCGAGACTGTCAACATCCCGGCAAAAACCCACGTCGTTCACCATGACCCCGTCACCCACGTAGTGCATCACGATGCCGTGACACATACCGAACAGGTTGTGACCGGGCACAAGTGCTCGACGTGCGGAGCGACCAAGTAGGTAGTAAGAGAAATCCAATCCCGCAAGTAAGGGGCAGGTCAGCTTCGCCGATCTGCCCCCTGTTTTCCCCTTGAAGGGAAGAAACGCAAGATTACAAGAGATTTGAGGCGCAGCACCGCCAGTGCAAATCATGGAGCGCAGCGAGAAATCATGCGCGTCGCGCAAATCATTTCTGCCATCAGCAATTATAACCAGGGGCTGTCTCATTTTGAGACAGCCCCGTGAATCCCCCAAAGCGACATTTCGTGCGGAAAACTGCGGTTTTCGTACGCGAAGCATTGACCTTCCCCGCCAAAGTGGTATAATGCAATCACTCAATACGAGGGAGTAGCCGAACGCGAAAGCGCGGTTCCGCAACCGTCAATACGATGCGAAAGCATCCGGTGCGGGTGAGACGGCAAGACTTATATTGTGAGCGATCACGATATAGGTCTTTTCTTATATCGGCAGCAACGAAAGGAGTGTTTCAGATGATGAACGCGGATATGGCACGGGAGGTGCGCGAGGCGCGCGCAGCCGGCATTCGGGCGCTGAACAGCCTGCGCAGGGCGGAAAAGGCGCTGGACAGCGCCAGGGGCTGGGGCATCATGGACATGCTGGGCGGCGGGTTGATCTCGTCCCTCATCAAGCACAGCAAGGTGGACGACGCCCAGCACTATGTGGAGCAGGCACAGTACGACCTGGAGGACTTCTGCCGGGAGCTGAAGGACGTGAACCTGCCGGACGTGCGCATCGACGGCTTCCTGACCTTCGCAGACTTCTTCTTCGACGGCTTCCTGGCCGACTTCCTGGTGCAGCAGCGCATCAACGAGGCCCGCTCGCAGCTGGATCGCGCCTGCCGCCAGGTGGAGGACGTGCTCAGGCAGCTGCCGGCCGACAATATCGGCTGACAATCGCTGCCGCGACATGGGCGCATGCACGGCAGGCGGCGGCGGAGGTTTTCAATCTTCATTCAAGCGATTTCTGCTATACTGAACCCACAAGGGAGGTGGAACCATGTTCACGCTTATGATAATGTTTTTCGTCTTTCGGGCGATGCTTCGCCCGTGGCGGCCCTGGGGCATGTGGTATCGCCCCTGGGGCATGTGGGGCGGCATGTGGCGCCGCCCGCCGATGGGCGGCTTTGGACCGCACCGGCCCCCGATGGGCGGCTTTGGCGGCCCCGGCCGGGGATTCGGCAGGTTCTGACAGATGACGGTTTATCCGATAAAGGCCCGGACGCTTGGCGTCCGGGCCGATGTATTCTGTCCGCTAAAACTTCTCCCCCGACAGGATCGGGTTCCACTTGCCGTTCTTATAGTGGATGGCAAACAGCGCACAGAGCAGGATGTTGTGTGCGATCATCGCGCCCCAGGCGGCGGTGAGGCCCAGTCCGAAGCCGTGCACGAGGACGACCGTGCCCAGCACCCGCAGGCCCCACATGCCCACGATGTTGCACACGAAGGCATACATCGTGTCGCCCACGCCCATGAAGATGCCCTCCAGCACCACGGCGATGCCGTACAGCGGCTCGGTGACCGCCACCATGCGCAGCACCGTGCTGCCCAGGCGGATGACCTGTTGGTCGGGGGTGAACATGGCCATCATCCTCGGCGCGAGTATGAACAGCGTCGCACCGGAGACGGCCATCAGCGTCGGCTCCAGGATCAGCAGCGTGCGGGTGATGGCCTTCATATACTTCTGGTCCCGCATGCCCCCAGCGTTGCCGGACAGGGTGGCCGCGGCAGTCTGGATGCCGTAGGCGGGGATGTAGAACGCGGATTCGGCGGTGTTGGCGATGGAGTGGGCAGCGGTGGCCACCGTGCCCAGGGAATTGATCACCGAGGCAAAGGCCACGTAGCCGAAGGACGTGCCGAAGCGCTGCAGCGCCGCCGGCAGGGCCACCTTCAGGCAGGGCTTCATGATCGTCCAGTCCGGCTTCAGGCTCTGGCCCTTCGGCGATATGCGCGGGTGCCGCCACAGCGCCAGCGTCATGGCCACGCCGCCCACGGCAAAGCCCGCAGCCGTGCCGATGGCCGCGCCGATCACGCCCAGCCCCGCGCCGGGCATGCGCACCGTCAGGCCCAGCAGGGTCACGTCCCGGGTCTCGTAGATCAGCAGGTAGTTCAGCACCACGTTCACGCCGTTCACCAGCAGGTTCACCTTCATGGGCGTGCGGGAGTCGCCGGAGGCGCGCAGCACCGTGCCGAAGATGACCGTGGCGGCGCGCAGCAGCATGGGCGTGTAGATGATGAAGAAGTAGCGGGAGGCGGTCTCGCGGATGTCCTGGGCGGCGTTCATCCAGCCGGGGATCTGTCCGCTCAGCCCCAGGGTCAGCGCGGTGAAGCCCAGGCCGGCGATCAGCGCCGCCGATACGGACTGGGCCACAGCCCGGGAAGCGTTCTCAAAGCGCCCCGCGCCGTATTCCCGGGCGATGTAGGCCAGGAAGCCGATGCCCAGCGCGGAGAGGGTGCTGCCCACCATCCAGTTGATGGTCACCGTCGCGCCCACCGAGGCCGTGGCCGCCGCGCCGAGGCGGCCCACCATGGCGGAATCCACGTACTGGGCCGCCACCTGCAGCAGCTGCTCCAGCATCGTGGGCCAGGCCAGCGCCAGCACGACCCACAGCGTCCGCCGCCCGTCCTTCGCCCGCAAGCCCATCGCCTCCCTCGGTAAGTGCATCCAAACCATTATAGCACAAGTGGGCACTGGGTGCAAACATTACTTGCGTGCGCGAAAAAACCGCCATCCCCCGTTTGGAGGAATGGCGGTTTGTCTCTGCGCCGTCCGTCAGTTGTTCACCGCGGCGGTGTCCGTGGGCAGGCCGGCGTCGGCCACGCCGCCCACCATGGTCTCGTAGAAGGTGGCGTTGGCCTCCACGGTGGTGGCGCCGGAGGTCTCGATGGTGCATTTCACGTCGCTGATCAGGCAGCGGTCCTCGCTCTTGAGCAGATCCTCGACGATCTCCCTCGCCTTGCGGAAACCGCCGGTCTGGTACCTCAGCTTGAAGCTGCGGCGGATCTGGTTGCCGGTGCGGGTGACGTCGGCGAAGTCGATGGAGTAGCTCAGCGTGTCGGCCAGCAGGTCGTTCAAAAAGCGCACCTCGGGCTTGCTGTTGTTGTAGCTGGCCATCCAGGACAGCTTGCCCTGGGCCTCCATTTCGTCCATGGAGTTCTTCAGCGACCGCAGGCGCGCGGCTCGGATCTGGGCGGCGTCGATCTCCGTCTCCAGCATCTGGGCCTCGGACTGGGCGTTCTGGATGGTGCTGCGCACCGTCTTGTCCACGAATTGATAGTAGACCAGCGCCAGCAGGATCAGCGCCAGGATCACGATCAGCACCTTTTCAGTGGTGGAAAAGTCGCGGCTGAAAATTTTCATTGCTCCGCCACCTCCTCTTCCACGGGCTGAACCAGATAGATCACGAACTTGCCGCGCACGCCGGATTCCAGCGAAGTCAGCGCGCGGGCCTTGGAGTCCTTGTTGGCGGTGGTCAGGCTGCAGGTGTCCACCAGGGGGCTCTCCTCCACCTTGCGGGCCAGCTTGTTCAGGTTTTCCAGCGTCTTGCCGGTCAGCTCCACCTGAAGCACATTGCCCTGCACGTTCCAGGAGAGCACCTGCTCGCGATAGGCCACGATCTCCGAGCCCAGGGCGGAAACCTTCTGGCGGAACTCACTCAGCGACAGATAGGGATTGCCGCCGGAGGACAACTCCTCCACCAGGTTGTTCAGCCGCGGGACATAGGCCTTCATGTCGAACAGGTTGTCCTGATCCTTGATGATGGTGCTGACCAGGTTTACCACCTCGGCGCGATCCACCAGGCCCGTCTCCGTCGCGTTCATGTCGTCATAAGTATAGTGGGCATAGGTGGCCTCCACCTCGCCGAAGCCCTCGATGGCCGCCAGCGTGTCGTCCAGCGTCTTTTGCAGCTGGCTGACCCGGCCGGAGGCCTGGGACATGGCCACGAGGCGATCCGCCACCAGGAATTTGCCGAACGCAAACGCCAGCGCGATGATCACGATGATGCCCAGCGCCGCCTTGACGGGGTTTATTTTGTTTTCATCGACCAACACCAGGTTGATCGACCGCTTCACCGGCATGCGCGCGCCAATGCCCTTCTTGAGGACCTTGCCGCCAGCCGGCTTGCCCTTTGCTGCCAATATCGTTACCTCCAGGGAGATTTATTCGCTTACAGCCCCAGCGCTATGCCGATGGCCTGGATATAGGTGTTGCAGTCCGGCACGCTTTCGCCGCCGGGCACCAGCTCGGAGGCCTCGTGCAGCTGGATATTCAGCATGTCGCCGATGGTCTCGGCCAGGGGCTCGATCACGGCGCCGCCGCCGCAGAGCCACATGTGCTCCAGAGAGCTGTCCGGGTTGGAGAAGCGATAGAAGTTCAGCGCCCGCATCAGCTCCACCGCGATGTTGGAATAGGCGTTCAGGCACTCCTCGCGCTGCTGGCAGTTCTCGAAATTGCTCATCAGGTAGGTGTGCGCCAAGTGCACGTCCACGCCGTAAATGTCGGCCAGGACGCTGTCCAGGTTGGACATGCCCATCTCCAGCACGCGGGTGGCCACGTGCCTGTCGCCCTTGAACATATACATGCGGATGGACTCAAAGCCCAGGTCCAGCACGCAGTACTCGTCCGTCATCAGGGACAGCTTGTCGCCCAGCGCGCGGAACAGCGATATGTAGGCGCTGATGGCCGGGGCCGAGAGCACCATCTTCTGGCCCGACTTGCGCAGGGATTCCTTGCAGTCCTCCAGCACGGCGCGCAGCGTGCCCACCGCCATCAGCTCCAGCGAAGGCGCTGCGGCCTCGCCGCCCTCCCCTTCGCCGGAAGCGGCCTTGGGATCGGAGACCACGGCATAGTCGAACACATAGTCCTTCAGCTCGCCGGTGATGTAGTCATTGAACTCAAACGGCAGGTTGTACTCCAGCTGCTCGATGCTCATCAGGGGCATCTCCACGTTCTTGACAAAGACCACGTGATTGGGCAGCACCACGGCGGCGCGGCCCGCGCGGATCCCGCCGGCCTTCATGGTGGCCTTGATCAGCTCGCCCATGCTCTCACGGCTGGCGATGCGGCCCTCCTTGAGCAGGTTCTCCGGCATGGGCGCGGAGGCGGTCTTGATGACCTGCTGACCCCGCACCAGCGCCAGCTTCAGCTGGTCGTGCCCGATATCGACACCCATTATCGTCTTTGCCATTCAAATACCCTCTATATATTCAGCAATCCCTGATACCACTTCACCAGCGGCTCGCCGTACAGCAGCATCAGCGCCGCGGACAGCGCGATGGCCGGGCCGAACGGAAACGCCCGATCGCCGTCCCGACGCTTCATGGTCGCGTTCATCATAAGGCCCAGCACGCAGGCCGCCAGCAGTGAAAACAGCGTGCCCACGATGCCCAGGTACAATCCCACCACGGCGAACAGCTTGATGTCGCCGCCGCCCAGGGAGTCCCGGCCCAGCACCTTGTCCATGACCAGCGAGATGCCCAGCAGCCCCCCGCCGAAGATCACCGCCGACAGCGCGGAGCGCAGCACGTCCCCCCATCCCGTGAACAGGAACGGCAGGGCCGCCAGCCACGAAAGCACCGCCGCGATGTGGCAGCCGTCGGGGATGGTCATATCCTCCAGGTCGGTGAGCGTCAAAAGGAACAGGCAGCACAGGAACACGTAGTTCCGAAGGCACAGCACCGTCAGGTCGAACCTCAAAAGGCACAGCACCGTCGCCAGCGCGAAGCCCAGCTCCGTCAGCGGATAGCGCACGGACACCTTCGCCCCGCAGGCGCGGCATTTGCCCCGCTGGAGCACCCAGCTGAGCACCGGTATCAGCTCCAGGGCCGTGAGCTCGTGCCCACAGGCGGGACAGCGACTGTGGCCCCTGAGGAAGCTCTCTCCGCGAACGATGCGGAAGGCCGCACAGTTCAGGAAGGAGCCCATCACCGCGCCAAGGCAGGCCGCGACGATCACGAAGAAAAACAGCATCGGCCGATATTCGTAGATGGACACATCCATCCCCTCCTTCGGCCTTCCTGAGGCGCTATTACGCCATCAATACTTTATACCAAAACAGGCCGTGTGTCAAGGGTTTGGAGCACAACGGTCTGTTCTTTTTGCAAAATTGTTAATTTGTTTACGTATTTCGTCAATATTGGTAGGCGTCGCCCGTCCAGCCGTCGTCCGCCCGCCAAATGGCGCAGTGATCCTCGTCGGCGTAGATGAAGTAGTAAAGCTCGCCCGCCTTCACGCCCTTGACCGGAAAATCGCCCTCCCCCGCGACGCCATAGAAGGCCACGATGCCCTCATAGTCGTTGGAGGTGGCGGTGCCCCGGCGCAGGCGCACGGCCTTGTCCACCAGGGCGCAGTCCAGCAGTTGGCCGTTCAGGGCGATCTGCACGCTCTGCGGCGCCTCGGCGCTCTTCTTCTTCGCCTTGGTGAGGCTGCTCTCCAGCAGCTCCCTGGCCCGGCTGGCGTTCAGCCGGCAGCGCTGCTTTTCATCCGGGGCGTGCAGGCCGCAGACGGGCTCGAAGATGCCGTTGGCCCCGCGCACCAGGTACACCGTGCCGCCGGAGGGGCAGATGTTGGGCCGGGCGGGCATCACCACGTCCAGGGTGTTCATGGCGTCCTGGGTGGAGCCGGCCTGGAAGGTGTTGAAATACTCGATGATCAGCCCGTCCCGCGCGGAGGCCAGCGCCTGTTC
This sequence comes from uncultured Eubacteriales bacterium, assembly GCA_902765395.1. GTDB lineage: Bacteria > Bacillota > Clostridia > Christensenellales > Aristaeellaceae > UBA2862. Next base: position 17,855 of record CACWZP010000010.1, read on the forward strand.
GCAGGCGATCCTCTGGCTCCGCTCCGAAAAACTCTGGAGGCTGGGAAGGGCGATGATCACCAGCATCACGGCGATCAGCGCCAGCAGCACCGCCATCACCCGGGGAATGCCGCCCCGGCGTGCGCGCAACTTGTTCATAGCGTTCATCACCCCGGCGATCACATCGCGGCGTACATGCCGAACATGGCCATGTAGATGGCGATGACGATGAACCCGGCGAAGCCCGCCAGGAACACCAGCACCGTGGGCTCCAGCTTGGCCAGGGCCGAGGCGGTGGCCTGCTCCAGCTCGGTATCGTAGTAGTCGGCGGTCATGCCCAGCGTCTGCTCCAGCTCGCCGCTCTCCTCGCCCACGGCAGTCATGTCCACCAGGATGTCCGGCAGGCAGTCGGCCTCCCGCATGCTGTGGCCCAGGGTATAGCCCTCCTCCAGGCGGGAGGTGATCTTGCCCACCTGCTGGCTGACGAAATAGTTGTCCAGCACGCGGCTGGTGATGGTGACGGCCTTGGTCATCGGCAGGCCCGCGCCCATCATCATGGCCATGGTGTTGGCAAACTGGCTGGCGGCATTCAGCACCGCGATGTTGCCCAGCACGGGCAGCCTCAGCTGCAGCTTGGCCAGGTTGATGCGCCCGGCCTCGGTGTTGCCATAGAGCTTGAAGCCCAGCACGATGGCCGCCGCCACCGCCGCCAGGATCATCCAGTTGTGGCTGAAGAAGTTGGACATGGCGATCAGGATCTGGGTGGGTACGGGCAGCTCGGCGTCATAGCTGTCGAAGATGGCGGTGAACGTGGGCACCACCTTCACCATCAGCACGATGACCACCACGATGGCCACCACCAGCACGAAAGCCGGATAAATCAGCGCGCCGCGCACCTTGCCCTTCATCTTGCTCTGCTTGGCATAGTGCTCGCTGACGGATTCAAAGGCGGTGTCCAGGCTGCCGGCTTCCTCGCCGGCGCGCACGGTCTCCAGGAAGGTGACGGGCAGGATCTTCCCGCCCCGCTCCTCGAAGCTGGCCGCCAGGGAGCGGCCGCCCTCCACGTCCTTGACCACCTGTTCCAGGATGCGCTTGAGCGTCTTGTCCGTCATCTTGTCGGCGATCAGCTCCACCGTGCGGCGAATGGGCACGCCGGCCTTGAGGATGACGGAGAACTGGCGGCACATCAGCATGAAGGCCTTGTCGTCCAGCTTGTTGCCGCCCAGGTCCATGCTGAGGAAGGCCGCGGCCTTGCTCTTTTCCTGCACCTCGCCCAGCTGGAGCACGATGGAATAGGACTCCTTGACCTTGGTGGCGGCGTCCAGCTCGTTGAAGGCTTCGATCAGGCCGGAGACCTTCTTTCCGTCCTTGGTGACGGCGGTATACTTGTATTGGGGCATAGGGCGGATCTCCTTTGTCGCTTAATGGACAGCGCAGCGCTATGCGTTCTTCTTCACATAATCCGGCTCGTGGGCGAAGGTCAGCGCCATGTCTCGGGTGATCTGGCCGCCGCGCACCAGGCGCACCAGAGCCTGGTCCATGGTCTGGCCGCCGATGGCCGCGCTGGTGGCGATGGCGTTGGCGATCTGCGGGGTGTTGCCGTTGCGGATCAGGTTGCGGATGGCGTCGGTGACCACCATCATCTCGCAGGCCAGCGCGCGCCCGCCCATCTTCTTCGGGATCAGCTGCTGGGTCAGCACGGCCTGCAGGCACATGGACAGCTGCAGGCGGATCTGCACCTGCATGCCCTCGGGGAACACCTGCACGATGCGGTCCACGGCGTCGGAGGCGCTGCCGGTGTGCAGCGTGCCGAACACCAGGTGGCCGGTCTCGGCGGCGGTGATGGCGGTTTCGATGGTCTCTCGGTCGCGCATTTCGCCGATCAGTATCACGTTCGGGTCCTCGCGCAGGCTGGCGCGCAGGCCGGCCGCGAAGGACAGGGTGTCCTTGCCCACCTCGCGTTGGTTGATGGCGCACTTGTCGGGGGTGTAGATATACTCCACCGGATCCTCCAGCGTGACGATGTGGGCCTTGCGGGTGTGGTTGATGTAGTCCAGCAGCGCCGCCAGCGTGGTGGACTTACCGGAGCCGGTCTCGCCGGTGACTAGCACGATGCCCTTGTGCAAATCCGGCAGCTTCAGCGCCGCCGGGGGCAGGCCCAGGGTATCCAGCCTGGGGATGCGGTCGGACAGCAGGCGCAGCGCCACGGAGGGCAGGCCCTGCTGGCGGAAGATGTGGATACGGCAGCGGTTGCCGGCGTAGGTCTCCGCCGCGTCCAGCTCACCGATCTGCAGGTAGATGTCGTAATTCTCTGGCGTGCCCGCCAGCTCCCGGGCGTAGGCCGAGCAATCGCTGGCGGTCAGCGGGGTGTCCGTCATGTTCTCCAGCTGGCCGTCCTTGCGGTACTTGGGTGGCAGAGAACAGATCAGGTGAATATCGGAAGCGTGGTCTTCTCGCGCCTTGGCGACAAGCTGTTCAATGGTCATGGTCATGGCTGTCGTCTCCTTGTATTCAGGTGAATTTGGTTTGAGCGTTTGAAGGCGGTCGGCGCATCGCCGCCCCCGCAAGGACGTGGCAGCGGGTACTCCCGTTCCTAAATATCCTCATAGATCACGCGCAGCAGCTCGCTGGACGTGGTGGTGCCGTTCTCCACCAGGCGGATGGCGTTCTCCCGCAGGGAGACAAAGTCGCTGCCCGGGGCCTTCAGCATGGCCTCGATGGCTTCGCGCCCGGCACCCTTGGCGATCAGGCGGCGCACCTGCACGGACAGGGGGAAGATCTCAAACACGGCGGTACGGCCGCGATAACCGGTGTCGAAGCACTCGGGGCAGCCGGTGCCGCGGTAGAACGTGCGCCCGGGCATGTATTCCAGGCCCAGCTCGGCCTGCTCCTCTTCCGAGGGCTCATAGGCCTGGCGGCAGTTGGGGCAGATGCGGCGCACCAGCCTCTGGCTGAACACGCCCTTCAGGGCGCTGGCCACCAGGTACGGCTCCACGCCCATGTCGATCAGGCGCTCCACCGTGCCCAGCGCGTCGTTGGCGTGCAGGGTGGAAAGCACCACGTGGCCGGTGATGGCCGAGCGCATGGCGATCTCCGCCGTCTCGCCGTCGCGGATCTCGCCCACGGCGATGATGTCCGGGTCCTGGCGCAGTATGGAGCGCAGGCCGCTGGCAAACGTCATGCCCACCTTCTCGTTGATCTGCACCTGGTTGACGCCGTCGATGTTGTACTCCACCGGGTCCTCCAGGGTGACCAGGTTCACCTCGCGGGTGTTCATATCGCCGATCATGGTGTACATGGTGGTGGACTTACCGGAACCGGTGGGGCCGACGATCAGTATCACGCCGTTCTTGATCTTCACCAGGCGCAGGTACTTCTCCAAATCGTCGCCGGTCAGGCCGATGGAATCGCGGCTCAGCTTCCGGCCGGACTTGTCCAGCAGTCGGGCCACGATCTTTTCGCCGTAGACGGTGGGCAGCGTGGAGATACGCAGGTCGATGTCCTTGTCGCGCACCTTCACGTTGAAGCGGCCGTCCTGGGGCACGCGGCGCTCGGTGATGTCCAGGCCGGACATGACCTTCACGCGGCTGGTGACGGCGGCCTGCAGCTCCCGCGGCACGGTTAGGATGTCGCGCAGCAGGCCGTCGATGCGCATGCGCACGGAGAACTCCGTCTCCCGGGGCTCCATGTGGATATCGCTGGCGCGCTCGGTGACGGCGCGCTCGATGATGGCGTTCACCAGCCGGATGGCCGGGGCCTGGTTCACGTTCTCCTCGCCCACCTGGTTGGCGGCGAAGGCGCTGTCCAGCGCGACGGTGGTCTCACCGGAGGCGGCGGCCTCGCGCTTCATCTCCTCGATGGCCTTGGCCGCGCCCTCGTTGCCGTAGAGCACTTGGATGGCCCGCTCCACGGCGGCGGACATGGCCACCATGGGCACGATCTTGCGCCGGGCGGCCTTTCGGACTTCCTCGATGGCATAGAAGTTCAGCGGGTCGCTCATGGCGATGTACAGCTCGTCCCGGTTCAGGCGCACCGGCACCACTTGATACTGCTTGGCGATGTTCTTGGGCACCATCTGAACGAGCTCCGTGGGGATATTCACCTTGCTCAGGTCGATGAACTCGATGCCCAGCTGCATCTGCAGCGCCTCGATCAGGTCGGTCTCGGTGATGATGCCGTTCTCCTGAAGCACCGTGCCCAGGCGCTTGCCGCTGCCCTTTTGCAGCCGCAGGCCCTCTTCCAGCTGTTCCTCGTTGATGAGGCCCGCAGAGATCAGCAGATCGCCCAGGCGCAGGTATCCCTTGCCTGCCGGTTTTTTCCCGTTATTGCCTATGATTGCCAAAGTCCATCCCTCTGTTTCTGCGTCAATTTCGGTATCTCCGGGTTGGTTTGCGTTACTCGTTCACGACCAGGGTCTCCGGCGCGGGCCAGTCGCCGTAGTGGATGGCGACGAAGTCCACCGGGTCGGTCTCGTCCGCCTCTGCGATGACGGTGTCGTCCCCCAGCCGCTCCACGGTATTGAAGTTGTACTTCGGCTGCTTTTCGCCGTCGCTCCCCGCGTAGAAGATCTCCTTCAGGGTGTCATCGTAGACGATGGCATCCTTCCAGTCCGTCTTCTCGCCGGAGAAAACGGCGTAGCTGGCGGCACTGTAGTCCCCGCGGCTGACGCCCGTCAGCTTCACGGAGCCGGTGGGGACAACCGTCTCGTCCGACGGCGACCAGTCTGGCACAGGCGGCAGATAGTTGACCGCGCCGCCGGTCGTGATCTCGTTGATGATCTCCAGGTACCGGCAGTTCACCGGCTGCTTGTTGGAGAGCACATAGCCCGCGAAAGCACCGGCGTTATTGCCGTTCACAAGACCCGTGGCATAGCTGTTTTGCACGAGGCCCTCCGTCCTGCCCACCAGGCCGCCCGCAGTGTCACCGGAGGCGGAACAGGTGGAATAGCAATAATCGATGTTCGTGCCGCCCGCATTGCCCACCAGGCCGCCCGCGTACCCACCGGCGGTGACGTTGTAAATCGCCGCGCCGTTCTTGTAGTAGCTGTGGGCGTTGGTGTGGCCGCCGGAATAGCTGGATTCGATCTTGCCGCCGTTGCTCTCGCCCACCAGGCCGCCGGCATTGCCATTGGTGCTCTCGACCACCAGGGCCGCGGCGCATTTCGCCACGTCCGCGCCGGTCATCTTGCCGATCAGACCGCCCGCCGCGCCGGAGCCGGATTTCACCGTGGCAGTTTCGAGTTTGTCGAAGCTGTCTGTATTCCGGGCAAGCACGTTTTCAACCGACACCTTCGCACCGTCTGGGTTCGACAGCGTGCCCGCCAGCGCGCCAGCGTTGCCGGAGGCAGCGGTGATGTCGAAGTCGATCAGCTCCAGGTTGCGGATCGTCACATCCGCCGCCACCGTGCCGAACAGGCCAGCCGGGTTGCCGTCCTTCGCGGAAACCTTCACGCCGGTGATGCTGTGGCTCCGGGCGACCTTGTCCGCATCGTCCGCGGCGTCCGTGTCGCCGGGCTCCGCGCCCTCGTAGATCAGATCGTAGTCGATGTTCAGCGGCAGCCAGCAGCCCTCGTCCGTGTGGGTGGACTCGCCCTTCTTGTAGACGCAGGCGTTCTGGATGGCTTCAGTGAAGGCATCTGGATTTTTAGTTTTGCTTGACCAGATTAAGTCGGCGGTCTGCTGCGCTGTGATGATCGTAAGCTTGCCGGTGTTCACCGTATTCACGCCGGAGATCATCCTGTCCAGGTTGGCCAGGTGGCGCATGTTGGAGATCAAAGCCTTTCTTGGACCGGCCTCCGAATCCGTTGAACCCAGGTTCTCCTCGTCCGCATCCACAGCATCGGCGAACAGGCTGTTGGTGGTCCACTCGTTGCTGTAGTCGATGCTGGCCAGGGCGGTGTTGCTGAAGGCCACGGCCTGCACGGTGATGTTTTCGCCGGGGATGAAGGCCGTGCCCGCCAGCACGTCGATGGCCGGCACCGTGGTGCTGGTCGTGGAGGCCATGTCGGTGGTAATGTCCGCGAAGTGGCCGCCATCCATGCGGCCGGTGTCATAGGCCATGGTGATGTCGTCCAGTATGATGTCGTAATCGAAGCCATCGGTCGTCGATGCCTTCACGCGCTGGTTCTGGTCGGGCAGCACGGGAATGGCCGCCATGGCCCCGCTGGTCTTGCCCCGGATGATCAGCTTGACGGTGACGGCAATGGCGTTGCCTTCGGCATCCTTGATCTCATTGCCCTCCGCGTCCTTGTTGACGTCCACCGTCTTGATGCGCACGGTGAGCCGTTCGGCGTTCTCCACCTCGATATAGGGCGCGTTCAGGATCGCGCCGCCCTCCAGGGCTTCGTCGCCGCCGTACCAGCCAATGACTTTGCTGTCGTATTTGTGGCTGGCGAGGTCTTCGATGCTGATCAAGCAGGGGTCGGCGTCGTAACGGCCCGCGTACAGCTCGTTGGTGCGACGGCCATACCACACGTCCAGCACCCGCGCGGGCTTGGACTGGTAGCGGATGACATAGTTGCCCGCCGAGCGGACGGTGTCGTCGATGGAACCGAAGGGCAGCATCTGGTTCAGGATGCTGTTGGCCGGGAAGGAACCCGGTGTGTTCATCGTGACATAGTACACGTTTTCGGTGATGGTGGTATCGCCGCTGGTGTAGCTGGTGGGCGTGCCGTAGTCGATGATATCGCTCAGGTAGCCCTGGCCCTCGGCCATGGTCAGGTGGTTCTGCGCGGCAAAGAAGATCTCCTTGGCGACGGTGTCCGCCTCCAGCTGGGCCAGGTTTCTCTGGTGGGCCTGCACGGCAACAAAGCTGACGCCGGTCAGGATGACGATGATCGCCACCACGACCAGCAGCTCAGCCATGGTAAAGCCGCGTCGATTGTTCTTTTTCTTCATATATACACCGCCATTGTCCGGTCGAATTCGATCATTTATGCGCAGTTCAGGCATCTTCGCAGGAAAACACGTCGATCACCAGCGAATCCAGCGACGCCAATTCGGCGTTGCTGGCGCTGAACACCTTCAGGCCGCTGATCGACACCGTTTTGGCGCTCTTGTCCAGCGTGATGCTCCCGGCCTTCAGCGACAGCTTTCCCAGCCGGTCGATGTCGGACTGGAACACCAGGTCACGTGCCGTGGTCGCAGCTTTGTTCTGATCGTCACCCAGCAGGGCATCCAGGCTGGTTGCCTCGGCGAAGTCGAGAAGTTTGACGGTCCCGCCGTCGATGTACAGCTTGGAGCGCGTGCCGGTTGAGGCGCTGAAGTAAACCACGACATTGGCAGACGGCTGTTCCACCTTCCAGGCCGTGCCCAGCTCGTTGCGAAGCGTGGAGATCGCCGTGGTGAGCAGCGTCTCGGCATTGCTGGTCAGCACCACCTTTTCATAGGCCGTACGCGCCACGGGCATGCCCGTCGCCACGATCGTAGAAACCAGCAGCAGGATCAGCACCGCCAGCAGCGTCTCCGCCAGCGTGAAGCCGGCCCGGCTATTCAGTTTTTCCCTGGCTTTCATGGTGCTTCACCTCGCTGTTAAGGGAATGCATGCATTGCAAATTGCATTGTCATTTCAGGGTATTCTCCATAATAGTTATCCATTGTTTTTCCAAGCCATTAATGGGATCATAGATCTCGTTCTGATACTCCTCTATCGCCTTCCGGCTGGTGGTGACGATTCGCGCGGCGGAAGCGACGGCCCCCGCCAGCATCACCAGCGCCAGCGCGGCGATCAGCGTGGCGATCAGCGTCTCAGCGATGGATTCCCCCGCCCTGCCGCGCAGCTTGGCCTTGATTCTATTCATCATTGCTTCATCAGCCTCCTGTTTTCTGACTTGCCTGTCCCCTGGAGAGGCTGTTCAGCGACCATGTGACGATTGCTTTTACATTAGAAAGGCTTTTTCCTGTTTCTGGTCTTTTCAGGTTTGGCGTAAACAGAATATCCAATGTATACGTCCCCTTATTAAGATTCGATCCACCTACAGCACTTATGATGAATTCCAGCGTACCTTTTGTAGGTTGCTGTTCGACGGTACATGTATAAGCCTCCGTATCCGACACCACGTTGGCAGCAGGCCAGGACTTCTTCTCGTAATTTGCGTCAGTGACTACCGCCCAACTGGCGTTCTTTAAAATGTCGTCGGTAATAGCAGAGCCATCACTATTTACTGCGCTGACCAACGTGTAAGTGTCGCCAATCTTGTTATAAGTGATAACCACTGTTTGCCCATCAAATATCTCCTGCAACACGTGCGCCGCGGCGGTTGCCGCGAAATAGCGCTGGTCGGTCTCCTTCATGCCGCTCATGCGGCCGCCGGCAGTGCTGGCCGCCACGATGACCACGCCGCTGACGATGGCGCAGACCAGGAAGATCAGCAGCGCGAAGGTGATGGACGCGCCACGGTTGGAGCGCAGCTTCCGCTTCAGATTCTTCATAGGGCCCGTCACCTCCCTCTCGCACGATTGTTCAGCCTTTTTCAAGCTCAATGGGCATAAGAACCCTTATTGCATGATACCACAAAACCCCATATATCGCAACAGTTTTTTGCGGTTTGCATAGAGGGCGCAAGGAACCATCCAAGCGATGCTCCCCCATGCCGATGCTGGCTGTGACGCTGGCGGAAAGGCCATACCGTCATGTCAGCTGGATGGCCTGCGGCGCTCGCCGGGAGCGCCGCAGGCCGCTTGGTTGACCGACGGTCAGCGTGTACCACACGTTCGCGGTGCCGCCGCCCTTGTAGATCTCGTGGATGTAGTACTTGCCAAAGGGCAGGGTGTCGATGAAGTAGACGCCGTTGGCCTGGGACACATAGTAGCCCATGTCGCCCTCCGTGTAATCGCCGTTGACGATCTCGGTGAGGTCCGCGCGAAGCACCTTGAAGCGCGCGCCCTGCAGCGGCACGCTGTCGGTGTCGGTCTTCTTCAGGATCACCTTGCGGCTGTTGGCGGAGGCGTTCATCACCCGATACTCATACTCCGCCGGCACAGCGGGCGTGGTCTCGGTGGCCGGCTCTGCCGCCCTGGTCTCCACCTTGGGCACTTCCTTGTACAGGGCCTCCGCTTCCGTTGCCAGCTTGCGCTCGAGCAGCATCGCGCCATCGTCGTCAATCGTCATGCGATAGACGACGGTCTTTTCGTCCGTGTTGCCCTCATAGCCCGCCGGCACAGCGGTCTCCTTCATGTAGTAGGTGCCCGCCGTCACCGTCTGGAACAGCACCGTGCCCTTGGGATAGGGCTTCGCGGTCTCCTCTTCCATGTAGGTGAGAGCGTTGGCGCCATCGGTCGTGCCGTCCGCGGACTTGCAGGTCGCCACGATCTTGTCATCGGCCATGGAAACGTCGGAATAGAGCGTGAACTCGGCACCGTCCAGCGGCTCGCCATAGCCGTCGATCTTGACGAAGCTGACATCCCCGCCGGCGACCGAGTTCGTCACCGTGACGGTGCCGGTCGAGGTCAGCAGGTCGTTGACATCGCTGTGGCCGCTGTAGGTGACCTCGCTGTAATCCGCGGGCAGATGCGCGGTCTCCTCCACGTAGTAGCCGTAGATCTTGCCCGTCTTGACGTCCTTCACATCCAGGCTAATGGTTTCGCTCCAGGGGTGATCGCCGCTTCCGGGAAGGGTGATGGTCTGGACCACGCCGTCATACGTCAGGGTGCCCGGCGCACGCGTCGCGCTGCCCTTGTTGAAGGTCGCGCCGATGCATTCGCCGCCAGCCAGGTTCATCGGGTAGAGCTCCACTTCCCTGACGTCGCTTCCGCCCAGCATTTCCATGGTGATTTCCACCTTTGCCTGGCCGTCGGTGGTAACCATGTATTGGCCGTTGCGCGTGATATTTATCCAGGTACTCCTTTCGCTGCACGCGTAAACCATGGTAACCGGGAAATTCTCTTCCTTCAGGAAGCGCTCCGCTACCACGGTGTTGTCCTCAGAGCCGTAGGGCTTCGCCATGACCATGATGTGGATCGTGCCGTCGTCGACCATGGAATAGCGGTGGATATCGAAGGTGGCTGAGGTGCCCGTGGTCTCGGTGCTGCCATTCATCCACTTCTTCTCGATGGTCAGCGACAGCCTCTCGCCAAACACGATGGTGGTCCGGCCGGCCGTGCCCGTGGCGTCAAGCCCGGCTTCTTCGCTCAAATTGCCAGGCAGGGTAAAGTTGTAGATGTTGCCGATGCTGCCGGTCGACCCGGAGAGCGTGATATCTGATTCTCCCGTACGCGAGCAACCGATCGTCGTGGTGTTGTCGACGTTCTGGAAGCCGCCGTTGAAGGAGTAGGCCGCCCCGCAGCCGCCGGGGAACATCAGCGTGATGGATTCGCCGCTTTCCAGGTTGAGCGCAGAGTTGCTGGGCATGTCCGTATAGGTCAGCGTGCCGTCGTCGCCGATCTCCACGATATAGCCGTAGCCGTTATACACCCGCATCCCGTGCACCATCATGTTGTTGTTCTCGACGAGCTTGTGGGTGGTGTTGTTGATGATGGTCAGGTAGGCCGGCTCGGTGTAGTAGATCACCAGCTTGGTGCCATCCGCCTTGCTGAAATTATTGTTCGGCTTGCAGAACTTCCATTTGCCAGGATCCACATATCCGTTGATGGAATCCAGCTCGACCGACTCGACATAGCTGCCGGCGTTGGTATCCACTGCGTCGAACGCCCGCCAGAAGATCATGGTGTCCGTCTTGCCCTCATACTCCGCGCCGTACTGCTCCATCAGGTCAGCCACGATCGTATCGATCGGGTTCTGGTCCGCCGGCAGGCTGTAGCTGTCGTTTGAGTACATGAGCGTGGAGCTGGTGGGCACGTTGGTAAGGCTCTGGAGCCCGTGCACATAGCGCACCTCGACAGAGATGACCTGCTCCCACATGACCTCGCTTGAGCCCTTGGCCTTGCCCCTCAGGCCGATGCGGTCGTTGACAAACGTCCTAAGGCCCGTGGTCGCGCCCTCATAGACGCCGAACACGTCCATCGCGCCGCCGCGGGTGACGAAGGGCTCGGTGGTGTCGTCGCCCGTGACGTACACGCCGATGTCGGCGTTCCTGTTGAGGTCCTTCGCGGCGATGATGGCGTTGGTATTGAAGTTCAGGTACACGTTGCTGTCGACGGCGTCTTCGCCCGTCCCCATCGTGTTCCCGGACACCTTCGCCGCGCTGGAGAACACCAGTCGGGAGGTATCGCCGCCCACGCCGACCGCGCCGCCGTTCGCGGCGTTGTTGCCGGTGATGGCCGCGGTGCCGGACATGGTCATGCTGGCGCCGTCCTCCACATAGACCGCGCCGCCGTTTTGGCTGGCTTCACAGTCGTGGACGCGCGTGCTGCCGGTGAGGTTGACGGCCGCGCCTTCATAGCCGTAGATCGCGCCGCCGTCGCGCGCCTTGCCGTTTTTCAGCTCGGCGTTATGGACGGTCAGCGTCACCGTGCCTGTCGAATCCGGGTTCCCGACGGCGATGATGCCGCCCTGCTGCGCCGCGTCCCCCGCCTTCGAGCCGTCGAGGATGATGCTATCCACCTCGAAAGTGCCGGCTGTCGCCGCGAACATGCTGCCGCTGGTGGTGAACCCGCGGGAAATGGTAGTGGTGAAATTGCTCGCGCCGCCGGTAAACTCGCTGTCCGTGGTGGTGCGCAGCGTCAGCGTCCTGGACTTCTCCAGCCGGACCTCCTCCTGCAGGGTATAGCGGTCGTGGGTCTCGAGCAGGGTCTCGACGATCACGTTACCCGTAAGCTGGTTGGCCTGGTTGAACGCGCCGCGGTGGATTGAATCGCCGTTGCGGGTATAGGTGACGCTGTCCACCAGCTTGTCGTGGTAGGTCCAGGTCTTGCCGCCATCACCCGATACGCGGGCGAGGAACAGGAACCACTCCATCTCCTGCTCTCCGCCGTCGGTAGTCACGTTGATCGCGAAGGTCTTATCGTCCTGGTCGTTGATGAACGCGCGCAGGTCGGTCACGTTGGGATCGTCCACGGTGCCGAAGCGCGTGCCACGCGCGCCATGATCGTCGAAGAGCGTGTCGATGGTCTTGGGCACATAGACGCCGATCTTCGCGCTGGACGCCAGAGCGCCGGTGACGCGGATGATCTCGTTGCTGTCCTCGCTGAGCACCACGTTCTTCTGCTGCCTGGAGGCGTCCACGTTGTTGTAGACGAACGGATTGCCGGAGAAGCTGATGCGGGCGTTCGCTCCGCCGACGTTGATCGCGCCGCCCTCTGCCCCGCTGGCGGTGTTGCCGGACACGCTGCCGCCAGACATGGTCATGCCGACGCCATCCGCCAGGTAGACGCCCGCGCCGCTGACCGCCTTGTTGCCGGCGATGGCGCCGCCGGTCATGGTCACGCTTGCGCCGGTCGCCGCGTACACCGCGCCGCCGTTCTCGCTGGCTGTATTGTTGGTCATCGTGCCGGCTTTGAAGGTCATGTCGCCGCCGTCCAGATAGACCGCGCCGCCATTGTCCGCCCTGTTGCCGGTGAGGGTGCCGCCGGTCACGGCCAGGTCGCCGCCGACCCAGATGCCGCCGCCGTCGCCGGTAGCCGTGTTGTTGCTGATGGTGCCGCTGGTCAGGGTCACGTCGCCCTCGGCGCAGATGCCGCCGCCGTTGCCGGTGGCCGTGTTGCCGCTGGCCGTGTTGCCGCTGGCCGTGACATTGGTGAGCGTGATGGCGCTATTGCCATTGGAGCTCACCGCGCCGCCGTTTCCGGAGGCGGTGTTGTTCCTGAACACGACGCCGCTGATGGCCAGCTCACTGCCCTCGGGCTGGTGGAGGCTGATGGCGCCGCCATTCTCCCCCGCCTTGTTGTTGGTGAACTGGGCGTTGGTCAGCTTCTTGATTTCAGCGTCTTCGGCCGCGTAGATCGCGCCGCCGTCCCCGCTGGTTTCGTTGTCGGTGAACACCGCCGTGCGGCCGGAACCGCCGTCCACATCCAGCGTCGAATCGGACGCCACGCGCACTGCGCCGCCATTGAAGCTCTTGATCAGGGTGTTCTGCCGGATGGTCAGCAGCGAGCTGTCGGTCACCTGGATCGCGGTCGCGGCGATGCCGGCGCTCTTCTGGCCGTTGAGGTTGATGTTGTTCAGGGTCAGCTCCGCGCCGTTTGTGACGGTAATCATCGCGCTGCCGCTATCGCTGAGCTTGATCTCCGCCCTGCCGGTGTCGCTGGTGCGGGTCGTGGCGAACACGTACCGGTCGTCGGTCGTCGCCGTCCTGGCCGCCGTGGTAAGCGTCAGCGGATGGCTGCCGTCATAGGTCGTCGGGGTCATGGTCAGATCCTTCAGCGCCTGCAGCTTCAGCGCGGCGTTCGATGCGACGCTGCTGCCCGCCTTGGTCACGAGTGCATGGCTTTCCGCCGCCGCGAAGCCTTCCTCCAGCGAGGCATAGACCGCGGGCCGCGTCACACCGTCCCTGCCGATCTCATACAGCAGCTTTCCGCTGTCGTCCGTCAGCTTGCAGACGGCCTCCGTGTTCGCAATGTGATAATAGCCGTCCTGTTGTTTTTCATAGGTCTCGTATTCGTTACCCCTGATCCACTCGGACAGGGTGTACTCATCCTCACCCGTGATGACCAGCTTGTAGAGGCGGTCGTTTTCAACATAGAAGGTCCTGCGGTTGCTGCCGTTTCTCTCGGGATAGGTTCCTTCCTTCAGGAAGTAGGTGCCCAGCGGCAATCCGCTCAGGAACACTTCGCCCTTCTTGAGCGTCTTGCCCTCCAGATCCTTGAACTTCGCGGTACCGTCGGCGGATACGAAGGGGTCGGGATAGTATACGCCGTCGCGGGACCAGGCCTCCAGCTGGGGATAGCCGTCCACAAAGGTCGCCGGGTTGCCGTCGCCATCCGGCGATTCCGGCGCGTAGATGGTGAAGCCCGCGCCGGGAAGCACCGCGCCATTGCCGTCGACCTTCATAAAGCGCGCGGTATAGTCGTTGCGGATGTTGACGATACCCTCGCCTTCGCTGGCCAGGTTGGTGGTCAGGATGGCCTTGCCGTTGTCGTCCAGCAGGTAAACGCCGAAGAAGATGCCGTTGCCGGTGGTAGTGCGCTGCACCATCGTCTGCGCGTTGGGCACGTTCAGCGGGCCGTCGCCATCCCACAGCGCCGGATCGTTGTCGTGGGTCAGCGAAGGCGTGCCGACGAGGAGCAGGTAGACGGCGTTGTTGGGCTTGAAGCTATTGGGAGTCACCGTCTCCTTCATATAATACACGCCGATGGGCAGGGACGGGAAGTCCACCTTGCCCTTGTCGTCCTCGCCATCCATGGACTCCGCCACTGCCCCAGCGATCTCCTGGGTGCAGGCCCTGTCGGTGTACAGCTTGAACTCGGCCCCGGGCACAGCGACGCCCTTGTTGTCGATCTTCTGGAAGAACACGTTGTGCATCTTGCTCCAGTAGACCATGTTGGGGTCCATGTTCGGCAGGCGAACGCCGGCCAGGTGCTCACCGTCGGAGCAGAAGGTGGTGCCGTCGTCCAGGGCGTTGCGGAACAACTCCAGGCTCTTGCCGGAGACCGAAGCACCACTCTTTATGATCGCGAACTGTTCGCTGGCCTGCTGGTGGAGACCCTGCTCGGGCCACACCCAGATGCTGGTGGCGCTGTCAGTCAGCTCGTCGGTGATGCAGATGGACCGGGCGTTTGCGTTTACGTATCCAGCCAGGTAGATATCCTGGCGAGCGTGATCCCTGACGCCGCCGTTGGTCACCTTCTTGGCGTCCGTATCGGCATAGATGATATTGCGGCTGAACTGCGGGCCGCCGGAGATATTCAGCGTACTGCCCTCGACGAGGTAGATGCAAGCGCCCTTCTGGGACGTGAGAATATCGCCGCCGCGCGAGATATAGCCGTTCTTCGTGAAGACAGGGCTGTCCTCGAGGTTCAGCGTCACCTTCTGCTTCAGGTAGATCGCGCCGCCCTGGTTGGCATAGCAGCCGGTGATGGTCGTATTGCCCTTGATGGTGATAGCGCTGTCATCGGTCTCCATATACACGGCGCCGCTGAAGCCGTTCTTGTTGGCGATGCTCACGGCGCAGTTACTGATGCTGGTCGGACGGGTTGAGCCGTTCTGGAGCGTGAGCGCCTTGGTCTTGCTGTAGATCGCGCCGCCGTAGCCCGCGCTGCGGGTGACGGAACAGTTATCGAACTCGGTGCCGGAAATGGTCACCCTGGACGCATTGTCAGCGTTTTCACAATACAGCGCGCCGCCATAGTTATGGGCCGTGCTGTTGAGCACAGAGCAGTCGGTGATTTCAACCGTCTTCGCCCGGGTATAGACCGAGCCGCCATAACCGTAAGAGTTGTTTGTGCCGGAAGTTCTGCAGCCGTCGAAGGTCGTGCCGATGATCGTCGTGTTGACCCTGTTGGCCTGATCTGAGCCATGATTGATCGCGCCGCCGCAGCCCTTGGCATAGCATCCCGTAAAGTCGCAGTTCTCCACCGTCAGGTTTCCGGCCTTTGAATTGACCGCGCCGCCGTTGGAATACTGATCGCTGTTAATCGTATAGCAATTGACGAAGCCACAGTTCTCGATCGTCGTCGTGGCGCTTGTCGAATTGTTGTTGTGATAGACCGCGCCACCCTCGGAGGCGCTGTAGCAGTTCTCGAACGCTACGCCCTGGATAAAGAGCTGTGCTCCACTGGAATAAATCGCGCCGCCGGTGTAGCCGCAGCTGTCAACGATGGACGTGCCGTATTCTCCAATGCTATCGTTTTCACCGCTATTGATGGTCAGGTTTACCGCATAGATCGCCGCGCCATGGCACCTCTTGCTTGAATCAATCACGGCGTTGCAGTTGATAAACTTGACCGTAGCTTCATTTTTCTCCGCGTCATAGGCGCCATTCACCGTCACCGGCGCATCTGCATTCTTGGCATAGATCGCCCCGCCGACCTGGTGGCCACTCTCTACTCTTCCGTACTGCAGCGTCGTGCCCGGATTGATGACGACAGCGCCATGTTCGGCCTCGATCAGCCTGTAGTCGCCCTTGCTGGCTGTCTTGTCCCTGCGGCCGTCCAGAGTGATGTTCTCCAGCTTGAAGGTGGAGGCTGCGTTGTTCAGCTTGAACAGCGGGTTGTTGCTGTTGGTGCGCGAAATGGTGCAGACGGTGCCTTCCTCGCCCCGATAGGGATAAGGCTCATCACTCTTCCCCGCCGTAGTCAGGGTCACGGGCTTCGTGGGGAAGTTCGTGATGGCATTGGTCTGGAAGAGGGTGTAATCCTGCACCAGCATCTTGATGTAGACAGGTTCGCCCTCGATCTGGTCAAATTCGCCCAGTGCGGTGGTCAGCCTCTGATAGACCGCAGGCGTGCCGTTGGGGCGCTGCAGCGTATTGCCTTCCGCGTCCGTGATCTTGCACAGATACTGGCCCCAGTAGATTTTGGTGTCGGTCGGGGACGACTGGTAGCCATAGAGCAGGCTGTTCCGGTCGTTCGAGAAGTTGCCCAGGTAGTTGGCGCTGGGTGTGTCATAGGTGCCGAAGGGGTCGCCTTCATTGCCGTGCCTGGAAAAGACGCCGGAACTGTCGGTCGCATACACGCCGATTCTGGCATTGGTGCCGAGGTTCTGCGTATTGATGACGGCGTTGCTGTCGTGGTTGAGCGCGACGTTGTGCTGGTTTTCGGCATCCTCGCTGCAGGTGTTGTCTTGCACCTGGACATCGCCCTCGAAGTACAACCTTGCGCCAGTGCCGCCCGCCGAAATCGCGCCGCCGTTGATGTTGGTGGCGATGTTGCCGGTGATGCCGATGCCCGCGGCAATGCTCTGCTGCGTCTGCTCCGACTGCTTGAGAATCACCTTCGCATTGTTCACCGCGAAGACCGCGCTGCCGTAGGCAGCCTGGTTTTCAGTGATCTTACAGTCTTCGATTGTAACAGACGAAGTGTTTGCGCTGTAATTCGAATACACCGCGCCGCCGTTGCCGGTCGCGCTGCAACCGTTGATGGTGCTGTTCTTGATGGTCGCAGCCGAATTGGCCTGCTTGTATTCCAGATACACCGCGCCGCCGTTCTGTCCGGCCGTGCAGCCGTCGAATACGCAGCGCTGCTTGATTTCGCCGCCTTCAACGGTCGCGTCGATCGTTACTGTCTTGGCGCGCGTCCACACCGCACCGCCGTTCTTGGCCGCGCTGCAGCTGGCGCCGTCCGCATTGTTGGGATCCGCAGAGAACACGCAGCCTTTGATCGTCGTGGTATCCTGGGTCGAATCTCCTCGGCTGTTCTGGTAGTGGCACACAGCGCCGCCGATTGCGGTGAACGAGCTGCATCCATAGAACCAGGAATCCGTGATTTCCAGTTTATATGTGGAAGCGAGCACGGCGCCGCCCTCTTCCTGTGCCATGCAGTTCTTAAACTTGGTGCCGCTGATGGTGGCTTTGCTGTTGTTGCCCTGTCCGCCGAGGTGCAGCGCGCCGCCCTCCCTTATAGAGGAGACGCAGTCTTCAAAGTAGCTGTTCTGAACATTGGCGATTTGAGCCTTGGAATTGATCGCACCGCCATAATGCTGCAAGGCTGTGGGATCATAGCGATTCTCCGCGCGGCAGCTCACGAAGCGGGTGTTTATAACATCCAGAGTTGAATTGGCCCATACCTGGGCATAATTATCGCCGAAGTAATGGTTGACCGCGCCGCCTTCCTTACCGGCCCAGCATTTGCTTATGTCGCAGTTGTTAAACTCCAGCTTGGGCAGGTAGCACTGGATCGCGCCGCCACTGCCATTGGACGTACCAGAGGAACAGTTATTGATAATGCTGTCCTTGAATAACAGTTTTGTTGTACTGTTCGTATTACTCGGTACGGTCTGATAGACTGCCACAGCGCCGCCCTGGCCCTTGCAGCTGCAGTTCTCGAAATCGCAGTTTTGGACCGTTACCCCACTATCAACCGTTACCCCACTATCATTGGTCTTCACATGACCCATGATCGCGCCGCCGCTGATCAGCGTATCGCAGGCTTCAAACCTGCAATACTCGATTTTCAGGCTTTTGACATTCCTTCCAGATACTGCGCCGCCGCCATATCCCTTGTCATTGTTATCCTTGATGTTGTCCTTGCAGCTACATTCGACAAATCCACAGCCACGGATTGTTACTGAATAATTGCTGTTCGTAGTCGTATAGATCGCGCCGCCGTTACCGCCGGGATTATCCTTATTAGTGCCATTGGCCTTTGCCACGCAGCCAACGAACACGATACCGGGGTTATTCAGAGGGGTTTTTTTGCCGTTGGCATCTACAGAAACGCCGCACTGAGTGCCACCGTCTATACTGAGATCGTGGGAACCGCTGTAGTAAATCGCTCCGCCGTGTCCGCCCAAATTGTTAGTATGCGCCTCCGCGAAGCAGTTTTCAAAGCGCGTGCTTCCGCTTGTGCCGGTGACGCTCAGCGTGGCGCTGCCCTCGGCATAGATCGCACCGCCGCCCCTGGCGTGGAGATTGCTGAACAGGCCCGCATTTACGGTCACAGTGCCGTTATTGGCGTAAATCGCGCCGCCGCGGCCATTGCTGGTGTCACTATAGGCCTTGAATTCAACATTGCGCAGGGTCGTGCCGGCAGAGATGTTCAGCTTGCCGTCCGAAACGTTGATCAGGCCGCCCTTGGTGGCTGTCTCCGCCTTGCGCCCCTTGGTGCTGCCGCCATCCAGCACGATGTTGGTCAGGGTGATATTGCTGTCTTCGTTGGACACGTTGAAGCAGCTGTTGCTGTTTCCGCTGCCATACCGATAGATGGTTGCGCGATCCCTCTGCCCCGCGTAGGGGAAGGTCGCGTCATCCTTGCCGGCAGTGGTCAGCGTCATAGTCTTGCTCGGGAACACCAGCGCGGCAGCTTGCTGGATGGTATACTCGTCCACCAACATCTTCACAGCCGCGGGCGTAGCCGTGGCAGTATGGGCGTCATCGGTATACAGCGTTCCGGCATAGGCCGTGAAGGCGTCCGAAAGCTTCGTATACACGGCAGGGCCGTTGTTGTCGTACAGGGTATTCCCGGCAGCGTCCGTGATCTTGCAGATGCCGGGCGTGAAAGTAATGGTGCCGTCCCGCTCGACAGAGGCGACTTTGAAGCTGTTGACCGCGGAATCCTCGTCCGCGAACTGGTCAGAGGTCGCCATGGCGGTGGCTGCGGAAGCCGTCAGCACGAGCTGCGCGCCATCGGGAATATCGGTCAGGTTTTGATATGCGCCTGCTGCAAGGGCAAGGCTCTCACGGGCCTCGCCAGCCACCGAAACGCTGACGGTCAGGCTGTCGCCGGTGCTGTTTTTGACGGTCACGACGTGCGTATCGCGCTGCGGCTTGTCCCAAACGGCGTAGAGCGTCATGGGGCCCGATACGGCGTTTTCTTCGCTCTCAAAATCATAGATGGCGTTTGTCGTCTTGTCCGTCGTCCAGCCAAGGAACGCGATGCCCTCCGCCGTGGGATAGACGGGGGCGGGGCTGGGCTGCGGGGCCTTTGCGCCCTTGTCGACGGCATACTGATAGACCAGCCGGTTGCCGTCGCGGTCGTTGTAGCCCTCCATCTCCGTCGTCCACACGCCGCCGTTGGCGTCATAGCTGACCAGCGGCTGGGCGGTGAAGGTGACGGTGGAATCCGTGGGGCTGTACCTGAGTTTGCCGTTTACCACCTTGCCGGTCTGGACATTGTAGACGCGCAGGATCGCCGGGTCCGCGAACTCATGGTAGGAAGGCTCGTTGTAGATGGTATAGAGATAGCCGTTCTTGGGGGTGTTGAACGTGACCGTATAGGTCTGCTCGTTGTCCACCTTGCTCATGTCGTGGTTGACCTCCAGGACGGCAGTCTTTCCCGCTTCGACGCTCACGGTGGCGTTCTTGCCGCTCATGGGCACCTGGTCCTGCCCGGTCCCGGCTTCGTTGACGCGGTACATCACCGTTGCAATGCCAAAGCTGAGCCGGATATTCTCAAAATTCGAAGAGGTCTCGTTCTTCAGGATGATATTGATCAGCTGGTTGTTGGTGAAGTCGACCGTCACGGCATCGGTGACGGTAAAGCTGTCCTGCAGCGTCACGCCGAGGTCGCTGCTGCCATGCTTCACCTTTGTCTCGTAGCCGACGATCTCCGTCTCGGTCACCGTCAGATGCGCGCCCTTGGGCACGGACAGCACCTTGTTCTGGCCCTTGGCCAGCTCGAAGGTCATCACGCCGTTCACAAAGCCGCCTTCGTTGTAGTCTTTATTCGGGCCCTCGCCGGTCACAGTGGCGGTGTAGGTGAAGGACTGCACGTTGCCCGCATAGCCATTGACGGTATTCGTTACGGTGATGTCGCGCATCGGGCGCGTGTTGGTGAAGGCGATGGAACGCAGCTCCTGCGTGATGGAGCCGATATCGACATCGGCCACCTCGCCGTCGTTGATCCTGGCGACGGTGGTATAGTGCGACGCCAGCGCGGGGATCTCCGGGGCCTGCTCCACCTTCAGATCAGCGCCCATGGGGATGACCAGGGCAACGCTCTTCTCACTTTCGCCCTTGCCAAAGGTAAAGGGAATGACCGCTTTGCCATCGTCGTCGGTGGTGATGGGATGCTCGGGGTCGTCGGACATATCATAGCCCTTCGCAGCTCCGCCCTCGCCCGCCAGGGTGACGGTCACGTTCCAGGTCTCCGGCGCGGACACCTTGTTGACCAGCTTCACGCTCAGGTCGAAGTTGGCCATTTTGCGGTCGTTGTCGAAGGTGATAACCGCCCCGTCGTCCGTCACGTCAAAGGCGAAGATATTGTCCGCGGCATCGGCATCCTCAATGGCCTCGCCGGCGCCTTCCGCGGGCATGGTAAGGGCGGAGACCCCGACGCTGTAGTCGTCGTTCACGGTCTCCGTGATGGTCATGGTTGCGCCGACCGGCGCGACAAGCTCCAGCTTGGCCGACTCGTCGTTCGTAGGCGACAGGGTGAAGGTCGTCCGGCCGTTCGCCGTGGCGGCGATCCCCTCCGCGAGGACATAGCCGTTGATGGGCGTGCCGTCCGCCTCGGCCAGGGTGACGGCGAATCCAAAGTCAACGGGCGCGTCCCCCACCAGCCGGTCATCCAGGTTCTTGTTCAGGTTGACCGCCGCCTGCCGGCGAGTGTCGGTGATGGTGACGACGCAGTCGCCGTTCAGCGGGTACGCGCCGCTCACCGGCGCGATCGCCTGCCCACTCTCCTGTTCGACAGCCGCGTAGGTCGTCTGATAGTTGGAGGGTGCTTCCTCGATGGTATAGCTGCCCACCGGGAGCGGTGAGATGGTCAGATCCCTGTTGATGGCGACATCCCGCAGTACGATGGTGCCGGGAGTGTTGCCCTTCGTGGTCGTGATCTCATAGTCCGGCGTGCCGGTGATGCTGTAGTCCGTCCTGCGGATGGCCGTGGAAGTGATGGTAATGGTGAAGGTATCCCGCTCGTCCACGCCCTGGCCATCCGATTGCTTCAGGATCTTCAGCGTCAGGCCGTTCCAGATGACGTTGGTGTGGCTGCCGTCCCTGAGCTTGCCCTTGTAGCCGTATTCATCGTTGATGAAGCAGTTCAAGTTGGCGGTCATGTCGTAGTCCGCCATGGCGAACATCTCGTTGATCTCCCGGTGGCCCTGTGCGGCGCGCACGCCGATCTTCGCGCCTGCATCGAGGCCCGGCTCGAGCACGTTGATGATGCTGCCGCTGTCCGCGCCAATGAACAGGTTGGCATCCTCGCCCTGGTCGTTGAGGTTGTCGTAAATCACGGGGGAGCCGGACAGGTTGACCAGCGCGTCGATGTTCGTGGT
The DNA here is from genome assembly GCA_902765395.1 of uncultured Eubacteriales bacterium. GTDB lineage: Bacteria > Bacillota > Clostridia > Christensenellales > Aristaeellaceae > UBA2862. The sequence continues at coordinate 39,539 of CACWZP010000010.1, forward strand.
CGCGACCGCGCCGTCGCTGGCGCCGACATTGTTCTCAATGCGGCCGCCGGTCATGTTCAGCGCGCCGCTTTCAATGTAGATGGCGGAGCCGTTCGCGGCGGCATTGCCCTCGATGCGGCTGCCAGCGGGCATGTTGACGGTGCCCTCGCTGTAGATCGCGCCGCCCTTGCCGTCGGTCCGGGAATTCCGCAGTATCGTCCCATCGCTCAGGTTCAGCACGCCCGTGCTGTGCACAAGTCCGCCGTCCACCGTGGACGTGAAGTCGTCCTTTGCGCCGTCCAGCACGACCTTGCCCAGCGTCAGCGTGCCGGCGCTGCTGATCATGCTGCCGCCGTCCCCGCCGCGGGTGACGATGGCCGCGTCCGCGGGAGCGTCCGGATCGTCCCCGGTCCTGTCAGCCCTGAAGGGGACGCTGGCAGTGGGGGCTTCGCTGGCGGTGTCCGCCGTGGTCAGGACGATGTTCTCATCCGCCTGGACATCGAACACGTCGGTGGCGGGCATGATATAGTCATCGATCATCTGGATGGTGGCCACGCCGTCAAAGACGGTATCGCCCGGGTTTTGACGGATATAGGCCAGCGCGCTCTTGAAGGACTCAAACGTCTGCTCCGTGCCTTGCTTGTCCACCACCTTGCAGACGACGTGCAGGGTGTTCACGAAGGTCACGGTCACGTCGCCGTCTTCCTGCTTCACGGCATACTTGAAGACCCTGCCGCTGTCGTCCAGGTCGACGACGGCTTCAGGGAGGGAAGTCGTTTCGGTCTTGTATTCCCGGTTCTCGGCCTCGGTGATGGCCGCGGTCACGCCTACGGGCAGGGTGAGTTCGATGGACTGCTCCGGCTTCAGGTCAAAGTCCGTTTTGCCGTCCCAGTCCGTCGTCAGCGTCGTGCCATCGGCATTGTATACCGTATAGCTGCGAATGACGCGGTTGCCGTCGTCCTTGGTCAGGGCCAGCGTGAAATGGAAGTCCGTGTCCACGGATTCCGGGCGCTGGTCGCCCACCAGCGCCGCCTTGGTCACCGTCAGCTTCACGGTCTCCGGGGCGATCAGGTTGCGGATGGTGATGGTCCCTTCCGTCTCTTCAGGCAGGTAGACCTCGTCCCCGAAGGAGGGCACGGTCTCCAGCACGTAGTAGTAGTAGGGCTTGAAATCGCCGTTGGCATAGTAGTACTGGTCCAGGCCTTCGATCTGCACGGAATCGTTCCCGGCTTCGAAGCCCTGTCCCTCGCGCACCTTTTCAAGACTTGCGACAAACGCGGTCATCTCGTCGTTGTCGACACCGTCCACGCGCGTCCCGTCAGGGATCGGCTCCTTCGAGCGGTACACATCGAAGGTGACCTCCGACTGCTGGGCGAGCTGTTCGGCCGTCAGCGGTCTGCCGTCCCGGTCGACCCACTCCTTCAAAACGGTCAGCGCGGTGGCTTCCTTGTTGTAGGCGATGTAGATGCCGGAATCGGAGATGGGATACTCGCGAACGTAGCGGTTCAGCAGGTCCTCGCCGTCGATGCCCGCGATGGCTGTCTCCTCGATGGAGTAGGTGATCTCGCGGTCCTGGTCGTCCCGGGCGGGCAGGTCGGCGAAGGTCGTGTTGTCATAAGGCTCATTCGCGGTCAGCGTCTTGGCCCTGGGCTGGTCATTTTCGTCCAATACGGGCGTGGGTCCCCCGCCGTCCACGGACTGGTACAGCTGGACAGTGACGCTCGCAACCGCCCCGGGCCAGTCGTTCCCCTGCCAGGTGGCCATCACGGGGATGGTGACCCGCGCCTTCTTGTTGTCCAGCGTCTGGCTGTCGTAGGATTCCGTCAGGTTAATCGCCGTTTTCCCCTCGGGCAGGCCCGCCAGGATCTCCGGGATCAGCGCCTCGTCGTTGCAGAAGTAGAAGTAGATCTTCTCCGGCTCAAGCGGCAGCAGATAACCGGTGGGCGGAACGGTCTCCACGACGTAGTACAGCACTTCGGACTCGATGCCGTCGCCGCCGACGATGACCAGTTCACCGCTTCCTTCGGTGATAAAGGTATTGGCAACCGAGTCGTCCGCGGCCTTCCGCACCTCAAACTCCGCGCCGGACAGCTTTTCGCCCGTCTCCTTGTCCATCTTGATGAGGGTCAGCTTGTGCTCCACGTACTCGTTTTTGATGACCACGTTGAAGCTGCTGCCGACGTTCTCCCCGGTCACGGTGAACTCCGGCGCCGCCTCGCCTTCGACGGCCTGGGCCGTGCCGACAGAGAGGCTATAGCTGGCGCTTTGGCTGATGCCATCGGGAATATCCCACGACACATCGCTGACGTCCTCGCGCACGCGATAGGTCTCGCCGGGCTGGAAGAGGTCGTCCGCGCCGCCCTTGTCGAAGGTCAGCGCCCCGCGGTCGAACTGGGCGTAGGTATAGCTCTCCACTTCCTCCCAGGTGTCCCCGGTCTTCCTCTCAAGGACGACCCTGATCCGATTCTTCAGATCCTCGGTCAGCTCGTGGTTGCCCGCGAAGCGCACCGCCACGTTCAGGCTGCTCGCCTCGCGCTGGAGGCGGATCTTCATGGTGTCGCCATTGAAATAGGTATAAACGCCGCCGGAATCATAGCTGGCGTCGTCGGTAATCATGAAGCTGTAGAGGGTATTGTCCTTTTTGTAGCCCGCGGGCACCTGGGTCATGTCAAGGAAGTAGACGGTGTTTTTCTCGATGGTCACGCCGTCCGCCTGGGCATCCAGCCGGATGTCCGCCTCGCCGCCGTCCGCCGTCTCAAAGGTCACCGGCTCGCCTTCACCGTTGAGCACGGGCCGCTGGTTGGCGTCCAGCAGGGCAAACTTCGCCCCGGGAAGGCGGTTTTGCATGTTCGAGCCGCCGTAGACCAGCAGCTTCACCATGTAGCCCGCCGAGCTGTCCACTTCGGACGCGGTGGGATAGATCGTCCGAGTGGATTCGGTGGAATCCTGGGCGATCTCCCCGTCGGCGCCGGACAGCGTGGCCAGGCTGGCGAAGGTGCACTCAGCGCCAGCGCCGCCCAGCACGCGCGTGGTATAGGTGATGGTCAGCGACTGCCCGTCGGGGATGGTATAGGTGCCGGTGGAGCCGCTGTAGTCGTAGGACGCGCCGACGCTCGTGGGATCAAACGTCACCGTATGATAGTTGATGGACTGGTTCGTATAGCGGGAGTCGTCCGCGCTGCCAAGCAGCGTGTCCCTGAGCGTGAGGGGCTCCCCTCCGTTCAGCTGCAGGCTGTCGGGATTGATCGTGACCTTATAGGTCACCTTGTTGCCGTCGACGCCGTTGATGGTCTTCTCAAGGATCGTCGTGATGAGGATGTCGCCCGGGATCGTCTCCGTGACGACGTAGTTTTCTGTGGTATCCAGGGTCTCGCCCGGCGTCACGCCGTCAAAGATGACCACGCCTTCGTGCTTGCCCTTCTCTGTGGCGCTGCCGCTGGCGGTGACGCCCTCGAAGGTCAGGCCATCCAGAGTCTCCCCGTCGGCGTTTTTAACGGTATAGCCGGAAACCACGTGCATGTTGCCGTCATAGGCTGCCCAGCCGCTGTTGGCCACCAGGGTCACTTCAATGGGATCCACCGCGTCCGTCACACGGATCTCCACCGTCTGGCCATTCGCGAGCGCGAGGAACAGCGTCTCTTCGCTCTGGAAGGGCGCAAGGGCGGTGAGCCGCCAGTCGGAGCCTTCGTGCTCAACGGCGACCAGTTTGGGATTTGAGAAGCTGGCATCATTGACATCGGCCAGGGTGATCTCCGTCACGCCCAGCTCATTCAGCAGCGCGCTGAGCAGAATGGAATCCTCCCCCGCGATGCTGTAGGTATAATCGCCCCAGTGGAAGTCCACCGTGTAGCGGGCGAGCATCAGCGCGTACATGGAGAAGCCATCTGCATCAAAGGCAACCGTGGCTTCATCAGTATTGCCGACTTCAGTCTGTTCTATTTCGACTTCAGTCTGTTCTGTGCCGATCTCCACGCTCATGGCCACGCGGCCGCCGGCGCTTTCAGCCGCTTCGGTCTGCTCCATCAGCTCCACCGCGCCGCTATCGTCCATGTGGGCCACCAGGGCTTCCTGCTGATCGTCCATGCGCGCGGCCATGCTCATGGCGACAGCTACGGGCACCAGCGGCTCGATCTCATTGCCGTCGGCGTCGTAGAAGGTGATGTCCACCACGAAGCAGCGCTCCACCTCCAGGTTGTCCGTGGAGACGGCGTCGGTGAAGTCGGCGATGGTGTCATCGTTCCACACGGGTTTGACCACCATGGTCGTGCCCTCGGGGAACGCGCCTTCGGGAGCGTCCACGTCCACGCGCACAAACACCGTGCTGCCGGTAAAGTGCCGCGCAGAATAAGCGACTTCGGTCGGTTCTTCTGTGGGTTCCGGCGTCGGTTCTTCTGTGGGTTCCGGCGTCGGTTCTTCTGTGGGTTCCGGCGTCGGTTCCTCGGTGGGCTCGGCGGTAGGCTCCTCAGTGGGCTCGGCGGTTGGCGCCTCGGTGAGCTTGGCAGTGGGCGCCTCGGTGGGCTCTAACGTCGGTTCCCCGGTGGGCTCGGCGGTCGGCGCCTCGGTGGGCTCTAACGTCGGTTCCTCGGTGGGCTCGGCGGTGGGCGCCTCGGCGGGCTCTGCCGTCGGTTCCCCGGTAGGCTCCTCTGTAAACTCAGTAATCAGCTCGACTTCCGCTTCCTCGTCGGGTTCGTCCGCCGGTTTCTCAACTTCATCGGTTGCTTCGGTTGGCTCGGTTTCATCCTCGGTGGGCAGATCGATTTCAGGCTCCTCCACCGCTTCCTGCGTGGCATCGTCCACGGGCTGCTCTGGAAGGTCGGCCTCGGGCTCCTCGGTCGGTTCGGCGCCGACGCCATTGACCAGCGTCAGGACGCAGACCTCCTCCCCCGCGTATAAGGCCAGCCGTGCCTCGTCAAAATCACGGGTCACGGAGATCAGGTAGTCCCCGTCGACGGCTTCCACGGCGATCGGGTCCGCTTCCCCGCTGCCGTCGCCCAGCACGGCCACAGTTTCGACTTCGGTCGGTTTCAGGGACAGCCCGACGCGATCCAGCACCACGCTCAGCCGCTCCGGCCAAGCCGCGCTGATTTCGTACACGGGTTCGGCCGTCGCTTCCGGCAGGGGCGCTTCGGTCTCCTCGGGCAGCGCCTGGGCCTCCCTCGCGCGCTTTTCCATCTCCTTGGCGGCGTCGTCGGGCCGCCGGAGGCGCACGATAAAGTAGTCGTCAGCGGTATAGACCATCAACCCCGCTTCCTCAAAGAAGCGCAGCGCACTGATGGTATAATCGGAAATCTCGTTCTTGTCGTTCAGGATCGGCTCGACATAAAGCGCTTCGCCGTCGGCCTGCTTCCCATCGGGATCCTGCTCGTCCAGGCTGCCCATGACGCTGATCATTTCCACGTCCTTCACCTTTTTGATGGGCAGCTTTGCATCGTCCACGATCCTGCTGAACAGGAATTCGCTGTCATAGCCCGCATTAAATATGTAGGTATTCTGATCGGCAGTCTCCGGATCTTCCCCGTCTTCCAGACCGAGGTCCACATCCTCCAGCTCCTCGACGGCCTGTTCCTCCTCTTCCAGGATATTCGCGTCATATTCGGCGGCGTCCACAGTTTGGGCGATGGCCATGCCAAAGTCCTCCACCGTGAATGTGAAGGAGTTCAGAATGAGGCTCAACGCGAGCAGGCAGCTCATCAGTCGCCCAAAATAGGCCAGGCTGAAGCGGCGGCCCCCCTGCGAACGCGCCCCATATGTATTCGTATTTCTGGTAGGATTTCTCATTTTTTCCTCCTACTGCCCGATCGAAGGTTTTTACAGTGCTTTTCGACACCACTGCGTCGCATGAGCGCACATTTCCATCATTACAGACCATAGTCTCTTGTTTGTGGCTTAATTTGGACTATCGTCTGTTTTTGCAACATATTTTAGACCGGATTCTGTTTTATTGTGTCATATTTCCCAGGCTCTGGCCGACATTCGACAAGTGGGCCTGGGTATGGGTATAGCTATACACGATACCAACTTTATTATAATATATTCTCGGTTATTTGTCTACGTTTTTTTCTGCATTGCCGTATAACCATTTGTTATCCAGGCATGCAGATCAGCCGCCATGCCCATCAACTCCCATATGTCAGGCGTTGGCGCGGGATTCTCCATTATATAATGTAAAAAACCGCTCAAAAGTTCAAATTGCCCCAAGAATTAACTTTCAGGCCTTGAATATGCCCCGTGAATTGTGTTATAATTTTCGGGCAAAACGCACTTCTGCCGATTCGCGCGGCGGTTGACCGTAGGGGGCAAAGCCCTCATGGTGCCACGCGGAGTTGAAGCAGGAGGTGGAAAAAACAAGGAGGGAAACCCACTATGGCAGTCATTTCCATGAAGCAGCTGCTGGAGGCCGGCGTTCACTTCGGCCACCAGACCCGCCGCTGGAACCCGAAGATGGCCCAGTACATCTTCACCGAGCGCAACGGCATCTACATCATCGACCTGCAGAAGACCGTTCGCAAGATCGACGAAGCTTATATGTTCGTGCGCGACATCGCGCTGGAGGGCAAGAGCATCCTGTTCGTCGGCACCAAGAAGCAGGCCCAGGAGAGCATCGAGGTCGAGGCCAAGCGCTGCGGCATGTTCTATGTGAACAACCGCTGGCTGGGCGGCACCCTGACCAACTTCCGCACCATGCAGACCCGCATCAAGCGCCTGAACGACATCGACGCGATGGAGAAGAACGGCCAGTTCGACGTCCTGCCCAAGAAGGAAGTCATCAAGCTGTGCGCTGAGCGCGAAAAGCTGCTGAAGAACCTGGGCGGCATTCGCGAGATGAAGAAGCTGCCCGGCGCGCTGTTCATCGTCGACCCCCGCAAGGAGCGCATCGCCGTGGCCGAGGCCCGCAACCTGGGCATCCCGATCGTGGCCATCGTCGATACCAACTGCGACCCCGATGAGATCGACTACGTCATCCCCGGCAACGACGACGCCATCCGCGCTGTCAAGCTGATCGCCGGCAAGCTGGCGGACGCCGTGCTGGAGGGCAAGCAGGGCGAGCAGACCGAGGACGAAGCCGTTCCCGCTGCCGCCGAGGAATAATTGAACTTCCAAAGATTCATGCGACGCTCCCTTGTTGGAGTGCCGCTTGAATCGCGTAATGGAGCGATTGCGCTCCCCCACCCCACATCATCTTAGGAGGAATTCAAAATGGCAAACTTCACCGCTAAGGACGTTATGGATCTGCGCGGCCGCACCGGCTGTGGCATGATGGATTGCAAGAAGGCGCTGACCGAGTGCGACGGCGACGTCGAAAAGGCCATCGACTACCTGCGCGAAAAGGGCCTGGCCAAGGCCGCCAAGAAGCAGAGCCGCATCGCCGCCGAGGGCATCGTGGGCAGCCATATCTGCACCAAGTGCGGCACCGGCGCCATCGTCGAAGTCAACTGCGAGACCGACTTCGTGGCCAACACCCCCGAGTTCAAGGAGATGGTCACCGACATCGCCAAGCAGATCGTCAAGGGCAATCCCGCCGATGTCGACGCCCTGCTGGCCGAGAAGTATCTGGACACCGATTCCACCGTGGCCGACGTCATCACCGAGAAGACCGCCAAGATCGGCGAGAAAATCTCCATCCGCCGCTTCGCCCGCTATGAGTGCGGCGAGAACGGCTTCGTAGATTCCTACATCCACATGGGCGGCAAGGTTGGCGTGCTGGTAAAGGCCGAGGTGCCCGAGGTGAACGACACCGTGAAGGAAGTGCTGCACGACGTGGCGCTGCAGATCGCGGCGGCCTCCCCCGTGGCTCCCGAGTATGTGACCCGCGACCAGGTGAACCCCGAGCACCTGCAGCACGAGACCATGATCCTCGCCGAGCAGGCCCGCAACGAGGGCAAGCCCGAGAAGATCATCGAGAAGATGGTCCAGGGCCGCATCAACAAGTTCTATCAGGAAGTCTGCCTGCTGGAGCAGGTCTTCGTCAAGGACGGCGAGACCCCTGTCGGCAAGATGATCGAGAAGAAGGTCCCCGGCATGAAGATCGTCGAGTTCACCCGCTACAAGATGGGCGACGGCCTGGAGAAGAAGGTCAGCGACCTGGCTGCCGAGGTTGCCGAGCAGATTGGCAAGAAGTAAGCAACTCTTCAAAGGGAACGTGGAAACGCGTTCCCTTTTTTCAAATGGCTGGAGGTCGAAATATGAGCGATGTCAAAAAGCGCATCGTACAGATTGCGAAGATGCTCTTTGCGGCGGCCACCGTCGCCAAGGTGATCACCATCGTGCTGATGGTGGTGACATGCCTTCAGATCGCGGCGGCCTTCTCCATCAAGGTGCCGGCTCTTACCGGCTTCTTTGACGGCCATATCAGTCAAATCGAAAGCGTGCTGGGCCGCAGCACGGTCTTTGAATTCCTGTTCCGGACCGCCAACCTGAACGCCATGGAGCCGGTCTACGCGAAGGCCATCGAGTTGTTCATCACATTCCTGTCCCTGGTGGTGCTGCTGTTCTATATCAGCTTCTTCAAAAAACTGATCGGCCGCATCATTGAAGAGGGCCGACCCTTCTCCGACGACACGGCGCGACAGCTGCGAAAGAGCAGCTGGGGCCTGATCCTGCTGGTGCTGGTCAACCCGGTGCTGGGGCTTTTGCTGTTTTTGCTGCTGCGCTTCTTCTCGCTGGTGTTTGAATACGGCGCATACCTGCGCAGCAAGGCCGAGGAGACCAGCCGCATCCAGGAGGAAGTGATCGTGTCCCTGGCAGAGATCACCGAGAACAAGAGCGAGCAGACCGGCCAGCACATCCGGCGCGTGTCGGAATATTCAAAGATCCTGGCGCGGCAGATGGGCCTGCCCGAGGAGCAGGTGGAGAGCCTGCGCCTGGCCAGCACGATGCACGATCTGGGCAAGCTGATGATCCCCACGGAGATTCTGGAAAAGCCCGGGCGGCTGACCGACGAGGAGTTCGCCGAGATCAAGAAGCACCCCGGCTTCGGCGAGCAGCTGCTGCACAACGTGGAGGGCGACACCATGACCCTGGCGCGGCAGATCGCCCTGGAGCACCACGAGCGCTACGACGGCAAGGGCTATCCCGGCGGGGAGTCCGGCGAAGGCATCGGCCTGGAGGGCCGCATCGTGGCCGTGGCGGACGTCTACGACGCCCTCACCAGCCGGCGCAGCTACAAGGACGCCTGGGATCCGAAGGCCGCCTACGACGAGATCGTGCGCTGCAGTGGCACCCAGTTCGATCCCCGGGTGGTGGACGCCTTCGTGGCCGCCTACGACCAGATCGACGCCGCCCGCAGGCAGTACGCCGACGAGCACATCACAAACAAAGTGGCATGAAAGGACGATTGAGTATGTACAAGCGCATCATACTGAAACTGAGCGGCGAGACGCTGGCCCCGGAGAAGTTCTCCCCCACCGACGCCTCCCACAGCTTTGAGGCCGGCCGCGTGGACCGCGCGGCGAAGGCCATCGTGGCCCTGGCCGACCTGGGCGTGCAGGTGGGCGTGGTGATGGGCGGCGGCAACATCTGGCGCGGCCGCTTCACCGACGAGATGAACCCCGTGCTGGCGGATCAGATGGGCATGCTGGCCACGATCATCAACGCCCTGTGCGTACAGGACGCCATCCAGCGGCTGGGCCGCGGCGCGTCCGTGTTCACCGCCCAGGAGATGACCCGGTTCGCCGAGCTGTATCGCGCCAACCGCGCCATCGCGGCCATGGAGCGCGGCGACATCGTGCTGCTGGCCGGCGGCAGCGGCAACCCCTTCTTCACCACCGACACCGCCGCGGCGCTGCGGGCGGCCGAGCTGGGCGCGGACGCGGTGTTCAAGGGCACCACCGTGGACGGCGTTTACGACTCCGACCCCCGGAAGAACCCGGACGCGAAGCTTATCAAGGACATCACCTACCAGCAGACCATCGAGATGGGCCTGAAGGTGATGGATACCTCCGCCTTCCAGCTGTGCCAGGACCAGAAGATCCCGGTGATCCGCGTGTTCAACATGGACGACCTGGACAACATCCTGCGGGTCGCCAGGGGCGAGGACATCGGCACCGTGGTGCACATGTGATTTTTCCATACAGGCCGTTGAGAAAGCCTGCAAGACAAGGAAGGACAGCCTGCCAATGAGGGCGCTTACGCAGACGCAAGCAACCGACATGGGCAGGCCGTCCTGACACCGGAAGCAGAAATCCCTCCCCTGCACGCTGTGTGTCAGGGGATTCCTGCGCTTGCGGGCTTTGTCAGCGGTCTGAGGCCGTCGGAGAACCGTCCGACGGCCTTTTTATGTTGACTTATACGCCTGTTGACGGTATAATGAAAGCAATACACAAGGGGGTGAACTTCATGCGGCCCGGTCACAGCGCGCCCTGGCGCGTCATCTACATCGCCCGCGGAGAGGCGCAGGCCCGGCAGATCGACGACCTGCTGCGCCAGGCGGGCTTCCTGTGCGACTGGAAGCAGCCCCAGAGCGCCCACGCCGAGGACATTGAGATCAAGGCGCTGGAGTCCGAGGCCGAGGAGGCCCGGATGTTCCTGATGGAGCAGGGGCTGTGATGGAGAGGATCGCCATCACCGGCGTCGGCTCCCAGCTGCAGGGGGTTGGCCGCCTGTCCGACGGTCGCGCGGTGTTCGTGCCCGGCGCGATTCCCGGCGAGGTCGTGGAAATCGAAATCACCCAGGAAAAGGGGCGCTTCTGCGAAGCGTCTCTTTCCGCTGTTTGGGAGCCGTCTGCCGACCGCGTCAAGCCCGCCTGTCCCCACGCGGGGGTGTGCGGCGGATGCCAGGGGCGGCACATGGCCTACGGGCGCACGCTTGAGCTGAAGCGGCAGATCGTCTATGACGCGCTGACGCGGCTGGGCGGCGTGAAAGCGCCCAAGGTGCGGGAAACCCTGGGCTGCGAGACGCCCGAGCGCTATCGCAACAAGGCGGAGTATCCCATCGCATGGCAGGACGGACGGCCCGTGATCGGCATGCACGCCGCGGCCAGCAGCCGCGTCGCGCCCATCGAGGACTGCCTGCTGCAGGCGCCCCAGAGCGGCGCTGCGCTGCGCTGGTTCGCGGCGCGGCTGCCCGCCCTCCCCTGCGCCAGGCAGCTCAAGTACCTGGTCACCCGCGTGAACCGCGAAGGAGAGCTGATGCTGGTGGTCTGCGCGGACGCGCCGGTGCGGCCGGAGATCGAAAGGCTCATCCCCGCGCTCGAAAAAGAGCTGTCCGCGCTGAAGTCCCTGTGGTTCTGCCAGCTGAACCGCAGGCCCGCTCACGCGCTGGACGGCCGCTGCGAGCGGCTTTGGGGCGCGGAGGCGCTGAAGGAGACGCTGCTGGGGCTGGAATTCGAGGTGTCGCCCCAGTCGTTTTTCCAGGTGAACCCCGTGCAGACCGAGCGGCTCTACGCCTGCGCGCTGGAAGCTGCCGGCGTCGGCCCGGGCTGCGGCCTGAACGTGCTGGACGCCTACTGCGGCGCGGGCACCATCACGCTCGCGGCGGCGCGACAGGCGAAGTCTGCCCTGGGCATCGAGATCGTCGCCCCGGCCATCGCCGACGCCAAGCGCAATGCCCAGCGCAACGCTCTTTCCGGCAGGGCGCGCTTCATCTGCAGCGACGCCGCCCGGGAGATCCCCCGGCTGCTGAATCGGGGAGAGCGCTTCGACGCCGCCATACTCGACCCGCCCCGCAAGGGCTGCGACGCCGCGCTGCTGAAAGCGCTGATCGCCGCGGAGATCCCCACGCTCGCCTACGTCTCCTGCAACCCCGCCACCCTGGCCCGGGACATAAAGCTGCTGTCCGCCGGGGGCTACAGGCTGGAATGGGCCCAGCCCGTGGATATGTTCGCGTGGACGGGGCATGTGGAGACCGTAGTATTGATGTCAAGGAAAGACACATAAGGCCATCAAAAGTGCCGTATTTCCGGTCTTTTCTGGCATTTGACCGTCAGCTACAAAGAACGGATTTGATCGCTAAAAATACTCCGACAGAACATATCTACCGCTCCGGTCGGAGGGTTGAGTAGGCCATTTAGATGTCACCGGGTTGAGTGGCCGGTTTAGATGTTTTTGCAGTAGGGTTGAGTTAGTGATTTGGATAACGGCAGGTTGTGGCTGTGATTTAGATGTCGGAGGTTAACCATGCTTGTATTGAGAATATTGGCCATCCTGCTGGGATTGGCGTTTACTCTGTTCGGGCATTTTATATACTTCCGGAAAAAGTATAATCTCATCAATGGCTTCGAAGCTGATTTCAAAGCAGGCCGCAAAAATGAGGACTACGCAAAGCGCGTAGGGATGGTGGAATATGTAATTGGAATAGCGATCCTAATTGCGGGACTCATCCTCATCATATTTGCTTAAAGAGGACGACGCACCAAGGCTCCCGCACTGCCATCAGCGGCGGCGGGGAGCGGTATTAGGAGGACTTTATGTATTATCACGCTTCACCTATAGAAGGTATTACTCGGTTGGAACCACGGGTCTCCAATCACGGAATCCCTTTGATTTATTTCTCAAAAAAGCGGGAAAACGTGCTTGTCTATCTGAGCAACGCCATCGAGAAGTATTGCAGGGATACCGGCTTCTCCTATGATGGAAAATGGGAAAAGTGGGGACCTTACGGATTTGACAAGGATGGTCGTCAGCGGCTGGAAGAATACTATCCAAATGCTCTGATAAATACATATAAAGGCGTTCCCGGCTACATTTACAGGGCCGAATCCATTATTGCTTCGGGATTTGAACTTCAAATACCGGATGCGGCAGCAAGTTCTGAGCCGGTAAACGTGGCTGACGTAGAGTTTATCCCGGACGCTTATGAAGCCATTCTGCAAGCAGAGCGTAACGGCCTGATTACAATACTTCGCTATGAAGAGATGTCAGAGGCAATGAGAGAATGGAACGCAAGAACCATAAAAGAAGAATATGAAAAAGCGGTTGATCATCCGGAATACAGGCATTTTCTCAGAGGCAATTTCCCGGATATGTTCTTACGGAACTATGTGGATTCATTCCCGTGAACGAACGGAGCCGCTGACATCCAAATGGACGTATCGAGCTACGTGGAGACGGCGGTCTCCATGCGCAAATAAAGGGAAGCTCGAAGGACCGGAAACACGCCAGAAAGGGTGAATGTTGTGAAATCGCTGGAAATCAAGCTGAAAACCCACGACAAGTTAAACTGTTTTCAGCCTGTGACCCGGACCAGAAGCTGCTGTCGGAGGACGTGGCTTCCTGTCCGGAGCGGAATTACCTGAACAAGCACAGGTCCGCCCTTGAGGAGTATACGCTCCAAATCTGCAGCGACGTGCCTACGACGTGCTGGCGACGCCTTGAATGGATAAAAACATCCCAAATTTCGGCAGGAATTGTACTGCGGCGCTTTGCGCTCGCGCCGGATTTTTGATATAATAATAACAAATAAACTGATAGGTGAAATGGGAATGCCATTTTTCAGCGACAGCTTTCAACGATTCATCACCACGCTGGCCAGCTCCGCGGAGACATCGGCCGTCTCCCAGCAGGCGCTGGAGGAGCTGGCGGGGGAACTGCGCCTGGCCCGCATGGACGTGGCGCTGACCATACCCGAAAACCGCTATCTGCCCCTGGGCAAGCGGGGCACGATGACCCTATATGACGCCCACTCCCCCGCCGACGAGGCGGACGTGTATACCCGCGTGCTGCGCACCGGCGACGGCGGCGAGGGGGATTTCCGCGCGCTGCGGCTGGCGGGCACCGCCCCCTGGACGGAGGACGAGCGCGCCGCGCTGGACGTGATCGTGGACGTGTACGGCATGCACGGCGGCCGCTTCCGGCTGATCGGCCAGGTGGAGAACAGCCTGCTCACCAACTACCTGACGGGCCTGCCCAACAGCGGCGGCTATCTGCGCGAGGTGGGCAGGCGGATGCAGGAGGGCAGCCTCAGTGATTACGTGGCCCTGTACTTCAACCTGAAGGGCACCAGCATCATCAACCTGCGCTTCGGCCAGCAGCAGGGCGACGCCATCATCCGCAAGTACGCCCATTCGCTGAAGGAGGCGCTGCTGGAGGACGAGCTGCTGGGCCACCTGGGCGGCGACAGCTTCGTGGCCATGGTGCGCCGCGACCGGGAGGAGGCGCTGCTGGAGCGACTGGCCCACACCGAGGTGTACGCCGAGCAGGACGGCGGCGAGCGCGTGCCGGTGGCGCTGGGCGCCTGCGTGGGCGTCATGTCCCTGGACGACAAGCTGCCCGGCCCCTGGATGTTGATCTCCGGACCGGCCATCGCCTGGCAGCGGGCCAAGGCCGAGGGCATCCCCGTGCTGCGCCTGACCCGGGAGATGTACGAGCTGACCAACCGCACCCGCATCGTGGAGAACACCTTCAAGCACGCCCTGCGCGCCGGGGAATTCGTGCCGTTCTACCAGCCCAAGGTGGACATGGTCACCGGGAAGATCATCGGCGCGGAGGTGCTCTGCCGCTGGATCAGCGATGGCCAGGTGGTGCCGCCGGCGCAGTTCATCCCCATACTGGAGCGCACGGAGGAGATCGCCGACCTGGACCTTTTCATCCTGGAGCAGGCCTGCAGGGACATGAGCGCCTGGAAGGCCGCAGGGCACACTCCCGTGCCGCTGTCGGTGAACATCTCCCGGCGGGACGTGGGCCTGGCCGGCATCATCGAGCGCATCGAGGCCTGCTTTGAGAAGCACGGCATCCGCAAGGGCGAGGTGCTGATCGAGATCACCGAGACCAGCAACGAGCGCGAGAGTACCCAGATGAAGGACTTTGTGCACAGGCTGTTCTGCGACGACATCTACACCTCCATCGACGACTTCGGCAGCGGCTATTCCTCCTTCAACTTCCTGCGCACCATGCCCGTGCGGGAGCTGAAGATCGACCGCAGCTTCATCAACCACCCCAACATGGCGGACAAGGACGAGATCATCATCGGCGGCATCATCGACATCGCCAGGCGGCTGGGCATCGAGGTGATCACCGAGGGCGTGGAGACCCGGGAGCAGGCGGACTTCCTGATGAAGCTGGGCTGCCACCGCGCCCAGGGCTATCTGTACGACCGGCCCATGCCGAAGGAGGCATTTGAGTCCAGGCTTTTGCGGGGAATGTACGAGCTATGAACGCAGCGGCGGCGCCTTGAAGGCGCCGCCGCTTTCCATCAGCATGGCTTTCTCAATCCGTTTCCCCTATCTCCGCCGCGAAGCGCTTCAGCACCTCGTTGGCCGGCTTGCCCCAGGTGCAGTAGCCATTGTCGTCCACCCCGGCGTACTCCGGATAGAGCCGGGTGGCGTGCCAGTCCCACCAGCCCGTGCCGCGCACGAAGGGATGGCGCCTGATCGCGTCGGTGAAGGCCTCGTACCAGCGCCGCTGCACGTCCATGTCGATGCCTTCGCCAAAGCGCCAGTCGTTGGGCCGGTACTCGCTGCCCACCCGGGCGGGACAGCCGCACTCCATGAACATGAAGGGGCGGTCAGCCTTCTCCGCCGCGGCGCGGATGCGCTCGAAGTGCTCATCCAGCTGGTCGATGGGATAGTAGCCGGAGGAGGAGATCACGTCCACGGCGTCCCACCAGGTGACCCTGTCCTCCTGGTACTTGTCGCAGTTGTAGGTGATGGGGCCGCTGTAGCGCTGGCGCACCTCGGCGATCAGCGCGCGCCAGTGGCCCGCCTGGCCGTCGGTGCCCACCATCTCACAGCCCACGCACAGCATGTCCGTGCTGTTCTCCCGGGCCATGTCCGCCACGCGGCAGACGTGGGCGGTCCAGTTGGGGAACCAGTCCGACCAGTTGGGCTCGGTGGGCACGGGCGGGTCGAAGAAGTGGATGTAGGCCCGCCAGGCGCCGTCCCGGCAGTTCACCATGGCCTTCAATATCACCTTCAGGCCCAGCTTCTTCGCCTCGGCGCACACCGCGGCCACGTCTGCCTCGTCCATCACAGCGGGCGAGTCGGACACCACCTCGGTGGACCAGGGATGCTCCTGCCATGCGGTGACGGGCAGTATGATGGCGTTGCAGCCGGTGGACCGGGCCATCAGTTGAAGGGACGCCTTCCAGGCCGAGCCCGCGGTGAAGCCCCGCTTCTCGCAGAAGCCGAAGGTATAGGCGTTCAGAAAGGGCATGTGCTGCATGGCATCCTCCTATTTCGCCTTGCCGAAGGCGTCCTGGTGGGCGTTGGGGCTGGCCCGCTTTTCGATATCCGGGAAGCGGCGCTCCAGCGCGGCGCGGGAGATCTCGATGTCCTCGGCGGCCTCGTCGGGATGGGTGCAGCCCACGGTGACCATGTCGCAGTCGCGGATGGTGTTCCACACGAAGTTCAATCCCACATAGGGCGTGGTGCGACCCGCAGCGAAGGGCTTGATGGTCATCACCGGCTTTTTCGCGCTGTTGATGATGGCGGCCACGGTCTCGATCTCCACCTGCATCAAAAAGCCCATGCAGTTGTAGATCTGGATGTAGGTCTGCACGTCGTAGCCGTTTTCGTCGGAATAGGTGATCAGCTCCGGCATGTGGCAGGACAGGCCGGGGATCATGCCCTCCTGGCGGATCATGTCGGTGTAGTCGTCGATGCGCTGGATGGCGTGCCTGTTCTTGTTCACCAGCTGCTCGGCGCTGGAGTGGTGGATCAGGCACAGCTTCGCGCCGCACATCTTGCTGCGGTGGATGGTGGCCCGGGCCTGCTTGCGGCCCTCCTCGGTGTCGTCCACGTTGATGATGGGCGTGTCGATCAGGATCAGCTCCCTGCCGGTGGCCTGCATGGTCTCCTGCACGGCCTCCTGCATCACCCGCTCCTGCTGCAGCGGGCCCATGATGGTGTCCACGCCCTCGTCCAGGAAGGTCTTCAGCAACGGCACCACCTGCGCGCCGGCCGGGAATCGGTTCTTGATCTGCCGGTCCGCCGCGGGGCTGCGGTGGCTCCAGCCCAGGATCCAGTTGGTGCCGATGATCATGCGGGAGAGGGAAACGCCCTCCACTTCAGTCCGGGGAAACGTATTCATATGGCATCCTCCATTGCACGGGCCTGCGCCCGTTATTTCTATCACTCCGCTCATATTATAACTGGCCTGGCCAGCGCCGTCAAGGACGAAAGCGGCCATTTCTCACGGCGTTCTCATGGGCTTCTCACCCAAAGACAACCTGCAGTTAACCTGTCTCTGCTATGCTTATGCCCGTGAGGAGAATACCCCTGTGGGAGGGATCGTATGATAACCACCTATTACGACATCGCGCTGGCGCTCTCGCTGCTGTTGACGCTGGTGTATGTGTTCATGTGGCACAAGCACTTCGACGTTCACATCACGCTGACCTTCGTGCTGGTGTCAGTGACAAACCTGGGCTGGGCCATGCTCAGCCGCGCCAAGACGCTGGAGGCGGCGCTGATCGCCAACCGGCTGACCTACGTGGGCGGGTGCTATTTGATGATGAACATCACATTCGTGGTATTCAGCATGTGCCAGATCCGCCTGAACCGCTGGCTGCGGGTGGCGATGGTGCTGGTGTCCACGGCGGTATTCGTCGCGGCCATGTCCATGGGTCAGGCCGACTTCTTCTACAAGAGCATCACCTTTGAGCGCGTGGACGGCACGGTGGTGCTGACCAAGGAATACGGGCCTGTACATGGCCTGTTCGTGGCGATGACCCTCATCTACTTCCTGATGAGCGTGGGCGCCATCGTCTACTGCTACATCCGCAGGAACCAGGTGTCCCGGAAGATGCTGGGGCTGCTGTTCTTCCCGGTGGTGGTGTGCATGGTGGCCTTCTACGGCGGACGGAAGCTGTTCCCCCGGGTGGAGCTGGTGCCCGCGGCCTTCGACATCGCGCTGGCCACCTGCCTGGTGATCGTGTACCGCATCTGCCTGTACGATATCACCGACACCGCCGTGGATTCCCTGGTGCAGAGCGGCGACACCGGCCTGGTCAGCTTCGACTTCGGCTTCCACTATCTGGGCAGCAACGAGACCGCCAAGGTCATCTTCCCCAACCTGAACAACCTGACCGTGGACCGGTCCATCCGGCGGGACAAGCAGATGCAGGACATCGTGCGTCCCTGGCTGGAGGCGTTCCGGGACGACGAGGGCCAGGATTCCCACTACTACGAGCGGGACGACAGCATCTACCTGGTCAAGACCACCTACCTCTACGACGGCAGCCGCAAGCGGGGCTACGAGCTGTTCATCACCGACGACACCGAGAACCAGCAGCACATCGCCCTAATGGATCGCTACAATGCCCAGCTGGAGGCGGAGGTGGCCGAGAAGACGGCGCACATCGTGGAAATGCACGACAAGCTGGTTCTGGGCATGGCGACCATGGTTGAAAGCCGGGACAACTCCACCGGCGGGCACATCAAGCGCACCAGCGAGGGCGTGCGGCTGCTGGTGGAGGCCATCCGCGAGGACAACGTGTTCGAGCTGACGGACGAGTTCTGCCGGGCCGTGGTGAAGGCCGCGCCCATGCACGACCTGGGCAAGATCGCCGTGGACGACGCGATACTGCGCAAGCCCGGCCGGTTCACGCCGGAGGAGTTCGACAAGATGAAATCCCACGCCGCCGAGGGCGCGCGGATCGTGCGCGAGATCCTGGCGGGCACCGACGACACCTATTTCCAGCAGATCGCCGAGAACGTGGCCCACTACCACCACGAGCGCTGGGACGGTTCCGGCTATCCGGAGGGCCTGAAGGGCGACGAGATCCCGCTGGAGGCCCGGATCATGGCCGTGGCGGACGTGTACGACGCGCTGGTGAGCAAG
Source organism: uncultured Eubacteriales bacterium (assembly GCA_902765395.1). GTDB lineage: Bacteria > Bacillota > Clostridia > Christensenellales > Aristaeellaceae > UBA2862. The sequence goes on from CACWZP010000010.1 coordinate 58,231, forward strand.
CGGGTGTACAAGGAGAGCATGTCCTTCGAGCAGGCCCACGGCATCATCATGGACGGCATGGGCAGGCACTTCGACAAGCGGCTGGAAGCGTATTACCTGGCCGCCAAACCGAAGCTGGAGGCCTATTACAGCAGCCTGGCATAAAGAGAGAAACAACACAGGGGCGGCACACGGTGCCGCCCCTGTTCCATTTGGGAACGAATTGTCAGGCTCTTCACGGAAACATGGGAAATTGAGGAAGGTCCCCTCTCCGCCCTGCGGGCACCTCTCCCCCTCATGAGGGGGAGAGGCAAGAGGGATTGGCTTTGCGGCAGCTTTGGCTCGCCCCCGTGAGGTGGAGAGCTGGCAGCCGAAGGCTGACTGAGAGGGGGATCCCCAGGAGAACGGGATGAACCAACTATCAGATGTCCAGCAGGTCGCTGTAGGCCTTCAGCGCGCCGTCGGTGTCGTGGGCCAGCACCCGCTTGGCCAGCACCTTGCCCAGCTGCACGCCCTCCTGGTCGAAGGAGTTCACGTTCCAGATGAAGCCCTGGAACATCACCTTGTTCTCGAAGTGGCTCAGCAGCGCGCCCAGCGCCTCGGGGGTCAGCTGTTCGCCGATGATGATGGACGAGGGCCGTCCGCCGGCGAAGGCCTTGTTGGGATTGTCGTCGTCCTTGCCGCAGGCGAAGGCCATGATCTGGGCCGCCACGTTGGCGCACAGCTTCTGCTGGCTGGTGCTGCCCTGGATGTCCACGTCCATGCCCGCCTGGTTCTTCCGGAAGCCCACGAACTGCAGCGGGATGATGTCGGTGCCCTGGTGCAGCAGCTGATAGAAGCTGTGCTGGCCGTTGGTGCCAGGCTCGCCGAAGATGATCGGGCCGGTCACGTAGTCGACGGGCTCGCCGAAGCGGTTGACGGACTTGCCGTTGGACTCCATGTCCAGCTGCTGCAGGTGCGCCGGGAAGCGGGAGAGCGCCTGGGAATAGGGCAGCACGGCGGTGGCCGGATAGCCCAGCACGTTGCGCTCGTACACGCCGATCAGCGCGTCCAGCATGGCGGGGTTCCTGCGGATGTCCTTTTCCTTGGCGGTGGCGTCGGCCTGGGCCGCGCCGTCCAGGAATCGGGCGAACACCTCCGGCCCGAAGGCCAGGGACAGCACCACGCCGCCCACGCAGGACGTGGAGGAATAGCGGCCGCCGATGAAGTCGTCCATGAAGAAGGCGGCCAGGTAGTCGCTGGACTTGGCCAGGGGCGAGGTCTCGCTGGTGACGGCCACCATGTGCTTCGAGGCGTCCAGGCCGGCGTTCTTCAGCGCGTCCTTCACGAAGGATTCGTTGGTCAGGGTCTCCAGCGTGGTGCCGGACTTGGACACCAGCACGAACAGGGAGTGGGCCACGTCGATGCTCTTGAGCACGCTGGCGGCGTCGTCCGGGTCCACGTTGCTGATGAACCGGGCCTCCAGCTTCAGGTTGCCCGTCTGCTTCGCCCACTGCTCCAGAGCCAGGTACATGGCGCGGGGGCCCAGGTCGCTGCCGCCGATGCCAATCTGCACCACGGTGGTGAACTTCTCCCCCGCCGCGTTGGCGATCTCGCCGGCGTGCACCTTGGCGGCGAACTCGGCGGCCTTCTTCTGCTGGGCCACGTAGAACTGACGCTTGTCCATGCCGTCCACCACCACGGCCTCGCCCTGCTGGCCGCGGGTCAGCTGGTGCAGCACGCGGCGCTTTTCGCCGGTGTTGATGACCTCGCCATTGTAGAGGGCGGCATACTTGTCCGTCAGCTGGGCCTCGTCCGCCAGCGCCTGCAGGGCGGAGAGCACCTCGTCGTCCACGGCCTTGGCGGCAAAGTTATAGGCCAGGCCGCCCGCCATGGGCACGCTGTATTCGGCGACGCGGCGCGCGCCGTTCTCGCCGGACATGGCCTCGTTCAGCTTCACGCGGCCCTTGGTGGCGGCCAGCTTTTCGTAAGCGGCCAGGGTATCCAGGTTCTTCCAGGAAATCATGGCAAACATCCTTTCTGTGGGTGGTTTGATATGGCAATATTATAGCGCAAAACCCCCGCCCTTGTCCAGAGGGCGGGAGTTTAAACTGTGCGGAAGCATCATTCCTCCACGGTGATGACGTCCCTTAGCAGGTAGCCGAAGGTGGGCCATGAAGTGGTTTCGTTCTCCTTGTAGCCCAGGCTCAGGTCCACGGTGTCGCTTTCGTCGGTGAGGCTCACGCCGGTGTAATCGCCCTTGAACACCTCGATGGTGCCCTTCTTCAGGCCCTCGATGGCCTTGTTCAGCTTCTCCTGGGTGCCATAGGCGGCCAGATGCTGGTTCAGCTCGGTCACCTCCACCCAGCCCTGGTCCAGGCCGGCGGAGACGTCGTTGCCGTGGACGCTGCCCTTCACGCTGCGCTCGATGCTCCTGCCCTCCAGCATGGCCTCCACCGCGCCCACCACATAGGGCGCCCAGTTCACCCGGCAGCCGATCAGCGATGTGCTCGGCGCGATGTCCATCATGCTCTGGTTGTAGGCCACGTGATAGACCCGCTTCGCGCCGGAGGCCTCCTCGCAGGCCATGGCCGGGCCGATGGTGTCCACATGCTGGGCGATGATCACGCAGCCCTCGTCGATCAGGGCCCTGGTGGCGGCCTTCTCCTTGCTGTAGCTGCTCCAGGCGCCGGTGTAGCGCACGCGCATCACGGCCTCCGGCGCGGCGGAGCGCACGCCCATCAGGAAGGCGGTATAGCCGGAGACGACCTCCACCGAGGGGAACGCGCCCACATAGCCCACCAGCGCCTCGTCCTTGGCCAGCAGGCCGTTGTCGATCATGTCCCGCAGCTTGAGCCCCGCGGCCAGGCCGGTGATATAGCGGCCCTGATAGATGGTGGCGTTGAAGGTGTGGTAGTTGTCGGGGCAGTCCTCATGGACGCCGGCGTTGTAGGACGTCTGGCAGAACTGCACGTCCGGGTACAGCCGCGCCGCCTCCAGGAATTGGTCGGAATAACTGTTGGTGAATATAATGTGGCAGTCGGCGCGCACCAGCTCGTGCACCGGCTCCAGCATCTCGCTCTCGGGCACATTACTGCTGACGTACACCTCCACCCGGCCCGGGAAGCTCTTTTCCACTTCCCGTTCGGCCAGGCTGAAGTTGTAGGTGTAGGGCGTGCTCTCGTCGGTGTCATAGATGAAGCCCACCTTCAGCGCCTGCCGACCCACTTGGCCGCCATGGCCAAAGTAAATCCCGGCGACGACAGCCAGCACCAGCAGGGCCGCCACGAAAGATGTGATATTTACGCGCTTCATGCCGATCCCTCCTTGGCCTCCCCGTCGTCCGTCTTCGCCGGATAGAGCGCATTCAGGTCGATCTTGCCGTCGTCGATCAGCTTCAACAGGATCTCCACGAACCGGGGATCAAACTGGGTGCCGCTGCACCGGCGCATCTCGTTCAGCACATAGTCGAAGTCCATCTGCTTGCGGTAGATGCGATTGGCAGTCATGGCGTCGAAGGCGTCCGCCACGCCGATGATGCGGCCGTACAGCGGGATCTCCTCGCCCTTCAGCCCGTCGGGATAGCCTGTGCCGTCGTATTTCTCGTGGTGATAGCGCGCGCCGTCCACCACGTGGTCCAGCAGCGTGAAGTCCTTGAGGATCTCCGCGCCGCGGGTGACATGGCTCTTCATGACCGCGTATTCCTCGTCGGTCAGCCGCGCGGGCTTGTTGAGGATGGCGTCGGGGATGCCGATCTTGCCAATGTCATGCAAAAGCGCGGTGCGGCGCAGGTTCTCGCACTCCTCCTCGCTCATGCCGATCTCCCTGCCGATCAACGCCGAATACTCCGACACGCGCTTGGAATGCTGGCTGGTGCGCTCGTCCCTGGCGTCCACGGCATTGGCAATGGCGATGATGGTCTCGTTGCCCATCTGGATCTTCTGGTTGGCGATGGCCAGTTCCCGCCGCTGGATGTCCAGCATGCGCTGCACCCGGGTGCGGGCGACGTACCAGGTGACCCAGGCCACCGCCAGCATCGGCACCAGCACCACATAGATGATGAACCACTGATTGTCGTAAATCTCCTTCTCCTTCACCAGCCGATAGTCCCGCTGTGCGAAGATCTCCGTCTGGTCGTTGTCAAACACCGCCAGATGGAAGGTGTATTCGCCGCTGGGCAGGTTGGTATAGGTGATGGTGCTCAGGCTGCTCTGGGGCAGTATGGTCCAGTCGGCATCAAAGCCCTCCAGCCAGTAGCCCACGAAGGGATCCTGGATGGTGTAGTTGATGACCTCGGGGTACATCTCGATCTTGCTGACGCCCCGGCCAATTTCGATCAGATTGCTGCGGCCCAGGCGATGCATCGCGCCGTCCAGGCGCACGGAGCTCACCGTCATGCGGTAGGTGCTGCTGCCGGCGATGTAGCCGGCGGTGTCGATGATGTACACGCCGGTGTCGCAGGGCAGGAACAGGTCGCCGTGCTCGTCGCAGTAGTTCCAGGAATTGGCGGTCAGGGCGCTGTTCAGGCCGCTCTTGGCGTCCAGCAGCTCATAGCTCACCGCCTCACCGCCGGAGAGCAGCTCGTCCCGGTCCACCACGTAGATGCCGGCGCTGCTCATCACGAACAGGGTGTCCCGGTCCTTGGCGAACACGTCGTAGTTGTTGAAATACGGGAAGTTGTTCAGCGGGCGGATGGCCCCGTCGGCGTCCATGTAGCACAGGCCGTTGCTGGTGACGATAAACACGCCGTCCGTCTTGGGGTCGGGCACGGTGCGCAGGATGACCTCGGAAGACAGGCCGTCCTCCCGGGTGAGCATTCGCTCCACCTGGCCGTCCCGGATCACGGCGATGCCGTCGCCGTCGGTGCCTGCCAGGATGCGGCCGTCCTTCAGCTCCGTAACGGTGAGGATCATGCTGTTGATCAAGCCGTCGGCGTAGCCCACGGTGTTCACGATCTCATGGCCCCGGATGAAGCTGACACCTGTATCGCCGCCGGCCATGATGGTGCCGTCGGACAGCTGGGCCACCACGCGGGCGCGGTTGCCGAAGCCGCCGTTTTCGCTGTTGTACCAGTGCTGGGCGCCGTCCGGCTCCACCTCCAAAAGGCCGCTTCCGTAGGTGCAGACCCAAAGGTGGTCGCTGTCGTCCACCAGCATGCACCGGATGCGCTTGCCGTCCAGCTGCTCGGTCAGTTCACTGTGGACGCGCCGCTTGCAGGCCTCGTCCACCACGTCCAGGCCCTTGTCGGTGCCGAAGTAGAACTCGCCCTGCCACTTCACCACCGTGTTCACCACGCGGCTGTCCATGCCCACTGTGCTGTAAACGTCCTTGAAGGCCGATGGCGCCATGCGCAGCAGGCCCAGGCGTGAGGACGTGAACCAGAGGTTGCCCTGGTAGTCGATGAGCATGTTGTCGATGGAGTTGTTGAAATCGTTGGTGTTGATGGGCTCGAAGTCGTCTTCCCTGGTGATGTATCCCACGCCGTTGTCCGCGGAGATGAACAGCTCGCCGTTTTCCAGGTAGTACAGGTCGTTGAGGTTCTTGAGTCCTTCGCAGTCGCGAATGGTCTTCTGGTCGAAGCGGTCCTCGTTCACCTCGAACACGTAGATGTGGTTGGTGGAGGTGCCCGCCAGCAGCACGCCATCCTCGTCGAAGCAAACGCTGTTGAACAGCTCCGCGCCATCGGGCAGCTTCAGGGAGCTGACGATCTGGCCCTTCTTCATCAGGAACAGCCGGCCGTCGGAGGTGATGGCCGCCACGTGGCCGGCCTCGTCCGCCGCCAGCTTGTCGCAGTAGTTGATCTCCCACAGGGTATTCACGGTCTTCAGGCCGTTGCTCAGCGTCAGCACCTGCAGGCTGCCGGTGGTGCCCACGTAGTAATAGCCGTCGCTGCCCTGCACGATGGCGCGCACGGAGTTGGACGGCAAGCCCCGGGACTGGTCCACCACGTTGGAGATCTCCTCGTTGATGCAGATGGACAGGCCGTTGTCGTTGGTACCGATCCAGAGGCGGCCTTCCTCATCCACGAACAGGCAGTTCACGTTGCGCACGGACCCATAGTCGTCCATCCAGCGGAACTCCCGGCCATTGTAGCGGTACAGGCCGGCGTAGGTGCCGATCCAGAGGATGCCGTCGCTGGTCTGGGCGATGTCGTTGGCCTCGCCGCAGGGCAGGCCGTTGTGGCTGGTGTAGATGGTCTGCACGTAGTCGTTGTAGTCGGTCCGGGCCTCGGCATTCTCGGCCCGGGCGACGGGCAGCGTCAGGCACCCGCCGCACAGCGCCAGCGCCAGTATCAGCGCCGCGGCGGCCTTTACGGCGCCATTGTTCCCGTCCTCCGCTCCCCCGTCGCCGCTCTTGCGGCCCCGGACGGCGTGCAGCAGGCGCAGGCACACGCCAAACACCACCAGCGTCAGCACCTTGTCAGCGAAATCCAGATAGAACTGGCCCATGACCTGGCACAGCAGTGCCGGTGCGCCCCGCTCCCGCAGGTAGCCGATCACGCCGTCGCCCCAGAGGTTGCCGGTGCTGCCGCCGTAGAAGATGATGTTCAGCGGCACGGACACCACCACCGCCGTGAGCGTCGTCGTGGCCGCCACCGACATGGTACCGAACAGGGTCGTCAGCTTGCGCCTGCGCGCGCCGATACCCACGATGACGCCCAGCACCGCGCCGGTGATGGCATAGATCGCGGACACGTTGTTCATCATGGCAAACATCGCGCTGCCCGCCACGCCCACTATGGCGCCGCACACCGGCCCGCCGGCATAGGCGCACAGCACCGTGCCGAAGGAATCCAGCCACAGAGGCAGCTCCAGCCGCGCAGCCAGCATCCTCCCCGCGATGTTGATCAATATGCTCAGGGCGACAAACAGCCCGATCTGCCACGTCTTCCAACGCTTCATTGCCGTTCCACTCCCCCCCCTTGACTCCCCTGATCCTTACATGCCCAGCTCGGCGGCCAGCGCCGCGTACTCCTCGAACCAGGCGCGGTACTGGCCCTCGGCCAGCAGCCCGTCGATCACGCCGTTGACGAAGTACATCAGCTGGAACTCGCCCTTGCGGCCCGCCACGCGGTCGCCGTCATATTCCTCCTCCAGCGTGTAGCGCTGATCCAGCAGCAGCGCAAGGCCGCTGTCCGGGTTGTTGGCGATATAGCCCTGCGCGGGCTCCACGTCCACCATGGCAGCGTCGGCCTCGCCGGAGGACACCGCGTCGTAGACCTCCTGCTGGGTGGACAGCCGGCGGAACTCGTGATAGTCCATCACGTTCCTGGCCATCAGCAGCTCCTGCAGGGAGCCGCTCTGGGCCACGATGTCGCGCCCGGCCAGATCCCCCGCGCCGGCAATGGTTCCGGCGTCCGCGGCGCGGATCAGCAGCGCGCCGCCCGCCCTCTCATCGGCAAAGTAATAGCCCTTGGAAAGCTCCGCGATGGCGGCGCGGCCCGGCGTGAACGCCAGGGCGGAGATCGCCAGGTCGCAGCGCTCCTCGTCCACGGCGGTCAGCACCTCCGTGAACTCCATCGGCACGATCTCAAGCTCCACGCCCATGGCCTTCGCGATGGCCCGGGCCAGCTCCATGTCCGCGCCTACATACTGTTCCTGCCCCTCCCGGGACGGGTCGATGAACTCCTGGGGCGGGTAGTAGGGCTCGGTGGCCACGCGCAGCACGCCCCGGTCGCGGATGTCCGCCAGCACGCCCTCGGCGTTCTCGGGAATACCGGCGCTCACGTCCATGGAGCCGTCCACGAAATTCATGGCATTTTCCACATATACCGTCTCCCCGGCGTCCGCCTCCTCCGCCAGCGCCGCCATCGGCAGCGCCAGCGCGATCAGCAGCGCCAGAACCATCGTGCAAGTATTCCGTCTCATAAGCACCTCTCGGCCGTAGGGTCGATCGTCCTTCTTAACCTATACTTTTTCTAATTTACATTATAACCGATCTGACGTGTGCCAGTCAATATCCCGGTGAGAAAACAGAGCGGCGGAGGCGCGATGGCCCCCGCCGCGAAGCGCGGTTTCCTATTCCCCCGCCAGCTTTTCCAGCCGGGCGAGCTTGTCCTCGAACACCTTCAGGCTCGTGCGCCAGAAGTTCACGTCCGCCACGTCGATGCCCACGCTGGCGGCCACTTCGCGCACGGTGCCGCTTCCGGCCATGCGCAGCAGCTTCTCGTAGTCCGGCAGGAAGTCCGCGCCCTTCTTCTGGTAGAGGGCGTAGACGCCCACGGCGAACAGCTGCCCAAAGGCATAGGGGAAGTTGTAGAAGTGCACCTGGGTGGAGTAGTAATGGCTCTTGCAGGCCCACATATAGGGGTGCATGCAGTCCGGGTCCAGCCCGTCGCCATAGGTCTTTTTTTGGGCGTCCAGCATGATCTGGCACAACTCCCGGGGGCTCAGCGTGGTATCCGCGCGGCGATCCACCACTTCCTTCTCGAACAGGAAGCGGCTCATGATGTCCACGATCACCTGGGCGGCGTCGGACAGCTGCTGCTCCAGCATGGCGATCTGCACGTCCCGGTCGGCCTTCTGAAGCATCCGCTCGGCCAGCAGGGTCTCGTTGAAGATGGAGGCCGTCTCCGCCAGGGGCATGGGATAGTCCGCCATCAGGATGGGCACGTCCCGCATGCATTCGTTGTGATAGGCGTGGCCCAGCTCGTGGGCCAGGGTGCTGACCGAGCCGTAGCTGCCCTCGAAGTTGGTGAGCACATAGCTGATGCCCAGCGGGTGCATGCCGCTGCAGAAGGCGCCGCCGCTCTTGCCCTCCCGGGGGAACATGTCGATCCAGCGCTCGTTGAAGGCGCGGTCCATCATGCTGGCCATGCGGGGGCTGAACGCGCCGAACTCCTTCACCAGCAGCGCGTGGGCGTCCTCGGGGGTGTAGTCCCCCTGGGCCTTCCCCACCGGCGCGAACAGGTCGTAGAACTTCAGCCCGCCCTCATAACCCAGCATCTTCGCCTTCAGGCGGAGGTACCGGCGGAACATGGGCAGGCTCTCCTCCATGGCCTGGAGCAGCGCGTCCAGGGTGGCCCGGTCCATGTTGGAGATGTCCAGCGCCATGTCCAGCACGGTGTCGAAGTGCTTCAGCTCGCACAGGGTGCGGGCCTCGCCCTTGATACCGTTCAGGCAGGCGGCCATGGGGATCTCCATCTTGGGATAGGCGGCGATCTCCGCCTCATAGGCGGCCTTGCGCACCGCGGCGTCGGGGCTGTTGGCCATGCCGCGCACAGCGGACAGGGGCAGGGACTTCTTCTTGCCGTCCACTTCGACTTCCACCATGTGGTTGGCGTCCAGCTGGTCCCGCAGCTGCTCCCAGGCGTTGCCGCCGGTCATCTGCATCTTCAGCACGATGGGCTCCAGCGCCGGGTCGATCACGTGGGCCGCGTTCTGCTTGTACTTCTTCAGCAGGAAGGCGTGGGCGGTGAGCAGCTCGCTCTGCGCGATCAGCGCGTCCAGATCCTCTGCCGTTCCCAGCTTTGCGCTGAGGGCGCTGGAGGCCTCCTCCAGGCGATTCATCACCGGCAGAAGCCGCGCGTAGGCCGCCATGGCCGGCTCGCAGTTGGCGTCCGCCGCCAGGGTCAGCTGGGCGAAGGACATAGTCTTGGTGGCCAGCGTCGCCACGCGCTCGGACAGCCGGATGGCCTCCTCCAGCGCGGGCACGCCGATCTCCATGCCCCGCGCCTGCTCCACGGCCTTGTCCGCCAGTTCCTTCAGTTCCTTCATGTCCGCCGCGAATTCCGGCGCGTCGAAGGATGCGTACAGTTTGGTGAGATCCCAGGTCATATGTCTTTCCTCCGGTCTGTTATTCGTTCAACATAAACTCCATCACAACGGGGTTGTGGTCCGAACACTTGAAGCCGGTGTCGATCACCCGGCAGGACTCCACGGTCACGTTGTCGGACACGATGAAGCCGTCCAGGGTGTTCACAAAGGTCTCGCCCTTCACATAGGGGCCGTCGGCGATGCGGTTGCTGGGCACGGGATTTGCCTCGTCCAGCGGCGCGACCAGGGTCAGCCCTTCGGGGATGGTTCCCTCGGGGATGGGCTGGTTCCAGCTGTAATCCCGGCGCTCCTCGCCGAACACGGCGGCGGAATCGCCCAGCAGGTCCTTGTTGAAGTCGCCGCCGCCCATCACGTAGTTGCCTGCCTGGTACTCGGCCAGCATGTCCGCGCACAGGATCTCCAGCTGCTTCTGGGCAATGGTGCCGTCGCTGGTGTATGCAGACAGGTGCAGGTTGTACAGCACCAGATGCTTGCCGCTCTCCACCGGCAGCCAGACCTTGCTGTAGCAGCGATCCAGATCCAGGATCTTGGCTATGCCCGTCTCGATGGGCAGGCCGATGCGCGCCTGGCGGTTGAAGCCGAACTTTGAAAGCGTCAGGATGCCCGATTTCGAGGCGCCGTGGGGCTGGGTGAACGGATAAAACAGGAAGGGTGAATCGAAGTTCTGGGCGAAGAAGGTCTGGAAACCAGGGAAGGCCTTTCGCATCAGTTCCGTCTCGTCCACGTGATAGCTGCGGGTGGCGTCGGTGTCCAGCTCCTGCAGGATCATCAGGTCAGGGGCCAGCTCCTTCAATTTGCCCTCGGCAAAGCTCAGGTTCTCATACACGGCGTCCTTGGAAAAAGCCCAGCTCTCGGTGCCGCCGTCCATGAAGAAGCCGTAGTCGTCGCTGTAGGCGCCGAAGCCCAGGTTCCAGGTGGCCAGGGTATGCTTCTCGCCCGCGCGGATGCTCTCCCCCGTCGGCGTGACCGTCTCGTCCACGTCCGGCAGGCGATGGTAGCTGATAAACACATAGCCCACGTAGCCGATGGCGATCACCAGCACGACCGCCAGGATGATGGCGATGGTTTTCAATATCTTTTTGAGCATAGTGCTTCCCCTCTCCTGCTTTTCGTATGGCGGCATGGGCGGCGCTGCGCCGCCCCTACAATTGCACGGCAGCCACTATCCTCTACTCCCTACTCCCTCTCCTCAGCAGATCCTCAGCAGCATCGTGTGGGCGTCGTCCATCTCCACCACCAGAAGGCCCTGCTTCTCCAGCGCCTTCATCACGTCTGAGAACTTCTTGAAGCCGATCTGCTTTTCCTCGAAGCTGGGATAGTCGGCCTGTATGGTGGCCTTCAGGATGGAGGGGTTGACGCGGTCGAAGCCCTCGTCTTTGAAGTGCTTCAGCGCCTGCTCGAAGGCGGGCAGCCAGTTGGTCTTGTCCAGCTTGGGCTCCTTGTCCTCCTCCTCGGCCTCCAGGCCAATCATCAGGCTGGAAGCCTCCATCCAGCTGGTCAGCTTGTCGGAGTGCCGGGTGATCTGCTGCACCAGCTTCCCGAAGGTGGCGCAGCCGTAGCTCTTTTCGGAGAAGTCCGGGCGCAGGCGGTTCAGCGTGTCCTTCAGCTCACTGGCGTACATCTGCTCCTCGTCCTGGTCGCCCACGATGGTCTCCACCGTGCTGACCAGCTCGTTGATGTCGCCGTCCAGGGGCGCCTCGTCCTTCTTCTTGGCCTTCTTGGGCTGGCGCTTGGCCACGGACTCCAGGAAAACAAATTCGTTGCAGGCGTTCACGAAGATGCTGCTGGCGGCCTCCGAGCGGGAGATGCCCAGCACGTGCTTGCCCATGCTCTTCAACCGGCCCACCAGGGGCGTATAGTCGCTGTCGCCGGAGACGATACAGAAGCTGTCGATCAGTGGGTTGGTGTAGGCCACCTCCATGGCGTCGATCACCAGCTGGATGTCCAGGTTGTTCTTCTGGACCTTGCCCCAGCGCAGCGACGGCACCACGGCGAAGGTGTTGGAGAGCAGCACGGGCTTCAAGTCCGTGTAGCGGTCGGTATAGCCGTAGACCTTGCCCAGCAGGATGTCCCCGCGGATCTTCACCTTTTCGATGATGGACGTAAGCAGCGTCTCCTTCGCGCCCACGTTCTCCAGGTCCACAAAAACGGCAAAATTGGATTTACCCATAAGTTCTCCTTCTATTCTTCATCCTTGGATTGTCCGGAAATATAGTTGATGAATTGCTGGGCCGTCCGCCCGGAGACGCCGCCGTGGCGCAGCTCCCAGCGGTTGGCCAGATAGATGAGCTGTTCCTCGTCCAGGCCCAGGTTGCCATGGCGGGACGCGATGCCCCGCACGATGTCGTGGTACAGCTGGCGGTTGGGCGTGGAGAAGTTCACCGTGCAGCCGAAGCGGGCCGCCAGGGACAGCTTCTCCTCCATGGTGTCCGAGCGGTGCACGTCGCCGTCGTGCTCCATGTCCTTTCGATCGTCCCACATCTCCCTCACCAGGTGGCGGCGGTTGGACGTGGCGCAGATCAGCACGTTGTCGGGCCGGGTCTCCACCCCGCCCTCGATCACGGCCTTCAGGTACTTGTACTCCACCTCGTCCTCCTCGAAGGACAGGTCGTCGATGAACAGCATGAAGGGATAGTTGCGCTTCTTGATCCGGGCGATCACCTCGCCCAGCAGGTGGAACTGGTGCTTGTACAGCTCCACCATGCGCAGCCCCCGGTCGGCATACTCGTTGAGCAGCGCCTTCACGGACGTGCTCTTGCCCGTGCCCGCGTCGCCGTAGAGCAGCATGTTGTTGCAGCCCCGGCCCGAGACGAAGGCCTCGGTGTTGGCGCGCAGCTCGGCCTTCTGGCTGTCGTAGCCGATCAGGTCGCCCAGCGTCACGGCGTCCACGTTGTTGATGGGCACAAATTCGATGCCGCCGTCTGTCTCCTTCACCCGGAACGCCCGGTTCAGGCCGAACATGCCCGCGCCGTGGTCCCGGTAATAGTCGGTGACGAGGGTGAAGACCTGCCGCCCGTCCGCTGCGGCTTCGATGGCGCCGCTCAGCGCGCGCACCGCGCGGCTGACCTCGCGGTAGTAAAGCTGGGCGCGCTTGGGGATAGCGCGGTAGTGGGTGAGCACCGTGAAGCAGTCGATGCCCAGATCCGCCTCGATGGGGCCGAAGTCGAAGTCGAACAGCGCCTTGAACACGTCGAAGTCCGCCACGGCAAAGGCGTTGACGGAGCCGTCCGACGCCCCGGCGCGCTCGCAGGTGAGCGAGAAGGAATTCTCGTTGGTCATCAGCAGAAACGCCAGGTAATCATGCCACAGGTTGGCGTCAAAGCCGTAGGCCGTGGCCAGGTCCAGCAGGCGCTTCACCTGGTCGTACACCCGGCGCACCAGCTCCGGCCTGTCGACGCCGCCCCTCCCCCAGTCCGCGAAGATGCCCGCGAGTTTGAGCAGGATGCTGTCCTGGCCAAGGTCGCCGTAGAGCAGCAGGCGGGAAGTGAGCTTGTACAAGGCAAATCCCTCTTTTCTACCATACAATGGTGGATTATCAGAGTGTAGAGTGGAGCATGACTGGCCAGAACCCGAAGCATCCCCTTCGTTCCGCAGTAATCTTTATCTGAACTCTTAACTCTGTTACTCCAGTATCGCTCCCTTGTCCGCGCTGGAGACCAGCTTGGCATAGCGGGCCAGGTAGCCGGTCTTGATCTTCGGCTCGGGGCAGACCCACGCTGTGCGGCGGCGGGCCAGCTCTTCATCCGACACCTTCAGCTCGATCTTGCAGTTCGGGATGTCGATGGCAATCCCATCGCCGTCCTGGACCAGCGCGATGGTGCCGCCCGCGGCGGCCTCCGGGCTGACGTGGCCGATGGCCGCGCCCCGGGTGGCCCCGGAAAAGCGCCCGTCGGTGATCAGCGCCACGCTCGCCCCCAGGCCCATGCCCACGATGGCGGACGTCGGGTTCAGCATCTCCCGCATGCCTGGGCCGCCCTTGGGGCCTTCATAGCGGATGACCACCACGTCCCCGGGCACGATCCGCCCGCCGAAGATGGCGGCGATGGCCTCCTCCTCGCTGTCAAACACCCGGGCGGGGCCCTCGTGCACCATCATCTCCGGCGCCACGGCGCTGCGCTTCACCACGCAGCCGTCCTTCGCCAGGTTGCCCTTCAGCACGGCGATGCCGCCGTTTTCGGAATAGGGGTTGTCGATGGGCCGGATGATCTCCTCGTCCAGGTTCTCCGCGCCCTCCAGGTTCTCCTCCATGGTCCTGCCGGTGCAGGTCATGACCGTGGTGTCCAGCAGGCCCTTCTTCGTCAGCTCCTTCATCACAGCGCTGACACCGCCGGCGCGGTCCAGGTCCTCCATGAAGGTGTCCCCCGCCGGGGCCAGGTGGCACAGGTTCGGGGTGTGAGCGGAGATTTGGTTGGCGCCGTCCAGGTCAATGGTCAGCCCGGCCTCGTGGGCGATGGCCGGCAGGTGCAGCATGGTGTTGGTGCTGCAGCCCAGGGCCATGTCCACGGTCTCGGCATTGTGGAAGGCCGCCGCGGTCATGATGTCCCGGGGCCGGATGTTCCTCTTCACCAGCTCCATCACCTGCATGCCCGCCTTCTTCGCCAGGCGGATGCGGGCGGAGTACGGCGCGGGGATGGTGCCGTTGCCGGGCAGGGCCATGCCGATGACCTCGGCGAGGCAGTTCATGCTGTTGGCGGTGTACATGCCCGAGCATGAGCCGCAGGACGGACAGGCGTTCTCCTCGTAGTCCTTCACGCCGTCCTCGTTCAGCTTTCCGGCGTGATACGCGCCCACGGCCTCGAACATATGGGAGAGGCAGGTGCGCCGCCCGTCCTTCAGGCGGCCCGCCAGCATCGGCCCGCCGGAGCAGAAGATGGTGGGAATGTTCAGCCGCGCCGCCGCCATCAGCAGGCCCGGCACGTTCTTGTCGCAGTTGGGGATCATCACCAGGCCGTCGAACTGGTGGGCGACGGTCATGGCCTCGGTGGAATCGGCGATCAGGTCGCGGGTCACCAGCGAGTACTTCATGCCCACATGGCCCATGGCGATGCCGTCGCACACGGCGATGGCCGGGAACACCACCGGCGTGCCACCCGCGGCGCGAACGCCCGCCTTCACCGCCTCGGCGATCTTGTCCAGGTGCATATGGCCGGGGACGATCTCGTTCTGGCTGCTCACCACGCCGATCAGCGGGCGGGCAAGCTCTTCGTCGGTGTAACCCAGGGCATACAGCAGGCTGCGGTTCGGCGCGCGGTCCACGCCGTTCTTGATGAAATCGGAATTCATACCAACTGCTCCTTTTCTGGCGAATGCAATGATCCAACGGAAAATGTTTCAGGCGCCTGTGCGCCGCGCCTGCGAAAGAAAAAACCGCAATGTACAGATCCCTCGACCCCGCTGTCGCTCCTCTCGGGATGACAGGCGCAGCGGCGTGCGTCATTCCGGGCGAAGCTTCGCCGAAGGCGGAACGCAGTCGAAGAATCTGTACATCACACTGCGGCACAACCGGCCGCCACAGCCCGCGCCGTTCAACCGACGGTGCCAGCCATCATTTATGCCTCATCCGAAGGCTCCGGGACGCCGTCAGTTCGACGCCGTATCCAGGTCGGAATCATTCTTCCACAGCATCTGCTCGCGCAGCTGCTTGCCGATGACCTCCATGGGATGCTTGGCCAGCTGCTCGCGCTTGGAGTTGAAGAAGGTGCGGCCGTTCTTGTTCTCGGCGATCCACTTGCCGGCGAAGGTGCCGTCCTGGATGTCAGAGAGCACCGCGCGCATGTTGGCCTTGGTCTGCTCGTAGGGCAGCACGCGGGGGCCGGACACGTATTCGCCGTACTCGGCGGTATCGGAGATGGAGTAGTTCATGGCCGCGATGCCGCCCTTGTTGATCAGGTCGACGATCAGCTTCATCTCGTGGATGCACTCGAAGTAGGCGTTCTCCGGCTCATAGCCCGCCTCCACCAGGGTCTCAAAGCCGCAGCGCATCAGGTCGGCCACGCCGCCGCAGATCACGCACTGCTCGCCGAACAGGTCGGTCTCGGCCTCCTCGTGCATGGTGGTCTCCATGATGCCGGCGCGCGCGCCGCCGATGCCCGCGATGTAGGCCAGGGCGATGTCGCGGCACTTGCCGGAGGCATCCTGCTCCACGGCGATCAGGCAGGGCACGCCCTTGCCCGCCACATACTGGGAACGCACGGTGTGGCCCGGGCCCTTGGGCGCCGCCATGAACACGTCCACGCCCTTGGGGGGCACGATGCGCTTGTAGCGGATGTTGAAGCCGTGGGCGAAGGCGATGGCCTTGCCCTCGGTGATGTTGGGCGCGATGTCCTGGGCGTACATGTCGGCCTGGTTTTCGTCGTTGATGAGGATCATGATGATGTCGGCCTTCCGGGTGGCCTCGGCCACGGTGTACACCTCAAAGCCGTCCTTCTCGGCCACGGGCCAGCTCTTGCCGCCCTTGCGCAGGCCGATGATGACGTCGCAGCCGGAGTCCCGCAGGTTCAGCGCGTGGGCATGGCCCTGGGAGCCGTAGCCCACGATGGCGATCTTCTTGCCGTTCAGCGCGTTCAGGTCACAATCCTTCTCATAGTACATTCTTGCCATAGTCGAATTCTCCTTTTTCCTTGGTCTGTTCGTCGATGGTATACTGGCCCCGCTCCAGCGCCACCATGCCGGTGCGCACCAGTTCGAGGATGCCAAACTCATTGAGCAGCTTCTGGATCGCCTCCGCCTTGCTGTCGTCGCCGATCAGGGCGATGGTCAGTGACTCGGTGGCCACGTCGATAATCGAAGCTCTGAAGATGTTCGCGATCTGGATGATCTCGTTGCGGATCTCGTGGGTGGGCGCGGAGACCTTTATCAGCACCAGCTCGCGCCGGATGGCGTGCTCCGCGGCCAGGCGCTTCACCGAATGGACGCAGATCAGCTTCCTCAGCTGCATGCAGATCAGCCGCGCCTGCTTTTCATCGGTCGACACCTCGATGGTGATGCGGGAGACGGCGGGATCGTGGGTGGTGCCCACCGCCAGGGAGTCGATGTTGTAGCCCTTGCCGGAAAACAGCCGCGCCACGCGGGACAGCACGCCGGCCTCGTTGTCCACCAGCACCGCCAGGGTATGCCTCTTGATTTCGTTCATCGTGCCGCCCCCTTTCAGTTCACCATGAACTCGGTGATGTGGCTGCCGCCGGACACCATGGGCCGCACCAGCTCGTCGGTGGCGATGGCGCAGTCGATCACCATGCCGCGGCCCCCGTCGATGGCCTCGTGGAGCGCCGCCTCCAGCTGCGAGACGTCCGCCACGCGCCGCCCGGCGATGCCATAGGCCTCCGCCAGCTTCACGAAGTCCGGCCCGCGGTCCAGCGTGGTCTGGGAATAGCGGCCGTCACAGGTCAGCGTCTGCCACTGGCGCACCATGCCCAGCGCGCCGTTGTTGAACAGCACCGTGATGATGGGCAGGTTGTAGAACTGCTCGGTGGACAGCTCGTTCAGGTTCATGCGGAAGCTGCCATCGCCGGTGATGTGCAGGACCACCTTGTCCGGGTTGCCCACCTGGGCCCCGATGGCCGCGCCCAGGCCGAAGCCCATGGTGCCGAAGCCGCCGGATGTGACCAGCTGGCCGGAATACTCAAAGTGCAGATGCTGGATGGCCCACATCTGGTGCTGGCCCACGTCGGTGGTGAAGATGGCGTCCCGGGGCACGATGCGCGCGATGGCGTCCAGCACCTGGCTGGGCGTCAGCCGGTCGTCCGCCTCGTCGTACTCCGTCACCGTCTTGAAGGAGAACACATAGTCCTTCCAGGGGGTATGGTCCAGCTGCTCCAGCCGCTCGTTCAGCAGCTGCAGCACCCGCTTGGCGTCGCCGATGATGTGGTGGGCCGTCTCCACGTTCTTGTTGATCTCGCTGCGGTCGATGTCGATCTGCACGATCTTCGCGTTTTGCGCGAAGGACGAGGGCTTCAGCGCCACACGGTCAGAGAACCGGCAGCCCACGGCGATCAGCAGGTCGCAGGCGTCCACGGCCATGTTGCTGGCCTGGCTGCCGTGCATGCCCACCAGCCCGGTGGCCAGCTTGTTGAGGCCCCGGAAGCCGCCCGCACCCATCACGGTGATGCCCACGGGGGCGTCGATGCGGTTGGCGAACTCCTCGAACTCCCAGTCGGCGCGGCTGCGCACCACGCCGCCGCCGCAGATCACCAGCGGCTTTTCGCTGGCGCGGATCATGTCGCAGAGGATGTCGATGTCCCGGTAGTCCGGCTCGGGGGCCTTGAAGTCCTGGCTGGAGCGCTTCATCAGCTGGCCCAGCTTGCCGGTCATGCCGTGCTGGCCCCGGGAGAGGGGCTCGTACTCCCCCGTCGCGAGGGTCACGTTCTTGGGAATGTCGATCAGCACCGGACCGGGCCGGCCACTGCGGGCGATGGCGAAGGCCTCGCGCACGGTATCGGCCAGGTCGTTCACGTCCCGCACCAGGTAGTTGCACTTGGTGATGGGCATGGTGACGCCGGTGATGTCCACCTCCTGGAAGGAGTCCTTGCCCAGCAGGGGCAGGCCCACGTTGCAGGTGACGCACACGATGGGCGAGGAATCCATATAGGCGGTGGCGATGCCGGTGACCAGGTTGGTGGCCCCGGGCCCGGACGTGGCAAAGCATACGCCCACCCGGCCCGTGGAACGCGCGTAGCCGTCCGCCGCGTGGCAGGCGCCCTGCTCGTGGGCCGTGAGGATGTGGCGTATGCCCGGATAGTTCAGCAGCTCGTCGTACACATTCAATATGGTGCCGCCCGGATAGCCGAATATGGTGTCCACCCGCTGCTCCGTCAGGCACTCCATCAGGATCTGTGCGCCGGTCATCTGCATGGAGACTTCTCCCCTTCCAACAATCTCAACAGGCGCGGCCGGACTTTGCCGACCGCGCCAGCGCGTTTTTTAGTCGATGATTTCCAGCTCCAGCGTCAGGGTCAGCTCCTCATAGCCGCCCTTCACGTTGCCGTCCTGGTCGTACTCATAGCGATAGACCTTCAGCTCCATGGGCTGGTCCTTGCCGCACTTGTCCACGGCGTTGACCAGATCCTGGCTGGAGAGCACGCGCTCGCCGTTGGCCTCGGTGATCACGTCCTTCTCCTGCAGGCCGGCCTTGTCCGCCGGGGTGCCCTTCTCCACGGAATACACCTGGGCGCCGGCCGGCGGGAAGCGCCGCATGGCCTCGTCCGGGCCGTCGATGGAGATGACCGTGACGCCCATGCGCGGGCGCACCACGCTGCCGTTGGCGATGATCTGCTCGATGAAATCCTTCACGGGGCTGATGGGGATGCAGAAGTTCATACCCTCGCCCAGGGTGTAGATCACGGGGATGCCCACCATCTCGCCCTTGGCGTTCAGCAGCGCGCCGCCGGAGTAGCCGCCGGTAAGGGCCGCGTCGATCTGGATGGTGGTGATGTGGTGGTTGAAGTTGCCTGCGTTCACGTCCTCGCGCTCCAGGCCCGAGATGATGCCCGCGCTGACGCTGCCGAACATCACGTCGTCATAGCCGGTGGAGGGGTTGCCCACGATGATGGCCAGCTCGCCGATGCGCAGCGTATCGGAATCGCCGATGGTGAGGGGCTTCGCGCCTTCGGGGGCCGCGTCCTCGAACTTCAGCACGGCGATGTCGGTGCCGTCGTCATAGCCCACCAGCTCCACGTCCATCTCGGTGCCGTCCAGCCAGCGCGCCACGAAGGCGTCGCCGTCCTCCACCACGTGGTAGTTGGAAAGCAGGTAGCCGCCCTCGCCGCCCTCCAGCGCCCGGAAATAGCAGGCCGAGCCGTAGCCGGTCTCGTACACGTCGGAAATGCGGGTGACCGCGTCCCAGCTCTCCGCCTTGGTGATCAGCTGCACGACGGAAGGGCGCACGCGATCGGCGATGTCGGGGATGGGGTTGCTCGAGGAGTAGATCAGGTCATAGGACGGGGTCTGTTCCGCGGCTTCCTCGGCGGGCGCGCCCAGGGCCAGCATGCCCGTGAGCATCAGCGCCGCCAGCACCAGCGCCAGCAGGCGGGACAGTATGGTGGAATACTTCATATGTCGATCCTCTCTTTCGTGGGTGTAGGATACTCGATTATCCTCTATTATAACCCTTTATCGGCGGTTGTACAATCGGTATAATGTTATTTTAATACTTTAATTGAAGAGAGCGGTCAGCCGGGACCGGCATCCCCCGCCCCGACCGCCCTCTGTCGGCGGGCAGGGATTTCAAACGACCCTCCCCGTCCTCACTCCGCCGCGGGCAGCGTGAATTCAAACGCCGTCTGGCGATCGTCGGAGCGCACCTCGATCTTCGAGCCGTGCTGCTGCATGATCCTCTGGCAGATGGACAGCCCCAGGCCGGTGCCCTGGCCGGAGGTGTGGGCCTTGTCGGCCTTGTAGAAGCGCTCGAAGATATAGGGCAGGTCCGCCTCGGCGATCCTCGGCCCGTTGTTGGCGATGGTGAAGCGCACGTCCTTCCCCTGCCGCGCGGTGCGCACGGTCAGCCGGCTGCCCTCGCCGTCCATGAACTTCACGGCGTTGTCGATGATGTTGGACACCACCTGGTTGATGCGGTTGGCGTCGGCCATCACCATCAGCGGCCCGTCGGCCAGCGCCACCTCCACGGCAATGCGCTTTTCCTCGATGCGCGGCTCGAAGTTGATCAGGTTGCGCCGCATAAGCTCGTTGGCGTCGAAGGGGGCCAGCGCCAGCGGGAACTTGCCCGACTCCAGCCGGGACAGGTCCAGCAGGTCGTTCACCAGCGCGGTGAGCCGGTCGGTCTCGTCCAGCACGATCTGATAGTACCGGGGCATATCCTCCTGGGGGATCACGCCGTCCTGCATGGCCTGCACATAGCCGCGCATGCAGGTGATGGGAGAGCGCAGCTCATGGGACACGTTGGCCACGAAGCTGCGCCGGGAATCCTCCAGCCGGGACAGATCCTCGGCCATGCGGTTGATGGAGTCGCCCAGCTCCTCCAGCTCGCCGCCGCAATGCACGTCCACCCGCCGGGTCAAATCGCCCTTGGAGAATTCGCGCACGGCGCTGGACATCTCCTTCATGGGCTTCACCTGGCTGCGGGCCAGGAAGAAGGCCAGTATGGTGCCCAGCACCACGGCCAGCACCGCCGGGGGCCAGATCTGGTTCAGCACGCTGGAAAGGCCCACCTTCAGCGAGGATGTGGGGATGTGCAGCAGCACCGCGCCCACCACCTCGTTTTCCCCGTAATACCAGGGCACGCCGATGGTGACGATGTTCTCGCCGTCCTCCAATTCCGGGAACAGGCCCTCCACGCGGATCTCGTTGCCCTGCTGGATCTGGGAGAGCTGCTCCCGCACGGCATCGGTGGCGATGAAGCGGGTGGTGTTCCAGCTCTTGTCCAGGTACTGCACGGTGCCGGAATCGTAGCTGACGATCCAGATGTCGGCATTGTAGGCGCTGTAGATGTCGCCAATCTTCCGCCGGATCACCCCGCGCATGGTGGCGTTGCTCTGTACGAAGCTGAGGGCGTTCAGGTTCGCCATGTACTCCGCCACCTCGCGGGCCTGGCGGCGCACCTCCGCCTCGTAGCTCTCTTGCGTGGCCTGCTGACGGGAGGCCACCAGCACGCCGGTGAAGATCAGTATCGTCAGCAGCACGGCCGCCAGCAGCACGCCGTAGGTGCGCAGGAAAAGGCTTCTGCGCATGGGCTACTTCACCTCGAATTTATAGCCGACGCCCCAGACCGTCTTGATCTGCCAGCCCAGGCTCTCGCCCTCGGTCAGCTTCTCGCGCAGGCGCTTGACGTGCACGTCCACGGTGCGGGAATCGCCGAAGTAGTCATAGCCCCACACCTGCTCCAGCAGCTGTTCCCGGGTGAACACCTGGTTGGGATGGCTTGCCAGGAAATTGAGCAGCTCCAGCTCCTTGGGGGGCATCTCCAGCTCCTTGCCCATGTAGGTGACGGAATACTGGCTGATATTCACCTTCAGGCCGGGGAAGGACAGCTCCTTCGTGCCGTCCTGGGGCTGCTCCGGCTGCTGATAGCGGCGGATGACGGCCTTGATGCGGGCCACCAGCTCTTTCATGTCGAAGGGCTTGGCGATGTAGTCGTCCGCGCCCAGCTCCAGCCCCAGCACCTTGTCGAAGGTCTCGTCCTTGGCCGTGAGCATGATGATGGGCACGTTCGAGTCCTTGCGGGCCTCCCGCAGCACCTGCCAGCCGTCCATGCCCGGAAGCATCACGTCCAGCAGCATAAGCCCCGGCGGCGACTTGCGGAACTTTTCCAGGGCCGTGTCGCCCCGGTCCGCCATCTCCACCTCGAAGCCTTCCTTCTCCAAATACAAATTCACCAGCTGGCGGATGTTCGGATCGTCGTCCACCAGCAGGATTCTGGTCTTCATCACAGGAATCACCTCAAATATCGTTCTCCATCAGGATAGCATAAAGCCGTGAACAGGGTGTGAACATTTATAGAGTGAAGAGTTGAGAGTTTGGATTGATTGGCCGAAGAACGGCGCGACGCCTGAACCCTCTGAGCCTGCTTGATCTAAACTCTGAACTCTTGACTCTATACTCTTAACGCTTTCTCGCCCGCACCACCAAAAAGTCCGGCTTGTGCAGCAGGTCCTTCGACCTGTCCGGGTGCGCCGCGAGGGTGGCCTCGTCGGGGATGGGCTCGATCAGCCTTTCCACGACGAAGCCCGCGTCCACCAGCGTGTTGACGATGGTGGAGAAGGTGCGGTGGTACTTCTTCACGCCGTCCACGAACCAGCTGGACAGCCGCTCGCCGTCCACGCTGTAGTTGGAGATGTTCGCCCACAGCTTGTTCCCCGCCCCGTCCTTCGTCCATCTTTCGCCGGTGGTGAAGCAGGAAGTCAGCGGGTGCTCCTGGGAGAACACGAACAGCCCGCCGGGACCCAGCAGCCGGTGCGCCTGTCCCGCCACCGCGGCAAAGTCCGCCACGTAGTGCATGGCCAGGGAGCTGGCGACCAGGTCGAAGGGGCCTTCCAGCGCGTCCAGCTCCTCCATGGGCAGGCGGCGGTACTCCACGCGCGCGTCGGCGTTCTTCTCCCGGGCCAGGGCCAGCATCTTTTCGGAGATGTCGATGCCCAGCACCCGTTCCGCGCCGCGGCGAACGAACTCCGCGCAGTGGTCCCCCGCGCCGCAGCCCAGGTCCAGCACGGCCTTGCCCGCCAGATCCGGCAGAAGCGACAGCAGCGCCGGGGTCTCGAACAGCACGTTGGCGTTGTCCGGCTTCTCCCGAAGGCGGCTGTAGCCTTCGAAGAACACATCGTTGTCGTAGATGTTCTGCAGAGCCATATCCCGTTCTCCTCCTTTCGGATCACTGGCGCCCGGCTTCAATTGGTCCGGTCAAACAACGCCGGGTTGTCCGACAGGCAGTCGATCAGTTCCAGGAAACGGTCCAGTTCCCGTTGGTCGCTGTTCTTCATCGTTTCCCAATCCTGCTCATCTTTGTTCTCGAACAGGTCGCGCCTGTTGTCCTTCGCGCCATAGAGCGTATCGCCGTCAAAGCACAGGAACAGTGTGCCGTCACCCCGGTTGCAGGCTTGCCTCAGCTTCCCGGTATATTCATCCGTCAGAATCTGTGCCGCGGCTTCCGTGTTGGACGCAAAGATACTCTGCCTCTCCAAAGCCGCGACATTTGTCACGGCGGTGCCAACGCGCTTTTCATAGGCGGCGCGTGTCAGCATCGGACTTTCATTATCCAGGAACCTGCCGATCCAAACCTTCCCGTTGACAGGCGTCTTCATGCGCAGCGCGAACACCTGCCCGGCAAAGGTGGTTTTCGGGTGCGCTTCCCCATCCTTGTCCTCGACGTAGTAGACCATCTTCACATCTGAAAAGCGCAGCGGCACGCCCTTATAGGCACCCTCCACGAAATCACTTCCGGTGACGTCGTGCCAAACGCCAGGGATCATGACGCGGTCGATATCCTCCTTTCTCATCATGGAAAAAGGGCTGTATTCCTTCACCGATGAAAGCCCCTGGTCCAGTGTCTCCATCGCGGTGTAGCTGTTCAGCGTCTTGAATTCATCCTGAATCGAATTGATCTTCCTGTTCAGCGCCCGCGCCGCCAGTGCAATCGCGCCGTATACCACCACGAGGATGCCCAGCGCATGGCCAGTTACTGCTATAAGAACAGGCATCAGGATAAAGCCCCCAAGGCCCATCAGCCTCATCACCCACTGCAGCCTGTTAATCTTTTTCTTCTGGTATTGATACCTGGTATCAAATTCCTGCTTGTGCTCATATTCCTGCATGCTCAGCCCTCCTGACAAATCCTGTGCAACAGCGTCGCGCGGCGTTCATCTGCTCCCGTCGCCCATAGCGCCGGTCTCTCCCGACATCCGGCAGTCCCGTCATTTCAACTCCGCCACGGTCACGCCGTCCTCGCCCTCGCCGTACTTGCCCAGGCGGAAGGATTTGATGGCCGGGTGCTTCTTCAAATGCTGCTGGATGCCGCTGCGCAGCACGCCGGTGCCCTTGCCGTGGATGATGTAGACCTGGCCCAGCTTGTTCAGCACCGCGCCGTCCAGGAACATGTCCACGGCCAGCAGCGCCTCGTCCAGGCTCATGCCGCGCACGTCGCACTCCGTCTGGACGGCCCGGGGCGAAACGCCCACGTAGCCCGAGCCGCCGCCGGAGCCCTTCGCGGGCTGGCGGCCCTTGGGCTTCTCCGGCTTGTCGGGCTTGGCGGTGCGCATGTCGGCGATGTTGGCCTTCAGCTTCAGCGCTCCCGCCTGCACGGTGCACTCGCCCTTGCCGTCCGGCGGCGTGACGATCACGGCCTTGGCGTTCAGGTTCACCAGCAGCACGGTGTCCCCCACCCTGGCCTCCGTCACCGGAGCGCCCTCGCCCTCCTGGGCGGCGATCTTCTCGGAATTGTCGTCGATGGCCCCCTGCAGCTGGGCGCGCAGGTTGTGGAGCTCGTGGTCCTTCACGCCGTCGCGGCGCTGCTTCTTCAAATCGGAGATGATCTGCTCGCTCTCCCGCTGGGCCTTCTGCAGCAGCTGCCGGGCCTCCTGCCGGGCCTTGCGCAGCTCGTTCTCCCGCCTGGCGGCCAGCTCCTTCTGCAGCCGCTCGGCCTCGTCCCGCAGCTTCTGGGTCTCCCTATGCGCCTGCTCGGCCAGCTCCCGCTCCTTTTCGGCGATCTGGCGGTGATACTCCGCGTTGGCGATCACGTCCTCAAAGCGCACGGCGTCCTTGCTGAGGCGGCTGTTGGCGTCATCGATCAAAAACTCCGGCAGGCCCAGCTTCCGGGAGATCTCAAAGGCGTTGCTCTTTCCGGGCACGCCGATGGACAGCCGATAGGTGGGCCGCAGGGTCTCCACGTTGAACTCCACGGAGGCGTTCTCCACCCCCTGCGTGCCCAGGGCGAAGGCCTTGAGCTCGCTGTAGTGGGTGGTGGCCATGGTGGTCACCTTCATCGAAAGCAGGTGGTTGAGGATGGCCATGGCCAGCGCCGCGCCCTCGGTAGGGTCGGTGCCCGCGCCCAGCTCGTCGAACAGCGCCAGGGACTTCGGCGTCACGCTCTGCAATATCTCCACGATGTTGGTCATGTGGCTTGAGAACGTGGACAGGCTCTGCTCGATGGACTGCTCGTCGCCGATATCGGCAAACACCTCGTCGAATATGGCCAGCTCCGATCCATAAGCCGCGGGGATCTGAAGCCCCGCCTGGGCCATCAGCGAAAGCAGGCCCACGGTCTTCAGCGTCACGGTCTTGCCGCCGGTGTTGGGGCCGGTGATCACCAGCGTGGTGAACTCCTCCCCCAGCCACAGCGTGGACGGCACCACCTTGGCGGGGTCGATCAGCGGGTGCCGCGCTTGGATGAGCCGCACGTGGCCGACCTCGTTCAGCTTCGGCGGCACGGCCCGCATCTGCCGGGCGAGGGCCGCCTTGGCGAAGATCACGTCCAGCCGGGCCATCAGGTCCAGGTTGCTGGCGATCAGCTCCGCGTCCGGGGCGATCCTGTCGGAGAACTCGCCCAGGATGTGCTCGATCTCGTTCTTCTCCTTGATGGTCCACTGCTTCAGCTCGTTGCCGGCCTCCACCACGCCCATGGGCTCGATGAACAGCGTGGAGCCGGTGCCGGACTGGTCGTGGACGATGCCGGGCACGTTCGCGCGGCACTCCGCCTTCACCGGCACCACATAGCGCCCGTTGCGCATGGTGACGATGGCGTCCATCAGGTACTTCTGCATGGTGGACGAGCGGATGATGCCGTTCAGCTTCTCGCGCACGCGGTCGTTCAGCACCCGCATCTGGCGGCGGATGGCGTACAGGTCCGGGCTGGCGTGGTCGCTGATCTCCTCCTCGGAGATGATGGCGTCGAAGATCTCCTCCTCCAGCGCCCGGTTCGTGGCCAGGCGGCTGCCCAGCTCAGTCAGCAGCGGCGTGTCCTCCCGGTCCGTCACCAGCGCGCTCCTGACCGTGCGGGACGCGCGCAGCACGTCCGCCACCTGCAAAAGCGCCTTGGGGCTCAGCGTGCCCCCGGCCTTCGCCAGCTTCAAATACGGGCGCACGTCGGTGAACCAGGCCATGGGGTTGGAGCCGTTGTAGGCATACACCGAGGAGGCCTCCTCGGTCTCGGCCTGCCAGCGGCGCACGGTGTCCGCGTCGCCCGAGGGCGTCAGCTGCCGCGCCGCCTCCCGGCCCGGCTCCGTCACCGCCAGTGCCGAGAGCATCTCCAGGATCTTCGGGAATTCCAGCACGCGAAGATTGCGTTCGTTCATGGTCTTCAACTCCGTTATTTCAGTAATCCACGGGAACGTCCCGGGCCGCCTCACTCCACACCCCGGAACCAGTGCCCCGTCGTGGTGCTCATTTCGTCGATGGCCGCCCACTCCGGCAGCGCCTTGAAATCCTGCCCGTTGAGCGCGGCGCGATAGACCTTCACGATGGCCTCGGTGGGCTCGTCCGGATTCAGCAGCAGCCGCCAGCGCTTCACCCCGGGCAGCCGGTCCAGCCTTCTCAGCGGCATGATCGGCGCGGAATTCAGCACCTGCACCACGCAGCCGCAGCCGGGCTCGGCGATCCTGCGCAGCGGGAAGGCGACGCCCTTGCGGTCGATCAGGGTTCTGCCGTCCAGCCTTTCCCCCGGTTTGCAGCCGTCGCAGTGGCGGCAGTCGGCGTGCTTTCCGCTCATGCCCCTGGCCGCGCGCAGCGGGCAGTGCCGCAGGTGCATCAGCGGGACGCGGCCCCACAGGATCAGGTTGTCCGGCGCGTCCATCAGGTTGACCTGCGCCGCGTTCAGCTCCACGGAGGGGGTATAGCCGGAAAGGCCCCAGTCCATCAGCTGCGCGACGGAGGCATTGTTTCCGATGTTCAGCATGTAATCCCCCACGCGCCGCCCGGGCCAGTCGAGGCCCAGCTGGCCCACGTTGGAGAGGAAGGTCGCTTCGAGGATGTCCCGGTGCTCCAGCGCCCGGGCGTTCAGCGCGTCCAGCGCCTCCGCGCCCAGCACCGCCGGGACAGCCAGCGCCACTCGGCCTTTGTCGGCAAGGGGCGCCAGGTCCACCTTCGCCAGTGTCTCCGGGCGCACGTCGTTCGGGGCGTACACGGCCACGTCCGCGCCGCTTTCAAGGGCGGCCATCAGCTGGTCGATGTCCGGGCTTTGGGCCAGAAGGAGGGGGGCAGTGTCAACGGTGGGGCGGCGATTATCGACCCCATCCGTCACGGCTTCGCCGTGCCACCTTCCCCCGGTGGGAAGGATTTTGGGTGCCACCGCTTCATAGTTCCGCGCTTCCCGGCTGACCTCCGTCCGCAGTGCCTCCAGCTTTTGAAGCGCGTCCCGCCGCAGGGCGTTCAGCAGCGAGGCCGGGCAAAAGGCGTCGGCATCGGCGTCGAAGTCGATCGCGTCGATCCGGTAGGCCGTGCCGCCGGTCTTTTTCAGCTGCGCGGCGGCGCGCTCGGCGTCGAAGGGCCGTCCCGTGGCCCTTTCGATGGCGTCCCCGGCGGCTTCCGCGGTGTGCTGGCCGTCCGATACCGTCAGCCGCGCCGGCTCGCCCACCCGCAGGGTGGCCCGGGCGCTGACCGCGACCTGCCTGTTTTCGCCGCTCACACCGTCCCGGGCGGCCTTCATCTGCGCCTCGCTCACCAGCCGCCACAGGCCGTCGCCCCGCCTCGCCTTCGGACAGCGGACTTTCTCGCCGGACATTCCGTCCAGCTTCACGGGCACGTCCTCGCCCGCGCCCCGCAGCACCAGCGCGTCGGCGGTCTGCACGTCGGCGTTGAGCGCGATCTCCCCGTCCCGCCGGCACTCGCCCACCCGCACGCCGATGTGGTTCGGCCGATCCGGGTACATCAAATCCCGCTCCGACACCCCCGGGCCGTAGCCCCGGGTGAAGCCGCCGCGGTTGAACATCTGTTTGAGGGCGTCGCGTTCGGCGTCCAGGTCGATCCCGCGGCCCTCGTTGAGCGCGTCCAGCGCCCGCCGATAGGCCGCCACGGTGACGGCCACGTACTCCGCCCGCTTGAGCCGCCCCTCGATCTTCAGGCTTGAAACGCCCGCGTCGCGAAGCCGCGCCAGGTCGGCGATGCCGCACAGGTCCCGGGTGGACAGCAGGCAGCCGCTCGCGCCGTCCAGCCGCCAGGGCAGGCGGCAGGGCTGGGCGCACAGGCCGCGGTTGCCGCTGCGGCCGCCGATGAAGCTGGACATCAGGCACTGGCCGGAGCAGGCCACGCACAGCGCGCCGTGGACGAAGGCCTCGATCTCGATGTCCTCCGCCGCGCACGCCGCCATCTCCTCGAAGGTCAGCTCCCGGGCCAGCACGGCGCGGTGAAAGCCCTGTTCCGCCAGGAACCGCACGCCCTGGCGGTTGTGGACGGCCATCTGGGTGCTGGCGTGCAGCTGGATTTCCGGGGCGATTTGCTTGAGCGCCCTCGCCACGCCCAGGTCCTGCACGATCACGGCGTCCGCCCCGGACAGGTACACGTCCCGCGCCGCAGCCAGCAGCGCGGAAAACTCGTCCTCCCGAACGAGGGTGTTCAGCGTCACGTGCACCTTCACGCCCCGGGCATGGCAATAGGCGACGGCCCCGTTCAGGGCGTCGCCGTCGAAATTCCCGGCGTTGCGGCGGGCGTTGAAGGCGCCCGCGCCCAGGTACACCGCGTCCGCGCCGCTCTGCACCGCGGCGCGCAGGGCATCGAAGTCCCCCGCCGGGGCCAGCAGCTCCATGGGCCGGCTATTCATTCCCGGCTGCTTCCAGCTTCTGGCGCAGCTCGTCCAGCTCCGCCTGGAGGCGGCGGATCTCGTCCCGGCTCTTCATCATGTCGTCGGCCGCGTTCACCGCCGTCAGCACGGCCAGCTGGGCCGCCGGCAGGTGGGTGGCCGCGCCCAGCTCATCCATGCGGCGATTCACCCAGGCCGCCACCCGGTTCACGTACTCCTCGCTGTCATAGCTGGCGATGGTGTAGTCCTTGCCCGCGATGCGCACGGTGGTCCTGATCTTTTCCATGTTGCCCTCCAAAGCATACAAAAATCCATGTTGATTATAGCACAACCGGGACCAATAGACAAGGGCGGCCAGAAGGCCGCCCCTGGATTCAGATGCCGTCAGTCCCACACATCGTAATTCACCGCGTAGCGGACCAGCTTCCAGCCGCTTCGGTCGTTCAGGCCGCTGCTGCCCGTGTCCACCACCGCACAGCCGAAGGGAACCATGCCGCCATACCCGGGATAGGCCGCCCAGGCCTGCTCCTGGGTGTAGTAGCAGGCGTCGTTGTCCCACTGCTCACCGCCGGCGTACACGCCGAACCACACGCGATACCTGCCGCCGCCCAGCTTCTCCGCGCCGCTCAGGCAGGCAAAGCCGTCGGAGATATGTCCGCCGGTCTCCTGCCAGTAGTAATACCCGTTCTTGTAGTCGGTGTACGGCTGCTCATGGCTGGGCTTGATGGACAGGCCGAAGTACTTCTTGACGATGGGCGCGATCTGCTCTTCCGGCAGGCGGACGTTGTTGTAGTTGAAATACTCGCCCCACTCCAGCCGGTTCTGGCGATTGAACCAGCAGTGATCCACGGCAAAGTCGGTCAGCTGCACCGGGTCGGCCCAGGCGTCGCTGTATGCGCCTTCCCGGCGGCAGAAGCCCACCTCGGTGAAATTGGACAGGAAAAGATTCAGGTTGTAGCGCTGCTGGCTGGTCAGGCTCACGGCCGTGCCGCTTTCCTCCACATCGCGCAGATACTTTTCCAGCGCCCAGCCCGACTGGCCCTTCCAGCCCACGCGCACAAAGCCGTTGGACCGGTCGCCCAGCGATACCGCCTCGCCCTTCAGCGGGATCCTGGCCAGCGCCGCCGCGGAGGTGTCCGGCTCCTCGCGCAGGGTGATGTACTCTTCGCAGTTCACCACGCGCAGCTTCGAGCCGATCCCGGCGTCCGTTTCCGCCAGCGCCGACATGCCCGCGGCGCACAGCAGCAGCGCCAGCACGCAGCAAAAAAGCCTTTTCATGGAAACTCCCCCTCGCTCATCCGTGTTTGGTCCTTGGACGCCGCCGTCGGACAAAAGGTTCCTTTCCCCCGCTCAATCCCACAGCTTTTCCGGGTAGACGCCCGCGTCCTTCATGGCCCGGATGGCGCCGCGCACCTTCTCCGCGTCCTCACGGTAGGTCATGCCGTACCAGCGCTCATCGGTCTTCAACAGCCGCACCCGGCCGCGGCCCCCGGCGATCAGCGCCTTGGGCACGTTGGGCAGGTAGAACTCCGCCTTCATCGGGTTCCTGGGCACGTCGTTCTTCAGGAAGTCCTCGAACATCCGCGGGAAGGCCTCCAGCACGCCGCTCCTGAACGCCCACAGGTTCATGGACACGGGCGTCCCGGCGGGGATGAAGGTCCAGCTGGCGCCGCCGTCCTCGGTGAAGGCCGCACCGCCCTCCCGGGGCTCGATCACGGTGCGCTCGGTGATATCGGTGAGATACCCCTCCGCGTCCCCGGCGCAAACGCCCCGGGACACGGTGCCGTTCTCGGTGAGGGTGTTTTCGATGTTGTAGCCCACCATGGCGTGCTCGTTTTCGTCGCCGCCCGCCATCAGGAATTCCGCCGCGGCCCGGAAGGCGTCCCGGCCATAGAAGTCGTCGGCGTTGATAACGGCGAAGGGGCCGTCCACCTCCTTCAGCGCGCACAGCGTGGCATGTCCGGTGCCCCAGGGCTTGGCACGGTCCTCGGGAATGGCGTAGCCCGCCGGGATGTTGTCCAGCGTCTGCCAGGCGTATTTCAGCTCCACATGGCGGGCGATATTGTCGCCGATGGCCCGGCGGAAATCCGCCTCCATCTCCGGCTTGATGACGCACACCACCTTGCCGAACCCGGCGCGCACGGCGTCATAGATGGAGAAGTCGATGATGATGTGGCCAGCGTCGTCCACGGGCGCGATCTGCTTGTTGCCGCCAAAGCGGCTGCCCATGCCGGCAGCCATGATGACCAGGGTGGGTTTGGTGTTCATATCCATACTTCCTTTCAGTGCTCTGTCTCTATTGTAAGCCAAAACGCGGGAAACTTCAAGCCGGGAAGGCATATTTCCGCCCCGGCGCGCATATAGGGTATATATTGCGCGTCACAGCGGCGCGCACAGGGAAATTTAAAAACTTTTGACATTCGCGGGGTTCAGTATATTCTGCGCACACGAGGCGCATACTCTGTATCATCAACGGTTTGGAGGGGATAAAATGGATCAGGCATTGACGCACGAAGGCAGCGGTCGCATGGAGTTTCCCCGGGCGGGCAGGCGCGCGGGCTGGACCGACTCGGAAAACAAGCTGTTGTGGGAGACCGCCGACGAGGCCCAGCAGCAGGGTCTGCCGCTGAAGGCCGTGTTCGAGCAGATCGCCCGCCAGACGGGGCGCCGCCCCAACAGCATCCGCAATTACTACTATGCCCAGGTGCGCCAGCATGACGGCGAGGCCCGCCCGGCGCGGTTCGTGCCCTTTACACAGCAGGAGGTGGACTGGCTGATGGAGCAGGTGCTGGTGGCCCGCTCGGCGGGGCAGTCGGTGCGCTCCTGCCTGCAAAAGCTGTCCGGCGGGGATCACAGCCTGATGCTGCGGTATCAGAACAAGTACCGGGCGGTCATCAAGAGCCGCCCGGAATACGTGAAGGAGCTGGTGGACAAGCTGAACGAGCAGGGCGTGGCCTGCGAGACGCCCCAGGTGAACCACCGGATGCGGGCGGATCTGCAGGAGTCCTCCGGCCAGCTGATGGCGGAGGCCCGGCGCTCCGGCGACGCGGAGCTGGCGAAGGCCTGCGACGTGCTGACCCAGTACCTGCGCTCCCAGCGCACGCCCCAGGAGGAGGGCGACGTGCTGGACGCCGCCCGGGCGCTGATCGGCCCCATCAAGGAGTTCGTCGCCCTGGACGGCAAGGCCCGCATGGAGGCCGCGGACGCCTTCTGCGAGGAGATCAGCGAGCGCATCGGGGCGCTGGAGGCAAGGCTGTAGAGGAGTGGAGATAATATAGGGAACCGGATTGCCACGTCGGGCTTGCGCCCTCCTCGCAATGACATCGTTTGTTTTCGCCGTGTTGCGCGAAACGCACAGCGCTGGGCGCAGGGCATCAGGACGACGTCATTGCGAGGAACCCCAGCGGGGTGACGTGGCAATCCGGTTCTCTTGATGTGCTTTCGGCCTGTCCTCGAGGCTTCAGCCATTCAATCCAAGCTCTCAACTCTAATCGTATATCTTCCTGCCCTTTTCATCCTCCGCCCCGCTGAGGCGATGGAAGAAGGTGTTGACCACGTCCCGCCACTCGCGGGCGTTTTTAATTTGCTTTTCCATGCGCTCCAGGGCCTCGGCGCGGTCCGGCTCGGGGATTTCCAGGGATTTCAACGCCTCCCCCATGGCCTCCGCGGCGGCGCAGCCCTCGAAGTGGTCGTCGTAGATGCGCTGGATCAGCGTGCGGCCGTCGGCCATCCTATAATCATAGCGCAGCCGGTGGAAGAACAGCTTCAGGTTGTCCGGGCAGGCCTCGGGCGTGGCGTACTGGGCCCGCAGCGCCTCGGGATACTGCTCCAGGTACCCGGTGCCGGACGCGGTGCGGTCGATGCCCACGGCGTCCCGGCTGGCCTTGTGGTAGGTGCCCCACAGGTCGTACTCGTAGCCGGAGGGGTTCGGGCCGTAGTGGTTGTGGGGGTTCACCATCCAGCACAGGCCCAGCGGCGCGGTGTACTTTTCGTACACCTCCCGGCTGTGCATCAGCAGATCCACCAGCGCGTCCTCCTGCGCCGCCGGCAGGCGATAGCTCAGCCGCGCCCAGCGGCGGGTGACCGCCTCCGGGTCGCTCTGCGGGTCCCAGGCGAAGCGCCCGAAGCCATACAGGTTCACCGCGGCGAAGGGGTGACCGGTGTAGTTGTCGTCCCGGCCCAGGTTGGACACCGCCGCCACCGCCGAGACCGTCTCCGGGGGCAGCGCCTGCGCCAGCTCCTTCCACATGGGCGGCATGGCGTAGAGGTCGATCTGCTGGCCGGTGTACTCCTGGGCCAGCTGCACCTCCAGCGCCAGGCGGGTATTCGGCATGGCGTAGAACGTGGGCGACACGGGCTCGCGCACCTGGAAGTCGAAGGGGCCGTTCTTCACCTGGAGGATCACGTTGTCGTCAAACTGGCCGTCCAGCTGCGCGTAGGTCTCGTAAGCCGCCTTGGGGCGATCGGTGGAGGTGTCCCGCCAATCCTGCATGCAGTTGTAGACGAAGGCCCGCCACACCAGCACACCGCCATGGGGTTTGATGGCCCGGGCCAGCATGTTCGCGCCCTCGGCGTGGGTGCGCCCATAGGTGAACGGGCCGGGGCGATGCTCGCTGTCGGCCTTCACCAGGAACCCGGCAAAGTCCGGGATGGCGGCCCAGACGGCGTCCGCCCGCTCGCGCCAGAAGCGCTGGACCTCCCCGTCCAGCGGGTCGGCGGTGGAGATGCCGTGGGCCAGGGGCCGGGAGAATTCGATGGAGGTCATCAGCCGCACGCCGAAGCGCCGGAATTCCGCCGCCAGCCGCGCCAGCTCCGGCAGGCCTTCGTCCTCGATGAGCAGCGCAGCGTCCGCGCGCACGTTCACGTTGTTCACGCACAGCACGTTGACGCCCGCAGACGAGAGCATCCTCCCCAGCTGGCGGATGCGCGGGCCGTCCCAGTCCAGCCTGCCGTCCTCGAACCACAGCGACCGCCCGGCATAGCCCCGCTCCACGGTGCCGTCGGCGTTGTCCCAGCAGTTCAGCATCCGAAGCGCATAGAAGGGCTTCTGCGGCCCGGCCGGGGGCTCCTCCCCCGCCGCCTTCGCGCACAGCCAGGCATAGACGCCGTAGAGCACGCCCCTCTCGCCGCCGGTGATAACGCCATCCTTGATTTCATAGCTCTCGCCCATGTCCGGCATCACCTGCAGCGCGGGAGCCTCGATGCCCAGCGTTTTGCAGCCCAGCTCCAGTTCAAAGGCCGCGGTTTTGGCCGGGGTGTCGCAGGCGGCGGGAATATCTGCGTTCAGAAAGGGCAGCCAGGTTCGGCGGGGTTGTGTTGACATGTCCATCATCCCTTCGATGTGTATTTGCAGCGTATGTCTGTTTGATATCGCCGCGCCGCGCCTAATTCCTGCGATCGCGGCAAGATTTTTCGGCCTTTATTGAAGCTCTGCCAGCCAATGCCGCGGATAGTGATCGCTGCCGGTCCGAACCTCATTCACCTTCCAGTCAGTTTCCATATCCCCATCCGAATGATGTGATACACGGGATAGAGCAGCCGAAGCAGCCTCGGGCAGACGTGCAGCATACGATAAGCGACACGCACCTTGAGCTCAAGGCTCTGTGCGTCAATCGCCTGCCCCTCGCGGAGAACTCGCCGTCTAAAATCTTCGATATAGGTATCATCTGGGTTTTCCGCCCTGCTCGCATACCAGATCCAGTTCCTCACAAGCACCTTGAATTGCGACTGCTGGACGTGCGCCAGTTGGTACCATGAGAAAATGTCGGGGGGTGTGCGCTTCAACAAAAGCAGAAAAGACAGAGCGCGCCAACATACGATCCTCAATTCTCTCCAGGGTATCGCTGTATGTGATGCTTCCCGCGCATTCTGTAATAATACAGCGTTTGGCCGATCACGCAAACCCGACCGCACCGATCAAAGACGCTCATGCAAGTCGATATATCCTCGTATACATGCCCCTCAGGGAACCGAATGTCCCTCCACACGCCGCGCTTGCAGAGCTTGTTCCACACGGTCGCGTTGATCGTGCCATCGGCAAGCGCTCGGAGCGCGCTGACCCGATCATACACGCCAGGCGCAATCGGAGGGTTCGGCCTCACGCTCCTTCCGTCTGCAAGCCTCCCGGTAGTGGCATGTTTCGTATACCGACACAAGACCATGTCGGCGTCTTCCCGAACCATGGCGGAGGCCATCGCTTCGATAGCGTGTTCATCGTATGCGTCGTCCGGATCCAGAAAGGCTATCGCCGCACCGGTCATCCTCTCCAGGCCCGCATTGCGTGCCGCGCTGAGACCCCTGTTTTCCTGATGGATGACGCGGACGCGCCCGTCCCGTTTCGCGTAAGCGTCGCAGACCTCCCCAGAGCCGTCCGTGGAACCGTCGTCGACCAGAAGAATCTCCAGATTCGCATAGCTCTGGTTCAGGACGCTGTCCAGCGCCTCCTCGATATACGGACGCACGTTGTAGACAGGGATGATGACGCTGACCAGCCCGCCGCTATCCATACCAAGCCACTCCTTCGGAACTCCGCGAAAAAACCTTGATGCCCCGCCTGCCGTCCATCCATCGTTTCATATCGATTCTATTCCATTCTCTGGCCCATGTCAAGCTTTTGTGTATTAAAGTGCTAAAACAAGCCACCCCGGAGCCAGTCGCCGGTGGTGGCCAGCTTCTCGAAGCCGCCCTCAACCGCGTTGTAGCTCTCGCCCTCCTTGCCCAGCTGCAGGAACGCGATGGTCTCCGGATCGGAGATGAAGTTCAGGTACAGCAGGGAAGCGATGGGCTCGTCGTTGGTGGCCGGGAAGAACACCTTGCGGTCGATGGGCTGGGCCAGGAACTTGCGATGCACGCCCGCGTCGTTCACGAAGGTATCCACGGCAATGTAGGCCGCGTCCTCGCCGACGTTGCGCTGCAGGTTGGCCTGGATGGAGTCGTAGCCGCCGCGATAGGGATAATCCCAGTTGTGCTGGAAGGCGCCGACGAAGCCGGCCTTCATCATGTCGTCCTCATGGGCGGAATCGGAGGCGTACTCGGCGAAGTCCTTCCAGACCAGGCCCTCGTTGTACCACTTGTTCAGCACGCGGACGCCTTCCTTGTAGTTGTAGAACTCCTCCTCCGTGGTGGGCAGGGGCTGCTCCAGCTTGTCCAGCCAGTCCTTGCGGATGAAGGTGTTGATGCGGGCATTGTCCGCCAGCCTGGCCTCGACGGCCCACAGGTTGCCGGACTCGGGATCCTGGTCGTAGTAGATGTTGTTGTCGCCCAGCAGGTCCCACAGGTTCGGCAGGATGTCCTTGTACTCTTCCAGCTTCTTGCCGCCGGTGTCGTTCAGGTTGACGATGCCGCCCATCTGAGGGTACTTGGCGATGGTGGGATAGGAATAGGTCACGCACACGTCGGGCGCGTCGCCGGAGGCCAGGGCGGTGTTCATGTCGTCCGCCTCGGTCAAGCGGCCGATGGACACGAACTCCACTTCCACATTGTGCTGCTCAAGCATGCCCTGCTTGATGTAGTCGGTGTACAGCCCTCCCATCGAACCCTCCCGCGCATTTTACACGCACAAATAACATACCGCGCCCGGGAAAGCGCTCCCGGCGCTTGCAAAAATAACCTGATGGCGGTATAATGTCGGCATCCAAAATACGCAACGAGGGTGAAATCATGCTGGACATCAATCTGATTCGCACCAACCCCGACCTGGTTCGGGAGAACATCAAGAAGAAGTTCCAGGACGACAAGCTGGTCCTGGTGGACGAGGTCCTGGACCTGGACAAGAAGAACCGCGAAGCCATCCAGCGCGCGGACTTCCTGCGCTCCCAGCGCAACAAGATCTCCAAGCAGATCGGCGCGCTGATGGGCCAGGGCAAGAAGGACGAGGCCGAGGCCGCCAAGCAGTCCGTGAAGGACATGCAGGACGAGCTGGCCGACATCGAAAAGAAGGAAGAGGAATACGCCGAGGAGATCCGCAAGCGCATGCTGGTGATCCCCCAGATCATCGACGATTCCGTGCCCATCGGCAGGGACGACAGCCAGAACGTGGAGAACGAGCGCTTCGGCGAGCCCGTGGTGCCCGAGTGGGAGATCCCCTATCACGTGGACATCATGGAGCGCCTGAACGGCATCGACCTGGACGCCGCCCGCCGCACCTCCGGCAACGGCTTCTATTACCTGAAGGGCGACATCGCACGCCTGCACAGCGCCATCCTGTCCTATGCCCGCGACTTCATGATCGACCACGGCTTCACCTACTACGTGCCGCCGTTCATGATCCACGGCAACGTGGTCACCGGCGTCATGAGCTTTGCCGAGATGGAGAACATGATGTACAAGATCGAGGGCGAGGACCTGTACCTGATCGGCACCAGCGAGCACAGCATGATCGGCAAGTTCATCGACCAGATGCTCTCCGAGGACGAGCTGCCCCAGACCCTGACCAGCTACTCCCCCTGCTTCCGCAAGGAAGTGGGCGCCCACGGCATCGAGGAGCGCGGCGTCTACCGCATCCACCAGTTTGAAAAGCAGGAGATGGTGGTGGTCTGCAAGCCCGAAGACAGCATGAAGTGGTACAATAAGATGTGGCAGCTGACGGTGGAGTTCTTCCGCAGCATGGACATCCCGGTGCGCACGCTGGAATGCTGCTCCGGCGACCTGGCCGACCTGAAGGTGAAGAGCTGCGACGTGGAAGCCTGGAGCCCCCGCCAGCAGAAGTACTTCGAAGTGGGCAGCTGCTCCAACCTGGGCGACGCCCAGGCCAGAAGGCTCAAGATCCGCGTGAAGGGCCCGGGCAACAAGAAGTACCTGCCCCACACCCTGAACAACACCGTGGTGGCCCCACCCCGCATGCTGATCGCGTTCCTGGAGAACAACCTGCAGGCCGACGGCTCCATCCGCATCCCTGAGGCGCTGCGGATGTACATGGGCGGCAAGGCGGAAATCAGGTAACACCCATTGCAGGGGCGACGCAAAGACGCCCCTGCATTTATAATGAGAAGGAGGTCATCCCATGGATTTCAGCAAGCTGACTGCCTACCTGGACACCCTGCAAAGCGTGGGCGTGCCCGGCTGCGACCTGGTGGTCTGCAGGGATCATGAACAGCTGTACCGCCACCAGGCGGGCTTTCGCGACGCTGCGTTGACCCAGAGCGTGCGCGACGACGACACCTACAACCTCTACTCGGCCACCAAGGTGTTCACCACATGCGCGGCCATGCAGCTGATCGAGCGCGGCCGACTGAGCCTGGACGACGCCGTGGCCGACTACCTGCCCGCCTTTGCCCATATGACCGTGAAGGACGGCGATACCGTGCGCCCGGCGAAGCGGGTGATGACCGTGCGCCACCTGATGAGCATGCAGAGCGGCCTGGATTACGACATGGAGACGCCGGCCATCCACGACGCCATCGAGGCCCTCGGCCCCGACGCCACCACGCGCCAGCTGGTGGACGCCAAGGCGAAGGACCCGCTGATGTTCGAGCCGGGCACCAACTTCCTCTACAGCCTGAGCCACGACGTGCTGGCGGCGGTGATCGAGGTCGCCTCCGGCAAGCGGTTCTCGGAGTATCTGAAGGAGAACATCTTCGACGTCCTGGGGCTCAAGACCATCGGCTTCGTGCCCACGCCCGAAATCGAAGAGCGGCTGGCCGAGCAGTATGTGTTCGACGACGATCTGAAGAAGCCGGTGCCCATGCCCGCCTACGC
Organism: uncultured Eubacteriales bacterium; assembly: GCA_902765395.1. Lineage (GTDB taxonomy): Bacteria > Bacillota > Clostridia > Christensenellales > Aristaeellaceae > UBA2862. The sequence continues at coordinate 96,832 of CACWZP010000010.1, forward strand.
CAACAACTATCGCCTGACGCCCCATTACGAGAGCGGCGGCGCGGGGCTGATCTCGGACGTGAAGGACTACATCACCTTCGCCGACGCGCTGGCTTGCGGCGGCTCGGGGCTCCTCTCGCCGGAGATGATCCAGCTGTGGAGTGCCAACCAGCTCGGCCCGAAGGGCCGCGCCACCTTCGACGAGTGGAAGCGGCTGGGCTACTCCTACGCCCTGGGCGTGCGCACCCGGGTGGACACCGCTATCGGCGGCCGGGGCCAGATCGGCGAATTCGGCTGGGACGGCGCGGCCGGGGCCTGGGCCATGATCGACCCCATCAACCACCTGTCCGCCTTCTTCGCCATGCACGTGCGCAACTTCGGCTACTGCTATGACGTGATCCACCCGAAGATCCGGGATCTGATCTACGAGGCCGTGGCGGAATAAGCGATCAAAACCAAGTAAAAACAGAGGCGCCTTCAAATCGGCACCTCTGTTTTTTTGCACTGTTTCACCGGCCGCTGTCCACAGATCACTTCTCCCCCATGTACTCCTCCAGCGTCTGGCCGGTCTTGTACATCCTCGTGGCGGCTTCCACGCCCACATAGCGATAGTGCCAGGGCTCGTAGCTGATGCCGGTGATGTCGGACTTGTTGGCGGGATAGCGCTGGATGAAGCCGTACTCGTGGGCGTGCTGCATCAGCCAGGAATACTGCGGCGTGCTCTCGAATCCTTCGCTGGTCTCCACGGTCACGTCGAAGGCCAGGCCGGTCTGGTGCTCGCTGGCGCCGGGCTGCTGGGCCTTGCCGGGCTCCGACGCGGCATAGACCTCCTGCTGGCGCTGGTAGCTGCGGTAGCCGCTGGTGACGATATAGCCATTCATGTCCGCCTCCTCGGCGGCGTGGAACATCGCCTCCATGGCCTCGTAGGTGGGCCGGGTCAGGAAGATCTCGCTGGAGGCCATGCGGAAGGAATGGCGCTGCTGGTACAGGTTCACCAGCTCGTCCGGCACGTAATTCGCGTCCAGCCGGTGGCTCTCGTTCACCAGCAGGATGTTGCCGTGGTACTCCGTGGATTTCACGCCGAAGTGCCAGCCCAGGGCGAACGTCCCCGCCAGCAGGGCCACCGCGACGGCGGCGATGATTATGTACTGCCCCGTGGGGTTCCTGTACTTCTTTTTCTTCTTGACCATATGCCCGCCTCATTTGTATAATCTGTCATTTCTATCTTATCCCTTCGTTTCGCCCTTGTCAAGCCATTGACAAGCCAAACAAAGGCTGTTATAATGATGCCATCCAAGGAAAGGCAGGTTCACACGGGCTGATGAGGAAGAGCAACTGACATCCGGCGCAAAAATGGAGCTTCGGCCAGCAGGGTCGGGGCGTAGTTTTGCCGCCGTTTGGAGGTTGCGTTTTTTGCACAGCCAGGCCCATTGACGGGCCCCGGATTGCGGCATCGTATGTGTTTTTGCGCTCCCTCCCCGGCGGGAAGGAGTGTATTTTTATGCAGAAAACCGTATTGGAAGCCACAAACATCGTCAAGCGCTACGGCGATCAGGCAGTGCTGGATATCGACCATTTGAGCCTGTGCGACGGCGAGCGCGTGGGGCTGATCGGCGAAAACGGCGCGGGCAAATCCACGCTGCTGGCCATCCTGGCGGGCGACCTGGAGCCGGATTCCGGCCATGTGCGCCGCTATGGGCCGGTGGCGATGATCCGCCAATCCGGCGAGGCGCGTCTGGACGCCGGGACAGGCTCACCGTCCGCTCCCCTGTCCGCCTTCGACCCCCGAACCGCCTCGGAATTCCGCGCCAAGGACGCCCGGGAGGGGCTGTCCGGCGGCGAGCGCACCCGGAGGCGCATCGCGGGCGCGCTGTCGGCGCGATCGGCGATCCTGCTGGCGGACGAGCCCACCACCGACCTGGACGCCGCGGGCGTGGCCCGGCTGCGCCAGCGGTTGATGGAGCATCCCGGCGCGCTGGTCCTGGTCAGCCACGACCGGGCCCTGCTGAACGAGGTATGCGGGCGGATCTGGCAGCTGGAGGGCGGCAGAATCGAAGACTTCCCCGGCAGCTACGACGCCTGGCAGGCCGAGCAGGAGCGCCGCCGCGCCCACCAGCAGTTCGAGTACGACCAGTACCGCGCCGAGCAGTCCCGGCTGAGGGCATCCATGCAGCAGAAGGCGGAGTGGGCCTCGTCGGTGAAGAAGGCGCCCAAGCGCATGGGCAACAGCGAAGCCCGGCTGCACACCCATGAGTACACCAATTCCGTGCTGCGCCAGAGCAGCGCCAAAAGGAAGCTGGAGGGGCGGCTGGAGCGGCTGGAGGTGAAGGAGCGGCCCCGGGACCTGCCCCAGATCAAAATGGCGCTGGGCGCCTCCCGGCCCATATCGGCCAAGACCGCCCTGACGGCCAGCTGCCGCAGGCTCACCGCCGGGGTTCGGACGCTGCTGGCGGACGCGAGCCTTGTCCTGCCCACCGGCTCCCGCACGGCGCTGTTGGGCGAAAACGGCGCGGGCAAGACCACGCTGCTGCGGGCGCTGCGCGGCCAGAGCGGCCCCGGCACGACCTTCACCGGCGACGTGCGGCTGAACCCTGCGGCGCGGCTGGGCTGGTTCGACCAGGACCACGAAAGGACGCTGGACCTGAATGCCACGGCCCTTGAAAACGCCATGGCGGACACGTCCCTCAGCCAATCCGACGTGCGTACGGTGCTGGCGCGGCTGAACCTGCGGGGCGACAGCGTGTTCAAGCCCGCCCGGGTGCTCTCCGGCGGCGAGCGGGCCAAGCTGGTGCTGGCGAAGCTGCTGGTGTCGGACTGCAACCTCCTGCTCCTGGACGAGCCCACGAACCACCTGGACCTGTTCGCCATGCGGGCGTTGGAGGAACTGCTCTCCGGCTACGCCGGCACGCTGCTGTTCGTCAGCCATGACCGGGAATTCACCCGCGCCGCGGCCACGCGGGTGCTGACGCTGGAGGGCGGCGCGCTGGCCGCGTTCGATGGAACGCTGGACCAGATGGAGGCCGACCGGCGCCGCGACCGCCCGGCGGAGGACCGGCAGCTTCAGATCACCGCGCTGGAGATGCGCCTGGCCGCCCTCGCCGCGCGGATGTCCGCGCCGAAAAAGGGTGACCGGCCGGAGGCGCTGAACGAGGAGTATGAGAGGATTCTTGAACAATTGAAGCATATCAAAAGCTGACCAGGCGGCATGCTGTCCGTTTCGCATCGTACAGATTCTTCGACTGCGTTCCGCCTGCGGCTACACTTCGCTCAGAATGACAGGAAAGCGCATCGTCTGTCATCCTGAGCGGAGCGCAAGCGAAGTCGAAGGATCTGTACGTATGACAGCTTTACAGCCTATCAGTCGGAACGCCCCACCCATCCCCCAACTGTTTACCTATTCTATGTTTAAAAAACCGTCGAATCCTGCTATAATGGCAATGTACGCGCGAAAAGGCGCGAATACCCGAATTATTCCGGGCATACCATCGAAAAACATTCGATTATGAGGTGAGTATTCATGTCCAATACCGCGATCGTCGGCATCAACTGGGGCGACGAGGGCAAGGGCCGCATGGTGGATTACTTCGCGGGCCAGTTTGACGTGGTCGTCCGCTATCAGGGCGGCAACAACGCCGGCCACACCGTCATCAACGACTACGGCAAGTTCGCGCTGAACCTGCTGCCCAGCGGCATCTTCCACCGGGACGCCGTGAACCTGCTGGGTGCGGGCGTGGTCATCGACCTGAAGCACTTGAGCGGCGAGATGGACAAGCTGCGCCAGAAGGGCGTGGAGATCACCCCCGACAACCTGAAGATCTCCGACCGCGCCATGATGGTGCTGCCCATCCACCCCAACCAGGACAAGTGGGAGGAGCAGCGCCTGGGCAAGGACCACTACGGCTCCACCCTGCGGGGCATCAGCCCGATCTACGGCGACAAGTACATGAAAAAGGCCATCATGATGGGCGACCTGAAGCACCCGGCCACACTTGAGAAGCACCTGCGCACGCTGATCGGCTGGAAGAACGACACCATCGTCTCCGGCTACGGCCAGCCGAAGATCGACTTCGACGAGACCCTTGAATGGATCCACACCTGGGGCGATCCGCTGATCCCCTACCTCTGCGATGCCGGCGAGCTGCTGGAGAGCGCGGTGGACGCGGGCAAGAGCGTGATGTTCGAGGCCCAGCTGGGCGCGCTTCGGGACATCCAGTACGGCATCTATCCCTTCACGAGCTCCTCCTCCCCCCTGGCAGCGGAGGCTCCCGTGGGCTGCGGCCTGCCGTCCATCAAGGTGGACGAGGTCATCGGCGTCACCAAGGCCTATTCCACCTGCGTGGGCGAAGGCCCGTTCGTGGGCGAGCTGGACGGCCAGGCGGCCCACGACCTGCGGGAGGCCGGCGCGGAGTACGGCGCGGCGACGGGCCGCCCCCGTCGCGTGGCCTGGTTCGACGTGCCCGCCACCCGCTACGGCACGAAGCTGCAGGGCGCGACCGCGCTGGCGCTGACCAAGATGGACGTGCTGTCCTACCTTAAGGAGATCCCGGTCTGCGTGGCCTACAAGCTCAACGGCAAGACCATCGACCGCTTCCCCTACACCCCCGACCTCTACGACTGCGAGAGCGTCTATGAGACCCTGCCCGGCTGGAACTGCGACATCAGCAAGTGCCGCACCTGGGACGAGCTGCCGAAGGAAGCACGGGACTACGTGCTGTTCATCGAAGAGCGCGTCGGCTGCCCCATCAAGTATGTGAGCGTCGGAGCCGAGCGCGAGGCGCTGATCATACGGTGATCCGTTTGGAAGAACAACCATGTTGATACGCAAAGCGACCGCTGAGGAAATGCTGCGGCTCTGGGGCTTTTCAGACGTCGAAACCGCTTCACCCAACGCGAGGTTCTACTACCGCAATATCGCTTCCGGAAACGCCGTCTTCTGGACGGTAGACGAAGGCGGAGAATTGATTGGAGAACTGTATGTTTTCCTGAACCTGGACGACAAGGATTTTGCCGACGGAGTAAGCACCGCCTATCTGTGCGCGTTTCGGGTGCAGGAAGGCTACCGCGGGCAGGGACTTGGCAGCAGGTTGATGCATGCAGCGCTTGCGGAATTGAAAGAGCTGGGATTCCGCACCGCGACCATCGGCGTCGGCGCCGACAAGCCGCAGAATATAAGGCTCTATCGACGCTTCGGATTCACCGAAAAGGTGAAGGACTGCCACTACGATCCCTGTGGCATGGACGAAAACGATCAGCCGGAGTATGAGAAAGAGGCCTGGTGGCTGCTGTCCAAAGCGCTGTAAACCGCTGATACCATTTTCATGTTCCACAAAGCCAAATCCCAGGAGGCATTATGAGCAAGAACACCTACGAATCCCTCCTGAACAGCCGCTACGCGAGCGCGGAAATGCAGTACATCTTCTCCCCTGACCGCAAGTTCACCACGTGGCGCTGGCGGAGAGCGAGATGGACCTCGGCCTGCCCGTGACTGCAAAACAGGTGGACGAGCTGCCGAAGGAAGCCCGGGACTACGTGCTGTTCATCGAACAGCGCGTCGGCTGCCCCATCAAGTATGTGAGCGTCGGAGCCGAGCGCGAGGCGCTGATCATCCGGTGATTCCCAGGGAGGCTTCCCCTTTGGGGAATGCCTTTGGGAATGCAGGGTCCCCGGCGGGTCGACCAGTCAGGATATGAGGTTTATCCCATGGTGAGAAAAGCGACCGAGCACGACGCGCAGCAGCTGGCGGCGCTCAACGACGAATTCAACGGCCCGGGCGAAACAGCGCTGGACCACATTCGGGAATCGCTTATGCGCAATGCGCAGGAAGTCGTGATCGTCGACGATGAGAACGGCATTCTGACCGGCTTCGTCTGTGTCCAGCTCAAAAAGTCGTTCTGCTACGATGACTATATTCCGGAAATCACAGAGGTCTATGTTCGTTCCGCATACAGAAACAGAGGGATCGCAAGCAATATGATCTCTTTTGCCGAGGATTATTGCAGCAGGAACTATCCGCTTCACAGGTTTGAACTCCTCACGGGAGAAAAAAACCTGGCTGCGCAAGCGCTCTACAGGAAACTCGGTTACAGCGACGATCGAGAGCTTCATCTCTCCAAGCGCACCAGGAAATAGACCACATCCTGTAAACGAGGCGCTGATGATCCGGTAAGTAGACGATGATTAATTCAAGTGACGAGGCTGCGAGTGATTTTTTCGGCAGATGGCCTTGCAGATTTCGAAGGTTTACTGGAGGTAAATCGAGAATTCTGCAAGAGACAGATGCCGGAAAAGGCGCCGCAGAATCGGTGCGGAAATGAATCAGCGGCTACCTGAGAAAAACATTGAAACAAGAGGATCAAAGCAATGAAGAGAACCGCAATTCTGGCCCTCATCCTCGCGCTGGTATTGTGCGCGTTGACGCTGACGGCCTGCGCAAAGTCGGAATTCGGCGTCACCACCAACACCGAAAAGCACATGACCATAGACGCCGTGAACGCCGATAAGGACGACTCCTTCATGGTGGGCACCCTGGAAGCCGCCGAGGGCGAACAGGTCACCATCGCCGCGAATCTGAAGAGCGGCTCCATCCGGGTCGAGCTGGTCGCGGCGGATACGCAGGACGGCGACAAGCTGCCCGAGACGGACGGCAACGCGATCATCACCGCCAACCTCGTTTCGACCGATAGCTCGACCAGCACCGTTCCCGCGGGCAGCTATATGATTCGGGCCACCTGCCTGGAGAAGGCGACCGGCACCGTCGAGATCAACCTGGAGCCCGCCGCCTGATCGGCGCAGGCAAGGGATTCCGCTATCAGCAAAGAAAACACAACCGCGCAGGAGGCCGTTATGAACAAGAGCACCTATGAATCCCCGCTGAACAGCCGCTATGCCAGCAGGGAGATGCAGTACATCTTCTCCCCCGACCGCAAGTTCACCACCTGGCGCAGGCTTTGGATCGCGCTGGCGGAGAGCGAGATGGAGCTGGGCCTGCCCGTCACGCAGGCGCAGGTGGACGAGCTGAAGGAGCACATCGAGGACATCGACTATGAAAACGCCGCCCGCCACGAGGCCCGGGTGCGCCACGACGTGATGGCCCACGTGCACGCCTATGGCGACGTGTGCCCCAACGCCCGGGGCATCATCCACCTGGGCGCGACGTCCTGCTACGTCACCGACAACGCGGACATATTGATGCTGCGCGACGCGCTCACGCTGATCCGCGAAAAGCTGGTGGAGGTGCTGCGCAGGCTTCGCAAGTTCGCCTGGGAGTACAAGGGGCTTCCCTGCCTGGGCTACACCCACCTGCAGCCCGCCCAGCTGACTACCGTTGGAAAGCGGGCCACCCTTTGGATGCAGGACCTGACGATGGATTTGGAGGAGGTGAGCTTCGCGCTGTCCAGCCTCAAGCTGCTGGGCAACCGCGGCGCGACGGGCACGCAGGTCAGCTTCATGGAGCTTTTCGAGGGCGACGGCGCGAAGGTGGACGAGCTGGAAAGGCGCATCGCCGAGAAGATGGGCATGACCGCCGTGTTCGACGTGTCCGGCCAGACCTATCCCCGCAAGCTGGATTCCCGGGTGCTGGGCGCGCTGAGCGGCATCGCCCAGAGCGCCTACAAGTTCGCCCAGGACCTGCGGCTTTTGCAGTCCTTCCGCGAGGTGGAGGAGCCCTTTGAGAAGAGCCAGATCGGCTCCTCGGCCATGGCCTACAAGCGCAACCCCATGCGTTCTGAGCGCATCTGCGCGCTGTCGCGGCACGTGATGGCCCTGTATTCCGACGCCAGCATGACCGCCGCCACCCAGTGGTTTGAGCGCACGCTGGACGACTCCGCCAACCGCCGGCTGTCCCTGCCGGAGGCGTTCCTGGCCACCGACGCGGTGCTGGAGCTGTACGCCAACATCGCGGACGGCATGGTGGTCTATCCGAAGATGATCGAAAAGCGGGTGATGGAGAACCTGCCCTTCATGGCCACCGAGGACATCATCATGGAGTCCGTGAAGAACGGCGCGGACCGGCAGGAGATCCACGAGCGCGTGCGCGTGCACAGCCAGGCCGCGGCGCTTCGCATGAAGGCGGAGGGCCTGGAGAGCGACCTGATGGAGCGCATCGCCGCCGACCCGGCCTTCCCGCTGGACGGCGCGAGCCTCACCGCGCTGCTGGCCCCGGAAAAGTACACCGGCCGGGCCGAGGAGCAGACCGAGCGATTCCTGACGACCGTGGTCGACCCGATCCTGAAGGATTATGAAGCAGTGGATATGGGTACAATCAACGTTTAGAGGGCGAAAGCGCCATGAAGTGTGAAATCTGCGGCAGGGAAATCCTCGATGCGCCCGGGGCCGGCGGGCAGTATGAAGTCTGGAAATCCCGGGTGACCGGCTATTGCTGCCTGGGGGATGTCATCCGCGAGTCCCTGGTCCCGGACCGTCCGGACGCCGATTTGCTCTGGAACTACGACGAGACGTTCCATGAGAAGGACGGCGGCGGGCGCTGGCGGATCCGGCACAGCGTATCCACCGGGCCCGGCAACTGCGGCTATGTGGAAAGTTACGATATCGAACCGATTTGACGGAGGTTGAGGACATGCGCGATTATACCGTTGGCATTGACGTGGGCGGCACCAACATCAAGCTGGGGCTGTTCGATGGCAAGATGCAGCTGGTGTCGGAGACGAAATACTCCACGGACAAGGACGGCACCGCCATCGAGATGATGGACTACCTGGCCCAGCAGGTGAAGAGCCTGGTGGAAAAGGCGGGGCTTTCCATGCTGGACGTGAAGGGCGTGGGCGCGGCCTTCCCCTCCTATGTGGATTTCAAGCACGGCATGACGCTGGAGAGCGCGAACCTGGTGGCCCTGAACGAGCAGCCCGTGCGGGAGATGCTGGAAAAGCGGCTGGAGGTGCCGGTGTTCGTGGACAACGACGCCAACGTGGCCGCCCTGGCGGAGCACCGCTACGGCGCGGGCCGGGGCTACGACAACCTGATCTACGCCGTGCTGGCCACCGGCATCGGCGGCGCGCTGATCCTGAACGGCCAGCTGTTCCGGGGCATGCACGGCATGGCGGGCGAGATCGGCCACACGCTGATCTCCGACTCCATCGGCTATCCCTGCAGCTGCGGCGTGACCGGCTGCGTGCACTCCATCTCCTCCGGCTTCTACATGGCCCGCTACGCCATGGACCGCATCAAGGAGGGCGAGGAGAGCCGCATCCTGGACTACGCCGGGACGCTTTCCAACGTGGACATGGTGGCCGTGGGCCGGGCGCTGGCGATGAACGACCCGCTGGCGCTGGAGGTGGTGAACCGCGGCGCGGAGTACCTGGGCCGCATGTTCCACAACCTGAACCAGATCTTCGACATCAACATCTTCATCTATGGCGGCGGCATCACCAAGCTTGGCCACCGCTTCACCGACCGGATGATCGCCTCCTATCGCCACCACTCCCTGATCGACCAGAAGTTCCCGGCGAAGTTCATCCCGGCGGAGCTGGGCGAGCGGGCCGGGGTGATCGGCTCGGCGCTGCTGGTGCAATAGTATGCTGCAGCGCTTTTCCCGCCCGGACCTGTTCCTGCGCCGCTGCGACCGGCTGGACTGCGACGTGCATCACTGGCGCATCGAGGGCGCTCCGGCCTTCATGCACGGTGTGAAGGCGCTGTTCGTCGCGGACACCCACGTGCGGCCGAGCACGCCCGACGGGGCCATATGCGCCTTCGTGGAGAAGCTGGCGGTCCTCGCGCCGGACATCCTGCTGCTGGGCGGCGACTTCGCCGATCAGCGGGAGGACGCCCTGCGGCTGCTGGACGCGATGGACGGGCTCCGCCCGCCGCTTGGGATCTACGGCTGCCTGGGCAACAACGACGCCGAGGCCTGGGAGAGCGCCCACGAGCTGTCCAGGGCCATGAAGCGCCGGGACATGAAGCTGCTGGTAAACGCGGCGGCGCGCGTCGAATTGAACGGCGGGAAGCTGTTCATCGGCGGCGTGGACGAGCGCAAGTACGGCGTGCCGCAGTACGCGGGGCTGTTCCCGAACGCGCATGCCGACAGCACCTATCGAATCCTTCTGTCCCACTTTCCCTGCATGCCGGAGACAAGCTGCGACCTGATGCTCTCCGGCCACACCCACGGCGGCCAGTTCAACCTGCTGGGCGTCACGCCCTACACCGTGGGCTTCGAGCGCGTGTTCCCCCGGAACATGGCAGTGCTGGCGTCGGCGGGTCTGTTTGAGGCGGACGGCATGAAGCTGCTGGTCAGCAAGGGCGTGGGCGCCAGTAGGATCCCGTGGCGCGCGGGCGTTCGGCCGGAGATCGACCTGATTGCCTTCGGGTAACGCCCTTTGTGCATGTTAAACAAAACGCACGAAATTTGCAAAACAGCATTGACTTTCCCCCGCCCAGCCGTTATAATAGAGACAGTTCAAGGCGAACTTATCCTGGGGTGTGCGTTAGTCAATGCTTTTACCCACAGATTCAAAAAAGGATTCCGGGTCGGTATGCAGATGCCAAGCCTCCTTCGCAGTGGAAGGCAGCAAGCAGCCGCAGGTCTCCGCCCTGCCTGAGCGGCGGGTGAAAAAGCAGCGGCAGACGGCACTTACGGGATATTTTAGGAACTCTCACGAGTTCCTTTTTTGTGCCCAAACGCAGATTATTCGCGGCCCCGGGCGAATATATAAAGTGTGCAATACTTCGCCCGGAGGGATCGCCCTTGTTCAAGTCGCAAAGCATCCAACAGCTGCCCGGCCGCCACCTGAGCCGCGTGCCGGTGCGCAGCGTCCATCCCGGCCCCGACCAGCCCCGGCGGGACTTCCCCGCCGAATCCATAGAGGCGCTCGCCCAGTCCATCCGGCTGCATGGGCTGCTGTCGCCGCTGCTGGTGCAGGCCGATGGCGGCGGGCAGTACCTGCTGGTGGCCGGGGAGCGGCGGCTGCGGGCGCTGAAGCTGCTGGGGCGGCAGTGGGCGGAGGCCATCGTGCTCACGGGCGGCGAGGACGACCTCGCCCTGATCGCGCTGGTGGAGAACCTGCAGCGGGAGGACCTGCACTTCCTGGACGTGGCCGCAGCCTGCCGGCGCATCCTGGACAGCCGGAGCATCACCCAGGAGCAGCTGGCCCTGGGGCTGTCCTGCAGCCCGTCGGCGCTGGCGAACCGGCTGCGGCTGTTGAAGCTGCCAGAGCGGGTGCAGAGCCTGGTGCGGGAGGCGGGCCTCTCGGAGCGCCACGCCCGGGCGCTGCTGGGGGCCCAGGGCGAGGCGCGGCAGCTGGAGCTGGCCCGCCAGGCGGCGGAGCAGCGGTTGAGCGTGAAGCAGCTGGAGGCTCTGGTGGCCCGACGCGCCGCGAAGCCCCGGGCGCGGCCGCGGCTCTCCCCCATTCTGCGGGACAATCGCATCGTCATCAACGCGCTGATGGATACCGTGCGCCAGTTGAAGGCCATCGGCGTGCCCGTCACCAGCCAGGTGGAAGAGGCGGACGGCTGCGTGCGGGTGACCGTGACATTCCCGGGCGTACAGCGGGGACAGTGACCGGCAGAAAAGAGGTTCTTCACGGAAAGTTGGGGAATTGAGGAAGATCCCCTCTCCGCCCTGCGGGCACCTCGAACGAGGGTCTGCCAAACGCGCGCCCAATGCTGGCGCATTGGGTCCCATCGCGCACGACCGGACCCGTTCTTGCTGCAAGTCCCGAAAGGCGTCTATCGAAGCGTCCATGCAGTCCGCTGGACTGTTTTCCAGGCGCTCGAACCTCCTCACGGGGGCGAGGCAAGAGGGACAGAACTTTGCGGCAGCCTTGGCTCGCCCCCGTGAGGGGGAGAGCTGGCAGACGAAGGCTGACTGAGAGGGGGTATTCCCCAGGAAAACGGGATGAACCATAAAAGAGGCCCCTCATTCCATTGTCATACAGACAAGCAGAAAAAAGATCCTTCGACTGCGCTTCGCTCCGCTCAGGATGACACAAATCATACTGCTGTCATTCTGAGCGAGGCGAAGCCGAAGTCGAAGGATCTTTCATGACTGAATGACATTGGCCCTTCAGCCCCGATCTTCACTCCAGCGCCGCGGCAATGGCCTCGGCGGCGGCCTGCGCGTCCTGCCCTTCGGCGAGGATCGTCAGCGCGTCGCCCCGGCGGCAGGGCACGGACAGTATGCCGATCAGCGAATCCAGCAGCACCCGCTTGCCTCCGCGCTCCATTTCCAGCTTCGCGTCGTATTTTTCAGCGATGGCGGTCAGCTTCGCCGCCACATCCGGCGTCATGCCGTCGCCGCATTGAAAGACGGCTTCCATGCGTACCATTTCTTCTCCCCCCAGTATGCTATAAATCCACATCTTCCCCGCTGCGCAGCTTCGCGGCCAGCTCCGTCAGCCGCCGCAGCCGCGCGTTCACGCCGCTCTTGCCCAGCGGCGGGTCCAGCTGCTCCCCCAGCTCCGCCAGGGGCATCTCCGGGTTGTTGTGCCGGGCGATGGCCATATCCCGCAGGCTCCGGGGCAGCTTGTCCAGGCCGATCTCGGAATCGATGAAGCGAATGTCCCGGATCTGGGCCTCGGCAGCGCTGACGGCGCGGTTGATGTTGGAGTTGTCGCAGTTCATCTGCCGGTTGACCCGGTTGCTGACTTCCTTCTTCACCCGCACGTTCTCAAACGCCAGCATCGCGCCGCTGGCTCCCAGCAGCGAGAGCATGTCCGAGATGTCCTCGGCACGCTTCAAGTATACCACATATTTTGATTTTCTGCACGTGTTCTTAACATTTATCTCAAAATATTGCAGCTGTCGGGCGATGAAATCCGCCAGGGCCTCGCTCGGCGCGGCGATTTCGATGTGATAGCCCCTGTCCGGATGGCTCACCGCACCGCACATCAGAAAGGCCGCGCGGACGAACGACTTCTTGCAGCAGGCGAAGCGCACCGTCTCCTCCGCCGGCACGGCCCGCAGGCCGAACAGCCCCGCCTCGTCCAGCAGGCCCAGCGCCTCCAGCAGCTTCGCCGCGTCCTCGTCGGCCACGGCCAGCTGGTAGCGGGTCTGGTTGTTCAGCGCGTCGCCGGACAGCGTGCGGATCTGGCCGATGATGCCGTAGAACTGCTTGAGCATGGCGAAGTAGCGCCGCACGGTGGGGGCCTCCCCCGCCGTGATCGACGCCGCATAGCGCCCGCGGCCGCGCCAGGCGATGCCCCCGCCGCAGAGCAGCGCGGCGGTCAGCTCGCTTCTCGCGCAGCAGGCATCCGTCACGCTCTGACGGGCCAGCTCGCCCCGCACGTCCGATGCAAACGACATGATCTACGCATCCTCTCCGATGATCCGCACTTCCGTCTCCAGCTCCACGCCGTACTTTTCCCGCACCTCGGCCTGCACCAGGCGGATCAGGCCCAGGATGTCCGCGGCGGCGGCGCTGCCGGTGTTGATGATGAACCCGGCGTGCTTCTCGCTCACCTGCGCGCCGCCCACGCTTCGGCCCTTCAGCCCCGCGCCTTCGATCAGCGCCCCGGCAAAGTGGCCCTCCGGGCGCTTGAAGGTACTGCCCGCGCTGGGATAGTTCAGGGGCTGCTTGTCGCGCCTGCGGGCGTTCAGCTCCTTCATCCGCGCGGCGATGGCCCCGGGGTCGTCCGCCGTCAGCGCAAACCGGGCCGACAGCACCACGCCGCCCTCCCGCAGGGGCCGGGTCGTGCGATAGCCCATCTCCATCTCAGAGACCGTCAACGTGCGCGCCTCGCCGCCCATCAGCACCCGGGCGTCGATCAGGCAGTCGGACAGCTGGCCGCCGTAGGCCCCGGCGTTCATGGCGCAGCCGCCGCCCAGGGTGCCCGGGATGCCGGAAGCGAACTCCAGCCCGGAAAGGCCCTCGCTCTGGGCGAACGCCGCCACCCTGGCCAGGGACGCCCCCGCCTGGGCGGTGACGGTGTTCCCCTCCCGGCTGACGGCGCTCATGCCCTCGCCCAGGGCGATCACCAGGCCTCGGATGCCGCCGTCCTTCACCAGCAGGTTGGAGCCGTTGCCGATCACATAAGCGGGAACGCCCGCATCCTGCGCCGCCTTCAGCGCCGCCGCCACCTGCGCGCCGCTCTCCGGCAGGAACATCACGTCCGCAGGCCCGCCCACGCGGAAGGTGGTGTGACGGGACATGGGCTCGTTCAACAGGATCTGGTTGGGGCGGGCAAAAGTGGAAAAGGCTTCAATGATTCTGTCCATGGTTCCTCCATTGATATGTCGTTCAGTGTCGATCTGTGCAGATCCTTCGACTGCGCTGACGCTCCGCTCAGGATGACAACGATGGCAAGGCCCGTCATTCTGAGCGAAGTGCAGCCGCAGGCAAACGAAGTCGAAGAATCTGTACATTAATCGACCTTACTCATTGCAATCAGTGGTCGTTCCATTGCTTTGACAGGCGATGATGAATTCATGTGTCGAAGCCGCGAGCGAGTTTTCTGGCAGGTAGCCTAAAGATTTCGAAGGTTTGCTGGAGCAAATCGAGAAATCTGCAAGAGCCAGATGCCGGAAAAGGCGCCGCAGATCCGGTTCGGGGAATCAATCAGCGACTGCTTAGAAATTGAAGTAGATAAACGGATTGTAGCTGCCCACCGCCACATAGCTGATGGAGATGAACGTCAGGCCCAGCAGCGCCGCGGCGCCCACCACCTTGATCAGGTTCGGGGAGACATGCAGCCGGTCGCGCAGGAACTCCGGCACCGGCAGGCTGAACAGCACGCCCGCGGCCAGGAACGGGCCGTACTCCCGCAGGAAGGCGTTGGTCAGGCCGTTCCACAGCGGCGCGCCGCCCAGGCCGAACATCGATCCATAGAATATGCGCGCCACGTGCAGGTTATCCGAGCGGATCATCACCGTGATGGTCACCACCACGAACATGGCGTAAAAGTGGCCGATGGCGTGCTTGCTCATCCACTTGCCCATGCCGGTCAGGCGCTCCACCACCAGGAAGATGCCGAAGCCAAAGCCCCAGAGGAAGTAGGTCCAGGCCGCGCCGTGCCACAGGCCGGTGAGTGTCCAGACCACCATCATGTTGAACACCAGGCGGGGCGTCTTCACGCGGCTGCCGCCCATGGGGATGTACACATAATCGGTGAACCAGCTGCCCAGGGAGATGTGCCAGCGCTTCCAGAACTCGCCCACGCTCTTGCAGATGAATGGATAGGTGAAGTTCTCCAGGAAGTGGAAGCCGAACATACGGCCCAGGCCGATGGCCATGTCGGAATAGCCGGAGAAGTCGTAGTACACCTGCATCAGGTAGGCGCAGGCCGCCAGCCACGCGCTGACCACGGACAGCTGACCGGTCTCAAGCGCGAAGGCGGTGTCCACCAGCAGCCCCAGGTTGTTGGCCAGCAGCATCTTCTTGCAGAAGCCCTTCATGAAGCGCTGGGTGCCCTCGATGAAGTCGTCCAGGTTCTCCCGGCGGTTCTGGATCTCGTCCGCCACGGTCTGGTAGCGCACGATGGGGCCGGCGATCAGCTGCGGGAAGAAGGAGATGTACAGGCACACGTTCACCAGGTTCTTCTGCACCTTGCCGTCGCCGCGGTACACGTCGATCACGTAGCTCATGGCCTGGAAGGTGAAGAAGGATATGCCGATGGGCAGCGTGATCTGCGGCACGGGCAGGCGCAGGCTGAACCAGGCGTTCAGGCTGTTCATCAGGAACATCAGATACTTGAACACGCCCAGCAGGCCCAGGTTGAACACCACCATCAGCGTCAGGGCCAGCTTGGCCTGCTTCTTGTTGTCCCGCGCCTTGTCCACCCACAGGCCGAACAGCCAGTTCACCACGATGGAGGCCATCATGATCGGGAAGAACTTGGGCGCGCCGAAGGCATAGAAGCCCAGGCTCATCACCGACAAAAACACGTTGGCTGCCTTGCGCCAGCGCTTCAGGATGTAATAACCGATCAGCACCACCGGCAGGAAGTAAAACAGGAATTCGATGCTGGAAAATACCATTTGCCGCACTCCTTGGGAGCATAATAAACTAATCTATATTATACATCATCTCGTGCGGTTTGTCCATGTTTATATTGACAGCCGCCCCAAACAAGAGTATCCTAAAGGCAGCCAATAAAACGACAGGGAGGCATATCCATGAAGATCTATTCCATCTACGACGCCGAATTTAAGCCCTATGGCCAGGTGCTTCAGGGCTACGACACGAAGGAGCTGCAGGAGGCCATGATGAAGATCGACCTGCCGGAGGGCACCGCCTACGAGCCCGGCATCGACAGCCTGGAGGCCTGCGAAATCTTTGGGCCCCTCTCCGACCGCGCCTACGGCGGCATGCCCATCCAGCTGGGCATGTGCTGGGGCCACAACACCAAGCTGAACTGCCTGGAGTACCACCGCGACAGCGAAGTGAACATCGGCACCCACGATTTCGTGCTGCTGCTGGCCAAGGAGGACCAGATCGTGGACGGCGTGCTGGACACGTCGCTGGTGAAGGCCTTCCGCGTGCCCGCCGGCGTGGTCGTCGAGGTGTACGCCACCACGCTGCACTACGCCCCCTGCCACGTCAACGCCGCCGACGGCTTCCGCGTGGCCGTGGTGCTGCCCAAGGGCACGAATACCGAAAAGCCCGACTACGAGCCCGCCAACGAGGAGGACAAGTGGATGACCGCCCGCAACAAGTGGCTGCTGGCCCATCCGGAGTCCAGCGAAGCGAAGAGCGGCGCCCACATCGGCCTGAAAGGCGAGAACATCGACATCGCGTAAAACTTAACTGTTTTGAAGGGCGGTCGCGACTGCGCGGCCGCCCTTTTTATATTGACTTTTGCACATAATATTGATATAATTGTATCAGAAATTCATATTTTTGGCATAATTTCGTCACGAAGGAGCCCTTTACATGAAACATATCAAATTCCTTGCCCTGATGCTGGCAATGCTGATGCTGGCGATGACGCTGACGCCCGCCGTCGCCGAGGGGGAGACGCAGACCGAAACCAAGCCCGAGCCCGCTCCCCTGCCCTACTGGATCGGCGTGGACGTGAACAACCAGCGCGTCACCATCTACTCAACCGCTGACAACAGCGTGGTGCACCGCTGGAAGTGCTCCACTGGCACCAACGCCACGCCCACGCCGCTGGGCACCTTCAAGCTGCCCAAGAGCGGCACCAACCGCAGCGAGTGGAGCCTGTTCGGCAATGTCTACGTGAAGTGGGCCGTGCGCATCACCGGCGGTTACTACTTCCACTCGGTGCTGTTTTCCAAGCGCAATGACAACAGCCTGATGAAGAGCACGCTGAGCAAGCTGGGCCACAAGGCCTCCCACGGCTGTATCCGGCTGGAGGTGTACAACGCCAAATGGATCCGCGACAACGTGGCCTGCGGCAGCAAGGTCATCATCCACAAGGGCGTGAACGACAAGCGCATCACCAGCGTGCTGGGCGGCAAGGCCGGCACGGGCCTGACGCCGTCGATTCCCGCGTCGCCGAAGGTGAAGTCGCTGGTGCTGGATCAGGCCGGCCCGATCACGCTGAACAAGGGCGATAAGCTGCAGCTGAAATGCACCGTCGAGCCGGAGAAGGCCAGCACCAAGCTGACCTGGAAATCCAGCAAGACCACGCGGGTCAAGGTGAGCTCCAAGGGCCTGGTCACCGCCGTGGGCCACGGCGAGGCCACCATCACCGTCACCGCCTCCAACGGCGTCAAGGCCAGCGTGGTGGTGAAGTCCGTGGATCCCCTGGCCGCCGACAAGCTGTCCCTGGATCGGACGGGCACGGTCTACATCTGCAAGGGCGACACCCTGCAGCTGAACGCCAGCGTGGAGCCCGCCGCCGCCGCCGATGGGCTGAGCTGGAAGTCCGGCAAGGCCTCCGTCGCCAGCGTGGACGCAAAGGGCCTGGTCACCGCACGCAAAAACGGAACCGCGAAGATCACCGTCACCAGCTCCAACGGCAAGAAGGCCACTGTGACCGTGAAGGTGCTGGCCGTCAACAAGCCCCATGGCGTGAAATTCGCCGAGGAGGGGCCGATCACCCTGCACGAAGGCGAAACCGTCCAGCTGAACCCCGTCCTCAACCCGACCACCGCCAAGACTTCCTTCAAATGGACGAGTTCCAAAAAGAAGTGCGCCACCGTGGACAAGAACGGCCAGGTCACCGCACGCAAGGCGGGCACGGCCAAGATTACCGTCAAGACCGGAAACAAGAAGAAGGCGACCATCACCATCAAGGTGATAAAATGAGAATGAAGCGGCGCGTCCTGCAGGACGCG
>CACWZP010000011.1 GCA_902765395.1 uncultured Eubacteriales bacterium
GACCGCCGCCTCCGGGGTCACTGTGGCGGTGAGCTGCAATGTGGCGTTCAGGGCCAGCTGCACCGTGCCCTTGTGGGACAGGGTGACGGTGGTCTTGGCCTTTCCCGCCGCCATGGCGGGCAGGGCCAGCGCCGACAGCGCCAGCAGGATGACGAGCATGAGACTGAGCACCTTCTTCATGTTGATTTCCCCCCCCTTGTCTGGTTGCTGAATGGATGGCTTCAAACGGCGCGGCACAGTATGTCGCCGCCTGCCGGCCTACGGCACCACCTTGATGGTGATAATGGCCTTCTTCTTGTTGTAGGTGGTGACGGTGATCTTCGCGGTGCCCTTCTTCACGGCGGTGACCAGGCCGCTGGCGTCCACGGTGGCCACGGACTTCTTGCCGCTCTTGAAGGTGAGCGCGCTCCTGGCGGTGCCGGGCTTCAAAGCCGTGCCCAGCTTCAGCGTCTCGCCCACCTTCAGCGTGACCTTCTTGCCGTTGGTGATGCTGATGCCCGTGGGCTTGTAGGGATCGACCACCTTGATGGTGATGGTGGCCTTGGCCTTCTTGTTGGCCTTGGCGGTGACGGTGATCTTCGTGGTGCCCTCCTTCTTTGGAGTAACAATACCGTTGGCGTCTACAGTCGCCACCTTCGGCTTGCTGCTCTTGAAGGTCAGCGCGCTTTTAGCCGTGGAAGGCTGGAGTGTCGCCGTCAGCTTCAGCGTCTTGTCGAGGTTCAGCGTCGCCTTCTTGCCCTGGTTGACAGTCAGCTTCGTGGGCTTGTTGGGATCGGTCACCTTGATCTTGATGCTGCCCTTCTTCCCGTTCTTGGTCTTGACGGTGATGGTCGCCGTGCCCTCGGCCTTGGCCACCGCCAGGCCGCCGTTGTCGATATAAACCACATCGGGCTTGTTGGTGGTGTAGCCCGTGACCTGACAGTGCTTATTGATCGCAAAGGTCGGCACAATCTGTCGCGTTTCGCCGGATTTCAGCTTTAAGGTGCCGTTGGAGCCGGTCTTTTTCAGGAAAGCGTTTTGAGCAAATCGGGAGCAGCCGTCCACGGCCACACCGTTGATGATGAGCAGTGTGTTTGAATCAAACGTCATGCAACGCATGAGATCGGAATAGGTGTCATAAAATATTCCGCCGTACTCTTCCTTCCTCGGAGAACGCCCGGTGAAAACCGAATTGAACACTTGAATGAGATATTCGTTTTTTGATATATCCAAGCGTGTGATATTGTTGTTATCACAAATGAGAACATCGCTGGGGCATGCGCTGACGTCCAGTGATGTGAGCCTGTTGTTATTGCAATACAAGTCTATGATGTTCGGGCAGAGACTCACATTCAACGAAGTGAGCTGGTTGTACATGCAGTCTACCGATCCTAATTCCCTGTTGTACCGCAAGTCCAAACTCGTGAGTTTGTTGTAACTGCAATTCAATGCTTCCAGCTTGGTATTGTACCGCAAGTCCAGACTCGTGAGTTCATTGTGCCTGCAATCCAATTCTGTCAGCTTGGTATTGTTCCAGAGATTCAGAGCCAACAGGCCATTATCACTGCAATAGAGGCCTTCGAGGTTGTTAAACCACTCAACGCCGGTCAGATTGCAGATGCCCATCTCATTGCACCATATATGCGTCACCGCCGCGCGCTCCGCGGCGGACAGCACCCGGTCATGGTTGGTATCGAAATTCTTGTATACATAAGTGCGGAAAATACTGTTTGGGAAATAGGTTTCATTGATCGGAATGTCCGCCGCGGCGGACACGCCGTATTCGCCGTCCAGCTCCACCCCGTCCGCCGGGGCCGCCAGCACGGCCTGGTCGCCCTCGAGGGCCTCCGGCGCGGGCCCGGCGTCCTCCACAGGCGCGTCGATCTCTTCCTCGCCGATGGCGAACGCCTCCAGCTCCTCCACCGGTGCGTCCACATACTCGCTGAACTCGTCCTCCGCGGTCAGTCCCTCGGCGAACGCGGCTGCCGTCAGTGTGAACGCCAAGACAATGGCCAACAGGCCTACCCAAATGCGCTTCATTCTTCTTCCTCCTTACCGAATGTCATAATTTTGTCACCATTCAGAGCGATTCTATTATATAAAAGCGTCATACGAAATACAATAGACGGCCGCGAGATGTTAGAAAAAAGTAAAGAATTATAAATGATGTGTTAATGACCAGGCGCGTTTGCCAAGACGCCCCGCTGATGCTATAATATCCCCGGTGATGCGAATGAACACGTTTGAACAGGACATGGCGCTGGCGAAGGAGATCGCGCGGCGGACGGCGCAGGCCGGGGGCCGGGCGATGTTCGTGGGCGGCGTCGTGCGGGACGGCCTGCTGGGCGTACCCTGCAAGGACATCGACCTGGAGGTCTACGGCCTTGCGCCGCAGGCCCTGAAGGCGCTGCTGTCCGGGCTGGGCGAGGTGGTGGAGAAGGGCGCGAGCTTTGGCGTGTATGGCCTGGCCCACTCGAACATCGACGTGGCCATGCCCAGAAGGGAGCGCCGCACCGGCGATAAGCACACCGATTTTGACGTGTCCGTGGACCCGAACCTGTCCTTTGAAGCGGCCAGCATGCGCCGGGACTTCACCATCAACGCCATGCTGCGGGACGCGCTGACCGGCGAGTTGATCGACCTGTGGGGCGGCCAGGCGGACCTGGCGGCGCGGCGCATCCGCCACGTGAACGACACAACCTTCGCCGAGGACGCCCTGCGGGTGTTCCGTGCGGCGCAGTTTGCCGCGCGGCTGGCGGGGGAGATCGACCCGGCCACCGGGGCGCTGTGCGCGTCCATGGACGTGGGGCAATTGTCCGTGGAGCGGGTGTTCGATGAGCTGTGCAAGGCGCTGTTGAAGGCCCAGAGGCCGTCCGTGTTCTTCCGGGCGCTGCGGCGGATGGACCACCTGAAGGAGTACTTCCCGGAGCTCATGGCCTGCGTGGGCGTTGAACAGAACCCGGTCTACCACCCCGAGGGAGACGTGTTCGAGCACACGATGCTGGTGCTGGACTGCGCGGCGGAGCTGCGGGATGCGGCCCAGTGGCCGCTGGGCTTCATGGTCGCCGCGCTGACCCACGACCTGGGCAAGCCGCTGGTGACGGCGGTACAGCCCGACGGCAAGATCACTTCCTACAGCCACGAGGTGGCGGGCCTGCCGGTGTGCGAGCGCCAGCTGCGCCGGCTGACCAATCACGCGAAGCTGATCGAGTACGCGAAGAACATGATGTGGCTGCACATGCGGCCCAACGTGCTGGCCCAGTGCCGCTCCAAAAAGAAAAAGACCCGGGCCATGTTCGACCTGAGCCTGTGCCCGGAGGATTTGATCCTGCTGTCCCGGGCGGACGCCTCCGGCAAGCTGGACCGGCCCTATGACCCGGCCAACGAGGCCTTCCTGCGGGAGCGCCTGGAGGACTATCGCCAAGTGATGGCCCGGCCCATGGTGACCGGCAAGGACCTGGTGGCCGCGGGGCTCCAGCCCGGGCCGGACTTCGCCCGCTGGCTGGACCGCGCCAAGCAGCTCCACTTCTCCGGCCAGGACAAGGCCCGTGCCCTCCGGCAGGTGCTGGGGGAGGCGAAGAGGGGGAGTTCAGAGCTGAGAGTTGAGAGTTGAGATGGGAGCAACGGGGAGGCTTCGACCTTGGGTCGAAGCCTCCCCGTTGCTATTGGGAGAAGAATTGGCACCGTGCGTTCCCTTCATGTACAAGGGGCAGCGACGGCCTCCGGCCAGCCATATGGCGTCGCTGCAGCGTTTTTTCCTGCCGCCTTTGGAAAGCCGTTCCAGTCAACTGCCCCAGCCCCGCCGAAACGCCTTGGACCCGCGCCGGGCGCTGGTCTTGCCCCGCTCGCCCAGCCCGGCCAGCGCCCGCAGGCTCGGGTCCCGGGCCAGGTTGTTGGTGGCACGGAAGAACAGCTGGTAGGCCTGGCCCACGCTGACGCCCAGCCGCTCCGCTGCCTGACGATAGCTGAAGCCACGCAGCTTGCACAGCTCCACCACCTGCCGCTGGCCCTCGCTCTTCAGCCGCGCCACGGCCTCGCGCACATCCCGGCACAGCTCGTCCCGCAGGATGGCCTCGTCCGCGTCTGGCAGCGTCTCGTCCGCCAGCAGGTCGCCCGCGGTGACGCCCTCGCCGTCGCCCGTGCGCAGCGGCCCGTCCAGCGCGACCGCGCCGGTGTGGGGACGGGTGAAGTGGCCCTGCCGCAGCCCCAGCGCGCTGTTGAACTCCATTTGGATGTGCCAGCAGGCCCAGCCCGACCAGCTCTTGCCCGCGTTGGGGTCGAAGCTGTCTGCCGCCTTCATCAGCCCGATGCACCCGGCCTGGATCAGGTCCTCCATGGACACCGCCCGGTCCAGCGCGCACACCCGGGCGTAGCGCTTCGCCATCATCACCAGCAGCCCCTTGTTCTGCTCATAAACCTCTTCGTACATCCACTTCACCCCCGTAAGCGTCGAAATATAGAACAAATGTTCGATTATGGGATGATTATACCACACGCCCCGCCAAAATGCAACCCCAAAATCGAACAAATATTCGATTTTATTTTTGGCATATCGCGTTGGATGACGAAGCGGCGGCAGTAAAAAACCGCCCAGGCGGGCGGTGATATTGATATGAAGAGATTCTTCGACTTCGGCTGCGCCTCCGCTCAGAATGACAACCATGCGATGCGTGTCATCCCAAGGGGAGGCGATGAATCCAGATGACATTGCCCGGGCGGGCGGTGATGGTGTGTGTTTCGCTGCCGTTTCCGGCGAGGGCGGGGCGGGCCGTCTACGGCTTGCAGTTGCCGCAGGGCTTGTAACCGTCGGCAATCAGATCCTCCCGGGACCCGGTGTAGTTCTGGCGGTTTTTCGGCTTCATCTGGGTGACGGAGGGGCAGGTGGGGAAGTGGAAGCGCTTGGTGTTGGTGTTCAGCACGTAATCGGCGGCCGCGCCGGATTCATCCGGCAACGCCGTCGCGTCCGCCGCGGCTTGCGCGTCGCCGGAAAAGTATGCCGCGAAGGAGGTGGTGTAATCCTTGAGCGCGGCGGCGTCCGCAGCGTCGCAACCCATCAGCCGCTCGCCGCCGTCATACAGCGCGCAGGCGTCCCAGTCCGCCAGGGGGATCAGCCGGGAATAGACCTCGGCCATGTCCGCCTGGGGGCCCGTGAGGGCGTAGGCCATCGACTGCGCCGCGTCCGTCCAGGTGACCACGGCCTGGCCGTCCTGCGAGAGGATCATGTTCAGCGCGTCGCTGGAAAACGCCTGCTCCACGGTCTCGGGCGTCAGGTTCAGCTCGCCCTCCACGTAGTCCAGCACGGCGCCTGTCCCGTCGGCGTGCGCCGCGGCGCAGAGCAGCACCATCGCAAGCAGTATAACCCAAAGCTTCTTCATGGTATGCCCCTCCGGTTGTTGGTTTTTTTTCACTGATATAATAACACAGAGTGGGTGTATGTGCAAATATATTTCACAAGGACATAAGAAAAGCCCGAAACCACAGGGATTTCGGACTTTCGTTGGTCTGGGTGAGAGGATTCGAACCTCCGGCCTCTTGAACCCCATTCAAGCACGCTACCAAACTGCGCTACACCCAGATATGAAGTTGTCTGCGAGGGGATTCCCTCGACAACACAAGATATTATACAACCCTTTGAAGGATTTGTCAAGGCAAAAATGCGGGAAAGGGACGGGCAGGGCTGTAAAGTTTGAGAGAATCAATGTCAATTACAGCAAGTCAGAGGTTTACGTCCTCATTCATCTGTCGCAGTTCGTCCGCGATACGTTGGAGAGACTGGATTTGCGTATCGGTCAGACCCTTAGTCGAGATGGAAGGCGAGTTGGCGACGCCCAGCAGATAATCGCAGGATACGCCAAAGATGCCGGAGATGCGAACCAAAATGTCGTAGGGCGGA
Organism: uncultured Eubacteriales bacterium; assembly: GCA_902765395.1. Lineage (GTDB taxonomy): Bacteria > Bacillota > Clostridia > Christensenellales > Aristaeellaceae > UBA2862. Next base: position 5,873 of record CACWZP010000011.1, read on the forward strand.
AGGTGGATGCCGTTTTCATAAGCGCTGATAACGGATTTGGACACACCGAGCATTTTGCCTAATTCGGTTTGCGTCAGATGACGTTGCATACGCAATTCTCGAATATGCTCACAGACAACAGAATAGATCATAAGCACCCTCCAAATAGAATATATGCAAAAGGAGTAAATTATAAGTGGAAATAAATCCATAAATAGTTGACATATAGTTTTGAACAATGTATAATTCAAGTTAAGGAGTTTGTGGCATGGGAGGGAAACGATATTGTAGATTGAATTGCAGACAATGCCACAGAAAACTGGCACTACTGGTCACTTGGCAACTACTGCCTGGAATTTCGAACGGCAGGCGTCGGTTGCGTTAGGATATGAGAAGTTGCGTGGGATGCCATAGGCTGTCAAAACGGCATTAAGAGAGATTGTAAGAGATGCTTGATTTAGAGGGAGTGGTTGCAAGATGGTGCGGTTGACAAAGGAAATTAGGGATAAGTTGCTTCGAATGAATGAAGGTTTTTGCAGGACGACATATAACCCCCAGAAGAATTTTACTATTACCACAAAGTATACTATTCGTGATGGCAAGCTTTACTTTCAAGAAAGTGGGAAGACTTCTTGGGCCGATAGTCGTTTTAGCAACCCAGAGTATGAAGCAGACGAGGGACAAACCCATCGCTTTTTGAAACAGTGGTTTGATGACATGGATTATGATGAAGATGAACAATAAGGAGAGTGATACAGATGAATAGAAAATTGTGGCTTATGATAACTCTGGTTTATGTAGTTTCAGTGATACTGTGTGGAATGGCCGTTGCTGAAGGGATTGATCTTGATTCGTTAAGTGTGAAGGAACTGTTGGACTTACAAACACAATTAGACCATAAGATTGTTGAATTATCACCTTACGAAAACTGCGTATTATATGAAGGGAAATATATCGCTGGAAAAGAATTTGAACCAGGGACATATGTCTTTGATTGCGTTAGTGTGCGCGAGAATACTTTCCATCAGTGTTATGTTCATCTATACTGTTTAGATAAAGACACAGGTGAGTATGTCGAAAATGAGACTATATGGGGCGCGAATTTATATCTTGATGAGAAGCTGTCTGCTACGCTAGAGGAAAACGATATGATAGAGATTGAGGATGGAATTCTTGTCGCTCATATGAGATAGACGGTATCAGTCTTTTCTCGATTGACAACACAGTGATGCGAGTTGCACCCCTCTGCTTTGCATAGGGGTGCACTGTTTTGCTTCATCCTAATTCTCGCACAATATCGATATAGAAGAATTCACAGTATATGCATGCCCTGTCAGGTGCGAGATGATCGAATGGTTTTAAGGCGTGAAAGCTGGCTGTCACCCTTGCACGGGGTTCCCAAATGCGCTATAATTGTGATATAGACAAGGAGAGGCGAAACACCCTTGAAGATCACACATGCGCAATTGACGAATTTCCGCAGCTACGAGGCCTGCGAGCTTACGCCCTGCGAGGGCGTGAACGTGCTGCTGGGCGACAACGGCCAGGGCAAGACCAACGTGCTGGAGGCGCTGTACCTTTGCTGCGTCGGGCGGTCGCACCGCACGCGGCAGGATCGGGAGCTGATCCGCTGGGGCGCGGATTTCGCGGACGTGAAGGTGGAGGCCCTCAGGCGGGACGGCTCCCACGAGGTGGAGATCGTGCTGCCCAGCCTGGGCCGGCGAAAGACGAAGATCGCGGGGCAGGAGGTGTCCCGCTCCGGCGAGCTGATGGGCCACGTCACCGGCGTGCTGTTCAGCCCGGAGGACCTGCGCACCGTGAAGGACGGCCCCGCTGAGCGCCGCCGGTTCGTGGACATGGGGCTGGCGCAGATCCGCCCGGCCTATTACTACGCCCTGCAGCGCTACAACCGGGCGCTGAAGCAGCGGAACGAGACGCTGAAGGCCGCGGCGGTGCAGCCGCAGTACCTGCCCACGCTGGACAGCTGGGACGAGCAGCTCGCTGCCGCCGGGGCGGAGCTGATGGGCCACCGCCGGACCTATATCAAAAAGCTGAGCGATGTCGCCGGGCAGACCCACCGGGAGATTTCCAGCGACCGGGAGCGGCTGGAGATCTGCTATCTGCCCAGCGTGTCCATGGGCGACGACGCCCGGGACATCGCCGAGGCGCTGTTCGGCGCGCGGGAGACGGACCTGCGGCGGCTGACCACCTCCGTGGGGCCGCACCGGGACGACGTGCAGATCCTGGTGGAGGGCCGGGACGTGCGCGCCTACGGCTCCCAGGGCCAGCAGCGCACCGCGGCGCTGGCCATGCGGCTGTCGGAGCTGGACGTGATGAAGGAGGAGACGGGCGAGTGGCCCATGCTGATGCTGGACGATGTGATGAGCGAGCTGGACCCCGGACGCCGTCGCCAGCTGGTCAGCCGCCTGCAGGGCATCCAGACCTTCATCACATGCACCGACGCCGAAGACCTGGCAGGGGCCGAGGTGGGCCAGGCCTGGCGGGTGGAAAACGGAGTGCTGAAGGCGGTCGAGTGAGATTGACGAAAGGTTCCGTTGCCGCGAAGACCTCATCCGTCTTTCACCAAGATCGCAAGCGATTTCGACGAAATCCACCTTCCCCATGGGGGAAGGCGTTGTGCGGGCGCCGCAACGCCGCCCCTGCACAGGTATATGTGCAAGCCCAAAGCCTCCCCATCTCAATGGGGAGGTGGCTCGCCATAGGCGAGACGGTGGGGCCCCCCCAACAGGACTGCCACCTTCCTCGCTGCTCCCCAATCGCGGGGCGGCCTGCCGAGTCGTGAATTGAAGCGAGCGGCTCGGCGCAGGGTGCCGAACGCGAAGCTTCACTGAACGGCGAGCGCAGGCCGCCAAAAGAACCGTTCCCCGGTTCCCCTTCTGGAAGCTGTTTCCAATAGGGGACCGGGGAACGGACTTTTTTGGCGACGGATTTCCGGCACAAGTGAGCCCACGGCCTCACAATGCTTGCGGAGGATAAACCTCTCGTTAGCCGCGTCGCTCAAAAGTGCCAAGGTTAGGCAACCGGCGCGAAGCGCGGTTGGCCGGTTCGCCGGAGTCCGCAGGGCTTCGGCGAAAACCGTCTGGTAAATCCGTCGCCCAGTGATGGGGGAACAGCGAGGATCTGGAGCGCGTAAATGCTCTTGTAGGGGCGGCGTTGCGCCGCCTGCCGGGGTACGACGGCTTTCATTGTCAGGGCAAGGGGACCTCATCTGTCACGGCTTCGCCGCGCCACCTTCCCCAAGGGGGGAGGCATTGGGTGGCACAACGCCGCCTGTGCAATTCTCCGCCCACGGCGAAGTATTAGTATTACCGCTTCCTGCCTGCCAAAAAACAAGCCTTCCCGCATCGGGGAAGGCTTGTCCTGTCTACAGCTCCACCTGTCCCTCCTCCAGCACGGTCACCCGGCCGGTGATGGCGAGGGAGGCGAGGTTCGGGCCGGCGCGGCGGGCGTCCACGGTGATGACGCCGCCGGGCTGGCGGATGTCGGCGCGAATGTCGGTCATGCCGCGCTCGGAAAGCCAGCTGCCCACGGCGGCGCTGCCGCTGCCGCAGCCGTGCTCGCGCATGATGGTGCCCGTGGAGGGCACGTACACCAGCGGGTCGATGGTGGAGGCCGCCTCGTTCCAGGTCAGCGCGCCCAGGGCGTCCGCCTTGAGCCTCTCGTTCCACTCCGGCAGGCGCCGGCGCAGCTGGCTCGCGCCCAGGCCCAGGGGCAGGATCAGGTGGGAGATGCCGGGCATCTCCACAAGGGGCACGCGAAGCGGCCCGCCGTCCGTGTCCAGAGCGACGCTGTCGACGCGCCTGGGCAGGGGCATGCACACCGTGCCCACCCAGTCCGGCCCGTCGGGATGGACGGTGCAGGGCACCGGAGACGTGCAGCCGGAGACTTCGACGACGAAGTTGGTGGGCTCGCTCCTGCCCCGGTCCCGGGCCAGCACCGCGCCCAGGGACATGGTGGCGTTGCCGCAGAACTCGCCGCCCATCATCTGCAGCCGCGCGTCCGTGCCGATGGGGCGCTCGATGTAGCCCACCTGTTCGCCGCCCACGCGGTGCAGCAGCACCGTGGCGATCTCCACGTGGTGCTTGCGGGGCACCGGTGTCCGCACGAGGATGGTGATGTTGCCGGTGGGGCTGAGCTTGATGTAATCGATGGTCATGGTGCGCCTCATTCGTTCAAAGGATGTGCCGGTGCCTCCCAAAGGCACTCCCGACAGGGGAAGGCCTTTCGCGGGCGTTCAGTTGAACCGGCTCAGGAACTGGATCGTCCTGTCCTGGGTGGGGTTGTTGATGATGTCGGGCTTGCCCTGCTCCACGATCACGCCGCCGTCCATGAAGATCACGTGGTCGGACACGTCCCGGGCGAAAGCCATCTCGTGGGTGACGATCACCATGGTCATGTGTTCCGCCGCCAGGGCGCGGATGACCTTCAGGATCTCGCCGGTCAGTTCTGGGTCCAGGGCGGAGGTCGGCTCGTCGAAGAATAGCATCCTGGGCTTCATCGCCAGCGCCCGGGCGATGGACACCCGCTGCTGTTGGCCGCCAGAGAGCTGGTAGGGATAGGCGTCGGCCTTGTCGGAAAGGCCCATCTTCGCCAGAAGGTCACGGGCGGTCTCCATAACCTCGTCCTTGTCCCGCTTCTGGATCAGCAGCGGGGCCTCGGTGATGTTCTTCAGCACCGAGTAGTGGGGGAACAGGTTGAAGTTCTGGAACACCAGGCCGAAATAGCTGCGCACCTGCTTCAGCTCCGCGGGCGAGGCATAGACGGCCCTGCCGCCCTCGTCCCGCACGGCCACCTTGTCCAGGTACTTCAGGCTTCCGCCGTCCATGGTCTCCAGCAGCGTGGCGCAGCGCAGCAGCGTGCTCTTGCCGGAGCCGCTTGGGCCGATGATGGACACCACCTGGCCCTCGTCCACGGTCAGGGAGATGTCGGTGAGCACCTCGTTTTCACCAAAATGCTTGCGGCAATGCTCGATTTCAAGGATCCTCATGCGCCCACCTCCTTACCGATAATAACCCAGCGCCTTCTCGCACCGCGACATCGCAAAGGCCACCACGCTGTTCATCACGTAGTAGAACACGCCCGCGATCACGAACGGCGTGAAGCTGGACTGGCTGTTGGCGATCTGCTTGCCGATGGAGAACATCTCCATGTAGGCCAGCGTGAAGGCCATGGAGGTGTCCTTCACCAGGGTGATCACCTCGTTGGTCACGCTGGGCAGTATGCGCTTGATGACCTGGGGCAGTATGATGCGCATGAAGGTCTGCGTCTTGCTGTAGCCCAGCACGTGGGCCGCCTCGTACTGGCCCACGGGCATCGATTCGATGCCGCCGCGATAGATCTCGGCGAAGTAGGCCGCGTAATTCAGCGCGAAGGCGATGATGATGGCCAGCAGCTTCTGCTTCACCAGCAGCGTGGCCCCGAACAGGTAAAACGGGCCGTAGGCTACGGCGATCAGCTGCAGCATCAGCGGCGTGCCCCGCAGCACGGAGATATAGACCTTGGTGATGGTGCTGACGACCCTGTTCTTCGACATGCGCAGCAGCGCCACCACCAGCCCCAGCGGCAGAGAGAACAGCAGCGTGAGGAAGAAGATGGCGCAGGTCCTGCCCAGGCCCTCGCTCATCTTGACGATCATGGCGGTGATGGTCATTGGCAATTGCTCCTTGGGTTTGCTTTGTTTGAAGAGGCCAACATAACATCAAAGGGCACGCCTGTGGACGGGCCCTTTGATGGGGTTTCCGATGGAACGGGGCGATTACTGCGCCAGCACCAGGTAGCCGGTGTCCAGGCCGTACTTCTCGCCCAGGGCGATATAGGTGCCGTCCTCAACCAGCTGCATGTAGGCGTCCTCCACCTGCTGGCACAGCTCGGTGTCATCCTTGCGGAAGCAGATGCCGTACTTCTCGGAGGCGTAGGACTCCTCCAGGCAGTAGTACTCGTCGCCGTAGGTGTCGATCTTCTGCTTGGCCACGGGGGCGTCGATGGCGATGGCATCGATGGCGCCAGCCTGCAGCTCGGTGAAGGCGACGGTGTAGTCCTGATAGGGCTGCAGCGCGCCGAAGGTGGCGCCCAGTTCGGCTGCCTCGCCGTCGCCGGTGAGGGCCGCCTCGGCGGAGGTGCCCATCTGCACGCCCACGACCTTGCCGGCCAGGTCGTCAAAGCTCTCGATGCCGGTGCCCTGCTTGGTCAGGATCATCTGGCTGTTGTCAGAATAGGGGAAGGAGATGGTGAACCGGTCCTCGGTGATGCCGTTGGCGTAGATGGTCAGGCCGGACCAGATGCAGTCGATCTCCCCGGCGTCCAGCTGGATGTCCTTGGTGTCCCAGTTGATGGGCACGATTTCCAGGTCCCAGCCCAGGATCTCGCACACCTTCTGGCACATTTCCACGTCGAAGCCGGCGTAGTTGCCGTCGTCACCCAGGTAGGAATAGGGCGGATACTCCGCGTCGATGCCCATCTTGAAGGTGAAGCCCTCGGCGCTCGCGCAGCCGATCAGGGCAAACATCAGAACCAGTGCGATGGCTATAAGCTTCTTCATTGCTGTTCCCTCCGAATAGAAATTTAGGTTGCAATGTCAGTTTAACACTTTATTCTGCTAAAGTACAGAGACAAAGCGTTACTTTTTTTTGAAGACATTGTAATATGGGCGGGGGAGAAGGCGCGGGAGGGGTTGGGGATCAGGGATCAGGAATAGCGGCTGCCGCGCCAAACCAAAGCCTCCCCACCGCAGTGGGGAGGCAAGGGGAACGACCTCTTCCGTCTTGCTGCGCTTCGTTTGCAATCCACCTTCCCCAGAAGGGGAAGGCCAGGGCGGGCGGCGCAACGCCGCCCCTACATATGATTATGCACAACCAAAAGCCTCCCCACCGCAGTGGGGAGGTGGCGCGAAGCACCGGTGGGGCACCCTCCATTCAGGGCTGCCCCATTCCTCGCTGCTCCCCCATGCAGCGGCGGCCTGCCGAGTCGTGAATTGAAGCGAGTGGCTCAGCGCAGGGTGCCGAACGCGAAGCTTCACTGAACAGCGAGCGCAGGACGCCAAAAAGACCCGTTCCCCGATTCCCCTCCGGAAGCAGTTTCAGGAAGGGAACCTGGGAACGGCTCTCACTCATTCTGCGATCACATATTTCAGTTCTGATAGATCTCGCAGGTCAGCTTTCCGTCCGCCACGCTGGTGTAGATGGTCACGCTGCCGTCTCCGGTGTAGCGGAAGGCGAAATCCAGGTCGGCGGCGTAGTCGGTGAGGATGGCGTCGGCAGAGCTGGCCACGTAGTCCTGGTTGTACTTGGCGCCGTAGGTGTACTTTTCCACGATGGCGAAGTCGTTGCGGTCCTTGATGGCCAGCCACAGGGCGCTGGCCACCTGGGCCACGCCGCCGCCGGTGACCATGGCGCCGCGGCCGTTGGGGGCGCGCCGGTAGCCATACTTCGTCTCCCGGGGGCCAACGGTGTCGTTGAAGGAGAAGGTGTCGCCGGAGGCGAGGGTGGTGTCGCTGACGCTGTCGGCGGCCAGCTGCACGTTGTGCAGCACGTCCCCGTCGCTTCCACAGTCCAGGCCGGCCGAGACGATGGCCTGGCGGACGGGGGTCACGGTGCCAACGGGGGCAAAGGGCGCGTCCGCGAACCAGCCGGAAGCGCCGCTCGCGCTGTCCGCTTCGCCGGTGGTCAGCGCGCAGTAGACGCTGCTCTCGTCCATCCACATGGAGATGGTCAGGCTGCTGGCCCGGCAGGTGAACGCCAGGTCGATGCCGGCGTCGTAGTCGGTGACCACCGCCTGGTCCGCGTCGTCCACGTAATGGTCGGTGAAGCGGCTGCCGTAGGTCTTGACCGGGTCCAGCTTCACGTCGTCCCCGGCCTGAAGCAGCGCCAGGTACAGCGTGGAGGCCGCCTGGGCCACGCCGCCGCCGGTGACGTTCGCGCCGCGTCCGTTGGGCGCGCGGCGATAGCCCCGGTTCTGGGTGCGGGGGCCCACCGCCTCGTTGAAGGAGAAGCGCCCGCCATAGGGGATGACGGTGCCGTTGATGGCCTCCACCGCCAGGGCGATGTTGTTCAGCTTCGCGCTGCCGGCGCCGTTCAGGGGCGTCTGGGCGCTGTATCCCTCCGCCAGAGCCGCGGCGCAGAGCAGGATCATGCACAGCACCAGCGCGATCATCCGCTTCAACATGGCGCATACCTCCCTTCCTTGATGCTTATTGGACGGAACGGGAAGGGGGAAAGTTCCCGTAAATGACGGCGGAAAAAGAAGCTTCCCCACCGCAGTGGGGAAGTGGCGCGCAGCGCCGATAGGGCTCCCGCTCCGAGTGACAGCGCAGGGGAGCCCTACCGCCCCTGCCGGGGCACCTCCCCATTGCGATGGGGAGGCTTGGCACGCAGCTATGCCGTCAGCATGATCTCCTCATACGCCGCGCTCTGGGTGACGTGCAGCCGGTTCAGCTTGATCAGCTCCAGCAGCGCCAGGAACATGGTGACGACCTCCTGTTTGGTGAAGTCCTCGCCGAACAGCTCGGAGAACCTGCACCCGCCCCGGCGCACGCTGCGGCTGATGCGGGCCATGCACCCGGCGATGGTGAAGCTGTCGCGGCGGATCTCCCGGCTGGCCATGGCGTCGGCGGCCTCGGCGCGCTCCGCCCGCTCCAGCACCTTGCGATAGGCCTTGATGAGCTTCTCCAGCGTGAGGCCGGTGATCTCGATGTTTGGCGGCGGCAGCGGGTATTCCTCCGGCAGCTTGGTCAAAAGCGCGCGGGCCTCCTCCTCCAGCTGCTTCATCCGGCTGGAGACCTCCTTGAACTGGCGGTATTCCTCCAGCTGCTTGATCAGGGCCTCCTCCGGCGACAGCTCGTCCGGGTCCTCCGGCTTGGGCGGCTTGGGCAGCATGGCGCGGCTCTTGATCTCCAGCAGCGTGGCCGCCATCTGCAAAAACTCGCTGGCGCTGTCCATGTCCAGTTCGTCCACCAGGCTCATGGTCTCCAGATACTGTTCGGTGATCTGGCTGACGAAGATGTCGTGGATGTCGATCTTGGCGTTGGAAATCAGCGTCAACAGCAGATCCAGCGGGCCGTCAAATTCCTTCAGCGATACGATGTAGGCCATATGTCCTCCGGATAAACAGGAATTGGGAATGAGGAATTAGGAATGAGGAATTGAGGTGCAGATTCTGAGAATCTGTTTGATTGAAGGGGAGCGATGTTGAGGGGTCTTCCCGGCGCCTTCTGTTTAATCAAAGAAATCCGCAAGGATTTCCACATCCATTCCTCATTCTTCACTCCACATTCCTCATTGATCTACGCGACCAGGCCCATGGCTCGCAGCGCCGATATGGCCAGGTTGCCCGCGCCGGTGAGGATCTGGGTGTCCACCCAGCCCAGCGCGCGGCCCACCACGCCGGTGAGCACCAGCACGAACAGCGCCGTGCTGGCGATGCGGGCGGTCTGCGGGTTGGCGAACAGCTGCCGCCGCCGCAGCACCAGGTCGTTCAGCACGTGATAGCCGTCCAGCGGGGGAATGGGCAGCAGGTTGAATACGCACAGCACCAGGTTGGTGACGGTGAAGTAGTACAGCATCTGGAACAGGTATCCGGCGACCTCGCCGAAGCTCTGCTCCACCTGCCAGATGGCCACGTTGTAGTAGTCGTAGCGCGCAAACAGCATCTGCAGGTACTGGCCCGCGGTGGGGTCGGCCTCCTTTTTGATCGCCGCGACGAGGAACGCCAGCATCAGCACATTTCCCACGCAGAACAGGATCAGGTTCATGGTCACGCCCGCCACGGACACCTTCAGGTCGTCCTTGCGGTAATTGCGGTAGTTGCGGGGGTTCACCGGCACCGGCTTGGCCCAGCCGAAGCCCACCACCAGCATCAGCACCGTGCCCAGCGGGTCCAGGTGCTTCAGCGGGTTCACCGTCAGCCGGCCCATCATTTTGGCGGTGTCGTCGCCGCAGCGATGGGCAGTCCACGCGTGGGCGAATTCGTGCAGCGACAGCGCCAGGATGCGCCCCGGGAACGCCAGCAGGAAGAAGATCAGCATCCCTTTCGGGTCGTTGAAGAATTGTTCGATATAGCTTATCAAGGATTTCCCTCCCGTATGGTCGATACTGTTCTTATTCTATTATACCGGTTTTTGGGGCGGGATGCAAGGGGCGGGGAGGGGGAGATGCTTAATGAAGAATGAATACTGAAAACTGAAGAATACAAAGCGAAAGCCCCGCCACTTTCGTGACAGGGCTTTGCTTTGGCGGAGGCGGTGGGATAGCGCCGCTGAGCGCCGCGGCTTCGCACGCCCCCATTTGCTTTGCAAAGAGGGTTCGTATATCCCACACGCATGCCGCCAAATAAAACCCGCCCCATGAGGGGGCGGGCTGTATTTGGCGGAGGCGGTGGGATTCGAACCCACGAGGGCTTTCACCCTACCTGATTTCGAGTCAGGGCCGTTATGACCACTTCGATACACCTCCACGGCGGATACCATTATACCCCAAGCGGGGCGAAAATGTCAAGGCGCGGGGCGGGCGCGGACGGAATGTTTCGGAAAAATAACAGCGGCGGGGGCGACAAGGCCGGTTTTATGCGGTATAATAGGATAACGAAGCCGCTGAAGGCATCGATGACCAATGACGAGGTGACGCAAATGCGCGATTACGGCCTGGACGAGCATCCCCTTGTGAATTACCACACCCACACCTGGCGCTGCATGCACGCCCTGGGCACGGAGGAGGAATACGTGCGCACGGCGGTGGACGCCGGGTTCAAGGTGCTGGGCTTTTCCGACCACACGCCCTGGCCATACAAAAGCGGGTTCGTCAGCCATATGCGCATGCGCCTGGATCAGCTGGACGGCTATCTGGCCACCGTGCGCGGCCTGGGGGAAAAGTACGCGGGCCGGCTGCGCATCCCGGTGGGGCTGGAGTGCGAGGCCTTCCCGGAGTACATGGGCTGGCTGAGGGATTTGAAGGCGGAGAAGCTGGACTACCTGATCCTGGGCAACCACTACGACCTGACCGACGAGGGCGACCACAACGTGCTCAACGACGCCGGCGGGTTCTACTTTGGCCGCAGCACCCGGCCCGAGCAGGTGCGCCGCTACGGAGAGCGCACCATCGCGGGCATGGCCACGGGGCTGTTTGACTACGTGGCCCACCCGGACCTGTTCTGCCACACCTATCGGGTGTTCGACGCCGACTGCGCCGCTGTGAGCCGGGACATCTGCCAGGCGGCGGTGGACCTGGGCATCCCGCTGGAGTACAACCTGCTGGGCATCCAGTACCACGCCCGCATCGGCGAGATCGGCCAGCTGGGCTATCCCTGCCGGCAGTTCTGGGAGATCGCGGCCCAGTACCCCGTCAAGGCCATCATCGGCTTCGACGCCCACGACGCGGAGCACCTGAAGCGCACGGAGCTGTTCACCCAGGGGCTGGACTTCATGTGGGACCTGGGCATCGAGACGCTGCCGCATTTGCCGGGGCTGGACTGAGGAGGCTTGGATATGAAGAGTGTGGATTGGACGGGACGGCGCGCGCTGGTCATCGGCGCGGATGGCGAGGCGGGCCGGACCATGGCGCTAACGCTGGCCGAAAGGGGCATGAAGCTGGCCCTGACGGGCGGCGACGCGGCGGCGCTGATGCGCACGGCGGCCCTCACGGGGCGGCCGATGGACATGCTGGTGCTGCCGGCCGACCTGGGCAATCCCAGGGACGTGGGCAACATCATGCACATCATGGAGGGCCACTTCAAGGGCCTGGATGTGCTGGCGGGCGCTTTGGACGACGGCGCGGCGCTTTCGCTGTGCCGGAAGGTGCTGCCGCTTTTGAAGGCTTCCGACGCGCCCGCGATCCTGTCCGCCGGGGCGAACATACAGGCGCTGGCGGCGGAAGCCGGGATCGACCTGGCGGCGAGCGTCGCCGAATGGGAAGGGTAGACGAAGGGGGCTGTCTCATTTTGAGACAGCCCCCTTGCTGCTTACGAATTGCCGATCACTTTCCCGAAAAATACCTCTCCGCCGCGCGCATGGCGTATTCGATGGTGCTCAGGTCCAGGGGCTTGAAGTCCCAGACCAGGTTGGCGTTGCCCCGGCGGCGCTGGGTCTTCAGCAGCGGATTTTTGGACAGCTGGCACTCCAGCCAGTTGTTCCGCCCTGCGATCAGCGGCAGGCGCGCGTCCTCGCCGTTTTCGCGGTGGATGATAAACTCCACGCCCGTCTCGCCCTTCTTGCCGAAGCCGAATATGCCGCCCATGCCCTCGGGCTTCACGTTCACCTGCTGCACGGTGTAATCCGGCGCGTCACAGCTTTCGAAGACGTATTCGTCGTCGGTGCCGAAGCCGGGGGAGACGACCAGCCAGAACCGGCCGTCGAAGCGGCAGATTGCCGTGAAGCCTCCGTTCTCCATCTGGGCGAACAGCATCTTCTCCGGCGCGAAGCCCTCCCGGGCCATCCGCTGGGCCATGGCGACGCGCTTGTCCTCCAGCTTCTTCAGTTTCTCCTTGCGCTCGATGTCCTCCTGGCTGTTGAAAAGTCCCATGGGCAAGCCTCCCGCATGAATCATATCGGTATTATAGCCACTATAGCACAGCCGTCGCCGCCTGTCAAATCGGCAGGGGCTTGATATTACAAAAATGTTGCAAACATATTTCAAACATAATTCAGACCTATTTTTTTTGAATTTCATTTTGGCAGGAGAAGGGCAGGGGGCGTCGAATTTTATAAGCACGGGCGATAGCTATGCCCATGTGACAAATGCGAAATACCGGGCTGGAAAACGCGGCCCCGGACCCTGAGGAGTAAAAGCGATGAACGGATATAGAAAGACACTGAAGAGACTGACCGCGGCCCTTGTGGCGGTGCTTCTGCTGCTGCCATGCGCCGCGCCGGCCCTGGCCGAGACCTTCTACGCCGTCGTCACCGCCAGCGATATGACGGTCTACGGCGAGGCCTCGATGAGCACCGCGCTGGGCAGTCTGCCGAAGAACACCGTGGTGCAGATCACCGGCTATTCCTCCACCATCGCGAAGATTTCCTACAACGGCAAGGCCGGCTATGCGAAGGTGAAGGACCTGAAGCGAGTGGACGAGACGGCGAAGAAGGCTGTGCTGAGCGCCGCCGCGCCGGTCTACATGTCCGCCGAGGAGACCGGCAAGAGCGTACTGGCCCCCGCGGGCACGAAGCTGTACCTGCTGGCCAGGTCCGGCGACTGGGCCATGGTGGAAAAGAGCGGCTACATCGGCTATGTGAAGGTCGAGTTTGTCACCGAGGTGGGAGATAACTGGGATGCCGCAGCGGCGGACGCCGCCGTGGGCACTGCCTCGGGCACCACTGCCAGCGGCGTCACCGTGCGCGACTTTGAGGCCGTCACCCTGGCCAAGACCAAGGTTTATAAGAAGCCCAGCACCAAGGCCAAGGCCCTGGGCAGCCTGAAGTCCGGCGCGCAGGTGACCGTGAAGGCCACCAGCAGCAACGGCTGGGCCTGCATCGAATACAAGAAGAAATACGGCTTCTGCAAGCTGTCCAACCTGCGGGAGGGCACCGCCTCCGCCGAGCTGCCCGATCCCGACACCCTCGTGCCCACGGGCAAGAGCGGCACTGTCACCAGCAAGACCCTGGCCGTGTACAAGGAGGCCAGCAAGAAGTCCAAGAAGCTGGGTACCCTGAAGAAGGGCCAGATCGTGAACGTCATCAGCACAAAGGACGGCTGGGCTTACATCGAACTCAAGGGCAATTACGGCTACTGCTCCGCCAAGGGCGTCGCCACCGACGACTCCGGCGTGCCCTCCGGCTTCAAGCAGACCGACGTCTCCGCCACCGTCATCAGCACCGACGCCCGGGTCTACGCCTCCGTCAGCACCAGCGCCGAGAGCGCGGCCATCAAGCTGGGCACGGAGGTGAAGGTGGTCGCCTACAACGACAGCTGGGCCTGCATCAGCCAGGACGGCCAGTATGGGTTCATCCCGGTGAAGCTGCTGAGCAAGGCCAGCTACACCGCCATCGACGGCGACGGCAGCGCCCTGCAGACGCTGCTCAAGGCGCTGCTGGCGGGCGGCTATTTCGACGCCGTGCCCAGCACCAGCTACAACGCCGCGGCCATCGCCGCCATCAAGCGCTTCCAGAGCGCCTGCGGCCTGGAGCAGACCGGCGTGGCCGACCAGACGCTGCAGCGCATCCTCTTCAGCGGCTACGCGCCGGTGAACGAGCTGCTGTACAAGGGCCTGTCCAGCGGCGAGAAGGGCGAGAACGTCAGCCGCGTGCAGGCGAGGCTGTACGCCCTGGGCTATCTGACCAAGACCACCAGCCTGGACGGCGATTACGGCACGACGACGGTGAACGCCCTCAAGCTGTTCCAGACGGCCAGCGGCATCACCGCCAACGGCGCGGCGGACACCGCCACCCTGAAGGCGCTGTACTCCCCCGAGGCCAAGAAGCTGCCCAGCGGCACCAAGGCCGCCGACGCTTCCTCCACCAAGACCAGCTCGGGCTCCAGCTCCTATCTGGACAGCGTGCCCAGCGGCCTGGCTTCCATCACCGGCAGCCTGCCCTCCCACGCCTCCGCCGCGGAAAAGCTGGAGTACGTGATCTACCTGGCCCAGGGCAAGCTGGGCAAGCCCTACGTCTACGGCGCCACCGGCCCGGACAAGTTCGACTGCTCCGGCCTGACCACCTGGGCGTTCAAGGCGGTGGGCGTGGCGCTGAAGCGCAGCGCCTATGCCCAGGGCTATGACGAGAGCTTCACCAAGATCGAGGGCGTCCCCAGCCTGCGGCGCGGCGACCTGGTGTTCTTCAACACCATCTCCGACAGCGACCTGAGCGACCACGTGGGCATCTACCTGGGCGAGGGCTACTTCATCCACGCCTCCTCCGGCGGCCACCGCGTGGTGGTCAGCAACCTCACCACCGGCTTCTACAACCGGGTGTACAGCTGGGGCAGGCGGGTGCTGTAAGAGAAGAGAAACAAGGGGCTGTCTCAAATTTGGAGACAGCCCCTTGTTTTTGGATGCTTCTTTGCTCCTTTACTCCCCGGCCTCCCGCGCCGCGCGCAGCTCGAAGGACGCGCCGCCCATGAGGACCTCCAGCTCCGCGTCGGTCAATACGCCGCAAAACGTGCCATACCAGCCGTCGGCATAGCCGCTCAGCCGGATGTCGCGGTCCGAGCCGTCGATCAGCAGCGCCGCTTCCTCCAGCGCCTCCGGGGTCGTGGGATTCTGGTGGACGACGCAGATGTTGCAGTCCATGTCCCGGAACACGGTGAGGGTCAGGCTGGCCCCGTTCGCCTCCGCGGCGGCCTCGAAATCGGTGGTGTTCTTCGACTTCACGGGCTTGAGGGAGTATGCCTTGTCCTCCCAGAGCCCGCCGGGGAACACGTCCAGCGCCAGGATGGTCTTGCCCGGACGGCCGTCGTCGACGACACCCTCGGCCCGCAGCGCGTTCACGGTGAAATACAGGTCGACGTCCAGCCGACCGTCCTTTTTGAGGCGATTGCGCCAGGCCTCGCTCGGGCGATAGACCAGGTACCACGCGCCGCCGATGTGCCGCTGGTGCATCAGCAGCCCACCCTCGACGGGGACGACGCCCGGCTCCCGCGCATAGACGATTTCCGGCGCCAGGGCGCGGATCGCTTCGGCGGATTCGCCGGCCGGGCGCGCCTCTTCGTAGACCTGCCAGGCGGCGAGCAGCTTGCGATACTTCGCGCCGTGCAGCTGCCGCGCCATCTCCGCAAAGCCCGCGCCGCCGAAGAACGGCTCGGCGTAATCGTCGTAGCGGTAGGAGAAGTTGTCCGCCGTCTCCCCGGCGGGGCGCCCTTCCATCCACCGATCCGGCACGCGGATCACCAGCGTGCCGCCCCGGACGACGCTATGGACGTCGCCATAGGGTGCTTCGTCGTCCACGCATACCGGGCAGGGATATTTGCCCTGCGCCACGGCCTCGCCCATGTCGATGGGCGCGACGGTGCCCGCCAGGGCGCATGCGGGGTGGGCGTGCCAGTACTCGTCGAAAAAGCCGGCATAGCATTGCCGAGGGTCCTCCGAGATCGAAGGCGTCATCCCCGCCAGAAGAAGCGCGTACAGCAGCGCCGCAAACCGCTTCAACATTGCCTTTACACCTCCGCACATCAATTTAGCACGGATGGCGGGGATTGTCAACGACGGGGGAGGGCATTAACGCACTATAAGAAATAACTTGCATTTTTCCTTTCGATATGCTATACTCCCCCTGTCTGTGGGTGATGATGGTTGGGTCCCGTGCGGCGTCATGCTGTGAATCTTGTCAGGGCCGGAAGGCAGCAGCAATAAGCGGATGTTGGCGCGCGCCGCGGGAGAGCCTGGCTTGAACCCGCAGGCTTTTTCAATTCTGCGACACATGTTAATAATGAAAAAGGAGAGCGTACACCATGCGAGTTGTCATTCAGGAAAACTATGAGAAGATGTGTAAGTGGGCCGCGGACTACATAGCCGCCAGAATCAACGCGCACAAGGAAGATCGCCCCTTCGTGCTGGGCCTGCCCACCGGCTCCTCACCCATCGGTGTGTACAGGGAGCTGGTCCGCATGAACAAGGCCAGAGAGGTTTCCTTCGCCAATGTGGTGACCTTCAACATGGACGAGTACCTGGGCCTGCCCCGGGAGCACGACCAGAGCTACTGGTATTTCATGCATGACAACCTTTTCGACCACCTGGTGGACATGAAGCCGGAGAACATCAATATCCTCAACGGCATGACCGACGATCCCGAGGCCGAGTGCGCGGCCTACGAGGCGAAGATCGCCTCCTACGGCGGCATCGACCTGTTCATGGGCGGCATCGGCGTGGACGGCCACCTGGCCTTCAACGAGCCCTTCACCTCCCTGTCCAGCCGCACCGGCGTGCGCGCGCTGACCACCGACACCCGCATCGTGAATTCCCGCTTCTTCGGGAACGACCCCGAGAAGGTGCCCGCCTATGCGCTTTCCGTGGGCATCGGCACGGTCACCGATTCCAAGGAAGTCCTGGTGCTCATCAACGGCCACAACAAGGCCCGTGCCCTGGCGGCCACCGTGCAGGGCGGCGTCAGCCAGCAGTGGACCTGCTCGGCCCTGCAGCTGCACCCCGCGGCCATCATCGCCTGCGACGAGGCGGCCTGCGGCGAGCTGACCGTGGACGCCTACAGGTACTTCCTGGACATCGAGAAGGAGGAGCGACTGTAATATGGGCAAGTATTTCGGCACCGACGGCTTCCGCGGCGAGGCCAACAAGGTCCTGACGTTTGAGCACGCCATCAAGATCGGCCGCTTCCTGGGCTGGTACTACGGCGCGCGCCAGGGCAAGAAGGCCCAGATCGTCATCGGCAAGGACACCCGCCGCTCGTCCTATATGTTTGAGTACGCGCTGTGCACCGGCCTGATGGCCTCCGGCGCGGACGCCTACATCATGCACGTCACCACCACGCCCTCCGTGGCCTACATCACCCGTGTGGACGACTTCGACTGCGGCATCATGATTTCTGCCAGCCACAACCCGTTCTACGACAACGGCATCAAGCTGCTCAACGGCAACGGCGAGAAGATGGACGAGGAGACCATCCTGAAGGTGGAGGAGTACATCGACGACAAGCTGGAGATTCCCGTGGCGGACGGCAAGGACATCGGCCGCACCGTGGACTACGTGGCGGGCCGCAACCGCTACATCGGCCACCTGATCTCCATGAGCCGCTACAGCTTCAAGGACGTGCGCGTGGGCCTGGACTGCTCCAACGGCGCGGCCTGGCAGATCGCCAAGGGCATCTTCGACGCGCTGGGCGCCAAGACCTACGTGATCAACGCCGAGCCCGACGGCTACAACATCAACATGGACTGCGGCTCTACCCACATCGAGCACCTGCAGCAGCTGGTGCGGGACAAGAAGCTGGACGTGGGCTTTGCCTATGACGGCGACGCGGACCGCTGCCTGGCGGTGGACGAGAAGGGCAACGTCATCACCGGCGACCACATCCTCTACATCTACGGCCTGTACATGAAGGAGCGCGGCAAGCTGCTGAACAACACCATCGTCACCACCGTGATGAGCAACTTCGGCCTGTACAAGGCGCTGGACAAGGTGGGCATCGGCTACGAGAAGACCAAGGTGGGCGACAAGTACGTCTACGAGAACATGATCGCCAACGGCCACCGCATCGGCGGCGAGCAGTCCGGCCACATCATCTTCTCCAAGTACGAGACCACCGGCGACGGCCTGCTGACCAGCCTGAAGCTGATGGAGGTCATGCTGGCCAAGCGCAAGCCCATGAGCGCGCTGGCGGCGCCCGTGGTGTTCTATCCCCAGGTGCTGAAGAACGTGCGGGTGAAGAGCAAGCCCGACGCCCAGAACGACCCGGACGTGCAGGCCGCCGTGAAGCGGGTGGCCGAGGCCCTGGGCGACGACGGCCGCATCCTGGTGCGCGAGAGCGGCACCGAGCCGGTGATCCGCGTGATGGTGGAGGCCGGCTGCGACGAGATCTGCGAAAAGTACGTGGACGAGGTCGTCTGGCAGATCGAAAAGAAGGGCCATCTGGCAAAATAACCGGCATTATAAGACAGAGGTGTCTGTCCAAGGACGCAGATTCTTCGACTCCGGCTGCGCCTCCGCTCAGAATGACGATCCCAGGGGTGGTCATCCGGGCGGAGCGCATGCGAAGTCGAAGGATCTTTTTTGGCCCTGTGTCAAAAAACAGAGGTGCTTTTGCACCTCTGTTTTTTGCTGTGCTTCTATTTTCCGATCCGTATGTTCGTCAGCGCGCACTGGTCGCCGGTGAGGGCGGCGAACACCGCCTTGCCCGGCTCCACGTGGGTGGTGTTGCGCACGTAGACGCCGAAGTTCTCGGTGGTCATGGTCACCTCATTGCCCTTCCATTCAAAGGCGATGGTGCAGTCGTAGCCCTTCCGGTTCTCCTCCTTCCAGGCGTCCCAGCCCACGAAGCCCGGCTGGCGGCTGACGGTCAGCTCGTTGATGATGCCGCCGTCCTCGTCCTCCCACACTTCGCCGTCCAGGCGAACGAGGGCGTATTCCCGGAAGGACGGCCCTTCGAGGGCGCCGTCTTCCGACGTGAACACGCTCACGAAGGGGCAGTGCCAGATCAGACGCGCCGTGGGCAGGCTCATGGCGTGGAAGCGGAGCCGGAGCCCGTCGGAGATGGGGATCCCCCGGGTCGCCGCGGTTCGGAAGCCGTCCACCTGCACATTGGGCACGTCGCCCTGCGGGCCGTCGATGTAGGAGATCTCCGGGGCGATGCGCTGGACGGCGCCCGCGTCGATCATCTCGTCCGTATTGTCGATGGACACGTCCTTCAGGTGGCAGTGCTCGCCGGTCAGCGCCACGTAGGTGAAGCGGGTGCTGTCGGGCAGGGCGATCGTCACGCGCCTCGTCTTTTTGCCGTCGTCGATCTCCACCAGCAGGTGGTCCCTGGCCTTGGCGAGGGTGACCTCGAAGGTGCTGCCCTCGGCCTTCTGGGACAGGTACGGCGCCCAGGCCTCGTGGCTGACCGTCTCCGTCTTCGACTTGCGCGCGCCGGTGAGCGACACGCTGCCGTCGAAGCGGATCTCGGCGTATTCAAAGTAGTTGAGGTCCTTCACGGTCTTCGGGTTGCTGTGCACGCGGCCGTCCAGGGAGTCGAACAGCAGGAGGGTGGGGATGGCCCTGGCGGGGTCCGCCTGCTCCTCCGGGACGGAGCGCAGCCGGATTTTCGTGATGAGCGGCGTGATCAGCACGCCTTCGGACACCTCGTTCCTGTATTCCGTGCAGATGAGCTCGTTCTTGCCGGCCAGCTCCTTGACCTCCGCCCGCTCCTTCATTTCGTAATCCACGTCGATGTCGATCAGGTGCTGCATCGCCCGGGCGATCTCCGGGTCGAACTGGGTGCCCGCGCCCTTCACGATCTCCTCGCGCACCAGCTGCTGGGGCATGGCGGCCCGGTAGCTCCGGTTGGAAGTCATGGCGTCGTAGGCGTCCGCCACGGAGATGATCCGCGCGATCTCGGGGATGTCGTTGCCCTTCCACTTGTCCGGGTAGCCCTTGCCGTCGTAGCGCTCGTGGTGGGAATTGGCCGCGATGCTCAGATAGGGATAGGCGGTGATGCCGGACAGGATCTGCTTCCCGATGATGGTGTGCTGCTTGATGGCCTCGTATTCCTCCGGGGTCAGCTTGCCTTTCTTGACCAGTATGGTGTACTTGATGCCGATCTTGCCCACGTCGTGCAGCAGGCCCGCGTAGTACACCTCGCGGCACTCCTCCTCGCTCTTGCCCAGCTGCTCGGCGATGCGCCTGGCGTACTCCGCCACCCGCAGGGAATGGCCCCGGGAGTACACGTCCTTGGCCTCGATGGCGTTCACCAGCGCCGTGGCGGTCTGCTCGAACAGCAGCTCCGCACCCTTCCTGCGCGCCTGCAGGGCGTCCATCTCCACGGACTGGTAGTGATCGAGCTTCTTTTCCCTTCTGTAGAGGAATATGGAGGCCAGGATCATCAGCACCACGCTGAACACGCCCGCCAGCGCCGTGGGATTCTTCCCGGCGAACAGGCCGACGAACAGCAGCGCCAGCTGGGAAAGCAGCATGATGAGGGCGGTGATGAAGCCCCGCCGCTTGAAATAGATCACCATGAAAAAAGCGCACAGGCTGGCCAGTGTCGAGACCACGCCGGCCAGCGACGAGATGCGCGTCACGTTGCCGAAAATCGCGATGGACTCCTGGGATTTGCCGATCCTGACGATCAGCGCCAGCATCGCCGTATAGATGACCAGCAGCGCCACATACATGAATTGATGGCGCTTTTTGCCCCTGGTTACCGCATTGCCGTTCACGTATCCGTATTCCTTCCATGGCCCGCGTCAGGGGCCATATATCATTCACCAAAATAAAATTATACCGCTTCAATCGACAAAATGCAAGGGAAAATCCCTTGGTTTTTGGGGACATTTACCGTGGGCACGCCGCAATGCCAAGGTTTTTTCCCATTCCTGCCCATGGATGCTTACACGCCTGTCAACATTGTGTGATAGGATAACCATGTATCTCTGGGTATCACTGCCCGCGGGAGGATATTTATAATGAAGAAGCGTTTGATCTGCATGCTGCTGCTGGCGGCGCTGGCGCTGGCGCTGCCCGCTGGCGCGCTGGCGGCGAAGAAGCCCACCATCAAGTTCCCGGCGAAGCTGGGGCTGATGACGGTGGGGGCCGAGGTGACGCTGATGCCGAAGCTGAAGGGCATCGAACAGGACGAGATCGTCTGGGAGAGCAGCGACGAGCAGGTGCTGCAGGTCTGGGGCGGCAAGCTGACCGCCGTGCAGACCGGCCGCGCGGTGGTGACCGCCTCCGGCGGCAATGCCAAGGCCGCCAAGTGCGGCGTGGTGGTTCTGCCCAAGGAGCTGAACCTGGCCGTGGGGGAGAAGGCCACCCTGCCCCGGGGCGGCGTGGAGCGCTATGCCGTGAAGGACAGGAAGATCGCCTCCGTCACGAAGAAGGGCGTCGTCACCGGCAAGAAGGAGGGCACGACCCAGCTGCTGGTGCGCTATGGAAAACAGAAGGTGCTGGTGCCGGTGACGGTGGGCAATCCCGCCGCCACGCCCGCCGCCCAGGCCGAGGCCAACCCGTTTGACGGCGTGGGCGACGCCACCCAGGTGGTGCTGGTGGAGCACACCACCGGCAGCAACGCCAACCTGACGCTGTACGAGAAGCAGGACGGTGCCTGGCAGCAGCTGTACCAGTGCAAGGCCTATGTGGGCGCCAACGGCATGGGCAAGACCAAGGCCGGGGACAAGAAGACCCCCGTGGGCACCTTCAACCTCACCACGCCCTTCGGCATTCTGGACGACCCGGGCGCGAACATGGAGTACACCAAGGTGACCAAGTACCACTACTGGTGCGGCGAATCCAACAGCAAGTACTACAACCAGCTGGTGGACGAGCGCACGGCGGACCGCAAGCACACCTCCGCCGACGAGTACCTGATCGACTACAAGGGCGTGTACAACTACTGTATGTTCATCGACTACAACGCCGAGGGCACGCCGGGCAAGGGCAGCTGCATCTTCCTGCACTGCACCGGCTCGAAGAAGTCCACCGCGGGCTGCGTCGCCATCCCCCAGGCCTCCATGAAGATGGTCATCAAGTGGGCCAAGCCCGGGGTGAAGATCGTTATCAAGTAAAAGAGATAAAGCGGGGGCGGAAACGCCCTGCCGGAGAATATACGCAGATTCGTTCCTCGGTTCCTTTCCGAAGCAGTTTCGGAGGGGAACCGGGGGACGGTTCTTTTTGGCGGCCTGCAAAAAAACCGTAACTTCACGCCTCTGCACCCTGCGCGCATCCGCTCGTTCCCAAGGGTTTTTGGTTGCAGGCCGCCGCGTGATTAGGGAACAGCGAGGAGCGTGACAGTCCTGAACAGGGAGCCCCACCGGCGCTATGCGCCACTTCCCCACTGTGGTGGGGAGGCTTTTGGTTTGTGTGTAGTCCCTGTAGGGGCGGCGTTGCGCCGCCCGCCCAAAAGGCCCCCTCACCAAGGAGACTGTCACGCGAAGCGTGCTGGGAGAATGAAGTATGCGAAATACCCACCGGCGCTATGTGCCTCCTCCCCATTGCGATGGGGAGGCTTTTGTTTTGTGAAAGCCCTGCACCCAAAAGTTAAACAATATTAACTTGACACGGTTAGTTAAACGATATAAACTATAGACGCTCCGGCGGGGATGAATCCCGGGCGGGGCGCATACGAAAAGCCATGCTCAACAGAAACGGGGCGAAGAGATATGACCTTGCGGGATTTGAAGGTGGGCCAGTGTGCCCGAATCGAGGCGGTGGGCGGCGAAGGCGCGCTGCGGCAGCACTTCCTGGACATGGGCGTGATACCCGGGGCCGAAGTACAGCTGGTGAAGCTGGCCCCCATGGGCGACCCCATGGAGCTGCGCATCCACGGCTACGAACTGACGCTGCGGCTGGCGGACGCGGAGAAGATCCAGGCGACGCCCATCGACCACATGACCGAGCGCGCCGCCGAGGCGAAGCGGGACCGGGAGGCGCCCCACCTGGGACTGGGCGAGGACGGCAAGTTCCACCCCAAGGGCAGCGGCGACCCCCTTCCCAAGGACGAGAAGCTGACCTTTGCGCTGGTGGGCAACCAGAACAGCGGCAAGACCACGCTGTTCAACCAGCTGACCGGCGCGAACCAGCACGTGGGTAACTTCCCCGGCGTGACGGTGGACCGCAAGGACGGCGCCATCCGCGGCCAGGCGAACACCTCCATCACCGACCTGCCCGGCATCTACTCCATGTCGCCCTATTCCAGCGAGGAGCTGGTCAGCCGGGATTTCGTGCTGCGGGAGAAGCCGAAGGCCATCATCAACATCGTGGACGCCACCAACATCGAGCGCAACCTCTACCTGACCATGCAGCTGCTGGAGATGGGGATCCCCACCGTCGTGGCGCTGAACATGATGGACGAGATGACCGGCAACGGCGGCAGCGTGGACATCAACGGCATGGAGGCGGCGCTGGGCGTGCCCGTGGTGCCCATCAGCGCGGCGAAGAACCAGGGCGTGGACGAGCTGGTGAAGCACGCCGTGCACATCGCCCACTATCAGGAAAAGCCCCTGAGATACGACTTTTGCGACAGCGACGACCACGGCGGCGCGGTGCACCGCTGCATTCACGCCGTGGCGCACCTGATTGAGGACCACGCCGCCGCCGCGGGCCTGCCGGTGCGCTTTGCCGCCTGCAAGATCATCGAGGGCGACCGGGTGATCCTGGAGCAGCTGGCCCTGGACGGCAACGAGCGGGAGACGCTGGAGCATATCGTGCTGCAGATGGAGCGGGAGCGGGGCCTGGACCGGGCCGCCGCCATCGCCGACATGCGCTTCGCCTTCATCCAGAAGGTGTGCGACAGCTGCGTGAAGCGCCCCCGGGAGAGCAAGGAGCACCTGCGCAGCCAGCGCATCGACAAAATCCTCACCGGCAAGTACACGGCCCTTCCCATGTTCATCGCCATCATGGCGCTGGTGTTTTACCTGACGTTCAACGTGATCGGCGCGTTCCTGCAGGACCTGCTGGCCGCGGGCGTGGAGCGCCTGACGGACGTGGTGGACGCGGCGCTGACCGCCGGGAACGTGAACCCCGGCATCCACGGGCTCATCATCGGCGGCATCTTCGAGGGCGTGGGCAGCGTGTTGAGCTTCCTGCCCATCATCGTCACGCTGTTCTTCTTCCTCTCGCTGCTGGAGGACAGCGGCTACATCGCCCGCGTGGCCTTCGTGATGGACAAGCTGCTGCGCCGGATTGGCCTGTCCGGGCGCAGCATCGTGCCCATGCTGATCGGCTTCGGCTGCACGGTGCCGGCGGTGATGGCCACCCGCACCCTGCCCAGCGAGCGCGACCGCAAGATGACCATACTGCTCACGCCCTTCATGAGCTGCACCGCCAAGCTGCCCATCTATGCCTTCTTCGTGCAGGCCTTTTTCCCGAAGCACGGCGGCCTGGTCATGACGGAGCTGTATGTGCTGGGCATCGTGATGAGCATACTGATGGCGCTGGGCTTCAAGAACACCCTCTTCAAGGGCGAGGCCGTGCCGTTCGTGATGGAGCTGCCCAACTACCGCCTGCCCAGCCCCCGCAGCGTGTTCCAGCTGCTGTGGGAGAAGGCCAAGGACTTCCTCCAGCGGGCGTTTTCGGTGATCCTGATCGCCACCATCGTGGTCTGGTTCCTGAAGAGCTTCGACCTCAGGTTCAACCTGCTCGGCGAGGAGGAGTCCGCCCAGAGCATCCTGGCGATGATCTCCGGATGGCTGGTGCCGGTGTTGAGGCCCCTGGGCCTGGGCGACTGGCGCGTGGCCACCGCGCTGATCTCCGGCTTCATGGCCAAGGAGAGCGTGGTCTCGGTGCTGAAGGTGCTGTACGTGGGCGGCGTGGCCGCCACCATGAGCAGCCTGAGCGCGGCGTCGCTGCTGGTGTTCAGCCTGCTGTACACCCCTTGCGTGGCCGCCATCGCCTCCATCCGCCGGGAGCTGGGCCGCAAGTGGGCCCTGTGCGTGGTGCTGTGGCAGTGCGCCGTGGCCTGGGTGGTCGCCCTGGCGGTGCGGCTGATCGGGTCGATGTTCTAGACAATAGGGAGCAGGGAGTAGGGAAGAGCGAGTAGGGAAGAGGAAGTAGGAAGTAGGAATAGTGGCTGCCGCGCGGTTGCAGGGGCAGAGCCGTTGAAGATTTATCCCCGCGATTGCGGGATTCCTCTGCAGGGGCGGCATTGCGCCGCCCGCCAAGCCTTCCTCTTCAGGGGAAGGTGGCTCGAAGGGTCGGAAGAGGTCGTTCCCCCTTGCCGCCCCTTCAAAGGGAAGGCGGCGCGCAGTGCCGGAGGGGTTCAAGAACAGGAGAATCGATATGAATGCTTTGGACATCATCCTGATCGCCGCCGTGGCGGGCGTGGCCGCGCTGGCGGTAGCGAAGCTGGTTCGCAACAAAAAGCAGGGCAGGGGCACCTGCGGCTGTGGCTGCGCGAACTGCCCGACGAAGTGCGGGAAGGGAAAAACAGAATAAGGAACAGGAATACCGGCTGACGGCGGCCAGGCCTCCCTATCGCGATGGGGAGGTGGCGCGCAGCGCCGGTTGGGCACTCTGACGTCATCGCGTATACATGTTTTTTCGAGGAGTACCCCATCGACCTCGCTTCACTCGGCCACACCCTCCCGCTGCGGCGGGGAAGCCTTTGAATACTTCGCCAGCCACCCGGTCAAATCCCCGTAATCCCCGCCGATGCGGGCGAAGCTGGGAACGAGCGTAAACCTGTTCCGGGGCATGACCTCGCCCCCGCAAGCCTGAAAGACCCGCGTGAGCGGGTCTTTCATATTGCCCCGCACCCGCCGCCAGGCGGCCTCGTCGGCCCGGTTCAGCTGCCCCAGCGCATAGCGCAGCGCCCACAGCCGCGCGGAGTCGGCGAAGGGTCCGCCTTCGGCCAGACACCTTTCCCAGGCGGCGATGTTGGCCGCGCCCTCGTCCGCGATGCCGCCCAGGTGCATCAGCTCGTGCACGGCGGTGAAGGGGATCAGAGCCGGGGACACGCCCGCGTCCACGATCGCCTCGCCGGTGGGCGGCGTGAACAGCCCGGAGATCCCCGCGCCGCGCATCCACTCCGGGTACCGGGCGGCCTTCACCGTGCACCCGGAAAGGCCAGCCGTCTCCGGGGCCAGGCGCAGCGCCTCCGCAGGCTCCGGGAAATCCAGTGCAGAGCTGTTCAGCCCGTCGATCAGCTGCCCGCACAGCCATTCCAGCTGGGCGGCGCCCGGCGCGGGCGGGGTCTCCACCGGCTGGAGCATCGCCGGCAGCCAGGCGAGCGCCAGCACCCACAGGACGACGACCGCCGCGGCGGCCAGGCCCTTCAGCCAGCCGACCAGCGCCGCGGCCTTGCACCGGTACAGCGCCCATATGAGCGCGGCCAGGGCGACGGCGACGGCGGCGAACGCGATGGGCTCAACCAGCGGAAAGGGGACGCGGGCCGTCCAGCGGTTCAGCGCCAGCAGCGCCGGGCGGGTGAGGCGGTCGAGCAGCAGCGCGGCCAGGCCGGGGCTGACGTGGCAGAGCAGGGCGAACAGCAACAGGCCGATCCAGGGAATGTAACAAAGGGCTTTCTTTCCTGCTGGCATGGCCGCGGCCTCCCGTGTGTATATATCTATAACTATTATCCTATATATCCGCCCCCAAAATCAAAGGTAATATCTGGTAAATCCCGTTGCGCGGGGCGGGGGGATGGGCTATAATGATTTCAGAGCAAAAGAAAAGGCAAAGGGATCAATAAATGCTGAAATACCTGAAAAAATACCGGGCCCAGTGCGTGTGCGCGCCGCTGTTCAAGATGTTCGAGGCGCTGCTGGACCTGTTCGTGCCGCTGGTGGTGGCCTCTATCATCGACCGGGGCATCGGCGCGGGCAGCGCGGCGCACGTCTGGCGCATGAGCGGCCTGCTGGTCGCCCTGGGCGTCGCGGGCCTGGCCGCGGCCGTCACGGCGCAGTACTTTGCCGCCCGGGCGGCCACGGGCTTCGCCGCGGACGTGCGCCACGCGCTGTTCGGCAAGCTGACCTCGCTGTCCTTTGCGGACATCGACCGGCTGGGCACCTCCGCCATGATCACCCGCATGACCAGCGACGTGAACCAGGCCCAGACGGGCGTGAACATGGCGCTGCGGCTGCTGCTGCGCTCGCCGTTCGTGGTGCTGGGGGCGATGGTGATGGCCTTCACCATCGATGCGCGCTGCGCGCTGATCTTCGCGGCGGTGATCGCGGCGCTGTCGCTGGTGGTCTGGGCCATCATGGCGGCCAACATCCCCATGATGCAGGGCGTGCAGCGGCAGCTGGAGCGGGTCCTGGGCGCCACGCGACAGACCCTCACCGGCGCGCGGGTGATCCGGGCCTTCCGCCGGGAGGACGCGGAATACCAGGCCTTCCGGGCGAAGAACCGGGAGCTGACCTCCCGCCAGCGCCGGGCCGGGCGGGTGTCGGCGCTGCTGAATCCCGTGACCTATGTGCTCATCAACCTGGCGGTGATCCTGCTGGTGCGCCAGGGCGCCATCCGCGTGGACGGCGGCGCGCTGACCACGGGCCAGGTGGTGGCACTGTACAACTACATGAGCCAGATATTGGTGGAGCTGATCAAGTTCGCCTCGCTGACCATCACCATCAACAAGGGCTGGGCCAGCTGGAAGCGGATCGCGGACGTGCTGGCGCTCAAGCCCTCGATGGCAGACGGCCAGGCCGCGCGGGCCGACGCCGTGGCCCCGGCGGTGGCCTTCGACCACGTGATGCTGACCTATCCCGGCGCGGGCAGCCCCGCCCTGGAGGACATCGACTTTGCCGCCCTGCCCGGGCAGACCGTGGGCATCATCGGCGGCACCGGCGCGGGCAAGAGCTCGCTGGCGCGGCTGATCCCCCGGTTCTACGACGTGACCGCCGGCGCGGTGCGGGTGAACGGCGCGGATGTGCGCGATTGGCCCGAGGACGCGCTGCGCTCGAAGATCGGCGTGGTGCCCCAGAAGGCGTCCCTGTTCAAGGGCACGATCCGCGACAACCTGCGCTGGGGCAACCCCGACGCCGCGGACGAGCAGCTGATCGAAGCGGCGGAGATCGCCCAGGCGGCGGACGTGCTGGCGGCCAAGGGCGGCCTGGACGGCGCGATCGAGCAGAACGGCGGCAACCTGTCCGGCGGCCAGAAGCAGCGGCTGACCATCGCCCGGGCGCTGGTGCGCAGGCCGGAGATACTGATCCTGGACGACAGCGCATCGGCCCTGGACATGGCCACCGACGCGCGCCTGCGCCGCGCCATCGCCGCGCTTGACTACCGGCCCACGGTGTTCATCATCTCCCAGCGGGCGGCCTCGATCATGCAGGCCGACCTGATCCTGGTGCTGGACGACGGCCGGGTCGTGGGCAAGGGCAGGCACGTGGAGCTGATGGAGAATTGTCCGATTTACAGGGAAATCTACGATTCCCAATTCAGCGGGGAGGCCCCGCTGCCATCTGCTGCCGCGCGGGAGAACCGCCTACATGAAGGTGAATCGGAGAACAGCGGGGAGGTGAGCGCATGAAGGCGGCCTCCCGGAATCAGGTTGACACGCTGAAAAAGGTCATCCGACACATCGGCCGCTATCGCTGGCTGGTGCTGGCCTCGCTCGCCCTCTCGGCGGCCACGGTGGTGCTGACGCTGGTGGTGCCCATCCTGGTGGGCCGGGCCATCGACGGCATCATCGGCGCGGGGGCGGTGCGCTTTGACCTCATCTGGCCGCTGCTGTGGCGCATCGGCGCGTGCGTGGGGCTGACGGCCCTGGGCACCTGGGTGATGAACGTGGTGAACAACCGCATCACCTTCGACGTGGTGCAGGATCTGCGGGAGGAGGCGCTGGAGCACATCAACCGCCTGCCCCTTGCCTACATCGACGCCCATCCCCACGGCCGTGCTGACGATCCTGTTCACGCTGGTGTTCATGCTGACCCAGAACGCGCTGATCACGCTGGTGGTGGTGTGCGTGACGCCGCTTTCGCTGTTCGTGGCGCGGTTCATCGCCACGCGCACCTACGCCATGTTCAAGCGCCAGTCCGAGACCCGGGGCGAGCAGACCGCCTTCATCGACGAGATGATCGGCAGCCTGAAGGTGGTGAAGGCCTTCGGGCGGGAGGCGGCGGAGACGGAGCGCTTCGACGAGATCAACGGGCGCCTGCGGGACTGCTCGCTGAAGGCTACGTTCTTCTCCTCGCTGACGAACCCCTGCACCCGGTTCGTGAATTCGGTGGTGTACGCGCTGGTGGCCCTGGCCGGGGCGCTGGCGGCGCTGGTCCCCGGCAGCGCCATGACCGTGGGCATGCTGACGGCGTTCTTGAGCTATGCCAACCAATACACCAAGCCCTTTAACGAGATCTCGGGCGTGGTGACGGAGCTGCAAAACGCCATCGCCTGCGCCGCGCGGCTGTTTGAGCTGATCGAGGCCCCGGAGCAGGCGCCGGACGCGCCGGACGCCGAGGGGCTCTCGGACGTGAAGGGCGAGGTGGCCTTCGAGCACGTGTATTTCTCCTACGTGCCGGAGAAGAAGCTGATCGAGGATTTCAACCTGCGGGTGCGGCCCGGCCAGCGGGTGGCCATCGTGGGCCCCACGGGCTGCGGCAAGACCACGCTGATCAACCTGCTGATGCGCTTTTACGAGACGGACTCCGGCGAGATCGACGTGGAGGGCCGGCCCATCCGGAGCATCCCCCGCAGGAGCCTGCGGGCCGCCTACGGCATGGTGCTGCAGGAGACCTGGCTGAAGAACGCCACCATCCGCGAGAATATTGCCATGGGCCGACCGGACGCCACCGAGGAGGAGATCGTGGCCGCAGCGAAGGCCGCCCACGCCCATTCCTTCATCCGGCGGCTGCCCAACGGCTACGACACCGTCATCGGCGAGGACGGCGGTCAGCTGTCCCAGGGCCAGAAGCAGCTGCTGTGCATCACCCGGGTGATGCTGCGTCTGCCGCCGATGCTGATCCTGGACGAGGCCACATCCTCCATCGACACCCGCACGGAGCTGAAGATCCAGTCCGCGTTCGCCCGGCTGATGAAGGGCCGCACGTCCTTCATCGTGGCCCACCGGCTGTCCACCATCCGCGAGGCCGACGTGATCCTGGTGATGCGGGACGGCCGGGTGATCGAGCAGGGGAATCACGAGAGTTTGCTGGCGCAGGACGGCTTCTATGCTGAGCTGTACAACAGCCAGTTCGCCCCGAGCGAATAGAAAAAGCGGCTCGGAAGCCGCCGTGAAAAAAGAGGCTGTCTTAAAACGCATTAATACGCACAAGCATCCAACAGCAGGGGCGGCGTTGCGCCGCCCCTGCTGAATTGTGTTATGCGCCTGTATGCGCTCTGAGACGGCCTTTTTGGCTTTACCGCACCAACCGGGCCTCCACGTCGCCGCTGACGGTCTTGACGGCGATCCTCGGCTTTTCCTCGCCGGAGGGCCCCACGCAGCCGTCGCCGAACTGGATATCGCCGGAGACGGTGTTGGCGGCGATGTCATAGCCGCAGGGCAGGGGCTCCAGACGCAGCTCCACGTCGCCGCTGGCGGTGTTGACCCGGGTCTCCCGGGCGATGCAGCGGGTCAGCTCGATGTCGCCGCTGGCGGTCTCCACGGTCAGCTGCGGGTCGGTCTCCAGCTCGTCCAGGCGCACGTCGCCGCTGGCGGTGTGGACGGTGGCCGCGCCGAAGCGGCAGCGGTCGGCCTCGATGTCGCCGGAGGCGGTGGTGATGCTCAGCGCGTCGCCCTCGCCGCCGCGAAGCTCGATGTCGCCGCTGGAGGACTGCAGCCGCAGCCGCCCGGACAGCTTCAGCCCATGGGCGGAGATGTCGCCGCTGGCGGCGTGGGCGATCAGGTTGGCGCTGCGCACGTCCGCCAGGGACACGTCGCCGCTGTGGGTGCGGATGTCGATTCCGATGCCGCCTTCGCAGTTCACGCCCTTCAGGGTGATGTCGCCGCTGGCGGTGACCAGCTGGGCTTTGGAGAAGGACACGCCCTCGATGCGCAGATCGCTGCCGCTGCCCTCGAAGTCCAGCGCGTCCGCCAGAGCCTCCGACAGCGCGATGGTCACCCGCAGGCCCGCCTCGGTAATCATCTGCTTCAGCCAGCGCAGCCCGAACTCCAGGCCGCGATGCCCGGCCTCCGGCTGGCGCTCCTGCACCACCAGCGCGTCCCCGTCCATGTGCCACTCGAAGCGCTCCGGGTCGGAGAAGCGCAGCTGGGCAGCCGCGCCGTTGTCCAGCGGTTCGCAGACGACCTTCACGTCCGCGTTCGCCACCTTCACGCGCAGGGAGCGCAGCGCGTCCACGGTCTCGGAGCCGCCCCTGGCGATTTCCTGCTTCCCGGCGGGCGCGAACTCCCCGGCGATGTCCGCCGGGCTGCCCATGGCGGCCACGGCCTCCTCCTCGGGCACGCCCTCCTCCACGCGGTCGTCGATCATCTCTTCATAATATTCCAGCAGCTTCGACCGTTCGCCCTCGTTCATCGCGCCGGTCAGGTTCCTCAGCTCATTCAAGAATTCCTGCTTTGTCATCTTCCCTCAACCTCCGCTTCGATTCGGCTCAGCGCCCTGAGCAGCTCCCGCCATTCATCCAGGAATGCGTGGATGCGCTGTTCGCCGGCCTCTGTAATCCTGTAGTACTTGCGCAGTCTGCCGTTGTGCTCCACGGAATACACCGTCACCTGCCCGAGCGCCTCCAGGCGCTTCAGGATGGGGTAGAGCGTGGATTCCGACACGGCGATGATTTCGCCCACGTCCCGCACCAGCTGGTAGCCGTAGGAATCCCCCCGGCGCAGCACCGTCAGCACGCAGGCATCCAACATGCCCCGCTTCAGCTGGACATCCATGGGATCACCTCCTTGACACATAATATTATACAACACATAGTATTGTGTGTCAAGGGGTAAATTCAGATTGGCCGAATTTTTACTCGACCAACCTGAAAATGAATTGCGCCTTCGGTGCGTGAATTGGCCCGGCGGCCATGCATTGCACTTTGTGCGTGAATTGCGCTGCGGCGCATTGGGGATGGCACGATTCAAATCATTGGTTGGTATCAAAACCTCCCCAGCCAGTTCTGTATTATCCTATTAAGTGGCAGGCCCTTTGCCTTCACGCTCTCGGCGGCGGCGACGGGGATGCGGGCGAGGGTGCGGCCCTCGGCGATCACGTCCACGTGGCCGACGGCCTGCCCGGCCTGAACCGGCGCGGCCACGCTTTCCGGCAGGCTGGGGGAGAGCGACAGCCGCTGCTCGTCGCCCCGGTTCACCAGCAGCGTCAAATCCCCGTCCAGCACCAGCGCCACGCCGTCCTTCTCCCCGCCGGTGACGGGCAGCGCGCCCTTCACCCGGGTGCCCTTCTTCGCCACGGGATACTGGCGGTAGTTGGCGAAGCCGTAGTCCAGCATCTGCCGGGCGATGGCGAAGCGCTCCTTGCCGGAGGCCGCGCCCAGCACCACGGCGATCAGCCGCATGCCGCCGCGGCTGGCGGTGGCGCTGACGCAGTAGCCAGCCTCGTTGGTGGAGCCGGTCTTGCCGCCGTCGCAGCCGTCGCAGAGCTTCAGCAGCTTGTTGGTATTCACCAGCTGGGTCACCCGCCCGTCGCCGTGGTCGACGTCCTCCATCCAGATGGTGGAATAGTCGAAGTAGCGGGGGTGGGCGAACATCTGGCGGCTCATCACGGCCACGTCCCGGGCGGTGGTGTGCTGGCCGTCGGCGGGCAGGCCGGTGCAGTTGACAAAATGGGTGTTCGTCATGCCCAACGCCTCCGCGCGGCGGTTCATGGCCTCCACGCAGAGCGCCTCGCTGCCGTACAGGGCCTCGGCCAGGGCCACGGCGGCGTCGTTGGCGCTGCCCACGATCATGCACTTCAGCAGCGTGCCCACGTCCTGCCTTTCGCCCACGTCCAGCAGCACCTGGCTGCCGCCCATGCCCGCGGCGGTGTCGGACACGGTGACCGCGTCCCCGGCGGACGCCCGGCCCGCGTCCAGCTGCTCCAGCGTCAGCAGGATCGTCATCACCTTCGTCACCGAGGCCACCGGGCGGGGGCTGTCGGCGTTCATCTCGAAGATGATCTGGCCGCTGTCCGCCTCCATCAAAAGCGCAGCGGCGCAGTTCAGGCGCATGGGCGGGCTTTCAAGCAGCGGGGCGTCTGACATGGGCGGCAGGCTGGCGCTTTCCGGTACGTCGGGCGCGGGGGTGGGGGACAGGTCGATCTCCTCGGCCAGGGCGATGGAGAGCAGCAGCAGGGCGATCAGCAGCGCGGCGAATCTTCGCATCATGGCGTGAACCTCCGATTTTTAGTCCATTGTTCCATCTTGTGCAGCGGGAAGGGCAAAAATAACCAGTCAATGTGACAGTTCAGCGAAAACGATTTAGATTTTTCGTTATTTTTTGTGATGAAACAATGATAATAAAATAAAAACCCCCATTTTGTGAAAAATGCACTTGCAATGAGGTAAAAGATGTGCTACAATTCATATGGATTTAAAATAATGCCCTTGGCTGAAACGGGGCGCGTAACCGTCCTGAGGAGTGACGGAGGCCTGGGCAATTACAGAAAGGTGGTTTTACCAGCATGAGCGTTGGAAGCACTCAGACCGGTAAAAAGCAGCGGACGCTGGCCGATTCGGGCAAGCGGCAGGCGGCATATCTGTTCATGGTACTGCCGGGCGCGCTGTTCTTGCTGGCGTTCTGCTATCTGCCGATGCCCGGCATCATTCTGGCGTTCAAGAAGTACCAGATGACGGTGCCGACGGCGACCTCGTTCTTCAAGAACGTGTTTTTGAACAGCCTGGTTTCCTCTGAATGGAACGGCATCAACAACTTCACCTACCTGCTGAAGGATGCGCCGATGCTGATCCGCAACACCGTGGGCTACAACCTGCTGTTCATGGTGGTGGGCGTGGTGCTGCAGGTGGGCCTGGCGGTGCTGATCAACGAGATGCGCAACCGCCGCACCGCGAAGGTGTATCACACCATCCTGTTCATGCCCTACTTCGTCAGCTGGATCGTGGTCATGTACGCGCTGTACGCCATGATCGCTGCCAACGGCTTCTTCAACCAGATCAACGTGGCCATGGGCAAGGAAGCAATCAAGTTCTACGCCCAGAAGAAGTACTGGCCGTGGATCTTCCTGATCGCCAACGTGTGGAAGTACACCGGCCAGGGCTCCATCATCTACCTGGCCACGCTGACCGGCTTTGACGAGCAGCTGTACGAGGCCGGCGCCATCGACGGCGCCAGCAAGTGGCAGCAGTTCAAGTACATCACCCTGCCGCAGCTGATGCCCGTCGTGGTGATGCTGCAGATCCTGGCGGTGGGCCGCATCTTCAACGGCGACTTCGACATGTTCTACTCCCTGCCCAACGGCTCCGGCACGCTGCGCCAGGTGACCAGCACCATCGACACCTACGTGTACGACATGCTGAAGAAGGGCAACCTGCGCAACTCCTTCGGCTATGCCGGCGCGGGCGCCTTCTTCCAGTCGGTGGTCGGCTTCATCCTGATCCTGGTGACCAACGGCATCGTGCGCAAGTCCCATCCCGACATGGCGCTGTTCTGATGAAGGGAGGAAGCGAAAGATGACTGCTATTGACGTCAAGAAATTAAAGAAGGCGGAGAAGGAGGCGGCGCGCCACAGCGCAGCCCGCAACCAGATCTCCCGCGGCGCGAACGCGGCGTTCAACGTGCTGCTGATCGTGGCCTGTATCCTGACCATCTTCCCGCTGTGGATCATCCTGGTGTCCTCATTCACCAGCGAGGTGGCGCTGACCACCTACGGCTACCGCCTGTGGCCGCTGGAGTTCTCCACCACGGCCTACACCTATCTGTTCCGCGGCGGCTCCATCATCCTCACCGCCTACAAGAACACCATCATCGCCACCGTGTCGGGCACGATCATCTCGGTGGTCACCGTGGGCCTGTACGCCTACGCGCTGAGCCGTCCGGACTTCAAGTACAAGAAGTTCTTCACGTTCTTCTCGTTCTTCACGATGCTGTTCGGCGGCGGCATGGTTTCCTACTACAACATGACCCGTTCGGTGCTGGGCCTGAAGGACACGGTTTGGGCGCTGTTCCTGCCCATGAGCTTCTCGGCCTACTGGGTCATCATCATGCGCACGTTCTATCAATCGTCGGTGCCGGAAGCCATCATCGAGTCCGCGCGTATCGACGGCTGCGGCGAGTGGCGCACGCTTCTTCAGATCGTGGCCCCGCTGGCCCTGCCGGGTTTTGCGACAGTGGCCCTGTTCAGCGCCATCGGCGTGTGGAACGACTTCCGCAACTGCCTGCTGATCAATGACAGCGCGCAGTACTACAACCTGCAGTACACCATCTACCAGACCATGAACAACCTGCGGTTCATCAAGGAGAACGCCAGCCGAATGGGCGGCGTGAACGTGGCGAACCTGCCGGCTGAGACTTTCCGCATGTCCATGGCGGTGGTCACGGTGGGCTCGATCATCCTGGCGTATCCCTTCTTCCAAAAGTACTTCGTCAAGGGCCTGACCGTCGGCGCCGTGAAGGGCTGACAGCAGACACCTCATCCGACCCGCTGCGCGGGCCACCTTCCCCTCAAGGGGAAGGCTGAGGGGTGCCCCAAAAGGCTTCCCCTTGAAGAGAAGGCTCTGGGAAAGTGTCCAAAAGGCTTCCCCTTGAGGGGAAGCTGTCAGCCGCAGGCTGACTGATGAGGTGTGCTTTGGCTGACACCTCAATGATACCCTTTCATCGATTTCAAGGGCGTACGCGGCCCTTGAAATATAACAACCAAGGAGGGAAAACACATGCGTAAACTGGTTACTCTGCTTCTGGCGGTGGCTATGGTTCTGGCTATGCTGACCGTGGCTGTGGCCGAAGAGCCCTACACCCTGGACATCTACTGGGTGGGCAACGGCGACAACGAAGCTGTCCGTGCGGGCGTTGAAGAGGCTGTCAATGCTTACATTGAGCCCCTGATCGGCGCGAAGGTCAGCTATCACATCATCGGCTGGGGCGACTGGAACGACAAGGCCATCAACGCCCTGCAGTCCGGCGAGAAGATGGACCTCATCTTCACCGCTGACTGGGAAGGCTACGGCGTCGAGGTTGCCGGCGGCCTGCTGCTGCCCCTGGACGACCTGCTGGCCGAGTATGGCCAGGGCATCACTGAGACCCTGCCCCAGACCTTCCTGGATGGCGTCAAGGTGAACGGCGTTCTGTACGGCATCCCCACCAACAAGGAGCTGTGCGTGCCGGAAGGCTTCATCATCAACAAGACCGCCGCTGAGGCCATTGGCTGGGACGTCACCGCTGACGATCCTTCCATCAAGACCACCGCGGATCTGGAGCCCTGGCTGCAGAAGTACAAGGAAATGTTCCCCGACAAGTACCCCTACCTGATGGATGGTCAGAATGGCCGCTGGGCTGACGAGCCCTGGTGCCCCGACTGGGCCGGCATGACCAACAACTCCGTCGCCATGAAGATGGCGCAGGGTGAGGACGGCAACTTCGACGAGACCGTCTACAGCATCTTCGAGACCCCCGAGCAGGAGGAGCACATCCGCCTGATGTATGACTGGGCGCAGAAGGGCTACATCGATCCCGATGCCGCTCTGACTTCCTTCGACTACAACGGCACCTTCGGCCGCGGCGACTTCCTGGCCTTCTCCCAGCCCCTGAAGGGCAACGGCATCAAGGCCGTCGAGATGTATCAGGCCAACCATACTGCCGACTTCGAGTGCGTTGAGATCACCATGCAGCCCAAGTACGTCGTGACCACCCATGCGGGCGGCTCCATGTTCGGCATCCCGGTGACCTCTCAGAATCCTGAGAAGGCCATGCAGTACCTGAACCTGATGCATTCTGACGCGACCCTGGTCAACCTGATGCTGTTCGGCGCTGAGGGCGTGAACTACGAGAAGATCGACGACACCACCGTCAAGCTGACCGACCAGAACTGGTACGGCGTGCATGGCGGCGCCTGGACCGTGGGCAACACCAAGCTCCAGTACGTCACCGAGGGCGAGGATCCCCAGAAGAACGAGCTGCTGCAGTCCTATGCGGACGATGCTATCCCCACCGCTTCCCTGGGCTTCCGCTTCGTCAAGGACAACGTGGCCGATCAGATCGCGGCTGTTGACGCGGTTGTGACTGAGTACGCCAATCCTCTGATGTGCGGCGCCGTGGATCCCGACGATCCCGCTGCTGGCATCGAGGCTCTGAAGACCGCTCTGAATGACGCCGGCATGCCCGACATCATCGCTGAGGTCGAGACCCAGTACGCCGATTGGAAGGCCGCTCAGGAATAATTCCTGAAACGCCGACCATAGGTTGAGCAAACGAGGGGGCTGTCTCTTTTGAGACAGCCCCCTTTGTTGTTGCAGGTGGGTTGACGGCGCATTGCAGGGGCGGCGTTGCGCCGCCCGCCGGGCAATATGCGTCCGCAAGTCCCTGCCAGGAAACCGGATTGCCACGTCACCCCTTTGGGGTACCACGCAATGACGCTCGCTGTGCGCAAGGCAATGTGTCATTGCGAGGAGGCCTTCAGGCCGACGTGGCAATCTGGTTCTCATTATTCTCTGTGGGTCGATTATTCATCCGCTTCAACGATGTGAAACGCAGCGGCGCGGCCCAGCCGGTTCATCACGGCCAGCCCCACGCCGTCCGCAGCCACCGCCTCGGAGAACAGCGCGTCTGCGCCGATCTCGTCCGCGTCCCGCAGACGGGCGAACAGCGCATGGGCCATCCCGGCAGCGTCCGCGCCCAGGGACAGGGCCTTGCGGTCTCCATAGGCGGGCAGGTGCCCCTCCAGCGCCAGGATCAGCGGGCGATTGCCCACCTCAAGCGCCGCGTCGTACAGGTCGCAGATCTTCCGGATCACAGCCCCATCCGCGCCTTTGACGATGGTCAGCGCGCCGGTGGGAGCGTAGTGGCGATACTTCATGCCCGGGCTTCGGGCCACCTCGCCCTCCTTCAGCGGGCGCATCACGGCGGGGTCCACCCCGGCGCTGCCCGCCACCTGGGCGATCATCTCCGGCGTCACGCCGCCGGGCCGCAGGATGCGCGGCTCGCTCCCGGTCATGTCGATCACCGTGGACTCCAGGCCCACCTCGCAGGCGCCGCCGTCCAATATCAGCGGGATGCGTCCGTCCATGTCCTCCATGACGTGCGCCGCCGTGGTGGGGCTGGGCCGACCGGAGCGGTTGGCGCTGGGCGCGGCGATGGGCCGCTGGGCGGCGTCGATCAGCGCCTGGGCCGCCGGGTGCGCCGGGAAGCGCACGGCCACGGTGGAAAGCCCCGCGGTGACCTCCATGGGCACCACATCGGACTTGGGGAAGATCAGCGTCATCGGCCCCGGCCACCAGGCGTCCATCAGCGCCTTCGCGGCAGGGGAGGGCTCCCCGGAGATCAGCGGGGCCAGCTGGTCGATGCGGCTGATGTGCACGATCAACGGGTTGTCGCCCGGGCGGCCCTTGGCCTCGAAGATGCGCTTCACCGCGTCCGCGTCCAGCGCGTTGGCCCCCAGGCCGTAGACCGTCTCGGTGGGGAAGCCCACCAGCTGGCCCTGGCGGATCAGTTCGCCGGCCCTCTCAAGGGCTTCGGGGGAGACGGGAAGAAGTTCGGTTTGCAAGGTGATTACTCCTTTGAGAGCGTATGGATCGAATGGTTCGTCTGCATTTGCGGAGACGGGTGGCGCAACGCCGCCCCTACGGGTTGAGCCGCAATACGAACGCGGTCTTTTCTGTGTCGTCAAAGCCGGCGCGGCGGTAGAAGTCCAGCGACTTCTCGTCCTTTGCGCCGGTGAGCAGCATGATCTTGTAGCAGCCCGCTGCCCGGGCGATCTCCTGAGCGCGCGCGAGGCATGCGCTGGCATGGCCCCGGCCCCGGCAGTCCGCCCGGGTGACCACGTTCTCGATCAGGGCGTAGGGGCGAGCGTTTCGCGTCAGGTTGGGAACGACGACGCAGGCGCAGGCGGATACGATCTCGCCGTCCAGGTCGCACACGATCAGGTGGTGGTCCGGGTCGGCATGGATCTTCCGCCAGGCCGCCTCCGCGCGTTCGGGGTCGGGCAGGCGCGTCTCGTGCAGATCCAGGTACAGCGCGAGCAGCGCGTCCAGGTCGCCGGTGGTGGCTTCGCGGATCATGGGTTGCTCCTTTCGGGATAAGGGAGGGGTAACGACCTCTTCCGACTGGCCTTCAGCCAGCCACTTGCCGCGGGTCTACCGACCCCATCTTGCTGAAAAATGTCCACTGGACATTTTTCCGGGCGCTCGATGTCCCTTCAGGGGGAGGCTTTATAGAATGGTTTCCATGCCCACCTTGTACGGCGTCATCCCCAGCTTCTCATAGAACCGCATCGCGCCGGGATTGCAGCTCCACACGTTCAGCGTGACGTTGTAGCAGCCCCTTTCGCGGGCGTGAGAGAGGATGTGCCCGTACAGGGCACGGCCCACGCCCAGCCCGCGGGCATTCTCGTCCACGCAGATATCGTCGATGTACAGCGTGTCGTGCTCCTCCATCAGCTGGCCGCCGGCGTGCTGCAGCACGCAGAAGCCGTGGCCCAGCACCCGGTCGGACTCGTCCACGCCCACGAAAACCGGCGTGTCGTCGCTGGACAGTATGGCCGCCAGCTCTTCCCTGGTGTACTTGGTGGTCGGCCCCTTGAACAGGTCGGGCCGGCCGTTGTGGTGCACCATGTTCACCTGCACCAGCAGTGCCATGATGGCGGGGATATCGCGCTCGGTGGCGCGGCGGACAGTGATGTTTGGCAAGGGGCACACCTTCTTTTATTGTCGTGTGGAACCCGGAGGCAATCATGAATTGGTGCTTCGCACCATGATTTGCCCTGCGGGCATGATTTCTCGCTTCGCTCCATGATTTGAATTGCGCCTGTTCCTATGCGCAGAGGCGCTATTCACGCCCGAAGGGCAATTCATGACCATCAGGTCAATTCACGCGCCGAAGGCGCAATTCATGACAGGGATTTGTCGGGCAAATCCCTGTCATTTGCTTTCATTCAACAGTGCCGTCTGCTCCGCCAGGGTCAGCGCGTCGATGATCTCGTCCAGGTGGCCCTCCATGATCTCGTCGATCTTGTAGAGGGTCAGGCCGATGCGGTGGTCGGTGACGCGGCCCTGTGGGAAGTTGTAGGTGCGGATGCGCTCACTGCGATCCCCCGTGCCCACCTGCAGGCGGCGGCGGCTGGCGTATTCGCCCTCCTGCTGCTCCCGCTGCAGCTCGTACAGCCGGGATTTCAGTACGCGCATGGCCTTCTCCCGGTTCTGGATCTGGCTGCGCTGGTCCTGGGACGTGACCACCAGGCCGGTGGGAATGTGGGTGATGCGCACGGCGGAGTCGGTGCGGTTGACGTGCTGGCCGCCTGCGCCGGAGGCCCGGTAGGTGTCGATGCGCAGGTCGTTCGGGTTGATCTCCACCTCCACGTCCTCCGCCTCGGGCAGCACGGCCACTGTGGCGGTGGAGGTGTGGATGCGGCCGGAGGATTCGGTGACGGGCACGCGCTGTACCCGGTGCACGCCGCTTTCAAACTTCAGCTTCTGGAACACGTTCTTGCCCTGGATCAGGATCACGCTCTCCTTCAGGCCGCCCAGCTCGGTGGAGCCGTCCTCCACCATTTCCACCTTCCAGCCCTGGCTGTCGGCGTAGTGGGTGTACATGCGCAAAAGCTGCGCGCCGAACAGGCCAGCCTCGTCGCCGCCCGCGCCCGCGCGCACCTCCAGCAGGGCGTTCTTGTAGTCGTCCGGGTCCTTGGGCAGCAGTGCGATGCGGGCCTGCTTCGTGGCCTCCTCCAGCTGCCTCTCCAGCTCCGGGAGCTCCTCCCTGGCCAGTTCCGCCATGTCCGGGTCGTCCAGCATCTCCCGGGCGGCGTCGATGTCGTCCAGCAGCTTCCTGTACGCCACGGCCACCTCGTTCAGCTCGCCCAGCTCGCTGTGCTCCCGCATCAATTTGGTGAAGGTGGGCGTGTCCGCGATGACCTCCGGCAGCGTGATGCGGATGGACAGCTCTTCATACCGGCCCTGGATGGCCTCCAGCTGGGCCGCGATGCGCTCCTGCTCGTTGAAAGATGTTGACTGCATGGTGCTCTCCTTATACTTTGGCGAATACGACGCGCTCGATGCCGTTCAGGTCCCTGATCGTCCCGGCCTCCAGGCATGTCAGATGGGCCTTCAGCAGCTCCAGCACCGCCGGGGCCTGGCCGATGCCCACCTCCAGGTAGATCGACCCGCCGGGGTTCAGGTGCGCCCCGGCCTCCTCCGCGATGCGGCGGTAGAAGTCCAGGCCGTCCGGCCCGCCGTCCAGCGCCATCCGCGGCTCATACTGCACTTCCTTCTGCAGCTCCGCCAGGTCTCCCCGGGGGATGTAGGGCGGGTTGGAGACGATCAGGTCGAACCTCGCCCGGCCCACGGCGGCGAACAGGTCGCCGTGCCTCAGGTCGGCCTTCACGCCCAGGGCGTGCATGTTCCGCTTCGCGATCTCGAGCGCCTCCCGGCTGGCGTCGGAAAGCGTCACCCGGGCATGGGGAGCCAGGGAAGCCAGGCTCAACCCAATGCAGCCGCTGCCGGTGCACAGGTCCAGCACGTCGGGGCGCTCCCCGGCGCCCTGCAGGGCGATCAGCGCCGCCTCCACCAGGGTCTCGGTGTCCTGCCGGGGGATCAACACCCCGGGGCTCACCTCGAATTTCAGACCCATGAAGTCGGCGCTGCCCAGGATGTACTGCACCGGCTCGCCGGCGCAGCGGCGGGCCAGCATGGCCGTAAGGCGCTCCAGCGCCTCGGGGGGCACGGCCCGGTCGGACTCAAACTTCAATTCGGTTCGGCTCATGCCCAGCGTGTCCTCCGCCATCCAGCGGGCGTCGATCCGGGGATCGGGACAGCCCGAGGCGGCCAGCTGAGACGCGGCGTGGGCGAGCCATTCGGATATGTTCATGTCGGTTTGTCCTTTCAGACGCTGAATGAGGTTCAAGGGAACAGGGCCAAGGGAACGGAAACGGCGGCTGCCGCGCGGGAGCGGCATTTTACTGTTCGCTGTTCACTGATCCCTGTTCCCTCACTTGCTGTTTTCCAGCGCGGCATTGTAGGCGCAGACGGCCACCTCCACCATCTGGGGATGGGGCTCGCGCACCAGCAGCCGCTCCAGGAAGCGAAGCGGGGCCAGCAGCACCCGGCACACGGCGCTTTGCTGGTGATTCTCCAGCAGCCGCACGGGCTCATCGACCACGGCGGCGATGATGAAGACCAGCAGCACCCGCACCAGCAGCTGCACCGGCAGCGTGAACGTGCGCACCAGCGCGAAGGCGATCACGGACATGAGCAGCACCAGTATGGTGAAAGCGGCGTCGCTTCGGCCGGTGAGGCGGGAGGCCTTCTCCGCGTCCTCGCGGCGAACGGGCTCCGCGCCCACGGCGGCGTTTTCCACCTTGTTGATCGCGCCGCGGTACATGCAGAACCGGCTGACCACCCGCAGCCGGGGGATCAGCGCCGCGCAGATCAGACCGCCCAGCACCCGCGCCGCGCAGGCGGCCGCGTTCATGCCGGGGCGGGACAGCTCCCACATGGGGAACACCCACTTCGCCAGCGCCCAGGGCCCCGCCGCCACCAGCGCGCCCAGCAGCAGGATGATGACGATGGCGCTGCCCGCGGCCACGAAGCTGGTGGGGTTCACCCGGAACAGCTCCGCGAAGCGCTGTTCGAAGCGGCTGCCCTTCACGATTGGCTGGGGCTGCAGCTGGGCGGATTCCGCCACGCCGTCGATGAAGTCCGCCGTGCCGTTCACCAGCCGCAGGATGCCCCGCAGGAAGGGGATGCGCTCCATGGCGTTGCGGACGGTGTGGTATTCCCGGCGGATGCGCAGGGAGATGTCCTTGCCCTCCCGGCGCACGGCGAAGGCGGTGGCGCTGCCGATCTGGAAGCGCACGCCCTCCGCCACGGGGGAGGCGTGGATGGTCCTTGCATCTGACATACGAACACCCTCTCTGGAATGAGGAATCAGGAATGTGGAATTGATATAGCTGTATGGCAATGTTGGGAGAAAAAGGAGAAACCCGAAGGATTTCAACCTTCATTCCTCATTTCTCATTCCTAACTAAATCAAACCCCCGGCGCGTATTCGCCAGGGGTTTGGGGATTCTACGCGCATTTAAACGGCAAAAGCATCGACAAAGGTTGCTTTGCCGATGCTTGCGGTTTGCCTACATGCCGTAGCGCTTCTTGAAGCGATCCACGCGTCCGCCGGTGTCAACCAGCTTCTGCTTGCCCGTGTAGAAAGGATGGCACTTTGAGCAAATATCAACGCGCATTTCCTTCTTCACGGAACCGGTCTCGAAGGTCTCGCCACAAACGCAGCGGACCACTGCCTTGCCGTAATTCGGATGGATATTCTCCTTCATGGTTTTCACCTCACTCTAATCGGACTGTCGGCTCTCCGGCGGAACCGGCATCTGATTAATCACGCAAGGGTCATTATAGCACAACCCATGCGCCAGGGCAAGGGGTTGCGGGAGATTTTACATTTGCGGGGAGCAGGGTATAGGGAGCAGCGAGCAGGGATTGTGTCTGCCGTGCGGTTGCAGGGGCATCGAGCGCCCGGGAAAATTCACAGTGGACATTTTTCAGAAAGATGGGGTCAGCAGACCCACGGCAGGTGGCCGAGCGGAGCGAGGTCGGAAGAGGTCGCCGCCGCAAGAAGGAATGATGAGCGATCGCGGGCAAAATCCTCCGGCGACGCGCATATTAAATAGGTTGATTCGCCCCTTCACCAAAACTTTACAACTCAAAAATCGAAAACCCATTGACAAAACCGGGGCTTGGTGGTACATTATGTTCAGCCGTTAGCACTCGTGCTTGTTGAGTGCTAACAGGCCAGAAGGATCGAAAGGGAGTGCGTCAAATGCAGTTGGACGAGCGAAAGTATCTGATACTGCAAGCCATCATCGACGACTACATCATGACGGCCATGCCGGTGGGCTCCCGCACGATCTCCCGCAAGTCCGGCGTCGGCTACTCGCCCGCGACCATTCGCAACGAGATGAGCGATCTGGAGGAGCTGGGCTATCTCGATCAGCCCCACACATCGGCGGGCCGGGTGCCTTCCAACAAGGCCTACCGCCTGTATGTGGATCACCTGATGAAGACCGTGAAGCTCACCAATGACGAGCGCGAACGCATGCATGACCACCTGGTGGCGAAGAGCAAGCAGGTGGAGGGCGTGATCCGAAGCGCCGCCGGGGTGCTGTCGGACGCGACGAAGTACACGTCGGTGATCGTGGCCCCGAAGCTGGGCACGCTGCGCATCAAGCACGTGCAGCTGGTGCCGGTGGCCGAGCGCATGGCGCTGATGGTGATCGTCACCAACGCCGGCATCGTGAAGGACGCGGTGATCAGCATCCCCGAGGGCATGGACGCCGACGAGCTGTATTCCATCTCCCGGATGTTGACCGAGAAGCTGGCCGACAAGCCGCTGGAGGCGGTGCGCCAGGCCTTCGCGGAGCTGCTGCGCAATGCCGAGTACAACCGGAGGCTGCTGGGGGATACCCTGCAGGTGATCGAAAAGCGGCTGGAGGCCGGCGGCGATGCCTCGGACGTGATCGTGGGCGGCCCGGCCA
Source organism: uncultured Eubacteriales bacterium (assembly GCA_902765395.1). Classification (GTDB taxonomy): domain Bacteria; phylum Bacillota; class Clostridia; order Christensenellales; family Aristaeellaceae; genus UBA2862. The sequence goes on from CACWZP010000011.1 coordinate 50,455, forward strand.
ACATGCTGGAATACCCCGAGTACAGCGACGTGAACAAGGCCAGGAACTTCCTGGCGGTGCTGGAATCCAAGGACACCCTGCGCCAGCTGCTCAGCAGGGACGGCGGCATGGAGATCTCCATCCGCATCGGCCCGGAGAACCAGCTGCCCGCGCTGAACGACTGCTCCATCGTGACGGCCAGCTATCGCGTGGGCGATCACTCCACCGGCACGCTGGGCATCATCGGCCCCACGCGCATGAACTACAACCGGGTGATCTCGGTGCTGGAGTTCATGGGACGGGCGCTGAGCGACGTGCTTTCCCAGTATAAATGAGAGAGGATATCAACATGAAGAAGAAGGACAGGACGACCAAAACCGAGCCCGCGGCCGAGCAGGAGCGGCCCGTGGAGCAGGAGACCCCCGCCGAGCAGCCGGAAACCGAGCAGCCCGAGGCGACCATCGACCAGTGGCAGGCCGCGCTGGAGCTGGCCGTGAAGCAGAGGGACGAACTCAAGGATTCGCTGCTGCGCACCCAGGCGGATTTCCAGAACTTCAAGCGCCGCAACCAGACCGCCCGCGCGGACGGCTACGAGGACGGCGTGCGCGAGACCATAGCGGCCATGCTGCCCGCCATCGACAACCTGGAGCGGGCCGTGGACGCCGCGGAAAAGACTGACGACGACGGCGCGAAGGCGCTGGCCGAGGGCGTGAACATGACGCTGAACACCCTGTTTGAGAGCCTGAAGCGCTTCGGGTTCGAGGAGGTTCCCGCCCTGGGCGAGGAGTTTGACCCCGAGAAGCACAACGCCGTGATGCGCGAGGCGGGCGAGGAGCCCGGCAAGGTGCTGGAGGTGTTCCAGAAGGGCTACAAGGTCAAGGACAAGATCATCCGATACGCCATGGTTAAGGTGGCGGTGGAAGAATAACTTCCCCCCAGTCAGCTTCGCTGACAGCCCCCCCGGGGCAGGGAACCTTCCCAGAGACTCCATCTTTGAGGGAGGCGGCCCGAAGGGCCGTAGGGAGTTCAAGGAGTCGGATTTGCTCCCGCTTCACGAAAGTGATAAAGAGCTTGATATACAACAACAACGAACATTTTCGAAATTATAGGAGGTTATCATTATGAGCAAGATTATCGGTATCGATCTGGGCACCACCAACAGCTGCGTCTCCGTCATGGAGGGCGGCGAGCCCGTCGTCATCGCGAACGCCGAGGGCGCTCGCACCACCCCGTCCGTCGTGGCGTTCTCCAAGAACGGCGAGCGCCTGGTCGGCCAGGTCGCCAAGCGCCAGGCCGTCACCAACCCCGACCGCACCATCATCTCCATCAAGCGCGACATGGGCACCGATCGCAAGATCTCCATCGACGGCCACAACTACACGCCCCCGGAGATCAGCGCCATGATCCTGCAGAAGCTGAAGGCGGATGCCGAGAGCTATCTGGGCGAGACCGTGACCGAGGCCGTCATCACCGTGCCCGCTTACTTCTCCGACGCCCAGCGCCAGGCCACCAAGGATGCCGGCCGCATCGCGGGCCTGGACGTGAAGCGCATCATCAACGAGCCCACCGCGGCGGCCCTGGCCTATGGCCTGGACAAGGGCGACGCCCACAAGATCCTGGTCTACGACCTGGGCGGCGGCACCTTCGATGTCAGCCTGATGGAAGTGGGCGACGGCATCTTCGAGGTGCTGGCCACCGCCGGCAACAACCGCTTGGGCGGCGACGACTTCGACCAGAGGCTGATCGACTATATCGCCGACGAGTTCAAGAAGGAGAACAACATCGACCTGCGCCAGGACCGCATGGCCCTGCAGCGCCTGAAGGAGGCCGCCGAGAAGGCCAAGATCGACCTGTCCGGCCTGATGAGCACCAACGTGAACCTGCCCTTCATCACCGCCGACGCTACCGGCCCCAAGCACCTGGACGTGACCATCAGCCGCGCCAAGTTCAACGAGCTGACTGCCGATCTGGTGGAGAAGACCGTGGGCCCGATGACCCAGGCCATGAGCGACGCCGGCGTCACCGCCAAGGACATCGACAAGGTGATCCTGGTGGGCGGCTCCACCCGCATCCCCGCGGTGCAGGAGGCCGTGCAGCGCATCACCGGCAAGGAGCCCTTCAAGGGCATCAACCCCGACGAGTGCGTGGCCGTGGGCGCTGCCATCCAGGGCGGCGTGCTGGGCGGCGACGTGAAGGACATCGTGCTGCTGGACGTCACGCCCCTGTCCCTGGGCATTGAGACCCTGGGCGGCGTGTTCACCCGCCTGATCGAGCGCAACACCACCATCCCCGTCAAGCAGACCCAGGTGTTCTCCACCGCGGCCGACGGGCAGACCAGCGTGGATGTGCACGTGCTGCAGGGCGAGCGCGAAATGGCCGCCTACAACAAGACCCTGGGCCGCTTCCAGCTGACCGGCATCGCTCCGGCGCCCCGCGGCGTGCCGCAGATCGAGGTCACCTTCGATATCGACGCCAACGGCATCGTGCACGTGTCCGCCAAGGACCTGGGCACCGGCAAGGAGCAGTCCATCGCCATCACCGCCTCCTCCAACATGAGCGAGGAGGAGATCAAGAAGGCCGTGAACGAGGCCGAGCAGTTCGCCGCCGAGGACAAGAAGAAGAAGGAAGAGGCCGAGACCTTCAACCAGGCCGACCAGCTGATCTACCAGACCGACAAGACCATCAAGGACCTGGGCGACAAGCTGGATCCCGCCGACAAGGCCAAGCTGGAGAGCGAGCTGGAGGCCTTCAAGCAGACCCGCCAGGGCAACGACGTGGAGCAGATCAAGAGCGCCATGGAGAGCTTCAGCAAGCAGACCATGGACATCTTCGGCAAGGTCTACCAGCAGGCGGGCGGCCAGGGCAACCCCGGCGCGGGCTTCGACCCCAACGCCGCGGGCTACAACCCCGGCAATGCCGGTAGCGGCGTCAATGACGACGGCACCGTGGACAGCGAGTTCACCGACAAGTAATCGCTGAATGAAATCGGAGGGGCAAGGGCAACCCGTACCTTGCCCCATTTTGAGGCAACGGGGAACAGGGGACAGGGAACAGGAAATGCGGCTACCGCCATTTCTGTTGTATCCAGTATTGGAATACGCGGCAGCGGCTATTCCTGCTCCCTGTCCCCTTGGCCCTGTTCCCTGAAACAGAGGGTGACAGACTATGGCTAACAAACGAGACTACTACGAGGTGCTGGGCGTCGAAAAGGGCGCGGACGAGGCGACCATCAAGAAGGCCTATCGCCAGCTGGCGAAGAAGTACCACCCGGACGTGAACCCCGGCGACAAGTCCGCCGAGGAGAAGTTCAAGGAGGTCAACGAGGCCTATCAGGTGCTGTCCAACCCCGAAAAGCGGGCCCAGTACGACCAGTTCGGCCACGACGGCCCCCAGGCGGGCTTCGGCGGCGGTTACGGCGATTTCAGCGGCTTTGGCGGCTTCGGCGGATTTGAGGACATCTTTTCCTCGGTGTTCGGCGGCGGCTTTGGCGGCTTTGGCGGCGGCACGCGGCGCAACGGCCCGATCCAGGGCGACGACCTGCGCGCGGACATCACCATCTCCTTTGAGGAGGCGGCCCTGGGCTGCGAGAAGGAGATCAAGCTGGTGAAGGACGAGGAGTGCCCCACCTGCCACGGCACCGGCGCGAAGCCGGGCGTCAAGGTGGATACCTGCCCCAACTGCCAGGGCACCGGCCAGGAGCGCGTGGTGAGCAATACGCCCTTTGGGCGCATCCAGAACGTGCGCACCTGCTCCCGCTGCCGCGGCGCGGGCAAGATCATCACCGAGCCCTGCGACAAGTGCCATGGGCGCGGCAAGGTGCGCGTCAGCAAGCGCCGCACCGTGAAGGTGCCCGCCGGCATCGACAACGGCCAGGTGATGACCATCCACGGCGAGGGCGAGCCGGGCGAGCAGGGCGGCGCGCCGGGCAACCTGCTGATCGTGGTGAACGTGAAGCCCCACGCGCTGTTCAAGCGGGACGGCTACGACCTGTACATCGACATGCCGCTCACCTTCACCCAGGCGGCGCTGGGCGCCAAGCTGGACGTGCCCACGCTGGGCAAGCCGGTTCCCTACGATTTCCCCGAGGGCACCCAGCCCGGCCAGATGTTCCGCATCCGCGGCGCCGGCATCCAGTTCCTCCGGGACAAGGACCGCAAGGGCGATCTGTACGTAACCGCCATGGTGGAGATCCCCAAGAAGCTGACCAAGCAGCAGCGCGAGCTGCTCAGGCAGTTTGAGGACACCGCCACCAACAGCCAGTACGAGAAGAAAAAGTCGTTCCTGGACACGCTGAAGGGCCTGTTCAGGTAGCGGCGAAAAGGGGGCCGGGACATGCCTTCCATGCCGGAGCTTAGGCGCGTGCACGCCCAGATGCTGGAGCTGCTCAAGTACTTTGACGCCTTCTGCGAAGAACACGGCGTCTGCTACTCGCTGCACGGCGGCACACTGCTGGGCGCGATCCGGGAGCACGGCTTCATCCCCTGGGACGACGACGTGGACGTGACGATGACCCGGGACAATTACGAAAGGTTCCGGGACGCCGCGCGCAAGGGGCCGCTGATGGAGCACGTGCGGTTTTCCGAGTACAGCTCCCAGCACCCGCGCATGTGGCTGCGCCGGCCCGGCGAGCCCGGGGCGTGGATCGACCTGTTCATCTACGACAACATTTCCGAAAACCGGTTGGCTCGGAAGCTGAAGCTGCTGGGCTGCGCCTTCTTCCTGGCATTCACCAAGACGAAGGAGAGCATGGGCCTGTCCCACAGGACGGGCGCGAAGGCGGTGCTGGTGAACCTGGGCTACCAGCTGGGCCGGCTCTTCCCGGTGAAGTTCAAGGCGAAGCTGATGAACGCCTGGGGCAAGCACGCCCTCCGCGGCAGGCACACGCTGATCCACCGGTCCAACGACCTGTACGCGGACAACGGGCTGTTCGTGATCCTGCCGACGCAGACCATGGCGGAGTACACCCGCGTGCCCTTTGAGGACGCGGAGCTGATGGTGACGAAGAGCTGGCACGAAGTGCTGACGAGCAGCTACGGCGCGGATTACATGACGCCCAAGCGCGCGGCCTCCCACGACAATCCGGCCCACGCGGGCTTCAAGGAAGCGTGAGGACGGCATGGACCACGGCGATCCCCTGACGGGATGGCCGTGGTTTGTTTTGGGTTGCGCGCGACGGACGAACCGGCAAAGGCGGGCATCGCGCGTCCGGAGGAGGCCGCAAGGCTATGCCAGGGATCGTTTGCCGTTATCTTTACGCAATGCCCTTGTCCCGCCAGTCAAATGATGTTATAATCATGGCAATGACAGGGAAGGAGCATGGGCATGAACCTGGACGCGGTGGGGCTCTGGCTGGGCCGGGGGATCATGGCGGGCTTCGCGGCGCTGGTGATCGCGGAGCTGATCCGCTATTTCCGCGCGGCGCTCATCGAGCCCGCCGGGCCGAGGCAGCTGCCCGCGTCACGCCTGCCCGCGGCCCGGGTGCTGGGGGAGGCGTTCATCGCCTTCACAGCCTCGCGGCTTTTGGTGGTGCTGGTGATGCTGGTTTGCCACCGGCTGCGCGCGGGCACGCTTGAGGGCTTCGCGCCGGTGCTTCGCGGCAAGCTGCTGCCCTGGGACGCCGACCACTACCTGGGCATCATCGAGAACTGGTACGTGGCCGAGGGCGACGTGCGGCTGCACATCGTGTTCCTGCCCTTCTATCCGGCCGTCGCCCGGGGACTGTACCTGCTGACGGGCATGTCCTCCTTCGCCGCGGCGGAGATCGTCTCCAATGCCGCGCTGATCGGCTGCGGCTGGGCGATGTTCCGGCTGTGCGAGGACGAGGGCGGCGCGGCGCTGGGCAGACGGGCCATGTGGCTGATGTTTTTGACGCCCATGACCTACTTCTATTCGATTCCCTACACGGAGTCGATGTTTATGCTGATGACGCTGCTGGCGGTGCTGTGCGCCCGCAGGCGGCGGTTTGCGCTGGCGGTGCTGTTCGGCGCGCTGGCCGCCAACACCCGCCTCGTGGGCATGGCGGCGGCGATCCCCATCTACTGGGAGCTGCTGCGCTGCGACCGGCAGAGGCATCCCGAACGCACGCCCGTCCGGCGGGCGCTCATCTGTGCGCTGGCGGTGCTGCCGGTGGCGGCGGGGCTGGCGCTGTACATGTTCGGCAACTGGCGGCTGTTCGGCCGTCCCACGCAGTTCATGGTGTTCCAGCGGGATCACTGGTCCCAGCAGATGGGCACCCTGGCCAACACGTTCCGCTACAGCTTGGTGAACGCCCTGACCTATGACGACAAGCTGTACCGGCTGGGCGTGTGGTGGCCGCAGGTGCTGCTGCTGATCGGCCTTCCGCTGCTGGTGCTCTGGCGCAGGAAGCGGGAGTGCCCGGGGGACACGGGCTACCTGCTGGTGTTCTTCTACGTCTGCTTCGCGCCCACCTGGCTTCTGAGCGGGCCGCGCTACCTCTCCGCCGCCTATGCCCTCTATCCGCTGCTGGCCCGCATCCCCAGGGGCAGAAGGGGCTTCGGGGCGCTGCTGGCGGGGGAGATACTGTTGCTGATATACATGACCGTCGTCGGGCTGTGGTTCGGCAAGGTCTACTGAAAGGAAAGAACAAGATGGACTGGATGGAATACACGATACTCACCACCACCGAGGCCAGCGAGCTCATCTCCCAGATCCTGCTGGACGCGGGCAGCACCGGCACGATGATCGAGGACAAGAACGATGTGGCCGCGAACCAGCGCCCGGAGGGCCGGTGGGACATCATCGACGAGGCCATCGCCCAGCGCATCGGTGACGACGTGAAGGTGACGGGCTATTTCGAGGTGGACGGCAAGCTGGCGGACCGGCTGGCCTTCATCGAGGGCGAGCTGCGCCGGATCCAGGGCATGGACCTGGGCATGGACCTGGGCAAGCTGGAGACCCGTCGCCACGACGTGGCCGAGCAGGACTGGACCGAGAGCTGGAAGGCGGCCTTCAAGCCCTTCCGCCTGGGCAGGCACATGCTGGTGAAGCCCAGCTGGGAGGACGTGACCGTCGAGCCCGGCGACCACATCATCGAGATCGACCCGGGCATGGCCTTCGGCACCGGCACCCACGAGACCACGGGCATGTGCGTCACCCTGGTGGAGAAGTACGTGAAGCCCGGCGACCGGGTGATCGACATCGGCACCGGCACCGGCATCCTGGCCATCGCCGCGGCCCACATGGGGGCCAAGCCCGTGCTGGCCACCGACCTGGACGCCGTGGCCGTGCGCGTGGCGGCGGAGAACGTGAAGATCAACGGCTTCGAGGGCGTGATCGACGTGCGCTGCGGCGATTTGCTGGACGTGGTCCAGGAGAGCGGCGACGTGGTGATCGCCAACATCATCTCCGACGTGATCGTGATGCTGGCCGAGCCGGTGAAGGCGCGCATCGTGGACGGCGGCCTGTTCATCTGCTCCGGCATCTCCGTGGAGCGCCGGCAGGACGTGCTGGACGCGCTGAAGGCGGCGGATTACGAGCTGCTGGACGATTTGACCCAGGGCGAATGGTGCGCCATGGCGGCACGGAAACGCGGATAATATCCGCGGATATTCGCTGCCGCGTCGTCTGACCAGCTGTTTTTTCCACTGATTCAAGAAAAAACAGCTGCGTTACAGCAAGTTCATATCGCTTGGAATGGTGAATATATGCACAGCTTTTACATCGAATCGCCCGAGGGCGATTATGCCGCCCTGCCCGCCGAGGAGGCCAAGCACGCGGCGAAGGTGCTGCGGCTCAAGCCCGGGGACGAGGTGTGCGCCATGGACGGCGCGGGCCGCCGCTGGCGGGCGGAGATGGCCGGGGAAGGCCGCGTTCGCCTGCTGGAGGAATTGTCCGCCAACGAGTGCGCGGCGCGGATCACCGTGTATGAGGGCCTGCCCAAGGCGGACAAGCTGGACTTCATCGCCCAGAAGCTGACGGAGCTGGGCGCGGCGCGGCTGGTGCCGGTGAAGATGGAGCGCTGCGTGGTGAAGCTGGACGGCAAGGATGGCGCGAAGCGCCGGGAACGCCTGCAGAAGATCGCCCGGGAGGCCGCCAAGCAGTGCCGGCGGGGCCTGCCGATGGACGTTTCGGAGCCCATGGACTGGAGGGCGGCGCTTACTGCCATGGCGGCGCACGACGCGCTGCTGATCCCCTGGGAGGACGCCCGGGGCACGCGGCTGAAGGACGTGTTCGCCGAGCTGCCCGCAGCGAAGGACATCGGCATCGTCATCGGCCCGGAGGGCGGCATGTCCCCGGACGAGGTGGACGCGATGCTTCAAATCGGCGGGCGTACCGTCACCCTCGGGCCCCGCATCCTGCGCACCGAGACCGCCGCAGTGGTCTCCGCCGCGCTGGCGATGCAATTATGGGGCGACCTATGAAAATGAGGAATTAGAAATGAGGAATTAGGAATTGCGGTCCGAATCCCTGTGGGATTTGTCCGATATAGATAAAAGAGATCCTTCAGGATTTCATCCACAATTCCTCATTCCTCATCCCTGATTTATCCGGAGGATGTCATGACGATCAACGAATACCAATCCCTGGCCCTGCGGACGCTGAACCCCGCGCTGTCTGAAAAGGACGTGCTGATCAACGGCGTGATGGGCCTTTGCGGCGAGGCGGGGGAGGCCATCGACCTGGTGAAGAAGCACCTGGCCCAGGGGCATGCGCTGGACCGGGAGGCGCTGATCGGTGAGCTGGGCGACGTGGCCTGGTACCTGGCGGAGACGGCCCACGCGCTGGGCTGTGATTTGGAGACGGTGCTCACGCGCAACATCGAAAAGCTGCAAAGGCGCTATCCGGAGGGGTTCGAGGCCGAAAAGTCCCTGAACCGGGACGAGCCATGAGCACCATCGCCACCTACACCCTGGGCTGCAAGGTGAACCAGTACGACACCGAGGCCATGCTGGAGAGCTTCGAGCGGGCGGGCTACGCCGCCGTGCCCTTCCAGGACGAGGCCGACGTGTACCTGATCAACACCTGCACCGTCACCGGTACCGGCGACCAGAAGTCGCTGAAGACCATCCGCCGCGCCGCCCGGGAGCACCCTGAATGCGCCATCGTGGTCTGCGGCTGCCTGGCCCAGCGGGAGGCTGAGAAGATCGCCGCCATGGACAACGTGCGCCTGGTCGTCGGCGTGCAGCGCCGGGGCGAGGTGGTGGAACTGCTGGAGCGGGCGCTCCGGGAGGACACCACCATCAATGCTGTGGCGCCGCTGAAGGACGCGGGCTTCGAGAGCCTCTTCATCTCCCGCCACGAGGGCAAGACCCGGGCGACGATGAAGATCCAGGAGGGCTGCGACCGCTATTGCAGCTACTGCATCATCCCCTCCGTGCGCGGGCCGGTGCGCTCGATGGCGCTTTCGGAGGTGGCGAAGGAGGCCGCCCGGCTGGGCGCGGCAGGCTACAGGGAGATCGTGGTCACCGGCATCCACCTGGCCAGCTACGGCCGGGGCACGGAGCACGACCTGCTCTCCGCCATCCGCGCGGTGCACGCCGCGCCGGGGGTGCGGCGGGTGCGGCTGGGTTCGCTGGAGCCCATGACCGTCACCGGGGATTTCGCCCGGGAGGTGTCGCAGCTCAAGGGGCTGATGCGCCAGTTCCACCTGTCGCTGCAATCGGGCAGCGCGGCGGTGCTGAAGCGCATGCACCGGCGCTACACCCCGGAGGAATACCTCGCGGCGGCGGACACCCTGCGCAAGTACATGCCCGACTGCGCAGTGACCACCGACATCATCGTGGGCTTTCCCGGCGAGACAGAGGCGGAGTTTTCCGAGACGCTGGCCTTCGCGGAGCAGGCCAAGCTGGCGCGCATCCACGTGTTCCCGTATTCCCGGCGCACGGGCACCGTGGCGGACCGCATGGACGGCCAGGTGGACGAGGCCGTGAAGAAGGACCGGGCGCGGCGGCTGATCGCGCTGGGGAACCAATTGGAGCGCCGCTTCGTCTCAGAACTGTTGGGAACGACGCAGGAGGTATTGTTTGAGACCCCTGCCGGGGACGGCCTGGCGGAGGGCTACACGGGCCAGTATGTGCGGGTGCGCGCCAAGGCCGAGCCGGGGCAGATCGCCCGGGTGCGGCTGGAGAAGGCCGACGGCACGCTGGCGCTGGGAACCGTCACCGAATGATAATACAGGAGGAATGTGAAATGAAGGATTGCCTGTTTTGCAAGATCATCGCCGGGGAGATCCCCTGCAACAAGGTGTACGAGAACGACAAGGTGTTCGCCTTCCGCGACATCAACCCCCAGGCGCCGGTGCACGTGCTGATCGTGCCGAAGACGCACGTGGACAACATCCTTCAGTGCGACGGCGACATGGCCGCGGCGTTGACCGAGGCGGTGGGCGAGGTGGCCCGGCTGGAGGGCGTGGATGAGAGCGGCTTCCGCGTCATCAGCAACTGCGGCAGCGACGGCGCCCAGTCGGTGAAGCACCTGCACGTGCATCTGCTGGGCGGGGTGCAGCTGACGGAGAAGATGAACTGACAGCACGCCGATAAGGGCCGCGTCGCGGTGTCAGCTGCGCCTGAAAACCCGGTTGTTTACATTTCGGTAAACGCCCTCGTTTTCAGGCTGGCTTCCTTGCGCTGCAGCCCTTCCCGACGCGCCGCCCGGCGCAGCATAAAGGCCGTATAAGTTTGTCAAATCGGCGGCGAACGTTCAAAGTTTTGTGAAATTCTTGATTTATTTGCTTCCAAGGCTTGACGAGTACACAAGTTATGGGGTATAATATTCGTTGTGGCGAACCCCATGCTACATTGGCAAATGCCATTCAATCGCGAGGGGAGGGAAAGCACATGTCCGAGGTACGCATTCGGGAAAATGAATCATTGGAAAGCGCGCTGCGCCGTTTCAAGCGCAAGACTGCTCGTGATGGCATTCTCGCAGAAGCTAGGAAAAGGGAACACTACGAAAAGCCCAGCGTAAAGCGTAAGAAGAAGGCCGAAGCTGCTCGCAAGCGCAAGTATTAAGCCAATGAAAGCCCCTCTGGTCGCCCGGAGGGGCTGTTTTCAGATTTATGGCGATTCAACATCGCCATTGGGTGTCCGGCCCGCTCATGTATCTTTTGTCAGATTTCATCATAATTATATAACGACCGACGCGCGTGACCGCGCGCCCATTACACCTGTTTTTGGAGAAAAACCGCATATGACCCGCTATATAATGCTGCTGTGGCCCCACGCCAACGCCCGCTACCAGTCGGAGACCGTCCACCTGGCCGAGGCGGAGCTTTCGCTGATGCTGGACAGGCTCGCCCCGGGGACGGCCATCTCCCGCGAGACGGGGCTTTCCATGCCCTCGCTGGTCGTGGAATTTGTCGGCACTCCCGAGCCGCCCGTGATCGAGGCCCTGCGCGCCCATTCGCTGCTCTACGGCCTGTTTGAGCAGCGGGGCGGGCTGCTTGCACCGGTGACGGGCCGCATGGGCGCAAGGGTGGGCGAGGACCTGCCCGCCATATTGAAGTACAAGGGCAAGACCAACGAAATGTTCCTGCAGCTGCTGATCAACGCCGCGCTCTATGCCGGGGATTTCTGGCCCAGGGCTGGGGAGCGTCTTGCGTTCCTCGATCCGATGTGCGGCCGGGCTACCAGCCTGTTCGTCGCCGCCAACTACGGCTGGGACGCCACCGGCGCGGACGTGGACAGGAACGACCTGAAGGAAGCCGAAAAGTTCTTCAAGCGCTATCTGGAGTACCACCGCTTCAAGCACGCCGTGAGCCGCGAATCCCGCACGCTGAAGAAGGGCCAGGCGCAGGTCACCCGCTTCGACTACGCCCCGGACGCCCAGGCCTTCAAGGCGGGCGCGAGCGCGTTGAGCCTCGTCAACCTGGACGCAGCCCAGGCGGAAACCGCCCTGGGGAAGAACGGCTACCATGTCATCGCCTGCGACCTGCCCTACGGCGTGCGCCACGACGCCCAGCTGGCCCGCGGCGCGGATCGCCGGGGCAACTGGCTGGAGACGCTGCTGGCGCGGGCGCTGCCCGGCTGGAAAGCCATGCTGAAGGCCGGCGGCACCGTGGCCGTGTCCTTCAACGCCCAGAACATGAGCCTGGAAAAGGTGCGCGGCCTGATGGAGGCGGCGGGGCTTGAAGTGCTGCGGGGCGGCGCTTACGACGGCTTCGCCCACTGGGTGGAGCAGGCCATCACCCGGGACATCGCCATCGCTAAAAAACCGCAATAACGCATTTTCTATCGATCCCATCGGAGGTCAACATGGACTATCAATCGCTGCACATCAAGACCGTGGTGGAGCTGCGCCAGCTGGCGAAGCAGCAGGGCGTGAAGGTTCCTGCGGGCACCAACAAGCAGACGCTGATCCAGATGCTGCTGGAATCGGGGCAGGCCGCTGAAAAGCCGGAGAAAAAGCCCGCGCCAAAGGCCGGGCAGTCCGCCGAAAAGGCGGAGAAGGCCGCCGGGAAGCCAAAGCAGGCCGAGGCGCCCGTGAAGCGCGGACGCCCCCGCAAGCAGCCCGCCGAAGCGAAACCCAGCGAGGGAAACCCCGTGGAAGCGACGGCGCGGAGGGCGGAGAAGCCCGCCGAAGAACCGGCGGCGAAGCCTGTGGAGAGGCCGACGGCCGCGCTGCCGGAGAAGCCTGTCGAGAAGACCGCTGTGAAGGCGGAGAAGCCCGCCGAAGCGCCTGCCGCCAGGGTGGAAGCGCCGGCGGAGAGGCCCGCCCAGGCCCCCGCGCCGGAGCAGGCCCGACCCGTGGTGCGCAATCGCGCTCCGATGCCACAGCACGCCAGCTACCGCCCGGCGAACGCCAACAACCCCGGCGAGAGCGGAGCCCGGACCTACCAGAACCGCACCCCCGCCCGGCCCGCGCAGCCCCGCCCGGAGCAGCCGCGGCAGGAGTATCGCGTGGTGCAGGACCACCGGAGCACCAGCGCCGCGGCCGGGGAGCTGCTGGCCGCCGGCGACTGCGGCGAGGGCGCGGGTGTGCTGGAGATCCAGCCTGACGGCTACGGCTTCCTGCGGGCGGAGAACTGCCTGCCCGGGCCGAACGACGTCTACATCTCCATCGCCCAGATCCGCCGCTTCAACCTGCGCAACGGCGACCTGGTGGCGGGCAAGACGCGCCCCCAGCGGGAGGGCGACCGCTACAGCGCCATGCTGTACATCAACGAGATCAACGGCGAGACCCCCGACAAGGCCGCTGAGCGCTCGCGGTTCGAGGACCTGGTGCCCATCTACCCGGATCAGAGACTGCGCCTGGAGCCCCGGGAGGGCCGGGGAGACCTGTCGCTCAGGCTGGTGGACATGCTGGCCCCCATCGGCAAGGGGCAGCGCGGCATGATCGTGTCCCAGCCCAAGGCGGGCAAGACCACGCTTTTGAAAAAGCTGGCCAATGCCATCACCAGCCAGTATCCCGACGTGCACCTGATCGTGCTGCTGATCGACGAGCGGCCCGAGGAGGTCACCGACATGCAGCGCTCCATCCAGGGCGAGGTGATCTACTCCACCTTCGACGAGGAACCCGAGCACCACACCCGCGTGAGCGAGATGGTGCTGGCCCGGGCCCAGCGGCTGGTGGAGATGGGCAAGGACGTGGTGGTGCTGCTGGATTCCATCACCCGGCTGGCCCGCGCCTACAACCTGACCATCACCCCCACGGGACGGTCGCTGTCCGGCGGATTGGATCCGGGGGCGCTGTTTCGGCCCAAGCGCTTCTTCGGCGCGGCCCGGAACATCGAAAACGGCGGCAGCCTGACCATCATCGCCACCGCGCTGGTGGACACCGGCAGCCGCATGGACGACATCATCTTCGAGGAGTTCAAGGGCACCGGCAACATGGAGCTGCATCTGGACCGCAAGCTGTCCGACCGGCGCGTGTTCCCGGCCATCGACCTGCTGAAATCCGGCACGCGGCGCGAAGAGCTGCTGCTGACCGAGGAGGAGATGAACGGCGAATACCAGGTGCGTAAGATGCTGGCCGGGCGCCAGCAGGAGATGTACGAGCAGCTGATCGAGCTGATGACCAAGACCAGCGACAACGCCGATTTCTTCGCCCGCCTCAAGGGCTGGCTGGCCGTGTATGAAAAGGATGGTTATTCGCTGGGGAGATAATACAAGGGGCTGTCTCAAAATGAGGCAGCCCCAATGAATTGCACCGGTAGGTACCGGCGCGTGAATTGCCCTTCGGGCATGAAATGGCGCAATTCAAATCATGCGTGCATACGCAAATCATGTGCAAAGCACAATTCATGGCGCGCAGCGCCAATTCATTGGATATGTACATGATTGGCGGACGGGCCGTGAAGGGCGGCCATTGACGCTCATTCGATCAGCATCGCGTCGCCGAAGGAGAAGAAGCGGTATTCCTCCCTCACGGCCTGCTCGTAGGCGGCGAGGATGTGCTCCCGGTCGTACAGGGCGGAGACCAGCATGATGAGCGTGGAGCCGGGCAGGTGGAAGTTAGTGATCAGCGCGTCCACCAGCTGGAACCGATAGCCGGGCTTGATGAAGATGGAGGTGTCGCCGCTCCGGGCTGCGAGCCGGCCATCCTCCGCCGCGGATTCCAGCGTGCGCACGCTGGTGGTGCCCACGGCGATCACCCGGTTTCCGCGCGCGTGGGCGGCGTTGACCCGCCGGGCGGCATCCTCGGTGACCTCGAAGTACTCCGAGTGCATCTCGTGCTCCTCGATGTTCTCCACCTTCACGGGGCGGAACGTGCCCAGGCCCACGTGCAGCAGCACCGGCACGATATCGATGCCCTTATCGCGGATGCGCTGAAGCAGCTCGGGTGTGAAGTGCAGCCCCGCGGTGGGCGCGGCGGCGCTGCCGTCCTGCCTGGCGTAGACGGTCTGGTAGCGGTCCCGGTCCTTCAGCTTTTCGTGGATGTAGGGGGGCAGGGGCATCTCGCCCAGGGCGTCCAGGGCGGCCTCGAAGCTGCCCTCGCACTCGAATTCCACGATGCGGCCGCCGCCCTCGGTGGTCTCGGTGACGGTGCATTTCAGCCGCCCATCGCCGAAGATCACTTCCGCGCCGGGACGCAGCTTTTTGCCGGGGCGCACCAGCGCCTCCCAGCGCTTGGGACCCAGCTGCTTCAAGAGCAGAACTTCACAAGCCCCCCCGGTAGGGCGCTCGCCGTACAGCCGCGCGGGGATGACCTTCGTCTCATTCACCACCAGGCAGTCGCCGGGGTTCAGGTATTCGATGATGTCGTCAAAGCGCCTGTGTTCGATGGCGTGGGTGTCCCGGTGCAGCACCATCAGGCGGCTGTGGTCCCGGGGTTCCACCGGCGTCTGGGCGATGCGCTCCTCGGGCAGGTCGTACATAAAGTCGGAAAGTTTCATGGCGTCTCCCGTGTCCAGAAAATCAATCGGTTTCCACCTGGGCCATCAGCTTGGTGATGGCGGAGGTGATCTCATAATGCCCGGGCCGGCTGCCGGTGTTGTTGGTGGAGGTGGCCTTGATCGACCGCGGCGGGTCGCCGCCCTCCAGTACCACGGGCGTGCCCACGTAAGCGCCGGTGTGCCGGTCGAACAGGCGCAGGGTGGTATAGACCTTGTAGGCGTCCCGCTTGAAGCTGTTGCCACCGATGCTGTACTGGCCCACCACCACCCGCTCGTCCTCGATGGAGACGATGTAGCCCAGATCCTGGGGCGTCTGCGCCAGGCGGGACGAATTGATATAGTCCTTGACGAACTTCGCCTCGCCGTTGTAGCGCTTTTCATACACGCCGAAGAGACTGCCCGCGTCGGGATCGGTGGCGAAGGGGTCGGCGGCTTCCATTTCGGCCTGCCACTTTTTCAGATTGTCGCTGTTCACGGCGCGCACGCCGAAGAACGCCGCCAGCGCGGCCACGGCCACCGCGGCCAGGACGAGCTTCGTGCGGCGGCTCTTGCGCCGCTCCGCGGCCTTCTCCCGATAGAAATCCGCGAAGAAGGAATTGCCGCCGGAGCCTGGCTGCGCGCCCATCGCCTCGGCTTCCGCGCCGCCGAGCAGGCCGTCCTGGACCAGCCGCTGGAGCAGCTGCGGCCCCGTCTGGGCCATGTGGGGCAGGCTCTCCTTGGGCAGGGCAGCGATGTCGGGCTTGACGTCGGAATACCGCTTCCGGAGGATCAGCCACCCTGCCAGGAGCAGCAGGATGCCCAGCGCCAGGGCGGCGAGGGCGACGCGGAACGACGGGGACGCCATCGGATCCTTGCCGGTCAGGCCAAAGCCCGCGACCACCGCGCCGCCGATGAGGCATATATTCCGCACCAGCGTCATGGCCCGGGGCAGCTTCATGTTCAGATTGGCCCACGGGGGCACCTTGCCGCACTGGGCGCACTTGGCGCTGAGATTCAGCTTGTCGTAGCGGCCCTCCTCCGCGTCCAGCATAGCGTTCATGGCGCGCTTGTCCAGCGACGCATTCAGCGCGTCGCGTGCCTTCGCCTGGCGGTTGTCCAGGCGCACAAAAATGCCCCGGTCGTCATAGGTGGCGGCAGAGCTCACGCCCTTGACGCCCAGGTTCAGCTTGCCGCAGTCCGGGCAGCGCCAGCCGTAGGGCACGCCCTTGCTGCCGCGCATGGTATACTGCTTGTAGACCATTTTTCTTTCCCCCTGTGATTATTCAGTGAGACCCGATTGAGCGAAAAACCAGGCCCTACAGCGCGGCCTTGATCTTCTCGATCAGCGCCTCGTATTCCGCGTCGGTGCGCATCACCCGGCCGGGGTTCATGGCGAACACGCCGCCCCACTCGAACTCGTCCCGGTACTTGGGCACCAGGTGGTAGTGCAGGTGGACGCCGTTGTCGTTGTAGGCGCCGTAGTTGATCCGGTCGGGGTGGAAGGCGGCCTTCAGCGCCCTGGACACGCGGGCCACGTCGGCGAAGAAGGCGTTGCGCTCCTCGTCGGACAGGTCGGTGATGTCGCCCACGTGGTCCTTGTTGGCCACGATCACCCGGCCCGGATGGCTCTGTTCCTTGAACAGGTACAGCTTTGTCTGGGTGAGGTCGCAGATGTAGATGCCGAACTTCGCAAGGGGTTCGCCGTGGGCGCAGTAGGCGCAGTTGGGATCGAAGTGTTCCATGATACAATCCTCCTTGTAGAATATGGATCAGGATCTGAAATCCTTGTACAGATACGCCGTCGGGATCTCCTGAAAGCCCTGCTTCAGGTAGAAGAGGCGGGCGGGGACGTCGGGCTGGGTGGCCAGCAGCGCGCAGTCGCAGCCCATGTCGGCGGCCTGCCGCTGGATCTCGGCCAGAAACGCACCGCCCAGGCCCCTTCGCTGCCACTTCGGTGCGACGCAGAAGTCCTCGACGCGCAGGAAGGGCGCGTCCACGCAGGGCACGACGATGCCCAGCGCCACGCCGGCGATCCCACCCCCGACCACCAGCCGCCAGGCGCAGAAGCCGTCCCGGCCCGCGAAGGCGCGGATGTAGCTTCTGACCTGACCGGGGTCCAACGCCTCGTTCCACGGCGCTTCGCTGTACGCGGCCGCATAGACGGCGGCGCAGGCGTCGATCTCGTCGGCGGCAACGGGCCGCACGGTATAATCTATCAAATATCCATCCTCGTCTGGCCGCTGTCGCCGCTGCCCGCCGCGCCCTTGGGCATGCGCAGGCCCATGTGGTCATAGGCGGCCTGGGTGCACACGCGGCCCCGGGGGGTGCGCATCAAAAAGCCCAGCTGCAGAAGGTACGGTTCGTACACGTCCTCGATGGTTGAGGCGTCCTCGCCGGTGCTGGCGGCCAGGGTGTCCAGGCCCACGGGCCCGCCGCCGAACTTCTCCATCATGGTTTTGAGCATCGTGCGGTCCACGTGGTCCAGGCCCAGCTCGTCCACCTCCAGCATATTGAGGGCTTCCCGGGCGATGTCCACGGTGATCTGCCCGTCGCCCTTCACCTGGGCGAAGTCGCGCACGCGGCGGATCAGCCGGTTGGCGATGCGGGGCGTGCCGCGGCTGCGGCTGGCGATCTCCAGCGCGCCGTCGTGGTCGCAGTCGATCTTCAGGATCTGGGCCGAGCGCCGCACGATCACGGCCAGCTGCTCCGGCTGGTACAGCTCCAGGCGGAAGGTGATGCCGAAGCGGTCCCGCAGGGGGCTGGTGAGCATGCCGGCGCGGGTGGTGGCGCCGATCAGCGTGAACTTGGGCAGGTCCAGCCGAATACTTCTCGCCGCGGGGCCCTTGCCGATCATGATGTCCAGCGCGTAGTCCTCCATGGCGGGATACAGCACCTCCTCCACCTGGTGGGAGAGGCGGTGGATCTCGTCGATGAACAGCACGTCGCCGGCGTTCAGGTTGGTGAGGATCGAAGCCAGGTCGCCCGCGCGCTCGATGGCCGGGCCGCTGGTGACGCGGATGTTGTGGCCCATCTCTGCGGCGATGATGCCGGCCAGCGTGGTCTTGCCCAGGCCGGGCGGGCCGTAGAGCAGGATGTGGTCCAGGGGCTCATGGCGCGCGATGGCGGCCTGCATGTAGACCGTCAGGCTGTCCTTCAGCTTGTCCTGGCCGTAGTACTCCGCCAGCGAATGGGGGCGCAGCGAAAGCTCCGCGTCGTCCTCTTCCTCGCGGTAGCCGGTGGTGATGATCCGTTCCTCGTCGTTCATGGGTATCTCCTTTGAATATCCCTGCATGATAACAGGGCTGTCCACAAAAGACAGCCCCGCTCAGCCGGTTCGATCAGGCCTCGGGAACCCGGGTGAAGTACAGCGTCAGGGTGTAATCCGTGCCATCGATATTGGTGGTGGTGTCGGTGCTCAGGGTGCCGTCGTCGTTGAGGAGGACGATGCCGGTGGTACCGTCGGGGTCGGTGTACTGAAGGGTGCCGTCGCTCAGGATCTCCCAGGAGGAGGCGCCATAGTCTTCGCCGAAGGTGAGGGTCATGTCGGTTTCGGTGATTTTCATCTCAGCGGTGAGGCCGATGTCCTCCTGACTCATGTATATGCCCAGCAAGCCTGCACCGGTGAAGGTCCAGTTGCCATAGACCTCGGTCTTGTCCTGAATGGCGATGGGGTTGGGAAATGCGTAGTCGGTCTGGGGCTCGGCCATAGCGGCGGACAGGCACGCGATGACGAGCAGCAGGGCAAGCAGCAAGCTCAGTTTCTTCATGACAATACCCCCTCACTATAATTGTATTTTCATTGTATCACAGATTTTGCCGCTTGTACAGCGGGAAAACCCGATGAGGGCGAATTTTGTCAGCGCCGGCGCAGCACTTCCCTGGCGAAGGTGCGGATGGTCTTCACGCGCAGCGCAAAGCAGGCGGCGGCGTATACGATCAGCGACGCGCCCGCGCAGGCGGCCAGCCGCAGGAACACCCGGCCCGTGCCGAAGGCGGGCGGCAGCGCCCGGTTCATCAGCAGGCACACCCCGCCGCACAGCAGCGCGGCGGCCACGATCCTCAAAAGCTCGGCTGCGATGGCGCCAAAGCCCAGGTGGCCGAAGCGCTTTTTCAGAAGGAGCAGCAGCGTGCACATGCCCGTGGTGCCGGCGATGGAGGTGGCCAGCGCCAGGCCGTTTGCGCCGAGGAAGATGCGCAGAATCAGGTTCAGCACGATGTTCAGCGCCACCACCAGGCAGCTGACGCGGAAGGGCGTCTTCGTGTCCTGGATGGAGTGGAACACGCGGCTCAAAAAGTCTCGCAGGCCGAAGGCGGGCACGCCCACCACATAGCACACCAGGATGCCCGCCGTCACCCGGGCGGAATTGATATCGAACCGGCCGCGCATGTAGGCAAACTTGATCACGTCCAGGCTCATCACCACGGCCACGGCCACGATGGGCAGCGCCACCAGCGCGATCACCAGCACGCATCGGCGCAGCACGTCCAGCATGCCTTCCCGGTCGTGTTCGGCGGCCAGACGGCTCATCTTCGAGAACATGATCGTGGTCAGCGGCACCATCAGCACGCCCAGCAGGAACGTGATCAGCCGGTAGGCGTAGCTCATGGCGGAGATGTCGCCCGGGTTCAATCCGGAGGCCAGCGCGTGGTCGATCATGTGGTTCAGCTCGCTGATGCCCATGGAGAGCATCGCCGGGCCGGCCAGCTTCACCAGCTTGTGAAAGCGCTTGTCGGTGAAGTCGAGCACGGGGGAGTAGTGGAACCAGCCGTTCAAAAACGGCACCAGCACCATAAACTGCAGGATGTTCGCTGCGAACACGCCCCAGCCCACGGCCATGATGCCGTAGCGGTGGGAGAAGAACACCGACGCCGCCATCACGCACAGGCTCAGCGGGAAGCCGGTCAGCTGGGCCGCCACGTATTTCTCCGCGGCGTTCAGCAGGCTGGCCAGGCTGATGGACGTGATGTTGAACACCAGCGAAAGCAGCATCACCCGCACCAGGCGCACGGTCAGGTCGGTCTTGCCTGGGTCGAAGCCCACGTAGATCACCCGCACCAGCGGCCGGGCCAGCACATAGAACAGCGCCGAGATCGCCAGCGCCGCCAGCGCGAACAGGTTCAGGGTGTTGCTGGCGAAATGGTTCGACTTCTCCAGGCTGTGCTGCTCCCGCTGCTCCACATACAGGGGGATCAGCGTGGCCGAGATGCAGGAGTTGAACAACAGCACCGGCAGATAGAACAGGCTGTAGGCCGAGACATAGGCGTCGTTGTCCATGCCCGTGCCAAAGTAGTTGGCCAGGATCATGTCGCGGACAAAGCCGAACACCTTGCTCAATATGATGACCGCGGTGACCAGCATCGTGGTCTTGAATACGCGCTGCGTGCGTGCCAAGGGCGGTACCTCCGGTTCAGGGATTGGGGGATTGGGGACAGGGGAACCCCGCTTCCACGGCTTGCAGGGGCGGCGTTGCGCCGCTCGCCCCGCGTCAAATTCCATAATTATAGTTAGTATAGCATGGCAGGGTTAAGAACAGTGGGTAAAAAACGGATTTGTCCACGCTGTTCCGGTTTCCGGCTCCTTTGTCCCTGTTCCCTGGAGCGAAACTCTAATTCCGTCCTTCGCGCACACATGTTTTTCAACGATAGACACATTTAACGAACTGTACCCGATTTCTCTACATTGAAGTACTATAATAAAGCACGAACCCTTCCGGCCATCGCCGGGAAGACACCAATCCGAAAGGATGATTTGCATGAGTCGAGTTTACAACTTCGCCCCCGGTCCCTCCACGATGCCCCAGGAAGTGCTGGAAACCGCAGCGCGGGAAATGCTGGATTACCAGGGCACCGGCATGTGCGTAGCCGAGATGAGCCACCGCTCCAAGCAGTACCAGGCCATCTTTGACGAGACCGAGGCCACGCTGCGTGACCTGATGCACATTCCCGAGACCTACGCGGTGCTGTTCCTCCAGGGCGGCGCCACAAGCCAGTTCGCCGCCATCCCCATGAACCTGATGACCGGCAGCGGCAGCGCCGATTACGTGGACAGCGGCAACTTTGCCCACGGCGCGCTGGTGGAGGCGAAAAAGTACGGCAATGTTCACGTGGTGGCTTCCTCGAAGGAGGACAACTACGCCTATATCCCCAAGCTGAACAAGGCCGACTTCGATCCCAAGGCGGATTATTTCTATATCACCACCAACAACACCATCTACGGCACCCGCTATTATGAGCTGCCCGACACTGGCAGCGTGCCGCTGGTGGCGGACATGTCCTCCAATATCCTCAGCGAGGTCTACGACATCAACAAATTCGGCGTGGCCTATGCCGGCGCCCAGAAGAACGTGGGTCCCGCGGGCCTGACCATCGTCATCGCCCGGCGCGACCTGCTGGGCCGGGCCATGCCCAACACCCCCAAGATCATGGACTGGAAGATCATGGACGAGAAGGGCAGCATGCTGAACACCCCGCCCACCTACGCCATCTACATGGCCGGCCTGTGCATGAAGTGGCTGAAGAAGCAGGGCGGCGTGGAGGCCATCGAGAAGGTGAACATCGAAAAGGCCAAGCTGCTGTATGACCTGCTGGACGACAGCGATTTCTATCGCCCCACGGCCAGCGCCGAGTCCCGCAGCCGCATGAATGTCACCTTCACCACCCCCAGCCCCGAGCTGGACGCCGCGTTTGTGAAGGCCGCCGCCGACAACGGCATGGTGAACCTGAAGGGCCACCGCGTGGTGGGCGGCATCCGCGCCAGCATCTACAACGCCATGCCCATGGAGGGCGTGAAGAAGCTGGCCGAGTTCATGAAGAAGTTTGAGATGGAGAACAAGTAACGATTTCCGGTGAAGTCCTGCGGCTTCGCCCGGACCAATCGCGCACAAATCAAGAAGATCCTTCGACTGCGCTGACGCTCCGCTCAGGATGACACCCCCTTGGCTGTGATGTCATTCTGAGCGGAGGCGAAGCCGGAGCCGAAGAATCTTTGACAGATCAAAAGGTGAGTATTATGTATAACATCAAGAAGCTGAATTCCATTTCCCCGGTCTACCACGGCATCCTGGCGGACAACGAGTTCCTGGTCAGCTCCGAGGTGGACAATCCGGACGGCATCATCGTCCGCAGCGCCAACATGCACGACATGCCCATCAACGACAACCTGCTGGCCGTGGGCCGCGCGGGAGCGGGCGTGAACAACATTCCCCTGGACGCCATGGCCGAGCACGGCGTGGTGGTGTTCAACAGCCCCGGCGCCAACGCCAACGCCGTGAAGGAGCTGGTGCTGGCGGGCCTGCTGCTGTCCAGCCGCAAGATCGCCCAGGGCATCCAGTGGTGCGAGGGCCTCGCCGATGGCGAAACCACCGTTGAAAAGCAGGTGGAGGCCGGCAAGAAGCAGTTCGTCGGCCCGGAGCTGGCGGGCAAGACCCTGGGCGTCATCGGCCTGGGCGCCATCGGATTGCAGGTGGCCAACGCGGGCGTGGCCCTGGGCATGGATGTGCTGGGCTATGACCCCTACATCTCCGTGGACAACGCCTGGCGGCTGTCCCGCGCCGTGCGCCACGCCATGAGCCTGGACGAGGTGATCGAAAAGAGCGACTACATCACCCTGCATGTGCCGCTGACCGACACCAACAAGGGCATGATCGACGCCGGCGCCATCTCCCACATGAAGAACAGCGCGGCGCTGCTGAACTTCGCCCGCGGCGGGCTGGTGAACGTGGAGGACGTGAAGGAAGCCCTGGAGAACGGCCAGCTGCGCTGCTACATCACCGACTTCCCCGAGGCCTCGCTGGTGGGCGCGAAGGGCGTCATACTGACCCCCCACCTGGGCGCTTCCACCCCCGAGAGCGAGGACAACTGCGTGCGCATGGTGGCCAAGCAGCTGAACGACTACATCAAGTACGGCTCCATCGTGAACAGCGTGAACTATCCCAACTGCCCCATGGGCAAGCCCACGATGCCCCGCATCTCCATCCTGCACAAGAACGTGCCGAAGGTCATCGGCGCCATCACCCAGATCATCTCCGGCGAGGGCCTGAACATCGAAAACATGGTGAACCAGTCCCGCGGGGCCTATGCCTACACCGTGCTGGACGTGGACGCCAAGCCCAGCGCCCTGCTGCGCAAGAAGCTGCTGGAGCTGGACACCGTGTATCGCGCGCGCCTGCTGATGCCGTAGTTCTTAATTGGGAATGAGGAATGAGGAATCATAGACAGATAGTGCGAGGCTGCGATTTCGCGTCAGCCGCAAACTACATTCCTCATTCCTCATTTTTCATTCCTCATTGTGGAGGTTTTGTTGATGTACAACGCTTTGCATACCGCCGAGATATTGCTGCCGAACAGGAATGTCGATTTATCGAAGTGGGCCGTGGTCGCCTGCGACCAGTTCACCGCCCAGCCGGAGTACTGGGAAAGGGCGC
This sequence comes from uncultured Eubacteriales bacterium, assembly GCA_902765395.1. Classification (GTDB taxonomy): domain Bacteria; phylum Bacillota; class Clostridia; order Christensenellales; family Aristaeellaceae; genus UBA2862. The sequence continues at coordinate 74,128 of CACWZP010000011.1, forward strand.
GGGCCGTGGCGGGCGGCGCGCCTTCTGCGCTGAACCTGGTGCTGCCGGAGGTGTGGCTGGGTGAGAGCGAGCGGCGCATCCCCGCCATCCGCGAGGCCATGCACCGATACCTGTCCGACGGCACGCTGGTGAGCGCGGTGAAGGACGGCTTCGTGCTGGTTCAGCGGCAGACCTCCGCAGGGGTGCGCCCCGGGCTGGTGGCGGCGCTGGATCTGGACGAGTACGACTACGAGACCGGCAACCCCGGCCTGATCCGCGCCACCGAAGGCACGGTGCTGGAGCGGGTGCCGCCCCGGGCGAAGGTGCGCGCGGGCGCGAGCGTGGAGCTGCCCCACGTGATGATGCTGATCGACGACCCGGGCATGACGGTGATCGAGCCGCTGCTGGACAGCACGGACGCGCTGCGCCAGCTGTACGACTTCGACCTGATGCTTTCCGGCGGGCACATCCGCGGCTGGGCCGTGGAGGGTGCGGACGCCGCGAAGGTGTCGGAGGCTGTCGACGCGCTGCTTGAGAAGTCCGACGGGCTGCTCTATGCCGTGGGCGACGGCAACCACTCCCTGGCGGCGGCCAAGCGCTGCTGGAAGGAGATCTCCGCCAGCCTGACCCCCGAGGAGCGCAAGAGCCATCCCGCCCGCTTCGCGCTGGTGGAGCTGGTGAACCTGGCTTGCCCGGCGCTGGTGTTCGAGCCCATCCACCGGGCGTTGTTCGGCGTTCAGCCGGAGGCGCTGATGGCGGAGTACCGGGCGTATCTGGCCGAAAACGGCGCGGATGAGGGCGGGGGGGACGACCTCATCGCCTTCGACGGCGCGGGGAACGAATGGCGCTTCAAGTCCACCGAGCACCCGCTGCGGCTGCTGCAGGCGTTCCTGGACGGGTACCTGGCCCGCCACCCGGAGGCCTCCATCGACTACATCCACGGCGAGGACGCCCTGCGCGCGCTGGTCAGCCGCCCGGACACCCTGGGCTTCATGCCCCGGGCCTTCGACAAGTCCGGCCTGTTCGACTTCATCCGCCGCTTTGGCGTGCTGCCCCGCAAGACCTTCTCCATGGGCGAGGCCACTGACAAGCGGTACTACCTGGAGGCCAGGAAGATCGTCTGAGTACACGGACGGTATTGACGCCAAAAGCCTTCCCTGCGGGGAAGGTGGCTCCGCGAAGCGGAGATGGAAGAGGTCTCCGGATGTAATGTCCCGCGCACTCATTATAACAGAGGCGCGGGGCATTCCTTTAAGGACCTCATTCGACTTCGCCAAGGTGACGAGTTGTCTGCTCGGCCACCTATCGCGGGCTTTCGAGTCCATCTAGCTGAAAAACGTCCATTGGATATTTATCCGGGCACTCGATGTCCCAGAGGGGAAGACATAGTAATGAACTGCCACAGATGAGCAAACCGTTGCAATACAATGTTAAGTTTGTTATAATGTTTTTACCACAGGAATGACGAATGGAGGCTGAAAACATGAGACAGCAGAAGAAACAAACTGATGGTGTTTTGGGTTTGATTCAGAAAGCAGTAACCGATGCTGCCAATACAGCTGGAAACCTTGGAGCGGCTGCGGTTTCTGGCGTTGTAAATGCAACCAATACTGTCGGCGAAACTGTATCTGGAGTGGTACGTAAAGTTGGAGATCAGGCGACTAAAGCGATGGATGTTAATGGCGATGGAAAGCTTGATGAAAAAGACGTACTGGAAGCACTTGGATCTATTTACGGAACTGCAATCAACGGTATTCCTTCGGTGAGTAAACCTATATCAGTGTTTTCAGAGGAGTACCTGGAACGTTCGCCAGATGCGAAAACGGCAGCGCGCAAAATGATTGATAACGCTATAATGAAGTGTACTACGTCAGGGTTTCTAACTGGCTTTGGAGGCTTGATTACTCTACCTGTTACATTGCCGGCGAATGTTACCAGTGTGCTTTATATACAACTCCGCATGATAGCTTCCATAGCGTATCTTGCAGGGCTGGATGTGAAGAGCGACATTACACAAACATTGGTTTATGCAAGTCTGGCTGGCGTGAGTGTTGCAGAAGTTATAAAAAAAGCAGGGATACAGTTTGGCCAAAAACTGACTAATGCAATGGTTCAAAAGATTCCGGGAAAAGCTCTGATTGCTATAAATAAGAAGGTGGGGTTTCGATTTGTAACTAAATTCGGGGAAAAGGGGATAATAAACATTGGCAAAATGATTCCTGTTGTCGGAGCTGTAATCAGCGGAGGCTTTGATTTGGCAGAAACGAGGATTATAGCAGATCGAGCGTTCAGAGAGTTTTTTGAAGGTGATTATACAAAGAATGTTATTGATATGGACGATGTGATTGAAGTAGAGGCAGATAGCGAAGTGGATGAATAGACCAAAGAAGGAGGTAGACAGATGATACTTTGGGAGGTCACCAAAGCAGCTGTTTCTTTCACAGCATTTAAGATCCAAGCAAATCTTCCGACAGTTTTGATAAAAGGGGCGGAAATAGGGGATGCCGTCGCTAAGGTAGCTATACCTGTATTAGAAGTTACAAATGAAGGCTTGAAGATTGTCAATAAAGGTGTAGATCGAGTGTGCAAGGAAATAAAGAAGATTGTGTGATAGCATATTTGAAAAACAAACTGCCCTGCTAACAAACAGAGCAGTTTGTTTTTTCTGTCCTGTCACTTGATCCCCGCCAGCAGCAGCGTCAGGGGACTGTTCCAGTAGACGCAGATCTCGTTGGTGGAGTAGCTGTTCAGGTTGTCCACGTAACACTTGGCGGGAGCCTTGCCGCGCAGCACGCTCATGGCGGTGGGGTCGTTCAGGCCGTTGTTGGGGCCGCCTACCAGCATGCCGGGCATGGCCTGGTGCCGCGCGCCGGAGGGCCGGTGATGGGGGTGCTTGGGGCTGAGGGTGCCGAAGCCGGTGACGAAGCAGTAGCCGGTGGCGTTGCGGCCCAGCAGGTAGTCCAGCGAATGCTGGGCCCGGGCCTTCAGACTGTCGTCGCCCAGCAGGCCGGCCCCCAGCGTCAGCAGCGCGCCGGTGTTGGCGACGCCCATGTTGGAACCCCACTCATAGGTCATCTCCCGGTCCGCGCCGTAGGGATTGGCCTTGATCAGCTTCAGCGCGTCGTCCAGCGTAGACTGAAGTTCCGCCTTCGCCGCCTGGCGCAGGGCATCGTCCTCGCTCAGGCCGTCGTCCGTCAGCACCGCCAGGATGCCGTAGGTGCCCACGTCTTCCCAGCCCATGCCGCGCCGCTTGCCGCCGTCCTCCATGAACTCGCTGGCGGCCTGGCGGTAGACGTCCTTGCCGGTGGCCTTTAAAAGCTCCGCCGCGGCCCAGAAGTACTCGTCGGCGTCGTGCTCGTCGCCGTATTCGCCGGTGACCACGTCCGGCGGGTTTTTGAAGCCCGGGTCGCCGCGGTGGGCGTCCAGGTAGCTCCAGGCCAGCTCAGCGGCCTCCAGGTAGTGGGCGGCTTCCTCGGGCCAGTCGGCGGCGTAGACCCGGGACGCCCAGGCCATCACGGCGGCGAAATCGCCGGTGGCGGCGTTGGATACGGGGCTGACGATCATGTCGCCGATCTCCTTTTCCGGCATCAGGAAGCCGGGGAAGCCCGCGCCGGTGACCTTGTGATACACGCCGCCGTCCGCGCGCTGCATCTTCAGCATCCAGTCCAGCTCGAACTTGACCTCCTGCAGCAGATCGTCCAGGCCGTCGCCGCTCTCGGGGATGCCGATGGCGTCGCTGCGCACGCCGTAGGCCTCGTAGGTCAGCAGGATGTCCGCCACGGTCTTGGCGCCGGAGACGATATAGCGGCCGTAGTCGCCGGCGTCGTGCCAGCCGCCGTCCACGTCGATCTTCTCATCCGTGCCGTACACGATGGCCGGGCCGCTGTGGCACACGGGGTGGGCATAGGTGCCGGCGTGTTCCTCGTCCAGCTCCACGCAGCAGCGCTGCAGGTACAGCATCTTGATGGTGGCGGTGAACAGCTCGTCGTACACGCCCTCGCCCACGTCGAACTCGGGGGAAGCCAGGTCGCCGCTGAGCACGCGATAGCGGCCGGGCCCGGACAGGGCGGTGAAGTCCGCCACGCGGTTCACCTCGCCCGCGCCGGGGTTGTCCACGGGCGCGGACCACTGGCCCTCGAAGGCGGTCTCGCCGGTCTGGACGTTCACCACGCGGAAGCTGTCCGCAGCGGCTTCGGCGTCGGGCAGCACGGCGGTCTTGATCGCGCCGGGCAGAAAGCCCAGCTGGTTGACGCGGATGGTGGTATCGGTCACGGTGGTCATCTCCTCTTGTTCGGCCAGGGCCGGGATCATGGTCAGCGCCGCCAGCAGCAGCGCCAGCGCAAGGGCAAGCCCCCTGCGGCGGGGAAATCGGGACGGTGCGCGCTTCTTCATGGCGAACAGCTCCTTTTCTGATGGTCGCCGATCCCGGCAGCGCCTCGTCGGCCGCCGACGGATCAAGGACAGTATACCACATTCCTCCGAAGCTGTCCATGCCATGTGATTACAATAAATCAAGGACATCTGCCAATAATCCCTTTTCAAAAATGACATGATGTGCTATAATTTCTGGGTGATAAGTTGCGATACTGTAAATCGCGACCCAGCCATGGATTCCGTTTCAATGCAGGACACGAGGTGGACAGACATGCCGCGCTACAGCTTTTCCGCCAGCTATTCCCCGGTGGGGGACCTGTTGGTGGTGTCCATATGCCTCGTGATGTTCATATTGATGCTCTTTTCCTACAACCGGCGCACCAGCAGCTTCAGGATATTCCTGGTGACGGTGGCGACGCTGGTCGTCGCGTGCTACGCGGACGTGGCCTTCAATATGCTGGCCACGCTGCACAAGGAGCGGTTCCTGCCCATTGTGAAGGTGATGCGGTGCGTGTACCACGCCTCGCTGTTCATCATATTCTTCCTGTTCGTGCTCTACATAGGCGACGTCACCCAGCTGAACCAAAAGCGCCGGCTGCGCAACACGCTCATCGCCGGGCTGATCCTGCTTGTGGTGGTGGGCGTGGACGTGTACGACACGGTGCGTGGCACCAGCGTTGTGATGGGGGACGACAGGCTGTCGTTCCAGAGCCGGGGCGTGTTCTTCTACGGCTATGTGGCCTATGTGGCGTTGATCCTGGTGCTGATGACCGCCGTGCGCAAGCGGCTGTACCGCCGTGTGATGCTGGGCTTCTACGGCACGATGGCGATGTCCTTCGTGGTGCTGCTGGTGCAGGGCGCGCACGGCCAGTCCTCCTTCACGGCGGCCACGTTCCTCTATCCCATGATTGGCATGTTCTACATCATGCACGCCAGTCCCTATGACGCCGCCATTGGCGCTATCGACAGCCGGGGCCTGGAGGATACGGTGAAGTACAACCTGGAAAACAGGAAGGAATTCGGCTTCCTGAGCCTGTACATGCACGCCTTTGACGAGGAGGGCAAGAGCCTGCCCACCCACCTGCAGGCCACCATCCGCCGCTTCGCCACCGATTTCTTCCGCGGCGCGATGCTGTTCCAGGTGGGCAAGGGGCACTGGATGCTGATCTATCCCATCGCCCGCAACCGAAACCACGAAAAGCGCACCAAGGCCATGCTGGACGCCTTCCAGGCGGAGTATCGCCTGTTCCAGTACGACTACAAGATCGTGGTGGGCAAGTCCATCGACGAGGTGAGCCGCAGGAACGAGTACGCCTCCTTCATCCGCGACATCCACCGCACCATCCCCGAAAACACGGTCTACACCGTCGGCCCCGAGGACGTGAAGCGGTTCAACTCCAACGAATACGTGCTCCGCGAGCTGGAGGACATCTATAAGAAGCGGGATCTGAACGATCCCAGGGTGCTGGTCTACTGCCAGCCGGTGCTGAACATCCGCACCGGCAGGTACGACACCGCCGAGGCGCTGATGCGGCTGAAGCTGGAGCGCACGGGCCTGGTGTACCCGGACCGGTTCATTCCCCTGGCGGAGGAATACGGCTACATCCACGTGCTGACGGAGATCATACTGAACAAGACCTGCCGCCAGGTGCGCCGCCTGATGGAGCAGCACTACGCCGTGACGCGGGTGTCGATCAACGTGTCGGTGCTGGAGCTGAAGCTGGAGCGCTTCTGCGAGGACATCACCCGCGTCATCAGGCGCAACGACATCCCCGGCGAGAAGATCGCCATTGAGCTGACCGAGAGCATGACCGACAGCGACTTCATCCTGATGAAGGACAAGATCAGCCAGCTGAAGGAGCAGGGCATCAAGTTCTACCTGGACGACTTCGGCACCGGCTATTCCAACCTGGAGCGCATCATGGGCCTGCCCTTCGACATCATCAAGTTCGACCGCTCCCTGGTGGTCGCCTGCAGCGCCAGCGAGCGGTCCCACCGGATCGTGAACGGCCTGGCCAACATGCTGGCCCAGCTGGACTACGCGGTGCTGTTCGAGGGCGTGGAGACCGCCGGCGACGAGACCATGTGCGAGGGCATGTCCGCCTCCTATCTCCAGGGCTACAAGTACTCCAAGCCCGTGCCCATCGAGAAGCTGGCCGAATACTTTGAGAAGGAAGCGGCGTGACCGAACGGCGCAGGCACGGGGTTTCCCAACGGTTTTCCGCCTGGAGCGGCCAGCATCCCAAACCCCGCTACAACCAATGTTGCTTATTCAAGAAAAGATTCTTCGACTCCGGCTTCGCCTTCGCCCGGAATGACAGGCATGCGATGTGTCATCCTGGGCGGAGCGTCAGCGCAGTCGAAGGATCTTTTTCGATCTTCTTCCTGAATGACATGGCCGCTTCGAAGGGCTTTATCGCACCTGAAAATGTAGACGGGACGGCTGTTTCCTGTTATAATATAGTGGAAATGGCGGGACGGGCCGGCATCAGTCGGCCGAGATGCGCAAACCAAACGGGATGGTCTCGCCTGCGATAGGGTCAACCCTGCCTTTGGACTGAATCGAGTATATGGATATGGCAAACGTATTTGATCGGAACCGGCGGCTGAGCCCCTACCTGTCCCCGGCGGGGGCCTGGGCGCTGGCGTGAGGTTCGCTGGTCATCACCAGCACCACCTACCTGCCCCAGGCGGGCCCGCTGGGCAGCATACTGGGCATGCTGGGGGCATCCCCATCATCGCCATGACCGCCAACGTGTTCCAGGAGGACGTGCAGGCCGCCCGCAACGCCGGCATGGACGGCCACATCGCCAAGCCCCTGGACGTGGAAAAGATGCTTTCCACCCTGACCCAGGTGCTCTCAAAGCGCCACGGGTGAGCCAATATCCCCGATGATTCCCCCAACCCGACAGAGGAGGACCCCCGTATGTTTGGATTGCACTTTCAGCTGAATGAACAGACCCTTCCCATCGTGGAGCAGATCGGCATGCACATGCCCGGCGGCTTCTTCATCTATCGGGCCGAGGGGAACGAGGAGCTGCTCTATGCCAACCGCGCCGTGCTGGACATATTCGGTTGCGCGGATCTGGACGAGTTCAAGGTCCTCACCGGCTACACCTTCAGGGGGATGCTGCACCCGGACGACTACGCGGCCGTGACCGATTCGGTGAACGCGCAGATCGCTGCCAGCGACGACAACTTTGACTACGTGGAGTATCGCATCATCCGCAGGGACGGCGCGGTGCGCTGGGTGGACGACTACGGCCACTACACCGAGACCGAGGCCTACGGCGGCATCTACTATGTGTTCATCTCCGACATCACCGCCAAGCGGGAGCGCATGGAGAGCGACATGGCCGTGCGCCAGGCGGTGATCGAGGCGCTGATCGAGAGCTATCACACGGTGTGGCTGATCAACGACGTGGAGAACGAGACCTTCTCCCTCTACCGCGGCGACACGCAGGGGGCCTCCGTCCACGCCGCGCCCATCAAGGACGCGCTGGGCCGGATGAAGTATTCCCAGGCCAAGGAGTATTACATTGAGACCACCGTGGCCCCCGCCGACCGGGAGCGCCTGCACAGGAAGCTGACCCTGGAAAACATCACCTGCCAGCTGAACGGGCGGAGCCAGTTCAACGTGAACTACCTGCGCCTGATGTCGGACGGCGGCCAGCGGTATTTCCGCATCGAGTTCGCCAAGGTGAACATGCCCGGCGGCAAGCTGGGCGTGGTCTGCGGCTTCAAGGACGTGGACGACGAGGTGCGCCAGGAGCAGGCCATCCAGCGCGCCCTCCAGGACGCCCGCCGCGCCCGGGAGGAGAACCGCCGCCTGATGGAGGAGGTCCAGTCTGCCGCGAAGCTGGCCGACCTGATGGGCTCGGTGGCCTCGCTGCTCACCAACATGCCCGCCATGAGCTTCTCCAAGGACGCGGCGACAGGCCGCTACCTGGCCTGCAACCAGGCCTTTGCCGACTACGCCCACAAGCGGACGCCCGAGGGCGTGGTGGGCCTGACGGACCACGAGCTGTTCGATCCCGCCACGGCGGACCACTTCGTGGAGGACGACAAGAAGGCCCTGTCCATGGACGAGCCCTATATCTTCTTCGAGGACGTGCCCGACGCCAAGGGCAACATGCGCAACCTGCAGACCACCAAGACCAAGTTCACCGACGAGAGCGGGCGGCTTTGCACACTGGGCATGTGCGTGGACGTGACGGAGATGACCCGCATCAAGTCCGCCGAGGTGGAGTCCCACGCCCGCCAGGAGCAGCTGGAGCAGCAGCTGGCCCTGCAGGAGCGCCTGCTGGAGCAGGAGCGGCTGAAGACCGAGCAGAACAAGCTGATTACGGCACTGGCCTCGGACTACTGGAGCGTCTATTACGTGGACCTTGACAAGGACGAGGGCACCTGCTACCAGGATTCCGAGGACGCCGGCGTGTACATGCTGGGCCAGCATTTCCACTTCATGGAGGCCCTGCGCCGCTATGCCGAGAACCGGGTGACCGAGGCCAGTCGGGAGGCGTTTTTGAAGTTCGTGCAGCCCGACGCCATCCGAAAGGCCCTGATGACCCAGCGGGTGATCTCCCATCGCTACACGATCATGCGGGACGGGCTGGAGCGCTACGCCATGGTGCGCTTCGCCGGCGTGCGCCACCCGGAGGACAGGGACGACAACATCGTGCACGCCGTGGGCATGAGCTTCTCCGACGTGGACGCCGAGACCCGCAAGACCCTGGAGCAGAGCCAGGTGCTCAGCGACGCCCTGGCCGCCGCGGAGGAGGCCAACAAGGCCAAGACGGCGTTCCTCAGCAACATGAGCCACGAGATCCGCACGCCCATGAACGCCATCATCGGCCTGGACAAGATCGCCCTGAGCGAGGAAGGCCTGCCGGAGAGGACGCGGGAGCACCTGGACAAGATCGGCGCCTCCGCCCAGCACCTTTTGAACATCATCAACGACATCCTGGACATGAGCCGCATCGAGTCCGGCCGGATGATCCTGAAGAACGAGGAGTTCTCATTCTCCCGGGCGCTGGAGCAGGTGAACACCATTATCGGCGGCCAGTGCCGGGACAAGGGCCTGCGCTATGACTGCCACGCGGTGGGCCACATCGACAACTACTACATCGGCGACGACATGAAGCTGCGCCAGGTGATGATCAACATCCTGGGCAACGCCGTGAAGTTCACCCCCGCCGGCGGCACCGTCACCTTCACCGTGGAGGAGATCGCCCGCTTCTCGGGCAACGTCACCCTGCGCTTTGTGATGGCGGACACCGGCATCGGCATGAGCAAGGAATTCCTGCCCAAGATGTTCGACGCCTTCAGCCAGGAGGATTCCTCCTCCACCAGCCGCTTCGGCAGCACCGGCCTGGGCATGAGCATCACCAAGAGCCTGGTGGAGATGATGAACGGCACCATCGAGGTGGCCAGCGAGCAGGGCGTGGGCACCACGTTCACCGTGACGGTCACGCTGATGGAGTCCGGCCGCAAGGGCGAAAGCTGCGGGCCGAGGGAGCTGCGGGCCGAGGACATGAGCGTGCTGGTGATCGACGACGACCCCATCGCCTGCGAGCACGCGAAGCTGGTGCTGGGCCAGATCGGCATCAACTGCGAGACGGCGCTGTCCGGCGCGGAGGCCGTGAGCATGGTGAAGCTGCGCCACGCCCGCCGCGCGTCCTACAACCTGATCCTGGTGGACTGGAAGATGCCCGACATGGACGGCCTGGAGACCACCCGGCGCATCCGGGAGATGATCGGCGAGGATTCCACCATCATCATCCTCACCTCCTACAACTGGGACGACATCATGGACGAGGCCAGGGAGGTGGGCGTGGACAGCTTTGCCGCCAAGCCGCTGTTCGCCGCCACGGTGCTGGACGAGTTCCGCTCCGTCAGCAAGAAGAAGAGCGCCCTGGCCCAGCCCGCCCACAAGGCCGACCTGACCGGCAGGCGCGTGCTGCTGGCCGAGGACGTGGCCGTGAACGCCGAGATCATGGTGATGGTGCTGGGCATGCGCAGCATGCAGGTGGACGTGGCCGGGAACGGCCGCATCGCCGTGGAGCTGTTCGGGAGCCATCCCGAGCACCACTACGACGCCATCCTGATGGACATGCGTATGCCGGAGATGGACGGCCTGGAGGCCACCCGCGCCATCCGCGCCATGGACCGGCCCGACGCGAAGGCCATCCCCATCATCGCCCTCACCGCCAACGCCTTCGACGAGGACGTGCAGCGCAGCATGCAGGCGGGCCTGAACGCCCACCTGTCCAAGCCCGTGCAGCCAGAGGCGCTGTTTGAGACGCTGGAGAGCTTGATAGTGGACGATTGACAAAAGAAAAAGGCCCTTCCGTTCGGAAAAGCCATGTTTTGAACAGCGAAGATTCTTCGACTCCGGCTTCGACTTCGCTCAGAATGACAATCCACCTTCCGGTGTCATCCTGAGCGGAGCGCAAGCGCAGTCGAAGGATCTTTTTTTCTCTGTTCCAATGTCATAGCCGCCTGGAAGGGCCCTTTTGCGTCGCCGATGCCCCTACTGCGCCTGCACGGCGGTCATGGCGATGGTGTTCACGATGTCCTCCACCGAGCAGCCCCGGGACAGGTCGTTGCAGGGCTTCGCCAGCCCCTGCAGCACCGCGAAGGCCTCGGCCCCGGCCACCCGCTGGGTGATCTTGTAGCAGATGTTGCCCGCCTGCAGGTCCGGGAAGATCAGCACGTTGGCCCGGCCCGCCACGGGGCTGTCGGGGGCCTTGGACGCGCCGATCTCCGGCACCAGCGCGGCGTCGGGCTGCATCTCGCCGTCCAGCATCAGCTCCGGCGCCAGCCTGTGGGCGATCTCCACGGCCTTCTTCACCTTGTCCACCAGCTCGTGCTTCGCGCTGCCCTTGGTGGAGAAGGACAGCATCGCCACCCGCGGCTCCTCGAAGCCGCACAGCTTGCGGGCGGTCTCCGCGGCGGAGACGGCGATGTGGGCCAACTCCTCGGCGGTGGGGCAGGGGACCACCACGCAGTCCGCGTACACCAGCAGCCCGTCCTCGCCCAGCGCCCGGTTCTGGCACTGGATCAGGAAGCTGGAGGACACCACCTTCATGCCCGGGGCGGTCTTGATGATCTGCAGCGCCGGGCGCAGCATGTCGCCGGTGGTGTGGGTCGCGCCGGACACCAGCCCGTGGGCGTCGCCCAGCTTCACCATCAGCACGCCGTGGTACATGGCGTCGCTCGTCAGCTTCGCGGCCTCCTCCCGGGTCAGCCCCTTGGCCTTGCGCAGCTCGTAGAGCGCCTCGGCGTAATCGGCGGATTTGGGATCCTGCGCCGGGTCGACAATCGCGACGCCTTCCAGCGCCACGCCCGCGTCCCGCGCCACGGCCCCGATCTTCTCCGCATCGCCCAGCAGCACCGGCCTGGCCAGCCCCAGCCGGGCCACCTCGGCCGCCGCCTTTACCGTGCGGGGCTCATCGCCCTCCGGCAGCGCGATGGTCTTCACGTCCGCGCGCGCCTTGGCGTAGATCTTTTCCATCATGTTCATGGCTGTACCTCCCTACAGGTCGGAAAGATTCTTCGATTCCGGCTTCGCCTCCGCTCAGAATGACGCCGGAGCCCCGGCCCTGTTTTCCCGGGCGAAGCGCGTGGCCTGTTTACAGGTCGATATCCCCAAAGCCCTGCCACACCGGCACGCCGGTGTACTTCAGCGGCTCCACTTCGCCACGCACAGCCTTCAGCGCGCCCCAGGCCAGCGCCTCCTGCTCCAGCTCGCCGGGATAGGTGTGCACCGGGGCGATCCAGCCGCAGCGCCTGCGGACGCCCTCGGCCACGTCGCCAAAGCGCACCAGACCGCCGGTGAGCAGTATGCCGTCCACCTGGCCGCAGAGCACCGCGCTCATCTCGCCGATCATCTTGCACACCTGGTAGATCATGGTCTGCCACACCAGCGTGGCCTTTCGGTCGCCCGCGTCCACCAGCGCGTGGATGGCGTCGGAGTCGGAGGTGCCGAACAGGCTGACGAACCCGCCGGAGCGGGCGCACAGCAGCCGCCCCTCCTCCAGGCTGTGGTCCTCCAGCCAGTCCATCAGCGCCAGCGCCGGCACGCTGCCGATGCGGGTGGGCGTGAACGCGCCTTCGCCGTCGGCGCCCATGTTGCCGTCCACCATGCGCCCGTGGTCGTGGGCGGACACGGTGATGCCGCCGTCGATGTGGGCCACGATGAAGTTGCAGTCCTCATACCGCCTGCCGATGGTGCCGGCGTGGTACTCGGCCACGGCCTTCTGGTTCAGCACGTGGGAGTGGCTGACGCGATAGACGCCCTTGATGCCCGTCAGGCGCGCCAGCTCGTCGTATTCGTCCACGTTGGTGGGGTTCAGGGTGTAGGCGGGCTTATGGAAATGCTGGGCGAACTTCCAGGCCAGCATCACGCCCAGCTTGGCGGGATGCTCGCTGCCGCCCACGGCGGCCACGGTGTCGTGGTACAGACGCTCGTCGATCTCCGTCACGCCCCCGGGCTGGGTGCAGGCGCTGCCGCCCCGTCCCACGAACACGTCGATGTCCGCCGGGTCCACGCCCTCTTCCTTCAGCATGTCCAGGATCACCTGGTAGCGGAAGGGCATCTGGTCGTTCACGTGGGGATATTGCAGCAGCACCGGCGCGTCGTGGAACAGGCTGTGCTCGAACAGGGACTTTTCGTTCTCGAACAGGCTCACCTTCGTGGAGGTGGAGCCGGGGTTGATCACCAGCAGCTTGCAGGTCTTTTGCGTGTCGTTCATGGGAGTGCCTCGCTTCTCTTTCGTTGGCTAACAGTATACCACAGGAAAGCGCGCGGCGGTGTAAAGAGTTGGAAAAAACGAAGGACGTTTTCCGGAACCCGGCCCGGGTGGATCGACCGTGAAGGGCGTGACGGGCAAAGAAAAATCCCTGATTCCGAAGAATCAGGGATTTGGCACCGCCACGGGGACTCGAACCCCGGTTTTCGCCGTGAGAGGGCGACGTCTTAACCGCTTGACCATGGCGGCATACTTGGCTGCCGAACCTGGATTCGAACCAGGACTAAATGAGTCAGAGTCATTCGTGCTACCTTTACACAATTCGGCAACGTCGTCCGAACACGATCGTGCCCGACCGACAAGAGATATTATACTTCGTGGGTGGAGAAAAGTCAAGCCGTTTTTGTAACTTCATCTGCTTTTTACGTTCAAAACCGGCACAAGGAATTAAATGTTCGTTAATGCCCCGTTTGTGCTTGAAACCTTCATATAAAAGCGTTATGCTGTCATCAGTACGGGTTTTTGACCCGGATATCAGGACAAACCAAGTGAGGAGACGGGAAGCATGAAAGCCGTTAACATTAAGCTGAGCCTGGCGGAGAACGTCAAGACCTTCGTGAACATCGCCAATCGTTACCCCTACGACATCGACCTGCGCGTCGGTCGCCACGTGGTGGACGGCAAGTCCATCCTGGGCATCTTCAGCCTGGACCTGTCCAAGCCGATCACCCTGGAAGTGTACGCCGATCATTGCGATGATCTGATGGAGGAGCTGAAGCCGTTCATCATCGGCTGAGCCGGCCGCCGATAAGGCCCAAACGCAAAACGCCCTTCGACAAAAAAGTCGAAGGGCGTTTTGCGTTTGCAGACCTTCCCGGCGGGCTTGTGACAGCGCTTACAGCCTGCCGCGCAGCGCGTGCACCGTGATGGACACGGCCTCGCGGATCATGAAGTGGAACAGCGTCGGGCCGGTGTAGGTGGCGGCGATGCCGTGGACGTTGGTCAGCCCCGCCTTCTTCGCCAGCCGCAGCGAGCGCCAGACGTGGTAGTTGTTGGTGACGATGGCGACGGCGGCGCCGGGGTCGCCGATCATGGCCTTGCAGTTTTCGATATTCTCCCGGGTGTCGGTGGACTTGTCCTCCAGCCAGATGCGGCTTTCATCCACGCCCCGCTTCACCAGCTCGTCCCGGATGCACTTGGCCTCGCTGACGGGCTCGTTTTTGCCCTGGCCGCCGGAGGCGATGATGACGGCGTCCGGGTGGTCGTCCAGCACGGCCATCACGGCGTTCAGCCGCCGGGTCAGCGCCGGGCTGGGGCCGTCCTGGTACACGCTGGCGCCCAGCACGATCAGGTAGTCCATTCCGGCGGGGGCGGTGGCGTGCATGCCGCTGATCACCAGGCACTCCAGCGCGATCACCAGCGCCAGCCCCGCGCCCAGCAGGCAGCGCCAGGCCATGCGCAGCCAATGGGGCAGGCTGGCGCGGGTCAGCAGGCCCGCCGCCACCAGCACCGCGCCCAGCGCGGGCCAGATCCAGCTGATGCTCAGCCCAAAGCGGGAGTACAGGCCGATCAGGATATAGTAGAGGAAGCAGGCGGCGCCCGCAACGATATAGACGATGCCCAGCGTGCTCACGGGATCATTCCTTTCAGGGGGGATGGAAGCTATTATACGCGGGAAAGGTTAAATGCGATAGGGGCGTTTGCGGGACAAAAAGAGATCCTTCGACATCGTCCGGCCCGCCGCCCTCAAATGGCTGTGTTCCGGGCGCGGCGGGGCCGCTGTCGAAGAATCCTCTTGTATATGCTGTTGGGCGCCCTATGCCAGCGGGACTCGCCCCTCGATCACGTCGTCCAGGGTGATGCCGTTCAGGTAGTTGAAGATCAGCTTCTCCAGCTCCGTCCATACCGGCAGGGTCTTGCACTTGTGGCAGCGCTTGCAGCTGTTGGGCGACTGCTCCAGGCAGGAGACGGGGCTCATGCTGCCCTCCACCACCTGCAGGATGTTGTGCACCGTGTACTCCGAAGCGCTCTTGGCCAGCATGTAGCCGCCCTGGTAGCCCCGCACGGCGCGCAGCATGCCCGCCTGGCTCAGATGCAGGGCGATCTGCTCCAGATACTTCTTGGAAATGTCCTGGCGCAGCGCCACGTCCTTCAGCGTGACATAGCCGTTCTTCTGATTTTCGGCGATGTCGATCATCATGCGCAGCGCGTAGCGCCCCTTGGTCGAAATCTTCACACCCAACCCCTCCTACGGGTTAACGCAACCATCGAGCAATGGTTGCCCCAATTCAATATGTATAAATTGTAACATAATTCATTCATTTATGCAAGGCACTTTAATAAAAATCATGGTGAAATGCAGGAATAAGCACAAAAATGGCACATTTTGTCTCTAATTTCCATGGGGATTGTCCAATAATACTGGAGGTATAGATAAAATCTATAATGCGGTATCGCATTAGGGTATTGGACAAATCTATAGCGGCATGCTAAAATGGATCCAGTTCAAAAAACAGGAGGTAATCCCATGAAGCTCAACAAACTGTTTGCCGTCCTTCTGGCGGCCCTGCTGATCCTCTCCTCCGTCGCCGCGCTGGCCGACATCACCATCGGCGTGCCGGACGACACCACCAACGAGGCCCGCGCGCTGCAGCTGCTGGTGGACAACGGCATCATCGAGCTGGCCGAGGGCGCCGGCGAGACCGCCACCAAGGCCGACGTGATCGCCGAGGGCATCGAGATCGTTGAGATCCAGGCCGACCAGATCGTCAACCAGCTGCCCGACCTGGACTACGCCGTCATCAACGGCAACTACGTCATGGACGCCATCGCGGCGGACTTCGACATCTCCGCGCCCCTCGCGCTGGAATCCGAGGAAGCCTACCTGCCCCGGGCCAACGTCATCGCCGTGAAGGGCGAGAACGCGGACGCCGACCTGACCAAGGCGCTGGTGGCCGCGGTGCGCAGCCAGAAGGTGGCCGACTACATCACCGAGACCTACGGCGGCGGCGCCATCAGCGTGGTGGACGAGCCCACCGACGGCTATGATCCCGACGTGGATTACGACGCCCTGGCCGGCCAGACCATCATCATCGCCGCCACGCCCACGCCCCACGCCCAGATCCTGGAGGTCGTGAAGGAGATCCTGGCCGAGAAGGACATCACCCTGGACATCGAGGTGTTCACCGGCTACACCGAGGAAAACCCCGCCGTTGACGCCGGCGACGCCTACGCCAACTACTTCCAGCACCAGCCCTACCTGGATTCCTATGTGGAGGAGACCGGCGGCGACGTGGTGAGCGTGACCACCGTTCACACCGAGCCCATGGGCCTCTACGGCGGCAAGCAGGCCGACCTGAGCGCGCTTGGAAAGTAAACCTTGCCAGAACCACCGTTTCCAGGTATAATTGAGAGGAACGGAAACGCGGACACACCGGTCCTTCCGGTGTGTCCCTTATCATGTAAAAGGGCGTTGATACCAATGATCGAACTTCGCAACCTGTCCAAGCGCTTCGTCACGGCGGACGGCCCGGTGGACGCGCTGAAGGACGTGAACCTGACCGTGAACGACGGCGACATCTACGGCATCATCGGCATGAGCGGCGCCGGTAAGAGCACGCTGGTGCGCTGCATCAACATGCTGGAGCGGCCCACCGAGGGCAGCGTGCTGCTGGACGGCCGCGATCTGGGCGCGCTGAGCAAGAAGGAGATGCAGGGCGTGCGCCGGGAGGTCACCATGATCTTCCAGTCGTTCAACCTGCTGATGCAGTCCACTTGCCTCCAGAACATCATGTACCCGCTGAAGCTGATCCACACCCCCAAGGCCGAGGCCGAGGCCCGGGCGCGGGAGCTGCTTGAGACCGTGGGCCTGCCCGACAAGGCCAACGCCTACCCGGCCCAGCTGTCCGGCGGCCAGCAGCAGCGAATCGCCATCGCCCGGGCGCTGGCCACGAAGCCGAGGGTGCTGCTGTGCGACGAGGCCACCAGCGCCCTGGACCCCAAGACCACCCAGTCCATCCTGGAGCTGATCCGCCAGATCAACCGGGACACGGGCATCACCGTCATCGTCATCACCCACCAGATGAGCGTGGTGCAGGAGATCTGCAACCGCGTGGCCATCCTGGAAAACGGCCAGGTGGTGGAGGAGGGCGACGTGAGCCAGGTGTTCTCCCGGCCCAAGGCCAGGGCCACCCGGGCGCTGGTGTTCCCGGAGATGAATGGCGCCGAGGGCACGGTGTCCTCCGGCTACGGCCAGCTGCTGCGGCTGATCTTCGAGGGCTCCGTGACCATCGACAAGCCGCTGATCGCCTCCATGGCCATGGAGTGCGGCATCGCAGCCAACATCCTGGGCGCGTCCACCCGCACAGTGGGCAAGCGGGAATACGGCTACATGCTGATCGAGATCCCCGGCGGGCCGGATGAGCTGGCCAAGGCGCTGAAGTACATATCGAAGGCGCCCAACGTGGTGGTGCAGGTCGAGGCCCAGTACAGCGGAGAGGAGGCGAGCGAGGCGTGAATCAGTTTGTAAAGGCGTTTGAACCGGATAAGCTGCAGGAGGCATGGCATGTCTTCTGCACCGAATTTCCCCTGGGCCTGTGGGAGACGGTGTACGTCACCCTGCTGGCCACGCTGTTCGCCATCATCCTGGGCCTGCCACTGGGCATCCTGCTGGTGACCGGCGACGAAAAGGGCATCCGCCCGCTGCCGAAGCCGCTGATGAAGGCGCTCAACGTCATCATCAATTTCCTGCGCTCGGTGCCGTTTTTGATCCTGATGGTCATGGTCATCCCGCTGACCCGCGCCATTATCGGCACGTCCATCGGCTCGGTGGCCTCCATCGTGCCGCTGGTGGTGGCCGCGTTCCCGTTCGTGGCGCGGCTGGTGGAGTCGTCCCTGCGGGAGCTGGACCCGAACATCATCGAGATGGCCCAGAGCATGGGCTCCTCCACGGCCCAGATCATCTTCCGGGTGATGCTGCCGGAGAGCGTGCCCTCGCTGGTGACCAACTTCACCCTGGCCATCACCACCATCCTGGGCTACACCGCCATGTCCGGCGCGATGGGCGGCGGCGGCCTGGGCAAGATCGCCATCAACTACGGCTATTCCCGCTACAAGTACGCCGTGCTCTACCTGGCCGTGATCGTGCTGGTCCTGCTGGTGCAGGTGTTCCAGAGTGTGGGCACAAGGCTGGCGACCCGGCTGGACAAGCGGATCAAGAAGTGAGGGAATAGGGATAGCTGCTGCCGCGCTGCCTTGCCTCTCCATTGCGGTAGGGAGACGAGGCGGGCGGCGCAACGCCGCCCCAAAACCTTCCCCTGAAGGGGAAGGCTTTTTATTCCTTCCCGCCCGCGATGCGCTTGAGTTCCCGCTCGCAGAAATCGCACAGCTCCCGGGCGGTCTCGGCGCTGGCGGCCTCGGTGACGATGCGGAAGGCCGCGCGGCGCTCGTCCGGGCAGATCCAGGCCCAGCCGTCGCCCCGGCGCAGGCGCATGCCGCCGCCCAGCTCCACGTTCCGCTCCCGCTGGGCCAGGGTGCGCAGGATGCGGCCGGTCTGGCTGATGGGGATGGCCACGCTGCGGCTGCGGCGGGCCACGGCGGGCATGCCCCGCCGCCAGTCGGCCAGGGTCAGCCCCTCCTTCGCCAGCGCGCCCAGCGCCATCAGCGCCCCGGCGATGCCATCCCGCTGCAGCGCGAACTGCGCCGGGGAGCGCTCCGCCAGCGCGTTCAGCCACAGCGCCTCTTCGCCGCCCATGAATTCCACCCGCGCGCCGCGCGCCCGGGCCAGCTGCTGCACCGCCCGCGTGGCCTGCGCCGGCATCAGCAGCGCGTCCTCGCCCCGTTCAAGCGCCGTCCAGGCCATGAGCAGCTGGCCCTCGCCCTCGCTGAGCGCGCCGCTGTCATCGGAAAAGACACAGCTCTCGCCCATGTCGCCCAGCGTGACGCCGAACTCTCCGGGGGCCAGCGCCGCCTCGGCGGGATCGGCCGCGCGCACCCGCAGTCCCGTCCGGGCGAAGGCGCGCTCCGCCAGGTCGAGGATGTGGGCGTCCTCCGCGAACAGGGCCACCGGCGGCGACTTGGCCGGGTCGGCGGCGTACCGGGCCGCAGCCCAGGCGACGTATACCGCGTCCGACTCGCCCGCCGGGAGGACGGCAGGTGTATCTGCGGAGAAGGGCGGGTCGAAGTCCTGCCGGGAGAGCCGGGCGCTCACGTCCCGCTGCTGGCGGCTGGTCAGGCCCGCGCCGGAGGGGTTCAGGGGCAGGAGGCCCGCCCCGGTGACCAGCGCGGCGAAGGGACTTCCCAGGCCGATCTGCCTGCGTCGCAGCTGGGGCAGCGCGCATGTGCCCGCGTCCAGCACCCGCACGCCCTGGGCCATGGCGCCCGCCGCCGCCGCGTGCCAAAGCGCGTCCGCCGCGCCGCCGTTGACACGGCCCAGCAGCAGCTCCCGGCACTTGAGGGCCGAGACCAGCGCCTGAACCGCCCGGGCGGCCTGGGCGGGGGAGGACAGCGCCAGCGCGCCGCCGTCGAAGGCCGCCTCCCGCCGGTGTCCCCAGACCAGGTTGGCCTCCAGACGCTCGCCGTCGCCGCCCCGCTTGCCGGGCCACAGCTTCACCCCGGGCAGCAGCACGGCCCGCTCGCCCAGCGCCGCGCCGGTGCCCAGCACGGCTTCCTCATAGGCCTGCGCGCCTTCGCCCAGCACGGCCCCTGCGGCCAGCACGCAGCCCCGGGCCTGGGCCCCGCGCAGGAGTTTTGCGCCCTGCCAGAGCACCGACCGCTTCACGCTGGCGCCCTCGCCCACCACGCAGTCCGGCCCGATGACGCTGTATGGGCCCACGTAGGCCCCTGCCAGCACCCGCGCTCCCGGCCCGATCAGGCACGGTCCCTCCAGCACGGCGGCGCGGTCGACCACGGCTCCCGGCAGCTGGGCCACCTTCCCGGCCCGGGGCGCCAGCCCCTCCACGCGGATGCGGCCCTCCAGGGCGTCGGCATGGGCGGCCAGGTAAGCCCGCACATCGCCGATGTCGCACCAGTAGCCCTCCATCACATAGCCGTAAACCGGCAATCCCGCCTTTACGAGCGCCGGGAACAGGTCGTGGCCGAAGTCGCAGGGGTGTCCGTCGGGGATGTGTTCCAGCGCCTGGGGCTCCAGGATGTAGATGCCGGTGTTCACCGTGTCGGACACCACCTCGCTCCAGTCCGGCTTCTCGTGGAAGGACCTCACCCGGCCGTCCGCGCCGGTGAGCACCACGCCGTAATCCAGCGGGTTGTCCGCCCGCTTCAGCACCAGCGTGGCCAGCGCGCCCTTGCGCCGGTGATACTCTGCGGCGGCGGCGATGTCCAGGTCGGTGATGCCGTCGCCGGACAGCACCACGAAGGTCTCGTCTAGGAAGGCCGAGGCCTGCTTCACGCCCCCGGCGGTGCCCAGCGGCGTCTTTTCGATGAAATAGCGCAGGTCCACGCCAAAGGCGTCCCCGGCGCCGAAGCAGTCCATGATGGCGTCGGGCAGGTAGCCCAGGGTGGCCGCGATTTGGGTGATGCCGTGCTGCTTCAAGAGCGCCAGCGCGTATTGCATCACGGGACGGTTCATCAGCTTAATCATCGGCTTGGGACAGTCGCAGGTCAGCGGCCGCAGCCGCGTGCCCTCGCCGCCCGCCATGATGATCGCCTTCATGCGGTTGTTCACATCCTTTATGACAGCATGGCATTTTATATGTGGTATTGTGGCCGCATTTGACGCGATTCATGCAAACGGGGCGATTGCCACACTTTTTTAAACCCTCTGCCCGGGATTTTGGTTGACGGGAAAGTTAAAACAAGGTATACTATAACCAAAGGCGTGGGTGAAACCCGATGCCGGAACTTACGATAGAGGGGGAACCTGTAATGATGAAGAGGCTTTTGGCGTGTCTGCTGGTGGTCGCGTGCCTGCTGATGGGCTTTGCGCTGGCTGAAGGAGAGACGCTGGACATGCGCGTCATCAAGTGCACCACGCGCGTGAATATCCGCGAGTATCCCACCACCAACGCCACCGTCGTCAGCCACGCCCCGCTGGGCGCGGTGCTGGTGGGCTGCCAGAAGTGCCCGCGCGCGCCTGAATGGTACGCGGTGGTTTACGAGGGCATTGCCGGTTATATCCGCGGCGACTTCCTGGAGGTCGTGGGCGAGACGGCCGTTCCCGCCGTGGCGGAAGCGCCCGCGGAGCCCGCTCCCGCCGAGGAAGCGCCTGCCGAGGCCGCTCCCGTGGAGGAAGCGCCCGTGGAGGAGGCCCCGATCGTAGAGGAGCCCGCGCCGGACGCCGCTTCCGCGGATGTGGAAGAGTATGATCCCGCCAACGATCCGGTGCCCGAGGGCGAGCCGGAGCTGGCGGTGGACGACGTTCCCGAGGACGAGCCGATCGTCGTGGACGAGCCGGTGGCGGCGGCTGTGGAGGAAGCGCCTGTGGAGGAAGCTCCCGTTGAGGAAGCGCCTGTGGAGGAAGCTCCCGTTGAGGAGGCGCCTGTGGAGGAAGCTCCCGTTGAAGCGGCTCCCGTCGCGGAAGCCATCGAGCTGCCCGCCGTGGAGAACGCGCCGATCGCCGGTATCACCGACGATTCCGGCTATGAGAGCGACAGCGTGATCCTGGATGAAACCGCTGGGAACGCCCATATCATCGCCCGCCGCATCTTCCAGGAGAATCGCGAATACCTGGCCGTGGCGGCCCTGGACGAGAACGGCAGCCCGATCTGGATGCAGGAAACCGCCGTCGACGAGATCGGCGAAGTGAACATGACCGACGCCTTCATCGGCGGCATCGCGGCGCGTCCGCTGGTGATGCTGTACAACGCCCAGCAGGGCCTGGCGGCCATCGACGCCGCCAACGGCTCCGTCCGCTGGCTGCTGAGCAAGGACGCCCAGAACCTGGGCGCGGGCCTGTGCCACGCGGTGGTGCCCGGCAACGGAATCATGTACATCGGCGGCTTCCACGGCCCCGATCCCGTGGCCATTGACGCCAACGGCAACGTGCTGTGGCAGTCCGATTCCGGCAGCGACGCCACCTGGCTGTACAGCATCGAGCTGACCAGCGACGGCATCCGCTGCGCCTATGACAACATGGACGGCGCGGGCAACCCCGGCGCTGTGATCTATGATTACAGCGGCGCGGTCAAGGAGGTCGCGGTCGGCTGATCGCAAGGGGAAAGAGGAGCGCGGCACATGTGTGCCGCGCTCCTTATGTATGCGCGCAATGCGTGAACTGCCCATATCGCGGCGGGATCAGCGGGGGGATCGGGATCGCGCAAAGACGGGGCAGGGGCGGCGCTTCGCCGTCCGCCTTGAATCGGGATGCGTTGCGGCAGAAGGCAAGCGACCTCATCCATCAGCGTTCACGCTGGCACCTTCCCTATGGGGAAGGCTGAGCGGGCGCCCCTGCGGGTCAAAACAAGGGCTTCCTGCTCTTGAATCAGTGATGAAGGAAGCAAATGGTAAATAAACTGGCTCATCACATTTGCCCGGGGAATACCCCTCTCAGTCAGCCTTCGTCTGCCAGCTCTCCCCCTCACGGGGCGAGCCAAGGCTGCCGCAAAGCTCCATTCCTCTTGCCTCTCCCCCGTGAGGGGGAGAGGTGCCCGCAGGGCGGAGAGGGGGGCTTCCCCAATTCCCCAGGCTTCCGTGGAGAACCATATAATATACCCCCGCAAACGCAAGCATCCTGCCCTTGAATCAATGGGGCAGGATGCTTGTGTAGAAAGGCGGCAGCAAATGGCCGTCGGCACGGCCGACTCAGCTGGGATCGTAGTCGTCGCCGTGCTCCTGGAAGGTGAGGGTGCCGGTGACGGGATCGTAGATCGGGGGCTTGCAGCGTCCGCAGGGCTTGAAGCCCAGGTAGTAGGCCTCGTAGGTGGTCAGCCGCTGGGAGCTGGCGAAGGCGAACTTGCACTTGTACTCGTGGTAGCACTCCGCGCCGTCAGCGGCGTAGACGTAGTGCACGTCGTTCTCCACGCCGGGCACGATGATGGATTCGGTCTGGTCGTTGGTGTAGCCGGGCACGATGAAGTTCGGCAGATCCGGGCCGTAGACCTCCACCTCGGGCTTGTTGGTCACCAGCTCGATGCCGCCGTTCGCGGCGGTCTTGGGCGTGGGCACGATGAACACCGCCGCCAGCGCCACCACCATCGCGGCGGAAATGCCCGCCTTCAGCGCCATCGGCCAGCGGCAGCTGGGCCGCCACATCAGAGTCAGTCCTACCGGGGGTACCAGCAGCCACAGCGCCGTCTTCAGGCTGCGGAAGTCGCGGGGCCGCTTGTTTGCCGTCCGCCCCTTCGACGGCTTTTTCTGCATTTTCGGTATTTTCACGTCAATCACGACCTTTTATCGACAGATTTAGACATAATTCGCTTTCTGTAGTACTATTATAGTCATTTTTTTCAAAATAGTAAAGGGCAAAAGGCTGGAAATTTCGGTTCAGAAATAAATTTAACAATTTAGAAATAATATTTTGGCTTTGATACGCATAATCAACCAAACCGCCACAGCCTGTTAATGGTCGAAATCTTGACAATGAACAGACGGGGATGTTATAATGCGCATATTATAGAAGTTATTACGTAAAATGCAGAAGAAGGCGAGGTGAAGCGGCTTGAACGGCTACGAGGTGCTGAACATCCCGGCGAACGCCACGCGGGACGAGATTCGCGCGGCCTATCGCGAGCTGGCGCGCCGCTGGCATCCGGACCGCTTCCTGCCCGGCCCCGAGCGGGACTGGGCCAACGAAAAGATGGCCGACATCAACGCCGCCTACAGGCTGTGCCTGAACGGCCTTCGGGACGCGAAGGTCTCCGCCGCCAGCGAGGACGAGGCGCTCAAGCGGGCGCAGGCGCTGATCGACGACGGCCAGTACCAGTCCGCGCGCAAGCTGCTGATGGGCCTGGGCACCCGATGCGCCGAGTGGAACTACCTGTTCGGCTGGGTGCTGCTGCACCAGAGCGATACCCAGAAGGCGCTGATCTACCTGTCCGTGGCCGCCCACCAGAACCCGAACAGCGTGAAATACGCCCGGGCGCTGAAGGAAGCCCAGTCGCGGGGCAGCGTCAGCCGACTGCAGGCGCTGTTCGGAAGACGGAGATAAGACATAAGCGGGGACGGCATTGCGCCGCCCCTGTATTCATTTGTGAGGAGAATCGCCATGAAGCACAGGATCGCCGCAATGATCCTCGCCCTGACGCTGCTGCTCTGCGCGGCGGCCCGGGCGGAGGTGTATCACATCTCCGACGAGAACGAGATGAACTTCGGCCGGCTGCTCATCAACCTGATCCACGCCCATGAAAACCCCCAGCCGGGCGACGCCGAGGCCGTGCAGGGCGTGGTGGATGCCATCGGGGCCCTGAGCGAGAGTGATCGCGCCGTGGCCGAGATGATCGCGGATCACTGGATGGCGGTCTACGCCGATGCAAACTACCCCATGTACATCCACGACGGCGGCCAGCGCGCCACGGCCCTGGAGGGCACGGCCATCCCTGACAGCCCCACCCACGCCTTCGTGGTGCTGGGCTACAAGCTGCAAAACGGCGGGATGGCGGATGAGCTGGTGAAGCGCTGCGACGCCGCAGCGGCCGCCGCCCGCAGTTTCCCCAACACCATCCTGGTCTGCACCGGCGGGCCCACCGGCTCCAACAACCCCAAGATGCACACCGAGGGCGGCGTGATGAAGGCCTATCTCACCGAGAAGTGCGGCATCGACGCCTCCCGCATCTTTATCGACGAGGAGGCCATGTCCACGGCCCAGAACGCCGAAAAGACCTTCGCCATCATGCGCCAGCAGGGCGTGTCCACCTACACCATCGTCACCTCCGCCTACCACCAGCGCTGGGGCCAGGTGGACTACAACTGCATGGCCGCCTTCTATCGCCAGGCCTACGGCTATGAGGCCCGGGTGCTGGAGAATTACAGCTGCGACATCACCTACAACGAGCAGTACAAGAACGACGCCCGCTGGGCGCTGTACCACCTGTCCGTGCTGCTGGACCTGCCCCAGTCGGTGAAGGACGCCATCGAGCGGGCGATCTGAGGACGCATATATAAAGAAGCCCCGCATCCGAATGGATGCGGGGCTTTGTCGTGTCGCTTGGGTCAGCCGAGAACTTTCTTGGCGGTCGCGGCCACGTTCTCGCCGGTGAAGCCGTACTCCTTGAACAGGAACTTGTAGGGAGCGGAGGCGCCAAAGTGATCCAGGCCGACCACCGCGCCGTCCAGGCCCACATACTTGTGCCAGCCGAAGGTAGCGGCGGCCTCCACGGCCACGCGGGCGCGCACGGCCTTGGGCATCACGGACTCCTTGTACTCCTCGCTCTGCTGGTCGAACAGCTCAAAGGACGGCATGGAGATGACGCGGGCGTCGATGCCTTCCGCCTTCAGAAGCGCCTGGGCCTCAACGCAGGGCTCCACTTCGGAGCCGGACGCCATCAGCAGCACGTCGGGGGTGGCCTTCTCGCTGTCGGAGAGGATGTAGCCGCCCTTCAGCGCGTCCAGGCCGCTCTTGTCGTACAGGGGCAGGTCCTGGCGGGTCAGCACCAGGCAGACGGGGTGCTTCTCGGTCATGGCCGCGATCCAGCCCGCCGCCACTTCCTTGCTGTCTGCGGGGCGGTACACGATCATGCCGGGCACGGCGCGCAGGCCGGCCAGCTGCTCGATGGGCTGGTGGGTGGGGCCGTCCTCGCCGACGCCGATGGAGTCGTGGGTGAGGATGTAGGGGATGCCCAGGTTCATGATGCTGGCCATGCGCATGGCGTTCTTCATGTAATCGGAGAACACGAAGAAGGTGGCGCAGTAGGGCCGCAGGCCGCCGTGCAGCTTGATGCCGTTGCAGATGGCGGCCATGGCATGCTCGCGCACGCCGAAGTGGATGTTCTGGCCGTCCGGGGTCTCGGCGGAGAAGTCGCCCTTGCCCTTCATGTTGCTCTTGTTGCTGGGCGCCAGGTCGGCGGAGCCGCCGAACAGGTTGGGGATGCGCTCGGCCAGGCGGTTCAGGGTCACGCCGCTGGAATTGCGGGTGGCGGCCTTGCCCTCGAAGGCGAACAGCTCCTCGTCCTTGGTCAGGTCGATGGGCAGCTCATCGCTGAACCACACGTCCCACTCGGCCCGCAGCTCGGGGAACTTCTCGGAATACTCCTTGAACAGCTTCTCCCACTCGGCCTGGGCCTTCTTGCCCTTCTCGATGGTCTTGGCCGTGCACTCATAGACCTCCTCCGGCACGCCGAAGGGCTCCTCGCAGGGCCAGCCCAGGTTCTTCTTGGTGATGGCGATGTTCTCCTCGCCGAGGGGCTCGCCGTGGGCGGAGCTCATGCCCTGCTTGGGGGAGCCGTAGCCGATGGCGGTGTGGGTGACCACCAGGGTGGGCTTGTCGGACTTCTTCGCCAGCTTCAGCGCGGCGTCCACCTGCTTGTAGCAGTTGCCCTCCTTCACGTCGATCACGTTCCAGCCGTAGGCGCGGAACCGGGCGGGCACGTCCTCGCGGAAGGCGATGTCGGTGTTGCCCTCGATGGAGATCTCGTTGTCGTCGTACACGGCGATCAGTTTGTTCAGGCCCAGGGTGCCCGCCAGGGAGCAGGCCTCATGGCTGATGCCCTCCATCATGCAGCCGTCGCCCAGGATGCAGTAGGTGTAGTGGTCCACCACGTTGTAGCCCTCGCGGTTGAACTTCGCCGCCAGGTGCTTCTCCGCCATGGCCATGCCCACCGCGTTGGCGATGCCCTGGCCCAGGGGGCCGGTGGTGGTCTCCACGCCGCGGGTGTGGCCGTACTCGGGATGGCCGGGGGTCAGGCTGCCGAACTGGCGGAACTGCTTCAGGTCCTCAATGGTCAGGCCGTAGCCGAACAGGTGCAGCAGGCTGTACATCAGCATGGAGCCGTGGCCGGAGGACAGCACGAAGCGGTCACGGTTGGGCCACTTGGGGTCGGCCGGGTTGTGCTTCATCTCCTTGCCCCAGATGGCGTAGGCGGCGGGTGCCGCGCCCATGGGCATGCCGGGATGGCCGGACTTCGCCTTCTGAACGCCCTCGGCGGCCAGGATGCGGATCGCGTTGACGACCAGGTTTTCTTTGCTCATTGGAATGCACTCCTGTCTATAATATTTCGATACAGAATTGAGCGGATGCGCACATTCACTCCCAACTATCATTATACCATAAACTTAACGCCCGGGACAAGGGGCAAAAGGCGGATTTGTGCATAAAAACGGCTTCCCCCTGCGGGGAAGCCGCCTTCAGGTTCACAGCGCTTCTTTCAGCAGCCTGAGATCCACGTATTCCGTGTCCCGGATCAGCTCGTACAGCGCGTTCAGGATGCGCTTCACGCCGCCGGGGATGGCGCTCTCGGCGTTCAGCACCATCACCGGGTCGTGCACGGACATGCGCAGCTGGAACCAGGCGTTGTTTACACCGCCGTCCAGGTTGAAGGTGATGCGCACGCCCTCGCGGTTGTCCGGGGCCATCTGCCATTCGGGATGGGTGAGGGTGTGGGAGAGGATGCCCTCCACGATGGCCTGCACCTCCTCCTCCGGGTCCCAGTCCTCGTAGGGCAGCACCGGCAGGCGCAGCTCCGCGCTCTCCACCGGCTCCTGCAGGCCGTCGACCAGCTCAATCAGGTCGTGTCCCTCCCGCTTGCGGTTCAGCGCCTCGCAGATCAGCCGCGTGGCCAGGTACAGCCCGTCGTCCATGAAGCCGTTCTCCCGGAAGGCGGCGTGACCGCTGGTTTCCATGGCGATGGGGCAGTTGATGCCCTCGGCGTTCAGCCGGACGGCCTCGTCGATCACGCTGCGATAGCCCCGCTTGAAGCGGTAGTGGATGCCGCCCCACTCGGCGATGAAGGCCGACAGGGCGGAGGAGGTCACGCTGTCGGTGACGAAGGTCAGTCCCGGCGCGGCGTCCAGCAGCATGGCCGCCACCAGCGCGATCAGCCGGTTCTGGGCGATGGGCCGGCCGTCCCGGTCCACGAAGAAGGCGCGAGTGCCGTCGGCGGTGAAGGCCACACCCAGGTCGGCGCGCTTATCCGCCACGGCGCCGGCCAGCGCGGCCAGCGTCTCGGGAGCCTCCGGGTCGGTGAAGATGGGGGAGGGGGCGGTCAGGCTGCCCTCGGTCTCCACGCCCAGCGCTTCCAGGAAGCGGGCGTACTCAGCGCCCAGGCTGCCGCGGGCGTCCACGATCACCCGCAGGCCCAGCAGGGGCTTCAGGGCGTCGTCCTCCAGGTATTTCGCGGCCACCCGGCGCAGGTGCTCGTAGTAGCGGCGGGTGGCGGTGTCCGGCCCCACGACCAGCCGCTCGGGCACCTCCGCGTCCGCGGCGCGGCGCAGGATGTCCTTCACGTCCGCGCTGTCCGGGCCGCCCTTGCTCGTGGTGAACTTGAAGCCGTTCAGCGCGTCCCGGGCGGGGGTGGCGGTGACCATCACCGCGCCGTCGGCGTCGCCCTGGGCCGCCATGAACAGCGCCGGCGCGGCGCACTGGCCGCAGTCCCGCACGTCGCAGCCCGCGGCGAGCAGGCCCTTGCTCAGCGCGGCCAGCAGGCGCTTGCCCGAGGGGCGCTCGTCCCGGCCCACGGCCAGCACCAGGGCCTTCGGGTCCTTCTCCAGCCTCTCTGCCAGCCACAGAGCAAAGACATAGCCCAGCTTCTCGGCGAATTCGTCCGTCAGCGCCTCCTGCGGCCCGCGAACCTCCGAGCCGCTCCTGAATTTAAGCCATCGGTTGCCGTCGGTATCCATAATATGATCCTCGTATTATAGAGTAGTAGTTTATTAAGCTCCTCTCCAAGAGCTGTGCTACACTGTTGGGGATGCTGTGGATTGGTTTAATGTTCCTACCGCGAGACGGTTTCAGAAAGGCTCCAACCACAGCCCCTTGTCGGAATGTTAATCAGTTAGATACCGGGCAGACGGTTGATGTAGAACGAGGTTACAAGGGCAAGCGGTACTGTGGTCCCCAGCAGCATCAATAATACAATGGAGGGTTGCTTCATGATCTACGTCGGTATCGATGTTTCCAAGGACAAGCATGACTGCACAATCGTTTCCTCAGACGGAGAAGTCCTGGCGAATGTGTTCACCATTCAGAACAACCTGGACGGCTTCAAGCTGCTTTTTCAAAGGATCAAATCCGTAGCACCTGATTTGAGCAAAGTAAAAGTAGGACTCGAGGCCACCGGTCATTACAGCTACAACATCCTCGGATTTCTCCTCGACAAAGGTCTCGCCACCTTCGTCATTAACCCGCTTCACACCAATCTGTTCCGTAAATCTACCAGTCTTCGCCGGACCAAAACAGACCGTGTCGATGCGCGCACCATTGCAGCTATGATGATGTCCGGTGTAGTCCTCTCGTCCTACACGGCTATATCATACCACAATGAGGAGCTAAAGTCACTATCCAGATACAGATTTGACAAGGTCCGAGAGCGTGCCAGGCTAAAGCAATCCGTTTCCCGTCTGGTCAACATTCTCTTCCCGGAATTGGAACGGCTCGTTCCCACGCTCCACATGACATCCGTCTATGCCCTGCTTGCCGAACTGCCCGGCGCGAAACAGATCGCTTCCTGCCACCTCGCACATCTGACCAGTCTGCTCTCAACTGCTTCCAAAGGTCGCTATGATCGCTCCAAGGCCGTTGCACTTCGGGATGCTGCTCGGCAATCCATTGGCTCTGTCATGCCCGCCAAGTCTCTTGAACTCCAGCATACCATCCGCCTGATCCGTGAACTGGATGCCGAAATCAATGAGATTGAAGCCGCCCTAAAACAGATGATGGACGAAATCGCTTCTCCCATCCTCACCATCCCCGGTATCAGCTATCGCATGGGCGCGATGATCCTCGCTGAGATTGGTGACTTCTCAAGGTTCGCCTCGCCTGACAAACTGTTGGCCTATGCCGGTCTGTCACCGTCTACCTATCAGTCCGGCAAGCTGGACAACGCCTATGCGCATATGGAAAAGCGCGGCTCTCGTTACCTTCGTTACGCGCTCTACAATGCTACAAAGTACGTCTGCATCTGGGATAACTCATTCGCTACCTACCTTGCCAAGAAACGCGCTGAGGGTAAACACTACAACGTCGCTATTTCTCACGCTGCAAAGAAACTGGTTCGCCTGATCTTTGCTTTGCAACGCTCCGGAAAGCCTTACTGCTCGGTGACGTAACCCAGCTATTCTCTTCGGAGCCTGAGCCTTCATATTCGCACTGAGCCGGCGAAGCGTACCCTTGGCAAACCGAAGCATTCAAATGCTATACTGTCTTGGCGAGGGCGCCTGCGTCTGTTTTGCTATTCCCTCCGTCGCCCTCGCTGCCTTTGCTCCAGCATTTGAATGCTGTTTGTCAAGGGCGGCGGGGCTCCTTTGGAAAAATCTTCATTTTCCTCCTTTTCCCCCTTGACATTTAATAGTTAGTCTTTCTGATATGAAATCAAGCTATTTCTTCTTCTTTTTCTTCGGCGCCTTCACCGCCGGGATGGAGCCGGTCCGGCCCAGCTCGGCCTTCGCCCGCTGCTTCTCCGCGGCCAGGCGCTTCAGCTTCTCGCCCCGTGCCCGCAGGGAGGCCACGGCCAGTATGGTGACCATCACGATCAGCGCCGCGCCCGCGATGATCAGCAGGATGTAGAATGTGGCGCTGTTGCCGCCCAGCTTCACCGACTCGCCCTCCAAGTCCATGCCCGCGCGGCCCACCTGCTCGGGGCTGACGCCGTCGGGGACGATGGCCACGTCGATGGGCTCGGTGGACACGGTGCGCTGGCGGCCATCGGCGTCGGTGTAGTTCAGGCAGAACACGAACTGGTCGTCTTCCGTCACCTCGTAGCCCGCGCTGCACACCGAGGGCGCGCCCGTGGGCACCACAGCCAGCCGGCGGATCTCGCCCCGGTTCACCTCGTAGAGCAGCGCGTCCCTGGCCATCACGTTGCCGTCGTTGGCGATGGTGAAGTCGAAGGTCACCTGCCCGGCCCGGTTGATCCTGGGCGTGCGGGGCACGGCTTCCAGGCTGATGGCCACCCGCGGCTCGTCGCTCTCGCCGGACAGCGTCAGCGTCTCCGTGCGCAGATCCAGCGCCTCGCCCGCGCCGCTCATGCCCGTGACGCGCCAGCGATACTCGCCCTCGCCCCGCAGGGGATAGGTGTGGCTCACCTCCACCGGCGCGCCGCCGCTGGGCAGCGTCAGGGCGTCGGCGATCACCCCGCCGTACACGTCGTCCAGCACCGTCACGCCCGTGTAATCCACGTTGCCGGTGTTGGTCAGGATCAGTACCGCGTCCGCCGTGCCGTCCTCGAAAACCGTGTGCCCCACGGAGAAGGACAGGTCCAGCGCGCTGTCGGCCATGCCGATGGGCAGCGCCTCCAGGGCCTTCGACACGGTCTCGCCCGAGGGCCCGGCGTACTCCAGCACCGGTGCGGACTGGGCCGCCTCGTTCAGCGTCACGCGGCTGATGAAGGTCTTGGCCTCGCCCACGTCCAGCCGCTCCAGCCGCCCGGTGAAGTCGCCCAGGCCGTCCCGGATGCGCAGCGTCGTCAGGGCCACATTGCCGGTGTTCACGATGCGGTAGGTCACCGTCACCAGCCCGCCCGCGCTCACGTAGTTCGAGGACAGCTGGCGGGTGAAATCCACCGCCGGCAGCGCCTCGCCCCGGGCGATCCGGGCGCTGAGCGGATAGTTGATCTTCGCCTCCCCGGCGATCATCGGGTCGTGGCTGACGGTGTAGGTGATCTCCCCGGCGGAGAGCTCCTCCTCCGTCACGGCGTGGGGCCGCACCAGCGTTTGGCTCTCGCCCGGGCCGATCTGGCCGATGGGCTCGGACAGCTGGCCGTCCGCCGACGACAGCGTCACGTTGCGCACGGGCCGGTCCGTGACGTTCTCGATCACGAAGGTCATGGTCACGTCCTGGGGCGACACCATCACGCCGGGCTGCACCGTGAATTCGATGGCCAGGCTGCTGGCCGTCTCGCCGCTCTCCGCCATGCCGGTAAACAGGCAGCACAAAACCGCCAGCGCCCCCATCAGGGCCGCCAGATGCCTGAACCGCCGCGCGTTCGCCATAGCTTCCATGCTCCTCGTGTCTCGTGTGGATTTGCGCGCCGAACCCGCCGGCCCACAAAATCCCTACTCTATTTTATTGCATTTTGGCACGCCCTGTCAAGCCGTATTCGCACATCCCCTTCCTGACGAAAATTTACATTCCGACTATTGCATTTCCCGGCCAAACATGCTATAATATCTTCTGTTCGATGCGATGCATCGACCGCGTGGGGCATTAGCACAGTTGGCTAGAACGAACCGTCGTTTCTACATCCCAATGACGCTGATAACACCCACGAAACAGTTTGTCGAAACTGTACAAAATTCGGCAGGATAATTTGGGGCATTAGCACAGTTGGCTAGAACGAACCGTCGTTTCTACATCCCAATGGCGCTGATAACACCCACGAAACAGTTTGTCGAAACTGCACAAAATTCGACAGCATAATTTGGGGCATTAGCACAGTTGGCTAGAACGAACCGTCGTTTCTACATCCCAATGAAGCTGATAACACCCACGAAACAGTTTGTCGAAACTGTACAAAATTCGGCAGCATAATTAGGGGCATTAGCACAGTTGGCTAGCGCGCTACATTCGCATTGTAGAGGTCACCGGTTCGAATCCGGTATGCTCCACCAACGACGACAGGACTTGATTGAAAGATCAGGTCCTGTTTTTTGTATTATGATTGCAACCGGGCTTTAACTTTGGTATAATTACTATATATTGCCTGTAACGTAGACAGGAGGAGTATCGATGATGAAGTTTGCACCAGGAATGCGCGTCATCATCCGTGATGAAGAATGGATGATTCGGAAGTGTGATTCCAATAGCTTTAAAACCTATACACTGCAATGTGTTGGGCTGTCTCCTCTAGTCAGAGATAAGACTGCGTACTTTATTAGCGACCTTGAGAAGGTCGTGGTTATTGATCCTGCCAAAACTACGCTGGTTCCCGACAAATCCTCTCGTTTTGTGCGTTCACGCCTGTTCTTGGAGAGCCAGTGGCGTCAAAAAATCCCCACTGATGCCAAGCTGCACATCGGGCATCATGCCGTAATGGATGTCATGCCCTACCAACTGGAGCCTGCGGCCATGAGCCTTGCCCGCCCACGCCAGCGGATTCTGATGGCAGACGGCGTCGGTCTGGGCAAAACGCTTGAAGCAGGTATTCTGATCAGTGAGCTCATCGCTCGAGGGAAAGGGCGTCGCATTCTCGTCGTCACGGTTAAGAGCATGATGGCCCAGTTTCAAAAGGAGATGTGGGAGCGCTTTTCCATTCCCTTGATCAGCCTGGATTCTGCAAAGATTCAGCGCATCCGGCGCGATCTTCCCAGCAATCATAACCCCTTTCACTATTACGATAAGACCATCGTCTCCATCGACACGATCAAAAGGGATAGCGAATACCGAGTCCACCTGGAGCATGCCCGGTGGGATATCATCGTGATCGATGAAGCTCACAATGTAGCCAAGCGTGGCAACAGCAATTCGCAGCGCGCTCGACTGGCAGACCTTCTCTCCAGCCGGAGCGACACCCTTATCATGCTTTCTGCTACGCCTCACGATGGCAGCGCGCGTTCCTTCGCTTCTCTGATGAACATGTTGGATCCCACCGCCATTCCCGATCCAGATAATTACACGGAGCAGGATATTAAGGACAATGGCGATGACATCAAGGGCCTGTTCATACGCCGCTTCAAGAAGGACATTCAGGATCAGGCAATGGGAGGCTTCAAGGAAAGGCGCATTGCCGAAGTGCCCTGCACCGCAACGCCAAAGGAGGAAGCGGCGCTGGAGGCTTTCCTGACCTACGAATCCCTGCTTCCAAAGACAGAAAATGGAAAGCTGCGAGACATGACGTTCAAGAAGGCCATGTTCTCCAGCCCTGCCGCGTGCCTGAAATCCGTTCAGGCGCGCATGGGCCGTCTGGCGAAGGAAGGCACAGAGGATGCCTTAAAGGAGCAGCATGCTCTCGGCATTCTGGAGCGTGCGCTTCAGGACATCAGCCCACAGGACTTTTCACGCTACCAGGAATTGCTGAAGCTTCTCCGCGACCCGGAATACGGCTGGAATTATCGGGCGGCGGATGACCGCCTGGTCATTTTCACCGAACGTATTGAAACCATGCGCTGGCTGGCCGAGCAGCTTATACAGGATCTTCACCTTCCCGCCGCAGCGGTTCAGCGGTTGCACGGCGGTATGAGCGATATCGATCAGCAGAAAATCGTAGAAGAATTCGGCCGTGATGAAGCGCCTGTACGCATTCTCGTTGCCAGCGATGTTGCCTCTGAGGGCATCAACCTGCACTATCTCAGCCACAGGATGATTCATTTTGACATCCCGTGGTCGCTGATGGTGTTCCAGCAGCGGAATGGCCGCGTGGATCGCTATGGGCAGAAGGTGTCGCCGGACATCCGATACATGGTTACACGATCCACCAATGAGGAGATTCGGGGCGACATGCGTATCCTCCAGGTTTTGATCCGCAAGGAAGCGGAGGCTAACAAGAACATTGGCGACGTGGGTGCGCTCATGAACCTGTATGATCAGGACGCCGAGGAGCAGCTGACCTATCGCGCCATGGAGGAGAGCACCGCAGAAGCCTTCGAGCAGGAATTGACGATCGATGAAAGTGCTTCCCTGGAGGATTTGTTCGCGGATCTTCTTGACGACACGTCCACGGCGGCGGATGATTCTTCCCCCAGCGCTTCCACAGTCGCAGAGACGGTGGACGATTACACCCTGATGTCTGACGGAGCGTTCCTGGAAGGCACTGTTCGTCTGCTGGCCCAGGAGCGACCCTACAAAATACAGCCCCTTCACGACACACAGGGCTTTGAGGTGCGCTGGACACAGGACATGCAGCGGCGCTTTCGCAATGTTCTGCCGCCGGAGGCCACGCCCAGCATCGACGACTGGCTGATGTTGTCCTCTGACAAGGGCTTCGTGGCGCGGGAAAACCGCCGGAGCCTGCAAAACGCGCTGGAGGAAGACAGCTGGCCGAAGGTGCACTATCTGTGGCGTCAGCACCCCATCATGCAGTGGGCCAACGATAAAGCCGGGCAATTCTTCGGCCGGCAGGAAGCGCCGCTGGTTGGTGTGCCTTCACTGAAGAGCGGAGAGGTCGTGTTCTGCATCGCAGGTACCATCCCCAACAAGCGGTCTGCCCCCCTTGTGGATGAGTGGTTCGGGGTTCATTTTGTAGACGGGCGATTTGATCGCCTCATCCCCATGGATGAAGTGATTGCTATGACGCACTTCAATGACGCGAGTCAGCCCAATTCCGATCGCGTGGCCGATGAGGATGCGCAGCGGGTCTCCCGCCTTCTTCCAGAGGTCGTGCAGCAGGCAAAGGCGCACATGACAGCCACCTACAATACATACAGGGCTATGAACGAGGATGCCATCTTTGCGGAGTACGGCAAACTGGAGGCGCTGAAGGCCCGACATGAAAGCCATCTGCAGGAGAAGTATGAACAGCTCTCCTTCTTTGGCAAGGAAAAACGCCAGGATGCTGAGCAGCGCCACATCGATCAGATATTTGATGAGTTTTACGCATGGGTTGACGAGAGCATGGAAATTGAGAATGTTCCCTATATCCGCGTCGTCGCAGCCTTCATGGGGGTAGAAGCATGAGCATGGATCTGACGGGCATCAAAAACCGGAATGAATACTATACCAACCACTATTTTGCCTCCATCTTTGAGGAGAATGCCGCCGGTACCATAAAAGCCTGGCGGGACGCGGCACAGGGCACGGAGCAGCGCACGCCCTGGGCCTTGCTGCGCGACGCTGGCAAGCGGTATTTCATGATTCGCAATCGTCTGGAGCGCAGGCGCGGCAATGATGCCCTGGAAAGAGGAATCGCGGAGATC
This sequence comes from uncultured Eubacteriales bacterium, assembly GCA_902765395.1. Classification (GTDB taxonomy): domain Bacteria; phylum Bacillota; class Clostridia; order Christensenellales; family Aristaeellaceae; genus UBA2862. The sequence goes on from CACWZP010000011.1 coordinate 110,124, forward strand.
GCCCGCGAACTGCTGTCTGCCCTGGGCTATGACACGGCAGCCTTGAAACCGGAGCTCGTCGAGCTCCCCGGCATGAGCCTGGTCAAGGTGCCGATTGCCATGGAGGTCAACAAGCCAAACGGCGCGCCTCTGCTCTGGACCATCGTGGTTTCACCCAGGTGGGAGGAAGAACTGTCTGTCGAAAATGAAGATGAGGCAGACAGTGCCGATATTTTGAACTACATCCCCTTCGCGGCGGACCTGCGGCCCGACCATGACATCCCCTTCGACGGTGAAGCGCTGATTCGCGTGCCGATAGAAGAGCTGCTGGGGAAACTTTTATATGACTTGGACGAGAGCCCGCGCTGGATCCTACTGATTAACGACAGCCAGATCGCCCTGATCGACCGCAACAAGTGGAATGAAAAGCGCTTTCTGCTGTTTGATCTGGACGAGATATTTGGGCGCAATGAGGAATCGACGCTGCAGGCCATGGCGGTGCTGCTGCACGCCGAATCCCTCTGCCCTGCGGACGGCGGATGCCTGTTGGACGTGTTGGACGACAACAGCCACAAGCATGCCTCCGGGGTTTCGCGTGATCTCAAATATGCCCTGCGTCAGTGCATCGAGATTCTGGGCAACGAAGTTGTCTACGATATGAAGGAGCGCCAGCATGTCGCCGTGTTTGGCCGTGATCTGGCGAACGAGCTCACGATACAGTGCCTCCGCTACATGTATCGCATCATGTTCATGCTGTTCATCGAGGCCAAGCCGGAATTGGGCTATGCCCCCATGAAGGCACAGACCTATGAATCCGGCTATTCCTTTGAGAGCCTGCGGGAGATCTGCGAACAGGCCGAGGGCGATGGCGAGATCGACGAGGAAGGCAGCTTCCTGAAGACCAGTCTGGACAAGCTGTTCAGCCTGGTTTATAACGGCTTCCCTGCCGAAAGGGATCTGATCCACTATTCCGATTCCCAGAAGGGCGTATTTGTCATCGACCCGCTGAAGGCCCACATCTTCGATCCTGAGCGCACAGCGCTGATCGAAAAGGCCCACCTGCGCAACGGAAAGCTCATGCAGATCATCAACCTGATGAGCTTGTCCCGCGGTGGGCGTGGCCAGCGCCGCGGCCGCATCAGCTATTCCAACCTGGGCATCAACCAGCTGGGCAGCGTGTATGAGGCGCTGCTGTCCTACCGCGGCTTCTTTGCCGAGGAAGACCTGTACGAGGTGAAGAAGAAGGGCGACAAGGTGGACGACCTGGACGTCGGCTACTTCGTCACCCAGGCGGAGCTGGATCAATATGACGAGGACGAGCGCGTGCGCGTGGACGAGAACAACCCCGTCTCCGACCTGCGCATCCATCCCAAGGGCGAGTTCATCTACCGTCTGGCCGGGCGCGAGCGCGAGAAGTCCGCGTCCTACTACACGCCGGAGGTGCTGACGCACTGCCTGGTGAAGTATGCCCTGAAGGAGCTGCTGGAGGGCAAGACTGCCGACGAGATCCTCCAGCTCACCATCTGCGAGCCCGCCATGGGCAGCGCCGCGTTCCTGAACGAGGCGGTCTCCCAGCTGGCCGAGGCCTACCTGACCCGCAAGGAGCAGGAGATCGGCGAGAGCGTGCCCCACGACAAGCGCGTGCAGGAGCTGCAGCGCATCAAGATGTTCATCGCTGACCGCAACGTGTACGGCATCGACCTGAACCCCATTGCCGTGGAACTGGCCGAGGTCTCGCTGTGGCTGAACTCCATCTATGAGGGCGGCTATGTGCCGTGGTTCCGCACGCAGATCGTCAACGGCAACAGCCTGATCGGCGCGCGGCGGCAGTGCTATACCCTGAACCAGGCGCGGGCGCAGGCGGGAGCGGCGGTGTGGTACAACAACGCGCCGGAGCGCATTGAGCCCGGAAAGCAGCGCAAGTTCTCCCGGCAGATCTATCATTTCCTGCTGGGCGACCCCGGCATGTGCGCCTACACAGACAAGGTTATCAAGTCCCTGGAGCCGGAGAAGATTGCCCACATCAAGGATTGGAACAAGAAGTTCACCAAGCCGCTGACGGAGGACGAGTGCGACCGCGTGCTGGAGCTGTCCTCCGCGGTGGACCGGCTGTGGGACGAGCACGTGCGCATCCGCGGCGAGATCAGCCGCAAGACCACTGACCCGCTGTCCGTATGGGGCCAGCCGGAGGACACGCAGCACCATCCGCTGACCATCCGGGAGAAGGACCGCATTTACGACAGCCTGTACCTGACCGAGCACCAGCAGAACGCGGGCCCCTATGCCCGTTTGAAGGCGGCCATGGACTACTGGTGCGCGCTGTGGTTCTGGCCCATCGACCAGGCCGAGGAGCTCCCCACGCGGCAGGAGTTCCTGTTCGACATGTATGCCCTGCTGGGCGTGGACATCGTCAACGCCTCCGCAAAGAAGAAGCAGTCCATCGGGCAGATCGGCATGTTCGACGATGAATTCTATGACAACATGTACAGCCTCTTCGACACCTATGGCGAGGTGAACCTCGACCAGCTGCGCAGCCTGTTCCCGCGCATGCGCATCGCCGACGAGGTGGCGAAGCAGCAGCACTTCTTCCACTGGGAGCTGGAGTTTGCGGACGTGTTCGCGGAGCGGGGTGGGTTTGACCTGGTGATCGGTAATCCGCCATGGATCAAAGTTACATGGGAAGAGAAAGATATATTATCAGAAGCTCAGCCCATTTTTGCTGTTAGAAAGACAACAGCGAGTCAATTACTGAGTCTTAGAGGAAATGTCATTTCTCATCGTGAGTATAGGATAGATTACATAAATGAGTATTGTAGTACATCGGGACAACAAAACTACATTAATGCTATCCAGAATTATCCGGATTTGAGAGGCTTACAAGGGAATGTATATGAATGCTTTATTCCGCAGTCATGGACATATGCAAACACGAAGGGTGTGTTCGCTCTAATTCATCCTGAAAGTGTTTTCAATGAACAAGGAGGATATATTCTTAGGCAAAGCTTAAACGCAATGCTCCGAAAACACTTTCGATTCAGCAATGCCTTGAAGCTTTTCCCAGATGTACACACAAGCCGAGAGTTTGGCTTAAATGTATATTGCAACTATCCGCGATACAGTTTTGACCAGATCGTTAATCTCTATACACCTACAACTATTGACGAGTGTTACGAGAATGATGACCACGCTCCTGTATACATCCGCAATGAGGACGGAACAAGGAATATAAAAGGGTCAAGAGAAAGGATCACTGTAATAGGAAAAAGAGAATTGATGCTGTTCGCAGATCTGCTTGATGCATCTATGGAATGGCGACAGGCACGATTGATGGCTGTTCATACAAAATCAAATATGGAGGTATTGGAACTATTTTCAAGAATTAAAACCAGAATTACTACAAGACAAGAACGTCTTAGTGTTTCCATGCTTTGGGATGAAACGAACGCACAGAAAGACAAGACGATTGTTAGAAACGTCCATTTTGGAACCCCGGAGGATACTATTCTGTCGGGAGCACACATAGGCTTAGCGAATCCACTGTTTAATTGTTCTAACGCTGGGTGTAAGAACAACAACGATAATACAAGTGTTGATTTAACAGCAATACCCAAAAACTATATTCAGCGGTGCAATTACTCTCTAGTTGATCGGAAAGTCTATGTATCAAGGATTCCTAATACTCCGTGGGGAAAACTGAATACCGATTGCTATAGGATAGGCGCAAGAAAAATGGTAGACATTGAAGGAGAACGTACTGTGGTTGCTGCACTTCTACCACCTGCGTTTGCACATACAAACGGTATCATTAACTTTGCTTTTGACGATATAAAAGAAACAGTTACGATGCTTGGGGGATTTTGTTCGCTTCCTTTTGATTTCTTTATAAAGTCTTGCGGCAAAGGAAATTTGCAAATGAATACTGCTGGAATGCTTCCGATCTTAGAAGGAGATGACTTTCTCATTCAGGGACTTCGTTGCAGAATTATGCTTTTAAACTGCTTAACTGAGTATTATGGAAGTGCTTGGGAAGAAGTGTTTAATAGCAATTTTGTATACCAACACTGGTCCAAAGACGACAAACGTTTGCAGGAGACGGTTTTCGCAGAAGCAACAGAGAAGTGGAACCCATTACTACCAATACGGAATGATTATGCTCGTCGACAAGCGTTGGTTGAAATAGATGTAATTGTTGCGAAGATAATAGGCTTGTCTTTAGAGCAGCTATTGTCTGTGTATCGTGTACAGTTTCCCATCCTTCAACAACATGAGAAAAACACGTACTATGACGCTAAAGGACGTATTGTCTATGCAAAAAACAATGCACTCACCGGCGTCGGCGTCAGCCGCAAGGCCTTTGAAAATCCCGGCGCGTGGCAGTCGGAGGGCATCACCCTGAGCGTCGACGCGGAGATCGAAGACGCTTCCGCCGCCCTCGACTTCGCCCGCCATCCCGCCGCCCGCGCCATGAAGGACGCCCCCGCCGGCTGCGTCTTCTCCCGCACCATCACCGACGACACCCAGCCCGGCGGCCCCATCCAGCGCACCATCGAATACCACGCCCCCTTCGATCGCTGCGACCGCGAACAGGACTACGAGATGGCTTGGGCCTTTTTTACTGAACATAGAGGATAATGGAGGATTAATATGAGTGTATCGACAGCTGAGAGTACATTAAGGCAAATAGAAAGGGATGTCACAAGAGCAAGGAATAAAAAAGACAATGCTGATGCTGATGTTGCAAAGTACGAGACAGCAATCACGAAAAAAGAAAATGAGATTTCAAAGTGTAAAAATGCCTCGCTGCTAAAAACGAAAATGAGTCAGCTGAAGTCATTGAAGGACAAGCGCGACAAAGCTAAAAGGGAAGCCGTGGATGCCGGGCAAAAACTTACACGGCTAATCGACAAGCAGAGTAAAGCTGAGGCTACGCTTCGAAGGGAACAGCAAAGGGAAGTTGAGCGAGCCTCACAAGAACTATACTCAACAATTGATGAGCTATCTTCAGTAGTGGAAGATCAAAGAACTATAGAAGATGAGGAAGAGGGAGAGACTGTGAACCTGCCTACAATATTTGCATCCTACAACCGATCATCGGGATCTGACTTTGTTGAAGCGCTCGAAAAGAAAATGGAAGGTAAAGCACATGTAGTGAGTGACAAAAAGGATCTGCAATCTTGGGGAAGCTTTACAGAATTCATGCGAAGCATACGGGACCGTGATTTTGCTGTGCTTGTTATCACAGATAGTTATTTAAAATCGCTGCCGTGCATGTATGAAGTATCACAGATCATGAGAGAGCGCGACTGGATGGATCGTGTAATGCTGGCTGTTTTGGACAAGAGTGTGTACGAGAACAAAATCCAATATGTACTGTATTGGAATGATAAGAGTAAGGAATTGGATGCAAGAGTTCAGGAAGCTAACGATCAGTTGGTATTCTTGGCTTTGAAGGATGAGATAGAAAAGACAAGAAGTGTTTGTTATGAGATTAGTACCTTTATGGATTTTGTCGCTGACAGAAATAATCCGTCCGTTTTTACTGTCTTAGAAGAAATTGAAAAAAGGGTTTCTGAGTCAGTTCCCATACAAGCGCCCGCCAGCCTTGCACAATTAACGCTTGAGAAGCCCGCCGAAAACGATTTGTCTGAGATGTCAAAGACATTATTATTAAGGGCGTTTAATGCAAGAGGGACGATAGAAATAAAAAATACCGTTGTTGGCTATCATGTCTCATTTGACAAAGATGAGGACATTTATCCAACAGATAACAGGATGCGAGCAGAAATAGAAGATGCAATAGAGCAGCTTGAAGGAATGTCATTAATTAAACGTGATAATGGCAATAACGGTACAAAATATATATTGACAAAAAAAGGTTACCAAGCAGGAGAAAAATGATTGTTGATGCAAATCTGGATTGATGATAGAATTCTGAGGATGCCACTATGAAACCTATCCTCTCGACTTGCATCCTCTCCCGCACCATCACCGACGACACCCAGCCCAGCGGGCCCATCCAGCGCACCATCGAATACCACGCCCCCTTCGACCGCTGCGACGAGAACAGGACTACGAAACCGCCTGGCAGTTCTTTAGCCAGACAATCCGATAGAAGAAGGTGAACACTATGGAGATGAAGCTGAACATTCCATTGGACGAAGATGGATTTATAGAAATGGAATGTGATTTTTGCAAAAACAGGTTCATGCTTCACGAGTCCGTCTTTCAAGATGAATCATACTTACATTTCTTTTGCCCGGTCTGCGGTCTGCCAAGTGATACAGGATCATTCTATTGTGAAGAAGTGATTGAAGCGGCTGAGCGGATGGCGATAAACTATGCGTATGATGAGATTGAAAGAACATTGGGGCGAGCCATGAGAGAAATCAATAAGAGTGGCTTTTTGAAAATGAAGATGGATCGTCCGAAGAGAGAACCGATTAAGGAACTATACAAGCCACAAAACATATATAGGCTCATTCACCAAAACTGTTGTGGCGTTGACGTTAAGGTTACTGGGTTTGATGCTGAGATAGGTATTTATTGTCCTACTTGTGGGGGTGCAATACTATGACTAAGAAAGAGTTAAGGAAGATTTCCATACAGTTTAGAACCCTTTCTTCACAGATGCTGAAAATCGACTCGGAGGAAGAAAGAGTCCATATTATTGCATTCTATAACTTCATCACTGAAACGGCTTTTATACATGACTATATCGAAGAATGCCATCAGCATGATTACGATTTTGAAGAGGTTTTTAAGCGGCTCGGATATCATGAAAAGCTCGTCCTCCCGTCTGATCAAAGGGAACTAATCGACTTTGAATACCAGCTGATGAAATACATAGTTGAGGGAAAGAGATGGCTATTCTCACTTGGCCAGCATTATTCTTCAAGCAATAAGTATGCCGATATGATAACTGCGTTTATGCGAAAAGTGATAGAACCATTTGTTGTTGCATTGAGAAGTTATCTAGAATTGAATTTGATTGATGCAGATGATGTGGTTGACGGCACCAAAGAGCCAGAAGGTATTTCTGTTTTTCTTTCGTATTGTCAAAAGGATACAGGAATAGCTAATGAGATCGATAATCGTTTAGGGGCTATACTGCCGGACATTATTAAAATATCACGCGATATAAGAGATGTTGAGTATCATCAAAGCTTCAAACAGTTTATGCAAAGCATTCAAGACCATGATTTTGTAATAATGCTGATCAGCGATCACTATCTTAAATCGAGAAACTGTATGTTTGAGGTATTAGAAAGCATCAAAGACGTAAGATATCAAGACCGTATTCTATACATCGTACTTAATGACGAAGATAAAAAGTATCTTGTTGATCCATGCGATGAATCCATTGCAGCCAATGTTTACTCGAATGAGGGGCAAATGAAATATACGCTATATTGGCAGCAACAAGAAAAGGAATTACTGGATCAAATTGCAAGAATTGGCGACCCAGTCCAATCCACTAATCAAATAAAAGAGTTGAAAGTAGTGAGGAGAATACAACTTGAGTTGCCTGATTTTTTAGACTTTATAAAAGAGTATAATGGCTGGACGTTGTCAAAACATATTAGCGATGGGTTTAATAGTATGTGTAGGTTCATGAACCTTGATGAAGAAGACATCGGGAATAAGGCTTCTGAGCCAGTAACTGCACACCCTCCAACGAACCTTGCACTATTAACGCTTGTAGAGCACGCTGAAAACGACATGTCTGAGGTGTCAAAAACAATACTCCTAAGGGCATTTAATGCAAGGAGTGAGATAGAAGTAAAAGATACTATTGTTGGATATCATGTTTCATTTGGAAAAGGTGAAGACATTTACCCAACAGATAAAAAGATGCGTGAAGACATAGAAGACGCAATAAGGCAGCTTGAAGGAATGTCACTAATAAAACGTGATAATAGTAATAACGGAACAGTATACCTGTTGACGAAAACAGGTTATCAAGTTGGGGAAAAAATGGTTGTTAATGCAATGCTGGATTGATTGAATAATGATGATTTAAAAGGAGCCTGTTCAAACGTTTCTGTAAAGAGGTATTGCGGACTGTGATAGAATAGAGACATCACAGGAGGCAGAGTATGGGCAGGAAGAGAAACAACGGAC
>CACWZP010000012.1 GCA_902765395.1 uncultured Eubacteriales bacterium
GCCCCTGCGCGTCCCGCCGCGCCCCAGCCGCCGAGGCCCGCTGCGCCTGTGCGTCCCGCGGCTCCCCAGCGCCCCGCCTCCCCGGCGACGCCCAATCGCCCCGGCAATGGCAGGCCCGGCGGCGGCACCGGTCGCCAGGGCGGCCCCGGCCGGCCCGGACGGTAAAACAAAAAAGCCTTCCCCAAATCGGGGAAGGCTTTTTTGTATACCTTATTCCGCCCAGTTGCCGTTGCGGAACACGGGCACCACGCTGCCGTCCCTGGTGATGGCGTCGATGGCCATGTCAGCCGTGCCGATCATGAAGTCCACGTGGATCATGGAGTCGTTGATGCCCATGGCGCGGCATTCCTCCAGGGTCTTGTCCTCGAAGCCCCGGATGGTGTCGGCGAAGCCCATGCCCAGCGCCAGGTGGCAGGCGGCGTTCTCGTCAAACAGCGTGTTGTAGAAGAGGATCCCGCTGTTCTGGATGGGAGAGTCGTAGGGCACCAGGGCGCACTCGCCCAGATAGGCGCTGCCCTCGTCCATGGTGATGATGTGGGTGAGAAGGTCGTTGTTCAGCTCCGCGTGCCACTCCACCGCCTTGCCCTCGTGGAAGCGGATCCAGAAATCGTCGATCAGCTGGCCATCCCGGCTCAGGGGCTTGGAGGCGTGCACGATGCCCTCGGCCACGCCGCGCATGGGGGAAATGAAGCACTCCTCGGTGGGGATGTTGGGGTTGAAGAACACGCCGGATAGTGTGGTGTCCCCGCCGCCCTTGAACTCGGCCTCGGGGATCATGCCCACGGTGAAGTCCGTGCCGTTTCCGGCGGTATAGTGCAGCTTCTCGATGCCCAGGGAGTTGAGCCACGCGCAGCGGTGGTGCAGCTCCTCATTGTGCTGCTTCCATGCCTCCACCGGGTCATCGGTCACGCGGCTGGTGGCCAGTATGGCCTCCCACAGCTTCTCGATGGCCTGGTGCCTGGACAGCCCCGGGAACAGCTTCTTCGCCCAGGCGGCCCCGGGCACGGCGGCGATGCACCACTGGTACTTGTTCTCCATGGCGTCCACATAGCCCTTGATCAGCGGATAGCGCTTCTGCCGCGCGGTCGCCTGCTTCTTCTGGTTGATGCCGCGCAGGCCGTCCGGGTCGTCGGAATCCAGGTAGATGCGGCAGGGCAGCTTGTCCAGGAAGTGCTTGTAGCGCGCCTCCTGATAGTCGGTCAGCTCGGAGAGCGTCTTCACGCTCTGGTGCCGCACGTGCAGCTTCTCCAGCGGCTGATAGTCCCAGTCCACCACCACGCGCTTCGCGCCCAGCTTGTAGCATTCGTCCACCACCATGGCCACGAATTCCGGCTGGTCCAGCCCGGCCACGATGAACACCTCCTGGCCCTTTTGCACGTTCACGCCGCTCTCGGCGATCAGCCGCGCGTATTTGCGCAATATCGTCTTTTTCACAGATATACCTCCAGTTTTCTGTTATGATTCCAGTGGGTGATGGCACGCGCAGAAGTGGCCGTCCCCCAGGTCTTTCAGCTCCGGCTTCTCCCCGGCGCAGCGCTCGTCTGCGAAGGGACAGCGCAGCCGGAAGCGGCAGCCGCTGGGCGGGTTCACCGGGCTGGACACCTCACCGGTCAGCAGCGCCCGCTCCTCGTCCCGGCGGGATGGGTCGGGCTGGGGCACGGCATCCAGCAGAAAGCGTGTGTAGGGGTGCCTCGGCGCGGCGTAGAGCGCCTCCGTGGGGGCCATCTCGCACAGCTGGCCCAGGAACATCACCATCACCCGGTCAGACAGGTACCGCACCACGTTCAGATCGTGGGAGATGAACAGGTAGGTCAGCCCCCGCTGGCGCTGCAGATCGCCGAGCAGGTTCAATATCTGCGCCTGGATGGACACGTCCAGCGCGCTGACCGGCTCGTCGCAGATGATCAGCCGCGGGTTCAGCGCCAGGGCCCTGGCGATGCCGATGCGCTGGCGCTGGCCGCCGGAGAACTGGTGGGGATAGCGGCTGTAGAACTCCGGCCGCAGGCCCACCTGCTCCATCAGGGCGCGCACCATGTCCGCCCGCTCGGCGCGATTGGCGCCGATACGGTGGGCATTCAGCGGCTCCATGATGATCCTGCCCACGGACATGCGCGGGTCCAGGGAGGCGTAGGGGTCCTGGAAGATCATCTGCATGCCCCGGCGCAGCGTGCGCAGCGCCTCGCCCCGCAGCGTGGACAGGTCCCGGCCGTCGAAGAACACCTTGCCGGAGGTGAGCGGGATCAGGTCCAGCACCAGCTTGCCCAGCGTGGACTTGCCGCACCCGGATTCGCCCACCAGGCCCAGCGTCTCGCCCTCCTGGATGGCAAAGGAAATGTCGGACACCGCGTGGACCACGCCGCCCTCAACGGGGAATTCCTTCACAAGATGCTCGGCGCGCAGAAGTTCACTCATCGGTCGATACCTCCCAGGGGCCGTTCATCGTCCTTTGGATAGAAGCAGCGGCAAAGGTGCCCGCCGCCCAGGTCGTTGAGTTCCGGCTTTTCGCCGCGGCACATTTCCGTGGCGAATTCACACCGCGGCGAGAACCGGCAGCCCGATGGCATGGCGCGCAGGTTGGGCACGGTGCCCCGGATGTTGTACAGCCGCTGGCCCTTGGGCGTCATGCGGGGCAGGGAGGCCATCAGTCCCCGGGTGTAGGGGTGGGCGCAGGTGTCAAACAGCGTGGTCACGTTCGCCCGTTCCACCACCTCTCCGGCGTACATCACGTACACCTCGTCGCACATCTCCGCCACCACGCCCAGGTTGTGGGTGATGAGCAGGATGGACGTGCCGGTATCCCGCTGGAGATCCCGCATCAGCCGCAGGATCTGCGCCTCGATGGACACGTCCAGCGCCGTGGTGGGCTCGTCCGCGATCAGCAGCGCCGGCCGCATCACCATGGCCATGCCGATCATCACCCGCTGGCGCAGGCCGCCGGACAGCTGGTGGGGATAGCTCTTGAAGCGCCGCTCCGCCTCCGGGATGCCCACCTTTTCAAAGATCTCGATGGTGCGCGCCTTCGCCGCTTTGGCGTCCATGCCGCCGTGCAGCCGCAGCGCCTCGGACACCTGCTTGCCCACGGTGATTACCGGGTTCAGGCTGGTCATCGGCTCCTGGAAGATCATCGAAATGCGGTTGCCGCGGATCCTGCGCATTTCCCGGTCGGAAAGGCGCAACAGATCCTGTCCGCCGAACAGCGCTTCGCCGGATTCCACGCGCCCGTTGTCCGAAAGCAGCCCCATCACGGAAAGGCTCGTCACGCTCTTGCCGCAGCCGGATTCGCCCACCAGGCCCACGGTCTTTCCCTCGGGGACGGCCAGGCTCACGCCGCTCACGGCCATGGCCCGCTCCTTCACGCCGTCGGAGGCGAAGGACACGCACAGGTTCTTGATTTCGAGGATGTTGCTCATGGAGATACTCCGCTTCAGGTCTTCATATACGGGTCGATGGCGTCCCGCAGGCCGTCGCCCAGGAAGTTGAACGCCATCACCGTGAGCAGGATCGCCAGGCCGGGGGCCAGGATCAGCCAGGGGCACATATAGGCATAGTCCTTGCCCTGGCTGACCATCAGCCCCCAGGAGGCGGCGTTGGGGTCGCCCACGCCCAGGAAGCTCATGCTGCTCTCCCACATGATGGCGGCGGGGATGTCCAGCGTGAACAGCACGATCAAATTGGGCAGGCAGTTGGGCAGGATGTGCCTGAAGGCGATGGCCCAGCGGCTCACGCCCATGGACCGCGCGGCCTCCACGAACTCCTTTTCCTTCAGCGACAGCGTCTGGGCGCGCACCACGCGGGCGGTGCCGGCCCAGTTGATGATGGACAGGGCGATGAACATGTTGAGGATGCTGGAGCCCAGCGTGTACATCACCACCATGGCCAGCAGCAGCGAGGGGAACGCCAGCACCACGTCCGCCAGCCGCATGATGACGTTGTCCACGTGCCTGCCCATATAGCCGGCCATCAGCCCCAGCGCCGTGCCCAGCACCAGTGAGATCAGCGAGGGCACGAAGCCGATCATCAGGGATATGCGCCCGCCATACACCACCCGCGTGAACACGTCCTGGCCCAGGTCGTCCGTGCCGAACCAGTGCTCGGCGGAGGGCGGCTCGTTCATGACCATCAGGTCCATCTCGTTGGGGTCATAGCGGGTGATCAGCGGCGCGAACACCGCCATCAGCACCATCAGCGCGATCAGTATCAGCCCCAGCAGCGCGGCCCTGTTCACCCGGAACATGTGCCGTATGCTCATCCATATGCCCTCGTCCGGCTGGATCTCGGCGTTGATGATCTGCTCCGAGAGCGCGCGGGTGTACTTGTCCTTGCTCAAAAACTTCACGCCCGCACCCCCTTACTCCACGCGAATCCGCGGGTCGATCACCGAATACAGCACGTCCGCCAGCAGATTCCCGGCGATGATCAGCACGGCGGTGAAGATCACCGTGCCCTGCAAAAGCGGCATGTCCCGCTTCTTGATGGCCTCCACGGCCAGGCCGCCCACGCCGGGCATGGCGAACACCGACTCGGTGATGGCCGCGCCGGAGAGCAGCGAGGAGATCTGGATCGCCATCACGGTGATCACCGGGATCAGCGCGTTCTTCAGCGCGTGGCGGTTGATGACCTTCAGCGGCGAGAGGCCCTTGGAGCGGGCCGTGCGGATGTAGTCGCTGCGCAGCACGTCCAGCAGGTTCGACCGCGTCAGCCGGGCGATGCGCCCCGCCGACGACCAGCCCAGCACGATGGTGGGCAGTATGTAGCACTGCCAGCTGTCCGCGCCGGAGATGGGCAGCACGTTCTTGAAGGTGTTTTGCAGGATCAGCGCCACCCAGAAAACCGGCATCGACACGCCGAACAGCGAAATGCCCATGCTCAGGTGGTCCAACAGGGAATTCTTCTTCACGGCGGAGATGATGCCCACGGGGATGCCCATGATCCAGGAGAACAGCGACGAGGCCACGGCCAGCTTCAGCGTGTAGGGGAAGGCGTTTGCGATCAGCCCCGTGACCGGGCGGTTCAGCTTCCAGCTGATGCCCAAATCGCCGTGCAGCATATCCCAGATGTAGCGGAAATAGCGCACGATGAAGGGGTCGTCCAGGTGCATGCTCTGGCGCATCCTGTCGATCAAATCCTCCTTGACATGCTCGCGCATCATCACCGTCACCGGGTCGCCCGGTACCACGTTGAGCATGAAAAAGACAAGGAAAACCAGCCCCAGCAGCACGGGGATGGTGATCAGTATGCGCTTGGCGATGTGCTTGGCCATGGGAATCCTCCGGGAGGTCTGTCAATGATTTGAAGGGGCGGCGAAACGCCGCCCCTACATGGTTAAAGTGTGCGTCAGTCGCCCAGGGTGATGGGATAGAAGCTCATGTCGCTCCAGCCGTTCCAGGCCACCTTGAAGCCGTGCACCCGGGGGTTCAGGCAGAACAGGTGGTTGCGCTGGTACAGCGGCAGGGTGATGGCGTCGTCGTGCACCACAGCCTGGTCGATCTTCTGATAGGCGGCCATGCGCTCGTCGAAGTCGATGATGCCCTGGGCCTCGTCGATCAGGTTCAGGATCTCCTCGTTGTCGTAGTTGATGGAGCGGCCCACGGTGTTGCGGCGGGCGAAGAAGGTGTCCAGGAAGTTGTCCGGGTCGTTGTAGTCCGCGCTCCACACGCCGTAGTAGCTGGGCAGCTGGCCGTTGTGGCGGATGTCCTTGTAGGTGGCGTCGTCATACTCCGCCACGGTGGCGCGCACGCCGATCTTGCCGAAGAAGCTGCACAGCGTCTTGGAGATCTTGCGGCCGGCGTCGGAATCGGAGGTGATGGCCAGCTCCATGTCGAAGCCGTCGGCATAGCCCTCGTCGGCCAGGATCTGCTTGGCCTGGTCGGGGTCGTAGGGGATGGGCTCGGCGTCGGCGTTGAAGCTCAGCACGCCCTCGGGGATGAAGGTGCTCAGCACCTGGCCTTCGCCGGAGTACATCTGGTCCAGGATCACCTGGCGATCCACGGCCATCTGCAGCGCCTTGCGCACGTTGGGGTTGTTCAGCGGCTCGATGGCGGTGTTAAACATGAAGTAGTAGGTGCCGGCGCGGCTGCCGGACACGATCTGGTCGGCGTAGCCATTGTCCTTGAACCACTGCAGCTGGCTCTCGGCATAGTCGAAGTTGAACACGTCCACCTGGCCGTTTTCAAACATCATGCGCTGGGTGTCGGCGTCGGAGACGATGAACATCTCGATGCCGTCGATGGCCGGCGCGCCCTTGAAATAATTGGGGTTGGCAACGACCTTCACCTTGCTGCCCAGTTCCCACTCGGTCACCTGGAAGGGGCCGGTGCCGAAGCACACCGCGGGGTTGACGCCGAAGTCGTCCACGCCCTCGGTGGATTCCCGGTTGAAGATGGACCCGCCGGGGGTGGCCAGACGGCTGAGGAAGGAGGAGCAGGGCTTGACCAGCTTGAACTCGACGGTGTTGTCGTCCACGGCGGTGACGCCGGACACGCTCTCGGCCTCGCCGTCGAAGCACTCCGCGGCGCCCTCGACGATGCCGTAGTAGATGTCGTAGTTCTTCGCCAGGCGGTCGTGCTCCATCATGCGGTTCACGCTGAACACCACGTCGTCCGCGGTGAAGGCGTCGCCGTTGTGGAAGGTGACCCCCTCGTGCAGGTGGAAGGTGTAGGTCAGGCCGTCCTCGCTCACGTCCCAGCTGTCCGCCAGGCCGGGGATGATCTGGGCCGCGCCGTCCACGGTGTCGGTCTCCACCAGGCGGTCAAAGCAGTTCAGGGGGATGGTGTAGCTGTCGGAAGTCATCTGCACGTCCAGGGTCTCCGGGTCCTCCGTCAGGAAGATGTGCAGCCAGTTGTCGTTCTCCTCGGCCAGCGCCGCCGGAACGACCAGCGCGGTCAGCGCCAGCGCCAGCGCGGCCAGCAGACAAAGCGTTCTCTTCATGGGAAAATCCTCCGTCATGTGGTATTTGTCAATGCTCGATGAGATATGTATACTCATCTTCTTAACATTATACTCGATTTTTAACCCAATTACAACGGGTCAGATGTTAAGGATATATGTTGCTTCCTGGGTGCCGCGGGGAAAAGGGCCGCCGGCCCGCTCACGCGCGGGTTCCGGCGGCCTTGACGATCAGATCCATGTTCTCCGGGGCACAGGGGACGTCCAGGAATCGGGCAAAGCGGTTCAGCGCGGCCTCCACGGCGGAGAGCATCGCGCCGCTCACCCGCGCGCCGTCCTCCCACCACCAGGTCTTCACCCGAAGGCAGAGTGCTTTGTTCACCGGCTCCGGCTCGAAACGGGCGACGAAGCGGCTGCCATACAGCACGGGCAGCACGTAGTAGCCGTACTCCCGCTTGGCCACGGGGGTGTACACCTCCCACCGGTACCGGAAGCCGAACAGCGCCTGGATCATTTCCCGGTCCCACATCAGGTTGTCCAGCGGCGCGATGAACCGGCAGGCGGGGCGCTTGCCGCCCTCCGGCAGCGCCTCAACCACCTCCGGCAGGGCATAGAACTGCGCCCGGCTGCCCTCCACCCGGCAGGGGACGATCTCGCCTCGCTCGGAAAGCCGCTGAAGCGCCGCCTTGCGGGCCTTGTCGTCCCCGACCACATAGCCCTGCCACGCGCCGCCGCGCCTGTCCCAAAGCAGGCCCACGCAGCTTAGACGCCGCTTCACGTACCAGTCGGCGAAGGCGTCGTCGTCCCGTTCCACGGGCTCAAGGCACTCCCTCGGCAGCACCCGCTCCGTCAGGTCGAAGCGACGCTGGGTGCCCGCCTTGTCCGCCACGCACAGCCGGCCGGACGCGAACAGGTACTCGATGGCCGCGCCGGAGGGCCGCCTGGGTCCCCAGCCGAAGTCCTTCGATTCGCCGATGGGGATGTCCGCCAGCGACGACGGCCCGCGCTCGCGGATGATCGAGAGGATGTCCTCCAGCATATTGAAGGTCTCGCCCTGGCCGCGGCCCTCCAGCCAGCGCCGACCGTCCGCCGCCCGCAGGACGCGCTGCGGCGCGAAGCTGGGGAAGTCCCGGGCGGTATAGATGCACATCTCCTTGTCGTAACCGTCCACCAGATGGCGCTCCTCGTACAGCAGCCGGCGCAGGTGTTCGGGCCGATAGCCGCGCACCCGGGCCTGGAGCACCAGATCGGGGTTGCGGCCCGCCACGTTCAGCGGGTCGAACTGGATCGTGCCCAGCCGGTCCATGATGGCGCGCGCGCCGTCCAGGCCGCGGAAGCCGTCCGCGCCGTCCAGGTTCTGCCAGCGCACCAGCGCCTGCCGGGCCTGTTGATTGGTGAGGGTCAGCATGGGGCGTCAGTCCCTTCTTTGGTATGCAAACAGTATACCACAAATCCCCGCTCAGTTAAAGCGGTACCGCCTGGCCCGGACGATGGGGGCCTTGGGCTCCATGGCCCGGCGCAGCATGCCGATCGCCCAGTCGCTCAGTCCGTCCGCCACCATCAGCATCACCATCATCGCGAAAATCAGAACCATCGTATTCCTCCTTGCCGGACGCGCTCCGGCGGGCTGTCGTAATTGGACATGCGGTTGCTTTGGATGGCTTTATTATATAATCGAACATATGTTCGTGTCAAGTGAAGAGGGGCAATTATCATGCTTTTGTCGCGCCGTGTTCGATTATGAGATGGTGGGAGACAGAAAAATAACGGCCTTCCCGCCGCGGCGGGAAGGCCGTTTAAACTCATAATCCCTGTTCCTTTTTATTCACGCCATCTCCTCCGGATGGAACACCTCATCGAAACGCTCCGCCGAAAGAAAGCCCAGCTTCACACAGGCCTCCTTGAGGGAGATGTTCTCCCTGAATGCCAGCTTTGCGGTCCTGGCGGCGTTGTCGTAGCCGATGTAAGGGTTCAGCGCCGTCACCAGCATCAGGCTGTTGTGCAGGTTGTGGGCCATCTTCTCCCGGTCGGCGGTGATGCCGCTGACGCAGTTGTCGTTGAAGGAGCGCAGTCCGTCCGCCAGCAGCCGCGCTGACTGGAGGAAGTTGTGGATCAGCACCGGCATGAACACGTTCAGCTGGAAGTTGCCCTGGCTGGCGGCGATGCCCACGGCGGCGTCGTTGCCCATCACCTGCACGGCCACCATGGTCATGGCCTCGCACTGGGTGGGGTTCACCTTGCCGGGCATGATGGAAGAGCCGGGCTCGTTCTCCGGGATGCGGATCTCGCCCAGGCCGCAGCGGGGGCCGGAGGCCAGCCAGCGCACGTCGTTGGCGATCTTCATCATGTTCGCCGCCAGCGCCTTCATCGCGCCGTGGGCGAACACCAGTGCGTCCTTGGCCGTCAGCGCGTGGAACTTGTTTTCGTCGGTGACGAAGGCCTTGCCGGTCAGCTCGGACACCACCCCGGCCACCTCCGCGTCAAACCCTGCCGGCGCGTTCAGGCCCGTGCCCACGGCGGTGCCGCCCAGGGCCAGCTTTTTCAACTGGGGCAGGGCGGAAAGCAGCATCTCCCGTGGCGCCTCCACCAGCCCCCGCCAGCCCAGGATTTCCTGGGAAAACCGGATGGGCGTGGCGTCCTGCAGGTGGGTGCGCCCGGACTTCACGATGCCCTCGTTCTCCGCCTCCAGGCGCTTCAGCGTTTCGATAAACCGGTCCATCTCCGGGATCAGGGCGTCCTCGATGGCCAGCACCGAGGCGATGTGCATAGCGGTGGGGAAGGTATCGTTGCTGCTCTGGGACATGTTCACGTCGTCGTTGGGGTGCAGCAGCTTTTCCCCGGCGATCTCATTGCCGCGGTTCGCGATCACCTCGTTGGCGTTCATGTTGCTCTGGGTGCCGCTGCCCGTCTGCCACACCACCAGGGGGAAGTGGTCGTCCAGCTTCCCGGCGATCACCTCGTCGCAGGCGGCGGATATGGCCGCCAGCCTGGCGTCCGTCATGCGCTGGGGCTGGATGCGGTGATTGGCGATGGCGGCGGCCTTCTTCAGGATGCCGAAGGCGCGCACGATCTCCATCGGCATGCGCTCGCCGCCGATCTTGAAGTTCTGGAAGCTGCGCTGGGTCTGAGCGCCCCAGTACCGGTCCGCGGGCACCCGCATTTCGCCCATGGAGTCCCGTTCGATGCGATAATCCATATCCTCTGCCTCCCGATGCGCGTGATTGAGCCTATTGTAGCAGAGAAATGTCAAATCGGAAAGCGCACCGGCCGCGCCGAGGGTTGATTATCTTTTATTTTATGTTATAATAATGTGGGTTTTGGCAAATTATGGGGAAGGAAGCGGAGATAAATGGTGTCCAATGATCCTGCCGGACGCTCGACCGGCGCCGATGCCAGACACGCAGACGTAAAGCACACCCTCATCGCCCTGGGCGCAATGCTGGCGATGGTGGCGGTGGTTTACCTGTTCAACGTGCCCAACCCGAACATACTGCTGATTACGGTGCTGGCGGTGTTCACGTGCCTCTACGGCTATCCGGCGGGCATCGCCTGCGGCGCGGTGATGATCCTGTACTCCATGTACTTCTTCTCAACCGACCACAGCTTCTTTCGCTATACGACGCTCAACCTGGAGAAGATGGGCGTGACCGTGCTGGGCGTGGTTTTGAACACGCTGTTCATCGGCCACCTGCAGCGGCAGTACACCGAGGCCCACGACCAGCTGCGGGAGACGAACCGGGACCTGATCCGGGACAACCGGCACCTGGAGGCCGCTTCCATGACCGACGGGCTCACCGGCGTGCGCAACCGCTTTGCCCTGCGCCGGGACTACGGCCGCTTCGAGAACCGGGACGTGCACGTGATGATGCTGGACCTGGACGACTTCAAGGGCATCAACGACCGGTTCGGTCACGGCGCGGGGGACGCCATC
Organism: uncultured Eubacteriales bacterium; assembly: GCA_902765395.1. Taxonomy (GTDB): domain Bacteria; phylum Bacillota; class Clostridia; order Christensenellales; family Aristaeellaceae; genus UBA2862. The sequence continues at coordinate 10,817 of CACWZP010000012.1, forward strand.
CTCAAGCAGCTCAGCGCCGCGCTGGCGGACAGCTTCGGGGCCGAGTGGTGCTACCGCTACGGCGGTGACGAGTTCCTGGTGATCGTTCCGGACATCCCGGAGGGGGAATTCCTGGCCAGGCTGGAGGCGCTCAAGCAGAGGGTGCGCCAGATCGACGCGGGTGAAGAGGGCCTGCCGGTGCACTTCTCCGCGGGCTACGTCCACGGCGTGTGCGAGCTGTCCTACGACCTGCGGCTGATGATGCACCAGGCCGACAGCAACCTCTACGACGCCAAGGGCCTGGGCAAGGACTGCTGCGTGGGCCGTGCCTTTTCCCGGGTGTTCGCCGAATCCCTGCCCGAGAATGCCGATGGCTTCGGCAGTAGGGAGGGGGAATAACAGAACCTGGTCTGTTATCAAAAATGCCATGAAATTACAGTATATTCGATGTGAATCGCCCAACAAAACAGACCAAAGTCTTTTAAAGACTTTAGTCTGTTTTGTTATGCTGGTGCCCGTCAGCGGTACTTCGCGATCAGCTCCCTGACCACCGCGTACATCTCATCCCGGTGCGCCTCCATGTCCTTCAGCAGCGCCAGCTGGCAGCGGGCGCGGGCCAGGTTGTCGTCGGGGCTGTCGATGTGAAAGTACACGTCCCCGTCCAGGTAGTCCGTCAGGAATCGCACGCCGTTTTCGTAGGTCATCACCAGCGCGCCCAGGGGCAGCTCCTCCAGCTCCCGGAGGGTCAGGCCGTTGGCGGTCTCGGAGATAAAGCCCTCGGTGTAGGCAGTGAACAGCGCCATGTCCAGGCGCACCCGGCCCAGATCCCGCTCGTCCTCTTTGGCGGTGGACGCGCCGTAGCGGATGGCGTCGCCGAAGTCGTACAGCGCCGAACCGGCCATCACCGTGTCCAGGTCGATCACGCAAAGCGCTTCGCCGGTACCCTCGTCCAGCATCACGTTGTTGATCTTGGTGTCGTTGTGGGTGACCCGCAGGGGCAGCTCGCCCGCTTCGATCATGCCCACGATCCGGCCCATCTCCGACTTGCGCGCGCGAATGGCCTCGATCTCCGGGGCGACATCCGCGGCGCGGCCCTTCACGTCCGCCCCGACGGAGCGCTCGAAGGCCTCCAGCCGCCGGACGGTGTGGTGGAAGTTGGGGATGGTGTCGTACAGCTCTTCGATGGGGAAGTCCGCCAGCATGCTCTGGAACTCGCCGAAAGCCCGGCCGATCTCCCGGAACTGGGCGGGGGAGTCCACCTGATCCACGGTGCGGGCGTGGGTGATGAAGTCGTAGGCCCGCCAGCTGCCGCTTTCGTCCTCGAACAGCGTGCCGCCGCCCTTGACCGGCACCAGCCGCAGCACCCGGTTCGCCGGGTCGCGGCCCTGCTTCTCCATGGCCGCGCACAGGTGCTCCGTCACCAGCCGCACGTTGTGCATGACCTCCTTCGGCTTTTTGAACGCGAAGGTGTTGATGCGCTGCAGCACAAAGTCCCGCGCGTCGCCCTCCGGCAGCGCGAAGCGCACCCGGTAGGTGCGGTTGATGTGCCCGGCCTTGATGGCCTCGCACTCGATGAGCTCTCCGGGGAAGTCAAACCGGGCGATGATGGATTGAAGCTGGCTGTCGATGGTCATGGTGCACCTCGCAGGGATGAAAAACTGATTGACGTGCCGCGGCGGGGGAAGCAGGCCCCCCGCCACAGCTTTACTCACCGAATATGGCGTCCACGAACTCCTTCGCATCGAAGGGCTGCATGTCGTCGATCTGCTCGCCCAGGCCGATGTAGCGCACGGGCAGGCCCAGCTCGTTGCGGATGGCGATGGCGATGCCGCCCTTGGCGGTGCCGTCCAGCTTGGTGAGCACGATGCCCTGCAGGTTCGCCACTTCGCTGAACACCTTCGCCTGCGCCAGGCCGTTCTGGCCCGTGGTGGCGTCGATCACCAGCAGCGCGCCCAGCGCGGCCTGCGGGTATTCCCGCTCCACCACGCGGCTGATCTTCCGCAGCTCCTCCATCAGGTGGGCCTTGTTGTGCAGCCGGCCGGCGGTGTCCACCAGCAGGATGTCGGCGTGGCGGCCCTTGGCGGCCTGGATGCCGTCGAAAACCACCGCAGCGGGGTCGGCGCCCTCCTGGTGCTTGATGATGGGCACGTCGGCCCGCTCGGCCCAGACGGTCAGCTGGTCGGCGGCGGCGGCGCGGAAGGTGTCGCCCGCGCAGATGATCACGCGACGGCCCAGCACCTTCATGCGGGAGGCCAGCTTGCCGATGGACGTGGTCTTGCCCACGCCGTTCACGCCGATGATCAGCAGCACCATGGGGCTGGACAGCTGCATGGGCTCGGCCCACAGGATGTCCACCAGGATCTTCTTCAGGGCCTCCCGGGCCTTCTCGGGGTTGCCGATCTTTTCGGCCTTTACCTGCTCGCGCAGCCGGTTCACCGCCAGCTCCGAGGTGGGCACGCCCACGTCCGCCATGATCAGGATGTCCGTCAGATCCTCGAAGAAGTCGTCGTCCAGATCCTGATAGTTCTCCACCAGCTCGTCCATGCGGCCGGAAAAGGCATTTCTGGTCTTGCTCAAGCCCTTTTTGATCTTGTCAAATAATCCCATCGTCGCTCCTCCGCAATCATGATAATAATGAATCAGGAACAGGGACGAGAAATAAACAGTCCAGGTGAGACTATCAACTTCTCATTCCTGATTTGATTAAACGGCTTCGTTCAATTTCACCGATACCGTCTTGCTCACGCCCTTTTCCTCCATCACCACGCCATACAGCGCGTCGCAGCGCTCCATGGTGCCCTTGCGGTGGGTGATGACGATGAACTGGGTGTTTTCGGAGTAGGCCTTCAGGTAGTCGGCGTAGGTGTCGATGTTCGCATCGTCCAGGGCGGCCTCGATCTCGTCCAGTATGCAGAACGGGGTGGGCTTTAGATCCAGTATGGCGAACAGTATGGCGATGGCCGTCAGCGCGCGCTCACCGCCGGAGAGCAGCGAAAGCATCTGCAGCTTCTTTCCCGGGGGTTGGGCCACGATGTCGATGCCGCAGTTCAGCGCGTCCTTGGGGTCGGAAAGCCGCAGCTCCGCCTTGCCGCCGCCGAACAGCTTCACAAACGTGCGCTGGAAATTCTCGTTCATCAGGGCAAACTGCTCCTTGAACTGCTTTTCCATCTTGGTCTCCAGCTCCGCGACGATGCCCTCCAGGTCGGCCTGGGCCTTCAGCAGGTCGTCCCGCTGGCTGGTCAGCTCCTCCACGCGCTCCACCGTGCGGCGGTACTCGTCCAGCGCCGCCACGTTCACGGTGCCCATGGCGCGGATGCGCTGGCGGATGGCCGCGATGCGCTTCTCGCTCTCCGTCAGCTTGAAATCCGGCTGGCGGAAGGGCTCGGCACCGGCGTAGGTCAGCTCGTAGTCCTCCCAGATGCGGTCCTGGATCTGCTTGAACTCGCCCTCCACCCGGGTCAGCTGCAATTCGCTGCGGTGGTGCTTGTCGCTGAAGTCGTCCAGATTGGCGCGAAGGACGTCGATCTGCTCGCCCAGGGCCTGCAGCTGCTTCTGCACGCCGGTGCGCCGGCCATCGGCTTCGTCGAACTCGGCCCTCGCCGCGTCCAGCAGGATCTTGTTGCCGGACAGGCTCTCGATGTCCTTCTCCAGCAGCGCCGCGTTCTTCTCCAATTCCTCCAGACAGTCCTTCAGCATGACTTCGGATTCCGCCATCAGCTTCTCGGCGTTCTCCGCCTGGCTGCTCATTCGATCCCGGTCGGCGATGCTGGCCTCCAGGCCGCGCTTGCGGGAGGCCAGGCGCACGCGCTCGGCGTTCACCTCGTCCCGCAGGGCGTCGGTCTCGCCCCGCAGCTTGTAGATGGCCTCTGAAAGCCGCTTCACCTCGGCCTGGCGGTCGTCGGTGCTGCTCTCAGCGCTCTGCTGCTGCTCGTCCAGGGCGGTCAGCCCCTCGGTGACGTCGGCCAGCTGATTGCGCAGGCGCTCCCGCTCGGCCTCGGCGCGGGCCACGCGCTGGTTGTTGCTGCCCTGCTCGTCCAGTGCGGCGTTCAGCTGGGCCTCTGCGCGGGCCACCACGACCTCCTGCTTATGCAGCTCGTCGTACAGCTCGCCGCGCTCCTTCTTCAGATTGCTGCGCTTGTCCTCGATGGCGGCGTACTGCTCCCGCGCCTGCTGGAATTGCTCCTCCAGCTTCTTGAGGGCCTGCTCGCTCTCCTCGATCTCGCGGGTCCGGGACAGCAGGTTGGTCACCCGGCTCTGCACGCTGCCGCCGGTCATGGAGCCGCCGGAGTGCATCACGTCGCCCTCCAGCGTCACCAGCCGGAACTGATATTTGCCGGCCCGCTGGATGGCGATGCCGGTGGTCAAATCCTCGGCCACCACGGTGCGCCCCAGCAGGTTGTCGATCACGCCCTGATATTTCGGGTCGAATTCCACCAGCTCGGACGCCAGGCCCACGCACCCCGGCATGGCCAGCACATTTCGCTCCTGGGGGGAGAGGGTGCGGCCGCGTACGGAGGAGATGGGCAGGAAGGTGGCCCGGCCGAAGCGATTCGCCCGCAGATACTCGATCATCCGCTTGGCGTCCTCATCCCGGTTCACCACGATATTTTGAAGCGCCCCGCCCAGCACCATGTCCATGGCGCGCTCCAGCCGCGCGGGCACGTGGATCAGGTCGGCCACCACACCGTGCACGCCGGAGCCCTCGCCCTGGCGTCGCGCCTGCATCAGAACCTGCTTGACGGAGTTGTTGTAGCCCTCGTAGTCCCGCTGCATCTCCCGCAGCATCTTGAGCCGGGAATCGCGCTGCTGCTTCTCGTTCTGCATGCGCATCACCCGGTCGGACAGCGCCGCGGACTCGTCGCCCAGCGCCTGCACCCTGGCCTGCATGCCGGCCACCTGCTCGTCCAGCTCGGCCTTGCGGGCGCTCTCGCTGTCCACCAGCTCCTGGGCGGCCTGTACGTGGGCGTTCAGGGCTTCGGAGCCGTTCTGCTCCCGCTCCCGGTCCGCTTCCATGGCCTTCAGCTGGTTCTCCAGCGCGGTCTGCATGGCGCTCAAACGCGCCCGCTGGCTCCGCACGTCGCCCAGCCGGTTCATGGCCTGTATGATCTGCTGCTTGGCGTTCTCAGAGGCTTCCTCCAGGTCTGAAAGCCGCGTCTCGGAGCCCTCCAGCTCGCCCTCGCGGGCCAGAAGCGCGGCCTCCGCCTCGGCAAGCACCCGGGATTCCTCTTCGATCTCCTCGCCCATCTTTTCGATCTGGCGGCGGATGCCCTCGCCGCCTTCGGCGGCGGAAGCGCGCTGGGCCTGGATGCGGTCCCGCTCCTTTTCGCCCGCGGCGATGCGCTCGCGCATGACCTGCACCGCACCCTCGCCGGCCTCCACCTCGCGGATCAGCCGCTGCACGGCCTCGCGCTTCTCGCTGGCCTCGAACTCCAGCTTGTCCAGCTGCGCCTGGGCCTCGTCGCGCGAAGCGCTCTGGCTCTCCAGCGCCTGGTTGGCCTGGAGGATGGACTCGCCCAGGGTTTGCACGGATTCCTTCAATTCCCTGATGCGCGCCTCATAGCGCTCCGTGCGCACCAGGAACACGTTCAGATCCAGCCTCTTCAGCTCGTCGCGCAGGGCCAGGTACTCCCGGGCCTGCTCGCTCTGCTGCTTCAGCGGCTCCACCCGGTCCTCCAGCTCCGCGAGGATGTCCTCCACGCGGTTCAGGTTCTCCTGGGTGCGCTGAATGCGCTTCTGGGCGTCCAGCTTGCGGGCCTTGTACTTGACGATGCCCGCCGCCTCCTCGAACACCTGGCGGCGGTCCTCCGACTTCGCGGACAGGATCTCGTCGATGCGGCCCTGACCGATCAGGGAATAGCCGTCCTTGCCGATGCCGGTGTCGCGGAACAGGTCCACGATGTCGCGCAGTCGGCAGGCGGCGCCGTTGATCTTGTATTCTCCGTCGCCGTTGCGGTAGACCCGGCGGGTGACGGACACCTCGGCAAAGTCGATGGCGAGGGCATGGTCCTCGTTCTCAAAGACCAGCGTCACCTCGCAGTAGGACAGCCGGCGGCGGCTCTCGGTGCCGTTGAAGATGACATCCTCCATCTTCGAGCCGCGCAGGCTCTTGGCGCTCTGCTCGCCCAGCACCCAGCGCACCGCGTCGGAGATGTTGCTCTTGCCGCAGCCGTTGGGGCCCACCACGCCGGTGATGCCGTCCTCAAAGGTGATCTCCACGTGGTCCGCGAAGGACTTGAACCCGTGGAGAATGAGTTTCTTCAGTCGCAAAGTGGTGTTTCGCTCCAATCAGTATCGGTGAAATGGGGGAACGGGGGACGCGCGTGTGTCACTTTCCGTTCCTCATGGCCCGCAGCGCGGCGCGCGCCGCCTCCTGCTGGGCGTTCTGCTTGCTGGTGCCGTCGCCGGTGCCCAGCGTCCTTCCGTCCAGCGTCACGCTATATCGGAACAGCGGGGCATGGGGCGGCCCCTCCATGGAGATGAACTCATACTGGGGCATGCCGCCGTCGCGCTGCAGTATCTCCTGCAGGCGGCTCTTGGCGTCCAGGTGATCCTCCAGGAACTGAGGGCGCAGGTCCTCGGCCAGTGCCTTGCGGATCACGTCCACGGCCACGTCGAAGCCCCCGTCGAGGTACACGGCGGCAAGCACCGCCTCCATCACATCGCACAGGATGCTGGGCTTTTCCCGCCCGCCGGAGCGATCCTCGCCCACGGACAGCCGGATATATCTGCCCAGGTCCAGCCGCCGAGCGGCGCGGCAGAGGGTCTCCTCCCGCACCAGCCCGGCGCGTATGCGCGTCAGCTTGCCCTCGTCTACCTCCGGGAACTCAAAGTACAAATGCCGGCTGATGGCCAGCTCCAGCACCGCGTCGCCCAGAAATTCGAGCCGCTGGTAGTGCGGCACATGATGATCCCCCCCGTAGGAGGGATGCGTCAGTGCCGTCTCCAGCAGCTTTTTGTCTTTGAAGGTGTAGCCCAGCTTACTGCATAATGCGTGCACGGTCAGCCCTTCTTCTGGATGTAATCCACGATGTCGCCCACGGTCCGGATGCTGCCCAGGGCGTCGTCCTCGACGGTCATGTTGAACTCGGTCTCCAGATCCATGATCAGCATCATCAGGTTGGCGCTGTCGGCCCCCAGGTCCTCCACCATGCGGGCGTCCTCGGCCACCTTGTCGCCCTCCACGGGCAGCTGCATCAGGATGTATTCCTTCACCTTGTCGAAAATAGCGTTGCGATCCATGATATTAACCTCCTGTCATGTCGTCGATAATTCATTCGGCCGCCAGGCCGTTCAAACCCTCTTTGATCTTGCCGCACACGTCGCCGGAGAGCATCTCCCGGGCCTGGCGCAGCGCGTTCATGATGGCGGTCTCGCCGGAGGCGCCGTGGGCCTTGATCACCGCGCCCTCCACGCCCAGCAGCGGCGCGCCGCCATAGGCGTTGTAGTCCATGCTCCGCTTGAACTTGCGGAAGGCGGGGCGGGCGAGTGTCGCGCCGACCTTGCTCACCTTCGAGGCGCTCAGATTGGCCTTCAGCATGGTCATCATCGCGCCGACGATGCCCTCGGTGTACTTAAGAATGATGTTCCCGTCGAAGCCGTCGGCCACCACCACGTCGAAATCGCCGCTGGGGATGTCCCGCGCCTCGGCGTTGCCGGCGAAGCGATAGCTGGTCTGCCGGGACATCAGCTGGTAGGTCTCCTTGGTCAGCTTGTTGCCCTTTTCCGCCTCGGCGCCGATGTTCACCAGGCCCACGGCGGGATCCTTCACGCCCATCACCGTGCGCATGTATACCGAACCCATCAGGCCGAACTGCTCAAGGTACTTGGGTTGGCAATCCACGTTCGCGCCCGCGTCTATTAATAGGAAGGGTTTCTTCGCGCCGGGGATCACCGGGGCCAGCGCCGGGCGCTCGATGCCCTGGATCCTGCCGATGCGCAGCATGCCGCCCGCCAGCACCGCGCCGGTGTTCCCGGCGGATACCACCGCGCCGGCGCGCTTTTCGCGCACGGCCAGCATGGCCTGCACCATCGAGGAATTTACCTTCCTGCGCACGGCCAGCATGGGCGACTCATCCATTTCGATCACTTCGTTCGCGGGCAGTATCTCCATCCGATCCCGCACGTCTTCGGCGTCCTCCAGCAGCGCCGCGAGCCTGCCTTCCGGCCCGGCCAACAGCACGCGGATGTCCTCATAGCGCCGCAGCGCCGCGATGGCCCCCGCGACGATGGCGTCGGGCGCGTTGTCGCCCCCCATGGCGTCCAACGCGATGATGTACTCGCTCATCCTGCACCCCCTTACATGATATACCTATGTTATTGTATCAAAACGAATGTAAATTCGCAAGCATTTGCGCCACAACTGGCCCCAAACCGGACACAAATTGATTATATTTTGGAAAATTATCGTCTTTTGGCCCTCCGGCCCTTGCCATTTTGGACGTGATGGGGTATAATACCAAGTGCTGTGTGCCCGTAGCGAAGCTGGATATCGCGTCAGACTCCGACTCTGAAGACCGTGGGTTCGAATCCCGCCGGGCACGCCAGACAAAAAACCCCTGAAAACACGCTGTTTCAGGGGTTTTGCTTTGCCATTGGGTACTCAGAAGCGTTTGCTTTTGCGTTAAAACCATTCACTTCTGTCACACTTTTTAAGCCTTTTCACATACAGATTGTCGTCAAAATTGTCGTCAGAAAAAGAGCCCCACTCCCACTGTGGGAGAGGGGGGTTGGTCACTCAGGCTCTTTGGAAAATATGAGGAATTTGGACCACAGTCTCTTCAGCTTGTTTTCTATCTCATTGTCAGGCGGATACGTGGTTTTTTGCTTTGCTGTGCAACTGTTTTACAGCTCTCTGGCTTCCCACAGATGATTCAGAAAACTGATTTAGTGATTTACATCTTACTCGGAATTTGTTATAATTTGAAGAAACAAATGACTGTTTCGTTTTGCTTAATTGAAGTGGAAGGTGTTTTTCATGGCGAACATAGGCAGACTGATCGAGGTTGACGTGCGCGAACTGTGGCGGCACGAGCAGTACGATTTTTCTAATTGGCTGGCCCGGCCTGCTAACCTCGAATATTTGAACGAAATCCTGGGCTTGACGCTAGTTGACGTGGACAAGGAGGTCTATGTCGGTCCCTACCGTTGTGACCTCGTGGCCAAGGACGAAACGTCCGGCATAACGGTGATCATTGAAAACCAGTTGGAAGGCACCAACCACGACCACCTCGGCAAGATCATCACATACGCTTCCGGCCTGGATGCCAAGGTGATGGTTTGGATTGTGCGGGAAGCCAAGGAAGAACACCGCGCTGCCATCGAGTGGCTGAACAACAATACCGCCGGTGATATCAATTTCTTCCTTATTGAAATTCATGCCTACAAGATCGGGAACTCTGATCCGGCCCCTAAGTTTGAGGTCGTGGAGAAGCCCAACGATTTTGTGAAGCGGAGCAAGGCCAAGGGCGGGGATGATGAATTAAACAAGAGTCAATCCGAGCGGCTGCTTTTCTGGGAGCAGTTCAACCAGATGATAGCAAGCCGGGGGAAACCTTTCAACATCAGAAAGGCATCTACCGAAAATTGGTATGACGTGGCTGTCGGTACCAGCGAAGCCCATGTCTCCATCAATCTGATAAACAAAGACGGCAAAATCGTGGTGCTGTTCTATATCAGTAATAACAAAGCGCTGTTTGACCGTCTGTATGAGCAAAAAGACAAGATCGAGCAGCAGCTGGGATTTCCTGTCATATGGGAGCGCCTGGACAATAAGAAAGCGTCTGTAATAAAATACGCTATCGACGGCCTGAATTTTGACGATCATTCCAATTATGAAACGCTGATGAACGCATCCATCGACACAGCGGTGAAAATGCGGGATGTGTTCAAACAGTACCTGTAGATGAGGTGATTGCATGCCCACCATAAAGCCGAAGTGGCAGATGTCCGAGGAGGACATCAAGCTGCATTACATCACCCCGGCCATCACGGCGAAGTGGGGCTTGGACCGCATCACCATGGAGACGAAGATCACCGACGGGCGCATCAACCTGCGGGGCAACCTGGTGGCGCGGGAAAAGCCCAAGCGGGCGGACTACATCCTCTACATCAACGCCAACAATCCCATCGCCATTGTAGAGGCCAAGGACAACAGCCACAGCGTCTCCCACGGCCTGCAGCAGGCCATGGAATACGCCCGTATGCTGGACGTGCCCTTCGCCTACAGCTCCAACGGCGACGGCTTCTGCGAGCATGACTTCCTGACCGGCCAGGAGCGCCAGATTGCCCTGGACGAATTCCCGTCCCCGGAGGAACTGATCGCCCGCTACAAGCGCGGCGCGAACGCGGGCAGCGGTCTCAATGACGCCGAGCAGGCCATGATCCGCCAGCCCTACTACAGCGGCATGAACGTCTATCCGCCCCGCTACTACCAGCGCATCGCCATCAACCGCACGCTGGACGCCATTGCGCGGGGCCAGGATCGCATCCTGCTGGTGATGGCCACGGGCACGGGCAAGACCTACACGGCCTTCCAGATCGTCTACCGGCTGCTCAAGAGCGGCGTGAAGCATAAGATACTCTACCTGGCCGACCGCAACATCCTCGTGGATCAGTCTATCCAGCAGGATTTCGCCCCGCTGGAGAAGGTGATCCACAAGATCAACGTCGCCAAGGATGACCGCACCACCATCACGTCACACGAAGTGTATTTCTCTCTGTACCAACAGCTGGTGGGCGACGATGACAAGGAGCATTTCAGCGAGCTGTTCTCCCCGGATTTCTTCGACCTGATCATCGTGGACGAGTGCCATCGCGGCTCCGCCAAGGAGGAGAGCCGCTGGCGGCGCATTCTGGAATACTTCTCCAGCGCAACGCAGATCGGCATGACCGCCACACCCAAGGAGACGAAATACATCTCCAACATCAACTACTTCGGCGAGCCGGTGTACACCTACAGCCTGAAGCGGGGCATCGAGGACGGTTTCCTCGCGCCCTTCAAGGTCATTGGCATCACCACGGACATCGGCGAGGGTTGGCGGCCCCGGCGCGGCCAGCGTGACATCAACGGCGTGGAGATCCCTGACCGTGTCTACACAAATAGCGACTACGACTACAACATCATCCTGGAGGACCGCATCAACCAGGTCGCCAGCGAGATCACTGCTTATCTGAAGAGCACGGACCGGATGCAAAAGACCATCGTATTCTGCGCCAACGAGGACCATGCCGAGCGCATGCGCAGCGCGCTCGTGAACCTGAACGCCGACATGTGCAAGGAGAACCCGGACTACGTCGTGCGCATCACCGGCAGCGATGATTACGGCAAGAAGAAGTTGGATTACTTCATTTCCGTCCGAGAGCCATATCCTGTCATCGCCACCACCTCCCAGCTGCTCTCCACCGGTGCGGACTGCAAGATGACCAAGCTGATCGTGCTGGACAAAATGATCGGCTCCATGACGGAGTTCAAGCAGATCATCGGTCGCGGCACCCGCCTGCGGGAGAAGGATGGGAAGACTCACTTCGTGGTGATGGACTTCCGCCGGGTGAGCCGCCTGTTTGCGGACCCGGACTGGGACGGCCCCATCGAGATCGTGGACGGCTTCGACCCGGAGCGCCCGCCGAAGGAGCCGAAGCTGCCGAAAGGCCCCGGCGACGAGCCGCCTAAGGAGCCCGCTACCAAGCCCATCGTGGACGCCCAGGGCTGCCGGGTCCACATCATCAACAAGATGGTGTCCGTCTACGACGCCGACGGCAAGCTGCTCAGGCAGGAGAGCATCGTGGATTACACGAAGGAAAACATCGTCGGGCAGTACGCCTCCCTGGACGGTTTCATCCGCGAATGGTCGGCCCAGCAGAAGAAAGAGACCATCCGGGACCTGCTGAAGGAGCGCGGCATCGACCTGGACGCCATGAAGGCCGAGCAGGGGATGGAGGACGTGGACGACTTCGACTTCATCTGCCACGTCGCCTTCGACGCCAAGCCCCTGACCCGTCGGGAGCGTGCCAACAACGTGAAGAAGCGCGATTTCCTCAACCGCTACACCGGCGCGGCCCGCGAGGTGCTGGAGGCGCTGCTGGACCGTTACATGAACACCGGCGTCTACGAGATCGAAAAGACCGAGATACTGAAGCTCGACCCCTTCAGGCGCATGGGCAAGCCCGCCCGCCTCGCCGCGCTGTTCGGCGGGAGGGACGGCTATCTGAAGGCCGTGCGCGAGCTGGAAGCGCAGATATACAAAGATGCATAACCCGGGTATATGGCCGCGGAAGGGTGGTTGACGATTGTATGGACGATATGGCAAACAATGTTGTCTTCAGGGGCCTGTATGTGTTTGAGAGGGGGAACTCCATTTCTGCGAAGCTCTGCTTCGCTTGGAGCCCCTTTGTTCTGTATACGGAGGATGACAGGTATCAATTTCACATCCTGAAGGGGCCTCATCTGCTGGGTCGGGACAGGAATTCTATGAAATACCTGGGGCGGGACTCGTTGTATCCCGCCACGAGCCAAGCGGAATTGGATGGCAGAGGCGATCGTCTTTTCATCCGAAACTGCGGCGCGTCCAATCCCAATTTCGTCAATGATAGCCTTGTTGGGGATCAATGGATGGAGCTCCATGATGGCGACAGGCTGTCCATTTCCAAAGTGGCTTTTACCGTGGCATATGTGGGATACACTGATTAAAAACGACAAGAGGAGCAGAGCGACATGAGCACCCTTTCCACATTCATCAAGCGCCTGCGCGACATCATGCGCAACGATGCCGGTGTCAACGGCGACGCCCAGCGCATCGAGCAGATCGCCTGGATGCTGTTTTTGAAGGTCTACGATTCCAAGGAGGAGGACTGGGAGCTGGACGAGGACGACTACCAGTCCATCATCCCCGACGACTGCCGCTGGTTTTTCTGGGCGCACGATGACAAAATAGGCCGTGTGATGACTGGTGATAAGCTCCTGGAGTATGTCAACAACAAGGTGTTTCCTACACTGAAAACGCTGCCAGTCACTGCGAATACGCCGATCAGAAAAGCTATTGTGCAATCCGTGTTCCAGGATGCCAACAACTACATGAAGGACGGCGTGCTGCTGCGGCAGGTCATCAACGTCATCGACGAACTCGATCTCAACGATTATGAAGAAGTCCATGCCTTCGGCGAGATCTACGAAACCCTGCTGCACGAGCTGCAATCCGCCGGTTCCTCGGGCGAATTCTACACGCCCCGCGCGGTCACGCAGTTCATGGCGAAGATGATAAAGCCCCGCATCGGCGAGACCATGGCGGATCTGGCCTGCGGCACGGGCGGCTTCATCACAAGCTGGCTGAACGAGCTGGAGCCTCAGATCCAGACCACCGACGATCAGGAGAAGTATGCCCGCTGCATCTACGGCATCGAAAAGAAGCAGTTTCCCTACATCCTCTGCGTCACCAACCTGCTGCTGCACGGCATCGACGAGCCCAACGTGACCCACGGCAACGCGCTGACGATCCACAACCTGCTGGACTTCACCGAGGACGAATCCTTCGACGTCCTCCTCATGAATCCCCCCTACGGCGGCAATGAGAAGAACGACGTGAAGAACTATTTCCCGGCGGACCTGGCCAGCAGCGAGACGGCGGACCTGTTCCTGGACGTGATGATGTACCGCCTGAAGCCCGGCGGACGGGCGGCGGTGGTGCTGCCGGACGGCTTCCTGTTCGGCACGGACAACGCCAAGCTGAACATCAAGAAGAAGCTGCTCACGGAATTCAACCTGCACACGGTGGTGCGCCTGCCAGGCAGCGTGTTTTCGCCCTACACCTCCATCACCACCAACATCCTCTTCTTCGACCGCACCGGCCCCACGCAGGAGACCTGGTTCTATCGCCTCGACATGCCGGAGGGCTACAAGCACTTCTCCAAGACCAAGCCCATGCTTCTTACGCACTTCGCGCCGGTGATGGACTGGTGGGAGAACCGGCGGGAGATCGCCGTGGACGGCTTCGACAAGGCGAAGAAATACACGGCGGCGCAGCTCTCGGACGAGCTGGGCTACAACCTGGATCAGTGCGGCTTCCCCCATGAGGAGGAGGAGATCCTCGACCCCATGGACCTGATCCTGCGCTATCAGGAGGAGCGTGCGAGCCTGAACGCCGAGATTGACCGCGTGCTTGCCGACATCACCGCCATCCTGGGAGGGAGCAAAGCATGACCCCGCAGGAAATGAAAGAAAGCATCCTTTGGAATGCAATACAAGGAAAGTATACTTCACAAAAAGAAGACGAAAGCGTTAATGATGTAATCGGGGAAGCTTCCTTGACTACTATTGCAGATGAAGACGCCTATTTTGAAATTCCCGCAAACTGGCGCTGGGCAAGGATAGGTGATATTTTTGATCTTGTAAACGGGAAAGCGTTTAAACCTACTGATTGGTCGGAACAGGGTGTCCCGATAGTTCGTATTCAAAACCTAAATGATCCGAACGCACCTTACAACTTTTTCTCGGGTGAAATAGAAGAAAAATACATGCTAAATGGCGGAGAACTGTTGTTTTCATGGTCTGGGACTCCAGGCACTTCTTTCGGTGCATTCATATGGGATGGAGGGAAGGCAGTCCTAAACCAGCATATTTTCATCGTCTATCCCAAAATTCACCTTGATCTGGATTATACCAAATATGCGTTAAATGCTGAATTGCGTATTTTCATCGCAAAGGCACACGGAGGAGCTGGATTAAAGCATATAACGCGAAAAGAGTTTGATAGTTGTTATTTACCAATTCCTCCCCTTGCCGAGCAGAAGCGCATTGTAGCGAAGATCGAGGAACTGCTGCCGTATATCGACAGGTATGAGAAGGCGTGGAGCCGCCTGGAGGACTTCAATAAGCGCTTCCCGACGGACATGCAAAAATCCATCCTCCAGCTTGCCATCCAGGGCAAGCTCGTCCCCCAGTGCCCCGAAGAGGGCACCGGCGAGGCCCTCTACCAACAAATCCAGGCCGAAAAACAGTCCCTCATCCGCTCCGGCAAACTTAAAAAAGAAAAACCCCTCCCCGAAATCACCCCCGACGAAATCCCCTTCGACATCCCGGAGAGTTGGATATGGGCGAAATTGGCCGATATAAGTGCAAAGATTACTGATGGAGAGCACAAAACACCATGCCGTGTTGATAGCTTTTGTGGCTATTACTTACTATCCGCAAGAAATGTCAGAGATGGCTTTATAAGTTTGGACGATGTAGACTATGTGGACGAAGAAGAATACAATAGAATTGCTATACGATGCAATCCTAAAAAACATGACGTATTGATCTCATGTTCTGGTAGTGTTGGTAGATGTAGTATTGTCTCAGATGACAATAAATATGTCATGGTTAGGAGCGCAGCAATGGTTTCGCCTCTATCGGTTGATAGTACTTATCTGATGTATTCCATACAATCAGATGTTGTGCAGAGACAGATAAGAGATAAAACAAAGCAAACGGCACAGGCAAATCTATTTCAAGACGCAATTAGAAACCTGATTATTCCTTTGCCTCCCCTCACCGAACAAAAGCGCATCGTCGCCAAACTGGAAGAACTCCTGCCCCTGTGCGATAGATTGAAATGAGGTGAATACAAATGAAACAGTTTCTCTACCTTGATACAGATATTATATCTTCTATCATTGCTCAAAGCGAGCAGGGTGTTGTTACGCAAATGTCTATTGAGAACGCCAAAGGGGATGAACAAACAACAGAGAATAAGAAAGCGGCAAATGCAACTATCGGAGGGAAAGGCAAGCTGTTTAAACTGTTGGAAACTGAAGAAAAGTTGGAGGAGAAATCGAAAAGACGGGTACAAAGGCTTTTCAGTCGTCCACAAAGGAAATCATCGAGAAAGTACTTCACGATGCCTCCTTTGATATTGCCTATGAGCATATTGCTCCAAATGTTGTTTCCTATGGGAACATGGACTACTGCGAGGAAGGAAACTATCTTGAACTAAATCGAGTCTTTGATTGCATTGATTTTGACTATTTAGAAGGCTTGTTCGAGAAAGACAGCGTAATTGACTTTATAAAGGAATCAGAAAAGAGGAAAATCGAAGAAGCAGCGACAGCTGTTGTTGAAGAACTAAATAGAGAACAAAAGCGGAGCAATACAGCAAGGCTATGGAGGTTTATCAGGTACTGTCAATAGATTTGTTCACTGCTCCCTTCCGCCGTTGCAGAGCTGGAGAAGCGCGTCTCTCAGGCAGAAGAGCAGCTCGATTTGTTGATGCAGAGTACACAAAAAAGTGTGTTCGAGCTGCAAAAACAATTACACTGGGGGCAACAAGTATTGCCGGTACTGCGGCGCGTTGCTGGGAATGCCCATCTTTATCGTCGAAAAACTTGAAAGCATTTATGGGCCAGAACCCGTCACAAGCACCCACGAATGCAAAAACTGTGTCTATAGCTGGGATACATCTCTGATGATCGATGAAGAATGGTGGTGCCCAAATGCGGCAGGGGGGTGATGATCTATGAGCCGGGCAGACTGCCATTGTCATCTTATCCTCCTGTGTTCTGAGCGCGTTTTCCAGATTCCGCCGACTGGGAACATTGGAGCGTGCTGCTGGCACATGAGCACATTCAAGCGCTGGCTGTCAGCATCCGGGGATAAGCTTCGGACCCGGCAGCCGTTCCCCAATTCAATCAAGGAGGCTAATCCATGGACAAGGATACTGTTCGTTTAAGCGAATTCAGGCCCAGGGATCGCATTTGGCATGGTTATCTCTATCACTGGGTGCGGAATGGCCTGAACCAGGTGGAGATCTCCGGATACAACGGTGATGTGAAGGAAATGAAAAGACTATTCGTTCCCTCGGCCATCAACTACCGAGCGGTGGTCAGCATTGGCGATAACGCCTTTCAAAGATTCCGTGACCTGAATTGCATCCACTTTCCCGACACCGTGGAAAGCATCGGCAGGGACGTCCTTTCCTCCGATCATCCCATCGCCCTGTTCATCCCCGAGAGCGTGGGCCATATCGATGACGATGCCTTCTCCTCCTGTGCACAGTGGGGGCTGTTCTTCGTGAAGCGCGGCTCTTATGCGGAAAAGTATTGCGGTGCGCTCAGGCTTCGGTATTCTTACTATGGCGAGGACGAAGAGGGCATCCCGTCCCGCGTGTCGCTTCTCGACCTTTACGGCGTGCATCGCGTCAAGGAGCTGAATACCTGGGAGGCATGGTGCAGCAATAAGATCTGGGAGGGGGTTTGGTTCCACTTTGGCCTTGCCGCCGACTCGAGGGTGTGCACTCTGAATATTAACGAAAGAATACACGGTCCACACGGGCTGATCGGCGGAGCGGCCGGTTCTGGAAAGACCACTGCGCTGCAAACTATCGTGCTCTCCCTGGCGCTCAATTACAGCCCGGACCAGCTTCAATTCGTCCTGATAGACCGCAACGGCGGCGGGCTGGCCGAGCTCGCCGGGCTGCCGCATGTCGCCGGCTTTATCAGCAGTGATCAGGGCAACGATATGATCAATCACGCAATGGCGGGACTCTTTCATGAATTGTGCCAACGCGAAAGACTTTTGCGAAGGCAGAACTGCAGCCACGTTGATGATTATAATGAAATGTACGGTTTCGATCCGGACGCTGTCCGAGTACCGCATCTGGTCTGGATCGTCGACGGCTTCGATGTGCTGCAGCGGGAGAATCCAGACGCCATGCGTGAGCTGATCAGCATGTCACGATCCGCCAGATCATTGGGGACGCATTTGATCATGGCCGCAGAGGATATCTCCGCAGCCGTGAACGATACGATCTGGAGCATTGCCCACCTCCACATATGCCTGGGCGTGCGATCCCAGCGCGATTCCCTGGCCATGCTCTGTACCCTGGACGCCATGGACATCAAAACGCCGGGGCGCTGTGTCGTGCAGATTACTGACAAGTGCTATGCGGTGGACAGGGTGCAAATCGCTTCTCCCCGTGTTCCCTGCGCCAAGGGTGAAGGGCGCATTGAAACGCTGCAGATATCGGATGATTCGGAAAGCGAGCACAGGTTCATACAGGAACAATACCTGGCTGAGGCGGAACGCCGCGGCGCACAACTGATTGAGATCATCATCGAGCACATCTGCGATACGGCGCGCGAGCATGGCGTGAGCAATGCGAAGGCTCTGTGGGTTCCCCCGATGCGTTCAGAACTCTGCCTGGGCGATATGCAGGCCTTCGTTGACAGCTTTGTGCGCGGCGGGGTATACCTGAACCAGCCAGAGGAGATTTCTTGCCTGCTGGGAATGCTGGACGATACATCGAATGCCTGCTACATCCCCTGGACGGTGAACCTGTCCCGGGAGGGAAACCTTCTGCTGGCGGGCCAGAGCGGCTCCGGCAAGTCCACCGCCATAGAGAGCATGATCTTTTCTCTGTGCGGCCGCTACGATCCGGCCCATCTGAACATCTATGTCGTGTCCGGTGAGCATCAGAGCTGGAGGCAGCTCGAGGAATTGCCCCAGGTTGGCGGCTGGCTGATTGAGGACCGGGACCTTGAGACGCAGCGGCTCATTGGCATGCTGACCGAGGAGGCTGCGCGCAGGGCAAGCCTGTTCAAGCAGACCGCCTCTGACAGCTTCGTGGCCTGCAATCACGCCCTGTCGCAGCGGGGCGTCGCGTCTGTGCCCGCCATCGTTCTGTTCGTCGACAGCTTCGGATGGTTCATGAATGCGTTTGAAGACAGCGAGGACGTCGTCTATGGATTCCGCAGGCTGATCAAAGATGGCGGCAGATACGGCATCCATGTCGTGGCGACGGCGCAGAGCATGAACGAAATTCCTGAAAAGCTGCGCTCCTCCTTCAGCCGCGTTGCCATGAAACAGCGCGACTGCAACGCATACCGGGACGTTCTGGACAATCATTTTTCCTATGAAACGCTTCCCGATGACGCCGGCCCCGGGCACGCGCTTGTGCGCATCAAAGGCGAATGGAAGGCCATGGAAGTCCAGATCGGTCTGGCTGGCGCAGTGCCCAACCTTCCGTCCGACCAACCGCCCGTCTGGCATGAGGATGCCTTCTACAGCACGCATGTTTTCCCGCGTAACGACAGACACTTCCCGGATCAAAGCGAGCGGTTTACAGATGCCATGTCTCTGGTCAACGGATTGGCCGGCAACTGGAAGGGCCCACGGCCCGAATCGCCCTATATCTTCCAAGGGGGCTCCTACAGCTTCGAGTCCTTTGCAGGCCTTCCGGAATTCAGGCGGCTCCTGGGTACCCATTACATGCTGCCTGTGGGCATCGATGCCGACAAGGGTACGGTGGTTTCCATCGACCTTGAAAAGGATTACTCCATGCTGGTGATCGGATCGGAGAAGCCGGCCATCACCAACCAACTCATGGTCATTGCGCGCTCACTGGTCATGCGCGGGGCGGAGGTCCATGTCATCGGCGGGCCGCGCTGGGCGTCATTCTGCGAGGCATTTGGCATCGCGCTGTACCGGACTGAGGATGAGGTCGCCGCCTTTGTCGACCGCTTCGTTGCCGAAGTCCCTCAGGTGCGCCAGCGCCTGAAAAAGCAGGCCGAGGCGCTGGGCCTGGACCAGGTCAGACGCCAGGCGCTGGAATTCAGGCCCTACGCCATCATCGTCGACGATGTCGAGACGCTGGTCAAGGGCTATACCGACGAGCGCTTCACCAAGAGCCCTGTGCAGCTGTTGGAGGAGTACTGCCAGGCTTGCCCTGCTTCGGAAGAAGCCGTTCAGACCCTGCCGCCCGGGATCGCTCCCGGCCAGAATCCGGCGCGCAAATTCCCGGCCAGGCAGTTCATCCAGGGTGTGATTGGGCAAGCGGCTGTCACTGCGCAGTATTACAATATCTCTGTCTTCGCGGGATTGTCCACGGGTGAGTGGGGCGTTAGCAACTCAGAACCCGTCAAGTCCCTGATGAACATGAAGCGGGGCATCGGGATCGGCATCGAGCGGAGGATCAAAGCCTTCCCCTTCCAGGGTGAGCTGGAGAAGAGGCCCGCCGACAGAGGCTTCATGCAGATTGGCACAGACACCCTGCGCCTGCATGTGCCGACGATACTGAAAGAGGAATAAAGGACATCACAACATGCAGACTGCGCTATATCAACTGGATACCCTCGTCTGGGAACTGACGCTGCGGTGCTGCTTCTCCTGCGCCCACTGCGGCTCCTCGGCTGGCCGGGGAAGCGATGACGAGTTGACGCGGGAGGAGGCTCTGGATGCGGCCCGACAGATCGTGCTGCTGAAGTGCAGGCGGGTCGTACTGATCGGGGGAGAGATCTTCCTGTGTGAATATTGGGAGGAAGTGGCCAGGACCCTCACGAGCGCTGGCGTCGACGTCAGCGTGATTACCAACGGCTATCTGTTGGACGATAAGACCATCGACGCGCTGGCTGTCGCCGGCGTGCGGCATGTGTCCTTCTCAGTGGATGGGACGCGGGAAGTCCACGATGCCATACGCGTGGCGGGCAGCTATGATCGCTGCATGGAGGGCATAGCCCGGCTGAAGGCGCGCGGATTCTTCGTGTCCGTGATCACCACGGTGAGCCGCCGGAACACAGGCACTCTTGAAGCACTGTATGCCGCCCTGCGCGAAACCGGTATCGATGCCTGGCAGATCCAGGCCTGCATCCCCATGGGAAACGCGGACCGGGAATCCGCGCTTACCATGGAAGAGTATGCCGGCGTCGTCCGCTTCGTCAAGCGTCATGTGTTCCAGCCGGGCCTTCGGATGGGCATCGCGGACACCATCGGCTATTACATGACGGGCGACGGATACCTGCGCGGCAACCCAAGCGGGCGCGGTTTCTACGGTGGTTGCGGCGCGGGCCTGCGCTCGGCGGCCATAGACAGCCATGGAAACGTGAGGGGCTGTGAAGCCATGCGGGCCGACTGCTTCATCGAGGACAATCTGAGACACCGGAGCCTGGTCGGGATCTGGAACGACCCGGGCGCGTTCCGCTATAACCGCAGCTTTGACGTGAAGGACCTGAGCGGCCAGTGCGCTTCCTGTCCCCATGCCGGGGTATGCAAGGGCGGCTGCAGGGCCATGAATTATCACACGTGTGGAGATATGCTTCACACGGTCAACTGTCTGAGGAATTACAGAGGAGGCGTTGAAATATGAAATCACCCATTGAAGCCAAGGCCCATGTCATGGAGCGCTTTGACAGGATCCATTCCCGGAATCACCGGATACTGCAGCTGCTTCGAACGCTCCGCAAAGGCTGCGGGGAGATGGAGGATGCCGAAATCCGCGACAGCCTGGACGGCCTGATTGCCGTGGTCTGCGTTGCGGACAGGTTTGCTTCCGATTTACAGCAGCACATCGACACGGCGTTCCCCAATGGCCTGTGCTGCCGGGGCAGCGACTGCAAAAGCATGTGGATGGGGTGTTGCACCGATTCTTCAATAAATGATATCTACCATGAGATCAATCAAAATCTCGATACCCTCGCTGATAAGACCAAGGACATCATCCGCGTGGCGGACGGCGCTTTGGAAACTCTGCATGGGCGGGATGGCAAGAGCGATCTGTCTCAAGCCCTGGAGCTTCTCTGGGCGAACCTGGATGACATATCGTTCTGCCGGAAAAGTATGGAGGTATCGGGGAAAGAAGCGTTTGAAACGGTCTACACGCTGGTCTATGCGGCGCCTGACAGCATGCGTTTTGACGTGGATTTCGAAGCTGGGAATAATATCTTCTGGGAATAGTATTTTATTAATCGGCAATGTCTCATGGGCCAGGATGCAAAATGGATGGAGTACAGCGATTTGCCCGGAGCTCGGCATGAGCGAGGACGCGCTGTACCGGCGCGGATGGGTGGCCTGCGTGCTGTACATGATCGAGCGGTACAGGCAGCGCAACAGAGACAAGCCGCATCCAGGGGACAGGATGAGGGCGAAACTGCTTGAGATGCGAGCCATCGACGGCCTGACGATGCGGAAGATGAGCGACAGGCTGAACGAGGAGATGCCCTACGCGACGGGTACGTACACGCCCATGAGGCTGCGCAGGTACATGGAGCCGATCGTTCAGGACGTGGCCGAGGAAGCCCTGAAGCGAGGACTGATTAGAGGGACCCAAAAATAAAAAAAGCCCGAGAGCCGCAAGGCTCCCGGGCTTTTGTCATGCCTGCTTCTTGTGAAGCGATATGTCGATGCCCCATGTCTACAACGGAAGGTTGCCGCAGGGCGCTGGAAGGCGCTCAGACCGTCTCCCGGACGGCTGGCGGCATCTCCCAAAGGCTCAGATGTACGACCTCAGACACACCTTCTGCTCGCTTCTGTACGACGCAGACGTCGATGTGAAGACCACACAGTATCTGATGGGCCATGGTTCCCTGGAGATCACCCTCAAAATCTACACCCACCTGTCCGAGATCAAGAAGAAGCGCTCCTACGATAAACTCCTCGATTATTTCGAGTAAGATTGTCGTCAGAATTGTCGTCAGGACAACCCCAAATGCCTGCAATTACAGCATATTAAGTTGGATTTTCTCAATCTCCGACTCTGAAGACCGTGGGTTCGAATCCCGCCGGGCACGCCATGGAAAACCGCCTGAAAGGGCGGTTTTTTTTGTGGCATTCCCGGCGGGATGATCGAATCCACTTGCGAAAGGCAATAGGGGCGTGCGAAGCCGCGGCACGAAGCGACGCTAACCCGCCGGGCACGCCAGTCATATATCACAGCCGATCCCAGAAAAGGGTGTCGGCTTTTTAGCGTGGTAGGGATTCTGACCTGTTGGACGAGGCCAAGGCCATGAAGAAGCCATGACGCGTGCACAAAGGGGCTTGCTTGGCTTGTGCGGTGGGGGAATGGCGGTCGATTCAAGTGGCTTTGGACTGGCAATGGGATACATGAAACAGTTACGTGACTGGAACTACGTGTATGAAAACCGTCCCACATAGGGTGAGATGGCCGAATTGTGACTGAAATGGGGGAAAATATGTTTATGGCGGAGCAATATTTCCTCATGAAATTTAATAAATGCCATTATATATAGTAGACAACGGTGTCTGCATATGGTATAATATAACTGAAGTAAATATCGGTTTAACGAATTTGTCCCAAATGCACCGTCAAACCGATGGGTACAATTGGCATACCGGATCGCTTCTGCGACCGGGGGGGCAACGATAAAACTGAATATGGTAACGACTCTTCACCAGGATGAGTGCATCCTGGTGGGTACTGCATGTTTTGGAGTTTAGAGAGGCTAAAACGTTTTCGGAAAGATTGCAGACAAGCACGACCGAGTTGGGATTTATCAAGCAGAGGAATACAATATAGAAGGAGAGTTGGGCAATGAAGGGTAGAAAGTTTTTGGCACTGCTGTGCGCGTTCATGATGTTGGTCATGAATTTCAGCAGCTGCATCCCCGTACTGGCTTCTGAAGCCGGGGAGACGGCGGTTGCGGCGAGCGCAGAGCCCGAAGCGACCGAGAAGGTGGAAGGTACTCCTTCCGCCAACACCGAGGACACGGAACCTCCGAAAAAGGCTGAGGAAGCTGAAAAACCCACAGCAAACGAGGCAGACACCACCCCGTCGGGGCAGGTGTCTGAAGGTGCGCCTTCAAAAGCCTCTGAGGCTCCGTCCGGCGGCGACGCTGGCAAGGACGAAGCGACGAAGAGTGATGAGGGAACGCCGAACACCCCCGAAAACACGGGCAATTCGACGGAACCAGCCAAAACAGACGATGGTCTGGAAAAGCAAAAGGAGACTGAAGCCGGGAATGACACCGAAAACCAGACTTCGGTCGACAATGGTGATTCCAGCACCACTTCGGATGAACCTGCCGCTCCCGCGAAGGATGATTCCGGCAACGGGGCGGGGAATCAGGATGTAACCGAAGGCGACGCCAAACCGGATGCGAATCCCGGTGAGGACGAGCCCACTGCTCCCGCGCAGGAGGACACCCCCGCGCAGACCGCGAACGGGAATGAAGGTTCGAATCCCGCTCCCGATCAGGGCGAAGGCGCGCCTGCGGCTCCCGAGCAGGGCGACACCGGCGATACGGTTGAGGGCGAACCCACCGCAGCTCCCGCCGGGGAAGAGCCTGTCGAGGGCGAACCTGCTGAGGAGGAAGAGGCCGAGGAAGAAGAGGTGTTCAGCCTCGATGGTTTGACATCCGATGCCGCCTCTGTGTTCGTCAACGAAACCATTCACTTTAAATACAATGCCACCGGCGCCGAGCGGGTGGAATTTGCCGTTAAAGCGAACGACGGCACCGTGGTTGCCAGCGGCGAAGCGGCGGACGGCGCGTTTGAATGGACGCCCGGCGAGCCCGGCGACTACCTGGTCAGCGTGACGGCGTTCAAGGGCGAGGACACGCTCCTGGCCTCGATGACCGTGAATGCGCGTGCCGACTACTCCAACGTGACGGTGACCTACACGGCCCGCTACGACATCGACGGCGTGCTGACCGCGATCCCTGATTATATCGACAAACCGCTGGATCAGGGGACCTACGACCTGAAGGCCTCTGCTCCTGTGACAATCAAAGGCTACAAATATATTGAAACCCGCAAGGTTGAAAGCGACGGCTCCGAGACCCGGCTGGACAAGCTGGCCTATTCGGCTGAGGACCGCGCCTGGCTCTGCACGATTGGCGACGCGACCGCCCCGCTCACGGCGAACGCGCAGCTGGTTGTGGAGTACAAAGTCATCAACGACGAGCGTTTCTATGAGTACAAGGACGACCCCCGCATCAACGTCAAGGTGACGCTGGCGCGGGGCAACGCCGTGCCCGACGCCGCGCGCCTGGTCGTGACGCCCATCACGAATGGCCGCAGCTACGACGCTTACATGGAGGCCCTGAACACCCACACCGAGGAGGAGTACACCGGGGTCAACACCCTGCTGTACGACTTCGCCTTCATCATGGACGAGCTGGATCCCGATACCGGCGAGCCCAACGGCAAAACCTACGAAGTGCAGCCCGCCCCGAACACCATGAAGGTGGAGGTCACCTTCAAGGACAACCAGATCACCAACGTCGGCGCCGAGGACAAGGCGGACGTGGGCGTGGTCCACATGCCCCTGAAGGATGGCGTCCTGGACGACGGCGGAATCACCGCCAAAGCGGTCGTCAACAAGGACGATATCCAGGTGGACACCGGCGTGGACGTGAAGAAGGTCGACCTGGCCGGCGCCAATGAGGACAAGGTGACATTCAACACCGACAGCTTCTCCGTGTTCGCCTTCACGGTGGACTTCACCCTGAACGAGGAAACCTACAGCTTCCCCGGCGCGGGCACCTACACCCTGCGCGAGGTCATGGACGCCCTGGGCATCGCGGACGCGTTGCTGGACGATCCCGCGCCCAGCCTCGAGTTCGTCTCCGGCGACGAGACCGACGTGGAGCGCAAGCTGTCCCTGGTCCAGGAGAACGGCGAGTGGGTCATCAAGAATGAGATCGCCTTCACTGACACCTTCCGCCTCACCTTCTACGCGGGGCTGACGAAGTATGTCGTGATGGTGACGGATGCGCAGAGCTTTACTGTTGAGATCAATTTCTATGATGCGAATGGCACTACTCCGGTTTCCGTTAATATGAATGGTTATAGCTATCTGGCTGCTGTAAACTATAGTACTAGTACAGTCAATAGTGTAGAGTTTGTCATAAGTGATTCCAAAGCGACAGCAACTGTTGAAGGTGACGCAATTAGGCTGGCGAACTCTTTAATTTCAAATGCATCGCCCAATGAGGTAGGATTTTATAACCTGCCCGAATTACCTAATAATGCCGGGGAAAGCAAAGAGCTTGGCTCCTTTGTAATAACCAAGCAGCAAGACGGCACATATAAAGCTGTCAAGCAGCCCTCCCGTACCGTCAGCGTGAATTTCTATGATGTTGACGGCATTGTGAATAATTATGAACCTCAGACCAATCCTGATGTTCCGGAAAACCTGTATGTCATTGTACAAGATAACAGCAGCAGTTTCCTCTACTATGGCAGAGTTACAGGAAATGGTACTGTTACGCTGTATAATAGCAGTAATGAAGAAGTAAACGAATTGCCGAGACTGGACAAGGTTTTGCTTGTGAAGTATACGGGCACTTCAGGTAATCCACAATTCGCCGATGTGTGCAACTATTCCAATTATTCGGAATACAACACAAGCAGTAAGTCTGATGTCGGTACGTATACACTAAAGAGCGTGCCCAATACGAGTGACACGACTACGACAGAGTATGTCTTCAAACTGGAGAAGAAGAACGTCTACACCATCAACCTGCAGTTCGTTGACGACGAGAACACCATGAATCCCGTCGTTCCCGGCTCGGTTGTCGGCGGGAAGCAGACCAAGCCGATCACCGAGTACAGCTATGCCCTGGTGGAGATGATGAAGGACGGCGCGGATCCGGTCTATTCCGTGCTGCCCATTTCCACCAGTGACAGCGTCAACACCATCCAGGTGGACAGCATGAACGGCATGGACTATCCCGCCGCGAAGGCCGCCGGATGGTATGTGAACTCGGTCAAGATCGGCCATACGACGGATCAGAACTACAAGCCCCAGAATAAGGAGCAGTTTGAGGATACCTCCAAGATCTCCATCGGCGACTACGACGGCTACACCTTCGTGTCCAATCGCCGCGACAACTACGTCGATCAGGAGAACAAGGGCAATCCCAAGACCGCCAAGTCCAGCACGATCACCCTGAAGGTGGCCGATCCCACCGTGTACCAGGTGAAGATCGACTGCGGCGACGAGCCCCTGGAGTTCCCCGAGGGCTACGACGTCTACGTGCGGGTGAAGATCACCTATTCCAACACCTCCGGTATCGGCTATGCCAAGGTGACGCCCGTGCCAGGCGGCGCGACGTCCTATCTGGTGGAGCCGGACAGCTTCAGCTGGTACCTCTATCAGAATGGAACGCCGGTGCTGGTTGCGGACCCCGAGATCCAGGGCCAGGAGCAGCGTATGGTCGCGGAGCTGCTGGCGTATCCCGCGGGGACCACGGTGACCACCGATGGCATGAACAACGCGACGGCCATCCCGCTGAACGGTCCCGTGCAGACCCATAAGGTCGTCGGCTATCCCGACATCCCCAAGGGCTACACGTCCGAAGGGGATTCCGACCCGAACCGCGTCTTCGACAAGACACAGAACCCGAACGTCATCACCGACATCATCCATCTGGAGAAGAATACCGACACCATCGACGTGTATTCCCTCGACACCCTGCTGAACCACTACAACATCGTCGCGGTGTGCCCGGACAACGATCCCGGCAAGGAGAAGACCGGCTACGGCGCCGGCGACTACTTGGACGGCAACCACACCATCGGCGGCATCCTGGTTCGCGGCGACCTGCTCAGCGTGAATTACAACATCGGCAGCGGCGTGGCGGCCACCATGCCCTCCGTCGTCGGCGGCTATGTGCAGGATTCGGCCATCCAGATCATCGGCCAGGGCATCGAGCGTGAAGGCCGGAATCTCGACTTCTACATCGGCAGCGACAACTCGGTCCTCGGCGGCTACATCAATGGCGCGGAGCGCAGCTACAACCACTACGGCAATACGGTCATCAACGACAACGTCGTCGATTGGGAGCGCCTGCGCAACTATATCGTCAGCCAGTCCAGGATGATGAAGTCCGTCGCGAAGACCAAGCAGATCGAGACGCTTTCTGAGGCGATGGTCTATGGCGACAGCACTTTCCTCGAGCGGGGCAGCAAGGTGATCAAAGTCGCCCCGGGCGAGCGCATCAAGATCGACGGCTCCGTGGACGGCGTTACCGTCATCATCCAGGGCACCGAGGGCATCACCTGGAGTGAGGCGGCAGGTACCGTTATCACTCTGCTGGGCAACAACACTGTCTATGTCCCCACGGTCTATCTGCAATCCGGCAACAAAAAGCCGATCACGCCCAAGGACGCCAACGCGGCGGAGGACGGCGACTACGAGAACGCCAAAGGCCTGTCCCTGGTCTACAACGCCCCGGACGCCTCGACGGTGGTCGTGGACGGCGGTACCTCCGGCCATGTCATCGCGCCGAACGCCGAGATCCAGATCGGCCTGCGCAAGAACGGTGAGTTCAACGGCACCATGATCGGCAACCAGGTCCATACGGGCGGCGACTCCGAGGCCCATATGTGGCCCTACAAGGGCGGCGACCTGATCTCCGCCGACGTCACCTTCAACGGCGCCAAGACCGTTGAGGGCCAGCCTGCTGACGAGCAGTTTGCCTTCGTGATGCAGCAGTTTGATGAGAAGGATCCTGCCTCCGGCGACGGCTGGGAGGACGAGCCCAGCACAGCCTTCAACAAGACCGAAGAGGGCGAGAACAAGGGCCTGATCCAGTTCATCTCCCTGAACTTCGAAGAGGTGGGCACCTTCTATTACCGGGTCTTTGAGGACGGCGGCCAGAACAAGCCCGCCTACGACCTGGACGGCACCCGCTATCTGGTGAAGATCGTCGTTAAGGCGGATGACGCCAACGGCAACACCCTGCTGACGCCTACGATCACCTATTATGAATTGACCGGCGATGAGGAGGGCCTGGTGACCTATGACTCCGACGCCGGCAAGTGGGTGTTCCACGCGGAGCTCCTGCCCGCCGACGACGGCGAGACGTCGAGCTCTGTCGCGACGCGCATCGGCGTATCCACCACTGGGCACGCGTCCGTCAGCCGTGGACTGATCAAATTCAACAACACCGAGAAGAAGGTCGGCCTGACGGTCAAGAAGATCGTGGAGAGCCCGATCGGTGCGGACAAGACCCAGAGCTACAGCATCACCATCACGCTGACCGGTATGCGCGGTGAGCCTGTCACCGGCACCTTTGACGGTGTTGAGTTCGACGAGCAGGGTAAGGCTACCATAGAGCTCAAGGACGGCCAGTCCAAGGAGATCACCGGCCTGACCTATGGCACGAGCTATAAGGTGGTCGAGGATACCACCGACCTGGACGACTTCGTGGTGTCCTATACCCGCGAAGAGGGCACGATCGAAAACGATCCCGTGACCGCGGTCGTGACCAACGCCCGCAAGGTCGGCAAGATCAGTGTGACCAAAACGGTGGACGGCGTGCCGGAGGGGAGCATCCCTGCGGACGCGACGTTCACGTTCACCATCACCAATGTTGACGATGCCAGCATCAGCAAGACGCTGGAGGTGAAGGCCGGCGAGACTAAGACCGCCGAGAACCTGCCGCTGGGCACCTATACCGTGTCCGAGACGACGCAGGCCACCATTCCCGACTATGTGTTTGACAGCGTGGAGATCGCGCCTATTTCTGTCACGCTCAACAGCAATGACCAGCTGGTGGCGGTCAGCGCGACGAACCATTATAAGGAAGGCCCGAAGGAAACCAGCCTGACGGTGGAGAAGGAGTGGCTGGATGCCGACGGCAAGGCTGCTACCTGGCCCGATGGCATTGAAAAGGTCACGGTCCAGCTGCAGCAGAGCACGGACGGTGGCGAGACCTACAATGATGTTACGGGCAAGTCCTATGACCTGAACGCAGAGAAGTCCAGCTATACCTTCGAGAATCTGCCCACGAAGACGACCGATGAAACGCCGGCGGATATTACGTACCGGGTGAAGGAGCTGGATGTGTCCGGCTATTCCACCACCTACGCGACCGCGGACGGCACCACCACTATCACCAACAAGAAGGTGCGCGAGTCCACCTTCGAGAAGAAGATCAAGGACACCAACGATTCCACGGGCGAGACCAGCGACTGGCAGGACAGCGCCGACTATGACATCGGCGATGACGTGCCCTACAAGCTGACCGCCACGCTGGCCAACAACGTGTCCGACTACTACAAGTATCACATCACCTTCGAGGACGTGATGGAGACCGGTCTGACCTTCAAGGAGATCACCTCCGTGAAGGTGGGGGACCAGACACTTGAGACGAACGAGTATACACTTGCTGTTGCCACCGACAAGCACTCCTTTACCCTGCGCATTGATTGGGGCAAGGAAAAGCCGGAAAGCGGGTATGCTGAGAGTGACAAGCTGAACACCGGCCTGGACGGCGCAGAAGTCGAGGTCCTGTTCACTGCGACCCTGAACGAGAAGGCCGTGCTGGGCAGCGAGGGCAACGTCAACCAGGCCAAGCTGTCCTACAGCGATACTTGGAAACTGAAGCAGGATGGTACGGCCAACGAACACGAGAAGGATACCGAGTGGGACTATACCATCGCCTTCACCTACCAGGTGGAAGTGAACAAGCTGAAGAAGCTTGAGGGTGACGCGACGGCAGCCCTGTCCGGCGCTGAGTTCAAGTTGGAGAAGGTGGGTGCGGACGGCAAGTCGCTGTCTCCTGCCCAGACCTATACCGCGACTGTGGCTGGGAACACCTTCACCTTCAAGGGCCTGGACGACGGCGACTACATCCTGACCGAGACGAAGGTGCCGAACGGCTACAAGCGTATCGAGCCGATCACGTTCACCGTGACGGCGACGCATGAGGCCACTTGGGACGCACACAACACCAACGGCGTAATCCCCACCGGCGAAAGCCCCAACGCGAGGGAAACCATCCTGACCGGGCTGAACGGCACGGATGAAGATGGCGTGATCACAATGACCGCGGATGACGACAAGACTAAGTTGACGGCCAATGTGGTGAACGAAGAGGCGGAGAAGCCCACCTTCGAGAAGAAGATCAAGGACATCAACGATTCCACCGACGAGGCTTACAGCAACTGGCAAGACAGCGCCGACCACGACATCGGCGACGACGTGCCCTATCGGCTGACCGCCACGCTGGCGGACAACGTGTCCGACTACTACAAGTACCACATCACCTTCGAGGACGAGATGGAGACCGGACTGACCTTCAAGGCGATCACCTCCGTGAAGGTGGGCGATACGGTGATCCCGGCGAAGTCCGCGGACCATCCGGAGGGCTATGAGCTGACCAGGAGCGGTGACCGGAAGTTCAGCCTGAAGCTGACCTGGGAAGGCGAGAAGGACGGCGACGAGTACACCAAGACGATCGGCGAGACCGATCTGGCGAAGACCCTGGACGGCGAGACAGTCGAGGTGCTGTTCACCGCGACCCTGAACGAGAATGCCGTGCTGGGCAGCCAGGGCAACGTGAACAAGGCCAAGCTGAAGTACAGCAACAACTGCAACCTGGACGAGAACGGCCATGCCGAGGACGACAAGGAAGGCAACGAGGGCGAGACCGAGTGGGACTACACCATCGTGTTCACCTACAAGGTGGTCATCAACAAGAAGGACAAGGACACCGACGAGGCTCTGGCCGGCGCTGAGTTCAAGCTGGAGAAGATCCTGGAGAACGGCAGCACTGTTGAGATCGCTGTGGCCAAGAGCAATGAAGGCAAGACCTTCACCTTCAAGGGCCTGGACGACGGCAACTACATCCTCACCGAGACCAGCGTGCCGAAGAACTACAAGGGCCTTGAGGCGCCCATCCTGTTCACCGTGGCAGCGGAGCATGGCCAGGACAATGCGGACAATACAGCCATCCGGGACAGCCGCATCACGATCCTGACCGATCTGACCGGCAATGTCACCTCCGGTGATATCACGCTGACGCCCAGCGTGTCCGAGGGCAGCCTCACCGGCAGCGTGACCAACGAGAAGTTCGTGGGCGACCTGAAGATCAGC
The DNA here is from genome assembly GCA_902765395.1 of uncultured Eubacteriales bacterium. Lineage (GTDB taxonomy): Bacteria > Bacillota > Clostridia > Christensenellales > Aristaeellaceae > UBA2862. Next base: position 42,379 of record CACWZP010000012.1, read on the forward strand.
AAGGCTGTCATCGGCACCGAGGACGATACGCAGGTCTTCAACTTCATGGTCACCCTGACCCCGCCTGCCGGCGCGACGCTGGACGAGACGTATCCCGCGCGGTATTCTAACGCCGATGCCGATACCACCGTCACGGTTGCGGCCACCGGCGAAGGCGCCGACAAGGTATACACCGTCACCGGCATCCAGCTCACCAAGGGCCAGAACCTGGTCATCAAGGATCTGCCCGTGGGCACCAAGTGCGTGGTGGAGGAAGTCGAAGTGCCGACTTACTACACCAACCAGAGCGGCTCGCCTGAAGTGACCATCTCCAAGGGAGTGGAGAGGGAAGCCGCGTTCACGAACGCCTATGAGGCCACCGGCAAGGTATCCTTCAAGGCGAAGAAGGTGTTCACCAACGGCAACCTGAGCGAGCATCCCTTCACCATCAAGCTGACTCAGGTGGAGGGCGAGGGCAGCACCGCGGCCGTCGCCAGCTTCACGCCCGTGACCAAGACTGTGAACGCTGATGGCAGCGAGCAGACGGTGGTGTTCACGGATATCATGACCTTCACCAAGAACAAGGACAAGGACGATACCAAGAATACATACTGGTTCCTGCTGGAGGAGGTCGTGCCGGATACGCTGACCGATTCCAATCGGGTGGACGAGAACATCAAGTATGATACAGCCGCCAACACCCAGAAGTGGATCAAGGTCACCCTGACCGACGACAACGCCGGCAAACTGACCGTCACCAAGACCCTCGCCGCGGACGCGACCACCGATCTGGACGTCACGTTCACCAACGAGCAGCTGGGCGGCGTGAAGGTGACCAAGACCTTCACCGGCATCAAGGAGTTGCCCGACAGCTTCGAGATATCCTACACCGTTGGCGATGTGGCGTCCACGGACAAGCTGACGACCGCCAACGCCACGAAGGGCGACGGCACCGCGAGCAACCCCTATGAATGGGTGATCGAGGGCCTGACCATCGGCACCAAGGTGGTCTTCACCGAGAGCGGCTATACCAACGACAAGGTTTCTGCAACTTTCGATATCACGACCCAGTTTAACGGTACGGATGGCACCTCTGGCGAGGTGACCGCCGCGAAGACCGATAACGGCGCATACCCGACCGCGGCCGTCGGCGCGTTCACGAACACCTACGTTCGCAAGAAGGGCGACCTGGAGGTCACCAAGACGGTTCAGGACGCGACGAACAGCACGACCCCGTTCACCATCAAGGTGACCCTGACCGCGCCGGAAGGCGAGACGCTGGCCGAGAGCTATCAGGGCTCCGTGGCGGGCACGGAAAAAACGATCAATGTCGCCAGCCTTGCCAGAGAAGGCGTCGAGCTGAAGAATGGCGAAAAGCTGGTCGTCAATGGCCTGCCCGTGGGCACGACCTACACTATCACCGAGACGGATATTCCCGCTGGCTTTGCCCCGCAGAAGAACAACATCACCGGTACAGTGGCCACCGGCACGAACAGCAAGGAGATCGTCAACAAGTATTACGCTGAACCCACCAGCGTGACCTTCAGCGGCCACAAGGGCATCGCTGGTACGGACCAGACCGACAAGGTATTCACCTTCGAGTTGTATACCGTCGGCAGCGATTTCGCCATCCCTGAGGGCGCTACGCCGGACCAGAAGAAGACGGTGGGTGAGATCTCCTGCGACGTTGGACAGGACTACAGCTTCGATCTGATCGAGTATACCTACGATGCGTATTTGGATGAAGACAGCCACGTACACTACTATGTGATCAAGGAGGAGGCGCTTAACGCCGACGGCTGGACCATCGACACGCAGGTATACAACGTGACGGTGACCATCACCGACGAAGGAGCCCAGCTGAAGAGCGCCGTCAAAGTACAGCCCGTCGACGGCACGGAGAAGGAATACCTCGCGAAGGATACCCAGAACATCACCGGCTTCGACTTCGTCAACGAGTATGAAGCGAAGGGCAGCCTGAGCTTCAAGGCGGAGAAGGAAGTCAAGAACGGCACTGTCGCGGACGGCACCTACACGGTCAAGCTCAAGCAGGTGGCCAACGCCAACGGCGATGCCCTGGCTGCCAGCGATACCGTCATACTGAACGGCGAGAAGACCGCGACGGTGAACGACGGCGTGGCGAGCTTCAGCTTCGATAATGTGTTCCTGAAGAACAAGACCCGCGACGATACGGCCACGACCTTCTACTTCAAGCTGGAAGAGCAGATTCCGACGGATGCTGTCAACAACATCAAGGACCACATCAAGTACGACACCAGCGCCACGATCATCAAGGTCACCCTGGAGGACAACGGGGATGGCGCCCTGAAGGTCAACAAGGTGAATGCCGCGGACAACACCAACATCAACGCCGGCGCCGCTGACGCGAAGTTCGTCAACGAGCAGCTGGGCAGCGTGAAGGTGACCAAGGTGTTCACTGGCGCGGATATCACGATCCCGAGCAACTTCAAGATCACCGCGGCTTACACGGTCGATGGGGCAGAGAAGACCAAGGAGTTCACCACTGCCGGTAATACCGGCTCTGGCACGGCGGCCAGCCCCTACACCTGGACCATCGAGGACCTGCCCGTCGGCACGGACGTCACCTTCACCGAGGAAGGCATCACCGTGAACGGCTATGGCGTGACCACCACCGTCAACGGCACCGCCGTGGCTTCCGGCAGCGAGAAGGGCACCGTCCAGGCCGCAGCCGGCACGGACATTCCCACTGTGGCGTTTGTGAATACCTACGAGCGCGACAAGGGCTCCCTGCGGATCAAGAAGAGCGTTACCCTGAACGGCGTCAACACCAACACGAAGATGGTGGACGGCGAGTACAGCTTCACCGTGAAGGGCGCTGGCGAACTGAACAAGAATATCGAGAAGACCGTCAAGATCACCATTGAGAACGGTGGTACCAAGAGCGCGACGGTGGACAACGTTGCTGCGACGATGGATGGCGACTATGTGGTCATCAGCGGCCTGGATATCGGCAAGTACACCGTCACCGAGAACCTGACCGCCGCTCAGAAGGAGAAGGGCATCGCGCTGGTTGAGACGAATGGCCAGAGGGTGGAGGTCGTGACCGGCACCACCGACATCGCCACCGCCGAGTTCACCAACAACCGGAACATCGGCAGCCTGGAGATCAAGAAGACCATCGAGCTTGCCGACGCGACTCTGACGCCCAACCCGGACGCCCAGTTCACCTTCAATGTGAAGCTGACGGCTCCGGATGGCGTGACGCTGGAGAGCAGCTATCCCGCCACCAACAGCGGCGACGCCAACGTGACGAGCGTGACCGTGACGGATGGCCAGATCAATGGCCTCAAGCTGAAGGGCGACAATACCCTGACCATCGACAAGTTGCCCGCGGGCACGACGTACGAGGTCGAGGAAGTCCAGGACGACATGCCCGGCGGCTTTACCCTGGAGACCCCGGCCAGCGGCAAGCAGGATGACACGGTTCCCACCGACGATACCGCCAAGGCGGAGTTCGTCAACACCTACACTGTGACCGAGATCACTGCCCAGGTGAGCGCCACCAAGGAGTTCACCGGCCGCGACTGGACGGATAAGGACAGCTTCGAGTTCACGCTGGCTGCCGACGCCTCCAACCCGGCGAACGGTGCGACGCTGCCGACGAAGGTGGTCGACAACGCGACGAAGGATAATAAGACCGTCGAATTCGGCGCCATTACCTTCGCCAAGCCCGGCACCTACAAGTTCACCATCACCGAGACTGTGCCGGACGGCGCGACGGGCACGAAGAAGGACGGCATCACCTACGACAACACGCCGAAGACCATCACCATCGTGGTGGAGGACAACGGCGAAGGCGCGCTGGTGATCAAGTCCAAGACGCCTGAAGACCTGACCGTGACGGCGAAGAACGTCTACGACGTGAATTCGACGAACGCCCAGGTGAGCGTCACCAAGCAGTTCACCGGCCGCGACTGGACGGATGAGGACAGCTTCGAGTTCACGCTGGCCGCTGACGCCAGCAACCCGGTTGACGGCGCGACGCTGCCGGAGATCAAGGTCGACTACGCGAAGAAGGGTAGCGAAACCGTGACCTTTGGTGCCATCAACTTCACCAAGAAGGGCACCTACAAGTTCACCATCACCGAGACCGTGCCGACCGATGCGGAGAATGGCAAGTACAAGGGCATCCAGTACGACGGCACGCCGAAGGAGATCACCATCGAGGTGAAGGACGACGGCAAGGGCGGCCTGTATGTGGATACTGCCGCTGAGGCTCTGGCCGTCACTGCCAGCAACACCTACTCCACCACTCCGGTGACGGCGAAGGTCAGCGTGACCAAGACCCTGACCGGCCGCGCTTGGACCACCAGCGACAGCTTCGAGTTCACGCTGGACGCCAAGACCAACCCGGAGGATGGCGCGACCCTGCCGGAAAAGAAGACGGTGACGGTCCGCAAGAACACTGAGAACCAGACCGCGACCTTCGACGAGATCACGTTCACCAAGCCTGGCACCTACGTGTTCACCATCACCGAGACCAAGGGCAACTTGGGCGGCGTCACCTACGTCACCGCGGCCAAGGAGATCACCATCGAGGTGAAGGACAACGGCGAAGGCGCGCTGGTGATCAAGTCCAAGACGCCTGAAGACCTGACCGTGACGGCGAAGAACGAGTACAAGGCCAACGGCACCGCGACGCTGAAGGCCACCAAGGCGGCCGACGCGACGCTGGGCACCAAGACGTTCACCTTCGAGCTGTACGACGGCGAAACCATGATCGACAGGCAGGATGTGACGCAGGGCCAGACCGCTACCTTCAAGACGCTGGAGTACTCTCTGGCAGATATGAACGGCCAGACCACCAAGGTCTTCACCTACACGATCAAGGAGAAGATCCCGGCCGATGCCGTGGAATACTTCAAGGATGGCGTGACCTATGACAACGACGTCCACAACGTGAAGGTGACCGTCACCGATGACGGCAAGGGTACGCTGAACACCGTGGTCAAGTACAGCGACGGCGACGACCTGCCCGTGTTCACGAACAGGTATACCGCCGAGGGCAATGTGAAGCTGACCGCGATGAAGGAAATGGTTGGCAGGCCCCTGGAGGACGGCGAGTTCAGCTTCGTGCTGAAGGATGCCGACGGTAAGACGATCCAGAATGCCACCAACGACAAGGACGGCAACATCGAATTCGACGAGATCCACTACACGCTGGCGGATGTGGCCAACAGCCCGTTCACTTACACCATCAGCGAGGTGAAGGGCAACGACACCAAGGTGGTGTACGACACCCACACCGAGACCATCAAGGTGACCTTGAAGGACAACGGTGATGGCACCATCACCGCGACGCCCGACAAGAACGGCGCAACCGTGAAGTTCGAGAACAAGCTGACTTCCGTGAAGATCAGCAAGGTGGACGTCAACGGCGGCGAGGAGCTGGAAGGCGCGCACATCCAGATTCTCGACGAGGACGGCGAGGTCGTGACCGAGTGGGATTCCACCGATGAAGCCCATGTGGTGACTGGCCTTGAGATCGGCAAGACCTACACCCTGAAGGAGACCGTGGCCCCCGACGGCTACACCATCACCACCGACACCCAGTTCTCCATCAAGGAGGACGGTACCGTGGATCGCATCTCCGGCAACATGGAGGACGATGTCATTCTGGTGGAGGACACCCAGACCTCTGTGAAGGTCAGCAAGGTGGACATCGACGGCGGCAAGGAGCTGGAAGGCGCGAAGATCCAGATCCTGAACAAGGACGGCAAGGTCGTCGAGGAGTGGACGTCCGGGAAGGAAGCCCACGAGGTGAAGGGCCTGAAGACCGGCGAGGAGTACACGCTGCACGAGGAAGTGGCACCCGACGGCTACACCGTCGCGACGGACACGACCTTCAAGATCGACGAGAAGGGCAACGTGACCACCACCGGCAAGAAGACCGACGGCGGCGTGCTGCTGATCGAAGATGCCCAGACCTCTGTGAAGGTCAGCAAGGTGGACGTCGACGGCGGCGAGGAGCTGGAAGGCGCAAAGATCCAGATCCTGGACAAGGACGGCAAGGTCGTCGAGGAGTGGACGTCCGGGAAGGAAGCCCACGAAGTGAAGGGCCTGAAGACCGGCGAGGAATACACGCTGCACGAGGAAGTGGCACCCGACGGCTACACCGTCGCTACGGACACGACCTTCAAGATCGACGAGAAGGGCAACGTGACCACCACCGGCAAGAAGACCGACGGCGGCGTGCTGCTGATCGAAGATGCCCAGACGAGCGTGAAGATCAGCAAGGTGGACATCGCCGACGGCAAGGAGCTGGAAGGCGCGAAGATCCAGATTCTGGACAAGGACGGCAAGGTCGTCGAGGAGTGGACGTCCGGGAAGGAAGCCCACGAGGTGAAGGGCCTGAAGACGGGCGAGCAGTACACGCTGCGCGAGACCGTGGCGCCCGACGGCTATGACCTCACCGTGGATACCAAGTTCCAGTTGAAGGACGACGGAACGATCGACAACACCAAGACCACGACCACCGTGAAGGACGGCGTGCTGCTGGTGGAGGATTCCAAGACTGTGGTGGTCACGGCGACGCCCACGACCACTGCCAAAGTGACGCCCGCCCCGACGGCGACGCCTGCGGCTGGCCCGACCAGCGTGAAGGGCAAGAAGATCTGGGTGGACGACGGCAACTACTACAAGACCAGGCCGGAGAGCATCACCGTGCAGCTGTACGCCAACGGCACGCTCGTGGAGGATGCAACGCCCACCTGGAAGAAGATCCGGAAGAATACCTGGACCTACACCTTCGCTGACCTGCCCTCTGTGAACAAGAACGGCGCGACGATCAACTACACGGTGAAGGAACTGCCGGTGGAGAATTACGAGACCACCATCAACGGCACGACGATCACCAACACGCTGATTCCGAAGGAGTCCGGGGAGTTTACGGTTCTGTCCGGTGTGAAGACCTGGGACGACAACGACAACGCCAGCGGCAAGCGGCCCACCAGCATCAAGGTGCACCTGCTGCGCAACGGCGTGGAGGTCGCGTCCTGCACCGTGACCGCGGCGGATAACTGGCAGTACAGCTTCGAAAACCAGCCCGTGGACACCGGTTATGGCAACGACTATCAGTATGAGGTGCGCGAGGACGCCGTGCCCGGCTACTTCAGCATCAGCGATGGTCTGAACCTGACCAACAAGCTGTTCGACAAGAGCAGGCCCTTCAGGGACGAGAATCCCGTGGAGAGCCGCAAGACCAAGACCCGCAGGCCGAATTTCAAGGGCATGACCGAAGAAGAGTTCGACGATCTGCTCGACATGTTCGACTACGCCACGCCTCTGTGGGGCATGCTGGGCACCGGCGACGAGACGCCTGTCTACCCGTTCGTGTTCGGCGGAGTCGGCGTGATCGCGCTGATTGGCCTGCTGATCTCCCGCAGGAAGCGCAAGGCTTGCTGATGAAGCAGCCCGAGGCTGACTGAAGGGAAAAGGGAAGTGCTTGCAACCGATACGGTTGCAAGCACTTCTTGCGTTATGGGGGCTTCAACGCGGATGCGCCTGCGCAGGCGCACTGCGGCTACCTTCCGCCATGGTCGTTGTAGTATTCCTCGGCCTCCTCGTAATCAAAGAAGTCATGGTAGTTGTCGTCGTAAAAGTCCTCAGGATTGCTGTACGAACGCGCGTCCAGCGGGTCGTCATCCTCCTTCGACGGAGCATCCGTGCGGCGCTTCCAGGTGGGAGCGTGGCTGCTTTTCGGAGCCTGCTTCGCCAGCCCGGATGTATTCGACTTCAGGGCCATCCGGGCCAGTTCTCTGCGGATCATCTCATCGGCGCATGCCTCGTAACCGGCCTCGATCTTCGCGATCAACGCTTCATTCAGCTTCTTCGGGTACTTGTCCGGCAAGAGGCGGCATCGCTTTCGGATCATATTCAGATAGATTTTCGCGTTCCAATAATCCTCCCGCTCCGCATACTGCAGCACGTTGCAGCAGTAGAAGTAAGCCAATGCGTCCCGGTAGTCGGTCATCCCAATAAAGCGATCTTTCGCCTCTGTAAGCTGGCCTCCGTTCATCAGGTCGATCGCCTCATTGTACCGCCTCACTTTCGGCGCTTCCCGCAGGATTTCGACAGGGATCATCAGCACGGCGAAGGCCGAGGCGGCAATGACGATCCTTTTCAGGGCCCTTCCGTTGCGTGCCTTCATTCCAACACCCCTCTCAGGGAACCGGTCGATTCTGCGACAGCCGCGCTCACAGCCGCCGCGGCTTTATCAGCCGAATATTGGGGCCTTTTCCGGACACGGCACTGGCGACATCGAACGCCAACCCGCCCCCGGAGAAAGGCCTCGCTCATTTCCTTGCGCCTTTGAGGCGCGTATCATGTTGCTATGGTCAATCCACCTCCTGTGGCGTGGGATGTGAGCAATATATCATTTCTTCTTCCAAAAGGCCTGTTCGATGTTCCGCAGGTGCAGCTCTGTGGGGTCGAGGTCGGTCACGTCGTGATAGCGCTTCGGCGGCAGGCCGTTGGCGCGGCGCCGCTGCCTGTCCTTCTCTTCGCTGTAGAGCAAGACGATCATTCCCGCGACAAAGGCGACGACGATGATGGCGATGCCGGTAAACATATTATCACTTCCTGTTCAATCGGGAAGGCGCAGGCGGTTCGGCCACCTGCGCCGTTTATGGGTCATTCCTCGTCCGGTTCGGTTTCCTCCGCAGGAAGCTCGTCCGCCACATCGGACTCGACGGCCTCCTCAGCGGGAGCCACCTTTGCGGGGGCCTCGGCGGTTTCCAGCGCCGCCTTGCCCACCAGCCCGCCGGTGGAGACGTCCTTCAGCATCTTCGGGATGTCCAGCCCCACGGCCTGCTTGATGGCCTCGAAGCTCTGCAGCATCGTGCCGGCAGTGTCGCGGGCCATGGAGGTCGCGCCGCCCTCACCGAAGAGGATGATCTTCTCGGTCTTGCTCAGGGGCTCGGACACGGCCTGGGCGATCTCGGGCAGCTTGTTGACCACCATCTCCAGCATGGCCGCCTGGCCGTAGCGCTGCATGGCTTCGGCCTTGCGCAGGATGGCTTCGGCTTCGGCCTCGCCGCGCATGCGGATGGCGTCGGCCTCCTTCTCCGCCTCATAGAGCTGGGCGTCGGCCTGGGCCTGGCGCTCGAACTTCTCGGCCTCGGCGGTGTACATGCGGGCGTCCTTCTCGGCGGCGGCCTTCTCGCGGATCTCCACGTTCAGGCGCTCGCGCTCGATCTCGACCTCCTGCCGCTTCAGCTCGGTCTCCTTCTCCAGGCGGGTCATCTCGGCGGCAGCGCGCTCGGCCTCGTAGGTCTTGCGCACGCGCTCCTGCTCGATCCTGTAGGCCTCGTCGGCCTTCGCCTTCTCTTGGTCGGACTCGATCTTGTAGCCGGCCTGCAGCAGCGCCAGCTGCTTGTTCTGCTCGGCGATGGCGGCCTGGGCCTCCACTTCCGCCTTGTGGCCCTCCTGCTGCGCCCTGGCGCGGGCAATGGCCGCGTCGCGCTCCTTCTGCACCACGTTCTGGATGGCCATGGTCTCGATGACCTTGCCGTCCTTGTCGGAGAAGTTCTGGATGGTCAGGTTGATGATCTCAAGGCCCATGTTGCTCATGTCGCTCATGGCGGCCTTAATGGATTCCTGGGCGAACTTGTCGCGGTTCTGCACCAGCTCCGCGATGGTCATCTGGCCGATGATCTCGCGCATGTTGCCCTCCAGCACGTCCTTGGCCAGGGCCTTGATCTGCTCCGCGTCGTAGTGGAGCAGCTGCTCGGCGGCGGTGGCGATGGACAGGTCGTCCGAGCCGATCTTGATGTTGGCCACGGCGTCCACCAGCACGCTGATGTATTCCTTGGTGGGCACGGGCTGGGCCGTGCGGATGTCCACCTGCATCAGGCACATGTCCAGCTGGTCGATGCGCTCGATGGCGGGGATCCAGAAGGTGGCGCCGCCGCGGACGATGCGATAGCCGAACTTCTTGGTGGCCACGCTGCCATCCGGCGTGCGGACCTTGTAGCTTCGGCGCATCAGGCCGGAGATGATCAGCGCGGTGTCCGGCGGTGCGATCTTGTAGCGGGGCACCAGCTTGATCAGGGCGAAAACCGCGCCTATCGCGATCAATATGACCCACCACTTGGTGGCAAGAAACTGCAGAATGTCCATGGCGTCCTCCTTTCGGTCGGTTGGGGAGCAGGCGGGATTGCCTGCCGTGAGAAAAGCGTATCAAACGACGGCCCGCCGCGCAATCGCAAACCGCCAAGTTGTCAGCGGGGGAATCCAAATTGTCGGGCGAAGGCGATGAAAGCGGAGCCGGAGCGCACAGGAGAAGGCTAAAACGCAAGTCTGTCGTCGTTCTACACCGCAGGCGGCCACCGCGCCAGACCCTTCTGCCGCACGGCGCAGATGACGCCCTTGGCGTTGCGGCTTCACCTTGGCGACGGCCTTTTCGCTGATCCGGTCATAGAGGCGGCCTGCGCTGAAGCACTCGCCGAATACGGCGTGGAGCTTCTTGCCCATATAAATACCTCCCCTGGCTGACTGCAGAAAAAGGTCTGTCCCTTTTCCATGGCTACAGTCTACCAGAGGAGGTGTCCAAAAATCCTCTCTTGCAATGAGGATGGCCGGCACGCGGCTTATAAGTCCAAATAATTACCCTTGCAGCACCGCGTACTGCCCGGCCAGGCGCCTGACCTCATCCCGCATCCGCTCCACCACGGCGTCCGGCGCGACGATGCGGACGGCCTCTCCGAGGCCGGTGACCCAGCCGATGAACTGCTGGCTGACGAGCACGTTCACGGTGACCTGGAAGCGGCTGTCGTCCACCGGGGTGATGGGGATGTCCTTGCCGAAGCGGTCGATCAGCACGCCGACCATGTGGTTCTCCGCCTCCAGCGTCACGGCGGTCTCCTCGCCGGTGAACATGCCGAACACGCTGCGGGCGTATTTGCCCATGTCAAAGGCCTTGAACGCCTCCTGGCCCAGCCTGGGTGCTTCCAGCGCCCGAATGCGCAGCATCTTGTCCACGCGGTAGTGCTTGATCATGTCAGCCACGGCGTCGTAGGCCACCAGGTAGTAATTCTCATTGGACCAGGTGAGCGCCCAGGGGCTGGCCTGGTACCACGCGCCGCCGCGGCGCAGCTCGATCACCTTGTCCAGGTTCCACTGGCCATACTGGAAGCGGATCTGCACGCCGGAATTGATGGCCTCGTGCAGCCGGTCGATGCTATAGTAGATGGACTCGTTCATCGACTTCACGCGCCCGGCGATGAACACTTGCCGGTGGAGTTGCTCGGCCTGGTAGCGGCTGACGTTCTTCTCCAGCTTGCGGATCAGCTCGCCGGACTTGCGCACCGTGATGAACTTTGCCGCCTGGACGGAGTCCACCAGCAGCTTCAGCTCCGGCAGTTCGAAATCCCTCTCGCCAAGGTGGTAGTAGGTGGTGTGGTTGCGCTGCTGGGCGATGATGTCAAAGCCGAACTGGCGCAGATCCTCGAAATCGGCGTAGAGGGTCTTGCGGTCGGCCCTGATGTTCACGGCGTCCAGCTTCGCGGCGATCTCCTGCAGCGTCAGCGCGTGCTCGTCATCGGTCTCCTGGGTGAATATGCGGATCAGGTGCAGCATCTTCATCTTGCCCTTCGCCATATCGAACCCTCCTGCCTTCGTGATTTGCAGCCCCAGTATAGCATATGGCTCCGGGAAAATCCAGACCACGGAAACGACGAGGGAAGAAAATTGGACTTAAAGCAGGGGTGAGGCGTCAAAAGTGGACTTTGGCGATGGAAAGTGGTACAATGAAAGTGTGCTACTGAAATGCATCCCGGGGCGTTTTCGGGCCTGCGCTCGCGCAATGCTCAAGCGGAGCGATTGCCCGGCGCAGGCGCGGGATTGCGCTCAAGGGCACCCGCGACGGCCGGGGCATCAGCCCGCCAAATGCAGAAAACATGGAACAATTATCGCCGACACAGGAGGGTTATGGATGAACAGCACGATAAAGATACGCTCGAAGCTCGCGACGCTTCTATACGAAAAGCGGGTGACGGCGGAGGAGCTTTCGGAGATGACGAAGCTGCCGCTGCCCAGGATCATGGGCTATGTGGAAAACACGCTGGATGCCGTGTCTCTGGATGAAATGGGAAGGATGCTGTCCGCGCTGGGCTGCCATGAAATCTCGGACATACTGGAGGAGATCATCGTCACCGAAGGCGACGTCGACGCGGAGGACACCCCGCCCATGATGGAAGGGGAGTGGTACTCCCCGTGCCCCGTTTCCCCGGACGGAAAACACCGCTGGTACAAGGACCAGGCGGTTTCCGACACGATCTACCAGGAGTTTTGCTGCCAGGCCTGCAAGCGGAGGCTGTCCGTGATACTGTAATGGGGCGCGCCGCTCCGGCCGGGATCAAATCCTGGGCGGAAGGAATCCCCGGGCCAACCGGCCATGCAGCCGGTCGGGGGACGCTTTTTTGAGGGGACAACAGCGTTTTTTGATTGCCACAAGCGCTGCGATATGCTATCATAGAACTGCGGAATTCGACCGAGGAGGCATGCTCATGGCGCAGGGCAGGGGACCGGGCGGACACTTTTCCCGGGGTTACATGACGGAGGAAGAGAAGGCGAACCAGCCGAAGGTGACAGGCGCGCTGCTCAGGCGCGTGTTTTCCTATCTGACGCCCTACAAGGGCAGGCTCCTGCTGGTGCTGGTGTGCATCGCGGCGGCCTCTTTCTTCACGCTGCTTCCCTCCATCCTCACCGGCAAGATCATCGACGAGGGCTTGGTGAAGCTGGACTTCGGCGCGCTGGTGAAGTACATCGTGCTCTCCCTGGCGGTGACGCTGGGGGCGAACCTGATCGGCGTGGCGGAGAGCTACATCAACACCTGGATCGCCCAGCATATCACCTATGACATGCGCAACCAGATGTACGCCCACCTGCAGAAGATGTCCCAGCGCTTCTTCACCACCAACAACCAGGGCGACATCATCACCCGCATGACCAGCGACATCGACGGCGTGCAGCAGGTGATCTCCGGCACCTTCACCAGCATCCTCTCCAACGTCATCACGCTGGTCATCGCCGCGGTGGCCATGTTCCGCAAAAACTGGATCCTGGCGCTGATCGGCATCGTGGTGGTGCCGCTGTTCACGCTGCCCACCCGCCGCGCCGGCAAGACCCGCTGGAAGTTCGCCAACGAATCCCAGGCCTGCAACGACGAGATCAACGGCATACTGAACGAGACCCTGTCCGTCAGCGGCCAGCTGCTCAGCAAGCTGTTCGGCAAGGAGCAGTACGAATACCAGCGCTATGAAGAAGCCAACGGCCGCATGATCCGCCTGAACATCCGCGAGAGCATGGCCGGGCGCTGGTTCCGGGTGGCGCTTTCCACGTTCACCAGCATCGGCCCCATGCTGATCTACCTGGTGGGCGGCCTCTTGATGATCAAAAACGGCGCGGACCTGACCATCGGCGACATCACCGTGCTGGTGGCGCTGCTGGGCAGGATGTACATGCCGGTGAACAGCCTGTTGAACATCCAGGTGGACTGGATACGCTCCATGGCGCTGTTCACCCGCATCTTCGACTACTTCGACATCCCCGTGGAGATCGAAAACGCCCCGGACGCCATAACGCCCAGGGCCGCCGAGGGCAACCTGTCCTTTGAGCACGTGGGCTTCGGCTATGAGGTGGGCCGGCCTGTTTTGAAGGACGTGAATTTCGAGCTGAAGGCCGGGCACAGCGTGGCCATCGTGGGGCCCTCCGGCTCCGGCAAGAGCACCATCATCAACCTGATACCGCGCCTGTACGACGTGGACACGGGCCGGGTGACCTTCGACGGCACCGACGTGCGCCAGCTGGACCTGGGATTCTTGCGCAGCCAGGTGGGCGTGGTCAGCCAGGAGACCTACCTGTTCAACGGCTCCATCCGCCAGAACCTGCTCTATGCCCGGCCCGACGCCACCGAGGCCGACATGGAAGCCGCGCTCAAAAAGGCCAACATCTGGGAGTTCGTGCAGAACCAGCCGGAGGGCCTGGACGCCATGGTGGGCAACCGGGGGCTCAAGCTGTCCGGCGGCGAAAAGCAGCGGCTGTCCATCGCCCGAGTGCTGCTGAAGGACCCGACCATCTTCATATTCGACGAGGCCACCTCCGCGCTGGATTCCATATCGGAACAGAAGATCCAGGACGCCATCGACCCCATCATCAAGAGCCGCACCAGCATACTGATCGCCCACCGGTTGTCCACGATCCTGGCCGCGGACGAGATCCTGGTGGTGAAGGACGGCCAGATCGTGGAGCGGGGCCAGCACGCGAGCCTGGTGGCCCAGGACGGCGTGTATCGCGAGCTGTACGAGACCCAGTTCTCCAAGGCACTGCTGCCCCCGGAGGAGGGCGTCAGCGAGCTGGAACGGTACATCTGGGGCCAGCAGCCCGCGGACGAGCCCTTTGACGAGGAAGAGTGAGGTGAAAGGTATGACCGATGCGCCGCAGATTGCGCTGAAGCTGGTGGACGACCAGTGGCCCTTTACCTACACCGACCACGACCGCACCATCGCCCGCGCCATCGTGGTGGACGACGCCGGGGATTTTTACTTCGTCCGCGCCGTCCGGGACGACGACTTCGGCGCGGCCACATTGATCGAGACCTCCGGCGGCGGCGTGGAACCGGGCGAGGCGCCGGAGGAGGCCATCCGGCGGGAGCTTCGGGAGGAGCTGGGCGCGGAGGTGGACATCCTCTGCAAGATCGGCGTCGTCAGCGATTACTACAACCTGATCCACCGCCACAACCTCAACCACTACTTCCTCTGCCGGGTGCGCTCGCTGGGCGAAAAGCACCTGACGGCGGACGAGATCGACAGCTTCCACCTGTCCACGCTGAAGCTGGGCTATGATGAAGCGGCGGCGGAGTACGAGAGGCGCTCGAACACCCGACTGGGCCGGCTCATCGCCAACCGGGAGCTGCCCATACTGCGCCGGGCGAAGGTGCTGCTGGATTCATGCCCCACAAACGCGGATACAGAAAGGAGTACGGGAAGATGAGGGACCTGACCGCGATCCTGCCGGACGGCAGGGAGTTTGAATTCTGGGAGAGGGAGCCCGTGTTCAACCGGACGCTGCACGTGGACAGCGGCGCGCCAAACGCCTCGGACGACAATGACGGCAGCGCGGAAGCGCCGCTGAAGACCATCGACCGGGCGGCGCAGCTGGCCGAGGCGGGCACGCGGGTGCTGATCCACGCGGGGCTGTACCGGGAATGCGTGCGGCCCGTCCGCGGCGGCACGGACCCGGAGCACATCGTCAGCTTCGAGGCCTTCGGCGACGGCCCCGTGGTGATCCGCGCCTCCGAGCAGGTGCGCGATTTCAGGCCCAGTACCGGTTGGCGGCTGCGCTTCCCGGGTGAGCATACCGGGCCGGAAAACGTGAAGGTGTGGGCCCACGAGCTGGACCCGGACATGTTCCGTGGCTACAATCCCTTCTGCGCGGTGAACATACTGCACGACCGGCTGTTCATCGAGTACGACAAGACCGACATGACCACCTACCTGAACCGCCGCGGCTGCGTGTTCTGCGACGGCAGGCCGCTGAAGCAGGTGGCCCTCTACCGGCAGCTCTCCGAGGCGGAGGGCACCTACTGGGTGGAGGCCAACGGCCAGACGGTCCACTTCCGCCTGCCCGGGGACGACAGCCCGGAGGGACACCTGATCGAGCTCACCGTGCGGGAGCAGTGCTTTGCCCCGAAGGTGCCCTTCCTGGCCTACATCCGGGTGAAGGGCCTGATCTGCGAGCACGCCGCCACCGGCGCGCCGGTGCCCCAGCGCGGGGCCATCTCCTGCGGTCGGGGGCACCACTGGGTGATCGAGGACTGCGAGGTGAACTGGTCCAACGCCCTGGCCATCGACGTGGGCAACGAGTGCTGGCACCACGAGATCGAGGCGGGCCAGCTGATCGGCTATAACGTCGTGCGCGGCTGCACCATCCGGGACGCGGGCGTCTGCGGCATCGCGGGGCTGTTTGCCGAGCGCATGCTGATTGAGGACAACGTGATCGACGGCACCGGCTGGCAGAGGATGGAGCTGTCCTGGGAGGCCGGGGCGGTGAAGCTGCACAACAGCGTGGACGGCCTGATCCGCCGCAACGTGTTCAAGAACACCCTGCGCGCCGACCACCTGTGGCTGGACTGCGGCAACGAGAACACCCGCATCACCTCCAACCTGTTCCTGAACGGCATCCAGCAGCGGGAGGCCATCTTCATCGAGTGCACCAAGGAAGGCGTCAACCTGATCGACAACAACGTCATCTGGAACGTGGAGGGCCGCTTCGATCCGGCGAAGATCCCCGTGGAGCCCGGTTCCAGCGGCTGGTACAAGCTGCGCGAGGGCGAGGAGATCAACGGCTACGGCGTCTACTGCGAGGGCACGGACCGGCTGATCGTGGCCCACAACCTGATCGCCCTGTGCCGCCACAGCGGCTACTATGCCAAGCCCGTGGGCTTCCGCATGGGCGGCTGGCAGCGGGGCGGCACCTCCCGCAAGGCGAAGATCCTGAACAACATCTTCTACGACTGCGGCGAGGCGGCCATCGTGTTCCCCACGATGGACAACGAGTCCGAGGGCAACCTGTACCTGTGCATGCAGGGCGGCTACCTGCGGGTGATGTACCCCGAGCCGGAGACCTGCCTGGATCTGCCCACCTGGCAGGAGTTCAACGGCTTCGACCGCACCGGCCAGCGCGCCTGGTTCGGCCTGTCCCTGGACGAGGCGTCCATGACGCTGCGCGCCACGCAGCGCTGCGATTCGCCCTACGACGTGCCGGGCATGCCGGGGCGGCTGAAGCTTCCCGGGAGCATGGGCGAGCTGAAGACCGCGCCCGCTCTGGCCTGCGTGCCGGGGGATTTCCACGGCGCACCGCGCGATGCGGAGCAGGCCGTGCCCGGCCCCTTCGCCGCCTGGGAGGATGTATATTCCCTGAAGCCCTCAAGGGATTGAGGCGCACGGCAATTGCCTTGCAGCGACCGGCCCGCACGGGTTCGGCCGCTGTTTTTGTGCCAGTATGACACTTCTCAACCACTGGTGGATTGTAAGCCCGGCCGGGTTATGCTATTCTGGAGATGGAGGTGATACACATGACGCCCGTTCGTCTCGGCGCTGCCATACGGCGGCTCAGGACCCAAAAGGGAATGACCCAGCAGGCTCTGGCGGAAGAGCTTCATGTCACGGACAAGGCCGTGTCGAAGTGGGAGAGGGGGCTGTCCGTTCCCGACATCTGCCTGTTCCCGAACCTGGCCAGCGTCCTCGGGGTTTCCGTGGGCGACCTGCTGCTGGAGGGCTCGAATGACGACACGCCCTCGCACCTGTATAAGATCTACGAAAAATCTGCCGACGTGCGCACGCCCCTGCACATCATACTGGGCTGCGTGGACCTTGTGAGCCGGTACCGGGACAACCCGGAGCTGTTCAACCGCTATCTGGACAGCATCCGCATCTCCGGGGAATACCTGCTCTCCGTGCTGGAAAAGGCCAAGGACGCCGGCGAGCTGCACCACCTGCTGCGGGAAAAGGTGTCCTGCCGGGATCGGGCCGGCGCGGCGGCAGACTATTCCGGCAGGCGGTTTCTGGTGGTGGAGGACATCGAGGTGAACCGGGAGATCGCGGCCGAGCTGCTGCGGGACACCGGCGCGGCGGTGGAGTTCGCCGAGGACGGGCATATGTGCGTCGAGAAGGTGTCGTCCGCACCGGCGGGATATTACGACCTGATCCTGATGGACATCGCCATGCCCAGAATGGATGGCCTGGAGGCGACCCAGGAGCTGCGCCGGCGGGGAGTCGACACCCCGATCATCGCCATGACGGCCAACGTCGGCGAAAAGGATCGGCGGGCCGCGCTGGAGGCCGGTATGAACGCCTTCGCGGAGAAGCCCATATTCGTCGAAAAGCTGTTCTCCGCGATCAGCGATTGCCTGGAAGGGTGAGAGGAAAGTCCAATACAGCTCATGGGCCCGGCTGGCCGATCCATACATGGAAGGCCGGCCGAACGCTTTTCGGCTTCATCACGGAGTGTTGAGGGATCATCAATACGTTGTCTGGATGCGTTATATACAGATCCTTCGCTGCGTTTACGAACATCACTGAATAGAAGCGTTATTATCGGGTATTCGGAATTCCACAACCATCCGTCAAGAGCCTTTTGAGTGCCTTTCAACGCATTGAAGGCGCCGGCCGGGCGCTTTTTCCGAGGCCCATCAGGCGCCGCGTGCGGCGCAAAGAACCGCGGGTTACACTTTCCTAACCCACTAAACGCCGATATAGCTTAAAATCCCATTAGAATTTGCGTATAAAGCCCCCGCTTTGCTTGACGAACGGCTCCAAAATCAGGTATACTACCTTATGGGTCACTATCAAATTTTGGAGACAGTCGATGACGATATTTGTGACGATATGCAGCGTCATCTGTACGCTGTATACGATTTACTTTCTGTTCACGTCCTTTGGCGGGCTGCTGCGCAAGCGCAGGCCGACGCCCCACTGCGAGGCGAAGTATCGCCTGGCGGCGGTGATCCCTGCCCGGAACGAGGCGGCGGTGATCGGGAAGCTGGTGGAGTCGCTGCTGGCGCAGGACTATCCCAGGGAGCTGTTTGACATCTACGTGGTGCCCAACAATTGCGACGACGACACCGGCGCGGTGGCCGAGGCCGCGGGGGCGAAGCTGCTGAACGTGGAGGGCCCCATCCACACCAAGGGCGAGGTGCTCCGGCAGGTGTTCGCCCAGCTTTCCGCCACCGGAAAGTATGACGCCTACTGCGTGTTCGACGCCGACAACCTGGTGGACAAGGGCTTCCTCCAGGCGGTGAACAACGCGCTGGCGGCGGGCTGGCAGGTGGGCCAGGGCTATCGCGACACCAAGAACCCCTTCGACAGCTGGGTGGCCGCGGGCCTGACCGTGTGGTACTGGTTCCTGAGCCGCTTCTACAACGAAAGCCGCTCCCGCCTGGGCATGTCCTGTCAGATGAACGGCACGGGCACCATGGTGTCCGACGCCGTCATCCGAAAGATCGGCTGGAACACCCAAACCTTGGTGGAGGACCAGGAGTTCACGGCCCTGTGCGCCCTGAACGACATCAAGGTGGGCTGGATGCCGGACGCCCGCATCTACGACGAGCAGACCAACGACTTCTGGACCTCCTGCGTGCAGCGCCGCCGCTGGACGGCGGGCTCCATGCAGTGCATGCGCCGGTATACCCTGAAGCTGCTGAAGAAGCACACCATGGCCTGCATCGACATGGCGATGATGTTCACGGGCAACATGCTGTGCATCCTCAGCCTGATCCCCGCCACGGGCACCGTGCTGGGCCTGATGCCCTTCTTCATCTCCCATCCCTGGCGGATCCTGGCGCTGGTGCTGGTGCTGGGGGTGTATTACCTGGCCTGCTGCGGCGCGGCAGCCGCGCTGTACCACATCGAGGGCAAGCTGAACATGCGCGGCTTCGAGGGCGTGATGTGCTTCCCGCTGTTCATGCTCACCTGGATGCCGGTGAACATCGTGGCCTGCGTGACGCCGCCGCCCAAATGGCGGGAAATCCGCCACACCCGCGGCATCGACCGCCCGGACAACGACGCCCAGGGACACAAATCCATATGAGAATCACTTGGTTTGGCACGGCCTCTCTGGCCGTTCAGACGCAACGGGGCCGACTGCTGATCGACCCCTTTTTTCCATTCCCAGGAAGCCCCACGCGAGTGCCTGCGGACGCCTACGACGGGTATGTCCATATCCTGGTCACCCACGGCCACTTCGACCACATCCTGTCCCTGCCCCGGCTGTGCCAGGGGGAGAGGCGGCGCGTCCACTGCACCCAAACGCCCTTTGACACGTTGAAAAGGCGGGGCGTGGCGGATGATGATCTGGTCAGGATCGCGCCGGGAGACGTATTTGAAATCGACGACATGCGCGTGACGGCCTGCCAGTCCCGGCACGTGCGCTTCGACAGCACCATCCTGCGCCGCACGCTGCTGAGCCCGCGGATGCTGCGCCACGCGCGCAACCTGCCCCGGGTGGCCGGCGGCTTCCTGAAGTACCCCGAGAACGGCGAGACGCTGGGCTTTCTGATCGAGGGCGACGGCGCGCAGGTGTTCGTGCTGGGCAGCCTGAACCTGGCGGCGGATGTGGACTATCCCACGGGGATGGACCTGCTCGTGCTGCCGTACCAGGGCACGAGCGACCTGCTCACCCCGGCCATTCAGATCATCGACCGCCTGAAGCCCCGGGCCGTGCTGTTGGATCACTTCGACGACGCCTTCCCGCCCATCAGCAACACCGTGGACACGAGCGACATTCAGGAATACTATGCAGAGAAGCTGCCGGTAAACAGACTCGAACCGGGCCAGAGTTTCACATTGTAGGTGATTGATATGAAGCGATTGACAGTCATTTCCATACTGCTTGCCCTTTTCTGCACCGCTGCCCTCGCCGAGCCCGCGGACAACTGGTACGAGGTGTTCGTGCGCTCCTTTCAGGACAGTGACGGCGACGGCCTGGGCGACCTTCGGGGCCTGACCGACCGCTTGGACTACATTGCGGACATGGGCTGGCGCGGCATGTGGCTGATGCCCGTCATGCCCAGCCCGTCCTATCACAAGTACGACGTGACGGACTACATGGCCGTCGACGGCGAGTACGGCACGCTGGAGGACATGCGCGCGCTGATCGACGCCGCCCATGCGCGGGGCATCCAGGTCATCCTCGACATGCCCTTCAACCACACCTCCACTCGACACCCCTGGTTCATCGAGGCTGCGGAGGCATTGGAGAGCGGCGGCGAATCCCCTTATATCGAATGGTACAACTTCCGCCAGGAGGGTGGCAGCGGCTTTGCGCCCCTGGGCGAAACCGGCTGGTTCTACGAGGAGCAGTTCGTGGGCGGCGGCATGCCCGATCTGAACCTGGACAACCCTGACGTCCGCGAGGAGATCGAAGCCATCATGGCCTTCTGGCTCAACGACGTGGGCTGCGACGGCTTCCGGCTGGACGCCGTGACCAGCTTCTACACCGGCGACGCCCAGGCCAATATCGCCTTCCTGGGCTGGCTCAAGCGGACGGCGGAGGAATTGAAGCCGAGTTCTTACCTGGTCGGCGAGTGCTGGGCGAACCTGAACACAATCGCGGACTACTATCAAAGCGGCGTGGACAGCTTCTTCCTCTTCCCGGCAGCCCAGGGCGAGGGCTTCCTGAACGCCAGCCTGAGCGCCCGCAAGGCCCCCGCGGAGAAGTTCGCCCGGGAATACCAGAAGGCGCTGGACGCCATCGGCGACGGCCGTCTCGCGCCGTTTTTCTGCAACCACGACACCGGCCGCACCGTGGGCCTGGTCCGCGGGCGGAGCGACCTGCCCAGGTGCAAGTTCGCCGAGGGCCTGCTGGGCATGCTGGGCGGCAGCGTGTTCACCTACTATGGCGAGGAGATCGGCATGGCCGGCAGCGGCGACGACCCCAACAAGCGCCTGGCCATGTACTGGTCGGAGGATGACATGACCGAACAGCCGCCGGGGGTCACGGCGGTGGAATACCCCTATCCCTCGGTGGAAGAGCAGCTGGCCGATGCGGATTCCCTGCTCAACTACGTGAAGGCCGTCAATCAGGCCCGGCTCGATTATCCCGCCATCGCCGATGGCAAAAATACCTTCCTGCTGGCCGAGGGCAGCCTGTGCCTGATGCGGCGGGAGACGGATGGAGATGCCTGCCTGATCGCCATGAACTTCTCCAAAGACGCGGCGGGCGAGATCCCCCTGGACGGCGAATATGCCATCGCCTGTGACCTGGAGACGGGGGAGGACGCGGCATCCGTTAGCGACGACATCCTCACCGTCCCCGCGTATGGTATTGTGGTGTTGCGCGACAAGTAGCGCATCGACCCGGGGCGCCCCACCGCGGCACGGAGGCCTGGCCAGCGGCGGCGCGAACACAGAGCATCCCCACCGCAGCGGGGAAGCGGCCCGCAGGGCAGACGGGGCCCCTTGCGCAATTTGCCGGATTTATTGTATAATATATGTGTACCATTATCCCCACGGGAGGCTACGATCATGGACAAGCTCAGCCTTGCGGCGCTGCTGGACGACGACCGCGAGATGATCCTTTCAAACCTGGCGCGGGACCGCTCGCTGCCGGCGGCGCAGGCGTCGCTGGAGAAGGCCGTCGATCGGGTGATGTACCGCTATACCGAAGCCGCCGACAGCGAGGCGCTGCGCGACGGCGCACAGTACATCCTGCAGAGCATGAAGAACACCCTGCCGCTGATCGACGCGGTGGGCGAGGCCCGGAGCTGGAAGAAGGAGCTGCCGAAGCCCTCGAAGACCGGGCTGCGCTTCGGGGCGATGCAGGCGATCCTGGTGACGCTGGGCACGCTGCTGATCCTGGCCTCGGTGCTGGGCGTGATGTTCGCCGGGCACATGGGCGGGGCGCTGGCCTTCGTGAAGGCGCTGGTGCCCACCGTCCTGGGCGGCGGCGCGCTGCTCTGGGCAGGCATTTCCATGGCCAGGCCGAAGAAGCAGAAGAAAAAGGCCGCGGAGGCGGAGCCGGACACCCGCACGGAGTTCCTGGTGGACTGCGAGAAGGCGTATCACATGCTGCACGGCGCGATGCTCCAGGCGGACGGCCAGCTGGACCGCATGCGCGAAGAACTGGCCCTGGACAGGCAGAACCGCGCCGATGCCGCGCCGGGTGGCGGGCTCTCCGGCGAGACGCTGGAGCTGCTCGCCCAGCTGCTGGAGGCCGCCTATGCCTCCCACGACGACGCGGCCCGGGAATCCGCCTCGGCCATCCGCTTCTACCTGCACAACGCCGGCGTGGACGTGGTGGACTACGAGAAGGGCCGGGAGAGCTGGTTTGAATTCCTGCCCGCCGAGCCCGGGACGCTGCGCCCGGCGCTGGTCTGTGGCGGCAAACTGCTGAAAAAGGGCATGGCGGCGCGCTGACGCCGCGATGTAGGTGATACTATGAACAGATACTATGGCTTTGACCTGGGCGACGCCGAGAGCGCGGTCTGCCGCCTGAACAAGCGGGACGCCGGCGTGCCGGAGGTGCTGCCGGTGCGCGAGGCCAGGAGCTTCATCACGGCCTATGCCCAGCTGCCCACCGGCGAGCTGCTGATCGGCGAAAGCGCCTGCTACGACACCAGCGCCGTGCGCCGCAGCATCCGCTTCAAGAGCAACTTCCTCACCGACCCGGAGAGCGAGAAGGACGTGAAGCGCTTCGCGGCGGGGGTGCTGGGCGAGCTGTACGCCGATGGCAACCTGGTCAAGGACGACGACTGCTGCTTCTACATCGGCTGCCCCGCCGGCTGGGACCGGGCCGCGCGGGAGCGCTATCGCCGCATCTTCGAGGACACCGGCTATCCGCCCGCACGCATCGTCTCCGAATCCCGGGCGGCGCTGATCTCTGCCTGCCAGTCCAAGCACTTCCAGGTGGGCTACGACATCATGTCCAAGCCGGTGCTGGTGGTGGACATCGGCTCCTCCACCACCGACTTTGCCTTCATCCTCGGGGGCAAGGAGGTGGAGCTGCAGACCGCGGGCGAGGTGCGCCTGGGCGGCGGCATCATGGACGAGCTGCTGCTGGAGGAATCCATCCGAAGGAGCGACGACGAGGCTGCCGTGCGCAGCGCGCTCCAGGCCAGCCCGCCCTGGCGCAGCTACTGCGAATTCGCCGCCCGTCGCCTGAAGGAGCAATACTTCTCCGACGAGGACTACTGGCGGGACAACGCCTGTCAAAAGACCATCCTCATCCGCGTGGGCGCCGGGGCGAAGCTGACGCTGCGCATCGACGAAAGGATCGCCGACCGGGTGCTGAACAAGGGCGCGGCGCAGCTGGAGGGCAGGTCGTTCCGGGAGGCCTTCATCGGCAGCCTGAAGGAGCTGCGCGCGAAGCTGAAGGACCAGCTGCCGGAGCTGCTGTTCCTCACCGGCGGCGTGTCCCGCCTGCCCGCTATCCGGGACTGGTGCGAGAAGGTCTATCCCGAGGCGGTCATCATCACCGGCGCGGAGCCGGAGTTCTCCGTGTCCCGGGGCCTGGCCTGGAGCGGCCGCATCGACGAGGAGCTGCGCGAGTTCCGAAAAGAAGTGGAGGAGCTGATCGACTCCAGCGCCGTGGAGCGCATCGTGGAGGGCCGCATCGACGACCTGTACCATCGCATCGTGGACGCCATGGTGGAGCCGATCCTGCGCCGCGTGGCGCTGCCGGTGTTCGACCGCTGGCGCAACGACGACATCCGCAAGCTCTCCGACATCGACCAGATCGTGCAGAAGGAGATCGAGGCCTGGCTGCACTCCGACGAGGCCCAGCAGCTGCTGGTGAAGCCCATCGCGGAGTGGCTGAAGCCCGTGGCCTACGACGTGGAGGAGAAGACCATGCCCATCTGCGTGCGGCACAACGTGCCCTACAAGGCCATGAGCCTGAATTCCTACTTCTCCCTGTCCGACATCGACATCCGCATCGACGCCAAGGAGGTCTTCGCCGTGGAGGGCCTCACCTGGCTGATCAACACCATCATTTCCATCATCGTGGGCCTGGTCTGCGGCGGCAGCGGCCTGGCCATCATCTCCAGCGGCATTTCCGGCATCGTGGCGGGGGCGATCCTCTCGCTGCTGATCCTGTTCCTGGGCAAGGAGAAGATGCAGGAGGTGTTCATGAACGCCGACATTCCGCGGCCCATGCGCAAGCTGGTGCCCCGGGGACACTTCGAGGCCCGCATCGACCGGATGACCGAGGAGGTCAAGAGCAGCTTCTACAGCAACCTGGAGAACGAGAAGAACGCGGAGATCACCGAGCGCATGGCTGCGGAGATCTCCCAGCAGATCGAACAGTGCCTGGCCAAGATGGCCGAGGTGGTGGAAATCCCGCTGTGACGGAGGGCAAAAGCATGGAAGCGACCAGGACGACCATTCAGTTTGACACAAAGACCGGTGAAATCGCCCATGACAGCGCGGTGCTGACCTGGGTGGACGAGGCGACGCTGCCCAAGGCTGTGGAGGCCGGCGTGGTGGGCCTCTACCCGGATTATGCCTTCCAGACGCTGGAGGGCTGGGGCTGCGCCATGACGGAGACGGCCTGCTACCTGCTGTCCCGCATGTTGCCGGAGAACCGCCGCGCGGCGCTGTCCCGCTGGTTCGGCCCGGAGGGCATGGACGCCCGGTTCATCCGCATCCACATCGACTCCTGCGACTACTCCCTCACGGAGTACCAGGCCGTGGCCGATCCCATCGCCGACCCGGAGCTCAACACCTTCTCCATCGAACGGGACCGCCAGTACATCCTGCCCGTGGTGAAGGAGGCCCTTGCCATGGCCGCTGGGCCGGTGAAGGTGCTGCTGTCGCCCTGGTCGCCGCCGTGGCAGTGGAAGACCCCGCCGGAGTTCAGCCAGAACGACGCTGCGGTCTATGGCGGCGCGGATTTCGCGGTGGACACCACCAGGCCCGGCCGCTGCTTCGGCGGGCGGCTGAAGCGGGAATACTACGGCGCCTGGGCGAAGTACCTGGTGAAGTTCATCCAGGCCTACCTTGACGAGGGCATCCCGGTGGGCATGCTGTCCATCCAGAACGAGGCCTCCGCCGCCACGCCCTGGGACAGCTGCCTCTGGAGCGGCGAGCAGGAGCGGGACTTCCTCAAGAACTTCCTCTATCCTGAGATGGAAAAGGCTGGCCTGGCCGGGAAGATCGAGATCTTCATCTGGGATCACAACAAGGAGCGGGCCATCGAGCACATCGACGCCTTCATGGCCGATCCCGAGGCTGCCGGGAAGGTGGACGGCTTCGCCTATCACTGGTACTCCGGCGACCACTTCGAGACGCTGGAACTGCTCCACGGCCGCTATCCCGACCGGGTGCTGATGCACTCGGAGAGCTGCCCGCTGCACAAGCCGGGGGACCCCCTATCCGGCAGCGCCAGCGAGGACGGCGTGCTGAACAAGGGCGGCGACGACCGCACGCCCGAGGAGTGCGACTACGGCGACGCCATCGACTACGCCCATGACATCATCGGCGACATCAACTGCGGCATGCAGCGCTGGATCGACTGGAACATGATCGTCGACCGCACGGGCGGCCCGCGGCACGTGGGCGGCGGCTTTGCCGCGCCGCTGATCTGCGAGGACGATTTCACCTTCAGCGAGACGCTGTGCTTCAATTATCTGCGCGAAATTGCGAAGACCGTCAAACCCGGCGCGGTGCGCATCGGCAAGTCGGTGTTTTCAAGGGACGTGGAGGCGGCGGCCTGCCGCAACCCGGACGGCTCCATCGGCGTGCTGCTCTTGAACCGGGCGGGGGAGGACCAGGCGGTCAACCTGCGCATGGGCGGCAGGATCCTGCGGGACGTGGCACTGCCCACGGGGACGTTGACGACGGTCGTGATCGACGGCGACTGATTGCCCCTCTCACGGCGGCCCCGCCACCAAAGCCTCCCTCCCCGAGGGAGGGGAGTCTGAAGGGCTGACGGGAGGGAATTGACATCCCCCGACATCCCTGAAGAACCCAAACAAAAAGGGGCTGTCTCAGAATGAGACAGCCCTGAATGGTTGTCATGCGAAGGGTATACTCTCATAGGCAAATGAATTGGCGCTGCACGCCATGAATTGACTGCTGCGCAGTCATGATTTGCACCTGCGGTGCATGATTTGAATTGCGCCTTCCCATGCCCGGAGGGCAAATCACGCACGAAGTGCAATTCATGCCCGAAGGGCAATTCACGCACCGAAGGCGCAATTCATTGGGGCTGTCTCAGAATGAGACAGCCCCTTAATCATGTCCTCAATGCCTTCGCTTATCCCTTCACAGCGCCGGCGATGAAGCTGTCCTGAATCTGCTTGCTCAGGAACACATACACCAGCAGCGTGGGGATGGTGGCGATGGACAGCGCCGCGCCGATGGGGCCCCAGTCGGTGGTGTACTGGCCGGAGAGGGCCTGCACGCCGACAGGCAGCGTCTTGAGGGAATCCTTGCTGATGAACACGTTGGCGAACATCAGCTCGTTCCAGCACTGCAGGAACGTGTAGATGCCGACCGTCGCCACGGCGGGCATCATCAGCGGCGCGATGATGCGGATGAACGTGCCCCACACGCCGCAGCCGTCGATGAAGCAGGCCTCGTCCAGGTCATAGGGGATGTCGCCCATGAAGCCCACGGAGATCAGTATGCCCATGGCCAGTGAGAACGCGGAGTAGGGGATGATCAGCGCCCAGTAGCTGTTCAGCATATGCACTCTGGCCAGCGTGGTGTACAGCGGCACGATGGACGCATGGATCGGGATCGTAAGGCCCAGCATGAAGAACTTGTGGGTGGTCTTACTCAGCTTCCAGTCCAGGCGCGTCATGGCGTAGGTGGCCATGATGGAGGCCACCAGCGTGATCAGGATGGTGGACACCGCCACGATGACGCTGTTCAGGAAGTACTGGGGCATGTTGCCCGTGTTCATGGCCCGGGTGTAGTTCTCCCAGACCCAGTACTTGGGCAGGCCGATGACGTTTTCGCCGAAGATTTCAGCGTTGTTTTTCAGCGAGAAGGTCAGCATCCAGTAGACCGGGAACAGGCTGATGAAAGCCCAGATGACCAGCACGACATAGGACGCGATCTGGCCCGCGGTTTTCTTGGGTTTCTTGTTCGACCTCACAGGAGGATACTTTTTATCAAGAGTCGCTGTATTCATCGTCCCTTATCCTCCTTGAAAACCATATTGATGATGATGGCAAACACGAAGCACAGCACGATCAGCATCACGGCGATGGTGCTGCCCATGCCGTAGCGGTTGCGCAGGAACAGCAGGTTGATCATCAATGTGCTGGGCACCTCGGTGGCGTGGTTCGGGCCGCCGTTGGTCAGCACGTAGATCAGGTCGAAGGATTTCAGCGAGCCGGTCACCGCGAAGATGACGCTGACGCGCAGGATCGGCTTGATGTAGGGGATGATGATGTAGCGGTTCACCTGGCCCTCGGTGCAGCCGTCGATCATGGCGGCCTCGTTCAGCTCCGGCGGCACGCCCTTGATGCCGGCATACATCAGCAGCATGTGATAGCCCACGTACTGCCAAAGTATGGGCACGAACGCAGCCCAAAGCGCCGTGGTCTTGTCGCCCAGCCAGACGTGTGTCCAGCTGTCAAGGCCCAGCGACTTCAGGAAAAGGTTCAGCACGCCGTAGTCGGGGTTGTAGATCTTGATCCACAACTGGCCGATAACCACGGTGGAAATCAGTACGGGCATGAAGTAAACGGAAAGGTAAAACCGATCGCCGAGGGGCTTCCGGCTCAGTTTAAGAGCCAGCCACAGCGCGAAGGGCAGCTGAATACAGGTGGAAAAAACGGCCAGCAGCATCGCGTTCTTCAATGCACGCATGATGTTGATGGACTTGCTGGTGAACAGCTCCTGATAGTTGGCCAGGCCGATGAACTTGGGGGTGAGCAGGCCGTTCCACTCCGTCAGGCTGTAGTAGCCCGAAAGAATGATCGGTGCGATCAGCACCCCGACGAACAGGATCAGCGCGGGCAACAGAAACAGGAAAATATTCAGCTTGTAGCTAAACGGTCTTCTCATGGTCTGTGCTCCTTTACTCAAAAGAGAGGAGACGGCCCTTGCGGGTGAACCCCGTATAGGGCCATCTCCTCATCAATCCAAGCTAAATCGGATGTTTGACCTTGAATTAGTGCAGGTCAGCATCCAGACCCTCGGCGTACTCCTCGGGAGTGATGTCGCCGGCCCAGGCCTGGCCGATGTAGTCCAGGTAGGTGTTGGCGGCGTCAGCAGACAGGAAGTTGTCGCCGAACAGCACCATGCTGTCAGCCTTGGAAGCCATGTCGGCAGCGGACTTCACCAGGTCGGAAACCTCGGCGTTCGGGTCGGCCGCCCAGCAGGGCAGGTTCGCGCCGGACTTGTAGTCGGCGTCGGAGAAGAACTTGGCCAGATAGAAGGCAGCCTCAATGGCTTCTTCCTTGTGCTCGCAGGACTCGGTCACGGCCAGGGTGTTGTTGGGGCCACCGATCATCTGATACAGGGTGACGTCGGGGTTCAGCACCGGGAAGGTACCGGCCTGCACCGCGAACTCAGCCTTGGAGCCGATGTCAGCATTGTTCCAGGAACCATTCTGATAGAAGGCATAGTTGCCAGCGATGAAGTTGTTCTTGACTTCGTCGTTGCCCAGACCGTCGGCGCTGGGATCGAAGTAGCCCTTGGCCTTCATCTCCTGGAAAGCGGCGATGGCGGCGATGACGCCTTCGTTGTTCCAGGATTCCTCGCCATTGTACATGGCCTTCAGAGCTTCGCCGCCCACGGACTTGATCACCAGGGGCTCGACGTACTCAGACAGGCACCACAGCTCCTTGCCGGACACGCCGAAGGGGATCTTGCCAGCGGCAACCAGCTTGTCGCAGCAATCCATCATCTCTTCGTAGGTGGCGGGGATGTGATCGTAGCCAACCTCGGCCAGGATGTCCATGTTGGCATACAGGGTGACCAGGGACATGGTGTAGGGCACGCCGAACATCTTGCCATCGTAGGTCACGTTGGTGGCCATAGCCTGGGGCAGCTCATCAGCATAGGCACCATAGTAGTCGTCCAGGCAAACCACGCGGCCGGCATCCACGAAATCCTTCAGGAAGCCCATGCCCCAGGTGAAGAAGATGTCGGGCAGCTCTTCGCCAGAGCTCATAGCGGCCTTGATCTTGGTCTTGTAAGCTTCGTTCTCGGTGGGGGTGTGCTCGATCTTGATGTTGGGATGATCGGCTTCGAAAGCGGCGATGGCGTCGACGTACGCCTGATGGCTGGAGTCGCTCTCGGTGGCGATGGACCACAGTTGCAGGGTGATCTGCTCCTCGGCCAGCGCGGAAACCGCGGTCAGCACGAACAGAGCGGTCAGCAGGATAGCCAACAGTTTCTTCATGGGTACTTCCTCCTTTAATTACTTTAACGCGGGTGTGCCGGCGGAGCGGTTCGCCGCGCTAATAGTCGTGCATTGTGTGTGAAACATTGAGACCATGTAATTCACACCGACTAAACCAATCATAGCACATTATGACAGATTTGTAAAGCCCGTAAAAAACGATTTCTGCTCGAATTTTGCTTTACAACGTTAAATTAATTGCAGAGATTGTCATGCAGCCCTAAAATCTATCAGCGGTTGTCATTCACGGGTAGCGCCCCCTCCGCAAATGGAGGGGGCGCTTCAACACAGACCCTGGTCTGTTTTTGAACGAGAAAAACGGACGACGGTCTGCTTTATTGAGTATTACAGCATATCGCATAACAGCGGCGCCATCTACGCCTCCGCTGCCAGGTATGCCTCGATCTGCACGCGGGTGGGGATGGAGGCGATGGCCCCCTTGGTCTGCACGCAGATGCAGCCGGAGACATTGCCGTACTCCAGCGCCTCGCGGATGACGGCCTCGGTCAGGTCGGCGGCGGTGTTCACGCCCAGTATGCGCAGCTTCGACAGGAACGCGCCCCAGAAGGCGTCTCCCGCGCCGGTGGCGTCCACGGCCTTCGCCTTGCGGCCGGGCACGTCGAAGCAGCCGCCGCCGAAGTACGCCCGCGCGCCCCTGGAGCCCAGCGTCTGCACCACCAGGGCGATGCAGTTCTCCGCCATCAGGGCGGGAATGGCCGCCTCGCCGCCCATCATGTCCACCTCTTCCTCCGAGATCTTCAGAAGGTCGACATAGGGGAGGATGGCCCGCACGGCATCCGCACAGGCGGCCGCGTCGTCGTTCCACATCAGGTTGCGGTAGTTCACGTCGAAGCTCACCAGCCGGCCCTTCTCGTGGCCCAGGCGCATGGCCTTCACGGTGGCGTCCGCCTCCGGCTGGGCCGACAGCGAGCATGAGCCCGCGTGCACGATGGCGGAATCGGCGATGTCCGCCTCCTTCACGTCCGCCTCAGAAAGCAGCGTGTCCGCGCCCGGCTTGCGGGCGAAGGTGAACTTGCGCTCGCCGTCCTCGGCCAGGGTGACGAAGGCCATGGTGGTGACGGCCTCGTCGCACAGCTCCGGGCAGGCGGGGGTCACGCCGTACTCCTTCAGCGTGTCCAGCAGGAAGCGGCCGAAGTCGTCGTCGCCCAGCTTGCAGCACATGGCGGCGTCCAGCCCGTTCTTGCTGGCGGCGATGGCCACGTTTGCCGGCGCGCCGCCGGCCTTGCGGATGTAGCTGGCGGGCTCGATGCCCGGGATGAAGTCGATCAGCATTTCGCCGATGCTGTAAAGATCGCGCATGGTAAAACCTTCCTTCTTATAGAATGATACCTGCTGCCTCCATTTTACCAGAAACGCGGCGGTTGCGCAACGCGCAATTGCCCTTTCCGGCGGGAAAAACCGAAACGAAAATTTCACCCGCCCAGGGCCTTGACAAACCCGGAGCGTTATTGTATAATACCATATGTTGCTCGGGGTTATAGCTCAGTTGGTTAGAGCGTTACGTTGACATCGTAAAGGTCGATGGTTCGAGCCCATTTAACCCCACCACAAAGGCCACTCGGTTTCGAGTGGCTTTTTTCTTGCGCCTATTCCAGCTCGCCCAGCATCTGCGCGGGGTTGCCCGCGGCCTTCACCTTGTCGAACGCCCGGACGATCACGCCGTTCTCGTCGATCAGGTAGGTGGTGCGCACCACGCCCATGCTCACCTTGCCGTAGTTCACCTTTTCCTTCCACACGTCGTAGGCCTGGATCGCCGTCCTGTCCTCGTCGGCAAGCAGCGTGAACGGCAGGCCGAACTTCTCCTCGAAGCGCTTGTGGGAGGCGACGGAGTCCTTGCTCACGCCCAGCACCACCGCGCCCTTCTCCTTAAACTGGGGCAGCAGGTCCCGGAAGTTGCAGGCCTGCTTGGTGCAGCCGGCGGTGTTGTCCTTGGGATAGAAGTAGAGGATCACCTTCTGCCCGCGATAGTCCGACAGGCGGCGGGTCTCACCGTTCTGGTCCGGCAGTGTGAAATCCGGGGCGAGGGTTCCGATATTCAGCATGGCAATGACCTCCTGTATATTATATGTTCATTATACAGCCTTTGCCGCCGCTTGACAATCTCCCCGCTGGTATTTACAATAGGTATGGTGATTGCGATGGCTTCCGGCCTGCGGGCAAAGCTGAACATGATGAAGACCGCGGCCCCCGCCGCAACCCAGAGGCGGCCGGGCGGCCTGATTTGCCATGTCAGCCGGCTGCCGCTGGACGGGGCCATCTACGACCTGCCGCCCTCGGGCCTGCGCCGCATCGGCTGGACGGGCCCGCGGTTCGACGTGCGCCGCTGCCTGTTCCTGGACACCGAGACCACCGGCCTTTCCCACGGGGCGGGCACGGTGGCGTTCCTGGTGGGCGTGGGATTCGTGGAGGGCGAGGCATTCGTCGTCGAGCAGTACATGCTGCGGGAGTATGTCGACGAACCGGAGCTGATCGACCGCCTGGCCAGGCGCATGGAGGCCTTCGACTGCGTGTGCACCTTCAACGGCAAGACCTTCGACATGCCGCTGCTCCAGGCCCGCTTCACCATGTGCCGCATGCGGGACCGCTGGCGGGACGTGCCCAACCTGGACCTGATCACCCCGGCCCGCCGCGCCTGGAAGCTGCGGCTGGGGTCCTGCCGCCTCTCAAACCTGGAGGCGCAGATCCTGGGCAAGCCCCGGCAGGACGACCTGCCCGGCAGCGAGGTGCCCGCCCGGTTCTTCGAGTTCCTCAAGACCGGGGACGAGGGGCTGCTCACCGACATCGTGGACCACAACCGCCAGGACATCGCAACGCTGGCCACGCTGCTGGTCCGGCTGTGCGAGATCAACGCCGCGCCGCAGAACCTCACCGACCAGCGCGACCAGTTCAGCATGGGCCGGTCGCTGGAGCGGCAGGGGGAGCTGGGCCCGGCGAAGGAGATGTACCGTGTCTCCGCCATCCCCAGGCCCGCGGGGACGCTGGCGTCGCTCAGCGGCGAGCGCGTGGCGGGCATGGCCAACTGGCGGCTCTACCTGATCGCCCGGCGCAGCCGCGACTGGGACGGCGCGCGGGACGTGCTCTTGCAGATGTTGAACCGCCGCCAGATGCCGGGGATGGCCTGCACGGCGCTGTCAAAGCTGTATGAGCATCATTTCAGGGACTTGAAGCGGGCGCTGGAATACGCGCTGAGATCCGGGAATTACCCGGACGGCGAGCCGCCGGAGGCGCTGCAGAAGCGGGCGGAGCGGCTGCGCCGAAAGATGAGCGAAGGAGAGAGCGAGCATGGGATTCTTTGACACCGCGAAGGCCGCCGTGATGGGCAACAAGGCCTATCGCATGCAGGTGGACGCCAACAAGATCGCCGGCGAGGGCAAGCCGGCGGAGGCCAAGGCCAAGTATCAGGAGGCCCTGCGGATGTACGACGAGGCCGCGAAGCTGGGCCGGTTCGCGCCGAACATCAACTCGGCCTACGCGCTGCTTCTGCTGCGGGAGGGCCGCTTTGACGACGCCAAGGCGCTGATGCAGGCCATGGCCAAGGACAAGGCCATGTCCAAGGACGACTGGTTCCAGCTGCGCATCCAGTACGCCATCTGCCACTGGTGCGCCGGGGAGCTGGACGAGGCCATGGAGACCATGGGCCGCGCCGCCGCCTACAAGATGAACGGCAGCGTCTACAGCACCATGGGCATGTTCTGGGTGGACAAGGCCCGGCAGACCGGCGATTTCGACGCGGCGCTGAAGTTCAACCTGGAGGCGCTGGACTACGACGACGAGGACGCCGCCACGCTGGACAACCTGGGCCAGCTCTACGAGCTCATGGCCGAGCGCGACGCCGAGAAGGCGGGGGAGTACCGCGCCAAGGCGCTGGACTTCTACAAAAAGGCCCACGCGGAAAAGCCCAGGCAGATCACCACGCTCTACTACCTGGCCCGGATGTTCCACCAGGACGGCGACGACGAAAAGGCCCGGAAGCTGCTTTCCGTGAAGGATTCCTTCTATTTCAGCGCGATCTGCCCGGTGCAAAAGGAACAGATCGACGCGCTGGCGAAGGAGATCGGTTGAAGAGACTATCTCAAATGAGATAGTTCCCATGAGTTGTGCCTTTGGCGCATGAATTGGCCTTGCGGCCATGATTTGCCCTCCGGGCATGAATTGCGCTGTGACGCATGGGATAAGGCGCAATTCCAATCATGCACCAAGGCGACAAATCCAAATGGTTTGTTGCCTTGGCGCAAATCATGTGCAAAGCACAATTCATGGCGCGAAGCGCCAATTCATTTATAAAGATATCCACTTCTCTTCACCGCCGCTTCGGCTTCATATTCGCCAGCACCGCCCCGGCGATGGCTCCCAGCGCAGCGCCGATCAGTATCTCGCCCAACATCTCCTGCGCGGAAAAGGCGTTGCCGCCCAGGGCCGCGTACAGCCCGTAGCCGAGAGCCATGTAGAGCATCGCCAGCGCCATGCCGGTGACGAAGCCCCGCTCGCCGCCCCTTCCCACGGCTGCCAGCGCGCCCAGAGATATGGCGCAGAGCTTCAGCACCTGGTTCAGCGCCATGATCGCCCCGTCCGATACCTTTGCCAGCAGCGCCAGCGCCGCGATGACCGCCATGCCGACCAGCGTCACGCCTACCGCCGCCAGCAGCCCGCGCGCCAGGCTCAGCGCCGTGCTCCTTCGATTGATCGCCATTTGAACCCCTCCCGATTCCGTTTTTCCAATCCTATGCGGCGATCAGCCGGCCCCATGCAAACCCCTCTGGCCTTTTCCATTTGACCTCATATTTAATCGAAAATTTACCCTGCTAAACCGATAAAGCGTTGACGGAACGTCGTAAAAAAGTATAATGAATATATTAATGTTGAAACGAGGCGATTGAATGAACACAGCGGAACTGGTCGTGTTTATCATCTACCTGGTATTTATGATCGGCATCGGCGTCTATTTCTTCCTGCGCTCCAAGGGTGCCAATGAAAAGGACTACTTCCTGGGCGGCCGCCAGATGGGCGCGTGGGTGTCTGCGCTGTCCGCCGGCGCTTCCGACATGAGCGCCTGGGTGCTGATGGGCCTGCCGGCTTCGATCTACGCCGCCGGCATGGGGCAGTCCTGGATCGCCATCGGCCTGGCCATCGGCTATGCGCTGAGCTGGATCTTCGAGGCCCCGCGGCTGCGCAAGTTCTCCATCGAGGCCAACGACTCCATCACCATCCCGCAGTACCTGACCAACCGCTTCCTCTCCAAGAGCAAGGCGCTGCAGATCATCTGCGCGGTGATCTTCGTGTTCGCCTACACCATCTACGCGGCCAGCAGCATCAAGGCCTGCGGCACGCTGTTCAACACCGTCATCGGCATGGACGCCACGCTGGCCATGTACATCGCGGCGGCCATCATCATCGGCTACACCTTCCTGGGCGGCTTCTCCGCCGTGTGCTGGACCGACTTCTTCCAGGGCCTGCTCATGCTGGCGGCGCTGCTGATCGCGCCCATCTTCGCGCTGAGCCTGGTCAAGGGCGGCAGCACGGCCACGGCCGAGTTCCCGGCGAACTACTGGAGCTTCGCGGAGAACTGGAAGGACATCGCCTCCGGCCTGGGCTGGGGCCTGGGTTACTTCGGCATGCCCCACATCATCATCCGCTTCATGTCCGTCAAGTCCGACAAGGAGCTGCGCAAGTCCAGCGTCATCGGCATCACCTGGACGGTCATCATACTGGTCATGTCCGTCATGGCCGGCGCGGTGGGCCGCATGTTCATGGGCGAGATCGCTGATTCCTCCACCGTGTTCATCCAGATGACCCGGCGCATCTTCCCGCCGATCATCTCCGGCGTGCTGCTGTCCGCCATCCTGGCGGCTTCCATGAGCACCGCCGACTCCCAGCTGCTGGCCTCGGCCTCCGCCTTCGCCAGCGACGTGTACAAGCCCGTGTTCCGCAAGAACGCCTCCGACAAGGAGATGCTCTGGGCGGGCCGCCTGGTGGTGATGGCCATCGCCATCATCGCGCTGCTGATCGCCGCCAATCCCGGCAGCGGCACCATCATGGGCCTGGTATCCAACGCCTGGGGCGTGTTCGGCGCGGCCTTCGGCCCGGTCATCCTGCTCAGCCTGTTCTGGAGGCGGCTCACCTTCTCCGGCGCGGCGGCGGGCATCGTGGTCGGCGCGGCGGTGGACATCCTCTGGCTGGCCTTCCTGGGCAGCACCGGCCTGTACGAGATCATTCCCGGCTTCTTCTGCGGCCTGATCACCTCCGTGCTGGTGTCCATGGCGTCGCCCGAACCCGGCAAGGACGTGGAAGCGCTGTTCGACAGGGCGGTCAACTCCAAGAAGTAAATCCAACTGCGATGCAAAGGGCCTTCCCCAAACGGGGAAGGCCCTTTTGTATCGCCTCGTCACCGGAGCAGCTTGTTCAGGTCCTCGATCAGCCGTTCCACGTCCATCTCACGAGTGGCCCAGCTGGTGCAGAAGCGCACGGCGGTGTGCCTGCCGTCCACTTGCTCGATGGTGGCCCAGCTGTACTTTTCCCGCAGCATGGGCAGCACCACGTTGGGCAGTATGGGGAACTGCTGGTTGGTGGGGCTGTCCACCAGCATGGGCACGTTCAGCGCCCGCAGCGCGTCGCGCAGCCGCATGGCCAGATCCACCGCGTGGCGCGACAACTCAAAGTACAGCCCGTCCTTCAGGATCTCCTCGAACTGCACGCCCAGCAGCCGCCCCTTGGCCAGCATGCCGCCCCGCTGCTTGATGAGATAGCGGAAGTTCTTCTTGATGGCGGCGTTTCGGATGACCACGGCCTCGCCGAACAGCAGCCCCTGCTTGGTGCCGCCGATGTAGAACACGTCGCAGGTGCGGGCGATGTAGGGCAGGTCCAGCGTGTTTTCCGGCGACGCCAGCCCATAGCCCAGCCGCGCGCCGTCCATGAACAGCATCAGGTGCCACTGGTCGCACACGGCCCGCAGGGCGTTCAACTCGTCCCGGCTGTAGATCGTGCCCACCTCGGTGGGGTTGGAGATGTACACCGCCGCGGGCATTACCATGTGCTCGTGGCTCTCGTCGGAGAAGTGCAGCCGGCAGCACTCCGACACCTGCCCGGCGTTCAGCTTGCCGTCGGTGTTCTTCAGCGCGATCACCTTGTGGCCGCCGGCCTCGATGGCCCCGGTCTCGTGCACGGCGATGTGGCCGGTGTCGGCGCTGATCACGCCCTGGTAGGGCAGCAGCATGGCCGCCAGCACCGTGGCGTTGGTCTGGGTGCCGCCCACCAGGAAGTGCACGTCCGCGTCCGGCGCGTCGCACAGGCGGCGGATGGTGTCCCGTGCCTTGTCGCAGAACATGTCCTCGCCGTAGCCGGGCGTCTGGGCCATGTTCGTGCTGGCCAGCTGTTCCAGGATGCGGGGATGGGCCCCCTCCAGATAATCGCTGTTGAATCGGATCATATCATATTCCTTTCAGCGCTTCGAGGAAATCCTCCAGCGCGCTTTCGTCGTACACGGCGATCCCGGCGGCCATCAGCGCCTCCGCGGTCACGCCCCGGCCCGGGATCGTGCGGCCGGCGAAGCTGCCGTCGTAGATCTCCCGGCTGCCGCAGGAGGGGCTCCGGGCCTTGAGCAGCGCGACCTTCACGTCCAGCAGCCTTGACAGCCGCAGGGCCTCCTCCGCGCCGCGGGTGAAGGCTTCGGACACGTCCGCGCCGTCCCGGCTGATCACGCGCCCGCCCCGGCGCTCCGAGGGCGTCCTGGGCGTGGGCAGGCCGCCCAGCTGCTCCGGGCACAGGGGAATGGGCTCGCAGCGCTCCAGCAGCGCTTGAAGCCCCTCCAGCGCCTGGCTCTTGCCGTCGTAGCGGCAGGCCGCGCCCAGCAGGCACGCGCTCACCAGCACCCTCGGCTTATGCTCCATGTCCCGCGCCTCCTTTGCGATCGTTCCTGTATAGTTTAGCATGAAAACCGCGATCTGTAAATTGGATTTGGCCGGGCGGAGCAACTTTTCATTATGACTCGATAAGAAATCTTTCGTTAAAAACTATAATTTTGGGTAAAAAATATGTTGACAAACGCGGCCTGGGATGCTATAATGTTCCCAGAAAGAGGGAGAACTAAGAAACCTCTTGGGAGATAGCAGATCTCCGATAAATCCGAAAGGGAGGCGATGCCATTGTACTATAACGAAACCCAGTTCATGGCCTGCATTTCCCGAAGGAACGCGATGTGACAATCCGAAAGGGCCAGATTCCAGGATATGACCGAATGGCCATCATGTGAAGCGATAGCGATTGCTCACCGGGAATGCAGGCGCCCTACGATACTCCAGGGTTAGGGAGTTTCAAATAGAAAAACTCAATACATGAACGCAATCAATTCCCGCCGGCAGCAGATGTCGGCGGGTTCCTTTTGCGCAGGGCCGGGAGGCGAGGAAGCAAGGCTGTGGGAGAGTGCGGGGCATGGAAGCGCGCGAGCGATTCGCCAGACGCAGACCATCTGGTTCCATGACAGGTCTCCCTTGCACATGCGGCTCCCGGCGCGGTCAGCCGTTCTCCGGGATTGTGACGCGTTTGGTTCGGAATTGGACCGTTTGCGGGCGGGGTATGGACTTTTCGGCCTTCGCGCCTTATAATGTAAACCAAACGGCGCTCTCATGCGTCTTAATAATAAAATGAACCCGGAAGGGAGCGATTTGTGTGGATATCCGTCACCTGATCTGCGCGCTGCTGGCGCTTTTGATGATGACCCTGCCCGCCCTGGCGGAGGACGAGGGAGACTTTGGCTTCGAGTTTGCCGACGACGAGGGCTATACCGGCGACTGGCTGGAGCTGGACGCGCTGGGCGTCGAGCTGTGCCTGCCCGACGGCTGGACCATCACCGAGCCAGGGGAGGGCGAGGCCTTCGCCGCCGCGAAGGAGGACGGCTCCGCGGCCATGGCCATCCGCGTGGAGGCGGAGGGCGTGGGGGATATCGGCGACTGGGCCGAGGAGAACCTGGCGGGCTATGAGGTGGACGACGGGGACATCTTCGACACGGTCTACGCGGAGGAGGAGAACGGCATCACCGCCTACCGCCTCTACGGCGATCAGCTGCTGGCCTTTGACTTCATCCGCGACGGCGAGGACGGACTTTCCCTGGACTTTGCGCTGCAGATCGTGGGCAGCGCCAACGAGCTTTGGATCGACGATTTCGGCTTCTACGAGGACGGCGACGAAGCCGACCCCTTTGCCGGGTAACAAGACATTAATGCAAAAATCCGCCCTCAGGGTATTGACAAACCGGGCGAATTGTTGTATTATATTTCATGTCGCCGCGAGAAAGCGGCTGTGGCCCTGCGCCCGACGCTCCTGTCACGCTGGAGGTCGAGGGTTCGAGCCCCTTCCGCATCGCCATTCGCCCAGGTAGCTCAGTCGGTAGAGCAGTAGACTGAAAATCTACGTGTCGATGGTTCGATTCCGTCCCTGGGCACCATTTGCGGTAGTAGCTCAGTTGGTAGAGCGCCACCTTGCCAAGGTGGAGGTCGCGAGTCCGAGTCTCGTCTACCGCTCCAACATTACGGCGCACCTGCGTGCGCCGCAATTTGGTGCCATAGCCAAGTGGTAAGGCAAAGGTCTGCAAAACCTTCATTCCCCGGTCCGAATCCGGGTGGCACCTCCAAAGCGCTCCGCAAGCGGAGCGCTTTTCTCATGCCGTGTTCAGTATAACAGACCGAAGTCTTTAAAAGACTTCGGTCTGTTATTGGATCCTTCGCCGTGCTCAGGATGACATTATCGTGCAAGTCAGATACAATGATTTCAATCCGTCCACTGATCGTCGCCCCACTTGTCGGGGGAGGGATCCTTTTCCGGGCCCTCGTCGGGATCGTCGAAGGACGTGAAGATATCCCGCATCAGCGTGTCGTTGAACACCAGGTCCTTCAGGCCCTCGCGGCTCACCACGCTGTCGGTGCCCAGGCAGGCCTTGCAGCGATAGCCGCATTCCGGGCACACGCAGCCCAGCTCCAGCCCCTCGGACTGGTTCATGTAGGTGCCGCATTCATGGCAGCTGCAACGCATGACGACGCCTCCTTACCAGTTTTCCATCGGCTGGCCGTCCAGCGAAACGCCCACCAGCGTCTCGCCGTGGTACTTCAGCGTCAGGTCGAAGAAGTCCTGCCGGGTGTCCAGCAGCTTCAGGAACACCTTGTCGCCCTCCCACAGGGTCAGCCGCAGCAGGTCGCCCTTGTCGATCCAGGCCAGGTCGCCCTCGTCGCAGTCGATGATCTCACCGCTGAAGGACTTGGCGCTGAACAGGTGCATGTCCTCGTCCTCGTAATCGTCGGAGCGGAAGCGCACGATGCCCCTGTAGGCGCAGTCGTTCAGGGTCAGGCCCGTCTCCTCCCACACCTCCCTGAGGGCGGCGTCCATGGGCGTTTCGTCGTCCTCGATGTGGCCCCCGATGCCGATCCACTTGTCGTGGTTGTAATCGTCCGCCTTTTTGGTGCGGTGCAGCATCAGGTACTGGTTGTCTCGCTCGATGTAGCAGAGCGTGGTTTGTTTCATAGATTGATCCCTCACTTGGATGTGTCAGATTGCATTATAACATATTGGGCGAAATTTTGCAAATCATCTTTCAAATCAGTTACAAAACGACTACAAAAGCCGTACAGTGCCCCGGTTATGGGAAAAAATTAACGTTTCAGAGGTATAATTACATTAGATTTTTATGCGATTCCGGAGGCAAATATGGCTAAGACATATACGGCGCAGGACATACAGGTGCTGGAGGGTCTGGACGCGGTGCGCATGCGACCGGGCATGTACATCGGCTCCACCGGCTCCCGCGGCCTGCATCACATGATCTGGGAGATTGTGGACAACGCCATCGACGAGGCTGCCAACGGCTACGCCACGGAGATCGCCGTCACGCTGAAGAAGGACGGCTCCTGCGAGGTGTCCGACAACGGCCGCGGCGTGCCGGTGGACATCCACCCGAAGCTGGGCGTCAGCGCCGTGGAGGTGGTCTATACCCAGCTGCACGCCGGCGGCAAGTTCTCCGACAAGAACTACGCCTATTCCGGCGGCCTGCACGGCGTGGGCGCGTCCGTGGTCAACGCCCTGTCCGAGTGGATGACCGTGGACGTGTACAAGGACTACAGCCACTACTTCATCCGCTTTGAGTCCATCCTGGACCGCAAGACGGGCAAGATCATCTCCGGCCACACCATGGCCCCGCTGGAGAAGGTGGGGAACACCCGCAAGCGCGGCACGGTGGTGTGCTTCAAGCCGGACGCCCGGGTTTTCGAGGACGTGCGCTTCCAGTCCGACCTGGTGCGCCGCCGCGTGCGAGAGCTGGCCTACCTGAACAAGGGCGTGCACTTCGTGTTCACCGACGAGCGCATCAAGGAGCCGGAAAAGCGGGTACACGAGTACTGCTACGAGGGCGGCATCTCCGACTTTGTCAAGTACCTGAACACCGACAAGACCACCATCACCGACCCCATCGTGTTCGAGGCCATGCGGGAGGGCACGCTGGTGCGCGTGGCCATCCAGTACACCGACAGCTATACCGAGAACATCTATTCCTTCGTGAACAACGTGCCCACGGCGGAGGGCGGCAGCCACGAGACCGGCTTCAAGGCCGCCGTGACCAAGGCTTTCAACGACTATGCCCGCCGCGCCGGCATCCTGAAGGAAAAGGACAACAACCTGGCCGGCGACGACTTCCGCGAGGGCATGACCGCCGTGGTCTATGCCGGCGTGAAGAACCCCCAGTTCGAGGGCCAGACCAAGGGCCGCCTGGGCAACACCGAGGTGCGCCCCATCTTCGAGGCCGTCTGCCAGGAGCAGCTTTCCATCTACCTGGACGATTTGAAGAACCAGGATTTCGCCAATGCCATCGTGGCCAAGGCCGTGAAGGCCGCCAAGGTGCGCGAGGCCGCCCGCAAGGCCCGGGACATCGCCCGCCAGGCCAACCAGCTGGAGGCCGCGCCCCTGGTGGGCAAGCTGTCCAGCTGCACCGGCAAGAAGGCGGAGCTGAACGAGCTGTTCATCGTGGAGGGCGATTCCGCAGGCGGCAGCGCCAAGCAGGGCCGCGACCGCCGTTTCCAGGCGATCCTGCCGCTGCGCGGCAAGCCCCTGAACGTGGAAAAGAAGCGCCTGGACCAGGTGCTGGCCAACGAGGAGTTCCGCAGCATCATCACCGCGCTGGGCACCGGCATCGGCGAGGACTTCGACATCACCCGGCTGAAGTACAACAAGGTCATCATCCTCTCGGACGCCGACCAGGACGGCGCGCACATCCGGGCCATTCTGCTCACGTTCTTCTTCCGCTACATGCGCCAGCTGATCACCGAGGGCCATGTCTACATCGGCATGCCGCCGCTCTATAAAGTGGCCAAGGGCGACAAGGTGATCTACTGCTACGACGACAATGCCCTGCCGGCGGCGCTGCAGAAGATCGGCAAGGGCTACACCCTCCAGCGCTACAAGGGACTGGGTGAGATGAACCCGGAGCAGCTGTGGGAGACCACCATGAACCCCGACGGCAGAAAGCTCATGCAGGTGGGCATCGAGGACTTCGTGGAGGTGGAGCGCCGGGTGACCATCCTGATGGGCGACAAGGTGGAGCCCCGCCGGGAGTACATCAGCACCTATGCCAACTTCAATAAGGAAGACAATTTCGTGCCTGTGACGGAAGGGGCTTAAACAAGGGAATAGGGAATAGGCAACAGGAATGGTGACCGCGAGCCCACAGGGGCGGCATGGCCTTCCCCTTCAGGAGGGCCGTAGCGCCTGTAAAACAGTCCGGTGGACTGTTTTCAGCGAAGGCCGGGCCGGCAGGCCCCCGTTAGTGGCAGCGCCAAAGGCGCTGACGGAAGAGGACGCCACCCGTCCATATAAACAATAAGGAGTAACCCATGGCCAGAAAGAAGAAGGAAGAACCGGTCGTTCGCAAGCCGGAGGAGATCATCCAGCGCACCATGGAGGACGTGATGCACGAATCCATGATGCCCTATTCGGAGCACGTCATACTGGAGCGCGCGCTGCCGAGGGTGGAGGACGGCCTGAAGCCCGTGCAGCGGCGCATACTGTTCACGATGCACGAGCTGGGCAACACCCCCGACAAGCCCCACCGCAAGTGCGCCCGCATCGTGGGCGACTGCCTGGGCAAATACCATCCCCACGGCGACAGCTCCGTCTACGACGCGCTGGCCCGCATGGCCCAGCCCTTCGTGATGCGCGCCATGCTGGTGGACGGCCACGGCAACTTCGGCTCCATCGACGGCGACAGCCCCGCCGCCATGCGTTATACCGAGGCACGCATGACCGAGGCCGCCATGGCCATGCTCAAGGACATCGAGAAGGACACGGTGGGCTTCCACCTGAACTTTGACGACACCCAGAAGGAGCCGGACCTGCTGCCCGCCCGCTTCCCGAATCTGCTGGTGAACGGCGCCAACGGCATCGCCGTGGGCCTGGCCACGTCCATCCCGCCCCACAACCTGGGGGAGGCCATCGACGCCACCATTGCCCAGATCGACAAGCCGAAGATCACCACCGAGGAATTGATGCAGATCATGCCCGCCCCGGATTTTCCCACCGGCGGCGTGCTGGCCCGGGACGGCGAGCTCGTCCAGGCCTATGAGACGGGCCGGGGCAAGCTGAAGGTGCGCGCCAAGGTGCACATCGAGGACGGCAGCGCCGGCCGCCGGCTGATCGTGGTGGACGAGGTGCCCTACCAGGTGAACAAGGCCGCGATGCTGGAAAAGGTGCTGCGCGTCAGCGAGGAGAAGAAGGGCATCTTCTCCGGCATCTACGACATCCGCGACGAATCCGACCGCATGGGCATGCGCGCCGTGGTGGAGGTCCGCAAGGACGCCGACCCGGAGAAGATCCTGAACGCGCTGTACAAGTACACCGATTTCCAGGTCACCTTCGGCGTGAACATGGTGGCCATCGCCGAGGGCAAGCCCCGGCAGATGGGCATCAAACAGATGATCGGCTACTACATCAACCACCAGAAGGACGTGGTCACCCGGCGCACGAAGTACGACCTGCAGCAGGCCGAGGCCCGCGCCCACATCCTGGAGGGCCTGATCATCGCCGTGGACAACCTGGACGAGGTCATTCGTCTTATCCGCGGCAGCAAGACCCCGAAGGAGGCCAGGGACAAGCTGATGGAGCGCTTCGCGCTCACCCAGATCCAGGCCCAGGCCATACTGGACATGCGCCTGCAGCGGCTGACCAACCTGGAGGTGCTGTCCCTCAAAAACGAGTATGCCGAGCTGGAAAAGCTGATCGCCAACCTGAAGGCCATCCTTGGCAGCGAGCGCAAGCTGATGAGCGTCATCAAGAAGGAGCTCATGGAGGTTCGCGCGAAGTTCGCCGACGAGCGCCGCACCCAGCTGGTGGATTCCTTCGAGGAGATCGTCATCGAGGAAGAGAAGCCCGTGGCCGACGAGACCGTGGTGATCCTCACCCAGGCGGGCTTCGTCAAGCGCATGGCCCCCAAGGCCTTCGACAAGGCCGTCGCCGCCGGCGAGTTCACCGACCTGCCGCGCCAGGCCATCCGCACCATGACGGATTCCAAGCTGCTGTTCTTCACCGACGTGGGCAACTGCTACAGCCTGATGGCCGAGAAGGTGGCCGAGGCCAGCCGCGCCAAGGAGCGCGGGCTGCCGCTGGGCGGTGTGCTGGCAGGGCTGGAGAACGACGAGAGCCTGGTGGCGCTGATCGACTCCGGTGACTGGTCCGG
Organism: uncultured Eubacteriales bacterium; assembly: GCA_902765395.1. Taxonomy (GTDB): domain Bacteria; phylum Bacillota; class Clostridia; order Christensenellales; family Aristaeellaceae; genus UBA2862. The sequence goes on from CACWZP010000012.1 coordinate 86,978, forward strand.
CGAATTGATGTTCGTGACCCGCAAGGGCCTCATCAAGCGCACAGCCCTGGAGGAGTACAACGTGCGCAAGTCGAGGTTCGCCTGCCTGAACCTGAAAAACGGCGACCGGCTGCTGGACGTGAAGCGGCCGGAGGGCTGCGCCAGCGTGCTGCTGCTCACCAAGGGCGGCATGGCCATCCACTTCGCCGTGGAGGACGTCTCGCTGATCGGCCGCACCGCCGCGGGCGTGAAGGCCATGAGCCTGGCCGCGGACGACGAGATCGCCTTCTGCTTCGCGCACAACAGCGAGGGCGAGGTCATCATGGTGTCCGACATGGGCTACATGAAGCGCTGCTTCCTGTTCGATTTCGAGCGCCAGGCCCGCGGCGGCAAGGGCGTCAAGGCCTTCAACTTCCTGAAGAACGGCTCCAATGGCAACTATCTGGCCGGGGCGCTGGACGTGCGGGAGGCCTACAACTTCTCCATCGTCCAGAAGAACGGCACGCGCACCACCTTCAACACCGAGGACGTGGCCATCGAGCCGCGCTCCGGCCGCGGCCAGCCCTATGCCGTGGTGGTGATGGACGACGTGGTGGTGGACCTGGTGAAGGCATGACGATGTGAAAAAACAACCCCGGAAGCGCTTGCTTCCGGGGTTTTCCGTATGCAGCTCACTTCACCTTTTTCAGGTACTTGGCGGAGACCCAGCCGGAGCCGCCCTTGTAGGTGATGAACACCCAGCTGCCCTTCTGCTTCATGACGGCCACCTTCGTGCCGGCCTTCAGCTTCGTGCGGATATAGCCCTTTTCCACGGAGGGTTGCGAGCGCACGCGCAGGTTGACGGTGGTCTTGTAGTGGTTGGAGACCGATATGGAGGACTTTCTGCCGCTGTTGGTGGAGTTGGAGACGGAGCTGAGGTACTTGCGATAGACGTAGCCGGTGACCACCTTGTCGGTGCTCTTCTTGTAGTACTTCACCTTGTACCAGCCGTTGGACTGGGACACATAGGTCACCACGGCACCCTTGCTCAGCTTCGCCAGGCTCTTGTAGCTGCTGCTGGGGCCTTCGCGCAGGTTCACCCGGTTCGCGTTGCAGTAATAATTACCGGCAGCCTGCGCCGCCAGGGGCAGACCGGCCAACAGCGCCACGACCAGCGCCAGAACGACCCACCGCTTGATTGCCTTTGCAAAGCTCATATCCAATCCTCCTTATGAGCGGGGCATACTTCACCCCGCATGAATCGCTTAATATTATTATAATGCTATGACACATTCTTGTCAAGATGTCCTGCGAATTCTGTCATAATTTTACGGATGAACGCGAAAAATGCGCGGGACGCTCTCGTCCCGCACCGTATTTGTTTCAATCAGGCCTTCTTCACCTTCGGGCCCTTGGGGGTGTCCTCGATCACATAGCCCTTTTCCAGCACCTCCGCGCGGATGCGGTCGGCCTCGGCGAAGTCCCTGGCCTTCTTGGCGTCCACGCGGGCCTGCACAAGCGCCTTGATCTCCTCGGGCACGGTGTCGGCCTCCTTCATCAGAAGCCCCAGCACCTCGTGGGCCATCACGTTCAGCGTGTCCAGGCCCGCCTGGATGGCGGCGGCGCAGGGCTGCTTGGCGTCGGCGAGGGAGGTGTTCATGTCGCGCACGTACTCGAACAGCACGCCCATGGCCTCGCTGGTGTTCAGGTCGTCGCACATGGCGTTGTCAAACTGGTCGATGAAGCCCTTGCCGCGCTCGATAAAGGCCTTCTCCTCGTCGTTCAGCTCGCGCTGGGCCGCGTGCTCCAGGGCGAAGGCGGCGTTGTCACGGGCGGTGTACAGCCGCTCCAGCCCGGCCTTGGCCTGCTCCATCAGGTCGCGGGAGAAGTTGATGGGGCTGCGGTACTGGGCCGACAGCATGAACATGCGCACGACCTCGGGGTCGAACTCCTTTGAGATGTCCCGCACGGTGAAGAAGTTGCCGGCAGACTTGCTCATCTTCTTGTTGTCCACGTTGATGTGGCCGTTATGCATCCAATACTTGGCAAACGGCTTGCCCGTGGCGCCCTCGGACTGAGCGATCTCGTTTTCGTGGTGAGGGAAGATCAGATCCACGCCGCCGCAGTGGATGTCGAAGGTCTCACCCAAGTACTTCATGCTCATGGCCGAGCACTCGATGTGCCAGCCGGGACGGCCCTCGCCCCAGGGGCTCTTCCAGAAGGGCTCGCCGGGCTTCCTGGCCTTCCACAGGGCAAAGTCCATGGGATGCTGCTTGTTTTCGTCGATGTCGATGCGCGCGCCGGACTCCAGGTCGTCCAGGTCCTGGCCGATCAGGCGGCCGTAGTTGCTGCGCCAGGCCTGGGTGTCGAAGTACACGTCGCCATTGTCGGCTTTGTAGGCCAGACCCTTGGACTCCAGCTTCTTGATGAGACCGATGATCTCGCCGATGTGCTTCGTGGCCCGGGGATGCACGTCCGCCTTTTCCACGCCGATGGCCGCCGCGTCCTTGAAATACTCGGCGATGTACTTTTCCGCGATGGCCTCCACGGTGGTGCCTTCCTCGTTGGCCCGCTTGATCATCTTGTCGTCGATGTCGGTGAAGTTCTGCACGAAGGTGACCTCATAGCCCAGGTGCTTCATGAACCGGCGCAGGGTGTCGAAGATGATGAAGGGGCGGGCGTTGCCGATGTGGAAATAGTTGTACACGGTGGGTCCGCAGGCGTAGATGCCGCACTTGCCCTCGTGCACCGGCACAAAGGGCTCCTTTTTCCGGGACAGGGTGTTGTAGATCATCATCTGTTTCATGGCTCATACCTCCGATACAAAGCGGGCAGTTTCAAATACAGATATTATAGTGATTCCGCCGCCCAGCGTCAAGATGAAGCGGGTAAATTCTGCCGGGGCGTTGCGGGAAGAATTGTTTTCGTGTATACTGAACATGACATACAGATGTCTTGTTTGATGTTGTACAATCGGGGCGTGATGGAAGATGAAGCTTGGCAGGATGATCGGCATACTCGCGATGCTGCTCCAGCGGGACAGCGTCACCGCGCCGGAGCTGGCGCGGCGCTTCGAGGTCTCCCGCCGGACCATCCAGCGGGACGTGGACGCCTTGTGCCGCGCGGGCATTCCCATCGCCTCCCGGCAGGGCTCTGGCGGCGGCTTCTCCGTCATGGAGGGCTACCGGGTGGACCGGGCGCTGCTCACCAGCCCGGACATGCGGGCGATCCTGGCGGGCCTTCGGAGCCTGGACAGCGTCAGCGGCACCCGGCGCTACGCCCAGCTGATGGAAAAGCTGTCCCCGGGCTCGTCCCGGCTGGTTCCCGGGAGCGACAGCATCCTCATCAACCTGGCGGGCTGGTACAGGGAGCCGCTGTCGGAGAAGATCGCCCTGCTGGAGACCGCCATCGACGCAGGCCTCCTGGCACGGTTCCACTACTACGCCCCCTCCGGCGAGAGCGAGCGAGAGATCGAACCCTATTACATCCTGTTCCAGTGGGGCAGCTGGTACGTCCACGGCTGGTGCCGCGACCGGCGGGACTGGCGGCTCTTCAAGCTGAACCGGCTGGCTGAACTGCGGCTGGGGGAGGCGTTTGAGAAGCGGGACGCGCCCTGGCCGGATCTGTCCGCCAACCGCGTGTTCCCGGAGCGCTTCCGGGTGAAGGCGCTGATCGAACCGCGCCTGCGCTGGCGGCTGGTGGAGGAATACGGCCCGGAGTGCTATGCGGTGCAGCCGGATGGGCGGCTGCTGTTCGAGGGCGGCTTTGCCGACCGGGACAACGCCGTCACGTGGCTTCTGTCCTTTGAGGACGGCGCCCAGCTACTGGAGCCGGAGGAGCTGCGGACGGAGATGGGAAGGATTGCGGGGCGGCTCATGGAGATATACAACGGGAGAGGGGAATGACCATGCGATACGATTGGATGGATGAATACCTGATGGGCAAGCGGGCCGTGACCAAGGACCTGCAGGCGGAGTGGAACTGGATCCGATACAAGATCGGGGACAGGATGTTCGCGGCGATCCTGCTGGACGACAATGACAATAAGCCGGTCTACATCAACCTGAAGCTGGAGCCGGCGGAGGGGGAGTTCCTGCGCGGCCAGTATGCCGACATCATCCCCGGCTACTACTCCGACAAGCGCTGCTGGAATTCGGTGATGCCGGACGGAGAGGTGCCGGACGAGCTGCTCAGGGGGCTGCTGGACAAGTCCTACAGCCTGGTGCTGAAGGGCTTTCCCAAGAAGAAACAGCGGGAGATCCTGGGGCTTTCCGCGTGCGGGGCGGACTGTTCGACCTGCTACTGCAAGGACCTGTGCGCGGGCTGCAACGAGGCCTGCGGGAAGGTGTTTCACATGCGGGACGGCGCGACATGCCCGATCTACGCCTGCTGCGTGGGCAAACGCCGCTTCGCCACCTGCGGCGACTGCCCGGATGCGCCTTGCGGCCTCTGGCGGTCGGAGCGCGACCCCAGCTATTCCGACGAGCAATTTGAGGACAGCATCCGCGAGCGGCTGCGCAATTTGAAGGGGTGAGCTTGTGGCGTTCGACTTCAAGAGGGCTTATAAACAGTTGTATCAGCCCGGGCGGGAGCCAGCTCTGGTCTACGTGCCCGGGATGAATTATGTGGCCGTCGAGGGCCGGGGCGATCCCAACGATCCCGCGGGGGAATACGCCCGGGCGCTGGCGGTGCTGTATGCCGTGTCCTACACGATCAAGATGAGCAAGACGGGAACGCGTCGCATCGACGGCTATTTCGACTACGTGGTGCCGCCGCTGGAGGGCTTCTGGTGGCAGGACGGCGCCGCCGGCGTGGACTATTCCCGCAAGGCGGACTTTCGCTGGGTTTCCGCGATCCGCCTGCCGGATTTTGTGAAACAGGCGGATTTCGACTGGGCGGTGGGGAAAGCGTCCCGCAAGAAGGGGCTGGACTGCTCGGGGGCGAAGCTGATGACCGTCGAGGAGGGCCTGTGCGCCCAGGTGATGCACATGGGCCTCTATGACGACGAGCCGGCCACCATCAAAAGGCTCCACGACTTCATCGAAAAAAGCGGCTGCGCCGAGGACTTCACGCCCAAAGCTGAAAACCGTGATCCGCTTGCCGGTGAGGCGGGTATGAAAGCTCATCACGGAAGCCTGCGGGACGTACGCAACGATGCCAATAAACAGCGTACAGATCCTTGGCTTCGCTCAGGATGACACCGTTACGCGTCGTTGTCATCCTGAGCGGAGCGAAGGATCTGTCTGTTTCATTGACCCACTGCATGCAAGAGAAGCCTTTGGATCATTCCTTTCCAACGTTTTCTGTGAAGTGTAAAAAACGACCCGCCGCGACTTGATCGCGGCGGGCTTTCTCATGCCGTCAGGCTCTTCTTGTAGATCTTGTACGCCTCGTCCAGCAGGGGCTTGTCGCCCTCGTAGGTCAGCATCTCCCGGGCCTTGTCCACGGGATAGTAGCTGCCGTTCAGGAAGCCCTGGTCGTAGGACACGTGGAAACTCTTGTCCAGCGCCCGCATGGCGAACCACTGGATGCGGTTGCTGATATCCCGCCCGCGGCTCTCGGAGAAGAAGTCGTAGCGGGTGTTGCCCGCGATGCCGATGATCTCGGCGTGGATGCCGGCCTCGTCCTCCACGCGCCAGAGCGCCACGTCGTTGGAACGGTTGCAGCTGCGAATGACGCCCTTGGGCATCACCCACTCGCCCCGGTCGCTCATCAGCAGGAAAACCTCATCCTCATAGAACACAATGCCGCCCGCACAATTGCGAATCGCACCAGCCATAGCGAATCACCTTCCTTTATGACTACGCTATGATAGCACAAACCGGCCAAAAATGCAAATGCCAATATGCGACAGGGCCAAAAACCGCCCCATTTGCGCGCTTTTTGGGTGGACAAAGGGCGGGAATAATGCTAATATTATGTAGGGGCGGCGCTGCGTCGCGCGCCCCAAATGAACTATCACAAAGGAGGCCACCCCTATGAACGAGACCCTGGCGAAGTGGATCGGCGAGAGCGAGCGCATCGTGTTCTTTGGCGGCGCGGGCGTCTCCACCGAGAGCGGCATCCCCGACTTCCGGAGCGTGGACGGCCTCTACAACCAACAGTACGACTACCCGCCGGAGACCATATTGAGCCACACCTTCTTCATGCGCAGGCCCGAGGAGTTCTTCCGGTTCTACCGCAACAAGATGCTCTTTCCCAACGCCCAGCCCAACGCGGCCCATAAAAAGCTGGCCCAGTGGGAGGCGGAGGGCCGACTGTCCGCCGTGGTGACCCAGAACATCGACGGTCTGCACCAAAAGGCCGGGTCGAAGACGGTCTACGAGCTGCACGGTTCGGTGCTGCGCAACCACTGCATGCGCTGCGGCCGTCCTTACAGCATGGAGGACGTGATGAACTCCACAGGCGTGCCCCGGTGCGCATGCGGCGGCATCATCAAGCCGGACGTGGTGCTGTACGAGGAATCGCTGGACGACGAGACCGTGACCCGCGCCTGCATGGCCATCGAGCAGGCCGACATGCTCATCATCGGCGGCACGTCGCTGAGCGTCTATCCCGCGGCGGGGTTCATCGACCTGTACCGCGGCCACAGGCTGGTGCTGGTGAACATGAGCGCCACGCCCAGGGACGCACGGGCGGACCTGATCGTGCGCGACCCCATCGGCAAGGCCTTCTCGGAGCTTCCGTAGCATGGCGGAGCGCATCATCGCCTTCCCTCCGGTGGCCCCGCCCGGGGCGCGGCTGCTGATTCTGGGAAGCATGCCCAGCGTGGAGTCCCTGAACCAGGGCTTTTACTACGCCCACCCGCGAAACGCCTTCTGGCGCATCCTGGCGGAGGTGTACGCAGAACCCTTCCCGGAGGACATCCCCGGCAGGATCGCGCTGCTGGAAAGGCACGGCATCGCCCTGTGGGACGTGCTGCACAGCTGCCAGCGACAGGGCTCGCTGGACAGCGCCATCCGCGAGGCGGAGATCAACGATTTCGCGGGCCTGTTTGACAGGTGCCCCGGCATCGAAAGGGTCCTGTTCAACGGCGCGACGGCGCACGATCTGTTTGTGAAGCACGCCGCCCGATACCTTGACGGTCGGCAGTGGGCGCGCATGCCCTCCACCAGTCCGGCGTATACACTATCCTATGAAAGGAAACTCGCGCAATGGCGCGATGGGCTGACACTATGAGCATCAATCCCTGCGACATCATCCGCAAGAAGCGCTTCGGCGGCGAATTGAACGAACAGGAGATCCGCGCCTTCGTGAACGGCGTGGTGGACGGGAGCTTCGCCGACTACCAGGCCTCGGCGCTGCTGATGGCCATTTGCATCAACGGCATGACCGACCGGGAGACCCTGGCGCTGACGCTGGCCATGGAAAAGTCCGGCGACACGCTGGACCTCTCCGACATCCCCGGCGTGAAGGCCGACAAGCACTCCACCGGCGGCGTGGGCGACACCACGTCGCTGATCCTGGTGCCCCTGGTGGCGGCCTGCGGCGTGAAGATGGCGAAGATGTCCGGCCGCGGCCTGGGCTTCACCGGCGGCACGCTGGACAAGCTGGAGTCCATCGCCGGGCTGAGCATCTCCAAGGACATCGACGGCTTCAAGCGGCAGGTGCGCGACGTGGGCTGCGCCATCATCGGCCAGACCGCGGAGCTGGCCCCGGCGGACAAGGTGCTGTACGCCCTTCGGGACGTGACCGCCACGGTGGACTGCCTGCCGCTGGTGGTGTCCAGCATACTGTCCAAGAAGCTGGCCGCCGGGTGCGACGTGGTGGTGCTGGACGTGAAGAGCGGCAGCGGCGCCATCATGGACACGCCGGAAAAATCCCGCCAGCTGGCAGAGACCATGGTGCGCATCGGCAACATGAGCGGCAAGCGCTTCTCCGCGCTGATCACCGACATGGACCAGCCCCTGGGCAATTACATCGGCAACGCCCTGGAGGTGGAGGAGGCCATCGACGTGCTGGCCGGGCGCACGAAGGGCGAGCTGAAGGACGTGGCGCTCACGCTGGGCGCGCACATTCTCAGGAACGCCGGGGCGGCGGCGACCGTCGAGGCGGGCATCAAAATGCTGGAGGAGAAGATCGAAAGCGGCGAGGGCCTCAGGAAGCTGGGCGACATGATCGAGGCCCAGGGCGGCGACAGGCGGGTCGTGGAGGACACATCGCTCCTGCCCAAGGCCCCGAAGCAGATCGAGCTGCGCGCCGACCGGGCCGGGTACATCACCCGCATGGTCACCAGCGACATCGGCAATGCAGCCAAGCTCCTCGGCGCGGGCCGGGAGCGCAAGACGGACGAGCTGGACCTGTCCGTGGGCATCGTGATGCACAAGCGCCTGGGCGAGGCGGTGAAGCGGGACGAGCCGCTGGCCACGCTGCATGTGGGCGAGAAATCCGACCGGGTGGGGGCCTACAACCTTCTGAAGAAGTCCATCGTTATCGGCGACGAAAAGCCGGAGGTCAAGCCGCTGATCCAGGCGGTCATCGAGTGATCTATGAGCAAGAGCAAGCGCGCAGCGGGGGAGAACACCGCTCCCGCGCCGCGTGAAAGTGTGAAGTGGTATCGGCAAACGGGCTGGCTGCTGGCGGTCAGCCTGGTTTGCTGTGCGCTGGTGTTTGTCGGGCTGCGGCTGGCGCTGGGGGCGGCCTTCACCGCGCTGTTCCGCGCCTGGGGCGTGGACGCGGTTACCGTGCATCGCGCGCCTGTATGGGCGCAGCTGGTCTACCGCTGGCACGGGAGCGCCGTTACGCTGGCCTCGGCGATCGGGCTGATCGGCCTGTCGCTGTGGCTGCGGGGGCTGTGGGCGGGGAATGGGGCCCCGCCCCTCACGCGTCGCGGGGAAGGAAACCGGCGCTCCGCGACGGGGCGATTCGCCCTCTTCGCCCTCGTCGGCCTGGCCGCCGCGGCATTGCTGCTGCTGATCGGCCTCATCCCGGACAGCCTTCGGGCGGAGTGGGCCGCGCCGCGCCTGACCTGGGCGCTGCCGGTGCTGCTCGTCGTGGCCTTCATCTCCACCCTGGCGGAGGAGCTGTTCACCAAGCGGGTGCTGTACGACGGCATCGCCGGCCGCTGGGGGACGCTCTGGGCGACGGTCGTCTCCGCGGCCGCGTTCTTCCTGCTGGCGGGCGGCTATGCCGGCAATATCTTGAGTGCCGTGAACGTGGCGCTGCTGGGCGCTGTGTGCTGCCAGGTCTACGGGCGGCACGGCCTGTGGGCCGGCGTGGGCCTGCGCTTCGGCTGGACCGCCGCCACGGTGTTCCTGATGGGCTTCGGCGGCGGCGAGGCCTCCGTCTGGCGGTTCTACGGCGTCAGCGAGGGCCTGCTCACCGGCGGCGACGCGGGGCCTGTGTACGGGCTGTACCTGACGATCCTGCTGATTATCGGAATTGTCTGCCTTGCGTGGAAGAAGAAATAAAAACAGGGGCATCGCCCCTGTTTTTATGGCCTGTATACCCTCAATTCTCCGTGAATCACCCGCACGTCAAAGGGCAAATCCTCGTAGATCTCCCCGTCGATCTGGATCGGCATGGGCCCGTCGGCCTGCACGCAGAGCCTTGAATCCCGCCGGAAGGTGGTAGTGGGCAGGGTCAGTATCCTGCGCCGCATCAGCTTCACCAGCGCCCCGGGGATGCCGAATTTGGAGATGTCGTCCACGATCACGATGTCCAGCAGCCCGTCGTCGATCGCCGCCTCCGGGCAGATGGGGATGCCGCCGCCGATGCGCTGGCCGTTGCCGGCGCAGGCGATGAACGCCCGGTGCTCCCGGCTGCCGCCTTCCGTGACCTCCCGGAACCGCTTCAGCTTGTAGCCGAACAGGGTGATGATCAGCGAGGCCAGGTAGGCCGCCGAGCCCTTCAGCAGCTTCATGCGGTTGTAGCGGCGCAGTATGTCCACGTCGATGCCCGTGCCGATGGCGTTGATGCCCCGCACGCCGCCGCACTCCATGTAATCCGTGGGCTTCGCCTCGCCGTTCAGTATCAGCTCCAGCGCCCCCTCCGGCGTCTGGGGGATGCCCGCCACGGCGGCGAAGTCGTTGCCGCTGCCGCAGGGGACGATCCCCAGCCGCACCCTTGCCGGGTCCGTCAGCCCGTTCAGCACCTCGTTCAGCGTGCCGTCGCCGCCCATGGCCACGATGTCCTGCGTCTCGCTGTTCTGCCCGGTCAGCTGGCGGGCGATGCCCACGGCCTCGTGGCGGCTGTGGGTCTCGTGAAAGGCGTGGGCCGCGCCGAGGGCGTTGAGCCGCGCCTCGATCGCCGATTTGAACCGGGCGGTCCTGCCGACTCCGGCGGTGGGGTTGTAGATGAAGTGGTACATGCAAGGTCGCCTCTTCGCTTGAATTGCGGTGCTTTTTGGCAACAGAAAAGCAGACCGCGCTTTCCGGCAGCCGCCTGGGGAAGCGGCGCCGGCTGATTGGATTGGGGGAGAAATCAGAGGGGAGATCGAAGGAATGCGCGGTCTGCCCTGTGATTTCATGATACCCATGTTTTATCAACTGAATATAAACAATTAACTATGATTTGTCGGCTTCATACCCTTCGGGTCCTGCCGACCCGGCCATCCGCGCTTCGCACCGGCTGCTTGAATATTATACCATGTGACAGGTACAATAATCAACAGGGATTTTCCACGGGCCTACTTGAATAAAACCGGCATAAGCGGTATAATACACACGTTATGCGTCAAAACGCGGGGGAGATGAGACCATGAATGAAGCCATGCGGGCGTATCTGGATGCGCCGATGGATCGACGGGGCACCCATTGCGAGAAGTGGGATTATCTCGGCAGGTACTTTGGCCGGGACGACCTGATCGCCATGTGGGTGGCCGACATGGACTTTCCTACCGTACCCCAGGTGACCGAGGCGCTCGTCGAGCGGGCGAAGCACCCCGTCTACGGCTACACCGACAACGGCGAGGCGGACCGCGGCGCCGAGGCGGATTGGCTGCTCAGGCGGCACGGCCTAGCGGTGGACACGGACTGGATCCTCTACAGCCCCGGCGTGGTGGACAGCATCTTCTTCTGCGTGTCGGCGTTTACCGCGCCCGGCGATGGAATACTGGTGCAGCCCCCGGTGTACGGCCCCTTCTACCAGGCCGTGAAGCTGCATGGGCGCAGGCTTGTGACCAGCCCGCTGGTGAACGACCCGGACGGCTGGCGAATGGACTTTGACGACCTTGAGGCCAAATTCAAATCCGGCGTCAAAATGATGCTGCTGTGCAGCCCCCACAACCCGGTGGGCCGCGTCTGGACACGGGAGGAGCTTCAAAGGCTCGTGGACCTGGCCAACGCGAACGGCGTGAAGATCGTCTCGGACGAGATCCACGCGGACTTTGCCCTGGACGGCCGCGGGCAGGTGCGGCTCTTGTCGCTGGAGGGCGCAAAGGAGCACGTGCTGCTCACCTCCGCCACCAAGTCCTTCAACCTGGCGGGGCTGAGGCAGTCCAGCGTCATCGCGCCGGACGAAGGCGTGCGCGGGGCGATCGAAAAGCAGATCGAGCTGGCCCACGCCGGCACGCCCAACATCTTCGGCGCCGTCGCCCAGACCGCCGCCTACACCCACGGCGACGAGTGGATGGACGCGGTGGTGGAGTACGTCACCGAGAACCGGGACTTTGCCGTGGATTACATGCGCAGCAACCTGCCGCAGATCATCTGCCGCCCCCAGGAGGGCACCTACCTGATGTGGCTGGATTTCAACGGCCTGGCTGGATTTCAACGGCCTGGGCCTTTCCCACGATGAGATCAGGCGCCTGCTGACCGACGAGGCCCGGGTAGCCCTGAACGAGGGCACCTTCTTCGGCCCCGAGGGCAAGGGCTGGTTCCGCATGAACCTGGCCACCCAGCGCCGCAACGTGGATCGCACCCTTGAGAACATACACAACGCGATACGGAGACTGTGATTCGTGATGAACTTCTTTAGAAACTTGTTCAAAAAGCCGGACAAGCATATCGCCATGGACGTGGAGCTGGACGGCATGCACCCCAGCCGGATCATCCAGCTGTCCTACCTGATCATCGAGGGCAAGCGGGTGCGGGGCAAGAACTTCTACTTCGCCGCCAAGGCCATCAACCGCTACGCCCGCCAGGTGCATGGGTTGAGTGTCTACCAGCTGCGCAAGCTGTCCGGCGGCAAGGGCTTTATCGACCACGCGGACGAGATCTACCGGGACTTTGCCGTGGATTACATGCGCAGCAACCTGCCGCAGATCATCTGCCGCCCCCAGGAGGGCACCTACCTGATGTGGCTGGATTTCAACGGCC
>CACWZP010000013.1 GCA_902765395.1 uncultured Eubacteriales bacterium
CTTGGGGTCGCGCACCATGGCGCGGCCGATGGCCACGCGCTGGCGCTGGCCGCCGGACAGGGCCTTGGGCTTGCGCTCCAGGTACTGGGTGATGTCCAGCACCTGGGCCACCTCGCGCACCTTCTTGTCGATCTGATCCTTGGGGACCTTCTTCATCTTCATGGCGAAGGCCATGTTGTCGTAGACCGACATGTGGGGATAGAGGGCGTAGTTCTGGAAGACCATGGCGATATCGCGGTCCTTGGGCGCGATGTCGTTGCACAGCTTGCCATCGATGTACAGCTCGCCCTCGGTGATGTCCTCCAGGCCCGCGACCATGCGCAGCGTGGTGGACTTTCCGCAGCCGGAGGGGCCGACCAGCACGATAAACTCCTTGTCCTGGATGTGCAGATTGACATCGTGCACCGCCGTCGTCTTGCCGCCGTAAACCTTCTTCATGTTCTTGATGATGACCTCTGCCATTGCGTCCGGCCCTGAACACGGCGGTCCTTTGCCGTGCCCTCGCGTCACCGTGCGTAACTCGGTGAACCGCCTTACGACAGGTCTCCACACTGTCGCACCGCGGGCCTTGCGGGATGGGTAAACCTCCTTTTCGTATGTATGCCCGTCTATTGCGTGGAGTAGGCGGACACCATTTATTTCAAGGGACACCGCGTCCCTCAGGTTCAGGGGTTACAGTCCATATTTCATCATTTCCTGGAGCGTCTTCTCGTCCACATCGTCGCCGCCGTCGTCCTCGCCCGTGACGATGTTCGGGTCGTCCTCCATGCCCGGCGGGATGATGTCGCCGCAGATGTCCACCTCCGGCAGGAAGGGTTCAAACTGCCTGAGCTGGATCCCGCTGGCGATATAGACGATCAGTCCGAAGCCCAGCATCAGCCACAGGAAGGCCCACAGGGGCAGGTACTTGAAGAACCAGTAGGTGGCCGCCATGGGCACCACGTACAGCGCCAAGCAGGGCAGCATGCAGTGGGGCTTTGAAAACGCGAAGAACAGCGCGTTTTTCAGCAGTTCGCCGATGCCGCCGTTGAAGGCCGCGATCACCGGGAACAGATAGACGGCCAGGATCGTCTCCAGCGCCATCAGCCCGACCAGTGCATACTTGAACAGCGCCACCGGGCCGGTAAACTGCCGACACCAGCTGATCTCCAGGGCCTGGAACAGCATCAGCGCCGCGTAGGCCGCGAAGCAGGCCGTCGCCTTGACGAAATTCTCCTTGAAGCCCTTCCAGAACATCGCCGCCACCTTGAAGTGCCGGTCGCCGCGGCGAAACTTCAGCATCGTGAAGTTCAGCGCGGAAAGGCTGGCGCCGGCGGTGACCACCGGCAGGCTGAACAGCACGAACAGCAGGTTGGAGGTGACGATGACGAACAACTTGTTCAGGAAGCGGCCCACGGCGCTCTCCTCGCCGAACAGCTTGAGCAGCCACTGCATACCGCCTCATCCCTCCTGTTCAAACAGATAATCCAGGAACACTTCCACCTGGTCCAGGCGCTTGGTGCCCGCGTTCACGCCAAGCACCGCGCCGTCGGGATAGGCGCTGTATTCCCCCACCAGCCCTGTGCCTTCAAGGTCAATGCCGATGGGCACCGGGTCCTCGCTGTAGCTCTTGTCCAGCGGCGTACAGTAGACAAAGCGGTCGGCGTACTTCTCCTTCAGGGGAGCCGCCTTCTCGCTGTTCAAATCCAGCAGCCGTCCGGCCTCGCCGATGGCGATCACGTCCTCCTCCGGGGCCACCCACACGTCGTCCACTCCGCCGTCCATCATCGAGATCAGCTTCTCATAGTAGGTGTTGCCGATCACCCGGCCGGAGGGCTTGCAGTAGTTGGCGCAGTCGATCTCCACCACGCCCTTGGACAGGTCATAGCCCGCCGCCTCGACGAAGCCGTCGTAGAACGCCGTCCCCTGGCCCAGCTGGGCATAGGTGTTGGAGAAGATGCCGTAGAAGTGGATGTCCCCCGGGACGGTGAAGTAGTTCCAGGCGGCGTAGATGATAAAGCCGAGCACGGCGCCGATGCCGATGATCCACAGCCGGTAGTACTGCCAGATGTACATCAGGCGCTTCTGCCAGCTGTAATCCCTGAGCTTCTCCTTCTCGTCCCGATACCATTGCGGCAATGTTCGCATATCATTCTTCCTTCGCGTCCACGCGCTCAAACAGCAGCTGGACGCCGGGATAATCGCCCCGCATGGGCCGGAGCGTGAACCCTGCGGCCATCAGGCTTTGGCCGGTATACATGCGCTCCGCCACGTCCTCGCGGCTCAGATACGCCCCGTCCGGCTGGTCGCAGCCCTCCACCGCCATCTCCTTCAGGCGATAGCGCCCGTCGGGGTCCAGCCCCCGCAGGCGGACGTGGATGCCGTGGGTGTTGGCGTGGGTGCGCGTCACCACCAGGTTCAAAAGCGCCTGCCGGCCGCACCTGTCCACAAAGGCCCAGGCGACGTGGTCCCCGTCCTGGTCGACGCCGGTCAGGCGGTAGTACCGGCCGTTGTGGATCAGGTCGTAGAAGCGGTGATACCGCCCGGCCAGCGCGCGCATCCGGCGTTTTTCGTCCTCCGTCAGGTGGGCGGGGTCCAGCTCATAGCCGAACGTGCCGCTCAGGGCCACGATGGCCCGGGTGCCGAAGGGCACGGTTCGTCCGGTCTGCTGGTTGGGGCAGATGGACACGTGCGCCCCCATGGCGCCCACGGGATAGCCGATGGCGGTGCCCGTCTGGATGGTCAGGCGCTCGATGGCGTCGGAGTCGTCGCTGCACCAGATCTGCGGCGTGTAGTAGAGCATGCCAGCATCGAAGCGGCCGCCGCCGCCCGCGCAGTTTTCGAACAGCACCTCGGGGAACTCGCCCGTCAGGCGGTCCATCAGCTCATAGACGCCCAGCATGTACCGGTGGCTCGCCTCGCCCTGGCGGTGGGGCGGCAGCGCGGCGCTGAAGGTGTCCGCGATGTTGCGGTTCATGTCCCACTTGATGTAGTCGATGCCGTTGTCCCGGATCAGCGCGGAGAACACGCCGTACAGGTGCTCCACCACGTCCCGGCGGCCCATGTCCAGCACCAGCTGGTTGCGGGCCATCACGGGCTTTCGCCCGGGCACGGCCAGCGCCCAATCCGGATGGGCGCGGTAGAGTTCGCTGTCCTCGTTGACCATCTCCGGCTCGATCCACAGTCCAAACTTCAGACCCATCGCGTGGATGGCATCTGACAGGGGCCTCAGCCCCCCGGGCAGCTTGTCCTCATTGGCGAACCAGTCGCCCAGGCCGGCGTTGTCGTCGTTTCGCGCACCGAACCATCCGTCGTCCAGCACCACCATCTCCACGCCCAGCTGCGCGGCGTCCCCGGCGAATTTCAGCACTTTTTCGGCGTCGAAGTCGCAGGTCATGGATTCCCAGCTGTTGATCAGCAGCGGACGCCTGCGGTTTTTCCAGGGGCTGCGGATGAGGTGGTCGTTCAGGAAATCGTGATACCGGTGGGTCAGGCTCTCCAGGCCATCGTCCGTGTGGCAGAGGATGACCTCGGGCGCGTGGAAGGCTTCGCCGGGCTCCAGCTGCCAGCTGAACAGATCCGGCGCGATGCCGCTGACCACGCGAACGGAGTCCGCCTGGTTCAGTTCGATGTCGGTGCGGTGGCTTCCGCTGTACACCGGCATGACGCCGATGCACTCCCCGTGTCTTTCCCCGGCGTCAGTGGCCATCAGCACAACGAAGGGGTTGTGGTGGTGGCTGGACGCGCCGCGGCGGCTGGAAACCGTCTGTATGCCGTGCATCAGCCTGACACGCTCGGGCTTTCGCTCCATGCAGTGCCGCCCGTGCAGATGCAGCAGCTCCCACTGGCCGAAGGGAATGTCCAGGCACAGGCTGGACGCGCGGTCCAGGCGGATGGCCTTGTCTCCCCCATTGCGGAACACCGCGGCGCGGGTGATCACGTCCGCCGCCTCGAATACGCCGTAGAGCAGCTCCACCTCAAGGCCCGTGGCGGCGTCAGCGAGCACCATGGACAGCGTCTGTGCCTGGCCGTCGCCCTCGAAGGACGCGGGGAGCCCGGGCAGGGCGTACTTGCCGACTGTGACATCGTGGCGCACATAGCGCAGGTCCGCGCCGGTGACGCCCCCGTCGCTGACGCACTCCAGCGCGGGAACGCGGTAATCGCCGCAGCCCGCCGAGGAGTACTCCAGGGGCAGGATATCCGGGGACACCTCGCGATGGAGGCGGTCTTCATAGCTATTGGGCGAAAAGCCGCAGTCGGTGAGGATACAGGGGTAATCCAGGCACATGCCGTCGATCCGGCGGCCATAGTACAGGTGCAGCACGCGGCCGTTGGCGCCGATCTGCATCTGGTAGGTGGTTGTCCGCGTTTGAAGCGTTATGGTCCGATCCGTGGGGTCGAACTGAATGGCCATGGCTGTCTACTCCTGCCTGTCGTTCCTTCTGTTCTCGAGTATCGTATCAAAAATCGGCCTCTCCTCCGCCGGCATCTCGCGATAGTACTTGGGGCTCACGCCGAAAAAGCGCTTGAATGCCTTGGAGAAGGTCAGTGAATCCGAATAGCCGACATAATTCGCAATCGCTTGTACATCCATCGTCAGGCTCGCCAGCATCTGGCTCGACTGGCGCATGCGCACCTGCAGCAGGTACTCGTTGGGCGAAATGCCCTGGCTTTGCTTGAATATCGAGGAAAAATAGTTGTAGTTGATGCCGAGATAATCCGACACGTCCGTCAGCGTGATGCTGGAATAGTTGTTCTTGATGTAGTTAATCGCGTATCGGATGTAGTCCTGTTTGTTGTGCAGCGGCCGGTGGGTCTTCTGCTTGCGGGTGCCGTGCTCCCACTCCTTCGACTCGATGGCCGTTGCGATGAATTCGAGCAGCAGGCCGTTGCGCTTGAGAGAGGCCGCGTGGGTCGGCTGGGACGCGTCCAGCGCCGAGCTGCACAGCCGGTAAAACATGGAAACGGGCACGTGGCTGTCCAGGACATAGACGCCCTTTTCAAAGCCCGCCTCCTCCATCAGCGACCGCGCGTCCTCGCCGCCGAAGGACATCCAACAGTAAGCCCATGGGTCTTGTGGGTCGGGATAGTAGGTGATCTTCTCCCCCGGCTTGATCAGGAAGATCTGCCCCTCGCGCAGCTGCGCGGTATACGAATCCGTCGCGAGCACGCCGCAGCCGGAGAGCACCACGTGGAGGTGGTAGACATCCCGCACCCGCGATTCGCGCTCCTTGTCCGGCCGGCACTGTTCGATGCCGCAAAGGGTCAGGAACAGGTTTTCATACTGCCTCGGGCCTTGCTCCACGAGCACCCGGTAGACAGGGGGTTTCATTGTAATTTCTTGAACCCATGGCCGCCTCCTCCGAAGCCGGCGGGTTCCGCCGGGCTTTCCTGCCTGATGGCCGGACAGGACGCGCTTTGAGCGAACCGGCGTCCTGTCCGAGCCGTCATCCATTGGATTACAGCTTGCCGCCGGAGGTGGCAATGCCCTCGACGAACTGCTTCTGGAAGATCAGGTACAGCACGATCATGGGCAGGCAGGCCATGGTGGCCGCGGCCATCAGCTGCGGGAAGTTGCTGGAGAACTGGCCCTGCATCTTGGCAAGGCCCGCCGACAGCGTGGTGCTCTTGGCGTCAGAGCAGACGATCATCGGCCACATCAGGTCCTTGAACGCGAACACCGCCGTGAAGATGCCAAGGGACACCATCGAAGAGCGGGTCAGCGGCATCATGATGACCAGGAACTGCTGGCCGATGTTGCAGCCGTCGATGCTAGCCGCTTCCTCCAGGTCCTTTGGCAGGCCCTGGTAGCCCTGCTTGAGCAGGAAGGTGCCGAAGGCGGTCACCGCGCCGGGGAACACCAGGCCGGCGATGGTATTGATCCACTTCAGCTTGCTGACCATGATGTACTGCGGGATGATGAAGATCTGGCCGGGCACCATCATCTGGATCAGCACCAGCGCGAACAGGAACTTCTTTCCCGGGAACTCCAGGCGTCCGAAGGCGTAGCCCGCCATGGTGGCGGTCAGCACCGCGCAGACGACGCGGAAGAAGATCATCAGCAGGGTGTTCTTGTACAGGAAGAGGAAGTTGTAGCTGTTCCAGACCGTCACGAAGTTGTCAAAGTGCCATGTGGACGGCAGGATGACAAAGGGATCGATGGCGGTGGATTCCGACTGGGTCTTGAACGCGGTGAGCACCATCCACAGGAAGGGCACCAGCATGGTGATGGTGAACACGATCAGGAACAGATGGATCAGTCCCTGGGTCAAAGCTTTTTTGGCCTTGTAGCTTTCCATTGTCGCCCCTCCTTTCTCAGTTGTAGAACACCCAGTACTTCTCCGTCTTCTGGAGAATCAGGGTGATCAGCATGATGAGCACCAGCATGCACAGCACGATGGCCGCGCCCAGACCGCGATTGTTGTACTGGAAGGCGTTGACGTAGAAGTAGTAGACCACTGTCTGCGTCTTGGGCAGCGCGGGGTTCGACCGGTCCATCATCATGAAGATCAGGTCGAACTGCTGCAGAGCGCCGATGATGCGGGTCTGGAGGATGAAGAAGATCGTGGGGCTGAGCAGCGGTATCGTGATGCGGAAGAACTGCTTGATACCGGTGGCGCCGTCGATCTCAGCGGCCTCGTAGTAGTCGTGGGGAATCTCCTGCAATCCGGCGATCAGAAGGATCATGTTGTAGCCCACGACACTCCACACGCCGATGACGCCCAGGGAGACCCAGGCGATATTCGGGTCGGAAATCCAGGCCGTGGTGCTGTGGAACACGTTGTTGATCAGGCCGAACTGCTGGTTGTACAGGAAGCGCCAAACCATGGCGATAGCCGCCGGGGCCGCCACCATGGGCAGAAAGAACACGGTGCGATAGCCGCCGCGGAAGGCGATCTTCCGGTTCAGGAACACCGCCAGCAGCAGGGCGAACGCCACCGAGAAGGGCACCTCGATCAAGGCGTACTTGAAGGTGTTCACCAGGCTGCTCCAGAATTCCTTGCCGCCCAGCACGGTGCCGTAGTTCTGAAGGCCAACGAAGATGTTGCCCATTCCGAAGTCGCCTGTCTTGAAGAAGGACTGGTAGACCGTGTTGAAGATCGGGTAGAAGTTCAGCACGATCAGTCCGATCATGGTCGGGGCGACAAAGGCAAGCCCCCATTTGGCCTGGCTCTTTTGACTTGGCGTCATTCCTCGCTTGGCATTTGCCATAGAACCAAACCTCCTATCTCTACAGGATAATGAGATGCCCAAGGCCCAGGGGCCTTGGGCATCGGTTCAGGGGGTTATTCCTGAGCCAGCAGGGCGTTCATGTCGTCGGCCATGCGGTTCAGGGTGTCGGTCATGACGGAAGCGTCGTTCCACACGGCAACCAGGTCACTGGTGGCCTGATCCTCCCAGCGGGAGGTGTACTTGCTGTAGGGACGGAACACCAGGGTGCCCTCGGTCTCCATCTTCAGGAAGGCGGAGATGTCCATGCCGGGGAAGGCGTTCATGAAGGCATCGGAGCAGCCGATGTAGCCGGCCATGGTCACGCCCAGCTCGGACTGCTTCAGCTGCATCTCCTTGCTGGAGAACCACTCGATCAGATCCCAGGCAGCCTGCGGATCCGCCACGTCAGCGGAGGCGGCCCAGCCCAGGCCGTTGTAGATGGAGACGCGCTCGCCCTCGTCGCAGGCGCCGTTGCCGTTGACGTCCTCATAGGGCAGCATCGCCCAGGCGTAATCCTCGTGGTTGTCGTCGTTGTAGAACTGGCTGATCATCCAGCTGCCCTCGGTATCCATGGCGATCTTCTTGTTCAGGAACAGACGGTCCTTGCCGTTCTCGGCCAGCATCTGCTGGGGAGCCCAGGCGTTGTCGAACAGGGTGGCCATGAACTCGAAGGCCTTCAGGGTATTCTCGTTGTTCCAGCCGGAGGTCTTCTTGTCGTCGGAGATCACGTAGCCGCCGAAGTCATAGATGATGTTGTAGAAGGTATCCTGGTTGTTGCCGGTGTTGCAGGCGCCGCCATAGACTTCGCCGCCGGAAGCCGCGGTGATGGCCTCGGCCGCCGCCTTGTAGTCTTCCCAGGTCCAGTCGTCGGAGGGATACTCCACGTTGTACTGGTCGAAGATGGCCTTGTTGTACAGCAGGGCGATGGTGTCATGGTCCTTGGCCACGGCGTAGTTCCTGCCATCCTTGCTGTACAGGTCGGTGATGCCCTGGTAGTAGTTGTTCAGGTCCACCACTTCGCTGCCCGCGATGTAGTCGGTCAGGTCCAGCAGCTTGCCGGCGGACATGTACATTTCCGCATTGTTGGAGTGCATCCAGAAAACATCGGGCATGTCGCCGCCGGAAGCGCCGGCCTCCAGCAGGGTCCAGTAGTTGCCCCAGTCAACAACCTGGATGTTGACCTTGACGCCGCTCTGAGCAGTCCACTCGTCGGCGATTTCCTGCAGGCCGGCCAGCTGGTTGTTATCCCAAATCTTGACCTCCAGGGTGTCCACGGAGTAGCCCTCTGCCATGGCGGCGGTTGCGCACAGCAGCATCGCCAGCACCAGCAGGGCGGACAGCAGGACTTTCATGTTCTTCATGGGTAAATCCTCCTTATTTATTTATCATCCACATGTGCCTCATGTGGAAGAATTCTTAATTACATGATAAGAGAATTACCCATGTTTTCATATGGCGATTTTTAAGTATTGTATGGCAATTTTTCCGTCTTTATGAATTGTACGTGCGCTTTCTTAACGATTGGAATGAATTGAAATCCAATGTGCCCGCCGACGCCCATGACGAACGATTTCCGGCGAGGTCCTGCGGCCTCCGCCGGACCGCGCGACCCCGCTTCGCGGCAGTCCGCTAATTGTGGACACCTATAAGAAGAACGGATGATCCGGTTGTTCCGGATCACCCGTCCAATGCGCTTCAGTCCTGCGGAGCGAGTATCGCGGCGCTGTGGGGCGGGGCCTCCAGGCGCAGGATGCCGCCCTCGACGATGCCCGCCGGCGCGCCTTTCCCCTCAAAGCCCTGTTTGGTCGTGATGAACCGGGTCAGCAGCGTTTTCCCGTCCAGGATGCCGATGTCCCGCAGGGGCAGGTCCAGCCGCATGGGCCGCTCGGTGTTGTTGCAGGCCACGATCACGGCGCTGTCCGCGTCGAACCGTGCGTAGGCGATGAAGCCGTAGCCCGCGCACAGCGGCTTGACGCTGCCCTCCCGCAGCACCGGCAGCGACGCGCGCAGCCGCGTCAGCGCCCGGAAGAAATCCATCATCTCCGAGTCCTCATGCCCCCAGGGATAGGTGCGGCGGTTGTCCGGGTCCGTCCAGCCGGCGAGGCCCGCTTCGTCGCCGTAGTAGATCGTCGGCGCGCCAGGCCAGGTCATCTGGATCACCGTCGCCTCCCGGAACACCTCCGGCCGCACACCCTCGTCCGCCGCCGCGCCGCCCGCAGTTTCCAGCCGGCCCGTCCTGCCGTTGGTACGCGTCAGGAAGCGGCTGTGGTCGTGGTTGTCCAGTTCGTCCATGGCGCAGTAGACGGAGGGCGTGGGCATGCGGGACATGGCCTCGAACATCGTCTCGAAGAACCGCATGCCCCGCTGGTACAGGTCGTCCCGGCGGCTGTCCGAGTGCTTCTCCATGCCGGTGAGGAAGTAGGACAGCGGGTCCATGAATGCGTCGTAGTTCATCACGCTGTCCCACTCGTCGCCACCCAGCCATTCGGCAGGGCTGCCGTAATGCTCCGCGATGATCAGCGCGTCGGGGTTGGCCGCCTTCACCCGGCGGCGGAACTCCTTCCAGAACAGGTGGTTGAACCGGGGCGTCTGCCCCAGGTCGGCGGCCACGTCCAGCCGCCAGCCGTCCACGCTGTAGGGCGGGGAGACCCACTTCTCCGCCACGCGGAAGATCTCCTCACACAACCGCTGGGCGTTCTCGTAGTTCAGCTTGGGCAGGGTCTCCACGTTCCACCAGCAGTCGTAATCATTCCCTTCCCGGAACCTGAAATAGCCCCGGTACGGGCTCTTGGGGTCCCGGAAGGCCCCCGTCGAATCGCCGTAGACGCCCTCGCGGTTCATCCATCGGCTGAAGGAGCCGCAGTGGTTGAACACGCCGTCCAGTATGATCCGCATGCCCCGCCGGTGCACCTCCCCGCAGAAGTCGGCAAACCAGGCGTTGCTGGCCTCCAGGTTCGCGGCGTCGGCCGTACGGGCGCGGTAGCGGGTCGCGTGGGCGTTGTCGGTGTCACCCTCCTCCAGCGCGTCGCCGCCGTCGAAGGGGATCACGGTCAGGTGCGGGTCGATGAAGTCGTAGTCCTGGGTATCGTACCCATGGGGCGACGGGGAGATGAAAATGGGATTGAAGTAGATGGCCTCCACGCCCAGGGATTTCAGGTAGTCCAGCTTCTCCAGCACGCCCGGAAGGTCGCCGCCGCAGTGGCAGCGGTAGTCGTCCGGCAGCAGCGCGGCGTCCCAGGCGGGGGCATGGCGGATGTAATCCCCGGCGTAGAAGTACTCCCGGTCCGTGACGTCATTGTCCGGATTGCCGTTGCAAAAGCGGTCCGGAAGGATCTGGTACTGCACCGCTCCCCTGGCCCACTTGGGCACGTGGAACCCCGGGATCACCATAAACGCGCCATCCGGGTCTGCGGAGGGTACGGCGTCCACCCAGCGCGCGCCCCGGCGGTCGTAGTGGATGTAACGGTCCTCCCACTGGATCAGGAAGGAATAGAACACCGGCTTGTCGTGGCAGTAGATCTTGGCCTCGTACCAGTCGAAGGCGGCGTTGCTCGAATACTTCGACATGTGCGTCATCACCGCCGGGAAGTCCTTCAGCAGCGTGACGGCCACGTCCGCGCCGCGCTGGATCCGAAGCCGTATGGCCACGTAATCCCCGGGATCGGGCTCAGCGGGCTGCCGGAACAGGGCGGTGCCGTCGCTGAATATGGAGGACAGGAGCCTGTCCCGCTCGTTGTAGGGCTGATTCATGGAGACCTCCGTCGGAAGGGTGCGATTCATCCCGCCGCATGCCATTTTTGCGTGCCATGCGGCGGCAACCGTGTTATTATATCATCCCGGCGGGAAAAAGTCCATCCCTTTCGCGGGTCGGGACAGACAAGCGGCCGGACGGCATGCACACCGTCCAGCCGTTTGTCGTAGGAACAGCCCGAATCAACCCTGTCCCTTTTCCTTCAGCTTCCGCGCCGCCTCCTCGCGCTGGCGGCACATCTCCGCCCAGCTGGGCATGCCGGCCAGGGTCTCGGAGAGCTCCGCCAGGGCGCCGGGAATGTCGATGCCCTGCGGGCATATCGCCGCGCAGGAGCCGCAGGCCACGCAGGCGGAGGGCTGCTTGTTTTCCGGCAGCGCGTCCAACTGCATGGGCACCGTCATGGATTTGGCGAACTTCAGGTCGTTGTAGGCGTGGATCAGCATCGGGATGTCCAGCCCCATGGGGCAGCCGGGGCAGCAGTAGCGGCAGCGGGTGCAGGGCAGGGCGTCCTTCATGCCCTCGGCGATCCGATCCAGCAGCGCGGCCTCCTCCGCCGTCTGCGGTTCGCCGCCGGAGAACGTGTTCACATTGTCCGCCATCTGGTCAAGGGACGACATGCCGGACAGCACCATCTTCACGCCCGGCAGGTTTTGCAGCCAGCGGAAGCTCCAGGAAGCCACGCTCTCCCGCGGGCGCAGCGCCTTCAGGCACGCCTCGTTATCCCCGTCCAGCGCCGCCAGCCGGCCGCCCCGCAGCGGCTCCATCACCCACACGGGGATGCCCCGCGCGGTCAGCAGCTCATACTTGGCCTTCGCGTCCTGCAGCGTCCAGTCCAGGTAGTTCAGCTGGATCTGGCAGAACTCCATGCTGTCTCCGGCGTAGTCCAGAAACCTCTCCAGCGTGTCCGGGCGGGCGTGGCTGGAAAAGCCCAGGTGGCGGATGTGCCCCAGCCGCTTCTGCTCCAGGAAGTAGTTCAGGATGCCCCACTTCGCGTCGGTGTACACGCCGTAGGAGTTTTCGTAGACGTTGTGCAGCAGGTAGAAATCGAAATACTCCAGGCCGCACTTCTTCAGCTGCTCCTCGAAGATCTCGGCGGGGTTGTAGCTGGAGGCGATCTGGTGGCCCGGGTACTTGCTGGCCAGGAACCATCTGTCCCGGGGATGCTTCTTCAGCGCCTTGGCGACGGCGATCTCGCTCATGCCGCCGTGGTAGGGATACGCGGTGTCAAAGTAGTTCACGCCGTGTTCGATGGCATGGTCCACCATCCTCTGAAGCTCCACCTCGTCGATGGCCCCGCCCTCCCTGAGCGGCAGCCGCATGCAGCCGAACCCCAGCCGGGACAGCTTTTCGCCGCAGGCCTCGTTGTACAGCATGGGATCAACCTCCGTTCCTCATGGTGTCGTTCGTCGTCCTTGCCTGTACCTTTTCGACGGGAACCGTGGTTTTTCCTGCCTGGCGCCGCGAGTGTCGGAAAACTATTCCCACTGGGACAGCAGTTCCCGCAGCCAGGCGGCCACGTCCATGCCGTACACGCCGTTCAGGTGCTCCGGAGTCATCACGTCGCCGATCGCGCCGCTGGCCACGCACTGGCCCCGATCCAGCAGCAGCGCGTGGGTGCCATAGCGCCGGGCCAGGCTCAGGTCGTGCACCACGGACAGCACCGCCCGCCCGGGCTGCTTCAGCCAGTCCCGGATCAGCGAAAAGATCTGCTGCTGGTAATTCAGGTCCAGGTGGTTGGCGGGCTCGTCCAGGATCAACACCTGCGGGTCCTGGGCGAATACCTGGGCCAGGAAGGCCCGCTGCATCTCGCCGCCGGACAGGGTGAGCATGCTGGCGCGGCGCAGGCCGGTCAGGCCCGTCATCTCAAGGGCCTGCTCCACATGGTCCCGGTCCTCCCCCCGCCTTCCCGACAGGAAGCCGGAGCTGTAGGCATAGCGGCCCAGGCCCACGACCTCTTCCACCGTATAGGCGTAGCCCACGGCGTTCCGCTGGGACAGCACGCCTATCCTACGGGCCAGCTGATTGGGCTTCATGACGCGCAGGTCTTCCCCCTGCCACCGGATGGTCCCCTCATAGGGCACGCCCTGGGCGATGGCCTCGATCAGCGTGGACTTCCCCGCGCCGTTGGGCCCGGCCAGCATCAGCCACTGGCCCTCCTCCAGGCGGAAGGAAATGTCGTTCACAACGGCCTGCCTGCCGTAGCGCACGGTGATGTGATCCCCTTGCAGCACGCTTCTCACCTCGCCTTCCTCGTGCGGGAGAATATGATGACAAAGGCCACCGCGCCCACCAGCGACGTGACCACGCCGATGGAAAGCTCGATGGGGCTGAACAGCGTCCGCGCGGTCAGGTCCGCCAGCAGCAAAAAGATCGCCCCGGCGAACATCGACGCGGGCAGCAGCCGCCTGTGGTTGGGCCCCACCAGCATCCGGGCGATGTGAGGCATCACCAGGCCCACGAAGCTGACCGTGCCCGATATGGACACGCACACGCCGATCAGCACGGAGATGGTGATGAGTGTAACCAGCTTCACCCGCTTCACGTTCACGCCCACGTGCCGGGCGTTGTCCTCCCCCACGGCAAAGGCGTTCAGCTCGCGGCTGTAGCGCAGCACCACGCCCCCGCAGGCGACCAGCGCCAGGGCCAGCAGCTTCACCTGGTGATAGTTCACGCCGGAGAACGAGCCCAGCGTCCAGAAGTTCAGGGAACGGGTGTGCTCGCTGGCGAAGGTGACCACCAGGGAGATGATGCTGGAGATGAACATGGTGAAGATCACGCCGATGAGGATGATGCTGTTGGTGGCCAGCGACCTGTCCAGCGCGTAGGCCAGGGACAGGATCAGCACCAGTGCCCCGAAGGCAAAGGCCATGGCCGAGATCATCACCCCGCCATAGCTGGAGCCGGGCAGCGTGAAGCCCGCCGCCATGGCGATCACCGCGCCCAGCGCCGCGCCGGAGGACACGCCGATGGTGGAGCCGTCCGCCAGCGGGTTGCGCAGCAGGCCCTGCATGGCCGCGCCGCACAGCGACAGCGAAGCCCCCGACAGCGCCACGCACAGCACCCGGGGCAGGCGCACGTTCAATATGATGTTTTTCGCGATGTTCTGCGGGATGGGAAGCCCCCACAGCGCCCTCCAGACGGCGGTCACCGTGTCCGAGAGGGAGATGGGCACGCTGCCAACGCAGACGCACAGGGCCATCGTGGCCAGCAGCGCTGCCGTCAGCAGCGCGTAGGTGACCGGAGCGAACCGCTCCTGCCGCAGGCTTCGGGTGTCGTTCATGGAATCCTCTTATACAGAGGAGAGCCGAAGGATCTTCGGCTCTCCGAATGTGGCCGCCTTACGCGGCGGGCTCGACCTCTTCCTCGGCGCCATAGATGAAGTTGTACAGCTCCACGGCGGCGTCCTTCAGCCGCGGACCGGGGCGGGACAGCGCGTTGGAGTCGGAGGCGTTGAACACCTGCGCGTTCTTCACGGCCTTCATGTCCTGCCAGCCCTCGCGGCCCAGGATCTCGTCCACGGGCAGGGGACCTTCGCCGAAGTACATGGTGATGGTGACGATGTAGTCGGGATCGCGGGCGATGACCTGCTCCTCGCTGACTTCCGCCCAGCCGTTCACGTCGTCAAAGGCGTTCTTCAGGCCGCAGATGGTGGCCAGCTCGTCCATGAAGGTGCCTTTGCCGGCGGTCCACAGGCCATACTGCAGCGGGGAGACCTCGAAATACACGGTCTTGCCCTCGTCGGTGACCTTCGACTGGATGTCCGCGAAGGTGTCCTGCATGTCGGCGACCACCGACTCGGCCTCCTCGGACTTGTCCATCAGGGCGCCGATCATGCGGATGGCGTAGTAGACGCCCTCGATGTCGGTGGCGCTGCTGACCACGACCTTCACGCCGTTCTCCTCCAGCTGCTTGACCTGCTCCTCGCTCTGGGTCATGTCGTTCATCAGAACCACCTGGGGCTGAAGGGCCAGGATCTCCTCCACGTTGGTCTCCGCGCCGGAATGCACCACGGGCAGGCTGGTGATGGAGGCGGGATAGTCGCAGTACTGGCCGATGCCCACCAGCGCGTCCTCGCAGCCGATGGCGCACAGAATCTCGCAGTCCGAGGGCTGCATGGCCACGATGCGGGTGGCGGGCTCGGTCAGGGTGATCTCCCGGCCGTGCATATCCGTCACGGTGATGGCCTCGTCGGCCAGGGCGGGCAGGCAGCCGATCAGCATCAGCGCCGCCAGGAACAGGGAAACGATTTTCTTGGACATGGTTGTGTCCCTCCTTGTTTTCGATCAAATGAATCAGCGAGAGCGGCGTTAAAAAAAAGCGTCCCTCCCTGAGGAACACTAAGGACGCACGCGGTGTTCCCGCGGCGCAATAGCTTCACCCACCCCCAGGGGATCGATCAATTCACGGTGTAAACAAGTCTCCCGGCTTGGCTTCATCCTACCGGCACGCCTTCCCGCTTGCGCAGTGGCAATATCGTGCTTTCGTCCGCTTCACGGTTACTGGGATAGCCCGGAAATTTCATCCGCGTTCCTATGGCACAACTCCATGGTCATGCCGCGCGTCGCCGCGCAGATACACCGGCTATTCATTTGTCACTTGTATTATATCCCTAAAACTGCTGTGCGTCAATTCATATTTCCGAAACAGCAGATAAAAGAGGACAGGCGCAACCGCCTGTTCCTTTCAAAAAAGATCCTTCGACTGCGCTGCGCTCCGTTCAGGATGACGTGCGTCTTATCATCGCCATTCTGAGCAAAGGCGAAGCTGAAGTCGAAGAATCTTACTGACCAATTGTCGCTGGCGCAACCGCCTGTCCCCTGCTTTGCCGCCGGATCAGCGCGAGCCCCGCCTGTCGTGTCCGCTCTTGCGATAATACTCGGCCTTCGCCGCGTACATGGCCTGATCCGCCTTCTTCACCAGCTCCTCGACGGTCAGCCCCGGGTGCTCATCCGCCAGCGCATAGCCGGCGGCCAGGCTGAGGCTTTGGACCCTGTCCCCGGCCCAGCTCCCGGTCTCCTGCTCCAGGCCCTGCAGCACCGCGTCCGCCTGCTCCTTGCCCATCTGGCCCAGCACCACGAACTCGTCGCCGCCGATCCTGAAGCAGCGGCCCGCGTCGCCGACCACCCGCTCGATGCACCGCGCGGCGCCGAAGATCAGCTCGTCGCCGGCGTCGTGGCCGATGGTGTCGTTGGTGGATTTCAGGCCGTTGATGTCGATGGTGAAGGCAGCGAAGTTGTCCGGGATCCATGGCATGGCCGCGTACTTCTCCATGGCCTTCATGTAGGCATGGCGGCTGTACACGTCGGACAGCGCGTCCTTCATCAGCTGGGTTTGCTGCCTGCGGATGTGGGCTTCGGCGGACATCTGGTAGAATTCAGAGTAGTGGATGAACATCAGCACCGCGCCCAGCGTCAGCGCGATATAGGCCGTGCGGTATTCCCCGCCCAGCAGCTCCTGGATGGCGATGCCGACGATCACCAGCAGCAGCACGCTGTACAGCGAGGACCTGTTCCGCCGCCGATAGGCCGAGCCGTACACCATGAATTCCGCGCCGGTGAGGACGATGACCAGCAGGTAAGTGGCGATATAGACCATGTACAGCGGGCCGTGGGTATAGCGGTTGTTTGCGTCTATGACCACCATCCAGCCGTTGAAGGAGGCCACGATCTGGAACACCGCGTTGGCGGCCAGGACGATCATCAGCGCCTTGTTCCAACGGTCGCGCAGCTTCATCTGGGCGACAATGGCGCCGCCGGCCATGGGCGTGAGCACGTAATCCGCGCACTTCACCGCCGCCATCACCCACCTGGGGATGCTCTCGTTGCCGCTGAACTGTATGCCCGTCCATTCCGCCAGGGCGGACAGGGCGATGATCCCATAGGTCAGGTAAAAAAGCCCCTTGTCCTCCCGGGGGATCCAGCTGTTCTCCCACACCAGGATGCAGAGCACGCCCAGCGCCATCCAGGAGAGCGCAATGAGCGCGGTATAGTAGCTCAACATGACGGTCTCTCCTCCCCTCGCCGAATTGCGGTTCTATCCTTCCGCCTATTATTCTAAACCAGCCGTGTGAGGCGCGCAAGGGAGTGTTCCATAACGTCACATTATTTTTTCACAATCCCTTGCTTTTGGCACAACACTGGATTAATATATAAGAAAACCAAATTGGAGCAACAGCGCATGAATATGCTTTTCGCGGAAACGCTGCGCCGGCTGAGAATGGAAAGAAAGCTTTCGCAGCAGGAGCTGGCCGACAAGATGTACGTCACCCGGTCCACCGTGGCACGCTGGGAAACCGGCAGCCGCCTGCCGGACGCGGCGATGATCTCCCGGCTGTCCCGGTGCCTGGGCGTGGATGTGAACACGCTGCTCAACGCCGCCGCGGAGAGCGACGAAGCTCCGAACGTCATCATGGTGGACGACCGGCAGATCGTGCTCTCCGGCGGCCTGCCCATACTGGAAGAGGTGCTGCCCGGCGCCGCGATCACCGGCTTCACCCGGCCCTCCGAGGCCGTGGAATACGCCAGGAGCCACCGCGTCGCGCTGGCCTTCCTGGACATCGAGCTGGGCAAGACCAGCGGGCTGGACCTGTGCCGCACGCTGCTTGAGATCAACCCCCGCACGAACGTGGTGTTCCTGACCGCCTATGTGGAATACTCCTTCGGCGCCTGGGGCACCGGGGCCAGCGGCTTCATGCTCAAGCCCATCACGGCCCAGGGCGTGCGGGAGCAGCTGAAGAACCTGCGGTATCCGTTCTGGGCAGGAGGCGCCGGGGAATGAACATTTCGGCCGTTCAGATTGATTTCTTTATCATGGGCTTCATGTTGGCGCTGACGCTGCTGGGGCTCGGCGTCGCGTCTGCCATCCCCGGCATGGACCGCTGGAGCAGGCGCTTTTTCGTCCTGCTCTTCGCCATACTCGCGGTGAGCGTCAGCGTGGCACTTGTGGATCTGATCATCTATGGGCTCCCCGGCACGATCATGGTGGAGCAGTTCATCTGGGCATTCGAATCCCTGCTCGCCACGCTGTCGATGCCCATGTTCACGCTCTACCTGCTGCGCTGCTGCGGGGAAAGCACGGCAAGGAGCGCCCTGTTCCGCGCCGTGAGCGCCATGTGGGCCCTGTATTTCATCGAGGTGATCATTGCCCAGTTCACGCCCTGGTTCTACTACACCACGCCGGATTACCAGTTTGAGCGCGGCCCGGGATACTGGGTAGGGCTCCTGCCCCTGATATTCATCATGGTGCTGAACCTGGCGGGCGTCATCAGGCGGCGGGACAAGCTGTCCCGGAAGTACTACATCGTCTTCCTCATCCACCTGATCCCGCTGGGGATCGCCATAGTCATCCATTCGATCATCTATAACTTCCTGGTCCTGGATACCGGGCTGACCCTCTCCATGCTGGTGATGTTCGCCATCATCCTGCTGGACAACGTGGATCGGTACATGCGCCAGCAGCGGGAGATCGCCCATCAGCGCGCCAGCGTCATGGTGCTTCAAATGCGGCCCCACTTCATCCACAACACCATGACCAGCATCTACTACCTCTGCGGCCAGGACCCCAAAAAGGCCCAGCAGGTCACGCTGGACTTCAACACCTACCTGCGCCGGAACTTCACCGCCATTGCCAGCGACCACACCATCCCCTTCTCCGAGGAGCTGGAGCACACCCGGGCCTACCTGGCCGTGGAGCAGGCCCAGTTTGAGGACCGCCTTTTCGTGGATTACGACACGCCCCACACCCTGTTCCGCCTGCCGCCGTTGACGCTGCAGCCCATCGTGGAAAACGCCGTCAAGCACGGCATGGACCCGGACGCCGAGCCGCTGCGCATCGCCATCCGCACCCGCAGTACGGACAACGGCAGCGAGATCACCGTCTCCGACAACGGCCCGGGCTTTGAGCCCGCGGACGACAAGGAGCCGCACATCGCCCTGGCCAACATACAGCAGCGGCTGGAGATGATGTGCGGCGGAAAGCTCGCGATACAGCCCCGCGCGGAGGGCGGGACCGTCGTTCGGGTGACGATTCCCTGACGGTCGGCGCGCATAAAGCGACCGTGCCCGGAGCGTCAATGCCCCGGGCACGGTATTCATATTGATTCTCCCTGGCGTCACGCCTTTTCGGCGGGCGCCTTCTTTTTCGCGGCGGCGCGCTCGATCAGCTTGAGCAACTCCACCACCGGCACGATGCACAGCGCGATGCCCATGGAGACGGCGTACTCGCGCAGGGTGATCTTCGCGAAGGAGAAGGCGTCGCGCAGGAAGGGCACGAACACCACCGCGGTGGTCATCAGCAGCGAGAACACCAGCGTCAGCCACAGCCAGCGGTTCTGCGTCTTCTCCGAGGCCAGCGAGCCCCGGCGGGAGCGCATGTTGAAGGCGTGGAAGATCTCCGTCATGCTCAGCGTGAGGAAGGCCATGGTCATGCCCTCCGGCGACTGGGCGATGGCCCAGCTCCCGGCGGTCAAGCGGTGGGCGGTGAAGTAGCTCACCAGCGTCAGCAGCGCGATCACGATCCCCTGCAGGCACATGTCGAAGGCCAGGCCCCCGGCGAATATCCCCTCCTCCGGGCGGCGGGGCGGCCGGCGCATGGTGTCCGGCTCGGCCTCCTCCATACCCAGGGCGATGGCCGGGAAGGTGTCGGTGATCAGGTTGATCCACAGGATGTGCACGGGCTTGAAGATGGTGAAGCCCATCAGCGTGGCCGCGAACACCGCCAGCACCTCGGCCAGGTTCGCCGACAGCAGGTACTGGATGGCCTTGCGGATGTTGTCGTAGATGCGCCGGCCCTCGGCCACGGCGGAGACGATGGTGGCGAAGTTGTCGTCGGTCAGGATCATGTCCGCCACGGACTTGGTCACGTCGGTACCGGTGATGCCCATGCCTACGCCGATGTCCGCCTGCTTGATGGAAGGCGCGTCGTTCACGCCGTCGCCGGTCATGGCGGTGACGCAGTCAAGCCCCTGCCAGGCCTTCACGATGCGCACCTTGTTCTCCGGCTGCACCCGTGCGTAGACGGAATAGCGCCGCACGTCCTGGGCGAAGGTCTCCTCGTCGATGGCGTCCAGCTCCGCGCCGGTGATGGCCTGCTGGCCGGGGTCCAGTATGCCCAGCTCCCTGGCGATGGCCACGGCGGTATCCCTGTGGTCGCCGGTGATCATGATGGGCCGAATGCCCGCCTGGCGGCAAAGGCCGATGGCGTCCTTCACCTCGGGACGGATGGGGTCGATCATGCCGGACATGCCGATCCAGGTCAGATCCTGCTCCAGCTCCTCAGGCGCGTTCCCCGCGGGCCGCGCGTCATACACGCGCTGGGCCGCTGCCAGCACGCGCAGCGCCTCGTCGGCCATGGCCTTGTTGGCCGCGTTGATCTCCCGGCGCATCTCCTCGGTCATGGGCACCGCCTGGCCGTTCACCCAGGCCTTCGTGCAGCGGCGCAGCACCTCGTCCGGCGCGCCCTTGGTGAACTGGATGAAGCCCTCGCCCGCCCTGGCGCGGTGGAGCGTGGTCATCATCTTGCGGATGGAATCAAAGGGTGCCTCGTCCACCCGGGGCAGGTCGGCCTCCATCTCGTCCTTGATGAGGCCCGCCTTCGCGGCATCGTTCACCAGGGCGCACTCGGTGGCCTCGCCCACCGCCTCGCCGCCCTCCAGCTTCGCGTCGGAGGCCAGCGCCATGGCGGTCATCAGCAGCCGCTCGTCTTCGGTGACCCGGCGCATGACCGTCATTTTGTTCTGGGTCAGGGTGCCGGTCTTGTCGGAGCAGATGATCCGGGTACAGCCCAGGGTCTCCACCGCGGTCAGCTTGCGGATGATGGCATGGTTCTTCGACATCTTCGTCACGCCGATGGACAGCAGGATCGTCACCACCGCGCTCAATCCCTCGGGGATGGCCGCCACGGCCAGCGACACGGCGATCATGAAAGTGTCCAGCACCGCCGCGCCGCCGTTTCGGATCAGGTTCACGACGAACACGAAGGCGCAGATGATCAGGATCATGACCGACAGCTTCCGGCTCAGCTCGGTGAGCCGCTTCTGCAGCGGCGTCTGCTCGTCCTCGGCGCTGTGCAGCGCGTCGGCAATGCTGCCCATCTGGGTCTGCATGCCGGTGTCGGCCACAACGGCGCGGCCGCGGCCATAGGTGACGGTGGAGCCCATGTAGACCATGTTGGTGCGGTCGCCCAAGGGCACGTCGCGGTTGTCCGCGGCGGTCAGCGCCTCCACCTGCTTGTCCACGTCCACGGACTCGCCGGTGAGCGCCGCCTCCTCCACCTTCATGGAGGCGGCCTCGATCAGCCGCGCGTCGGCGGGCACCGCGTCGCCGGCCTCCAGCACGATCACGTCGCCGGGCACCAGCTCCTCGGCCTTCACCGTCAGCTGGTGGCCGCCGCGCACCACCTTCGCCGTGGCAGCCGCGATCTGCTGCAGCGCCTCGATGGCCGCCTCGGCCTTGTTCTCCTGGTACACGCCCAGGCAGGCGTTGATCAGCACCACCGCCAGGATGATGATGGTGTCCGCCAGGCTCTCCCCGGCATAGACGGCCGTCACCGCGCTGACGATGGCCGCGCCGATCAGCACCAGCGTCATCGGGTCCTTCAGCTGGCCCAGGAACCGCTTGAGCAGGCTGACCTTTTCGGCCTCCCGCAGCTTGTTGGGCCCGTATTTCGACAGCCGGCCCGCCGCCTCGTCGTTCGTCAGTCCCTCCGGGGATGACCCCAGCGCCTTCAGTGTCTCTTCCGTTGTTTCCAGATAGGGCTTCACCTTGTACTCACGCTCGCTTTCTGATCCATGCCCAGGCGCACAGCCGCGCCGCTTTTAACCATTCACATGATAGCAGATTGCCGCCATTTTTTCAACCCGTTTGACCGACTTGTCGATTCTTATTCCATGCTTTCAACAGCGCTGAGCCAGTCGGTCGGCTCTCGGGAAAACCGCCGCGTCCGGTCAGTCGGCCGGTTCGCTCTGCTCGCGGGTGATGGCCGCCTTCTTCCGCCAGGCGCCGCCGCGATAGCGCAAAAACCCTGCGGCGGCCACCAGCGTCCATGTGAAGGCCGTGCCCAGCCAGATGCCCCAGACGCCGATGGACGGGATCATCGTCAGCGGCTTGGGGAAGGCCACCCGGCCCACCATCTCGCAGGCGCCGGAGATCAGCGAAAACGCGCTGTCGCCTGAGCCGTTCAGCACGCCGCGGCACGCGTAGATCATGCCCAGCGGAGCCAGGAACCACGTGGTCAGCCGCAGGCCGTGGGCGCCGTAGCGAATGACCTCCGCGCCCTGCTCGGCGTCCACGAACAGGCCCATCACCCAGGGGCTGAACAGCTGGAAGGCCAGCGTCATCGCCGCCGCGAACGCCAGGATCAGCAGCACCGCGTGGCGGAAGCCCTCCCCCACCCGTTCGCTCTTGTTCGCGCCGATGTTCTGCCCCGTGAAGGTGGACAGCGCCGCGAACATGGACATGAAGGGCTGCTGCACCAGCGCCTCCACGCGGCTGGTGGCCGTGAAGGCCGCGCCCACCACCGAGCCGAAGCTGTTCACCACCGATTGCAGGGCGATCAGCGACAGCGCCACCATGGAGGACTGGGCCGCCAGGGGCACGCCGATGCGGAAGCACTGGCGGATCAGCGTCGCGTTCGGCTTCCACATGGACCGATCCAGTATAAACATGGGGTTGTGGCGGGAGGCGTACATGAAGCAGCCCACGGCGGACAGCGCCTGGGCGATGATGGTTGCGCCCGCCGCGCCGCCCACGCCCCAGCCCAGGCTGCGGATGAAGAACAGGTCGAGGAACACGTTGAGGATGCTGGCGGCCACCAGGAAGAACAGCGGCGTGCGGGAATCGCCCACGCCCCGCAGTATCGAGGAGACACAGTTGTACATGGACACGGCGATCACGCCCGCGCAGCGCACCTGCATATAGATCACGGCCTGGTCCATGATGTTCTCCGGCGTGCCGATCAGCCCAAGCACCGTCCGCGCCAGGCCAAAGCCCAGTCCGCCCATCACCAGCGCGGCGGAGGCCATGATGTACACGGCGTTGGTGATCACCCGCTTGACCGTGTCGGGCCGCTCCGCGCCGAAGGCCTGGGCGATCAGTATGCCCACGCCGCTGGCCAGGCCGCTGCACAGCGAAAAGAACAGGAAGCTCAGCGAGTTCGTCGCGCCCACCGCCGCCAGGGCGTCCGGGCCGATGTACCGGCCGACGATCATCATGTCCACCATGCTGTAGACCTGCTGGAAGATGTTGCCCACCAGCAGCGGCACCATGAACCGCAGCAGCAGCCCCGTGGGGTTGCCCTGGGTCATGTCCATCATGTGGTGCGTCCGTTTGCGCGTTTGCATGCTCTCTTCCCTCTTGAAGACATTTTGTCGCGTGCCGGCATAGGCGCAGATCCGCGCTCCGCAGGCGCCGGGGCCCTGCCGGGCCGGCCCGAAAGCCGGAGGAGGCACCCGTCCGCGCGTTATTATACAATCGGAAACAGCCACGGTCAATAGCCTTGTATTGTAATATTCTGGTTCACTGTTGAAACGGCGGGACGCCTTTTTGCCGGGGCGCTGGCAAAACAAACCGGCCCCCGCCAGGCGGCGGGGGCCGTTCCATACTCGGGCCGGGGTTCAGCGCGTTCTGCGGCCCCAATTCCGGGTCGGCGGCGTCAGCGCGCCTCCTGCCGGAGCATCTCCAGGATGAACCGGTCGAAGTCCTCCGGAGGCACCGGCTTGGAGAAGTAGTAGCCCTGCACCAGGTCGCAGCCCATCTCCTTCAGCGCCAGGTATTGCTCCTCGGTCTCCACGCCCTCGGCCACCACGGGCACCTTCAGGTAGTCCGCGATCTCGATGATCAGCTCGATCATGCGCAGATCCTGCTTCTCCTTGAAGGCATTGCGCACGAAGCTCATGTCCAGCTTCAGCACGTCGATGGGCAGGTGGGACAGCATGCCCAGCGAGGAGTAGCCCGTGCCGAAGTCGTCCATCTCGATCCTGAAGCCCATGCCCACGCCGCTGAGCTCCCTGGCCATCGCAATGACCTGCTCCGAATCCCCGGTATAGGCGGATTCGGTGATCTCCAGCATCATGTCGTCGAAGGTCAGGTCGTAGGTGCGCAGGATGTCGTTGAAGATGTCCTTCAGGTTCGTCGCCAGCATGTCGATCCTGGAAACGTTCACCGAGACCGGCACGGAATAGCCGAAGCGATCCTTCCAATCCCGGATGCGCGCGCCCGTCTCCCGCCAGACATACTCGTCCAGCTCCAGGATCAGGCCGTTGTCCTCCAGCAGCGGGATGAACACGCCGGGGCTGATCATGCCCAGCTCGGGATGGTTCCAGCGCACCAGCGCCTCGGCGCTGGCCAGCACGGGCTCATCGCCGCGCACGTCAAACTTCGGCTGGAGATACACCTTGAAATGCCTGTCCTTCAGCGATGCCCGGAAATCCTCCAGCAGCCGCTCCTTGAACAGCTCCTCCTGGTGCATCTGCGTGTCGTAAATGCCGATGGGCCTGGTGTGCCCGGTCTTGACCTTGTTCGACGCGATCCTGGCGTATTCGAACCGGCGCTCGATTTCAAGCGACTTGTCCACCTGGGCATATACGCCCATGCGCAGCCGCACGCGGTTCGCCGAGCCCTCTTCGCTGGTCAGCCCATCCGAAACCCACTCCAGCAGATGGTCGTAATCGTCCCTGTGGGGGCTGTAAATCAGGAAGGTGTCCGCGCCGCGGCGGCAGCCGACGCCGCCGATGTCGCGGGCCAGGTGGCGGATGCGTTCGCCGATGCGGCACAGGACCGCGTCGCCGTACTGCTTGCCATAGCGCTCGTTGAGCATGTGGAAGCGGTTCACGTCCATGACGATGGCGTCCATCGGCATTTCCGTGTAATGCTGGTCGTACATCCTGACATAGCGCAGGAAGTAGTCCAGGTTGAACAGGTTGGTCAGGCCGTCGCGCTCCGTCGACTGGATGATGCTTCGCTTTTCAGAAAGCTCGATGCAGCGGTTGACGCGCGCCCGCACGATCTCCCAGGAGGGATAGGGCTTGGGGATGAAATCCATGGCGCCGAATTTCAGGCATTCCACCTCGGCGGACTGGTCCGCCGTGAGCACGATGACGGGGATGTCCTTGAACTCCGTGCCTTCCTTCATCACCTTCAGGACCTCCATGCCGCTCATACGGGGCATGTTCAGATCCAGCATCACCAGCGCCAGCTCGGACTTGTGGGCCTTGATCTGCTCCAGGGCCTCGATGCCGTCGGAGGCATACAGCAGATCGTAGCCGTCCTGCAGCATGTTCCCCAGCATCATCAGGTTGACCGCTTCGTCCTCCACGATCAGCACGTGCTTCTTGATGTGCAGGATCTTCGCGTCCTCCAGCATGGGCATCAGCATCTTGGCAGGGTTGTCGCTGTCGTCGCGGGTGACCGCGCCCAGGCCCTTCAGCAGCTGCTTTTCCTCGTACATCAGGCCGTCCGCGCGCTCAAACACGCTGTGGAAGCTCTTGTCCTCGCCGGGCACGAAGTCGGACAGGCCGCCGGAGACCACCACGCCGCTGGTGCTGATGTGCTCCACCGAGCGGTCGTGCAGCGCCAGCAGCAGCTCCTTGCGGATCACGTGGTCGCGGCCGGTCAGTATGACGACATACTCGTCGCCGCCGATGCGATAGACCGGGCTGTGCTGGAATATGTCGCAGATCATCTCAAACGCCTTGCGGATGTATTCGTCGCCGGCCTTGTGGCCCAGGGTATCGTTGATCTTCTTCAGGCCGTTCACGTCGCAGACCACTACGGCGAAATCCTTGGCCGTACCCGCCTCGATGGCCGCGTCGATCTCCTTTTCATGCATCAGGTAGGCGTGCTTGCTCTTGGCGCCGGTCAGGGGATCCTTGAACGCGGTTTCCCGCGCGGCGTCGCGCTCGGCCACCGCCTTGGTCTCCCACTTCTGCATGGACACGTGGTTGATGAGCATCGCGCCCAGTGCCATCACGAACAGGCCGGACACCAGCAGCGAATTCAGGGTGTCGGTTCGCTGGACATGGTCGATCTGCGCCTGGACGAACGCGTCCTCGTCCGCCGCGGCGCCCTCCCTGTAGTAGTCCTGGACGGCATGGATGGCGTCGTGGGTGGTCTTTTCATCCACACGCCCCGACCAGATCATGGCCATGAAAACCACCAGCGCCAGCAGGGCGATCCAGACGATGATCGCCTTGCCGAAGCGGCGGGCGTGATCCTTCCTGATGATGTGGCGGAAGTAGAACAGGCCGATCACCGTCCACACCATGAACAGGATATACGTCTCCGTCTCCAGCATCGCGTCGCCGAACAGTAGGGGAAAGAGCAGATAGATGCCGAACACCACCATCACAATCGAGCCGATCAGGCCGGTGACGCCCACCCGCCTGTTCTTCAGCTTTCGGGCGGTCTTCAGCGCGGCCGCGGAGACGAACCCGTACAGCATGGTGGCGCCCAGGGTGGTCACGTCCACGATCCAGCCGATGGCGGTCCTGCCGACGAACACAATGGGCACGCTGGCCGCCGCCACGAGGAGCATCGCGTTGGCGGGGATGCGCTTGTCGTTCAGCTCGGCAAAGCAGCTTGGGAGAATGTCGTCCCGGGCGGCCGCGAAGAACAGCCGACTCAGCGCCCGGAGGTTGCCGATCAGGCTGGTGAGCACCAGGGCCAGCAGGGAGAGCATCAGAAGCGCCACGCCGAAGTCGCCCAGGTAGTGCCGGGCGGCATAGAAGGCCGGCAGGCCCTCGATGCCGGAATAGCTGCCCAGGTTGCGGATGTAGTCCAGCCAGCTCGCGCAGCCTTCGGGATAGGCCGTGATGCTCAGCAGCGTGACGAATATGTACAGCGCGGTGGAGGTCAGCACCGAGAGCACGAGCACCCGGTGAAGCCGATCCCGCTTGAACTTGAATTCCTCGGCCGAGTGGGTGATGCTCTCGAAGCCGATGAACGCCCACGGGGAGATGAGGGCGATGCGAAACGTCTGCGACAGGGCCGTGCCGTCCGGCACAAACGCCGGGGCAAGGCTGCCCCGGTTGCCGACGATCGATACGCCGAAGCACAGCGTGATGCCGACGACGAACACCGCCACCAGGACCACCATGGCGTGGGCGGCGATGGCCTTGCTCCGGATGCACAAGCCCGTGATGGCGGCGATGGTCGCCAGGGTCAGCAGGGCCTCACCCAGGTAGACGTCATATCCAAACAGGGTAAACAGATGCCCGAATTTGAACGTGTCACCTATGAAATAGCGGCAGAACAGCGGCAGGCTGGTCGCGTTCGCCCAGAACATGGAGATATAGGTCAGGCTTAGGAACCAGAAGACCAGGAAGGCGCGGTCGTATCCGAACACCTCCTTGGTGTAGGCATAGATGCCGCCGGCGCGCGGGTACCGGCTGGCCATATAGGAGAAGTTCCGGCAGATGACCAGCATGAGCACCATGCCGATCAGCAGGCCGAGGACGCTTCCCGCCGGGCCGGCCTGGGCCAGGTAGGTGTTGCTCGTGACGACCAGCGATCCCCAGCCCACGCTGGTGCCGACGGCCAGCGCCCACGCTGCCGCCTGGGAAAGATAGGGCTGTAAGCCGGTCTGTGTCTTCTGTTCTGACATAGATACCCCTCCGCATCAAGCCGACGCTTTATGGTCTACTTATTTTAATTATAACATAACTGCAGTACGTTTGTCCATAATAACACGGCAATATGAAAGCCAACCACCGCGGGCGGGCCTCATGGCGGCCCCGGCAGCGATCGCAAGTCGGAGCGCCCGTCGTCCGACAGCGTTTGAATGGCCAGCGCCGCCTCGGGATCCATCTCGATTGGTGGGCCGTCCGGCGCCTTTCCCATATCGTTGCCCGCGCAAAGCGGCAACAAAAAAACCGAAAACGCTCTTCGCCGTTTCACGCAGATTGCCGTTTGCAATGCCAGTCTCTCCCCCGCCAACGGGCAAAAAAACGGGAGCCTGCGGCTTCACAGGCTCCCGTCCCGCTGAAACGATCAGGCGGCGGGCTGTTCGGCAGCCATGTCCGCCAGGTTCTCGTCGCAGAACAGGCCGATGACGTCCTCGGTCATTGCCTCGTCCGCGTCCACCGGGAAGCCCGCGGCCAGCCAGTAGGCGTAGGGGCCCTCGGCGTACTGGGTCAGGGCGTCCACGTCGCTGCCGTAGCGGAACTCCAGGTGATAGGTGGTCGCCGGGGTATCGGGCATCATGAAGAAGTACTTGAACTCGCCCGCGTCCTCGTCGGCGGTTTCGTACAGCCAGCCGTTCATCATGCCGCCCAGGGACAGGGGGCTGACGTAGGCGTATTCATGGCTGAACACTTCCTCGCCCGCCAGCGTACCGCTGATGGTCGCGCCGTCGAAGGTGATCTGGTCCACGCCACCCACAAACAGGCAGTCGAACTGCGGGTTGACGGAGCCGTCGCCGAAGGCGTCGATCGCCTCCTGTCCGTAGATGGTGCCGTTGCAGGCATCCTTCAGCAGCTGCGCCACGTCCGGGGCCATCTCGTCGCCCACCACGGCGGCGCAGTGGTCCAGCCAGATCTGGTCGTAAGCGGGATCGGTGATGATCGGGAACAGGGCCACATAGGTGCCCTTCACGTCCTCAAGCAGCTGCGCGGCCGCAGCAGCGTCGGCCTCGGCGGAAGCGTCTTCGGCGGGCGCATCAGCCTCAGCAGCAGCGTCGTCCGCCTCGGCGGCCTCCGCGCCGTCGTTCTCCGCCACGCAGTCCACCAGTTCAAACTGGGTCGGCTGGTCGAAGGGCGCGCCGTTGGCCTGGGCAACCGCTTCGTTGTAGAAGCCCGCGCCGACGATGTCGCCGATGCCCTCGGCATTCGCGCCGGCGTTGACGGTCACGCCCTTCGCCGCGCAGTTGGTGAACACGGTCACGGGCATGCCGAACTGCTCATCCGCATAGCCGCCGGCGTAGCCGGTGACGCCGCCGATCCAGAAGCAGTCGTCGCCCGCGGTGATGGTCACGT
Organism: uncultured Eubacteriales bacterium; assembly: GCA_902765395.1. Classification (GTDB taxonomy): domain Bacteria; phylum Bacillota; class Clostridia; order Christensenellales; family Aristaeellaceae; genus UBA2862. Next base: position 28,908 of record CACWZP010000013.1, read on the forward strand.
TTTCAGCGGTGCAGTCTGTGAACTGCTCCGCCGCGAAGCCACAGCCGGACACGCCGCCCAGGCCGTAGCAGTTGTTGCCCGCGGTGACGGTGCCTGTGGCGGTGCAGCCCACCACGCTGGTCATCTCCAGGCCGCCGCCCACGATGCCCGCATTGGCGGTGCCGTCGGGCAGCACGATGTCCGCCTGGGCGGTGCAGTTCTCGATCATGGAGCCCATGCCCGCGCCGACGATGCCGCCGTACATGCCCTCGGCGCTCATCTCGCCCGCATGGGCGGTGACCGTGCCGTTCACCAGCGTCACGCCGGAGACGGTGGAGCAGTAGGCGTAGCCTACCACGTCGGCGGACATCATCTGGGCGTCCACAGTGGCGTTTTCCAGGGTGAAGTTGCCCACCTGGGCGTTGGCGATGCAGCCAAACAGGCCCTGCGCCCAGCCCTCGGGCTGGTTGATGACCAGGTTGGAGATGGTGTGGCCCTGGCCGTCAAAGGTGCCTGTGAAGGCGGTCTGGGCGGCGGGGATCTCCTGCTCCTCGGTGCTCTCGCCGGAGGGAGCGTAGGCGCCGATGGGCGTCCACTCCGCACCGGCCAGGTCGATGTCGGCGGTCAGCACATAGCTGCCGGACAGGTTGTCGTTGATCGCGGCCAGCTCCTCCACGGTGCCGATCTCGATGACGTCGCCGGACTCCGCCAGCGCCATCGCGCCCAACATCATCACCAGCATCAGCAGCAAACAGGACAGTTTCTTCATGGTTTACATCCTCCTGAAACAGATAACTACAAGATTAGTTTTTTCTAACCTTGTAGTTATATTACACTAACTTGTTCGCTCTGTCAATGCGTGCCGGGCAATCTGGCCAATATCAGACAATCTCCCGCTTCCTCGCCAGCTTCATGGTCAGCAGCAGGCCGGCCATCATCCACATATTGCCGATGCTCAGCCATGCGGCGGTCAGGGCATTGCGCAGGGCCGTCTCCGGCGCCAGCTTCAGCAGCATGGTCAGCCCCTGGCCCACGGGCATGCAGAACACCCAGCACCAGCGGGGATAGGGCGTCAGGCCCCTGGCAAACGCGGCGATCTGCGCGGCGGAGTGGATGCCCCAGAAGATGAAGAACAGGATCATCGCGGGCAGCAGGAAGTACAGTCCGAAGCGCCAGGACAGCTCCAGGGCGTTCTCCGGGCTCACCCGGGCCAGGTGCTTGTACACGTATACGCAGGCCAGGCATGGCACGTGCACGCCGCAGGCGGCGAAGATCAGATAGCCGAAGATGCCGCTGCGGTAGATGTGCGCCAGGCGCCTGGAGCCCTGGACGATCAGGCGGTAGACGGCGAAAAAGCACAGCCCCTCCAGCGCTATGCCGATCATCCCCAGCATCGCCGACCAGAAGATGCGGCTGTCGGACAGGTTCACATAGGCGGAGAGGAAGCCCTCCAGCCCCGACTTGGAGGCGTCGTGCACGCCCCAGCCCAGCAGCATGTCCCCCGCCATCACCATGGCGCCCGCCAGAAGGCCGATGATCATCAGCTTGCGGATACGCGGCCAGTCGAGGGCGCCGTCGATGCCGATGTCGTTGTAGCTGCTCATGGTATCCCTCCTCACAAGAGAAAAAACAGCCCCAGGAACATGGCCGCTCCCGCCCAGTTTCCAAAGCCGCCCACGCGAAGCGGCAGCATCGCCAGCATCAGGGGCAGTATGTTGAACACGCAGGCCCAGCGGGGCAGCGGTGTCGCACCCGAGACCACCGCCGCGAAAAGGGCCGCGCCGAAGACCAGGAAGCCCAGATAGCACGCGATCATGGTGACCGATGTCTTTTTGAAGAACTCGTTGATGATGTCCAGGGCCTCCTGGGTGCGGCCCAGCCGGACGTACAGCCATTCCGGCGCGCCGCAGAACACGTGGTGGGCCATGCCGAAGGTGAACACCAGGGCGCAGCCCGCCCGCATCAGCGCGGCGCAGGCGGTCGAATACGGCCGCATCCAGTCGCACAGCGCCATGTATCCGAAGAAGAACATGCACATGGCCAGGCAGCCCAGCAGCATGGCCATCAGCGGCCGGCGCAGCGACATGCCCTCAAAGGCCCCGGAGAGCTTTGAGTTGTCCTTCATGTCCTCAAAGCGGAAGCGGCCGTTGGGCAGGTAGGTCATCAGGCAGTCGGTGAACCCGCAGAGCAGGTGCCCGGCCACGGCGAGCAAAAGCAGCGCCTTCATTTCAGTCATTCAACTCACGCCCCCTTCACAGTGTCGCGCATCATCTGTTTTCATTTCCGGGCAAGTACCGCAATCCAGGGTTTTGCCGGGTGATGTTCGACCGTCACTTCGGAGAAGCCCGCCGCCCTCAGCGCCGCTTCGATGCGGTCAGCGGTGTGGGTCTTCATGCCGTCGATGATCTTCTCGAATTTCAGGCCCGCGGCGTCCGTGCCGTCGGATTCGTTGCAGATCAGGAACCAGCCGCCGGGCTTGAGCACCTTCGCCACCTGTCCGAAGCACCTCTCCAGGCCCGGCCAGAAGTAGATGGTCTCAAAGGCCGTGGCCAGGTCGAAGGGCGCCTCGGGCAGGCGCAGGTCGGACACATCCCCCTGCCGCACGTCGCAGCGCCCGTCGGCGATCCCGTCCCGGTTGTATTCCCGCGCCTTTTCAACGGAAAGGGCGGAATAGTCGATGGCGGTCACGTGCGCCTTCGGATACCTTTTCAGCAGCTCGCCCGCGTTCCGGCCGCCGCCGCAGCCCAGGTCAACCGCCCGCGCCGGTTCGATTTCCGGCAAATGCGCAAGCCCCCAGTCCGCCATCCTGGCGTGCCCTGAATTCATGCCGTTCAACATCAGCTTCCCCAGGAAGCCCTCCGGCTTTCGCGTCTGGCTCACATAGTCCCTGAACAGTCCCATAAAACCGCCTCCTTTGGATCAATGCGTTCTAATAATATGTTTTGAATAATCTACTTGTATTATCTCCGTCATCCGCGGGATCGCATGGCCCGTCTGTGAAGCCCGGTCATCCTGCGGCCATTTGCTCAGTTCGCCCGCCATTGCGCGAGCGCCTCTTTCAGCCGCCTGTCGATGTCGATCCGGGTCTGGCGGCATTCCTTCGGATGCTCCCTGCCGGACCGGAACATCATGGACACCAGCAGGCCGGAGCCCACCGGCAGCATCATCTTCAGCAGGGACTCCGGGAAGGCGAAGTGGGTGCCGCGCTCGTAGAGCCAGCTCTCGTGGGTGCACGCGTGGGGCAGGCTGTCCAGCCGCGCCTGCATCCTGCGGATGTAGCGGCAGGTGTCCCATAGCACGTCGTCCTCCGCGCCGATGAAGACCAGCTTCCCGCGGATGTTCTCCACCCGGATGCGTTCCTCCTCGCGGATGGGGTGCCTGCGCTCGGATTCGTCGAACAGCTTTCGGGACGCGACCCGGTCGCCGCCCGCCCTGGCCTCCTCCTGGATCTTTTGCCAGTACTCCGGGTGGCGATAGGCATAGGGCAGGTACGGCAGCGGCTTTCCCTGCCAGGTCACCGTGGATTCGCCGTCGCCGGGGCGCTCCGTCGCGCCGTCCTTGCCGTCGCGGTAGAAGGCCTCCATCACGAAGTCAGACGGCGATATGGCCACAGTCAGCGTAAACTCCGGATAGTGCGCGGCGGCCAGCAGCGCCAGCATGCCCGTGGTGGACGCGCCGACGACGCCGAACGCACGGCAGCCCCGGGCCTTCATGAAGGCAATCGCCCTGCCGAAGCGCTCCAGCGGATAGCTGTGGTGCCCGTAGTCCTTCTTTTCCGGCGACATGGCCATCACGTGGATGCCCTGGCGGTTCAGCCACTTCGCTCCGCAGGAGGCCATGCGGTCCTCCGAGCTGTCGCCCAGCATGAGGATCATGCCCCTGTCGCCGCCGGCAGCCGGGTACCACGCGCCGTTGAAGCCGTCGGAATCCACCCGAAACACCTGTCTTTTCATCGCTCTTCCCTCCATGTCACCCGTCGACGCCGTGTATCCGCGGAATGCGCCGGACGCCTCAGCCTGTGTTAGTTTACACTTACTATCATACACTTCACCTTGTTTACTTTCAACGTTATATATATTAAATTGGTGGGACAAGGCGGGGCCCTCGGCCATGGGCCCATCGCGGAGTGCTCGGGATTTCCCCCGCGATTCAGGGAAAGCGCGGGGCGCAAAAAAACACGGCAGTCCATGCGACTGTCGTGTTTTCGCACATCCGCGGCCCGGAGCCGGATCACGTCCCGGCCAGGCGCTTCAATTCCCGCTCCGCCATGGCGGCGAAGAATCGGGCCGCAGGCATCAGCGCCGCGGGATCCGCCGTAAAGCGGGGATGGTGGTTGTCCCATCCGCCGCCGGTGCCCACGCGGAAGAACGCGCCGGGGGCGATCTTCAGGTACGCGCTGAAGTCCTCGGAGCCCATCGAGGGCTGACATTCCCGCACGGTCATGCCCAGCTCCCGGGCCACTTCGGCGGCGCGAAGGCAGATTTCGGCGTCGTTGATCACCGGATCCGGCTGGCGCTCATACTCAAACGCCGCCTCGCAGCCAAAGGCCCTGGCCGTGTCCGACACGATGGCCTCCAGCCGCCGCTGGATGTCGTCCCGGGTCTTTGCGGTCATGGCGCGCACGGTGCCCTCCAGCTCCGCCGTCTGCGGCGTGACGTTCCAGGTGTTCCCCGCCGCCACGCGGGTGACGGATACCACCGCGCTGTCAAAGGGGTTCACCCGCCGGCTGACGACGGTCTGTGCCGCGGTGACGATGGCGGCCAGCGCGGGGATGGGGTCGACGCCCAGCTCCGGGTGCCCCGCGTGGCAGCCCACGCCGGTGATCCGGGCGAAAAAGCGATCGGCGGAGGCCATCACCGGCCCCGGCCGCACGCCCAGCGTGCCCGCCCCGTACCAGGGATAGGTGTGCCCGGCCAGGAACAGCTTCACGTCGTCCAGCAGCCCTGTGGCCACCATCATCCCGGCGCCACGGTTCACCTCTTCGGCAGGCTGGAAGATCACCTTCACCCGGCCGGGGATCTCCCCCTCCCGCGCCTTCAGCAGCAGCGCAGCGCCCAGCATGGCCGTCGCGTGGAAATCGTGGCCGCAGGCGTGCATGACGCCGGGATTCTCCGAGGCGTAATCCAGCCCCGTCTGCTCGCAGACAGGCAGCGCGTCGATGTCCGCGCGCAGGGCGACGACCGGCCCCTCGTCGGCGCCGATCTCGGCGATCAGCCCCGTCTCCAGCCCGGTGTCCAGCAGGCGAATTCCGCTTTCGACCAGTATGCTTCGAATATACGCCGTGGTCTTGTGCTCCGCGAGGGCCAGCTCCGGGTGTCGGTGGAGCCACCGGAATGTCTCGATCAGCCGCTCTTCCATGCTCATCTTCTCCTTCCAATGTGCCTTCGACAGGTCGTGATGGCCGGGTTGGCGGCCAGGGTTCGGCGCAGCGGGCCATCTTCACCCGCCGCCGCAGCGCAGTGTTCCGCTGAAATTATAGCACAAAACCGCCGCCCTGTCAGCCCGGTCCGGGCCGGTTGTCGCCATGGCGCTGCAAAGCCCCCGCCGCCGGATCGTGCGCCTGGCGACGGGGGCTTTATCGGGATGTGTGTTACGCTCCGAAGAGGGTCTGCCTGAACAGCGCGGCGGTGAATTCCTCGCCCATGGCGGCCTTCACCGGGTCGGTGGCGGGGCCGCCGTTCCTGAGCAGCCCTTTGCTGTAGGCTGCCGCCTTCTCCCGCTTGGCTTCCCTGTCGCAGGGCTCTGCTGCCTGCGCCGCGTCCAGATAGGCCGCGACAAAGTCGGCGGCGAGGCCGTCGAAGCGCTCCGCGTCGTCGGCGCTGCCCCTTTGGTTCAGCCACGGGTGAACGATCAGCGGCGCGAACCAGGCCTCCTGCCCCTTGTCGGGGAAAAGCGCCGCCCCGCCAAGCGCCTTCGCCATGCCGTCGGTGCGGAACGAATCGCCCAGCAGGGAATCGTACATCTCCACCATCAGGATCTCCTGCCCCATCCCGTGGATCCGGTCACAGGACAGGATGGGCGCGTCCAGCTCGAAGGGGTTGATGATTAGCGTCTCCATCCGCATCGGGCCGCCGGCGGTCATCACGCCCACGTGCCCCAGTCCCTTCGCGGCATAGGCCTTCGCCTCAAAGGACATGCCCATGGACTGGAATTCGCGCGTCGTGCCTTCTTCTTCGGTCAGAGAGAACCGCGTCATGATGTCGTCCAACAGCTTCTCAAGCATGGCCTGCCCTCCTCACGCCACCAGGAACTTGTACTTCTTCACGCTGTACAGGGGGATGAACGGGATAACGATCGGCACGGTGCGCACGTACTTCTGGTACTCCGGATCCGCGCCATAGTTCTTGTCCTGGCGCAGCTCCAGCCGTCGCGCAGCAGCCGGGCCTTGGCGGCCTCCAGGAACCGCTGCTTGAGTTCGGGTATCAGCTTGGGCATACTTCCTCCTTTTGTGAACGCGTTCATTTATACATCGCCGGGCCCCGCTTGTCATGCTTCCCGACCGGTCAAATCCGCCCGGAAGCGCCTGCGACCGTTGAAATACAAAAACGCCAAACCCTGCCGCAATGCGGCAGGGTTTCGTTGTGGCCCGCATGCCGCCGAGCCGTTCCCCTCTTTAGCGGAGGGGATGGCCGCCCAGCGGCAGCACCGCTGTGAACCGCAGGCGGTCGTCCTTCGTCATCTTCGCCTGGATGTCGCCGCCGTGCTTCTCGGCGATGGCCCGCGCCACGGACAGACCGATGCCATAGCCGCCGCTCTCCTTGCTGCGGGAGGCGTCGGCGCGGTAAAAGCGATCGAACAGGTGCTTCAGCGTCTCCCCGTCCATGGGCGCGGTCACGCCGTTCTCCACCGTCAGCACGGCGCGCCTGCCCTCCTGGCGCAGCGTCAGGCGGATGGCGTCGCCCTGCGGCGCGTATTTCACGGCGTTGTCGCACAGCACGGACACCAGCCGCCGGATGGCGCTGGCATCCCCCTGCATGCACACGCCGTCTTCCACGGACAGCTCCAGGGTCTTTCCATTGAACTCCGCCATGCCCTCGAAGGGCTCCGCCGTCTCCTGGACGGCCCCGGACAGGTCGAAGGCGGTCCACTGCAGCCGCGCGTCCTCCTCGTCCAGCCGGGACAGGTAGATCAGCTCGCCCACCAGTCCCCTCATATTGGCCACCTGCTTCTGGGTGCTCCTGACCCACTCGTTCTCCCCCGTCTCCAGGGACAGCACGTCCATATTGGCGGAGATCACCGTCAGCGGCGTCTTCAGCTCGTGGCCCGCGTCGGTGATGAAGCGCTTCTGGCGCTCGGCGTTCTCGATCAACGGCTGTATGGCCCGGTTGCTGAACAGCGCCACCAGCAGCCATGCCAGCAGGATCGCGGCCACGCAGGCGGCGCACGAGATCAGCGCCAGCCGGCGCACGCCTTCCAGCCGGGTCTCACAGTTCAGAAACACGGCCACCCGCGCGCCGCTGGACTGTTCGCTGACGGTGTACAGGTAATCCCCGGCAAAGCCGCCGGAGCGCCCGCTGGCCAGCGCCGCCCGCGCGACGGCGGCGAGCTCCTCCTCGTTGAAGCCCGTGATGCGCGAGGTATCCAGCAGGGTGTAATCCCCGTTCGACCGGGCGACGACGATGAAGTACCGCGATTCATCCAGCCGGTTTTGCAGGCCCCTGGAGCGCTTGCCGCGCGCGCCAAAGCCCCGGCTGAACGCGCCGCCGTTCTCCGCCAGGGTGGTCAGCGTCTCGGTCAGCTCGCCGCGCACGTTGATCCAGTTGGCGCCGTTGATGACCGCCGCCACCAGCACCATCGCCAGCGCCAGCACCGCCAGCGCGATGAGGATAAACCGCCTCCTGATCCTGCGAATCATGCCCCTGCGCCTCCCGAACGGCCCGCTTCCAGCGAATAGCCCACGCCCCGCGCCGCCTTGATCTCCACCGTGGAGCCCAGCTCATTCAGCCGCTTGCGCAGCTGGGAGATGTGCACCCAGACCACGCTGCTCTCGGATTCGCTGTCCCAGCCCCAGATGCGCTCCATGATCTGGTCCACGCTGTGGACGGTCCCGGGGCGCTCCATCAGCAGCTCCATCAGCTGGAACGCCTTGTTCGCCAGCTTGACGGACTTTCCGCCCCGGCGCAGCTCCATGTCCGAGCGATCCAGCTCGATGTCCCCGCAGCGCAGGATGTCCGGCGCGAACGCCTCCCGGCGCCGCAGCATGGCGCGCACCCGGGCCAGCAGCTCGCTGGTGGCGAAGGGCTTGGGCAGGTAGTCGTCCGCCCCGGCGTCCAGGCCAGTCACGCGATCCTCCACCGCGTCCCGGGCCGTCAGCATCAGGCAGGGCGTGCCCACGCCCCGCTCGCGCAGCTTCTTCAACACCTGCACACCGTCCAGGCCCGGCATCATCCAATCCAGTATGATCCCGTCGTAATCGCCTCCGGCCGCGTATTCCAGCGCGTCGGTGCCGCTGCCCACCGCGTCCACGGTGTAGCCCGCGTGCTTCAAAAGCGCCTCCACCGCCCGGCAGAGGTCCCGATCGTCCTCGGCAAAGAGTATCTTCACAGCACATCACCCATTCCATTTTATCACAACACGCGCCAAAGCGCCACCCATGCGGGTGACGCCGTGGCGCTGGTTCATCAGATCCCCTCGACCTGGGATGCGTCGGGCATGACCTGCCAGGCGTCGTCGAAGGTGAAGGCGTTGGTCTCGGCGCCGTCCTGCGCGTCGCCGGGCAGCTGGTTCATGCCGGACATGCCGCGCATGCCGCCCCGGCCGCCCCGGCCGCCCCTGCCGCCGTGACCGCCCCGGCCGAAGCCGCCGTTGGTCTGGAACTGGTAGCCGCAGTTGGGGCAGGTGCCGTTGCGCAGGGATTCCTGCTCCCTGTAGTAGTTCAGGATCAGGTCCGCCTGATCCTGGGTCAGCTTGCCGCTGTCCACATAGCCCTTCAGCTCGGCCTCCAGGCTCTCCACCTGGCTGGACTGGCGCGCGGCGTCATAGGCCTTCAGCGCGTCCTGCAGCGCGGTGGAATCGGTGGCGGCGTCAGCTGCGGGCGCTTCTGCCGCAGGGGCGTCGGCAGCCGGGGCCTCCTCGGCCGCCGGGGGCAGGGACACCTCGGGCTCGGCGCTCTCGGCCAGGGCGACCACGCCCATCACGACGGCCAGCATCAACGCCAGCATCACCAGCATTCCGGAATAAAAGTGCTTCATGTTTCACATCTCCTTTTTGATGGTATTGTCCTCTCTTGGACAATCGCATTATCCCACGCCAACCTAAAACTGGGCTAAAGCAAATGAGAACGGTTTGTGAACGAATGCCGCCCGGGCATCATTCCTCCCGCTGGGCGTGGCATCGTGTTGCGGGGCCGTCGCTTTCATGCTATAATATTGCCATAACATATTGAATCTCAACTCAACGGGGGGCGGGGGTTCCCGGCGCCGCGCCAATCAACGCGGACGCGGCGTCGGAACCCGCGCCGGGGAGGGCTGTCCATGCGTTTTCTTCACATCGCGGATCTTCACCTGGGCAAGCAGATGAACGACCTGTCCCTGCTGCCGGATCAGGAGTATATCCTCGAACAGATCGTCTCCATCGCCCAAGGCGAGCAGGCGGACGCCGTGCTGATCGCCGGGGACGTGTACCAGCGCTCCTCCCCCCAGGCGGAGGCCATGGCGCTGTTCGATTCCTTCGTGTCGCGGCTGGCCGGGCTGGGAAAAAAGGTGTTCATCATCAGCGGCAACCACGATTCCGCGCTGCGCATATCCTATTTCTCATCGCTGGTCAAGTCCTCCGGCGTGTACATATCAGAGGCCTTTGACGGCGCCCTGCAGAGCGTGACGCTGTCGGACGGGGACGGGGAGATCGTGGTGTGGATGCTGCCGTTCCTCCGGCCCTTCCAGGTCAAGCGCAAGCTGCCGGAAGAGAGAATCGTCACCTATCAGGACGCCGTCGGGGCCGTGCTGCGCCAGGCGCCCATCGATACAAAGAAGCGCAACATCCTCATGTGCCACCAGTTCATCACCGGCTGCGAGACCAGCGAATCCGAGGAGCGGATGGTGGGCGGTCTGGACAACGTGGACGCCGCCCTTTTCGACGCCTTCGACTACGTCGCCCTGGGCCACATCCACAAGCCCCAGAGGGTGCTTCGCGACACGCTGCGCTATGCGGGTTCGCCGCTGAAGTATTCCTTCTCCGAGGCCAACCACAAAAAGAGCGTCGCCATCGTGGACGTGTTTGATAAGGGGGACGTCCGGGTGCGGACGGCGCCCCTGTATCCGCTGCACGACGTGCGGCTGGTGGAGGGAACCATGGACGGGCTGATGGCCATGCCCTATTCGGAGGACTATCTCTGGGTGACGGTGCACGACGAGCTGCCCCCGCCGGACGCGCGGGTGACGCTGGGCGTCAACTTCCCCAACATGATGAAGTTCTCCATCGTCAATTCCAGGACGAAGGAGGACATCGACGTGCTCGCGACCCAGAGCATGGAAAACAAGACCATATCCGAGCTGTTCAGCGATTTCTACCGGCTGCAGAACAACGACCAGGCCCCTGGCGAGGCGCACCGGAAGGTGCTTGAGAAAGTGCTGAAGGAATTGGAGGAGAGAGCATGAAACCGCTGCATCTGGTTCTCAGCGCATTTGGCCCGTACGCCGAGGAGACCCCTGTGGATTTCACCCGGTTCGGCGAGGATGGCATTTTCCTGATCTCCGGCGACACCGGCGCGGGCAAGACCACGATCTTTGACGCCATCAGCTTCGCCCTCTACGGCGAAGCCTCCGGCGGCAAGGAGCGCCGCAGGAGCAAGTCCTTTCGATCCGACTACGCCTCCCTCCGCACGGAGACCTTCGTGGAGCTGACCTTCCGGCACAGGGGCGAGACCTGGCGCGTCCGCCGCAATCCGGAATACGACCGTCCCATGAAAAACCGCACAGGCACCACCACCGAAAAGGCCAACGCGCACCTCACCAACCTGGACACCGGGGCGGAGTTCGACGGCCTGACGGACGTGAACGCCAAGGTGCTGGAGCTGCTGGGGCTGACCCAGGACCAGTTCACCCAGACGGTGATGATCGCCCAGGGGGATTTCCTCAAGATCCTCAACGCCTCCTCCGACGATCGCAGGGCGCTGTTCCAGAAGCTGTTCAACACGTCCGTCTACGAAGGCCTGCAGCGCCGGCTGCAGGACATGAACCGCGACTGCAGCCAGGAAAAGCAGGCGCTGGACCACCGCATCACCATCGCGGCGGGTAAGATCGACCCGGAGGGCGATTTCCCGGAGCGGGAGAGCATCGATCTCTACCGCACGGAGCCGCGGTATGCCGATCTCCTGGGGGACTGCCTGGATCATCTGATCGCCAGCGAGCGGGACAGGCGCGACCGGGCCGCCGCGGATAAAAGTGCCGCCGCCGGGAAGGCGGACGCCCTCATCGCCGCCATCGTGCAGGCGAAGGATGTCAACGCGGACTTTGACGCGCTGGAGAAGGCGAAGGCCGACCTGGCTTCGCTGACGGACCGCCAGGGCGAAATGGACGACCTGGCCGTCGCGCTGGGCATGGCCCGCAAGGCGCAGGCCCTGGCCGCGGACGAGGCGCTGGTGCGCAGCAAGGCCGAAGAGATCCTCAACCAGCAGAGGGAGCTGGACGGGGCGGCGGAATCGCTGGCGTCCGCCGAAAAGGCGCTGCCGGAGGCTGAAGCGCGGCTGAAGGGCGCGGAAGGCCACGCCAATGAAGCCGACGCGCTGCTGGCAACCGCCCAGCAGCTGTCAAAGTGCCTGCCGGTGCTGAAGGATCTGGAGCGGCAAAAAAAGGATCTGGAGCGGCAGAGCGATAAGATGGTGGGCCTGCTGGAGGAAAGCCGGCGGGCGGACCTGGCCTACGTGTCCGCTAAGGAGGGCTATTACCGCAGCCAGGCCGGCCTGCTGGCGGCGGAGCTGGAGGAGGGCGTGCCCTGCCCGGTGTGCGGCGCGCTGGAGCATCCGCGGCCCGCGCGGCTGACCGATGAAGCCGTGACCCGCGCGGAGCTGGAGGCGGCGGATCAGCGCCACCGCCGGGCCGACAGGGCGCTGCACGACGCCGACATGGAGCTGACTTCGCTCAGGAAGGAAGTGGAAGTGAGCACGGCGCGCCTGCGGGAAATGAACCTGGCCGGGGACGAGACGGAGCACGGCCTGAAGCAGCGGATCAGCGACATGGAGGCCCGGGCCAAGCAGTACCGGGACGCGATCGAAGAGAGCCGCAAGGCGCGGGAGGCGCTGTTGATCCGCATGGAGAAGAGCCGTGCCGCCGTCCAGTCCGGCCAGGAGCGCCTTGCCTCCCTGAAGGAGGCCGCCGAACGGCTGAATGCCCAATTCCGCGAACGGCTCAGCGCCGCGGGCTTTGAGGACGAGCGGGCGTACCAGCTGGCCAGGCGGCCGGAGAGGGACATCGACGAGATCGACGCGCGGCTGAAGGCGTACGGCGAGAGGAAGAAGTCCCTGCTGGACCAGACCGCCGGCCTGCGGGATAAGCTGGCCGGGAAGGAGCGGGTCGACCTGGCCGGCCTGGAGCTGGAGCAGCAGGCGTGGAATGAAAAGAAGGACGCGGCGGAGGCTTCGGAAGCCGCACTGGTAAAGAAGCTGGCGCTGCACGAGGACGCCCTGCAGGAGATCCGCCAGGCGCGCAGGCAGCAGAAGCGCAGGGAAGAGCACTGGGCGGTGGTCCGGGATCTGTACAACTGCTGCGCGGGCATCGCCGGCGGCAACCGGCGGGCCAAGCTGACCTTCGAGGCCTATGTGCAGCAATACTACTTCAAGCAGGTGGTCGCCGCCGCCAACAAGCGGCTGACGGTGCTGACCGACGGGCTGTTCGTGCTGCGCTGCAAGGAGGAAGCCCGGGACCGGGTGCGCCAGAGCGGCCTGGATCTGGACGTGCTGGACAGGGGCACGGGCCAGTGGAGGGACGTGAGCACGCTGTCCGGCGGCGAATCCTTCCTGGCCAGCCTGGCACTGGCGCTGGGGCTGTCGGACGTGGTGCAGGCCCAGAGCGGCGCCATCCGCATGGAGGCCATGTTCATCGACGAGGGCTTCGGCACACTGGACGACAACGCCCTGCGCAACTCCCTGCAGGTGCTGGCGGAGCTGGCCGACGGCAAGCGCCTCATCGGCATCATATCCCATGTGCGCGATCTCGAGGAGCGCATCGAAAAGCAGATCGTCGTCACCAAGACGATCAAGGGGTCGACCGTCGACATCCTCGCGTGAAGGCCGATCCCACAGTGAAAGACGCCCTTTCTCCCCCGGCGCTTGGCCGGAAGAAAGAGGGCGTCTTGTTTTTTTCGTGACGCGCATGCGTCATGGATGTCAGGCGTGATCCACAGTCCCCGCCGGAGTGCCTGTCGGGCTTCATGGGCGGGCTTGCCGTCGAAACGGGATTATCGTCTATGCCTCCGGCCCGAGGCGATTGGCCTGAAGCCACTCGGCCACGTCCTCGGACAGCGTGGAGCCGCCGGAGTAGTGGACGGACAGTCCCTCGCCCATGTTGGCCTCCGGGGCCAGCTTGGCAATTGCCGTCAGGCTCTGGCCGAAGCGCCCGCCGCCGTGGGAGCAGAAGGGCACGATGCGCTTGCCCGCGAAGTCGTACTGCTCCAGGAAGGACGCGATGGGCATGGGGATGGACGCCCACCAGTTGGGATAGCCCAGCAGCACGGTGTCATAGGCCGCCATGTCGTCCACATGGCCCGCGATCTCCGGCCGGGCCTCCAGCACGGAATCGTCGAAGTAGTTCTCCTCGATCTCGTAGAGATAGTAGCCGTAGAAGTTGGCGTCGTCCGCGTCCAGCGAGCGCTCCAGGTTGAAGGGCGTGGCCGTGCCCGCGCGGCAGGCGTACTCCCACTCCGCCTCCGTGGGCAGGCGGTAGCCGTCTGCGGCGCGATCCCATGTGACGGATTCGCCGTCGATGGCATACACCGGCGTCAGGCCCGCCGCCTCGCTCCGCGCGTTGGCGTATCGGACCGCATCCAGCCAGGAGATGTTCTCCACGGGCAGGTTTTCACCGGTGAAGGTGCTGGGGTTTGAGCCCATCACAGCCTCCCATTCGGCCTGGGTGGTCTCGTAAGGGGCAATGTAGAAGGAGGCCAGCGTCACCTCGTGCGGCGTCTCGTCGTCGATGCGCCAGTTCTCGTCCTCCGGGCTGCCTATCCGGAAGGCGCCGCCCTCGACGAGGACGAAGCCGTCGTCCAAAGGCGCAGCTTCCGGGTTCGCCTCCGGCCCGGCGGCCTGCCACGGGGGTTCCGCCGCGCTGCCCCAGCCGGAATCAAAGCCGGAATCGTTCCGGTTCGGCCATATCATGTTCAGGATCCCTCCCATCGCAACCGCCGCCAGCACCAGCGCCACCGGCGCGAGCGGATTGCCGCCCTTTCTGCCGCGCAATGCCAGCGCGATCTGCCAGCCCGCATAGGCCCAGAACAGCAGCATGGCCACGTTCTTCAGCAGCACCAGCACCCCGGCCTTTTCATAGTCCAGGAAGGCGAAGGGCACCCGGAAGAACAGGTAGTTCGGCATGCCGTTTTTGAGGAACAGCCACAGGCCCACGCCCGCCACCGCCGCCCCGGCGACGGACAGCGCGCGCCGCGCCCGATCCTTCAGCCCTGCCAGCATCATCGGCACGTGCAGGCCCAGGTGCAATCCCATCAGCACGAACGACCAGTGGGACATGGAAAGGTGCGTCACCCGCACGAAGGACACCCGCGCAATGCCGTACAGGAAGGGCACGGCGTAGTTGCTCATGGCCATGCCGCAGAAGGCCGTCAGCGCGAAGGAGACGAGCAGCAGCGCGTTCACGCAAGTGGAGACGGCGCGCCAAGCGCTGTACTTTCCCTTGAACGCCGCGCCGTACCAGCGCCGGTTGAGGATCTGGTGGACGATGACCAGCGCGGTCATGCCCATGCCCAGCCATTCGTGGGCGGCCTCGCCCATCACCTGATAGGCCATCTGCAAAAGCAGGAGGATGGTCATGCCAATGTCGATCGCCCTCCGCCGGTCTTTCTGTTTCATTGCTTCAGCCCGTTCACCCAGTCGGTCAGCTCATCCTCGGAGGCGCCGCTGTTGAGCCGCGCGCCGTCCAGCCATGTGCCCGTGCCGGCCAGCTCGGCAAGGTCCCTGCCGCTGCGACCGATGCCGCTGCCGCCGGAGGTGCAGAAGGGGATCATGGTCATGTCGGTAAAGTCGTGGCTCTCCACGAAGGTGCACATGATGCGCGGCTCCTCGCCCCACCAGATGGGATAGCCGATGTAGACGGTGGTGTAGCCGGTCAGGTCGACGTTCTCGCCGGCGATTTCCGGCCGGGTCTCGGGATTGTCCTGCTCCCAGGTGGCGCGGGTGGAGCGGTCGTTGTAGTTCAGGTCCTCTTCGGTATAGGGCTCCGCGGGGACGATCTCGTAGAGGTCCGCGCCAGTGACGCTGGCCAGCGTCTCTGCCACGCCCTTCGTGGTGCCCGTCGCGGAGAAATAGATCACCAGTGTGTCGCTGCGGGCCGCTTCCTCGGCCAGCGCGCCCACGCCCAGCAGCATGCAAAAAATCATCAGCATTGCGATCAGCTTTTTCATATTGCAGCCCTCCTGTTATTGCAGTTTTCCATAGTCCTCATCCGACACGGCTTCCAGCCACTCGTTGCTCGTCTCATCGCCGGCCACCTCGATGGCCAGGTGGGAGAACCAGGAATCGGGCGCCGCGCCGTGCCAGTGCTTCACTTCAGCCGGGATGTTGACCACCTTGCCCGGCGTCATCTCCACGGCTTCCCTGCCCCATTCCTGATAATAGCCCCGGCCCCCGACGCAGATCAGCATCTGGCCGCCGCCCTGCTTCGCGTGATGGACATGCCAGTTGTTGCGGCAGCCGGGCTCAAAGGTCACGTTGAACACCGGCACCTGCTCGGTGGACACCGGCGCGAGATAGCTCTGCCCGACAAAGAACTGCCCGTAGGGGTTCGACTCGCCGATGGGGAAGAAGATTTCGTTCTGATACCTGTCCTTTTCCGTCTGCGCGGGGACCTCCTCGCTCCAAACCTCCTTCGCCAGCCGGAACACCGCCCAGCCCTTGGGCCAGCCCACGTACATGGTGGCGTGGGTGATGATGGCGGCGATCTCCTCCTTCGTCACGCCGTGGGCCTTGGCGTTCTGCAGATGATAGCTCAGGGAGCTGTCCGTGATGCCCGAGGCCATCAGGGAAACCACCGTGACGATGCACTTGGTCTTTGTATCGATGGCCTCCTCGTTCCACACCTCGCCGAACAGCACGTCGTCGTTCAGGTGCGCGAACATCGGCGCGAACGCGCCGAGCTGCTGCCGGCCGGCGGTCTGTGTGATCTTTCCCTTCATATCGCTCTCCTCCTTCATGTGAACAGGTTGACGATCATGCCCGTTCCCCAGGCAAAGGCCAGGGTGAACAGGATATAGATGATGAATCGCCGCCATCCCAGCACGATCTTCATCGCGCCGAGGTTGGTGATTTTGGTCGCGGGCCCGGTGACCATGAACGCCGCGGCGCTGCCCATGCTCATGCCGTCTGCCAGCCATTGCTGCAACAGCGGTATCGTCCCGCCGCCGCACATGTACAGCGGCACGCCGATGGTGGCCGCCATCAGTACGCCGAAACCCTCGTTCTTTCCGAACAGGCCGCTGACAAAAGCGCTCGGGATGTGAATCTGATACAGCGCCGTCAGCAGTATGCCCAATGCAAACATGGGGCCGGTGGCCTTGATGTTGCGCCACACGTTCTTGAGAAAGCGTATCAGCAGATTGGGGTCGGTGTCCTGGCTCGCACCCTCGTGAAAGCCGGTGAAGTCGAAGAAGAACTTGCCCCTGCCGCTGTAGAACAGGCGGATCAGCCACCCGGCCACGCAGCCGCAGAGGGTGCAGCTGGCGCAGCGGATGGCCACCGCCGTCCGCCCCAGCGCGCCGCTGTAGAAGACCAACTGGGGGTTCAAGAGGATGCTGGACATCATGAACGCCGCCAGGTAATCGTCCTTCACGCCCTGCTCGGAAAACGACGCCGCAATGGGGATCGTGCCGTACATGCACAGCGGCGAGGCCACGCCCAGCAGGCTCGCGGGAATGACGCCCAGCCATCCCATTTTGCGCCGGCCCATTTTGGCGAACGCGCCGTGGATATACCGCTTGCCGAACACGGAGACCGCCGAGCCCAACAGGATGCCCAGCGCCCAGTACGGCGCGATCTGGCGCACCTGGATGTCCAGATAGTACCAGAGGTAAATCGCCTCCCGGCGAATCCAATCAATCATCCAGGTTCACCAGACTATAGGCGCGGCTTCCAAGGCCAATCGCCTCGGCGGCGTCCAGCGTGTGCAGGCCGTTGCGGCTCTCGATGCGGGCCACGAGGCTTTCGCTGTCCGGCATGGCGTACACCAGGTCAATGGCCGCCTGGTCGATGGCCAGCGGGTCGGTGGAGGCCAGTATGCCGATGTCGTGCATATCCGGCTCGTCGGGGTTGCCGTCGCAGTCGCAGTCCACAGACAGGCGGTTCAGCACGCTGATGTAGACGATGTTGTCGCCCATCGCGGTGTCCACCGCCTTCGCGGCGTCGGCCATGGACTCCAGGAACGGGTCCTGGTCGCCCCAGATGCTGCCGCTGGTGCGGGTGCCGCCGGAGTGGATCCAAACCTTGCCCATGGACGAACCGAAGCCGATGGAGATGTTCTTGATGGCCCCGCCAAAGCCCGCCATGGCGTGCCCCTTGAAGTGGGAAAGCACCAGGAAGGAATCGTAATTGGCAAAATGGCTGCCCACATAGTCCACCGAGAGGACGTTGCCGCCCTCCACGGGCAGCTCCATGCTGTCCTCGGCGTCCAGGATGTCCACCTCAGCGATGTCGGTGAAGCCGTGGTCCTTCGCCAGTTGCATGTGCATGGCGGTGGAGGCGCGGCTGCCGCCATAAGCGGTGTTGCACTCCACGATGGTGCCGTCCAGCATCTTGACCAGGTCGCCGATCAGCGCCGGGCGCAGGTAGTTGCTGTTCTCGGATTCGCCGGTGGACAGCTTCACGCCCACCTTGCCGGGCAATTCAACGTTCAGCGCCTGATAGGCTTTGACCAGGCTTTTCGGGGTGATGTCACTGATAAAGTACACCGCAGCCGGGGCGGCCTCGTCCTGATGGGGCAGCGCAGACAGGTCGATTGCCACGCCGCCATTGGTGGTCAGGTCCGCCGCCAGCGCATAACTGCAGCAGAGGCAGAGCGCCAGAAATGCGGTCAACAGCTTTTTGATCATGCGTTCATCCTCCCGCAGTCGCCCACCTTTTCGCCAGTCACGAAATACTCGTAGGTCGGGAACTCGAACAGCACCGGCTTGAAGGTGTGATGGTCGATCTTGCCCTTTTCGTTCAGCACGCTCTCGTCGGCGTAGGTCGCCAGAATCCTGCAGATGAAGTGGTCAAAGTGCTCCAGCTCGTAGTTTCCGTCCACCTCGCACTCGATGGACACCTTCGCATCGTCGATCAGCGGCGCGCCGTTCTCGCCCATCGTCCAGGCGAACGCTTCCGACTTGTCCGCCTTGTTCCCGCTGATCGTGCCCATGCGGTCAGCCGCCTTCAGCCAGGAGGCGTCCACTACGTTCACGGACAGCTTGCCCGTCTCCCGGATGCCCTTGTTGATGTAGTGCGCCTGCACCAGCGACACCATCAAGTGGCTGTGGGCCATGGTGCCCGCGTGGGCCACCAGCGTCCAGGTGGGCTTGCCGTCCACCATCGCGCCCACCACGATCAGCGGGCTGGGATACAGTGCCAGCGTCGCGCCAATGTTCTTCTTCATGTCACTTCATCTCCTTTTCCCAGAAGCGGACGACGTTGAGGTTCAGGCTGTCGGCCAGCGCTTCAAGGCCCTTTGTCTCCTCGTCGGTCAGGGTGACGCCGGCCGCCTTCACCGCGTCCTCCACGTGGCTGACCTTCGTCACGCCGATGATCGGCAGCGTGCCCTTGGCGATGGCCCAGGCCACTGGGATCTGGGCAGCGCCCACACCGTACTTGTCCGCCAGGCGCTTCAGCTCCCCGTTCAGCACCTCCAGCTTGTCCAGCACCGGGTTGTAAGTCTCGGCGCGGGCGGAGCCCTCGGGCATGGGGTGCCGGGTGTCATACTTGCCGGACAGCGCGCCCTGCTCCAGCACCATGTAGGCGAAGAAGGTTATGCCGTTCTCCCGGCAGTAATCCAGTATGCCGGATTCCTCGGAGGAGCGGTTGATGAGGCTCAGGTGGTTCTGCACCGCGGACAGCTTCAGGCCGTGGGCCTTCAGGATGTCGTTGGCCTGCTTGATTTCGGCCAGGTTGTGGTTCGACACGCCCAGCAGCGGCACGTCGTCCCGGCCCTCGTAGTACCTCGCCAGCTCCTCCGTCCAGTGGGGCGCGTCCCAGACGTTGTGGATCCAGTAGATGTCGAAGCGATCGAGGTTCATCAGCTTCAGCTGCATGCCGATCATGTCCGCCATCGCGGTGGGTTTGCCATTGGCGCACTGGGGCGTGAACTTGTCGGAGATCAGGCAGGATTCCCGAGGCAGGTCCTTAATGAACCCCGCCAGCACCTTCTCGGAGGTGCCCATGCCGTAGGCGTAGGCAGTGTCCCACAGGTTCAGGCCGCTGGCCATCGCCGCGTCGAAGATGGGTCTCAGCGCCTCGGCAGTGAAGTCGTTTCCAAAGGTTCCATCATTGCCCCAGGCCCACGCGCCGAGGGCGATTTTCGGCAGCTTGCTCATGGTTCTTTCCTCCTCATATCTTCTGGTTTCCGGTCGTCCACACATGCTTTTCCTTTGCGTTCGCGGGTTTGTTTTGCGCCATGACGCCCGCCAGCGGATGCGGCACATAGGGCGCTTCGAGATACGATATTTCCTCGTCCGTCAATTCAAGCTCCACGGCCTTCGCCGCGCCCTCGATGTGATGCAGCTTCGTCGCGCCGACTACGGGTGATGTTACCTTGGTCAGCAGCCACGCCAGGGACACCTCCGTCATGCTCACGCCGCGCCTGTCGGCGATCTCCGAAACGCGGCGGATGATGACTTCATCCTGCGCCTTCATGGCGTCGTACTTGAACTTCGCGTAGGCGTCCTTTTCCAACCGGTTAGAGGTCTCGCCGGGCTTGCGGGCCAGCCTGCCCGAGGCCAGGGCGCTGTAGGGCGTGAGGGCGATGTTTTCCGAATCGCAGCAGGGCGCCATCTCCCGCTCCTCCTCCCGGAAGATCAGGTTGTAGTGCCCCTGCACGGACACGAACTTCGCCCAACCCTCCCGCTCGGCGATGGCGTTGGCCTTGGCCAGCTGCCAGGCGAAGCAGTTGGAGATGCCGATATACCGCGCCTTGCCCGCCACCACCTGGCGGTTCAGGCCGTCCAGGATGTCCTCGATGGGCGTCTGCCAGTCCCACATGTGGTAGATATACAGGTCCACGTAGTCCATGCCCAGGTTCTCAAGGCTCTTGTTGAGCATCATCTCGATGTGCTGCTGGCCGGTGACGCCCGCCTCGATCTCATCCTGCGTCCTCGGCAGGAACTTGGTGGCCACCACCACGTCGTCGCGGCGTGCGAAATCCCGCAGCGCGCGGCCCACGTACTGCTCGCTGGTGCCGGACTGGTAGGCGATGGCGGTGTCGTAGAAGTTGACGCCCAGCTCCAAGCCCCGCTTGATGATCTGGCGGGAGTGTTCCTCGTCCAGCGTCCAGGCGTGCTGGCCCTGGCCGGGATCGCCAAAGCCCATGCAGCCCATGCAGATGCGGGAGACGTTCAAGTCGCTGCCGCCAAGTTTCGCGTATTTCATATTCCGTTCGCCCCCCTGTTCCTTGCACGAAATAAACTGACATCGTGTCATTTCATAGTATACACTATCTCTGACGCGATGTCAATACTTTATTTACCGTTTTACTGCTATTTCAGCAGCGCTCGGATGCAGTTGAAGGCGATGTCGTAGACGCTCATGTACACGAAATCCAGCCCCGCCTCCGCCATGGCCTTGCGCTGTTTCCCGGAGACCGTGGTGTAGGGATAGATGCCATACAGGAACGGCAGGAAGGCATACAGGAAATCCTGCCGGGCCTTCGCGTCCATGTCGGGAAAGAATTTGGTGAGGCAGCGATGCAGCGCCTCGATGGACGCGCCGTAAGCCTGCTTGAAATCCACCAGGCACTCCGCCCGGCTGTTTTCCTCCATATCGAAGTGGTTCATGCTCAACAGCTTCAACAGCATGCCTCGCTTTTCCAGGGAGTGGGCCAGGGTGCTTGAAAACGCCTCGGCGCTCATGGTCGTATAGTCGTCCGCCACGGCGTTCAGCTCCTCCACCCAGCGCTCATACTCCTTCTGCATCAGCGCAAGGAAGATCTCCTCCTTGGTCTGGAAATAATTGTAGATGGAGGTGCGCGTGAAGCTGGTGGCCCCGGCGATGTCCTTTAAGGTGATCTCCTTGAAGCTTTTTGTCTGATAGAGCTTTTCGCAGGCGGAGATGATCTCCTCCCGGCGCGCGTTCGTCAATTCCACGGAACCCTTGGGCATGATGACACTTCCTTTCTCAAATCCCCCTCGATTATACCATCATTATGACGCTGTGTCAATATGTGATTCCATCATATTGACGCAGCGTCATAATTGTGGTACACTGTATGCATCTGATGGAAGACAGAGGGATCGAAGCATGGATCGCATTCTCAACCCAAGGCCCGCCCTGCCCGAAGCCCGCCGGCTCTTTTCCGACAGGGCGCTGATGGCCATGATCGTGCCGCTGCTGATCGAACAGCTGCTGCAGCTGGTGGTGGGCATCGCGGACACCATGATGGTCAGCTACGCGGGCGAGGCGACGGTATCCGGCGTGTCGCTGGACGCGATGATCTACACCATATTCATCTACCTGTTCACAGCCATCGGCACCGGCTCGGCGGTCATCGTGTCCCAATACATCGGCCGGGGCGACAGGGGCAGCGCCAACCTGGCGGCATCCCAGGGCTTTTTCATCGCCGGGACGGCATCGCTGATCTGCCTGGCGCTGACGCTGGCATTCGGCAACGCCATGCTGGCCATGCTCTACGCCAAGGTGGACGGCGCGGTGATGTCCGCCTGTCAAATCTACCTGCGCATCGTGGTCCTGTCCTTCCCCGCCAACGCCATCTACAACGCCGGCGCGGCGCTCTACCGCTCCATGGGCAGGACGCGCACCACCATGTATGTGTCCGCCGCCATGAACCTGCTGAACGTCGTCGGCAACGCCATCGGCGTGTTCGTGCTGAAGGCGGGCGCGGCGGGCGTGGCCTGGCCGACGACGATCTCCTGGTATTTCGCCGCCATCGTGATGACCGCCCTGTGCTTCAACCGGAAAAACGACGTGTTCGTGCGGTTCAGGGATATGCTCGCGCTGAAACGGGATATGTCCGGGCGCATCCTGCGCGTCGCCGTGCCCAACGCCGCCGAGCAGACGCTGTTCCAGCTGGCCAAGGTGGTGCTGGGCAGCCTGGTGTCCACCTTCGGCACGTCCCAGATCGCCGCCAACGGCATCGGGCAGACGCTGTGGTCGCTGGCCGCCTGCATGTGCACGTCCATGAGCCCGGTGTTCATCACCGTGGTGGGCCAGTGTGTGGGTGCGGGCGACGCCGACGCCGCGGCCTGGTACATGCGCAAGCTGACGCGGCTGTCGCTGATACTGTCCACGCTGTGGAACGCGCTGGTTCTGCTGCTGGTTCCGGCGGTGCTGCCGCTGTATGCCGTGACGGAGGAGACCCGGCATTACATCTGGGTGATCGTCATCATCCACAACATCTTCGCCGCCCTGGTGCAGCCCCTCACCATGCCCATGTCCTCCGGGCTGCGGGCCGCGGGTGACGTGCGGTACAGCCTGTGGTCGTCGATCCTGTGCACGATGGTGTTCCGCACCGCGCTGTCCTTCGCCCTGGGCCTGTGGCTGAACATGGGCATCGTGGGCATCACCTGGGCCATGGTGCTGTCCTGGTGCCTGAAGGCCCTGCTGGACATGAGGCGATTCCGGAGCGATCGCTGGCGGAACCGGCAGGTGATTTAGCCGGCAATCTCTGCCCTGTTCCGGCTGGGGATACATTGATTTTCATTATCGCATTTGCATGACCGACCGGAACGTGATCGGCTGCTTAAACATCATCAACCAGCCCATTTTGAAGTATTCAAACGAGATCCGCAGCGCCATGTTGGTGCTGCACGGCGCTGCGGCCCATGCCTGCTGCTTCGGCAAGGGCGCCATCCCCTTTGACAGGCTCCAGGCGTTCTTTGAAAAGCGCTTTGCCTGACCGATAAACAGGGCGGCACCCCTTCCCCTCTACAGAGGTTGAAGGGGTGTCGCCTTTTTATGCGCACGTTGAGCGCTCCGCCCTGTCGTTTGATTCCTCAAAGAAGCGTGAATATCCACGCGGTGACGGCGCTGCCGAGGACGATCATCGCGCACTGCCGTGCCTGCTGCCTGCTGTTGTAGCCAAAGTCCTGCCAGCCCGCGCAGCCCTCGGTCTCTGGGAAGTAGTGCTGGAAGAAGCGGGTCTTCGTCAGCAAAAACCAGTCCAGGGCGATGATGTCAAAGGCCTTGATGACCGCGCCGATGGTAAAAAATCGCAGGAAGAACTGCCAGAAGGTGAAGCCGCGCTTCGCGCCGTCGACCCCTCCGACGATGAACAGCGCAAGATACCCGGCGACAAACAGTGCGAGTATGACCCAGCCCAGCGCCCGCTTCGGCGACATGGGCAGGCTCTCGAGCCTCGGCTTCAGCTTTTCCTGCACGTCCTCCGGGAAGTTTTTCGCCAGCCGCGCGGTGGGCAGCGTGACGGTCACGCCCCAGATGCCCAGGAACAGCAGGGCGCAGCCCGCAAGGGACAGTATCGCGGTCATAATGGTTCCCCTCCCTGCATCAGGCCGCAAGGCCAGTTGTCTTTAATTCAATTATAGCCCCCTGCCGCAGGGAATCAAGCTATGTTTGTTAAAACTAACGCAGATGTATTGAAGTGAGTCGGCCAAAGCAGTAAAATATAACTAACCAAGGAAAGGTCGATGAAAGATGAGTCTGAAATATGAGGTTTTGAAAGGGCTGGTGAAGGCGATCGGCCTCAAGAACATGTGGGTGGGCCGGAGCACCGAAGACCTTCTGGAGAACCGGCGCAGGCAGAACGCCCGGAACAAGATCCCGGTTTTACACGACGACGACTTTGAGATCAGCCAGATCGAGGTCATGGGCTGCCCGGTGCTGCGGCTGATCCACCGGCGGCCCGCCAAGCGCGCCAACCTGTTCATCATCGGCGGCGGCATGATCAGCGCGCCGCGGCCTGGCGCGGTCAAAAAGGCGCTGCGCTTTGCCCGGGAGACCGGGCTGGACGTGTTCGTCCCCTACTATCCCCTCTGCACGGACTACCCGCTGACCAGGGCCTACGCAATGATCCACGCCACCTATCGCCAGATGCTGAAGGACTATCCCCCGGAGCGCATATCCGTGCTGGGCACGTCCTCCGGCGGCAACCTGGCGCTGGGCATGGTGCCCTACATCAACGACGGCCACGGCGACACCCCGATGCCCGGCCACATCATGGCCATCTCCCCCGGCACCTGCGTGGACACGGAGGAGGAGTGGCAGCGGATGCTGGCGCTGGACAGGCTGGACGTGGCCATCCCGGCGCAGTACATGAAGACCGCCGAGGACATCATGCGCCACGGCGACGACAGCGTGCCGGATTACATGATCTGGCTGCAAAAGGGCAACTTCACGAACTGTCCGAAGGTGACCTTCATCTACGGCAGCCACGAGACGCTCTACGCCTGCGCGCCGTCCTTCGAGGCGGCCATGAAGCGCTGCGGCGTGGATTACGAGATGATCGTCGGCGAGGGCATGTTCCACTGCTACCCGGTTTTCCCGGTATGCAGGGAGGCCAAAGAGGGCTGGGACATGATGGTGCGCAAGATGAAAGAATGGCAGGGTGAATGATATGAAGGTATTGGTTTACGGCTCGGGCGTCATCGGAAGCTATCTCGCCCACGTGCTCATGAGTGCCGGAAACGACGTGACCGTGCTGGCCCGGGGCCGGTGGAAGGAACAGCTCGAGGCCCACGGATTGAAGATCCGCCACCACTTGCAGCACAGGGAGACGCTGGACCGTCCGAAGGTCATCGGGGACATCTCCGAGGGCGACAGCTATGACGCGGTGTTCGCCGTGATGCCCTACAACAAAATCGGCGCGATTCTGGAGCCGCTGGCCGCGGTGCGCGCACCTCTGGTGGTGCTGGTGGGCAACAACATGAATCCCGCCGCGATGGAGAAGGCCATCCTCGGCGGGACTGTCTGCGAAAAGCAGGTGTTGTTCGGCTTCCAGGTGACTGCGGGAAAGCGCGACACGGAGAAGGGGCTGCTGGTCTGTGAACGCCTTGGCGCGGGCAACATGGACCTCGGCGGCCTGCACCGACTGCCGGACGAGGCGACCCGCGCAAAGCTGAACACAGCCTTCGCCGGCACCGGCTACAGGCTCAACTGGCAGCCGGACATGGAGGCCTACCTGATCTGCCACCTGGCGGCAATCCTGCCCATCGGCTACCTTGCCTATGCCTGCAATGGGGACATGCGCGCCTCCACCGGCGCCCAGCGCAGGCTGATGCGGCTGGCCTCCCGCGAGGCCTACGCCATGCTCAAGGCCCAGGGCGTTCCCATACTGCCCGCGGGCGACGACCGCTACTACGCCCCCGGCCCGCGCGGAAGGCTGATGCAGTTCCTCTATTTCGTCATGGCGAAGAACAAGACCATCAGCGACCTGGTGGCCTGTGAGCACTGCCGCAACGCCTACGAGGAGATGAAGATGCTGGACGCGGCCTTCATGGAGGTCGCCGCCCGGGCGCCCGGCGCGCCCATGCCCCACTGGCACGAACTGCGGGCGCAGATGCCCGGCTGGGACGAGGTGCGCCGGCGCTACGGGCGCGTCACTTCTTCACGCTGACCCACAGGCCGTTGTCCAGCGTGGCGAGCTCGTATTGTGCGGCAATGGGGTTCCGGTCGCCCACGATGCAGTAGTCGCAGCGCTCCGAGGTGCAGCAGGTGCCCTCCCGGATCAGCGTCGCGTGCAGCTTTTGCATGGCCATGTGGTCGCAGTTGCACATCACGGGCAGCACGTCCTCCATGTGGTGGCGCTTGGCGAACTCCGCGTTCGGGCACTGGGTGAAGCAGTAGCGGACGGCGCAGTTTGCCCTGTCATAGGTGTATCCCTGCATCCGAAAGGACGCCGGGAACGGCCCGATCTCCTTCACGCGCTGGTCGGCGGCCTTCTTGAACGCCAGGTTCGCGATGCGGTTGTCCAGGCCGCGGTTCAGGTTGAACAGCTTTCCCAGCGCCTCAAACCCGCCCATGAAGCAGTTGAATACATCCTGCTGCACGTCCGCAAGCGGCGGCTTGTCCGGGATCACGGCGTACCAGGCGAAGATCAGTATGGGGTCATAGATGCTGGCCGTCATCTTCACGCCGCCCAGGGCCGGCTCGCCCTCCAGAAACGCGCAGTATTGCAGCTGTATCTTCTCCCACAACTTCTGAGCCGTGGGCTCGTCGTAATACCGGCGCAGCAGCGTTTGCACACACTTCTTCGCCTTCTTCGTGTAGATCGCGTGCTTGGAGCGATCGAAGGGCAGATCCTTTTCTCTCATTTCAGTTCCAACTTCCCCTTTCAGATGAGCGTCACGATCCCGGCCACCACGGTGGCGCCGACGATCCAGACGGCCGTGAGGATCCCCCGCTTTTTCAGCATCTGCGGCCAGGTCTGCACGAAGGGAATGTCCTCCGTGCCCGGGATGACCCAGAAGGCGCTGTGGCCCACCCACAGCCGGTCGATCACGATGCCGTCGTACCAGTTCATCAGTTCCAGGAACAGCAGAGCCTGCCAGTACGCAGGCAGGAAGGCGCGGATGATCGCCACGAGCGCCGCCGCCATCACCGCGAAGAAGGCGGTCATGAAGCGCTTGCGCCGGCGGCTGACGGCCTGGCGATCCTTCAATCCCAGCGCGTATACCCTCTCCTGCACGGGCTTTGGATAGAAGAGCAGGCCGTTCAGCGCGCTGCCGCCCACGCCCAGCTTCACCATCAGCGTGAACAGGGCGCAGTACAATATCAGTTGGACGAAGATCATAGCGCCGCCTTCCTGCATCGGAAGCAGGCGATGCCTTCATATCGGGTCACTTCCGCTTCGTCATACATCTTCTCAAGCCGCGCCTTCAGGCTCGCCTCGGTCTCGTAGGGCGGCGTGAAGTAGCCCTTGGGCTGGTAGAGGTGCTTGATGAACCAATCCGTGCGGGCGCAGCCGCCTTTGATATAAAAGCAGCCGCAGAAGGTGCCGCCGGGCCTGAGCACCCGGAAGGTCTCGCGCCATGCCGCCTCCTTGTCCGGGAAGGCGTGAAAGCCGTTCAGGGACAGCACCGCGTCGAAACTGGCGTCGTCGAAGGGCAGCGCGCCCACGTCCCCCTGCACAAAACGCACGTTTTTAATCCCCATGCGCTCCGCCCGCGCCCTGGCCGCCGACATCATGTCCGGCGAATAGTCCAGGCAGGTGATGTCCGCGCCGGGCAGATTCCGATACACCGGCATGGTCAGCACCCCCGTGCCCACTGGCACCTCCAGCAGCTTTCCCGCGAAGCCCTCCGGCACGCCGGACAGGGCCTGCTCCAGATAGTTATAATTCATCTCGCCATCCATGTTCCACACGATCCGGCAAATCGCCTTCCCGAGGAACGTGGAATAGGTCATCATGCCGTCGTAAAAGCTGGCATGGCCCCCGGTCTGCCTGTAGGCGCTTCTGATCTCTTCGCGTCTGTCGGCCATGGTCTCTCCCCTCCTGCAGCGTCATCCTGTCAAATCGAGGCACAGTGCCCCGATCCGTCGTTAGAATATGCTAACCCATTCCCATGACAAAGCCCATCCAGCAGCCGTCCTTCGCCGGTTTCGGTGCAGGATGGGCGATAAGCATGTTAGCCTTCGCTTACTATTATAGCTCATGAGAGCCAGGTTGGCAAGATGTAGTTAGCAATTGTTAACACACGAACCCAATGGTGATCCCCGATTGAATCTCCCCTGAATCTAAGGCAGCCCGGATCCCTCACCTTCTCAGGAAAGTTACGATCCCTTCCAGGATCTCGGGGCTGTTGAAACCCTCAAATCCCTCGTCCAGGTGCGTGATGGCATAGGCAAAGTTCGTCGCCATCAGCTCCTCCGGATCCTCCACGTAATTCGTGTTCCGGCCGACGGCCTCCCAGAAGTCGTCCACCTCGTCCACCCGATAGATGCGCGAGCCGTCCAGCGGAACGACGCCGGAATACATGCCGTCGAAGAAGCTGTCCCCGGCCTTCTCGAACACGCTGTCCGTCAGGAACACGAGATAGCAGTCCCTCTTTTCTCCATCGATGGTGAAAGTCGCATAGCTGTTGTGGTGCTCCACGTCCGGGTTGGCGATGATCTGCTCCCTAATCTCCTCCGGCACGTCGATGTCCTGTTCCAGCACCGTGAAGTGGATCAGGTCATACAGCGCCGCGCGATACTCGGGAAACAGCCGGGACAGGCAGTGGGAAACCTCGTGCATGACGAATTCCCGGAACCCGTCCTCCGGATAGGTTTGGGCCGAGTAGACGAACTCTGGCAGAAATATGATCCCCTCGCTGGTGTAGCCCGCGCCGAGGGCATCCTGGCCGGTGGTCTTCACGAAGGTGATCGGCCCCGGGTCGGGCAGACGCAGTCCGTGCCTTTCCAGCAGATCCTTCAGCCACGCCATCGCGTCGTTCACCCGCTGCTCTTCCTCGGGGGTTAAGGCCAGCACCTGTTCCGCGGAATAGTCGATGTATTCCTCCAGGGTGCCACCCTTCTTCTGCAGGAAGAATTCCAGCGCTTTTTCATTGATCTGGTCGTGGAACAGGGTGCGATCGCGCATCAGCTGCCGTCCCTCTTCCACCGAGGCGAACCGCGCGGTCAGGCCCGTGGTCCAGGCGGTCTCCGTGCGGACCTCCTCCCCGTGGGCGGCGGCAAGGGCAAGCAGCAGCGTGAGTGCCGCTATCAGGGCCAACATACGTTTCATGTTTCTTCCTCCTTTGTCTCTGTGCATCCCGGGGGCTTGTCGTCACCGCGGTCATGGCATCTTCACGCGATCCACAGCAGCACGCACACGATCAGCGTCCCGCCGAGCATGGCCGCAAGGGCCAGCGGCCACTTGCCGCCCTTGTTGAAGCCATAGAAGTCCTCCCAGCGCCTGTCCTCAGGCGCATACACGACCCTGTAGAGGTACATGCCCCCGTAGAGCGCCACCGGTATGAGCCCCGTCAGCGCCGTCGGGAAGGCCATCTCCCGCTTCTCCAGGAAGGCATAGGACAGGATCGCCAGCACCGGCCCGATCAGGTGCATATAGAGGTTGTCGCCCTTGAGCAAATCCCTGTATCCGCCCATGGTGGGGCCGAGGAACAGGAACACCGTCGCAAGCGTCACCGTGACGGACACCGTCGCCAGGTATTTCATCAGCAGGACGGGCCGGGGCACGGCGCCGCCGATCTGGCTGACCGCCATTGCCAGCGCCGCGATGGCGCAGAATGCGTTGGAGAGCACCGTAAAGAAGCGAAACGCCTTCCGCCCCTTGTCGACCTGCCAGCGCCCATCCTGGCGAAAATACAGTATCAGGATGGTGAGCGTGGTCAGGAATATCGCGATATTGATGATTATGGATGCCGTTTTCATTCCACCGCTTCCTCAGATTCGAATGATCAGGTTGTTGGTGCTCATCGTGCTCAGATATTGGATGCTGCTGCTCATGCCAAACACCACGCGAATCCCCAGGTTCCGGCTGATGTCCTCCTCATCGTGAAGCACCCTGTACTGCTCCACCAGGTTGAACGGCCTGCAATCGTCCCGGATCCGCAGGATCAGGTCCCCGTCCCGGACGAGGATTCGCATGTCGATGGCGTGCGGCGCGCCGTCTGTAAAGCCGTGCTCGACCACATTGACGCCCAGCTCCTCGATGCAGAGCGCGAGATGGTTGGCCTTGCGCCGGTCGATCCCGTTTTCGAGGCAGAACTCCCCGGCCCGGCGCGACATATCCATGACCTCCGCCAGCGTCGTTGCGGTGATGTTCAGCTCTTTCCCCGGCGCCGCGCTGAATTCAGGGCCCAGCAGCAGCCGCTTTTCGGAGAACGTGTCGCCCCGCTTCCAGTTGTGAATATACGCCAGCGCCCCGACGAGCATGGCCGAGAGCATCACCGGCGAAGCCAGCCACACGCCCCGCCCGCCGAACAGCGCGACCATCAGCCACACCCCCGGAACCACCGCGCCGAGCTCCAGCAGGAAATTGAACAGATTGGCGGCCCGGAGCTTGCCGGTGCCCATCAGGTAGTAGACGAAGATATAGATCATCAGGCAGAGCGGCACGGTCAGGCCCAGCACCCGCGTGGCCTCCGCCGCGAGGGCCAGGGTTTCGGAATCGCCCGTCCCAAAGAATATGCCGGCGATGAAGCGGGGAAAGGCCGTCAGCAGGATCGTCGGGATGGCCGCCGTCGCGGCCCCCACGCGCACGGCCGTCTTCTGCAGCGTGTCCAGCGCCTTGCGATCCTCCTCGCCGTAGTAGATGCTGGACAGCGTCCAAACGGTATCCGCCGCGCCGAGATAGAATACCCATACCAGGGAGCTTATGGAGCGCCGCACGCCAAAGGCGGCGATATAGGCGCTGGCCACGGTCGCGGAGAGGATGTGGTTGATGGCGATTCCCGCGATGACGCTCGACAGCAGGTCGACCCCGTAGGGCGCGCCGTTGACGAGGATCGCCCCGGCCCTGCTCAACGCCCCGGCCCGCCCGCGCAGGCTGAAGCGGAGCATCCTGTTTGGGCGGAGGAAATGGGTCGAGAGCACGGCAAAATACACGGTCTGTCCCAGTGCCGTCGCCGCGCCGAGAGCAAACATACTGCCGGGGAAGAACGTGATCGCCGCCAGGTCGCCGAGGATATCCGCCGCGGTCATGGCCGCCGTCGCGACAAGGGTGCGCCGGTGATCCGAGTCAATTCCCATGTACTCGGAGAACACCTTCGCGGTGTTTTCAAACGGCAGGCCGAGGGTCATTCCCGCCAGATACTGACAGACCAGCGGGCGCAGGTGTTCGTTCGCGCCCCGCGCGCCGAGGACGACGGCAATCGGCGAAAGGCCCAGGAGCATCGCGATCCCCACCGCGACGGACAGCTCTGCGGACAGCAGCACCGCGAGGGTGAACACCTGGTTCGCCCCGTCGATATCGCCCTGGCCCGCCATCCGGGTGTACAGATTGCGGGAGCCGCCCGCGATCACGCCGCCGATCAGATAGCTCGAGACCGCCAGGGGCCAGACCAGGCTGAAAGCCGCCAGCGCGTCCACGCCGAGCGCCTTTCCGATGACGACGCCGTCCACCAGCGCGCCCACCGCCTGTGTGAAGTTCTTGCCCATATAGGCAGCCTGCGATCGCACAAACACCTTTTCTATGATCGAACGCTTCTGCCGCCTGAATGTGAACATAATGACGCTGAACCACCTTGTCAGTTGTGATTGGATGCTTTCATTATAATGGATTTTCGGAAGAAACACAACGGGAATCCCATAGAGTGTGTTTCTAAAGTCGAGGATATGCAGTTTCGAGGGTGTCAGGCTGCATTTCAAGGCGATTTTTCGAAGGCTTACTGGTTGCAAGCCGAGGAAAAGCAACACAGAAATGCAGCCTGAGACACCGAAAATGCGCGTTCGGGGTTTTAGAAACACACTATAGTTTTCACGCGTCGCGACGCCCCGTCAAAAGCGGTGCGGAACCGCGCCGCGCCCGCCGGTTGGCCCCGGCCTGCGCCCGTAGGGTGGCGCGGGCATAGAAGAAGAGCACCCCGCCTTAGAGGTGCTCATAACCATCTCATCCGCGCGCTTCTGCGTTCAAAAACGCAAGCGCCCTCTCCGCAAACGCCGCCGGGTGCATCATCACGAATTCGCCGTGCATCATGTGCGGGATCCTGACGATCTCCATCTGCGGAAGGTAGCGCGCCGCCCACTTCAGGTCCCGGAACCGGGAGCCCCATTCATCCGTGCCGACCCAGAACTGGATGCGCGTGTCCAGCTTCGGGGCCGGGTCGGGCACGGCGTAGTTGTTGGCCGACCAGAAGATGTTCCAGATCGTCCTGTCGCTGAAGCCCTTCAGGTACCGGCGAATCTGCTCGTACTCCTGGCGGGCGTTTTCCGGGTCCCGGGCAAAGCGATCCGGCGGGAACGCCATCTCCATGAGCCGCACCGAGGAGCGCGCGATCTTCAGCATCAGGAAGTCCCGCACGCCGATCAGCCTGCAGACCCACTTCGGATAGGTGTACGGGGCCGTGCCCGCGTCGATGATCGCCCGGCCCACCGGGATATCCTGCGTAACCAGGAAGCGCACCGCCATTCCGCCGCCGAAGCTCAGGCCGTACAGGGCGTCCAGGCGGCGGATGCCGCGGTCTTTCAACCACTTCGCCGCGTCGTCCACCGTCTTTTCCACGGATATAAAGTCGTTGTGCTCCTCCGGGTCGTGTCCGTCCGGCGTCACGAGCATGACGTGAAACGCGACGGCCAGCGCCTCCGCCGCCGGGCGGAATTCCTGCCAGGGCTCGCAGCTTCCCTGGAAAAACACGAGTTTGCGCGGGTGCTCCGTCCCGAATTCCCGTATGACCATTCCGATCCTCCTCACCAGGTGTGGTTCACCCAGTCCAGCAGCGCCTTCCGCAGCGCCTCCCTGTCCCCCGCGCATTCCCGAGGGTGGCGGCGTTCGGACTTGAACGCCATCCTGTAGATCCACGGCAGCTTCGTCAGCGCGGCGTGGCTCATGTGCTCGAAGGCCACGTGCCTGTGCGGCCAGGCGAAGCCGATGTCCGTCAGCTTCCCGTCCATCAGCGTCGCGCTCTCAAAGGACGGCCAGACCTCGTCGTGCTTTGAGGACAGCATCAGTATCGGCGCCTGGATGCGCTCGATGGGGATGACCGTCTCCGGCGTCACGTCCTTGTTCCGGTTGAAGGTGATGATATGCATCTCCTTTTCCCGCATGAACATCTTGACGATATCGAACGTCCGGCTGCGATAGGACGCGAAGGGCAGCTCCACGCCGCGCCAGCTCCAGCAGGACGTGCCCGACGGCGACTTGTTCTTCCCGCCGCCGGACAGCCCTTCGCTGACGAAATGGGAGGGCACCCGGGCGATCACGCAGGACAGCTCCAGGAACATGGACGCGGCCAGCAGCGCCATCTCGCTGCCCTTGGAGGTGCCGTCGATGCCGATCCGCCCATAGCCCTGCCGCTTCAGCCAGCCGATGGCCCTCTCCACATACTCTACCGGCACCCGGGACAGTGCCTTCGGCGTCTGCTTTGTCCTGAACAGCGCCAGCGCCAGGGCAGGGATGCCGTTCTGATGGTAGAATTCCGCCTCCTGCCTCGTGAGCGCCATGCCGCCGTTGGACCCGGACATGACGATCAGCACCTTGTCCCTGCGACCATCCCCGGGATACAGTATCGCCTCAAAGCCCTCCGCCTGCACGGAAGTGGTCACAATCCTGTTCATTCAGCGCGTCCCCCTGCGTTACCATGGTTTTTCCCCAACAGCCTTATCCACTTTCTCTGGCGATGGGCATAGAACGCCTCGGCCCACAGCCAGACAAAGGCCGTCTTCCACCCGGCGTGGATCTCCACCCGATCGGTGTACTCCGTGCGACCGTCATCCAGCGGCCTCAGCCGGATGTCGTGGTTCCACGCGGGGACGTGCTCGTTCCCCTCCCGGCTGCTGACGCCGTCCGGGTCGAACCGGACGATGTGGATCGTGTGCGTGCCGAACGGTATGCAGCCAAACAGCCGCAAGCGAAAGGCGGACGTGCCGCCGACCTCCCACGTGCATGCACCATCCCCCACCGGCTCGAAGCTGGCGAAAGGTGCGGCGATGGCTTGAAGCGTGCTCAGCTGCCTGAGCTTCTGGAAGACCGCGTCCCTGTCCGCCGGGAAAACGGAGGTCCTTTGAACGATCATATCACAGCTTCACCTTCCGGCCGCCACCCATGCGATGGGCGACGGGGTCCTCTTCTTCGATGCTTCCATATGCAATCCTCCTTCAGGCGCGTCGACCGTCGACGCCTCCGGGCTCAGTGAATCCCCGAAAGGCCGTCTCTGCGCGGCAAAGGTTAGATAACATTAATAATCTAATCCCCTCCGTGCGATCTGTCAAGTTAATTTAATATAACTCGCATGCTTCTGTTTACATATCCCTCCTTGTAGTCCCGGCAGCATGAGGTATAATTGAATTAGTTATAGCTAAGCGTCATTTGTGGGAGGTTCGCCATGCACGGATATTACGCGTCGAACAGGGAAAAGTTCAAAAAGGGAATGCGCAAGCTCCTCGATCCGGTGGTGCCTGAACTGGAGGCGGCCAGCGGGAAGAAGTACGCCGAGGTATCGGAGGAGATATGGGATTACTACGATAAAAACCTTCTGGAGCGCTTTCCCTATATCGGCGGCGACAGCGTCAGCGGCACAAAGAACTTGACCGGCGCCTATGTCTTCGTGGCCATGGGCGAGATACTGAAGCGATACGGCGCGAAGATGGAGGAGATCGGCCGCATCATGATCCTGTCCTACGAGCGCACGACGCTGAAGATGCCCGGCATCGCCCGCGCGTTGATGGGCAAGGTCTACAGGAGCCCGAAGCTGTTGAACAAAATGCTTGTGAAAAAGGACGCGAAAAACGCCGCAAACGCGGCGGCAAATCCCGGCAGCTTTGAGACGCAGACGCAGATCCCGCCCGAGGCGGGCTACGATTTCAGCTATCACAACCTGGTCTGCCCGCTTTCAGACTTCGCCAGGAAATACGGCTACGAAGCATACATGCCCTGGCTGTGCAACCTGGATTACGTGATGTTCGGCACGCTCGGCGCGCCGCTCTTTCGCGAGCACACCTGCTTCGAGGACGGCGACTACTGCGATTTCAAGCTGAAGCTGGACGCCCAGCCGCTTGCGTACTGGCCGCCCGTGTTCAGGCAGGACAACCCCTATAAATGAGGCGTGCCCGGATCGAGACCATCGCCTGCGTCTTCGTCGCGCGATGATTTGAGAGGATGTGTGAGAAATGACTGACAGCGCGAAGCAGAAATCGAAATCGTATTT
Organism: uncultured Eubacteriales bacterium; assembly: GCA_902765395.1. Classification (GTDB taxonomy): domain Bacteria; phylum Bacillota; class Clostridia; order Christensenellales; family Aristaeellaceae; genus UBA2862. Next base: position 63,999 of record CACWZP010000013.1, read on the forward strand.
TGACAGCCACCGAAAGTCCCGCCTCGCCCGGGGAGGGTACTGGCGGCACGACTATCGCTACCAGCTGGAGGAGATCGGCAGGATCCGGCCGGACCGGCTGATCGACATCGGCTGCGGCCCGGGGGCCTTTCTCTGCCTGGTGGAGGAGGCGTTCCCGGATATCCAGCTGAACGCGCTGGACATTTCGCCCGAAATGGTCAGCGAGACCCGGGAGCGCCTTTCCGACACAGCCATCGCCACCGTCGGGGATTCCGAGCGCATGCCCCTTGACAGCGCCCAGTATCAGGTCGTCACCTGCAACATGAGCATCCACCACTATCCCCACCCGCAGGACGCCCTGGACGAGATGTACCGCATCCTGAAACCGGGCGGGACGCTGCTTTTGAACGACATGGACTGCGTCGCGCCGATCCGGGCCGTCGCCAACTGGCTGTTCCCCCGCCTGCCCGGCGGCGACGTGAAGATGTACAATCGGGAGGAAATCGAGGGCATGGTGCGCAAAGCCGGATTCCGGAACATCCAATACCGAAAGATTTCGCCATTCTCATTCCAGTGCGTGGCGGAAAAACAGCCTGCAAACGAGACGCTTACGCGAGCGTAAGCAACCGGATTCGCAGGCTGTCCTGGGCCGGGAAACGAAAATCCCTTTCGCGCACGGGGGGCTGGAGAACTCCTCGATGGCGGGCAATGCCAGCCGCATGAGCCGTCGGTCAGATCGACCGGCGGCTGTTTTCGTCAATCCAGATACCCTTCCCGGCCCTTGACGCCGAAGCGCTGCTCCAGCAGGTGCATCTGTTCGTCGGTGATGGTGTTGAGCCTCGGCAAGTGGGCGATCTTCATGTAGATCTCGGCGGCCTTCTCGGCGGTCTCAATCAGGCCGAAGGTCTCGTCCAGATCGCGCCCCGCGCCGTAGATGCCGTGCTGGCTCCACACCACCAGCCGCGCGGTCTTCATCTTTTCGGCGGTGGCCTCTCCGATCTCGTTCGTGCCGCAGAGCATCCAGGGCAGCACGTTCACGCCGTCCGGGAACACCACGATGCACTCGGTGCACATCTGCCAGAGGGTGCGGGTGAACTCGCGCTCGTCCAGCGTGTGCACATAGGTCATGGATGTCCGCCATGTTCTGGAGGGCGACTTCCGGCGTCATGACCGTCAGGTAGTTGTCGGCGTAAGCGCGGAAGAAGGCGTCGTAGTCGAACCCTTCCTTCCCGGCGGCGATGCGCAGGATCACCTTCATGCCGGCCAGATCCGCGCAGGCTTCGTCCGTCACGATCTCGCCCTGATAGCCCATGCCTTCCCAGGGCTGGATCGCGCTGTAGAACGCGGCCATCCGGGCGGTCTTCCCGGCAAAGGCCATGGCGTCTTCCTCGGTCCACCAGAGGTTCATGTTGCCGTCCTTGTCGAACTGGGCGCCGGTGGGATCAAAGGCGTGGGAGAACTCATGGCCGATGGCGGTGCCCAGCCTCGCGTAGAGCTCCTCGTCGCTCATCGCGCTGATGTCGCCCAGCCCGCGCACATACGCGCCGAGAATATAGATGCTGTTGAAATTCGGCACGTAGAAGCAGTTGTAGGTGTTCGGCGTGGCGTTGTCCGGCCACTGGGTGCGGTCCAGCGGCTGGTCGAAGAGGTCCACCATCTGCTGCTGCTTGTACCGGTCGATCTCCATCCAGGCATCCCAGAGGCTGCCGCCGTCCTGGGGCCCGGCAAAGTTCAGGTTTTCACAGCTGTAGGCGTCCCAGCTGTCCGGATACAGCACGTTCTTCTGGATGGCTTCCAGCTTCTCCACGGTCTTCGCGCGGGTGTCCTCGGAAAGCCAGTCCGCCTCGTCCAGGATGCCGTGATAGGCTTGACGGATCTCCTCCACCATCCCGGCGATGCGATCCTTGTCCTCCTGCTTCAGGAATTTCTCCGAATACAGCTGCGCAACGGGCCAGGGCAGCTGGGAGCTGACCATGTTGGTGAACATGATCTCGTCGGGCTGCGAGGCGCCGGCCGTGCCGGTCATCATGCCCTGGTATTCCTGGATCCAGTCGTAGCACTCGCGGTCCAGCTTCACGGCAAAGCTCCGGCTGCCGTGCACGATGAAGCAGTCCTTTATCAGCTGCAGGTTGTCGTCGGTCCACAGCTCGTTCAGCTTCTTGACGTATTCGGGCTCGGCGACCATGTACTGCTCCTGGTCGGCATAGCCCATGGCGCTGAGCGACTCCAGGATGGGCACGTTGCCCTGCAGCTCCTTCATCTCCTCGAGGGAGAAGAAGTTGTTGACCATGGCGAAGTATTCCGGGGTCTTCTTCACGCTGTCGGGATACATGGCCGTGGCGAGCATGCCCTCAAAGTCCAGGCAGTTCTGATATTTCGCCGCCGCTTCCTCCTCGGTATAGCCCAGCTTGACCAGCATCCTCTGCGCCAGCGTGCCTTCGGCCATGGACATCAGCGCGCCCATCTGGGTCTGCTCCAGGTATTCCCCCGCGTCCTCCAGCATCGGCGTCATAGGCATGACCGCAAGCAGCACGGAAGACGAATCGTTGGGGTTGATCGTTCCGCCGGACTTCCAGGCGCAGCCGAGCTGCTGTTCGTAGGGCGTATCGACCACGTATTGGGAGAGCTCCTCAATGGAGGAAAGAGCCTCGAAATCATCGACCAGCTTCTTCGCCGGTTCCACGCCCACGGCATTGCGGCTGTCCCAGTCCATCATCATCCAGTACAGGTTGTAGGCCAGCTGCGCGTCGTGTCCTTCAGGTGCATCCTGCATATACATGCTGACCATGTCGTAGGCCAGCTGCATCTGGGCGTCGACGGCCGGTCCGGCCATGGGCATGCCCGCCGGCATCTCTGCCGTCAGAATCTTGTCCTTGTTGGCGTACAGGGCAAAGTGTCCTTGAGCTCCGCGGGGGTATCCTCCGTCACGCTGCCAAGGATCTCTGGATCCAGCCAGGGCGTGCCGGCGGTATAGTCCGCTGCCGGAGCGGCCTCTTCCGCCATGCCGGCCATACCGGCCACCATCAGCAGGCTGAGAACCAGAGCCAGAATGCGCTTCATCATAGGGTAATCCTTCTCGACTAAAGCGTTTGAGTAACTATACACACCATATAAGATATATTATCAGGCCATGTCCGTCAAATGTCCATCAGACATGGCCTGTTCTACGATCAGCGCGAGCCGGTTAATACATATTTAATCTTTTCCGTCGTGCAGGGCGAGGGATTCCGTGTTGAAGATCGCCCAGGAATAGTCCTGCATGTATTCTCCCCGATAGGCGTTGACGGCCTCCGCTTCCCCCTCCAGAAAGCGGTACAGGTCGCAATCCAGCTGCTCCGGCCGTATGCGCAGGTTGCCGCTCTTGACTTCCGGGATCTCCTCGATTCCCGCGTCGCGGAGGGTCTCCCGCAGGGAGCGGACGACGACATCCAGGTATTTCTGCATGGTTCGGTCATAGGGCGCGTCCCCCAAAGGGCCGCGAAGATGCCGGGCCGGGTGACGCCCTTCCCGTTGCGATCGATCAGATACGCCAGCAGCTCCTTGCTCTTGGCGCGGCGAAACGCCAGCGTCTCCCCGTCCACGAGGATTTCAAAGTTGCCAAAGGTCTGGGCGACGATGTGCCCCGCAGAATGCCGCGGCTTCCTGGCACAGGCGTAGGCCACCTCCTCATCCAGCTCCAGCGGGCTGACCGGCTTGAGCAGATAGATGGTCTGCGCCGCCGTCTCCGGGGAGCGCAGGCACAGGCTGCGGATGGTGGCGAGGGTGTTGTACAGGAAGTGGGGCTGGATCTGGGTCATCATGATCTGGATGCGCTGCTCCGCCGCCAGCGCGTTTTCGTGCGCCCGGACAAACTGGAAGTGCAGCCAGATATGGTAGAGCACGCTGCTGATCACGATGGATATGGTCAGGAAGCTGACGGCTGCGGCGTTTCGGCCACGGAGCCGTCCAGCACCAGCGCCAGCAGGAGTATGAACACCGAGAATATGGGGATCCAGCTCTCCTTGCGCTTGGAGGGGTGGTAGTCCCGAAACGTCGAAAAGACGAGCAGCCCCAGCAGGATCAGGCAACTGTTCTTCAACACCGGCCATCCGCCCTGGAACTTGTTATCCCCGTTGATCGTGAAGCAGATGTCCGTAAACAGCGCCGTCAGGTGGATCGCCGCGTTGACGACGATCAGTATCCAGAGCGCCCTGCCGGGCTTCTTCGGGCTGACGATATGCAGGAAGAGCAGCAGGATGAGCGGCCGGATGGAATAGCCGTAGATGTCGACCGCCCTCCTCAGCATGATCGCGGGCTTCCCGACCGTCAGCAGGTGATCCACCAGATTCTGCATATTCAGGCTGAACACCAGCACGCAGATCATCAGCATGATCTGCTTCTTCCGCTTCTGGAGATAGGCATCGATCCCCACCGCGATCAGCAGGCCAACCAGCAGGAGCGCCATGGGCAAAACCGCGAGCATTTCCGTATAATGCCCATGGATAAATTGATATAAGGCTTCCTTCATCTGGCGTTCACCCCCTTCCACATCCTGTTTACTTTCGATAAACGCCCCCCCCCCGGATTCCTGCATGGCTGCCGTTTTTGTAATCAGTCCGTGCACACTTCAGGCTTCCCGTCTCTGTACGCAGGTCGACGTTCACGCCGCGGCTTATGGCCGGCATCCATCGGGGCTCTCCGGGCATCCAAAGCCTCCTGAAATCAAAAAGGCGCCTGAACCCATGCGGCGTTCAAGGCGTCTTATTGGCGGCTCATTCGGCCGATCGCGACCCGGCGGGCGCTCGCTAAAGAGCGCATCCGCGGCGCGTATTCGGGGATTTGGCTTCGCGGCGTCTCGCCCCGTCCAGCGGAAGCCGCGCCATCGTGTCAGAACAACGTGCAGATCCAGGCCGCGAGCGCGGATGCCGCGGGGAATATGACCAGCAGCTTCAGCAGCTGGCTTTTGATGTTGTAGCCATACTTCCTGCCCTTGAGCGCCGACTCCGTCTCCGGGAAGTAATGCTGGAAGAAGTGGAATCTGCAGAGGAGGAACCAGTCGAAGAAGACCATGTCATAGGCCTTGTAGATCGTGAAGATGGTCACGAACCGCACAAAGAAGCCCATGAAGGTATAGCCGCTCCGGAAGCCGTCCCAGATGGATACGACGCCCACGCCCAGGATCATCGCGATGCTCATGACCATCATCACCCATCCCATGGCCCGGGCGCCGCGGAACAATTCCGCTTCTCTCGGCTTCAAAACCTCCCGGGCCTCCTTCGGGGCCGACGAGAAGAACCTCGTTTCCTGGACGAAGGCCACCGCCGAAACCAGCAGCATCGTGATCGCCCCGCAGAATATGATCGCCAGAAATACCGTCAAAAGCATGGTTTTCCCTCCCGATGTTCAATCAGTATACAAGACCTTCCGGGGCGCGCCCCGCCCGCGTACCGCTCCAGCCGAGCGTCGTGTCCGGCCGGTTGTTCCCCATTCCTATCCCGGCATCAGGCACACGATCCCGGAGAGCGCGGCGGCGAATACCGCCATGCCGACCGTTCCCATCACCCATTTCTGCCGTTTGTCCTTTGCGGAAATATACGGCCTCAGATACTCGGTGCCGGGAATGATCCAGGCCTTGGTATGCCCCACCCAATATTCTTCGATCAGAAGTCGGTCGACCAGGTTCATGATGGACAGGATCGCAAGCGACTGCCAGAAGCCGGGCACGAAGCTCCGCGTGCCGTTGATCGCGTATACGCAAGCGAGCACATAGGCCATATACCCGGGAAGGCACAGGCACCTGATGCGCACACTCCGCTTCCGGATGGCTTCCGCCGTCGTCATGACGAGCCCTATGACGCGCTCCTGCACCTTCTTGTCGTACAGATGCACCATTCCGATCGCGCCGTTCCTGATGCCGACGGCACAGACGAGCACCAGCAGAGCGCCGAGCCCGAGGCCTTCCACGATGAGTTTGATCGCAAGCATGATCCGGTTCTCCATTCCTGATTATATCTTGTCGGCTGGCGTAATCCGGGCAGCGGCTGACATCGATAATGTGGAAATCGCAGCATGGCGCGCCGCGTCCGATGGTGCTGTTGCGCCCATCCCAGTTGTCGCGATTCATGGGGCGCTCCCGGTCAATATTAGGCAAAACTAACCCCCATCCGTTAAGAACGCCCACCGCGCAGGTGTCTGTCTTTGACGCCGCTGCGGGATGGGCGATAGCGCCTCGTTAGTCACCGCTTACCATTATATATCGCCAGGCGCGTTTTTTCAAGATGGATATTTGGGAAATATGGAATAATCCTCGGTAAACCCAAACCCGTTCAGAACAGGCGCGCGGCCCCGCTTCCATGTCTCTCGCCGGGCCCGTTCCACGTGTCATCCCTTCGCCCGCTTGCGCTGCATCCGGGACACCACGATGGCGCAGGAAGCGTCGCCGGTGATGTTCACCACGGTGCGGCCCATGTCGAATATGCGGTCGATGCCGGCCACCAGGGCGATGCCCTCCACGGGCAGGCCCACGGACTGCAGCACCATGGCCAGCATGACCATGCCCGCGCCGGGCACGCCCGCCGTGCCGATGGAGGCCAGCGTGGCGGTCAGCACGATGGTCAGCATCTGGGGAAAGGTGAGGGTGATGCCATAGCACGAGGCGATGAACACGGCGCACACGCCCTGGTAGATGGCGGTGCCGTCCATGTTGATGGTGGCGCCCAGGGGCAGCACGAAGGAGGCGACCTCCCGGTCAGCGCCCAGCTTCTCCGTGCACTCCATGTTCAGCGGCAGCGTGCCCACCGACGAGGCCGACGAGAAGGCCATCATGATGGCGGGCAGCATGCCCTTGAAGAACTTCAGCGGGCTCAGGCCGCCCAGCGCCTTCACCGACGCGGAATAGACCACCACCGCGTGCACGACATAGCCCAGGTAGGCCACCAGCAGCACCTTCGCCAGCGAGCCCAGCACCGCGGGGCCGTTCTCGGCCACCACCGGGCACAGCAGGCAGAACACGCCGATGGGGCTCAGCTTCAGGATCATCTCCATGGCCTTCATGCAGATGTCGTTGGCGATGTTCACCACAGAGAAGTCGGCCTCCTTGCCGTCGTGCATCAGGATCAGCGCGAAGCCGATGAACAGCGAAGCCACGATGATCTGCAGCATGTTGGCGTCCACGAAGGGCTTGATGAAGTTGGACGGGAAGATGCCCACCAGGGTGTCCATGAAGTTGACGCCCGTGGCCGAGGGCTCGTAGGCCAGGTCCGTGGTGGACAGCACCGGGAAGATGCCCTTGAGCAGGTTGGCAAACAACAGGCCGATGGCCACCGCGAAGGCGGTGGTGCACAGGTAGTAGACCACGGTGCTGCCGCCGATGACGCCCACCTTCTTGATGTCGCGCATGGACACCACGCCCGCCATGATCGAGAAGAACACCAGCGGGCACACGATCCACTTGATCAGGTTCAGGAAGATGGTGCCGAAGGGCTTGATGTAGCTCGTGGCAATCTCCGGGCGGCTCGTCAGCGCCACGCCGGCGATGATCGCGATCACAAGCGCGATGAAGATCTGGGTGGACAGGGCCAGCTTTTTCTTTTGTTGCATGGTTTCAACCTCCTCATGGTGTCACAGGTCTCCGATTATGCCATGATTTTCACCGTAATCCCTTCGGGCTTCCGGCGAACCGCGCAACCGCCGCACTTCATGCGACCGGTTCACTGATCCTTATTATACCATATCAAGGGTTCCCCTGTCCACACGGCCCTGCGCAGTCGTTGTCATCCGTCCGCGCTGACGGTGCTTCCCATCCGGCCAGCGGCGCCGGTGCGTCATCAGGGCCCGGCAAAAAGCCATGAGCCGCCCACCCCCGGTACAGTGATTTCGTTCAGGCTCCCGAACCGGCTTTACGTCCAAATCCCTCGCAACGTTCATCGGGAAAGAAAAAGAGGCCATTGTCTTGCAGGTTGGTCGCCATTTTCAACCACTTGGTGTGAATCCCATTGATTTGTCAGTGGGATTTTTCTATAATGTTCCCGTGAGCGAGAGGAGGAACGCGAATGAGAGTTGAAATCGAGCAGGACGCCCGATTGAAGTCGCCTGAGATCACGATCCGCTGCCCGGCCATCGACGAGGACATCCTGCGCATCGTGGCCATGCTGCGGGTGCAGGAGCAGAAGATCACCGGCATCCTGGACGGCGACTACCACCTGCTGGACGCCAAGGCCATCCTCTACTTCGAGAGCGTGGACAAGCGCACATTCTGCTATACGAAAGAGGCGGTGTACGAGTGCCCGCTGCGGCTGTACGAGATCGAGGAAAAGCTGGGCGGCGCGGACTTCGTGCGCATCTCCAAGGCGATGGTGGTCAACTTTCGGGCGATCCGGTCCATCCACCCTGATTTTGGCGGGCGGCTGACCGTGACGCTGGAGAACGGCGAGAGACAGTGCGTGTCGAGGCAGTATGCACCGGCCATCAAGCAAAAACTGATGCCGACGAGGAGGTCGTGAACATGAAGAATTTTATGAAGGGCGTTCTGGAGTGGAAGACCGGGGCCAGCCTGGCCTTCACGGGAAGCGTGCTGGTCTACCTGGTGATTGCCCTGCTGATGGGAGAGAGGCAGATTGAGGCGACGGCGATCATCGCCATGCTGCTGCTTTCCACTGTGGGCACGTTTGTGCAATACCTGTGTTTCACCGACAACATCATCAAAAATATGCGCTACACGAGGCGGCTGATGCTGTTCGGCGCGCTGTTCATGCCGCTTTTGACGGGCATCGCCGTGGCCTTCGGCTGGTTTCCGACGGCCAAGCCCGGCGCGTGGGCGCTGTTCCTGGGCATCGCGCTGGTCGTATTCGCGGCGATGACGCTGGGCTTTGAGATGTACTTCCGCGTGGCCGGCAGGAAGTACGACGGATTGCTTGGACAGTATAGAAAGGAACACGAAGGCGAATAGCAAACCGGCGGCGGCACACTGTGCCATTAACAGGAGGCACCCCTTCCCCCGGCACCCGCCAGGGCCTGAAGGGGTGCCTCCTGTATATGCAGGGATCAGTTGTCTGGAAACGGCAGGCCGAAACAGGAGCGAACAGGGTTTGCGGCGCTGCCTGGCCCGACCAGGGAGCAGCACGCACGGGTTTTCAAACGCGTCTTCAAACGCATATATGAACCGACTGCAAAAGCCCTTGTCCACATCCCGTGTTTCATGACAACTCGGAGTCCGTGCTCACCGCCCGCCGGTTCGCGGCCTCGAAACAGGTGCAGGTGCCCCTTTCACACTTCCGCGCCATGCGGTTGGGCGACAGGGGTATTCCCCGCCTGTTGGGCGCTTGGTCTGTTCCATCAGGAACCCCCTATTCAGACTGCAACGCGTCGTAGCCTTTTTCTCCGGTGCGGACGCGCACGACGTTTTCGACATCGGTGACAAAGATCTTGCCGTCGCCGATGTGGCCGGTGTGCAGCACGCGCTTGGCGGTTTCGACGACCATGCGGACCGGGACCTTGCTGACCACGATGTCCACCTGTATCTTGGGCAGCAGCGTGATTTCAACCGGCGTGCCGCGGTAGTACTCCGGCTTGCCCTTCTGCGCGCCGTAGCCCATGACGTTGGTGACCGTCATGCCGGTGACGCCGATCTTATTCAGATTCTTCTTGAGGGGTTCCAGGCTGGCCGGGCGGCAGATGATGCGCACATTGGTGTAGACCGACGCATCGGGAGCCTTCTCCTTGACTGCCCTCACAGGCGCTTCATATTCCTCGGCGGGAACAGCCACGAGCTCGGCATCCTCCAGGCTGCTGTCCGCCATGATGGTGAAGCCGGAATAGGCGGTGTGCAGGCCGTGCTCCGAGCGATCCAGGCCCATGACCTCGTCCTCGGCGCTGGCCCGCAGGCCGATGGTGACCTTGATGATGGAGAATACGATGGTGATGATGACCACCGTCCAGGCGATCACCGAGGCGACGCCCAGCAGCTGCACGCCCAGGAATTTGAAGCCGCCGCCGTAGAAAACGCCCTTCATCGTGGAGACACCTGTGGCAAATCCTCTTGCCGAAACATGTTCCCTGTGGTAAACTATTCATGAAGCTATCCTATAACGTTTATACATGAAATGCTTTTTATAAGGCAGGTATCGTTATGACCAGCAGACAAAAGGGAATCACTCTGGCCTCCGCCATAGGAAGCGTCATACTTGTATTCATATTGGTTTTCGGAACGATGTGGATGGGCGGCAACGCCAGGAATGACACGGAATCGGCGGTCCGCTCCGTCAGCCTTCTCTACCTGGATGAGCTGGCCGGCCGCCGGGAGCAGGTCGTTTCGGCGAACATGCAGGAGAAGATCAACGTCATCCATACCGCGCTGGATTTGATGACCGAGGAGGATCTGAGCGACGGCGCGCACCTTCAGGCCTATCAGACACGAATCAAACAGCTCTTCAAACTGGAGCGCTTTGCCTTTGTCAGCGATAGCGGTCTGATTTACACCTCCACCGGGCCGCGGGATTAAAGCAATCTGTATCATCTTGATTTCAACGCCCTCAGCGGGCCTGAAATCCTGGCGGAGAATCTGGGCGGCGTGGACAAGAAGGTCATCATCGCCGTGCCCACGCGGATACGGTTCAACGATGAGGAACTGTCAGCCTGCTTCATGCAGATCGATATGAAGGAAATGCTCGCGGGCGTCTCCATGGATGCGCAGGAGGACGGCGCGACCTTCTGCAATATCTATACCAGCGACGGCATCGCCCTGAGCAACACCGTTCTGGGCGGCCTTGCAATGGAGGACAACCTGCTCGATGCCATGCGGAACGCGGAGTTTGAGCCAGGCTATTCCTACGATGGCCTGGTCAGCGATTTTACCATGGGCAATCGCGGCGTGGTCAGCTTCACCTTCAATGGCATCCGGGAAACGCTGAGCTATGTGCCGATCGAGGGTACGGACTGGCGCCTGACTTACCTGATCCGAGAGAGCGTCATCAGCAACAACATCAGCGCCATTTCCGACGGCATCATTCGCAGGAGCGTCATTCAGTCGCTATTGACGGTCGCCGTTCTGCTGGCGCTCTTCGCGTTCATCATCCGTCAGACCCGAAGAAACGCGAGGCTCGTTCTGGAAAAGGAGACCGCCGACGCCGAAAACCGGGTGAAACAGGCGGAAATGGAGCAGCGGCTACAACTCCAGGAGGAGCTGCTCGCCCAGAAGCAGCAGAAGGAGGAGCAAACCCGCCTGATCACCGCGCTGGCTTCCGACTATTGGAGCGTCTACTACCTGGATCTTGACAACGATGCGGGTGTGTGCTATCAGGCACACAGCGACGTCGACAATGGCTTTCACGTGGGAGACCATTTCCGTTATATCGCCGCCGTGACCGCTTACGCGAACGCGAACATCAAGGAGGAATACCGAGAGGAGTTCCTGCGCTTTGTCCAGATAGAAAATGTCAAAGCGCAGCTGTTGGAACGGCGGGTCATCGCCTATCGGTATATGGTGCACAGGCATGACAGGGATACGTGGGAGGAAGTGCGCTTTGCCGGCGTGCGCCATCCCGGGGAACGCCCGGATAATCAGGTGCACCTCGTCGGCGCGTGCTTTGTGGACGTGGATATGGAAACCCGAAAGACCGTGGCGCAAAAACAGGCCCTGCAAGACGCGCTGACGGCGGCGGAGGCGGCCAACAAGGCGAAGACCGCCTTCCTCTCCAACATGAGCCACGAGATCCGCACCCCCATGAACGCCATCATTGGGTTGAACAGCATCGCGCTGAACGATCCGGATATCTCGGACAAGACACGGGATCGCCTGGAAAGGATCGGCACCTCCGCCCACCATCTGTTGGGGATCATCAACGATATTCTGGACATGTCCCGCATTGAATCGGGACGCATGGTCATCAAGCAGGAGGAGTTCTCCTTCTCCAAGGCGCTGGAGCAGGTCAACACCATCATCAGCGGACAGTGCCGGGACAAGGGGCTGCGTTACGACTGCCGGACAAAGGGTCAGATCGACGAATCCTACATCGGCGATGATACGAAGCTCCGACAGGTGCTGATCAACATCCTCGGCAACGCTGTGAAGTTCACGCCCGAGGGCGGCACCGTCAGCTTCATCATCGAAGATGTGGCTCGGATGGACGGCAAGGCGACGCTGCGCTTCACCATCAGCGATACCGGCATCGGCATGAGCAAGGATTTCCTGCCCAGGCTGTTCGACGCGTTCTCGCAGGAGGATTCCTCCACCACAAATAAATATGGCAGCACCGGCCTGGGCATGCCCATCACCAAGAGCATCGTGGAGCTGATGAACGGGCACATTGAGGTAGAGAGCGAAAAGGGCGTCGGCAGCACTTTCACGGTGACCGTCACGCTGGGGCAAGCCCGCCATATTGCGTCGGACAGCGGGGAAGCCGAGCTTCGCGCAAATGAGATGAATGTGCTGGTGATCGATGACGACCGCATCGCCTGCGAACACGCGCAGGTCGTGCTCGGCCAGCTCGGTATCAGCTGCGATATGGCGTTGTCCGGCAAGGACGCCATCGGGATGGTGAAGATGCGCCACGCCCGCCGGGAGGACTACAACCTGATCCTGGTGGACTGGAAGATGCCGGAGATGGACGGACTGGAGACGACCCGACAGATCCGCGCCATCGTCGGCTACAACACGCCGATCATCATACTGACCGCCTACAGCTGGGACGACATCGAGGACGAGGCCCGTGACGCGGGCGTGGATACCTTCGCCGCCAAGCCGCTCTTCGCCGGCTCGGTGATGGATGAGTTTCACAAGGTCTTTAAAAAGAAGAATGCAAATCTGTTCCGGAAGACGGTCGATCTGACCGGTCGCCGCGTGCTTCTGGCGGAGGATGTCGCCGTGAACGCGGAAATCATGATGATGGTGCTCAGCATGCGGGATATGCAGGTCGATCACGCGGAGAACGGCAGAGTCGCCGTCGAAATGTTTGCCGGCCACGAGCCCGGATACTATGACGCTATCCTCATGGATATGCGCATGCCGGAGATGGACGGTCTGGAAGCCTCACGGCTGATCAGGGCCATGGATCGAAAGGACGCGCAGGGAATCCCGATCATCGCACTGACGGCCAACGCCTTCGACGAGGATGTGCAGCGCAGCATGCAGGCCGGATTGAACGCGCACCTCTCAAAGCCCGTGGAACCGGAGATCCTCTTTGAGACGCTGGAAAACCTGATCAAGGCGTAATAAATCGAGGTGTTTTTCCGCAAACCAATGACAGCGCAGAGCCGCCCCTCCAAACGGAAGGGCGGCCCTGTTTTGTGGCTATGAATTCCTGCAGGCATCTGAATCATCTGTTTTAGCCATTAAACAGAATACTTCATCAGCGTATCAATCAAGTTCCCAGCCTGGCTTGTATAGGCTTCAACGATAATGGGGGCCCTCAGATCCAGGCTGTAGATCCCCAGAAGCGATTTGGCATCCACAGCATATCTGTCCTGCCTGAGAATAATCGTAAACGGATAATGATTGGCCAGATTGACAAACGATCGAATTTCTTCTGCCGCGCCCAGCCGGATGTTGAGCGTGACCACAATAAACACCTCCCTTCTCTGACATGGTCGTGTCGGCACATCGTGTCTGAAATCGAGAGATGTCATGCTGTTAATTTATTTTAACACACATGTGTATCAAAAAGCAAGCATGTAAAGAATATGCATTTAAACTTAACACAGAAAACGGTTTGCAAGTATACAAAACGGGACAGCAGGGATTCTGTTTCCCTGCTGTCCCGTATGCCAGGATTGGATCATCCCAGTCAATCATAGCGTGTAGGGCTGTAATTCATGCAACAGGTCGTCGCAATCGTCGGCGTGTACCTCTACCGTTAACGGGCTTGACAGCTTCAGGCTCAATACGCCGGGCGTCGATTTTGCGTCTACCACATGCCTTTCGTCGCGCAGATCGACATCATAGGCATGTTTGCTGAAAATCTTCGCCACAGCTTTCGCATTCTCCGCCAAGCTCAGTCGAATTCGCAATGTAGTCATTTCAAGTCATCTCCGTCACCATGTCCCATATTCAAAGAAAACAGAAAACAGCAAACAGAATTAATGAAATGTCTTGACATCGCTTCCTTTCCCAGCCTATACGTTCAATTTCATTATAACACGAAGTGGTGGTTTGTCAACAATTATGGTGTTGTACAGGAAGTGCGGCTGGATCTGGGTCATCATGATCTGAATGCGCTGCTCCGCCTCCAGGGCGCGCTCATGCTCGCGGACGAATTGCATATGCAGCCAAATATAGAAAAACACGCAGCAGCTGACGATGCCAATGGTCAGGAATTCCTCGATCTGCTCCGCTCCCCGAATCTGCGCGTCCAGCACATACGAAACGACAATCACCGCGACCACGAAGATGGGCATGACCATCTCCTGCCTGCGCACGCGGCGGTATTCCTTCAGGGTGAGGTACAGCAGATCGGCGAGCAGGATGGCGCTGAAAACCCCGCAGGCATAGCGCAAAGGCCCTCCGTGATAGCGATTGTCCGCGCTGATCGTAAAGCAAATGTCAGAAAACAGCGCCGTGGCGTGGATCGCCGCGTTCAGCCCCACCATTGCCCACGCCCGCCAATGGTTGCGGCGCGGGCTGACGATGTGGCAGAACAGCGCCAGGATCGCCGGGCGCATGGCGTAGCCGACGATGGCGGCGATCAGCCTGGGATACCAAAGCGACGCGCGCATGCACATCAGGTATTCCAGGTAGTTCTCCACCACCAGCGCGAACGCCAGCGCGGCGACGCTCAGCAGCACCCGCTTCTGCTGCCCGTTCATATAGGAGTCCACCAGCACGGCGAAGATCAGCCCCACGATTTGAATCAGCAGAGGCAGCAGCACCACGAGTTCGTTGACGGATCGTTGAGTCATTTCAGCCTCTTTCTGTTGCCGGTTTTGATGAAGGACTTCAAGTCGGACAATGCTTAATCAAGGGAAGATTCAAGCATTGCACCAAGAAGACAATATCGCAATTGAGATCAAAAGTCAAGACAGGGGAAGCGCCGCCGCCCCTGTCCGGTATGTATATCATTTCTTTTCATGTTTTCCTGAGGTCGGCTTCGGTGGTATCCTCGCCGATGATGATCGGCTTGGCGCCGGTCAGCAGCGCGCACATGGCGATGTCCTTCCCGGGTCAACGAAGTGGCCGCAACGCCGCGGTGCGCGACGGCAGCGCATATCCCCCACGCAGATGCGGTAGGTTTTCGCCTTGGGCAGCGGCTCGAAGGCGACTGTGTCTCCCGGCTTCTCATTGAAGAGCGCCGCCATCCTCGCACAGTCCTCCGCCACCTGCCGCAAGCACTCTGCGCCATTGAGATCCGGGAAACCGGGGATAAAGCAGAGCTATTTCAAATCCATTGTATTCCGTCATTGCTGAAACATCTGGTTGTCGCTTGAGAACACCGGCAGGCCGTTCTCAAAGGGCACTTTCATAATGTAGCAATGGCGGTTGGGATCGTAGAGGGGATCGCCGACGATCTCGTCGTATTGCCGGGCGTGGTAGGCGGTATAGACCTGCTCGGCCTCGTCCGTGAAAAAGGTGTTGTGGCCCGGGCCAAACAAGCCGCGCTCCACATTCGTGGCGTAGACGGGCTTATTCAGCTTGTGCCAGGATGAAATGTCCATCAGGTCGGCGTCGACATCGGCCCAGAGCAGACCCATGCAGTAGGCGGGGCTGGTATCGCTGGCGGAGAAGGTGAGATACACCCTGTCCCCATGGACGATAAACGCCGGGCCCTCGTTCACCCAGAACCCGTGGCGTTCCCAAGCGTAGGAGGGCGAGGAGAGCAGCATCTGCGGAGTCTTGAGCGTCAGGGGGTCGGCCATTTCGGCAATGTACAGGTTGGAGATCTTGCGGCCCACGCTCACCTTCTCGGCCCAGACGGCATAGCGACGGCCCTTTACCTCGAAAACCGTCATGTCCAGGGAGAAATCCGTGAAGCTGAAATCATCGCCGTCGGCACGGCGAAGCATGCCGCACTCCGTCCAGGGATCGGCCAAAGGGTCTTCGCCCTCGCACTTGAGCACCCAGGGCCGCAGCGCCCAGATGTCGTCCTTGCGGCTGGCGGCAAAGTAGATATACCACCTTCCATCCAGCCTGTGCAGCTCCGGCGCCCAGATGTGCTGGCTCATTTCGCCGGATTCATGGGTGCGCCAGACGACGGTCTCCCCCGCCGTTTGAAGCCCCTCCAGGGAATCCGCGCGGCGCAGGGCGATGCGGTCGTACTCCGGCACGGAGGCGGTGAAATACCATTGCCCTCCCTCCCGGAGCACATAGGGATCGGCCCGCTGAGCGATGAAGGGGCCGTTGTATGGCGACCGAGTGTAATTCGATGCATTCATGGGCGACACCAGCCTATCTCAATTTGGAATCGGCCCGCCGGTGGGGGCGGGCCGTATTGCGTTCGATCACGCCTTTTCGAACCGGATCACGTTCCAGCTGAGGGCGGGCAGCTTTACCTGCGCCTGGCCGCCGTCCACTGCGCCGCCGGGGCCGGCCGTGGGGGCCACGTTCTCCGGGGCTTCCTCGGTATTCACGGCCTTCACGTCGTCGTGGTGCAGGAGGATGTGCTCGGAAATCTTCATGTCGCCGAAGGCTCGCAGGTCGATATCGAGGCAGAAGTCCTCGGCCATGTCCCGGTTCACTGCGAACACGGTCACGCCGCCGTCGTCCGCCACCGTCGCCGTGGCGTCGATCACCGGCACGCCCTCGTAGTCGCTGCAATCGTACACCGGCGTGTCCACCAGCGCCCTCAGCGCCGTGCCCCGGCCGTACTTCGAGGCGTGCAGGAAGGGCCAGTAGATCGTCTGCGCCCAGCAGCCCCCGCCGTTTCGCGTCATGATCGGCGCGATCACGTTCACCAGCTGCGCCAGGCACGCCACCTTCACCCGGTCCGCGTTGCG
>CACWZP010000014.1 GCA_902765395.1 uncultured Eubacteriales bacterium
TTCCTGCATATACATAAGGTGCTGCAGCCTCCAGCGTGCGCTTTGGGTGAGTATTCCGGGCGATTCTGAACCGCCGTTCCGGCGTTACAGTACCGCTATTCCGTTTTCGACGATACCGCGAATCCGGGATTCGGATACCGTGATTCCGGTCAGATGATACCGATTCCCTTTATAATGAATTCATACGCTTTGCAGCGTAAATTCATTACGAAGGAGGTCACCATTTATGACCAAGTATCGTGAGATCATCCGGCTTGCCGGGTTGAATCTCAGCCAAACCAACATTGCCCTTAGCTGTAATGCATCCAAGACAACTGTCAACAAGGTGCTGAAGGCAGACATCCAGAACATCCGCTCCACGCTGGATGAGATGGACATCAACGCCTTCGAGGACGCCATAGAAAAGATCATCGGCGCGCGCAGCATCTACGTGCTGGGCCTGCGGGCTTCCGCGCCTATCGCCGAGTTCTTCGGCCACTACCTGCGCTTCATCTTCCCGAACGTGACCGTGGTCACCAGCGGCGTCAGCGACGTGTTCGAGCAGCTGGCCCGCATCGGCGAGGGCGATCTGCTGATCGGCATCTCCTTCCCGCGCTACACGGCCCGCTCCATCGAGGCCATGGAGTTCGCCCGTGGCCGGGGCGCTTCGCTGATCGCCATCACCGACGGCCCGCTTTCGCCGCTGCACGCCACGGCGGACACCTGCCTGATGGCCAAGAGCGACATGTCCTCCTTCGTGGACTCCTTTGCCGCGCCGTTGTCGCTGATCAACGCGCTGATCGTGGCGCTGGGCCAGCGCAGGCGGCACGAGGTGACCGAGTACTTCGAAGAGATGGAGAGCATCTGGGGCCAGTACGACGTGTACCTGGCCAGGACCACCGAGTGACAGGGGATTGAAATGAGTCAGAAGCGAATCATCGTTATAGGCGGAGGCGCGGCCGGTATGATGGCCGCGCTCTTTGCGGCAAGGGGCGGGGCGGCCGTCACGCTGCTGGAGCGCAACGAGAAGCTGGGCAAGAAGGTGTACATCACCGGAAAGGGCCGCTGCAACCTGACCAACGCAGCGGACATGGAGGAGTTCCAGCGCAATATCTTCCGCAACCCGCGCTTTATGTACGCCGCCTTTGCCAACCTGGACAACCGCGGCGTGATGGACCTGGTGGAGGGCCTGGGCACGCCGGTGAAGGTGGAGCGGGGAAACCGGGTGTTTCCCGTCTCCGACAAGGCCAGCGACGTGATCGGCGCGCTGAAGCGGGGCCTGGACCGGGAGGGCGTGCGCGTGCGCCTGAATATCCGCATGGAGGGGCTGATCGAAAAGGAAGGCCGCTGCACAGGCGCAAAGCTGGAGGGTGGCGAAGCGCTTCCGGCGGACGCGGTGATCCTGGCCACCGGAGGGCTGAGCTATCCCTCCACCGGCTCCACCGGCGACGGCTACCGCATGGCCGAGGAGACAGGCCACGCCGTGACGGAGACCCTGCCCGCGCTGGTGCCCATCGAGACGGTTGAAAGCTGGCCGGGCGTGCTGACGGGGCTTTCGCTGAAGAACGTGCGGCTGACGGCCTGGCAGACGGGCGGCAAGAAGGAAAAGAAGCTGTATTCCGACATGGGCGAGATGCTGTTTACCCACTTTGGCATCTCCGGCCCGCTGGCGCTGACCCTCTCCAGCTACCTTCCCGGGGACCTGTCGGGCGTCCGCATGGAGATCGACCTGAAACCCGCCCTGGACGATCAAACGCTGGACGCACGGCTCCTGCGCGATTTCAAGGCCATGTCCCGCAAGCAGCTGATCTCCGTGATGGACGGCCTCGCGCCGCACAACCTGGCGGAGCAGCTGGTGAAGCTGGCGGGGCTGACGCCCACGATGCCGGTGAACGGCGTGACGTCCCAGCAGCGCGCGGCGCTGCTCAACGTCATCAAGCACGTGCCACTGACGCCCAAGGCCCTGCGGGACTACAACGAGGCCATCATCACCCGGGGCGGCGTGAGCGTGAAGGACATCAACCCCTCCACCATGGAGAGCAAGAGACTGCCCGGGCTCTACTTCGCCGGGGAGCTGATCGACGTGGACGCCGCCACCGGCGGTTTCAACCTGCAGATCGCCTGGTCCACCGGGGCCCTGGCGGGCAAGAGCGCGGCGGAGGCATAGAAATGGAGCCGGTTTCCGAATGGAAACCGGCTCCCGCTTTGCCTGCACCTATTTCAGCTTCTCAAAGTCCGCCGCGCCGTGCTTGCACAGGGGGCAGACGAAGTCGGCGGGCAGCTCCTCGCCCTCGTAGACGTAGCCGCAGATCTTGCAGACCCAGCCCACCTTCTTCTCGGCGAGCTTCGGCGGCTTGGGCTTGATATGGTCGAAGTAGTAGGCGTAGGTGACGGAGGGGGCGCTGGAGAGCACCTGGGCCTCGGTCACGTCGGCCACGAACAGGGTGTGGGTGCCGTAGTCGTGGCTCTCCACCACCTTGCCGGAGATAAACGCGTTCACGCAGCCGGTGATGAAGATCAGGCCGTTCTTGCTGCGGGGGAAGCCGCTGCCTGGGAACTTGTTCACGTCGCGGCCCGACTGGAAGCCGTAGTACTTGAAGATGTCAAAGGGCGCCTCCGTGGTCAGCACCGACACGTTGAACAGCCCGGTCTTCAGGATCATGTCGTGGGTGAAGTTGCCCTTGTTCACGGCGATGGTGATGCGGTTGGGGTTGCTTGTCAGCTGGGCCGCGGTGTTGATGATGCAGCCGTTGTCCTTGTCGCCGTCCTTGGCCGTCAGCACGAACAGGCCATAGCTCAGCTTGAACATGGCGTTGGGCTCGATGGCCTCGCTGGCCTTGTGCTCGATCACCTCTGCCTTCGGCAGGGTGTCGACGATGGCGTTCACCAGCTCGTCCAGCTCCGCTATCTGGCTGTCCTTCAGCGCGGACTTCAGCGTCAGCGTGCTCTCCAGGATGGTCACGTTCTTGAGCCGGCCCAGCAGCTCGCGCATCAGGCCGCCGGAGGTGGGCGCCCAGCTGCCGTTCTCCATGATGGCCACGGTGCGGTTCTGCAGGTTGTGGGCCACGATGTCGTGCAACGCGTTCTCCATGTTCACGAAGATGCCCGCGTTGTAGGTGGTGGAGGCGAACACGATGTGGCTCACCCGGAAGGCCTCGGAGACGATGTAGGAGGGATGGGTGACGGAAACGTCGTACATCTTCATGTTGCGCACGCCGGCGTCGGCCAGCTTGCTGGCGATGATGTTGGCGGCGTTCTCGGTGTGGCCGTACACGGAGGCATAGGCGATCATCACGCCGTCCTCCTCGGGGGTATAGCTGCTCCACAGCTGATACTTCTCGATGAACCAGCCGATGTCCCTGCGCCACACGGGTCCGTGCAGCGGGCAGAGCATCTGGATGTCCAGGGCGGCGGCCTTCTTCAAAAGCGCCTGCACCTGGGTGCCGTACTTGCCGACGATGTTGGTGTAGTAGCGGCGGGCCTCGTCCAGGTAATCCGCCTCGAAGTTCACCTCGTCGGCGAAGATATTGCCGTTCAGCGCGCCGAATGTGCCGAAGGCATCGGCGGAGTAGAGCACCTTGTCCGTGGTGTCGTAGGTGACCATGACCTCCGGCCAGTGTACCATGGGGGCCATCACGAAGGTGAAGGTGTGCCGCCCGGTGGTGAGCGTGTCCTTCTCCTTGACCAGGGTCACGCGGCTGTCGATGTCGAAGGTGAAGTAGTTCTTGATCATGTTCAGCGCCTTGGCGTTGGTCACGATCTTCACGCCCGGATAGCGCAGCACCAGCTCCGCCATGGTGGCGCAGTGGTCCGGCTCCATGTGGTTGACGATCAGATAGTCCAGACTGCGGCCGTCCAGCAGGTGTTCCAGGTTCTCAAAGAACACCCCGCTGACGCTCCTGTCCACGGTGTCCAGCAGCACGGTCTGCTCGTCCAGCACAAGATAGGCGTTGTAGGAGACGCCGCCGGGCACGGGATAGACGTTCTCAAACAGGGCCAGCCGCCGGTCGCTGCCGCCCACCCAATACATATCCTGTGTGATCCGCTTTTCGCAATGCATGAGGTTCCTCCTTATCCGCGGTCATCCGCGCAAATATCTATTGTGATTATAACATAGTTTCCAGCGCTTGGCAATTGCATAAACCAGCGGTTCAACGGGCAGGATAAGCCTGCGCCATGCGCAAATAAACGAAGGGGGAATGGATCATGTCCCAGAAAAAGCCCAACACCAGCATCCACTGCCGCGTGTCCAGCTGCGAATACCACTGCGGCGACGAGGAATACTGCTCCCTGCGGGCCATCCGAGTGGAACCCTGCGAGTTCTGCGCCAGCGGCAAGCCCGACGACGAGAGCATGTGCGGAAGCTACTCCCGGCGTTGACGCGACGGCGGCGGCCCTGCGGCCGCCGCTTTCTATTGCGCTTCAACACTGTGGATTTCGACCTGTACGGTCACGTTCGCACGCCTGTACTGCTCCCGCCAGTCACTGGCCAGCCAATCCGGCACGGTGGCAAAATGCCCGGCGGCGGCCTCTGAAAAGCCGAAGGGCTCCGCCCCGAGTCGCTGGCATTCCCGTATCACGTCGATCAGCGACGAGGCGAGCCTGGCTTCGAGCCTCCTTGCGTCCTCGGCGCACACGTCGTCCAGGGTGGTCAATCTGACGCGAAGCGACAGCGCCGCGCCGCCATCCTCCAAATCCACACTCAGATGCGGCCTGCCCTCCGTCGTCAGGGTAAAGGCCTTTCCGTCACATTCAAAGGGAAGCGCCTCGATGCTGCCGCGGATCAGGTTCAGAAGCCGCGTCTGGCCCGCGTCCAGCGTGCCCACCATGCGTCCCTGGCGGAACAGCGCAGCGCCTTCGTATCTTTGGCGCATGGGGGATTGGATGCCTGCATCCGGGGAGCCTATCGGGTCGATCATCGAAACGGCCGGGGCTTCCCCGGGCATCAGGAGGCAGAGTATGGCTGCCGGGTCGCCGTAGATGGAGCGCGACAGATAGCAGGCGTCCGCGAAGATGCCGTCCGGAACGAAGCCCTGCCGAACATAGTGGTCCAGCATGGCGCTGATCTCCGAGGACAGCCGTGTGCCGATGACGGTCTTCATGGCGCCGATGAATTCGGAGGCTTGTCCTGCGCAGACCGCGAAGCGGGCGGTGGTGTACAGGTGGGGCGTTTTGGCGATCCTGGCGATCAGCTCGCCAAAGCCTTCCTCCTTCGCCAGCGCTTCGGAGACGACGATCATGCCGATGTGGCTCAGGTTCATCTGCCGTGGCGTGGCCCGTTCCAGCGCGTCCAGTGCATGGGGCCAGTCCGCCCCGTTCGCGGAGAATGCCAGGTAGTCCCCGCCGCCGCTCTCCTCACCGGGCTTGCCCTTGCCGATCTGCGGTACACGGGCGGTGAGGAGAAGCTGTCCGTCCGCCGCCCGGTCGATGCCCAGCACCAGCACATAGGCCTGGTTCTCCAGCTCGCCGGAGACGTGACAGCCGCCCAGCGTCAGTGAGGACAGGACGATCAATGCGATCAGGCTTCGGATAAGCACGGGCTGCGGCCTCCCTTCAAGAGCATTGTCGCGGCGGTCAATGCGCCGACTGCCGGGTACGCCCATGGCGCGACGGCGTCTATCCAAGCGGGCAGCGCTTCCAGCCGCGACAGCATTAGTGCTGCTGCAACGACGATCAACGCGCATATCTTGCCGTCCAGGCGCCGGAACACCCTCTGTATCAGCGCCGCCCCGGCAAACAGCTCGCACAGCACGAGATGGAACAGCCCCGCAAACCAAAACGCGATCATTGGCAGCTGCAGGTAAAGCGGGGCGCGCCCATTGCACAGCAGCGCGTCCAGCCGGTCCAGCCATCCGCCAGAGGAGAGCGGTGCGGGCACCATCATCAGCTGCAGCGCGATCAGTATCGCGGATATTCCGGCTGCGATTGGAATAAGTGTCGCAGAAGCCATGGGACGATCCTGTTCCTCCGGCAGCAACAATATAGCGGAAGCTGACGCGATCCATCCCGCTGACCTCACGCCGCCCTCGAGGATCTCTGACCAACCGCTTCCGAGAATGGGACACAGCCAAGCAGGCCGGTAATAGGGCCATTGCAACAGCGCCACGACCAGCAGCAGCGCCGGTGCGATCCGCACCCAGAGCATCGCGCCGTAGCCAACGGCGTCTCCGTTGCGCCAGGCGCACCAGAGCGCTGCGATGCCCGTCGGCAGAAACAGCGCCAGGGCGGGGGAGCGATCCAGCGCCAGATAGCCCGCCGAGCGGTTGACGGCGGAAAGCACCCCGGCGGCATCCAGCAGCGAGAGAAGCGCCAATAGCGCAGGCAATGCCTTTCCCCGGGGCTTGAACCGGCAGACGCAGAACGCCCACGGCTGCGCCAGCAGGCCGCCGATCAGCGCCGAGATCCATGCGCCGTTGCACGTCAGGGACGCGTCCAAGGCAAGTCCAAGGAACAACCGCGCGGCGACGGCGGCCAGCGCGGCGAAGCGGGCCGGGTGGGAGGCGATCGACAGCCTCATCGGGACGCCTTCCTTCCGTTGGCCGCGAAGAACATTGGCCTGCGCTGCAGCCAAACCGGCAGCCGCAGCAGCAGGTCCGGGTTGTGCGGCCTGCGCGGCGCGACGGGCGCGAGATAGGGGATGCCCACCGAGCGCATGCCGCACAGGCTGATGAGCATGACGAACGCCGCCAGGCATACGCCGTACAGCCCCAGTGCCGCGCCCAAGGCGATCACGAACAGACGGCAGATCACCAGGCCGATGCCGAACCCATAGTCCGGTATGGCGTAGTTCCCCAGGCCGGTGATGGCCACGATGATGATGAGTATGGGACTGATGATGGATGCCGAGACCGCCGCCTGGCCCAGGATCAGCGCGCCGACGATGCCCAGCGCCGAACCGATCTGCTGGGGCATGCGGGTGCCCGCCTCGTTGATCAGGTAGAACGAGAACTCCATGATGAGTATCTCGGCCAGTATGGGGAAGGGCACGTTGGCCCGGGCTTCCGCGATGGAGCCGATCAGGCTCAGCGGCAGGAGGTGCATGTGGTAGTCCGTCAGCGCGATGTACAGCCCCGGCAGGAACACGGAGATCAGCATGCCAGCCACGCGGATCAGCCGCAGGAAGCTGCCGTACTGCCAGCGGGCAAAGGAATCATCCGAGGCGTGCAGCTGGTGAAACAGCGTCACCGGCGCGATAAGCGCGCAGGGCGAGTTGTCTGCCAGGATCGCCACCTGGCCCTCCATCAAACAGGACGCGGCACGGTCGGGGCGTTCGGTCTCAAGCAGCTGCGGCAGCAGCGCCCATGGGCTGTCCTCGATCAGCTGCTGGACGGTACCCAATCCCTGCACCGTGGGCGCGTCGATGCCCTTCAGGCGGCTGCGCACCGCATCCACGATCTCCGGCTTCGCCGTTCCCTCCAGATAGGCCAGCACCACCCGGCAGGGCACCGCGCGGCCCACCTCCAGGCACTCGGTGATCAGCCGGGGGGAGGGCACATAGCGCCGAAGCAGCGTCATGTTGGTGCGCAGGCTCTCCACGAAGCCCTCCTGCGCGCCGATGACCACGGATTCGTTGGTGGTGCGGTTCACGTTTCGCGCCGGATAGCCGCGGGTCTCCAGCAGCGCCGCCTCGCAGCAGCCGTCCATCAGCACCGCCGTCATGCCGGTGACCACCTTGCCGAGGATCACCTCCACCCGGCTCTCCGTCTCGCACTGGGCGATCTCCAGCACGTTCTGCGCAAGGTAATCCATGTCGGGCACCATGTCCTCCGGCAGCGTCCGTTCGGCGCAGGCCCGCAGCACGAAATCGTTGATCTTCTTGTCGTCGGCCATACCCTCGATGTAGATGACACACAGCTCCGTGCCCGCCAGTCGCAGGAAGCGGAACTGGGCGTCGGAGTTGACGGGACTGTTCAAGAGCGCCCTGAACGTTTCCACATCCTTTGAAAGCGCGCCGGTGAGCTGTGAGCGCAGCCGCTTCTCCCTGTTCTCCATGTGACCACCTCCCGAACGGACGCATATCCGGTTTTAGGATGGCGGCTTTGCGCCGGAACTATGCAAAAAAAGAATCCTCCGCGATGAAGCGAAGGATTCAAGTGGTCTGGTTATTCCTCGACGGCCTCCAGCATGTTCTCCGGCAGCGTGGAGGTCAGCGTCAGCACCGAGATCTCCGGCTCGTTGAACAGCCGGAAGGGCATCAGGGGCACGCTTGAGTTGGTGGACATGCCGCCTGTGATGAAGACCTGCGTCTCGCCCACGGTGGACAGCCCGGTCACGCGCTCCTGTTCCGGGAACCAGCCGCCCCGCGGCATGGTGTCGTCCGGCACGTAGATCGCGCCGACGCCGGGAACGCGCCACACGCCGCCGCAGTAGTGCCCCGCGATGATCAGCTCCGGCGAGGTGAGGAAGCGGTCGGTCTCGGGATCGTGGTCCTCGCTGGTGTAGATGAACGCGTCAGAGGGCGGCTCGTGGGCCAGGGAGATGTGGATGTCCGTGGCGCTCATGGTCCGCTGCACGTCGTAGAGCTGCTGCGCCAGCTTGGCGCGATAGGTGGTCAGCGGCAGGGTGGTGTAGTCCTCGGTGATGCCGCTGCGCACGCCGTCCACCTCCTGGTCGGTCTGCTCCTGCCAGGTCTCCAGGGTGGTGACGGTCTCCAGGTTCAGCATGATGGCGGGGGAGATCCAGAGGCTGGAGGTCTTCACCGGGATGGCCATCGGCGCGTCTACATAGTGCGCGCCGCGCTCCACCGCGCCCAGGATCCAGTCCTCCAGGATCAGCTTTGACAGCACGCCCTCCGTGCCCCGGGCGCCCTTGATGTAGGGGCCGGGATCGCTGTCGCCGCAGATGAAGTACACCTTGCCGGGATCCCGCAGGCCATCGATGAACTCCCAAAAGGGCTCGGCGTTGCCGGATTTGCCCACCATGTCGCCCACGCAGAATATGGCGTCGTACTTGATGCCATTCAGCGTGCGCAGCAGCAGACTCTGTTCATCGCCGAAGCGCTTGCCGTTCATGTCGGAGAGCACCACGATGCGATAGCCCTCCATGTCGTCCGGCAGGCCCACCACGGTGACCAGCTGCTCGTTGACGGCCAGGTTGCTGTTGTTCAGCATCACGCCGCCGGCGAGTATGGCGATGGCTGCCAGCACGATCAGCGGCCAGAAGCGGATCTCGCGACCGAAGATGTGGATGGGCTTGAACACGCCGTTGCTGCCGCTGGCGCTCATCAGCTCATAGAACGAGCGATAGACCCGGCGCTTCTTGCGCTTGGGCTTCTTCTTGCGCTTGGGGGCCACCTTGGGGAACTGCTCTGTGGACTTCTTTTGCTTTTTGGGCTTTTCGCTGTCGGTTGGTTCGTCCTCGGCTTCGGCCGCCTTGCTGTCCTCGCGCCTGTGCATGATGGGCACGCGGGCGTCTGTGCGCTTGCGGCGTCGGGGCGTGATCTCCGCCTCGTCGCCGTACAGGCCGGTTTCATCGCGCAAAACGTCCTCCGACGCCCCGGATGCGGGCTTCGGTATCGGTATATCCTTTTTCGCTGTGCGCTTTTTCTCTTCGGACTCGGCCATAGCAAACTTCCTCAAAATAACCTTTCCCTATATTATAGAATCTTTTTTGTGCCGTGACAAGATTTCGCCTGGGGCAAATATAATAAAAACAGGTAAACAAAACCACGGCCCGGTCTTCACGGAGCCGCGGAATTGTGGTATAATCAGCCTATACTCACGCAATCGGAGGGAATAACTTGGCAAAGGTTAAGACGATATACGTATGCAGCGAATGCGGCTACGAGACGCCCCGCTGGCTGGGCAAGTGCCCGGACTGCGGCAGCTGGAACACGCTGGAGGAACAGGAGAGCGCGCCCGCGGTAAAAGCCGATGAAAAGAAGCTGAAGCGGGCCCCCGGCAGCGACGCCGTGGCCGTGCGAGTGGACGAGATCCCGGACGAGGCCATGGAGCGGCGCTCCAGCGGCATCGCGGAGCTGGACCGGGTGCTGGGCGGCGGCGTGGTGGACGGCTCGCTGGTGCTGGTGGGCGGCGACCCAGGGATCGGAAAGTCCACGCTGCTCACCCAGCTGTGCGCCAACATGGCCTCCGATGGCGCCACGGCGCTGTACGTGTCCGGCGAGGAATCCGCCCGGCAGATCAAGATGCGCGCGCGGCGGCTGGGTACGTCCCAAACGGGCTTCTATGTGCTTTCCGAGAACGACATGAACACCGTGGAAAAGCGCATGCAGGAGCTGTCGCCCACGGTGATGATCGTGGACTCCATCCAGACCATGTACCGCCCGGAGATGGCCAGCGCGCCGGGCAGCGTGTCCCAGGTGCGGGAATGTGCCTCGATGCTGATGCGGCTGGCGAAGGTCAGCGGGTGCAGCGTGTTCCTGGTGGGCCACGTCACCAAGGAGGGCTCCATTGCCGGGCCGCGCATATTGGAGCACATGGTGGACGCCGTATTGTACTTCGAGGGCGATCGCCAGCACCAGTACCGGCTGCTGCGGGCGGTGAAGAACCGCTTCGGCTCCGTCAACGAGCTGGGCATGTTCGAGATGACCGAGCAGGGCATGCGCGAGGTGGACAACGCCAGCGAGGCATTGCTGTCCGAGCGGGCCCACGACGCCAGCGGCTCGGTGGTAATGTGTGCCATGGAGGGCTCCAGGCCGCTGCTGACCGATGTGCAGGCCCTGGTGAGCACCACCGTGTTCGGCAATCCCCGGCGCATGGCCAGCGGCGTGGACCAGGGCAGGCTGGCGCTTCTGCTGGCGGTGTTGGAAAAGCGCGTGGGCCTTCGCATGTACGACCAGGACGTGTACATCAACATCGCCGGCGGCATGTCGCTGACGGAGCCCGCGGCGGACCTGGCACTCTGCGCCGCCATCGCGTCATCCTACAGGAACAAGCCAATCGGCGGCAGCTGGTCGGTGATGGGTGAGGTGGGCCTGGCGGGCGAGGTGCGCGCCATTTCCCAGGCTGAGCGGCGCATCGCGGAGTGCGCGCGACTGGGCTTCGACCACTTGATCCTGCCCAAATACAACCTTCGCAACATGCGCGTCCCCGAGGGCATCGAGGTGCTGGGCGTGGAGACCGTGGCCCAGGCCGTGGCTGCGCTGGGCCTGCATGGCAGCGGGAGATAGGGGTTGGTGAAAAAGCAGAGGCGTCATTTGGATGCCTCTGCTTTTTTGTATACAATCGAGACTTTGGTCTTAAATAACAGACTTCGGTATATTATACACAGGATTCAATTAATTTGAAATATTACTGAAATATTATTAACATATAACAGCTTTGCGACATAAGCAGAATGGCATCGCCAGCGCATTAAAATGGCAATGCGCTACAAAAATGCCGCCGTCCGTTGATGTTATGTTTACAATGGCCCTGTATAATAGGGGACGTTGAGCGAAAGGATTTCGGAGGCGCAGGGGGCATGTTTGGATACATCATCACCAATCCCGAAGCGCTGCCGAAGGAGCGCCAGCAGCGCTTTCGCGCCGTCTATTGCGGTCTGTGCGCCACACTGCGCAGGCGGCACGGCCTGTCTGGCAGTGCCACGCTCAGCTACGACATGACCTTCCTGGCGCTGCTGTTGAATGCGCTATATGAGCCGGGGGAGCGATCCGGCCGGGAGCGCTGTCCGACGCATCCGGTGAAGGCCCACGATTATGTGCTTTCGCCGGTGATGGACTACGTGGCAGACATGAACGTGGCGCTGGCTTATCACAAGTGCCTGGACAACTGGCGCGACGACAGGAACGTCCTCGCCGCCGGGGAAGGCACGCTGCTGAAGCGGGCCTATCGCAGGGTGGAGGCCGCCTGTCCTGAAAAGTGCGCCGCCATCGAGGCGTGGCTCGATGAGATCCACGCCATCGAGGAACAGAAGCACCTGGAGATCGACCCGCCGGTAAACGCTACGGGAAGGCTCCTGGGCGAATTGTTCGTCTATCCGGGGGATGACACCTGGTCGGAAGACCTGTGGGCCATCGGCGACGGCCTGGGCCGGTTCATCTACTTCATGGACGCCTACGACGACCTGCCGGGAGATCTGCGCAAGGGGCGCTACAACCCCCTGAAGACCCTGCGGGACCGGGAGGATTACGAGGAACTGTGCCAGTCCGCCATGACGATGATGGTTGCCGACGCTACCGAGGCCTTTGAGCGCCTGCCGGTGGTGCTGGACGCGGATATCCTCCGGAACGTGCTGTATTCCGGGGTTTGGAGCAAGTACGCGTATCTGCAGAACAAGCGGAACGCGGCTGGAAAAGGAGCGAAGCAATGACCGATCCCTATCGCGTATTGGGCGTTTCGCCCCAGGCGACGGACGAGGAGATCAAGAAGGCCTATCGGGCCCTGGCCAAGAAGTACCATCCCGACGTGAACAACGGCTCAGCCCAGGCGGAGGCGCGGATGAAGGAGGTCAACGAGGCCTACTCCCTGGTGATGAAGATGCGCCGGGAGGGGAGTACCGGGGCCTACGGCGGCGCGTCCGGCTACGGCGGCTATGGCGCTTCGAGCGGCTATGGCGGCGCGTATGGCGGCTATGGCGGCGGTTACGGCGCGTCCAGCGCCAATCCGCACCTGCAGGCCGCCCGGAACTACATCCGCTCCGGCCACTATCAGGAGGCCATGAACGTGTTGGAGGGCATGATGGAGCGCGGAGCGGAGTGGTACTATCTCTGCGGCGAGGCTTGCCTGGGCCTGGGCAACCGCGTGGCCGCGCTGAATTACGCCCAGCAGGCCGTCCGGATGGACCCGAACAGCTTCGAATACCGAGCACTGCTCAGCCGCTTGCAGGGCGGCGCGCAGTTCTACCGCCAAAACGGCGCCAGCCAGGGCTTTTCGATGCCCACGGTGCTCTGCGGGAATCCACTTTTGAGCTGCTGCGCCGTCAACATGCTGTGCAACTGCCTGTGCAGCCTTTGCGGCGGCGGCAGGTACTATGGCGGCTGGTGCTGAACCGAAAATAATCCAGGAGGAAATGATAAAATGACGTTTTTGCAGAAGGCGCGCGAGGGACTGCACAAGCTGATGGTGGGCCGACGCGGCGCGGACGAGCTTTCCCTGGCGCTGCTGATCACGGGCCTGGCGCTGTCCGTGTTGACCAGTATCACGCGCATCGGGGTATTTTATCTCATCGGCCTGGTGGCCTACGGCTTTTCCATCTACAGGATGTTTTCCCGACAGATCGAGAAGCGCTACAAGGAGAACGTGAAGTTCCTGACGTTTTGGCACGGCTGGCGTTCCAGTTTCAAGCAGTTCATCAACCGCGTGAAGAACATGCGCCAGTACAAGTACTTCAAGTGCCCGGAGTGCAAGTCGCGCCTGCGCCTGCCCAGGAAGGTGGGCGAAGTGACCGTCACCTGCGGCAAATGCCACCATGCGTTCAAGCAAAAAGCCTGATTCCAGGAGGGCCGTCCGGCGGCTCTCTTGTATTTTTGGTAAAAACCTGCTACAATGGACAAGAGGAAGTGATTGCCGTGAAGCAGCATATCGATACCGCGCCCATCTGGGAGAGCTACAGGCAGGACTGCGAATGTCCGCTGTGCCTGCTGTACGCGAAGGTGGAGGCGGGCAACGTGGACTATTTCCTGGGGGAATCCGTGATGGAGCCCAGCCAGCGCATCGAGGTCAACAAAAAGGGCTTCTGCGCGGACCACTTCAAGCTGATGTATGACGCCGGCAACCGCTTGGGCTTGGCACTGATGACCCACACCTATATGAAGGAGAGCATGAAGACGCTGAAGGAGAACGCCCAGCGCGCCCGCGACGCCGCGGCGGCGGAGGCTGGAAAGCCCATCTTCAAGCGGTTCGGCGGCTCAAAGGGCGCGGGGCTTTCCGAGGTGGCGGGCGAACTGACGAAGCTGCAGAACACCTGTTTGATGTGCGAGCGCATCAATGAGAGTATGGAGAGGTACATGTATACAGTGTTATACATGTATAAGCACGAGCCGGAGTTTCCGAAACTTTTCGCTGAATCGAAGGGCATGTGCCTGCGGCATTACGCCCAGGCGCTGGAGATGGCCCCGAAGCACCTGTCCGGCGAGCCTCTCAAGAGTTTCGTGGATGCGCTGACGGACATCGAGATGAAGAGTTTTGAGCGCCTTGAGGGCGAAATTGAGTGGTTTACCAACAAATTTGACTATCGCAACCAGGACAAGCCCTGGGGCAACAGCCGCGATGCCGTGAAGCGCTCCGTGAACAAGCTGGGCCACCAGGTGGTCAACGAGGATTGATGGGGAATATGGCGACGAAATATTGCGTGTTGGACGAGACCAAGATCTGCGACGACTGCGGCGAGTGCAACGTCTGCGATCTGGATCCCAACAAGATCTGCGACAACTGCATGAAGTGTCTGAAGACCGGCGCGGATTACAACGCCATCGAGATCGATGAGATCATCGACGACGGCACCGGCGCACAGGCCTATGAGCAGCTGCGAAAGGATCTGGCGGAGACTGACGGCACGGAGCCGTTCGACTGCTTTAAGGATCAACCGAACGGCTGAACCGCCGGTTTTCCGGCGATTTGACCGCACGGGGGGATGGCCGATGTTGCGGGGGCTGTTCTCTGCATCTCTGCGCAAAAGGCAGCTTTTGCGAAAAGATATGGCGCAGAGATGGGGATTTGAAGGGTTTTCGCACTATTCGATGATACTCCATTAATCGCGCCATATCTGTATCGCAAAAGCAAATGCGTTATAACATGTTACTGATTGAATTATGTACTGTCCGATTGTCTTTAATTGGAGGCTCACACTGATATGTCCACCTATGCCGAAGAACGCGCCAAGGAACTACAGCTGCTGACGCGATCCGCGCTGCGCGAGCTTCCCGACGTGTGCTTCGATTTTATCAACGCCATCGATTCGACGACCCAGCCGCTGACCCGATACGCCTATGTATCCGATTTAAAGCTCTTCTTCGGATTTCTGGTCAGCGAGCTGCCGAAATTCGCGGACAGGACGCCGCAGTCGCTGGACGTTGCCGACCTGGCCAGGGTCTCATCACGGGACATCTACATGTACCTGGACTTCCTGGGCCTTTACGTCAAGGACGACGTCGAGTTTTCCAACCAGGATCTTGGCAAGATGCGGAAATTGTCGTCTTTACGCAGCTTTTACAAATTTCTTTACAAAAATGGCTATATTTCGTCCGATCCGGCGTCGCTGGTGGACATGCCCAAGCGTCACAACAAGCCGATCATCCGTCTGGAGATCGACGAAGTGGCCCGGATGTTGGACCTGGTGGAGTCCGGCGAGAAGCTCTCTGAGCACCAGAAGAAGTACAACGACCACACAAGAGCCCGGGATTTGGCCATTCTGACGCTGTTTTTGGGCACCGGCATCCGCGTGAGCGAGCTGGTTGGCATCAATATCGGCGATTTGGACTTCTCCATCAACGGCTTTCTGGTCACCCGCAAGGGCGGCAGCCAGGCCATACTCTACTTCCCGGACGAGGTGGCCCAGGTGCTCAAGGATTATCTGAAGCTGCGCCGCGAGATCACGCCGCTGCCCGGCCACGAGGACGCGCTGTTCCTGTCGCTGCAAAACAAGCGCATCTCCGTGCGCGCTGTGCAGCTGATGGTCAAGAAATACGCCACACAGGCCGCGCCGCTGAAAAAGCATTTGAGCCCCCACAAGCTGCGCAGCACCTTTGGCACGAACCTCTACCACGAGACCGGCGACATCTACCTGGTGGCCGACGTGCTGGGCCACAGCGATGTGAACACCACCCGGCGGCACTACGCCGCCATGTCGGACGATCGGCGGCGCATGGCAGCCCAAAAGGTGCGCCTGAGGGACGACCCGACGGACGACGAAACGGCGGATTGATCCGCTGCCCAATGTATATATTATAAGGAAATCCTTCGACTTCGCTTGCGCTTGGCTATGAATCTCTGAGCGTGAGCGTCGGCAAAAGCCGAAGGATTCCTATATCTGCAAACGATGCTGCTTGATCTCGCCGGTGGCCAGCTCGTCGCAGCGGTTGTTGTAGGAATTGTCCGCGTGGCCCTTCACCTTGTGCCACTGGATTCGATGCACGCAAGTGAATTCAAGGATTTCCTTCCAAAGATCCTGGTTTTCCACGGGCTTTTTGTCGCTCTTGACCCAGTTTTTTCGCTGCCAGTTGTCCAGCCAGTGCTTCTGGAAGGCGTTCACCAGATAGGCGCTGTCGGAATAGACCTCCACCTCGCAGGGCTCCTTCAGCCGCTTCAGCGCCTGGATCGGAGCCATCAGCTCCATGCGGTTGTTGGTGGTGTGCGCCTCATAGCCGGAGAGCTCCAGCTTCTTGTCTTTATACATCAGTATCGCGCCCCAGCCGCCCGGGCCGGGATTGCCGGAGCACGCGC
The DNA here is from genome assembly GCA_902765395.1 of uncultured Eubacteriales bacterium. GTDB lineage: Bacteria > Bacillota > Clostridia > Christensenellales > Aristaeellaceae > UBA2862. The sequence goes on from CACWZP010000014.1 coordinate 16,320, forward strand.
CGTCGGTGTAGATGATGACTTGCTTCAATTCATATCCTCCGTGGATGCCGCCCGGGCAAAGGCGTCAAAAATCGCCTGTGCGTTGGCGGACTGCTGTTCAACATAGGTCTCGAAGCCCTCGCCCTCCCGGTGTGCCGAGAACACGTCCAGCCGCGCCACGGCGTAGCCAGCGGCTTCCAGCGCGTCCGTGAGCGCCTGTGGGGCCTGCTTTTCGATCAGAATCACCTTCGCGTCCGCGCTCTCCAGCCGCTCCAGGAGTTGACTCAATTCGTTGCCGTACAGCCCTTCGCCGCTCTCCCGGTCGATCCAGTCAGCGACCTCGAGACCGTAGTCGTTCACCGCGTAGATCATGGCCTCATTCATCAAAACGACCCTGCAGCCCGCGCAATCCGCCAGCAGCGCCCGGTTATCCGTCAGCAGCTGATCCAGTCGCGCGTCGGCGGTCTGCGCGTTCTGGATGTACCTCTGGGCGTAACCCGGGTCCAGCGACTGCATCGTCGCGGCCACGCTGTCGATGATCTCCTTCGCGCCGTCGATGGACATATAAAGGTGCGGATTAGCGCCGTCCAGGTGGCTCTCCGATTCACCGTCAGCGGGCTTATCCTGGTTGTAAAGCTCCAGATTGTACAGCACCGCCGACACAGCCGGGCCGTTCTCCTCCAGGCTGAACAGTGCGCTTTCAAACCCCTCCAGCCCGTGCCCGCCGATGATGATGGCGTCCGCATTGGCCAGCATCGCCGCGTCCCAGTCGGAGATATGATAATCCCTCAGACACCCGTCCTGGGGCTGGGCCATCACGTGCAGCTCGGCGTCCGGTACGCCGTCCATCACGGCGTCCGTCAGCGCATAGACCGGCCAAAAGCTGGCGTAGACGGAAATAGACTGGTTTTCCGGCTCGACAAGCCGTTTGCAGCCCGTCAAAGCCGTCAATATACACAAAATTAGCGTGACGATGGCGATTCTTCGCCGCAAGCCGGTCACTTCCTTTTGATGCGCTCGTCGATGATTTCCTTCATTTGCAGGGCCAGCGCTTCCGCGCCCTGTCCCTGCGCGGGCAGCCAGATCACCCGTTCGTCCCGCCGGAACCAGGTCAGCTGGCGCTTGGCCAGGTTTCGGCTGGCCTTTTTCGTCAGGTACACGGCCTTGTCCATGGAACACTCGCCCCGCAGCGCGGCGGCGATCTCCTTGTAGCCGATGGCCTGCATGGCCGTGGGATGCCGTTGCTCGTCGGCCATCAGATTGCGCACCTCGTCGACGAGCCCTGCCGCCAGCATGCCGTCTACGCGCTCGTCGATGCGCGCGTAGAGCGCCTCCCGGGGCCAGTCCAGCGCGAAGATCACCGCGTCATGCTCCCCCTCCCGCTGCCTGTCCAGCCGGGTATGCTCGGTCTGGGTCACGCCGGTCAGGCGATAGATCTCGATGGCCCGGGACACCCGCCGAACGTCGTTTTCGTGCAGCCTCGCGGCGCTTTCGGGGTCGATTTCAAGCAGCATGTCGTGCAGCCGACGCTTGCCGTCCGGCTCCTGCGCCAGGGCCAGCAGTTCCTGGTGCATGGCCGCGTCGCTCGCCTGGGTGGAAAAGCTCATGGGCCGGGTCACGGCGTCGATGTACAGTCCTGTGCCGCCGCAGAGCACCGGAATGCGTCTGCGGGCCGTCACGTCCGCGATGCATGCCTTGGCGGCTTCCCGGTAGGCATCGGCGGAGAACTTCTCGCTTGGCGACACGCAGCCCAGCAGGTGGTGCGGCACGCCGCCCATCTCGTCCTTCGAGGGCATCGCGGAGAGCACATTCATGCCGGAATAGATCTGCATGGAATCCGCCGAGATCACCTCGCCGCCGATCAATTGACACAACGCTACGGCGCAGGCCGTCTTGCCGGAGGCCGTCGGCCCGGCGATCACCGGCAGCAGCGGTTTGCTCGTCATATCCATTATTGTATCCGCTTGAACATCTTTTCAAGCTCGCGGCGGCTGATGACCTTCATCACAGGCCGGCCGTGGGGACAGGTCGGCGGCGCGCCGGTCTCAAGCAGCTGGCGGATCAGCGATTCGATCTCGAATTCGCTCAACGGGTCGCCGCCCTTGATGGCCGCCTTGCAGGACATCTGGGCCACCTCCGCCCGGCGCAGGTCGATGGTGGCGTTCTTCAGGCGATACAGCGCGTTGATGGTGTCCATGAACGCGGGCTTCAGGTCGGCCCGACCCAGTATGAAGGGCACGGCGCGCACCTGGATGTCCTGCTCGCCGAAGGGCTCCACGTCGTAGCCGGAATCCTTGAGCACGTCCATGTTGTCCTGGATCAGCGCCATTTCCCGGGATGTGACCCGGATCACCAGGGGCGTCAGCAGCTGCTGGGAGCCTCTCCCGGCATCCAGCTGGGCCATGAACTTCTCGTAGTTCAGGCGCTCGTGGGCGGCGTGCTGGTCGATCATCACCAGGGAGTCGTCCGCTTCGATGAGTATGTAGGTCTTGAGCACCACGCCGATCACGCGATAATAGACGGGCTTGTCAAAGTTATTCTGTACCGACGTCGGTTTGTTATCGATGCTTTTATCTGCGACTTCGGTCTGTATTTCGGCGGCTTCGGGCTGCCTCACGGAATCCAGGCCGCCGATCGTATCCTCCCGCAGCGCTTTGCCGGTGGTCGGGCCGTATTTTTCCATCTCCCGGCGCATCACCTGTTGGAACACGTCCATCTGCACAGGCTTTTCCCGGACGACAGGCGCGGGCTTTGACGGTTCGACGGGGACTTCTTCCCGGGGCGGCACCGGAGGCGCTTCCGTGGGCGGAGCAGCGTCCTGTGCGGACGGCTCGGCCGGAGGCTCCATGGGCGGAGCAACCGACTTCGGCGGCTCCGGCGGAGCTTCCGTGGGCGGCGGCGGGACGATCTCCCGCACGGTGGCCACCCGCTCGATGGGCTTGGTCAGCGGGCGCTCCGGCCCCAGCTGCAGCACGTGCTCGCCCTCAAATGCCGTGGCCAGCAGCCGCTCGCAGGCCGTGCGCATGGCGATCTCGTCCTTGAAGCGCACCTCCAGCTTGTTGGGGTGGACGTTCACGTTCACGCTGGCGGGCGGAATGACCAGGTTCAGCGCACACATCGGGTACATACCGATGGTCACGCGGGTGCGGCAGACCTCCTCCAGCGCTCGGGTCATCATCGCGCAGCGCACGCTGCGGCCGTTGATGAAAAAGTGCTGGTGGGCCCGGGTGGACTTGGCCAGCTCCCCCACGCCGATCAGCCCGTACACGCGCACGCCGCCCTCGCAGGCGTCTACCTCCACCATCTGCTCGGCGGTGGTCTTGCCGTAGACGGCGAAAACCGCGTGGCGCAGCTTGCCGTCGCCGAAGCTGTGGTAGACGTTTTGGCCGTTGTTGATGTAGCGCACGGCCACGCCGGGATTGCCCATGATCATCCGGGCCACGGCGTCGCCCACCAGGCCGCCCTCATAGCCGGGCTTCTTCAAAAACGCCTGGCGCACGGGCACGTTGTAGAACAGATCCTTCATCACGAAGGTGGTGCCCTCCGGACAGCCGGTCTCCTTCAAGCGCAGGTCCTTCCCGCCGTCGATATTGAGCCGTACGCCGGTATCCTGTCCCTTGGCGCGGGTGGTCATCTCCACATGGGCGACGGACGCGATGGAGGGCAGCGCCTCGCCGCGGAAGCCCAGCGTGCGGATGTCGTCCAGCTGGTCGGCGGTCTGCAGCTTGCTGGTGGCGTGGTTTTCAAATGCGAGGCGAACCTGCCCCGGCTCGATGCCGCAGCCGTTGTCCGTCACCCGCAGGTATTCGATGCCGCCACCCTTGATCTCCACCGTGACGGCGGTGGCCCCGGCGTCGATGGAATTCTCCATCAGCTCCTTTACCACGGAGCTGGGCCGCTCCACCACCTCGCCGGCGGCGATGCGCCCCACCGTGGCCGCGTCCAGTATGCGAATGGGCATGGTTTACCACCTCCCTGACCCTTGGTCAACCCCTCAAAAGGGATGAAATGTCATATCCTCTTGGCTTTTTCGTTCAGTTCAAACAGCTTGTTCAGCGCGTCGATGGGCGTCATGCTGACCACGTCCAGCGCGGCGATCTCCTGCACCAGCGACATGGGCGCGAAATCCAGCATGCCCAGCTGGCGATCCTGGGGCTTGGCGTGGTCGTCCAGTATGTTCTGGCCCAGGGTGCCCCGCATCTCCCCCTCCACCTCCAGCCGCGCCATGATCTGTCGCGCCCGGCCGATCAGCGATTTTGGCAGCCCGGCCAGCCGCGCCACGGACACGCCGTAGCTGCGATCCGCGCCGCCGCGCACGATCTTGCGCAGGAAGATCACGTCCTCGCCCTGCTCCTTGGCGGTGATTCGGAAATTCACCACGCCCGGCAGCTGGCCCTCCAGCTCGGAGAGCTCGTGATAATGGGTGGCGAACAGCGTGCGCGCGCCGCACTTTTCCCCTGCGATGTACTCCACTGCCGCCCAGGCGATGGACAGGCCGTCGAAGGTGGAAGTCCCCCGCCCCACCTCGTCCAGGATCAGGAGGCTTTGGGACGTGGCGAATTTCAGGATCGTGGCCATCTCGCTCATCTCCACCATGAAGGTGGACTGGCCGCCGTACAGGTCGTCTGACGCGCCGATGCGGGTGAAGATGCGGTCGGTGACGGCGATGTCCGCGGCCGTGGCGGGCACGAAGGAGCCCATGTGGGCCATCAGCACGATCAGCGCCACCTGGCGCATATAGGTGGACTTGCCCGCCATGTTCGGGCCGGTGATGATCATTACCCGCTCGTCCTGGGTGAGCGTGGTGTCGTTGGGCACGAACCGCTCCCGGCCGATGGATTCCTCCACCACGGGGTGGCGTCCGTTTTCGATGTGATAGCGGCCTTCCTCGTTGATGGAAGGGCGGGTGTAGCCGTATTCGGACGCGGCCTTTGCCAGCGCCAGCAGCACGTCCAGCGTCTTGAGGCCGCTCACCGTCCCCTGCAGCTCGTTCAGGTTTTCCTTCAGCATCTGGCGCAGCTCGCAGAACAGCGAATACTCCAGGCGCATGGCGTTCTCCTCCGCGCCCAGGATCTTGCTCTCCAGCGTCTTCAGCTCGTCGGTGATGAATCGCTCAGCGTTGGCCAGGGTCTGCTTGCGCACGTAGTCGTAGGGCACCTGGTCGTAGAAGGACTTGGTGACCTCAATGTAATAGCCGAACACCCGGTTGTAGCCCACCTTCAGGTTCTTGATGCCGGTGCGCTCCCGCTCCCGGGCCTCCAGGCCAGCCAGGTATTCCTTGCCGTGGCTGCCGATCTGGCGCAGCTCGTCCAGCTCGGCGTTGTAGCCTTCGGCGATCATGCCGCCGTCGCGCACGGAAAGCGGCGCGTCCGGGGAGATGGCGCGGCGCAGCGTGTCGGTGAGCGCCGTCAGCGGGTCGAGCATGTCCAGCGTATCCGCGATCAGCGGCGCGGTGAAGGCCTTGGCGCAGTCCTTGATCAGCGGGATGGTCTCAAGCGTCGCCACCAGGGACAGGCAGTCCCGGGCGTTCACGGTGTCGTAGGCGATGCGGGACAGCAGGCGCTCCACGTCGTATACGCTGTCGAAGGCCTGACGCAGGCTGTCCGAGGTCATGGGATCCTCCAGCAGCTGCTGCACCGCGTCTAGGCGGCGCTCGATCTGCCTGGGCTCCTTCAGGGGCCGTTCGATCCAGGAACGCATCAGGCGGCTGCCCATCGCGGTGCGGGTCTTGTCCAGGATCCACAAGAGCGATCCCCGGCGGGTCTTGCCCCGCGCGGTCTCCACCAGCTCCAGGTTGCGCAGCGCGGCACGATCCAGCGCCATATAGCGCTCGGCCTCGTAGGACTTGGCGGTGAGTATGTGGGACAGGGCGTTTTTCTGGGTCTGTGTAAGATAGGACAGCAGCGCTCCGGCGGCGCTCACCGCCAGCCGCTGGCTCTCAAAGCCCAAGTCGGCCGGGGCCTTTCCGAAGTGGGCCTTCATCACCTTGGCGGCCACGGCGTAGCTGTAGCTCTCCGCATCCAGCGCCTCCGCCTTCGCGGCGCGCTCCGGTTCAAACTGGCTGAAGGCCTCCCGGTCGTTGACGATGATCTCGCTGGGGTCGAGCCTGGCCAGCTCGTCGGACAGGCTGGCCCGGGCGTCGGGGATCTGATAGAGATAAAACTCGCCGGTGGACACGTCGCAGAAGGCGCAGCCCGCCTGGTTCTTCTTCAGGCACAGCGAGGCGATGTAGTTGGCCTTGCGATCCTCGAGCATGTTGGTCTCGATCACGGTGCCGGGGGTGACCACGCGGATGACCTCCCGCTCAACGAGGCCCTTGGTGGTGGCCGGGTCGGTCATCTGCTCGCAGATGGCCACCTTGTAGCCCTTCTCGATCAGCTTTTGAAGATACGTGTCCACCGCGTGATAGGGCACGCCGCACATGGGCGCGCGCTCGGAAAGGCCGCAGTCCTTGCCCGTCAACGTCAGCTCCAGCTCCCGGGACACCAGCTTGGCGTCGTCGAAGAACATCTCGTAGAAGTCCCCCAGGCGGTAAAACAGTATGGTGCCGGGGTACTGCTCCTTGATGTTCAGGTATTGCTGCATCATGGGCGTGACGGGCATTGGAAATCACCTCGTTTGTGTTGCGTATGGTTTTGGACGGGCCGCGCACGGCAGCCCACAGTGAAAGTCAAATTCGATCAATGGCAGCCGGAGCAGGTGGCGCAGCTGCCTGTGCAGCCGCCGGCAGGCTCTTCCATGTTTCCGGTGACGATGAACTGCAGCACCTGGTTGATCTGGCCGATCAGACCGTTGAACTCGTCCCGCGCGGCGTTCAGGGCCACGATGTCGTCCATCATCTGCAGCCGCTGCTGGGCCTCGTCCATCTCGTCGGAGAGGCGCTTGAGCACCGCCGGGTCGGGATTCTCGCCCTGCACCATGGCCTGCAGCTCCGTGCGCTTTTCCAGATACTCACTCATCGCGGCGGCGGCCTGCTCGTTCTTCATGGCCCTGTCCTCCGCTTCCTTCACCCGCTGATAGGCCTCGCTCTCCAGCAGCGCCTGGCCCAGTTCCCGGGTCTTTTCAAACACCTTGTCCATTGCTATTCCTCCGTCATGATCTGTCTGCCGCGCAGGGTGTTGCGCCCGGCGGACGTGATTTCAACCTCAACAAACTTCCCGATCAGGCTGGCGTCGCCGGGGAAGTTCACCATGTGGCCCCGGGGCGTCTTGCCGCCCACGGCGCCCGCGTTCCGGGTGGAGACGGCCTCCACCAGCACGGTTTCCCGCTCCCCCACCTGCTGCTGAAGCACCTCCAGTGAGATGGCCTGCTGCAGGTCGATCAGCCGCTGGATGCGCTCGCTCTTCACCTCATAGGGCGTGTCGTCCGGATAGGACGCGGCGCGGGTGCCGGTGCGGGGCGAGTAGATGAAGGTGTAGGCCGCGTCAAAGCGCACCTGGCGCACCAGGCTCATGGTCTCCTCGAACTGCGCGAGCGTCTCTCCCGGGAATCCCACGATGATGTCGCTGGTCAGGCCGATATCCGGCTTGACCGCGCGCAGCTTCCCGACCAGTTCAAGATAGTGTTCCCGGTTGTAGCTGCGGTTCATGCGCTTGAGCACCTCGTCGCTGCCGGCCTGCACGGGCAGGTGCAGCTGTGGCATCAGGTGGGAAAGCTCCCCGAAGGCGTGGATCAGCTCGTCCGACAGGTCCTTGGGGTGGCTGGTCATGAAGCGGATGCGCGGGATGCCCAGTTTGTCGATGCGATACAGCAGCTCGGCAAACTCCGCCCCGCCGCCGCGATAGGAATTGACGTTCTGTCCCAGCAGCATGATCTCCTGCGCGCCCTCGTCCTGCAGCCGCACGCACTCGGCGATCACGGCCTCCGGCGTCCGGGAACGCTCCCGCCCGCGCACATAGGGCACGATGCAGTAGGTGCAGAAGTTGTCGCAGCCGTACATGATGTTCACGAAGGCGTTGAAGTGGTTGCGGCGCCGCTCGGGCATGCCCTCCACCACCTCGCCGTCGATGTCCATGACCTCCACCACGGGCCGCTTCTCCGTCAGCACGCGATAGACGTACTCCGGCAGCTTGTACAGGTTGTGGGTGCCGTAGACCAGGTCGATGAATGGATAGCGCTTCTTCATCATGGCCGCCATGCCCTTTTCCTGGGTCATGCAGCCGCCCACGCAGATCATCAGCTCCGGCTTGTCCTTTTTCAGCTCCTTCAGCCAGATGACGTTGCCCAGGGCCTTGTTTTCGGCGTTTTCCCGCACGCAGCAGGTGTTATAGAGTATCAAGTCGGCGTTTTCGCGCACGGGCTCGGCAGCCATGCCCATTTCGCTGAGCATGCCGGCGATGGACTCGGAGTCCCGCTCGTTCATCTGGCAGCCCATGGACACGATGTGATAGCTCTGCGGGCGAATGTCCATCGCCTTCACCAGCTTCATGAACTCCCGCTGGCGCAGCATCTCCTGTTCGGAGACGATCGGCCTTTCCTTCATAGGTTCATCCTCGTTTCAGTGTCTTGGTGCCCTGGGGCAGGCGCTCGGGGTCGGCGGGCGAGATGTCGTACTCCCCTGCCCCTTTGCTCCCGTTGGAATGAGCGTAGGTCGCGCCGCCGTCAGGCACGCCGATGGTCTTCAGCCAGCCGCACACCTCTTGCGCGGCCTCGATCAGAAGCGGGCTTCCATCCCCCTGCCGACGCCGGCGGGAGATCTCCCGCGCGATGCGGCGGGCCGTGGTCTCGTGGGAGGGCACAAAGCCGTTGCCGCCGCAGTCGGAGCAGGTGTGCAGAAGCTGCCTGGACAGGCTCTGCCGCTCCTTCTTCCGGGTCAGCTCCACCAGCCCCAGGCCGGTGATGCCCACCACGTTCACCTTCACGCGATCCCGCGCGGCCTGTGTCCGCAGAGCGTCCAGCAGCGCTTCCTTCTGTTCCCTTGACTTCATGTCGATGAAGTCGATTACCACGATGCCGCCGATGTCCCGCAGCCGAAGCTGGCGCATGATCTCCTCTGCGGCCTCCAGGTTGTTTTTGAAGATCGTTTCCTCGGCGCCTTTCCGGCCGGTGTTTTTGGCGGTGTTCACGTCGACGACGGTCAGCGCCTCGGTCTCCTCGATCACAAGGCTTCCGCCGCTCTTGAGCCACACGTACTTTTGAAGCGCCTTGTCCAGCTGCGCGTCCACCCTGTACAGGTCGAAAAGCGGCGCGGCGCTGTCATGCAGCCGGATCCTGTCGGCATATTCCGGCGCCAGCGTTTCAGCGATGCCGCGAAGCTCGTCAAAGCAGGTCGTACCGTCGGCCCAAAGGGCGTCCACGCCGTCGTTCAGATAATCCCGCACGGCCCTGAGTGCGAGGGCGTTGTCGTCGTGCATGCGCTTCGGCGCGATGCCGTGCACGGCTCGATTCTGAATCTCCGCCCAGAGCGCGTTCAGGCGCGCGTATTCGGCGCGTATGGCCTCCTCCGGCGCTTCCGCCGCGGCGGTGCGCAGGATCAGCCCCGCACCTGTCTCGCCCACCAGGACCTTTCCCAGGCCGTGCAGGCGGGCCCTGTCAGCTTCGGTCAGCTTCCTGGACACCCCGACATACTTCACGTCCGCAAGCAGCACCAGAAGCCGCCCCGGAAGGGTGATGTGGCTGGAGAGCCGGGGACCCTTGCCGCCGGGCTGGGACTTGATGGCCTGCACGAGCATATCCTGCCCGGGCCGTACCAGCTTTTCGATGCGGGCTTCTCCCAGCGCGTCCGAAAAACTCCTGTCGCCGCGCAAGTCCACGCCGATGTCCCCCGCCGCCAGGAAGCCGTTCTTGTCCATTCCGATGTCCACGAACGCGGCGTTCATCCCCGGCAGCACGTTTTCGACCCGGCCCAGGTAGATGTTGCCGGACAGGTTCTCGGTATCCGGGCACTGGATGTATATCTCCGCCAGCCGGCCGTCTTCGATCACCGCCAGCCGCGCCTCATCCTGCACGCGTTCGAAGAGCAGCGTCTGCGCCATGGCCGTCACAGCTCCATCAGGGGCTTCAAGTTCCCCTCTCCGTCCTCACCCAGCAGCAAAAGCCGGTGGATGGCGGCCTCCGGCGGCTCCACGCCCGCCATGTCCGAAAGCAGTGAAATCAGCAGGTCGGGCTTGATGGATTCCCGCTCGGTGAGCATCAGCCGGGCGTTGAAGCCGCTTTCAAAAGGCTCCATGGAGATCACCATGGGCCTGGCGTTGATCTCCTTCTCGCCGGACTTGGTCTTCTTCACCGCAGGCACGTTCTCCCGGGCCATGAACGCGGAAATCTGCGCAAGGACAGCCCCGGCGCCCTCCCCCTCCAGCGTCACGCGGTAGTCCGCCATCTTCACCAGCGCCATGGGCGCGGGATGGCGGTCGTCCACCATGCGCACCTCCAGTACCGGCAGATCCTCCGGCAGCGCGGCGCGAATGGCGTCCTCGGTGCGCTTTCGGCCCATGGGGGCGGAGAGCTTGATGTCGATGATCTCATAATCGCTGGTCCAGCCCAGCGCCAGCGCCGAGCCGAAGGACATCACCGGATGGGGGTTGAAGCCCTGGGACCAGGCGATGGGCAGGCCTGTGCGGTTCACGGCCCGCTGGAAAAAGCGCTGCAGGTCCAGATGGGAGATGAAGCGCAGCCGGGGCCGCTTGGCAAATCGAATCATGGCCCTCATACGCACGCCCCCTCATAGCGCTTCATGCCGCAGCCGGTGCAGCCCTTGCGGCAGTCCGGCGTGCACTCGGCCCGCTGGGCCTTTTCCCACTCCCGAAGCAGGTATTGCTTGGTCACGCCGCAGTCCAGGTGGTCCCAGGGGAACACCTCGTCCGTGGGCCGTGGCCGGGTGGCATAGAAGTCTGGGTCGATGCCGGTCTCCTCAAAGGCCTTCAGCCACATGTCGTACTTGAACTGGTCACTCCAGCCGTCCATGCGGCAGCCCAGTCGCCAGGCCCGCTCCAGGGCCTCGCCCATGCGGCGGTCGCCACGGGCGAACACGGCCTCGATATAGCTGATGTCCGGCGCGTGGTACTTGAAATCCACGCCCTTCAACCGGGACAGCGCCTGCCTGAGCAGCTGCTGGCGGCGCACCACCTCATCGTAATTCAGCTGGGGCGACCACTGGAACGGCGTGTCGTTCTTCGGAACGAACACTGAGGCGCTCACCGTGATGCGCAGGCCCGGCGCGCGTCGCTCCTTGGGGATGGAGAAGTAGCACTTGCGCACCTTCTCGGCCAGGTCGGCTATGCCCAGCACGTCCTCGTCCGTCTCGGTGGGCAGGCCGAGCATGAAGTACAGCTTCACGGCAGACCAGCCCTGGTCGAAGGCATCAGTGACGGAGCGGATCAGGTCCTCCTCCGTGACGCCCTTGTTGATCACGTCCCTGAGGCGCTGGGTACCCGCCTCCGGGGCCAGCGTCAGCGCCGTCTTCTTCACCTTCTGGGTCTCCTTCAGCGTGTCCGTCAGCACGTTGTCGATGCGCTGGCTGGGCAGCGCGATGCGCACCCGCTTTGCGGCGAATTTCTCCACCATCCGATGGGCCAGCTCCGGCAGGCAGGAATAGTCACCGCTGGACAGGCTCATCAGCGAGATCTCGTCATAGCCGGTGGAGGACACCAGCTTTTCCGCCAGCGCCATCAGCGTGTCGATCTTTCGCTCGCGGATGGGCCGGTAGATCATGCCCGCCTGGCAGAAGCGGCAGCCACGGGTGCAGCCCCGGAAGATCTCCAGCATGATTCGGTTGTGCACGATCTCACCATAGGGCACGATCAGCTTTTCCGGATAGACGGCGCTGTCCAGGTCCTTCACCATGGCCTTTTTCACCACGGCCGGCGTGCCGGAGCCGCTCTTGGGTGTCACAGCCTTTATCGTGCCGTCGTCGTTGTAGGTTACGTCGTACAGGCTGGGCACATAGATGCCGGGGATCCTGGCGCACATCTTGAGGTATTCTTCCCGGGGCAGACCCGCGGCCTTCCACTGCTTGTACACGTCGATGGTCTGCTGGGTCTCCTCCTCCCCGTCGCCCAGCGCCACCAGGTCCACAAAGGGCACGAGCGGCTCCGGGTTGAAGGCGCAGGGGCCGCCCACGATCACGAAGGGGCCCTCCGTCCGATCCTCCCGGCGCAGCGGGATGCCCGCCAGATCCAGCGCCTCCAGGATGTTGGTAAAGCTCATCTCATACTGCAGCGTGATGCCCAGGATGTCAAAGTCCTTCACAGGTGTGCGGGATTCCAGCGAAAACAGCGGGATGTCGTTCTCCCGCATCAGCTGGGCCATGTCCACCCACGGGGAAAACACCCGTTCGCACCAGGCGTCGTCCCGGGCGTTGATGGAGTGATAGAGTATCTTCATGCCCAGGTGGCTCATGCCCACCTCGTAGGTGTCTGGGAACAGGAACGCGTAGCGCACGTCCACGCTATCCGGATCCTTCATCACGGCGTTGAATTCGCCGCCCATGTAGCGCACCGGCTTCTGCACGGACATCAGCAGTTTTTCTATGCGATCAGAAAGGGACAAGTCCATTCCTCCCATTGTACAAACCTATACACACTAACTTTACCACGAATCGCCCTTTTCTTCAACGCCTGAATGTTAAATCACCAATGACAGGCAAACACACTTGTTTACAAAAAAAGCAAAGGGATTTACTTGACGCAGAGGCGCAAACATCCTATCATGTTAGCAGAATGGAGTTGAATAAATATGCAAAAGCAGCCCTTCGTCAGCCACGAGAAGCTGAAGGAGATCACCGCCCAGTTCCCCACCCCGTTCCACCTGTATGACGAGGCGGGCATTCGCCGCACCGCGCGGGATGTCGCCGACGCCTTTTCCTGGAACAACGGCTTCAGGGAATACTTTGCCGTGAAGGCCTGCCCCAACCCCTTCATACTGAAGATCCTGAAGGAAGAGGGCTGCGGCGTGGACTGCGCCTCCATCGCGGAGCTGAAGCTGGCGGAAGCCCTGGGCTTCAGCGGCGAAGAGATCATGTTCTCCTCCAACGAGACGCCCGCCGAGGAGTTTGAGTACGCCCGCAAGCTGGACGCCATCATCAACCTGGACGACATCACCCACATTGACTTCCTGGCCAAACACGGCGGCCTGCCGGAGCGGGTGTGCCTGCGCTACAATCCCGGTGGAGAGCTGCTGATCGGCTCGGTCTACATGGGCCAGCCGGACTCCTCCAAGTTCGGCATGACCAAGCAGCAGATCTTTTCCGCGGTGCAGCGGCTTATGCAGCTGGGCGTAAAGCGCTTCGGCCTGCACGCGCTGCTGGCCAGTAACGCCGCCGACAACAACTATTATCCCGCCAACGCCCAGATCCTGTTCGACTTGGCCGTCGAGCTGCATCGCAAGCTGGGCGCGGAGCTGTTCATGGTGAACCTGTCCGGCGGCATCGGCATCCCCTACCTGCCGGAGCAGGTCATGCCCGACATCCACGTCATCGGCGCCTCCATTCGCGAGACCTTCGGCAAGCACATGAGCGGCGAGGGGCTGGGCGGCGTGGCGCTGGCCACGGAGCTGGGCCGCTTCATGACCGGCCCCCATGGCTGCCTGGTGGCCAGGGCCATCCACAAAAAGCACATCTACAAGGAGTACATCGGCCTGGACGCCTGCGCCGTGAACCTGATGCGCCCGGCGATCTACGATGCCTACCACCACATCACCGTGGCCGGCAAGGAGGATGCCCTGTGCGACCATGTGTATGACGTCGTGGGCTCCCTGTGCGAGAACAACGACAAGTTTGCCGTGGACCGCGCCCTTCCGCAGATCGACGACGGAGATCTGGTGGTCATCCACGACACCGGCGCCCACGGCTATTCCATGGGCTACAACTACAACGGCAAGCTCAAGAGCGCGGAGATCCTGCTGCATCCCGACGGGACGTTCGACATGATCCGCCGCGCCGAGACTGTGAAGGACTACTTTGCCACCTTCGACTTCTGCGACATCCTTAAGGACGTCGAATAGAATACGGTCGACCGCATAACAGACCAAAGTCTTTAAAGACTTTGGTCTGTTTTTTATGTGTCCGTGCCCGCCAACTGACGCATGCGCTTCAGAATGCGGCTCTCCATGCGGGACACCTGCACCTGGGATACGCCCATCTCCTTTGCGATCCGGGTCTGGGTGTGGGATTTGAAGTAGCGCCGGACGATCAGCGCGCGCTCCTCATCGGTGAGATCCCGCAGCAGCTTGCAGAGGGTCAGCCGCCTGTCCACTTTGGCCATGCTCTCCGTGCCCAGCACGTCCATCAGCCGAAGGTCGCCGTCCCCGCCCACCGGTTCGTTCAGCGACCGGACTGAGCGCTTGCTGTTCAGCGCCAGCAGCACGTCGCCGCTCTCCATATCAAGCGCCGACGCGATCTCCTCCACGCCGGGCTGGCGCTGATGCTCGGCTTCAAAGGTCTGGATGAACGCGGTCACCTGCCGCGCCCGCTCATGGATCGTCCGGGATACGTGGATCGGGCCGTCGTCCCGCAGGTACCTTCGGATCTCGCCCATGATCACCGGCACGGCATAGGTGGAAAACTGCACCGGGAATGTCGGATCAAATCGATCCACGGCCTTCAGCAGTCCCAAGCAGCCGTACTGGAACAGGTCGTCGTATTCCGCCCTCCCGGCAAAGCGCTTCACGATGTACTTCACCAGTGCCAGGTTGTCCCGGATCAGCTCCTCCCGGGCCTGCGCGTCGCCGTTTCTGGCGCGAATCAGTTTCTCCCGCGTGTCGTCGCTTTGGTAGGCCTGTTCGCTCACGCCCGGCGCGGAACGGCCTCGTCCCGCGGCTGGAGGCGCTTGTACAGGCGCACGGTGGTGCCCTTTCCCGGCGCGCTGCGCACGACCACCCGGTCCATGAAGCTCTCCATCACGGTAAAGCCCATGCCGCTGCGCTCCTCGTCCTCGCCGGTGGTAAAGAAGGGCTGGCGGGCCCTCTCCACATCCTCAATGCCCCTGCCCCGGTCGCTCACGTCCACCTCGATCAGCCCGTCCGCGCTGTAGCGTGCCCGCAGCCGCACCGTGCCGCTTCCGCGGGGATAGGCGTGGACGATGGCGTTGGTCACGGCCTCGGACACGGCGGTCTTCACGTCCGCCAGCGCCTCCATCGTGGGATCCAGCGGCAGTATGAACCCACTCACCGCCAGCCGCGCAAAGGCCTCGTTCTCCGGCAGCGCCGGGAAAACCAGCCGCATTTCGTTGACAAATTCCATGATGCAACCTCCTCAGGCCCTGCGCTCCACCAGCTGGTAGAGCCCCGCCATGTCAAATAGCTTGTCGATGCGCCGGTTCGCCGCGATCACCGCCACGCTGCCGCCCCGCCGGGCCATTTTCTTGTAGCGCCCGATGATCAGTCCGATGCCGCTGGAGTCCATGAATGTGAGCCCGCTCAGATCCAGCAGCAGCTGCTTCGCGCCGGTTTCGGCGATCAGCCTGTCCAGTTCCCGGCGCAGCCCCTCCGCGGCGCTGTGATCCAGCTCCCCGGTCAGGCGTACCACCAGGCCGTTTTTTTTCACTTCATAAGAAAGCATGGAACCCTCCTGTCTCCTGTTGAGACAATAGAATTCCATGCTTCGCGGGTCGAATCCTCTATCGAACAAGGTCTGACTGTGCCGATTCGCGTCTTTCGCTCGACAGGTGCGCGTCGATGATCGCCGTCGTCTCCGCGCCTTCCAGAGATTCCCGCTCCATCAGTGCCCCTGCCAGCGCCTGCAGCGCGTCCCTCTCGCCGTCGATCAGCCGCAGCGTCTCCTCGTACAGCCCGTCCAGCAGCGCCCGGCTGCGCTCCGCCGCGCCGCTCACGCCGCCGCAGGCCCGATTCAGCGCCTTCAGGGACACCGCCGGCTCCCCGGCCATGCCCAGGTCCGCGACCATGGAGGCCGCCAGTTCCGTGGCCCGGGCGATGTCGCTGGACGCTCCGGCGGTCAGCTCATCCTCGCCGAAGGCCAGCTGCTCCGCCGCGCGTCCCGCCAGCAGCACGCAGATTTGGTGCTCCATGTGCTTCTTGCCCACCATCACCCGCTCCGCCGGCACGCACAGGTTGTAGCCCGCCGCGCCGTGGCCCGCGGGAAGGATGCTCACCCGCGCCAGCCGGTTTTCAGGGGCAAGCACGCAGCTGACCAGGGCGTGCCCCGCCTCGTGCACGGCGATGATCCGCCGCTCCTGCTCGGTGGCCGCGATGGCTCGATCCGCCCCGGCGACGGTCTTGTAGAACGCGGCCTGTATGTCGGCCTGTTCGATGCATTCGCCGTCTCGCGACGCCGCCAGCAGCGCTGCCTCGTTCAACAGGCTCTCCAGCGACGCGCCGGAAAAGCTGACCGTCTGCTCCGCCAGCGCCTCCAGGCTCACGTCCCGGGCCAGGGGCTTGCCCTGGCTGTGCAGACGGAGTATGCTCAACCGCTCGGCCCGCCCGGGCAGGCCCACCTCGATCTGCCGGTCGAACCGCCCGGGCCGCAGCAGCGCCGGGTCCAGCGCGTCGACGCGGTTCGTGGCGGCGATGACGATCACGCCGTCGCCAGTGTGAAAGCCGGACATCTCACTGAGCAGCGCGTTCAGCGTCTGGTCGCGTTCGTCGGAGGCGCTCTCGTCCCGGCGCTTGCCCAGCGCGTCGATCTCGTCAATGAAGATCACACACTTGCCCGCCTTCCTGGCCTTCTTGAACAGCTCCCGGACGCGGCCCGCGCCGACGCCCACGTACTTTTCCACAAAATCCGAGCCGGACAGGGCGAAGAAGGGCACCCGCGCCTCCCCGGCCAGCGCCCGTGCCAGCAGCGTCTTGCCGGTGCCCGGCGGGCCATAGAGCAGCACGCCCCGGGGCATCCGCGCGCCGTAGCGTGCGTACTTTTCAGGCTCGCGCAGATAGTCCCGCAGCTCCGCGAGGCTGCCCAGTGCCTCCGCGTTGGCAGCGACGTGGGAGAAGTCGCACTGCACCCGCGCCCTGTCGCTGACCGCGCCCCTTGCGACGCCCACGGCCTCTGTGCCTCTCGCCGGTCGCAGAGCCACGCTGGCCACGAACCCGGCCAGGGAGGCGAGTATCAAGGCCTGCGAAAGCGTCGCCCGCGCGGTGCTTCCGCTCTCAAGCGTGAATGAGAGCAGCATGCCGCCCACCGCCGCCGCCAGCGTCATCGCAGTCAGTGCCGCCTGCCATCGCTTCATGGAATCACCCCGTTATGATTGTACAAGTATTGTACGCGAAGTGCACACAAATGTCCATGCACAACTTCTGGCAGCGGTGACTAATTCCGGCGCTGATGGGAATACTTTGTACGAATGACATGAAACGGGATGATTGCATGAAGAAGAAAGTGCTCGCGGGGATCG
Source organism: uncultured Eubacteriales bacterium (assembly GCA_902765395.1). GTDB lineage: Bacteria > Bacillota > Clostridia > Christensenellales > Aristaeellaceae > UBA2862. Next base: position 33,581 of record CACWZP010000014.1, read on the forward strand.
GAATAGCGCTGCTGGTGGCGCTGGCGGCGTTCATCTGGCGGCTGGATTTACCCCACTGGCAGAAGCTGGATCTGTCGAAGATTACGGACATGCCCGGCACCACCACGGTATTTGCCGCAAACGGCGAGGCCGTCGGCGCGCTGCACGGCGGCGAGAACCGGGTCTGGGTGCCGCTTTCAGAGATTCCAACGGATGTGCAAAACGCCTTCATCGCGGCGGAAGACCTGCGCTTCTATCGGCACAACGGCGTGGATCTGTATCGGCTGTTCGGCGCGCTTTGGCAGGACATCCGCACCTTCAGCTATGCCCAGGGCGCTTCCACCATCACCCAGCAGCTGATCAAGCTGACCCACCTGACCCAGACCAAGACACTGTCCCGCAAGGCCCAGGAGATCGCGCTGGCGCTGCAGCTGGAGCGGAAGCTGGAGAAGGAGCGAATATTGGAGGCCTATCTGAACGCGGTGTACTTCGGCCACGGAGCTTACGGCGTGGAGGCCGCTGCCAACGCCTATTTCGACAAGCCCGCCTCCGAGCTGACCCTGGCGGAGGGCGCGCTGCTGGCGGGGGTCATCAAGTCCCCCAGCAACTACGCGCCGCATCTGCACCCGGACAAGGCGGTGGCGAGGCGCAACACCATCCTGGACACGATGTATGAAAACGGCTTCATCACGGAGAGCCAGCGCGCGCAGGCGCGGGGCGAGGCTTTGAACCTCGCAATGAGAGATGACGATACCCACTTTGCCTGGTACATGGACGCGGTGCTCGCGGAGGCGTCGGAGGCGCTGGGGCTCACCGCCGACGAGGTGATCTCCGGCGGATATCGCGTGTATACGGGCCTGGATGCCGCCATGCAGGGCGTGGTGGAGTCGCTGTTTGCGGACGCCGGTAACTTCCCCGCCGGCGCAGACGACGGCACGCCGGTGCAGGCCGCGCTGGTGGCGCTGGACACCGGAAGCGGCGAGATCAGCGCCGTGGTCGGCGGCAGGAGCTACGACGTTCGCCGGGGACTGAACCGGGCCACCCAGATGCTGCGGCAGCCGGGCTCCGCATTCAAGCCGGTGTCCACCTATGCCGCCGCCGTGGATGCCTTCGGCTATGTGCCCTCCTCCATCGTGGACGACACGCCCCGCACGTTCACCGGCGGATATGCCCCCGGAAACGCCGGCGGGGCCAGCTACGGCAGGGTGACGCTGCGGCAGGCGCTGTCACGGTCGCTGAACATCGCCACGGTGTCCCTGGCGGAGGAGATCGGAACGCCCGCTCTGCGCAACTATGCCCAGCGCTTCGGCCTGCCCTTGCCCCCGGAGGACGCGAACCTGTCCCTGGCGCTGGGCAGCCTCACCTACGGCGTCTCCCCGACCCAGCTCGGCGCGGCCTACTGCGCGCTGGCCAACGGCGGCAAGCGGGTTTCGGGCCACACCATCCGCTCCATCGAGGACAACGAAGGCCGCCTCGTGTATGAAGCGGAAGTGAAAGGCGCTCGCGCCGTCAGCCCGGAGACAGCCTATATGCTCACGGATATGCTCAAGACCGCCGCCGGCAGCGGCAGCGCCAGGGCCCTCTCGGCGTGCGGGGTTCCCGTGGCCGGAAAGACCGGCACCGTGGCCGAGAATGGCGGCGGCACAAGGGACATCTGGACGGTGGCCTATACGCCGGACATCGCCGTATCGGTCTGGATGGGCTACGACAGTCCGGACGAGGCCCATCGCCTGCCCTCTGATCAGGGCGGCAGCGGCTACCCGGCGCGGCTGTGCGCGGCGTTCCTTAAGGACGTATCATCAGAATTGGACGGCACAGACTTTGCGCGGCCCGCAGGCGTGCGCACGGCGCTTCTGGACGCGCTGGCGTTGGAAAACGACCAGCAGGCCCTGCTCAGCACGGAAAAGACCCCGGCGGAGTACACCGTCCGGGAGCTGTTCCGGGCGGGTGCACTTCCAACGGCTTTCTCCGAGAACTGGGTGTCTCCGAAACCCGTTCCGGATTTCCGACTGCTGACCGCCACCGGCGAGATGCCCGTGCTGGCCTTCACCGTCCAGGAGAGCACGGCGGAATACGCGATCCTGCGCACTGTGAACGGTGAGAGCGCGGAGCTTGCGGCGCTTTCCGGCGCGCTCGGCGAGGAGATCCGGTTCGTCGACGACACGCTGGACCTGTCCCAGCGCGCGGAATACACCCTCCTGCCCCGAAACGCGCTGCTGCACGCCCAGGGCGAGCTGTTGAGCGGCCCCGTCGCTGGCCCGGTGAATTACGCCCCCGACGGGCTTTTGAACCAAATAATGGGCGTCGGCGCGGCCGAAGCCACACCGACGCCCGCCGAGATCGAATACGACCCGGATCAGTCGCTCTTTACCTGACCGGCCAGCGCCAGCTCCCGGTCGTCGTTCTCCACCGGCGTGAACGCCAGCTTGTCGCCCTCCCGCACCACGCGCACATGGTCGCCCAGGCGGATCCTGCCCAGCAGGATCTCCTCGCTCAGGGCGTCCTCCACCATGCGCTGGATGGCCCTGCGCAGGGGGCGAGCGCCGTACTGGATGTCGGTGCCGGAGCTGCTGATGAGCCCCAGGGCGGAATCGTCCACGTCCAGCGAGATGCCCCGCTCGGACAGCCGGTCGCACACCTGCTTCAGCAGCAGCCGGGCGATTTCGTCGATCTCTGCCTGCTCCAGCGCATGGAACACGATGATCTCGTCCACGCGGTTCAGGAATTCGGGCCTGAAGATGTTCTTCACCTCGCCCATGATGTTTTCCTTCATGGACTCATAGGTCTTTTCGCCGTCCTCCGCGCCGCCGAAGCCCAGGCTGCGCTGCTTGCGCAGGGTATGCGCGCCGGCGTTGCTGGTCATGACGATCACGGTGTTCTTGAAATCCACCACCCTGCCCTGGCCGTCTGTCAGCCGACCGTCCTCCAGGATCTGCAGCAGGATGTTGAACACGTCCGGGTGGGCCTTTTCCACCTCGTCCAGCAGGATCACGGAATAGGGCTTGCGGCGCACCTTTTCGGTCAGCTGGCCGCCCTCGTCGTAGCCCACGTAGCCGGGCGGGGAGCCGATCATTCGGGACACGGAGTGCTTCTCCATGTACTCGGACATGTCCACGCGGATCATGCTGTCCTCGTCGCCGAACAGCGCCTCCGCCAGCGCCTTGCACAGCTCCGTCTTGCCCACGCCGGTGGGGCCCAGGAAGATGAAGGAGCCGATGGGTCGGTTGGGATCCTTCAGGCCCGCCCGTGCCCTGCGGATGGCCCGGGCCACGGATTTCACGGCCTCCTCCTGGCCGATGACCCGCTCGTGCAGGATCGCCTCCAGGTTGATCAGCCGGCTGGATTCGTCCTCGGTGATGCGGGACACGGGGATGCCCGTCCACGCGCCGACGATCTGGGCCACTTCTTCCTCGCCCACGATCTCCACCTTGCTGTTGCGGCTGTGCTCCCACTCGCTCCTGAGCCGGGACATCTCGTTCTGCAGTTCCTTCTTGCGGTCGCGCAGGTGGGCGGCCTTCTCGAAGTCCTCGTGGGCCACGGCTTCCTCGGTCTCCTTGTTCAGCGCGTCCAGCTTTGCCTGCTGGGCCTTCATGTCCGGCGGCGCGGTGAAGGCCTTGATGCGCACCCGGGAGGCGGCCTCGTCGATCAGGTCGATGGCCTTGTCCGGCAGGCAGCGGTCTGAGATATACCGGTCGGACAGGTACACCGCCGCGGTGATGGCCTCATCGGTGATGCGCACGCGGTGGTGCGCCTCGTAGCGGTCCCGCAGGCCCTTCAGGATATCCACGGATTCCTCGCGGGTGGGCTCACCCACGTTCACCGGCTGGAAGCGGCGCTCCAGCGCGGCGTCCTTCTCGATGTGCTTGTGGTACTCGTTCAGCGTGGTGGCGCCGATGCACTGCATCTCGCCCCGCGCCAGGGCGGGTTTCAGGATGTTGGCGGCGTCGATGGCCCCCTCCGAGGCCCCGGCCCCGCAGATGGTGTGCAGCTCGTCGATGAAGAGTATGACGTTGCCCGCCTTCTTGATCTCGCCCATGGCGTTCTTCAGGCGCTCCTCGAACTCGCCGCGATACTTCGCCCCCGCCAGCATGCTGGCCAGGTCCAGCGACACCACGCGCTTGCCCCGCAAGATCTCCGGGATATTGCCCTCGACGATCAGCTGGGACAGCCCCTCCACGATGGCGGACTTGCCCACGCCCGGCTCGCCGATGAGCACGGGGTTGTTCTTGCGGCGGCGGGAAAGGATCTGCACGATGCGCTCGATCTCGCCCGCGCGGCCTACTACGGGGTCCAGCTCGCCGCCCTTGGCCAGGGCCGTCAGGTCATGGGAAAACTGGTTCAGCGTGGGCGTATCGGCGCCCTGGCCGTCCTGGGGCGCGGTCTCTTCGTCCGTGCCTGTGAGGATGTGCAGCAGCTCGTCCCGGGCCTTGGACAAATCCAGCCCCATCTTGATGAGCACGTGGGCGGCCACGCCCTCCCGCTCGCGCATCAGCGCCAGCAGGATGTGCTCGGTGGACACATAGTTCTGCTTCAGTTCCCGGGCTTCGCGGGTGCTCTGCTCCAGCACCTTCTTGGTGCGGGGCGTCAGCGTCATCTGCTTGCCCTGGGCGTTTTCATCGCCCATGCCGAGGATCTGGATGATCTCGTTGCGCGCGGATTCCAGCGTGATGCCCTTCAAAACGGGCACAGCCCCGCCGGGCTCGGTCAGCACGCCCAGCAGCAGATGCTCCGTGCCCACATAAGTCCGGCCCAGCCTTGCGGCCTCCTGTTGAGCGGCCAGCAGCGCCCGCTGCCCCCGCTCGGTGAATTTCGCCATATATGCCATGGATTACCTCCGGTTCAGGGATTAGGGATCAGGGATTAGGGAGCAGAAACAGCGGTTATTCCGCCACCAGTTCCTGCAATTCTTCCCTCAATATCTTCGCCCGCAGGATCTCGGACTCCCTCGGGCTGATCAGCTTGCCCGCGCGCACCCCCAGGGAGCCGGGCTGCACGTCCATCATCAGCGTGTCCAGCCCCGGCAGCGGTGCGTGCAGATAGCCCATGCTGGCGGCGTAGCGGATGTCGGAATAGCGGCGCATGAACTCGTTGGCGCTCATCAGCCGCGCATACATCAATTCTCCCCAGGAGCGCATCAGCCTATCCTGCAGCTGGAGCATGTCCTTCTTTTCTGTGCTCTCGCGCATGTTGCGCTCGTGCTCCACGATCTGGCCGGTGGCGGCGGAGAGTGCGCGGATCACGTCCTCCTCGCTGCGGCCGAGGGTGGCCTGGTTGGAGAGCTGGTAGAGATTCCCCTGGGCCTCGGTGCCCTCGCCGTAGAGCCCGCGGATGGTCAGGCCCAGCTTGGCGATGGTCTGCATCACCGCGCCCATCTGGCCGCCGCCGGCGATGGCCGGCAGGTGCAGGATCACGCTGGCGCGCATGCCGGTGCCTGTGTTGGCCGGGCAGGCCGTCAAAAAGCCCCATTGATGGTCGAAGGCGAAGGGATAGCGCTTCTCCAGCGCCTCGTCCAGCCGCAGGGCCATCTCCGCCGACCGCTCCAGCTGGAGCCCGGGCAGCAGGCCCTGGAAGCGCACGTGATCCTCCTCGTTCAGCATCACCGATACCGTGCCTGCCGACGACACCATGGCCGCCGAACGGTTCACGAATTTCAGCAGGTCATAGCTGATCAGGTGGTGCTCCACCAGGCGCGAGCGGGCGTCCTCCTCCATCTCGCTCATGCGCAGCAGCGTGAACGCCGCGCCGTTCTCCGTCTTGAACACCGCGTCGGCGGTGCGCTCGATCACCTCTTCGGCGTATTCCGGCGTCAGCTTCGGGGAGAAGGGCAGATCCTCATAGTTGCGGGAGAGCCGGACGCGGCTGGAGATGACCACGTCCTGATCCGGCGCGAGCACATACTCATACATCGTCCTCACTCCCCTCTTCACCTTCAAGCCGCTCCGGCGGGCGCACCCGGATGTCCTGCTCCCGGCGCTCCAGCTGGGCGTTCAGCGCGCGGATGGTATCGCGCAGCTTGGCGGCCTGCTCGTATTCCTCGTCTGCGATGGCCTTTTGCAGCTTCTGCTTCAGACGGTCGATGTTCATGCGGATGGACGTGCCGCTGTGCACGCCTCCGGGCACGCGCCCAGCGTGCTGGGTGTTGCCGTGCACCCGCTGCAGAAGCGCCGTCATGGGCGTCTTGAAGGCCTGGTAGCAGGCCGCGCAGCCCAGCATGCCGCACTTCTGGAATTCGCCGTAGGTCATGCCGCACTGCTCGCAGACCAGGTCGTCGTATTCCGTGTCCCGGCGCTCCTGTTCCTGGCCGCCGGGCTTGTTCTCCAGTATGCTGTTGAGTATGCCGGCCAGGTTGGAAAAGTCCAGACCCGGCAGCTGCTTCTGGTGCCTCGCCATGCAGGCCGGGCACAGGTTCCGCTCCACGCGATCGCCGTTGATGATCGTCATCAGGTGGAACTTCGCGGGCCGGATGCCGCAATCCTCACACATCATGGCGCTTGCCCTCCTCCAGATTCTTGAATACTTGCACCAGCATGTTCCTGAACACCGCCGCCCGCAGCACATCCTTGGCGCTGATGGGCAGGGCCAGGGCGTTCCGGGACACGGCGGCGCGCATCAGCGCGGCCTCGCTGTCCGTCACCATATCCCGCTCCCGCAGGTTGGAGATGATGGCGACGGCGGTCTCCTCGTCCACGGAGTTGCCCACCCGGTTCAGAAGTATGTTCAAAAGGTTGGGCTCGCCCCTGGTCTGCATGCGCACGATGCGCACATAGCCGCCGCCCCCGCGCCGCGATTCGATGATATAGCCGTGGTCCACGGAAAAGCGGGTGGCCAGCACGTAGTTGATCTGCGACGGCGCGCAGCCGAAATGCTGGGCCAGTTCGTTGCGCCGAAGCTCAACATGGGCGTCCTCGGTCATCAGATCCTTTATGAAATGCTCGATGCTATCGCTCAACTGAGCCATATTTATCACCTTCTATTGACCATCTTTGACTATTATAGCGCATGGAAGTCGAAAATGCAAGAGGGAATTTTTAAATGAAAAAGGCAGCGTGTCGCGCTGTCTTTTTGCGTTGCAGGCGTTATCCCCTGTCCTTCAGATACCGCATCAGCACCCGGGCGGAGTTGTCCGCCGCCACCGGCAGGAACTGGTAGAACTCCACCTGGTGCTCGCCGTCAGTGCTGTCGGAGATGGCCCGGATCACGGCGCACTTCACGCCGTTGTTGAAGCAAACATGGGCGATGGCCCCGGCCTCCATCTCGCAGGCCTCGGCGCCGAACATCTTTACCAGCCGGGTCTTGGTGTCGGCGTCGGAGATAAACTGGTCGCCGGAGGCCAGCTTCGCGGGCACGGCGTGCACGCCCTCCGCCTCGCAGGCGCGGAGAATGGCGGAAGCGACGTCCGGGTCGCAGGGAAAGGGCTCGCCGTTCGTCTCGTTGAAGAAAGCGGGCGGGTCGCCCACGGCGGTGGTGTCGAAGTCATGCTCCACCACGCCGGTGCCCACGGCGATATCGCCGATGTCCAGCCGCTTGGACAGGCTCCCGGCCACGCCGGAGTTGACGATCAGCTCCGGGGCGTATTTTAGTATCATCGTCTGGGCGCATATGGCGGCGTTCACCTTGCCCACGCCGGCCATGCCGATCACAACGTCCTGGCCCACGAGTTTGCCACTGACAAACGCCAGCCGACCGATCTGTTTCGTCACGGGGTTTTCGATATTGGCTTTCAGCTTTTCTGCCTCGATGTCCAAAGCACAGATAATTCCGATCATAACATGCTCCTGTATCTATTTGTACAACAGTGCCACGGCCTGGGCCGAGATGCCCAGCCCCTCCCCCTCGAAGCCCAGCCTCTCGGTGGTGGTGGCCTTCACGTTCACCCGGGACGGGTGGATGCCCAGCCCCGCGGCGACGCTTGCCTTCATTTGATCCATGTATCCCGCCAGCTTGGGCCGCTGCGCCACGATGGTCACGTCCGCATTGCCCACGCTGTAGCCCGCGGCGCGCACCTTCTCCATGACCACTGCCAGCAGCTTCATGGAGTCCGCGCCCTTGTAGGCCGGGTCGGTGTCTGGGAAGTGGCGGCCGATGTCGCCCTCGCCCAGCGCCCCCAGCAGCGCGTCCATCAGCGCGTGCACGGCCACGTCCGCGTCGGAATGGCCGTCCAGGCCCTTTTCATAGGGCACGTCCACGCCGCAGAGGATCAGCCTGCGTCCCTCCACCAGCCTGTGGACGTCGTAGCCCTGGCCGATGCGCACCTCCGGCGGCTTCGGCCCGTTCAGCGCCTCAAAATCCGCTTTCGTGGTCAATTTGCGGTTCGCCTCCGCTCCCGGCGCGCCCACGAGGCGCACGCCTTTATAGTAATGCTCGAACAGCATGGCGTCGTCGGTGACGGGCAGGTCCTCCGCCTGCGCCCGCTCGTGGGCCGCCAGGATCCTGCGGTAGTCGAAGGACTGGGGCGTCTGTACCGCCCGCAGGCTGTCCCGCTCAAGCGAGGTCACCGCACCATCCGGGCCAACCTGCTTGATGGTGTCCACCACGGGCGTTGAGATCACGCCGCTGCCGTATGCTTTTGCGGACTCAAGCGTGGCGACGATCACGTCCGACGTTACGAAGGGCCGTGCGGCGTCGTGAATGGCGACGATTTCGCAGTCCTCCGGCAGGGCCCTCAGCCCGCTGTACACCGAATCCCGCCGGGTCGCGCCGCCGCGGGCGATGGCCTTCACCAGCGGGAAGGGGCCCTCGCGCCGCTCAAGGTCTGTCCAGGCGGCCATGTCGCTTTCTGAGAGCGCCAGCGCCGCGCCGTCAAAGCGCCCGCAGGCCTGGAAGGCGTCCAGGCATCGGGAGAGCACCGACCGGCCGTCCAAGGGCCAGAAGGCCTTGTTCATGCCAAGGCCCGCCCGCTCGCCCCGGCCGGCGGCCACGATCACCGCCCAGGTGCTCATACCTTCGCGCGGTACATGTCCGCAGCATCCTGCTTTGCCGCGTGCTCGGCGATGGACAGGATCTCATATTCGCTGTATTTCTCGCCGAAGCGAATACCCAGCACGTCGCCCACCTTCACGTCCGTGCCTGGCTTGGCCTCCTTGCCGTTCACGGTGACGTGGCCGGTGGAGCAGGCGTCGTTGGCGACGCTGCGGCGCTTGATGATGCGGGAAATCTTCAGGAACTTGTCCAGGCGAATGGCATCCGGAGCGTCGCGCTCCACGGGCTTCTTCGCCTCCATGGCCTTCCTGCTCATAGTTCGTTGCCTCCAAACGGTTTATAAATCACAACAAGGCGCCCCTGAACGGAAGCGCCCTGTCGCTGATCGTGGTTCTGATTAGAACTGATCCTTGAAGCCCTTGCCAGCCTTGAAGCCGGGGGTCTTCTTGGCGGGGATCTCGATGGTCTCGCCAGTGGAAGGCTTGCGGCCAGTGCGGGCGGCGCGCTCCTTCACCTCAAAGGTGCCAAAGCCCATCAGCTGGACCTTGTCGCCGGCCTTGAGGGCCTCGGTGATGGTGTCGGTGAAAGCGTTCAGCGCGGCCTCGGCCTGCTTCTTGCTCAGTTCGGACTTCTCAGCCATCTTGGCAATCAGAGTAGCCTTGTTCATGAAAAATACACCTCCAGATATTATAAGCACATTGAGCACAATAAATCATTGCATATTGAGCACAACTGTCCTGAATATTCGCCCTCTCCTGCTTCGATTCCTGCTTATTTTTGGATTTCAGCACAATTTTACCAAATCCCAATAATTTCTCAACGTTTCGAGAGGCAGATCCCCGGGTTTATCGGTCATTTCAGCCTCGACCTCGCCAAATCTGGCGATAAAGCGCTTCACCGCGCTGTTCAGGGCCAGCTCCGGATCCAGCTTCAGAAGCCGTGCGATGCCGCAGACGCCCATCAGCACCTCCCCCAGCCAGGCCTCGGCGTCGGCGTCCCCGGACAGGCCGGACAGCTTCTCCGCGCATCGCCTCGCCAGCGCAGCCGCGTCCCCGTCCTTCAGACCCGCCTCCGCGCTGCGCTTCAGCACCTTCACGGCCCTCAGCGTGGCGGGCAGCGCCCGCGTCACGTCCTCCATGGCCTCCCGCCGGCTGTGCTGGCCGCGCTCGGCCATCTTGTTCCGGGTCCACAGGTCCAGCACCTGCTCCGCATCCACGGCCTGGTCCCCGCCGAAGATATGGGTGTGCCGGGAGATCATCTTGTCGCAGATGGCGGTGGTGACGTCGGTGATGTCGAATTCGCCGTGACGCCGGGCCAGCTCCGAGTGGATGGCCACCTGCATCAGCACGTCGCCCAGCTCGTCGTACAGGTGGTCGGTGTCGCCCTCGTCGATGGCGTCGATCACCTCATAGGCCTCCTCCAGCATGCAGGTGCGCAGGCTCTCGTGGGTCTGCGCCCGGTCCCAGGGGCAGCCGCCGGGGCCGCACAGGCGGCGCATGATCTCGTTGAGATGCTCGAAGTCGTAGCGCTCCAGCACCGTGATCTCCCGCTCCGCCCGAACCAGCGCGCAGGTCATGTGGTCGTAGTGGTCCGCCCGGTCCAGCTCGTACAGCGGCAGCTTTACCGGCGCTTCCCCGCCGTTCAGCAGCCACGCGTCCGCCTCCTCCGGATAGACCTCCATCAGCTTCAGCTTCACCTCGCAGGCCAGCTCCCGGCTCTCCAGCTCCCGGATCAGGCAGTGCTCCCGGGCGGTGACGTGGAAATCCTCCCAGTCGGAGGCCTCCACCGAGCGCGTCTCGCCGGTCAGGATGGCCAGCAGCGGCCCCTCCGCGGGCGGCCCGGCGATCACGCGGACGTTTTCCCCCGCTGCTTGTACGATGGGCGGCACGGTGCGGTCGCGGATGTCGGCCACACAGTAGCACACATCGCCCGCTTCGGCGGCCCCCAGCACGGCCTTCGCGGCGGCCTGGGCGTGTTCGTCGAAGTCCTCACAGGTCTCGTAGAGCGCATCCAGCGATTCCCAGGCGATGCCCTGCCCGTCCAGCCACGCCGCGCAGCCGCAGCGCTCCGTGTGCAGAAGCACGCGCCCGCCCGAGCGAAGCGCCTCCGCAGCCTCCAGCGTCAGCTGTCCGGCCTGCCAGCCCGTTCCGATGATCGTGATCACACCCATGCGCCTCCCGGAAATCATGAATTACCGGGAGGTATTATACCACAGGCGGGGCGGAGCTGGCAAGGCTTACTGCTCCATCTGGCGTCCGATGATATTGGCCGTGGTCTCGGCCACCTTCTGGTCCACGTTGGTCATCTGAAGGCCGGATTCCCGGCTAAGCAGCATCAAGCCGCCCACGATCTCCCCGTCGGCCAGGATCGGCGCCACGATCTGGGCAGAGTAGGCCTCGGGCCGGTCGTCCTGGGTCATGGGAATCATCTTCATGCCCGCCGACAGGTTCAGCATCACCAGCTGGCGGCCCTGCAATATCTGGTCCGCTTCCGGGCTGAGCGCCTTTTCCACATACTCCCGCTTTGCCGCGCCGGAGGAGGACACGATGGCGTCCCGGTCGCTGATCAGCGCCACGTGGCCCAGCGTGCGGTACAGGCTGTCGGTGTAGTCCTTGGCGATGGACGCGATCTCGCCGATGGGCGAATACTTTTTGAGTACCACCTCCCCATCGTGGTCGGTGAATATCTCCAGCGGGTCGCCCTCCCTGATCCGCAGGGTCCTGCGGATTTCCTTGGGGATGACCACCCGCCCCAGCTCGTCGATACGCCGTACAATGCCCGTTGCTCTCATAAAAACGCCTCCATAAGCTCAAACTGGCTGAAAATGCTTTCAGCGCCACATACATCAAAGTCGTGTGCGTAGTTTGCGCGAAACGGGGCGTTTTATGCGCGTCGCCAGGCGGACGCAAATCGCGGTTTACATCGGCGGCGCGGCGTTGTATAATGCTTTTGAGGAAGAGTTGGGAGGGAGCACCATGAAGATTCGTTTCAACGAGAATCAAGAGGTCGTCAGGACCATCAAGGAGGGCCTGGAGCGCACGGGCGGCTACTGCCCCTGCCGGCTGGCACGCACGCCGGAGAACAAGTGCATGTGCAAGGAGTTCCGGGAGCAGATCGCCGATCCGGATTACGAAGGCTATTGTCACTGCATGCTGTACTACAAGGAAAAATGAGCGCAAAGAAACGGGCTTCCGTCGCTGGACGGAAGCCCGTTTTTCATATGGGTCAGTTCTCGCTGGTCTGCAGCTTGAAGTTCTCGATGGTGTACACCGGCTTGAGCGCCTCGACCCAGGCGTCCAGCTCGCTGTCGAAGTGCTCGGACTTCTTCTCCTCCAGGGTCTGGTCATACAGGGCGTCGTGAATGTCCTCCAGCGCCACCGCGCCAGGGGTCACGTCGCTCTCGTAGCGGATGATGTGCACGCCGCTGGAGCTGATGACCGGCTTCTCGGACACGTCGCCCACGTTCTCAAGGGCCATCGCGCCATCGGTGAAGTGCTGGTCCCAGGTGGTGGAAGCGCTGCTGACGTAGTAGCCGCGGGTCTTGGTGGGCTCGTTCTGCATGCCGGGATCCTCGCCGTATTCCTCGATCAGGGCGCCGAAGTCCTCGCCGTCGTTGATCTTCTCATAGATCTCGTCCAGCTTGTCCTGCACGGAGGCCAGGCAGTCGGCTTCGGCCTTCTCGGCATCGGCCTTCAGGCCTTCCAGGTTCTTCTCGGCTTCGTCGATGTCGGCCTGGATCTCCTCGGCGGTGCGGGGCGCCTCGGTGGGCTCGGCATCCTCAGCATCCTCGGTGTCCTCGGCATCGTCGTCGTTCAGGGCATCCAGTTCGCTGCGCAGGTTCTCCAGACTGGTCTCGGCGCTGGTGACGGCGCTGCGGGCGTCGTTCACGGCGGTCAGCACGTCGTCCTCGGGCTTGACCAGGATGTGCTTCACGGTGCGATAGCCCTCGGGCATCCAGGTCACCACGTCGTCGTCGGAGGACATGGCGCTCTCAAAGCTGGCGGGAGAGTCGGCGTAGGTCTCCTCGTCGCTCTTCACCTGCTCGTCGTAGGCGGCGGTCAGGTCTTCCTCGGAAACCTCGGTGACCTCGTCGCGCACGGCCTGCTCGATCAGCTCATAGTTGGCGGTGGCCAGCTCCATCTTCAACAGGGCTTCCTTGGTGTAGCCCATGGTGTACATGTTGTACTCGATCTGCTTGGCCTTGACTTCCTCGTTCTTGCTGGTCACGTTGCCGGAGACGGCCTCGTAGGCCTCCTGGTAGTGCTCCTCGGCCTCGGCCTCCACCTCGGCCTGCTTATCGTCGTCCAGCTTCAGGCCGCGGCTCTCGATCTGCTGGGCGATGGCCACGTTCTGCACGGCGTTCTCCACCACGTCCTGCTCCACATCGGTGATGGCGTCGGCCGGCATGCTGATGCCGTACATGCTGTACATCTGGCTCATGTAGGAGTACTGGGAATTGAAGGCCAGCATCGCGTCCTCCTGGGTGATCTCGCCGCCTTCGTAGCTGGCGACCACGCCGGCATACTGCTTCTTCAGGGCGGCAAAGTCCTGATCCAGCTGCTTGAGCTCGTCAACGCCGATCAGGTTGCAGCCGGAAAGCACCAGCATCAGTACGATCAAAAGGCCCGTGAGGCGCACAATCGCGTGTTTCATAGTAAATCTTCCTCTCCATCCAGGGCATGTAAACCCAAAAATAAACTCACTCAGTGATTATACAGCATTTCAGAATTTTGCGCAAGGTTTTTTGGCAATTCTTCACCCAGCAAAAACGCAAACAGCGCCCTTTGCGCGTCGTTTTCACAATTTGTATAAAATTTCGCGCCGGTTTTGACGGGCATAAGTGCCACTCGCTCGCTTGACCGCAGTCCCTTGGCGATCCGCCGGGCCACGCGGCCGTCGCCCGCTTCCAGGATCAGCGCGTCGGACACGCACAGCGCCAGATTGCGCATGGCAAAGCCTGTGAACCTCCGGGCCCGGATGAGCGCCCACGCCGGTTCACAGGCCGGCTCCACCAGCGCCAGACGCTCCACCGGCAGCTGCTCCGCCAGAGCCAGCGCCGCCATACAGCCTGTGCCGCGGGCCAGCACGCATGCCGCACCGTATTCCCGCCGCACCCGCTGCAAAAGGGTCTGCAGCGCCGGAAGGGGCCGTTCCCCCGCCGGTCGATGAAAGGCGTGGGGCGCGATGCCGTCAGGAAAAGAAAGCCCGGAAAGAAGATTCTCTCCGGACGTGGGTTCGTCGATCAGTATGCAGCCGACGGGTCTGTTTCGGGTTTTGCTCACGGAAGCACCGCCCCCCCTGCCGGGCGGCAGCGCCCGGTTATTTTCGGTTCAGCTTCGCCAGGGTCTCGTCCTTCACCACCACCAGCAGCACGTCCTCCTCCCGGAGCACGGTGTCCGGCATGGGCATGGCGTTCAGGTCTTCGCCGGTGCGGATGGCCACTACGTTGATGCCCAGCTTGCTGCGCATGGCCAGGCTCATCAGCGTCTTGCCCACCCATTCCGGCTTCGGGCGGATCTCCGCCATGGAGTATTCGGAGGACAGCTCCAGGAAGTCGATGATGTCGCCCGATACAAGGTTATGCGCCACCCGGCGGCCCATATCCCGCTCCGGGAACAAAACCTGGTCTGCACCCAGCTTTTCCAGCATCCGGCCGTGGAACTCGTCCTGGGCCTTGGCGATGACCCGCCGGCAGCCCAGCTCCTTCAGGCTCATCACGATGGTGCCGCTGGCGCGGATGTCCGAACCCATGGTGACGAAGGCCACGTCGAAGTCCGGGATGCCCAGCGCCGAGAGGGCGTCCTGGTCCATGGCGTCCATCTGCACGGTGTGGGTCAGCGTGTCCCGCAGGTCTTCCACCACGTCCATGCGCCTATCCACGCCCAACACCTCGTAGCCATCCTGGCACAGGGTCTTGGCGATGGCGGTGCCGAAGCGGCCCAGGCCCACCACGATAAACTGCTTCTTCTGCTTGCTCTTGTTGGCCATATTGGAAAACCTCCGTAAAGGATGTTGTACAGTAACCTAACCTATCATCACCCGGTCCTCGGGATAGCGGATCAGCTCCCTGCTGCGGCTCTGGCGGCGCATGAACAGCAGCGCCATGGTCAGCGGGCCGATGCGGCCGATGTACATGGTGATGATGATGAGTATCCGCGCCAGCGGCACCAGGTTTGCGGAGCCGATGGCGGATATGCCCACCGTGCCCACGGCGGACACGCATTCATAGTACAGGTCCAGGAACGCCGCGCCGGGCTGCAGGATCGAAAGCGCGCAGATGTCCACGAAGGCCACGGCCATGGCGATGAACGTGATGGCGATGGTGCGCTGGATCAACTCCCGGTCGATGCGCCGCTCGAACACCACGATGCTGCTCTCGCCCCGAGCCACCATGCGCACCGTCAGCACCAGTATGGCCAGGGTGGTCACCTTGATGCCACCGCCGGTGGAGGCTGGAGCCGCGCCGATCAGCATGAGGAAGCCGCCGATCAGCTTCGTGCAGTCCCGCAACGCGCCTTGGTCGACGGTGTTGAAGCCAGCCGTGCGCAGCGTCATCGACTGGAACAGCGCCGCCAGCAGCTTGTCCTTGACGGACAGCGGCCCCAGCGTGCCGGGATTGTTCCACTCCAGGGCCAGCACGATCGCCATGCCACCGAAGAGCAGCGCGAAGTAGCTGACCAGCACCAGCTTGGTATGCAGGCGATACTTCCGGAAGCTGCGCTTCTTCAGCATGTCGTGGAGCACGCCGAAGCCCAGGCCCCCGATCACCACCAGGCCCACCGCCGTCAGGTTCATCAGCACGTCTCCGGTGAAGCCGGTCAGGCTGCGCCCGCCGCCGAACAGGTCAAAGCCGGCGTTGCAAAACGCGGAAACCGAGTGGAACACCGCGAAGAACGCGCCCTTCAACGGCCCGTACATCGGCACGAGCCGTATGGCGAACAGCAGCGCACCCACGAATTCCACGGTGAAGGCGCTGCGGGCCACCCAGCCGATCAGCTGCACCACGCCGCCCATGTCGTCCTCGTTCAGTGAATCCTGGATGATCATGCGTTCGCGCATGGAGACGCTGCGGCCGATGATTCTAAATAGCATCGTGGCGAAGGTCATGAAGCCCAGGCCGCCGATCTGGATCAGAACCAGCAGCACCACGTGGCCGAAGGTGGAATAGGCCGTGCCGGTGTCACGCACCACCAGGCCCGTGACGCACACCGCGCTGGTGGCGGTGAACAGCGTGTCAAACCAGGGCACGCGCACGCCCGTGGCGGATGCGACAGGCAGCGTCAACAGCAAACTGCCCAGCAGTATGATGCCCAGGAACCCCAGGGCGATCATCGGCAGGGCGTTGAAGCCGGAGCGCCTGTACAGGTGCTGCACGAGGCTGCCAATAAACCGACGTCGGTTTTTATTGTGGGCATCCCCGACGGACAGGGGCCCTTTCCAGTTGGACAGCACGCTAAACCCTCTCGATCTTCACCATGTCCAGGAAGGCCTTGTACACCGTCCTGTCGATGGCCTTATAGCCCTCGGTCATGCAGCGGGCGCTGGCACAGGCCACGCCCATGCGGAAGGCCTCCTCCAGCTCGCTGTCAGCCATGAAGCCGGCCACCAGGCCCGCCACCATGGCGTCCCCGGCGCCCACGGTGCCCTTCACCTCGATGTTCATCCGCGGCGCGTAAAGCGTGGAATCGCCGTCGGTGATCAGCGCGCCGTCCGCGCCAAGGGACACGGCCACCACTTCGACGCCCATGTCGATATACTTCAGCGCCGCCTTCTTGACCTCGTCGATGCTGGCCAGGCGGCCGCCGGTCATGCCCTCCAGCTCATAGCGGTTGGGCTTGATCATGAAAGGCCTCGCCTCCAGGCCGTACTTCAGCCGCTCGCCGTCCGCGTCCAGCACGCAGCGGCAGCCCAGGCCCTCCACCGCCCGGATCAGCGTGCGGTAGTAATCCTGGGGGCAGCCCGGCGGCGTGGAGCCGGACAGGATCAGGTAGTCGCTGGCATCGGCGTGGCGCGCCACAAGCTCCACCATCTCTGCAAGCTTTTCCTCCTCCACCGGCTGGCCGTTTTCGTTCAGCTCTGTGATAACGCCCGCGGCCCGGTCGAACACCTTGATGTTCGTGCGGGCGCGGCCATCGCACCAGATGAAGTCGTAGGCGGTGGAGTTCATCATCAGCCGCTTTTCAAACAGCGGCGCGCTGTCGCGGTACATGAAGCCCACGCACTCGGCGTCCAACCCCAGGCTGGACACGGTCAGCGCCACGTTGATGCCCTTGCCGGCGGCATTGTCGCCCCGGGAGATGATGCGGTTCAGCCCGCCGGGGGTGAAGTTCTCCACCGTCAACGTGCGGTCGATGCTGGGATTCAGGGATACAGTCGTAATCATTCGGTTCGCTCCTGCTGTGTGTTGTCCTTTGGATGCTCTTTCTCTTCGGCCTTACGGGCTTCTTCCTCCTCGCGGGCCTCCTCCTCCACATGGCGGATGAAGCCGCCGATGTGGTGGGAAAGCGTGAAGCCCACCAGCAGGCAGAGCGCGCCCAGCACGACCAGGGCGATCAATACGATCTTTTGCGTGCCCGTCATGCCGTCGCCTCCCCTGCCGGATGTGCGCAGTCATCCAATGTACATATCAGTATATCACAATTTTGTCAAATTTCAAGTGGGATTATACAAATACAGGGCGGACGCTTCCGCGCCCGCCCTGCTGACAGTCCCCTTGCATCAATTGTCTGCCCGGTTGTAGCCGTTCTTCATGTGCTCCGTGGCGTCCAGCAGTACCTTGTTCAGCGTTGAGATGGTCTGCTCCTTCGCCATGGCGCACAGCTTCCGGTTAGCCTCCTTGGCCAGGGAGGAATCGCCGCTTTCCGCTATCTTCTTATCGTATTCCAGGATCAGCTGGCGTCCCTTGGTGGCCACGGCGTTCTGATAGCGCTCGATGTGCTGGATGCTGGTGGCGTAATGGGCGTCCGCCAGCGCGGCGATCAGCCGGCTGCCCCAGTAGAAAGTGTCGGTGGAGGTATCCAGCGTCACGCTGCTCAGGTAGCCCGGCAGGCTGGGCACGTTGGCGTACACCGGCAGCATGGCGTCGAAGGTGGTGGAGCCGAAGCAGATCCACTCCACGCCCTTGACGGCGTCCGGCGCGTCCGGCCGGATCTGGCAGATGGAGGTGACGCCGGTGCGGTTGATGCCGATGGAGCGGTACATGCCGCGCTTGCCGGTGTCCTGGCTGGAATAGGGGTTGAAGGGCGTGCCCTGGAAGTGGCCGGAGAGCAGGTACTTCACGTCCTCCGCGGCCAGCTTGCGATCCGGCACCAGCGCCCAGGGAATGTTGTCGCTCTCGGGGTTGAACTCGGCGTTGGGGCCATCCCAGCGGTGGCTGCAGGGCGTCAGGTACCGTCCCATGAACCAGGCACGGGGCGTGTTGTAGATGTGGTCCATGTCGGTGTGGGAGCCGAACACGTCCCGGGGGTTGAATGCGCCGTTCTGGTTGAGGTCCAGGTGGTTTTCGGCGATGAATTCGCGCAGGTCTGCCGAGCACAGGTGCGCCTTCTTCGCGCCAAAGGCGTCGTCCAGGTCAAAGGCGTCCATGCCGAACTGGTTGGGCGCGATCACCACCATGTCGTCCGGCACGCGGCGGGCCATCCAGTGGTGGCCGCCGATGGTCTCCATCCACCAGATTTCATTGGAATCATTGAAGGCGATGCCGTTGGACTCATAGGTGCCGTACTGCTCCAGCAGCGCGCCCAGGCGCTCCACGCCCTCCCGGGCGGTATGGATGTAGGGCAGCACCAGCACCAGGAAGTCCTCCTCGCCGATGCCGCCGGGCACGTCCTTCTCCCGGCGGGTCTTGGCCTTCTGATACTCCACCAGCGGGTCCGCCGCAAGCACGCGGGGGTTAGAGGTGATGGTCTCGGTGGCGGTCATGCCCACGTTCACTGCGTTGATGCCCGTGGCGGCCCAGATGCCGTCCTTTTTGTCCACGTTGGGGCAGGCGGTGTAGCGCATGGGTTCCCCGGGCAGGTCGATCTCCAGGTGGGAGTTGACGCCCCTGTATTTACGGGGCTGGTCCTTCGGCTCCACCACGATGAGCTTCTTCACGTCGATGTGCCCGTCGTCGGTGCGGGCGATCATGGTGGAACGGTCGTTGCTGGCGTCTCTGCCAACCAATACGGTGGTGCAAGGCATGGTGGGTAGTCCCCTTTCGTTTATTCACTGGGGTTATTCTACACCAACCGAGGGAAAATGGCAACAAAAAAATGCGGGAAGTGCGCACCGTGAAGAAAAGAGCAGATTCTTCGGCTTCGGCTGCGCCTCCGCTCAGAATGACAGCGACAGCGAGCGCATCATCCTGAGCGGAGAGAAGAAACACATGCGATTTTCCGACATCATGTCATTGGGCGGCCGCGCCCTCTTTTCAATTCAAATGCTTTCGTCCCGCCGGCTCGAACACGTACCGGTTCTCCCCCAGCACGTAGGCCGGGGCCGGCGCGGGCTCGCCGTCGGCGGCCTCCAGCGTGAAGCAGGACACCTCGTAGGCGTTGCGGGACAGGTATTCCCCGCTCTCCAGCAGCTTCTGGTACTCCCTGGACTGCAGCCGCCCCGTCAGCCGCACCCGGTCGCCCACGTTGAAGCGGGAGGCGTACTGGGCGTTGCGTCCCCAGGCGATGCAGGGGATGTAGTCGCTCTTGCCGAAGGCGCGGTTCACGGCCAGCATCATATCGCAGATCTCCCGGCCAAAGGGCGTGGAGCGATAGACGGGCGGCTTGCACAGCGCGCCGGTGAGCGAGACCTTGTTCAGCGTGTCGTTGTCCGGCGACGGCGCGATGCTCTGGGCAAACAGCGTGACCATCAGCCGCCCGGCGCCCTCCACCACCTTGTTGTAGGAGCGCACCTGGCCGGTCATCACCAGCTGCACGTCCTCCTGGGGCAGCATGCCCATCAGCTTGCCGGGAATGGTCACCGGCAGGCGGTCCACCGCCCCCGACAGCCGCTTTACCAGCAGTGTTCCGGTGTAAAACGGCTCGTTCATTACCTCGTGGCTCAATTCCAGGCCGCCCTCCAGGCGGCCCACCGCTATGATTCGGTTGTTTGGATTTTCCATCGTATCCCTCCGGTTTTGGGTGTTTTTCGATATAATATATGTGCGGATGTCCCGTTTGATGATACCCCGCTCAAATTTCCCCGGGCGCGTCCTTCGCCTCCACGAACCAGCGGCCCTCGTCCTCGAACAGGTACACCTCCCGGCTCCGCACCCGGCAGGTGTAGCGGACGCCCTGGCCGCCCACCTTGGTGGAGGCGGCGCGGCGGGTGTCCAGCAGCCGGTCCACGGAAAAGCTGCGGCCATCCTCCCAGTAGATGCGCAGGGGGCAGACCTTCCCCGTCTCGTCCACGTCCACCAGCACGCGCACATAGGCCCGATGCACAGTCGATCCCTCCTTGCTCGATTCTCTCCGTGCTCCCCGCTCCCGGATTGCCCCGCTTTCGCCGCCAAAGGCGCCCTTGCAGGGGGCGGCGCGAAGCGTCCGGGAAGCTTATCCATTTTTCCACCCCACCGGGTGGATGGTGTGGTCGTCCCGGGGGTTGATCGCCCCGAACTCCCGGCAGCCGATCAGGCACGCCCGCTGGATGGCGTAGTGGCCGAACCGGCGGCGAATGTCCCCCACGGTGTTCTCCAGGTCGTAGCGTCGCTCGCGCCCGGCGTCCGGGAACATGGTCAGCTGCGCGTCTCCATCGGCAAATTCCAGGTCAGACACGCTGACGCCCAGGCTCCGGATGGGCTTTTCCCAGTGGCAGTGTGCCCGGAGCAGCTCCATCGCGCAGCTGCAGATCTCCGACGCCAGCGCCGTGGCAGTGGGCAGCTTGCGCTGCACGCCGAAGCTCGACAGGTCGCAGTCCCGCACCCCAAGGCTCACCACCCGGCCCATCAGCCCCTGCTCCCGCAGACGCTCGGCCACGCTCTCCGAAAGCAGCATCAGCACCATGTGGGCGTCCTGCTCGTCGGCGATGTCCCGGGGCGTGGTGGTGCTGTTGCCCACGCTCTTCACCGGCACGCTCTCGTCCGCCTCCATCACCGGCGTGCGATCCAGGCCGTTGGCGAAGATCCACAGCATCTCGCCGTTCTTGCCCAGGGCCGCGCGCATCTCGTTCGGGTCGCAGCGGGCGATATCGCCGATGGTGCGCAGGTTGCGCTTCAACAGCCTGCGCCGGGTGGCCGGGCCCACGAACAGCAGATCCGCCGCCGGCAGCGGCCAGACCAGCTGCCTGTAATTCTGCGGCGTGATGACGGTGGTGGCGTCGGGCTTTTTCATGTCGCTGCCCAGCTTGGCGAAGATCTTGTTGAAGGACACCCCCACCGACAGCGTCAGCCCCAGCTCCTCCCTGGCCCGCCGGCGCAGCTCGTCGGCGATCTCCGGGCCGCTCATCCTGTGGCCGGTCACGTCCAGCCAGCACTCGTCCAGGCCAAACGGCTCGATGCGGAAGGTGTAGTTCGCGTAGATCTCCTTCATCATCCTGGAAAAGCGCTGGTAGCGGCCGTAGCTGGGCGGCATCACCACCAGCCCCGGGCACTTCTGCTTCGCCTGCCAGATGGCCTCGCCCGTCTGGATGCCCGCCGCCTTGGCCAGCATGTTCTTGGCCAGCACGATGCCGTGCCGTGCCTCGGGGTCGCCGCAAACCGCCATGGGTACCTTCTTCAGCCGGGGCTCGTAGACGCACTCCACGCTGGCATAGAAGTTGTTCAGGTCGCTGTGCAGTATGGTCCGCATGTCCTCGCCCCGCTTCCAATAAATAGAACACGTGTTCGATTTATGAGTATATTATAGCGTGCCTCCCCGAAAATTGCAATCGAACACGATGTGAAAAAAATACGGGCGACGCTTTCGTTAAAAACATGTTTGCCTGTTTGGCAATAATGTGTTATAATGGAAACAGCCTATTATGATACGCGGGAGGTGCTGTTTGTGAACAAAGGCAACAAACAGACGCAATACAAGATTCTGTCCATCGACCCCTGGCTGCAGCCCTATTATTCCGACATCGCGCTGCGCATGGAGCGCCACGCCAACACCCGCAAGGCCCTGCTGGGCGACATGGCGGATTTGTCCTCCTTTGCCAACGGCTATATGTACTATGGCATCCACCGCACGGAGACCGGCTGGGTCTACCGCGAGTGGGCGCCCGGCGCGGACGCGCTGCACCTGATCGGCGATTTCAACGACTGGAACCGCCAGTCCCATCCGCTGACCCGCCTGCCGGACGGCTCCTGGGAGATCTACCTGGACGGCGAGGATGCCCTGAAGCACAAGCAGCTGATCAAGGTGCAGGTCACCAAGAACGGCCAGTCCCGGGACCACATCCCCGCCTACATCCGCCGTGCCGTGCAGGACGAGCAGACCAAGATGTTCAACGGCCAGGTCTGGGCCCCGCCCCATCCGTTCCAGTGGACGGACGGCGGCTATGGCAAGCGCAAGATCGCCCCGCCCTACATCTACGAGGCCCACATCGGCATGGCCCAGGAGAAGGAAGGCGTGGGCACCTACCGGGAGTTTGCCGACTTCAACCTGGAGTACATCCACGACCTGGGCTACAACACCGTGCAGCTGATGGCCATCCAGGAGCACCCCTACTACGGCTCCTTCGGCTACCAGGTCAGCAACTTCTTCGCGGCCTCCTCCCGCTTCGGCGAGCCGGAGGATTTGAAGTACCTCATCAACAAGGCCCACGAGCTGGGCATGTACGTGCTGCTGGACGTGGTGCACAGCCACGCATGCGCCAACGCCGACGAGGGCCTGAACGGCTTCGATGGCACCGACACCCAGTACTTCCTGCCCGGCGACCGCGGCTGGCACCCCGCCTGGGAGACGCGCCTGTTCGACTACGGCAAGCACGAGGTGCTCCATTTCCTGCTGTCCAATCTGAAGTTCTGGCTGGAGGAATACCACTTCGACGGCTTCCGCTTCGACGGCGTTACCAGCATGATCTACCAGGATCACGGCCTGGGCTCCAACTTCACCGACTACTCCCAGTACTTCGGCCTGAACACCAACGTGGACGCGCTGACCTATTTGCAGCTGGCCAACGAGCTGATCCACGCGGTGAACCCCTTCGCGCTGACCATCGCTGAGGAAATGAGCGGCATGCCCGGCATGTGCGTGCCCATCCGCTCCGGCGGCATCGGCTTTGACTATCGCCTGTCCATGGGCGTGCCGGACTTCTGGATCAAGCTGCTGAAGGAATACTCCGACGATCAGTGGGACATGTTCAAGATGTGGTATGAGCTGACCACCCGCCGCCCCCAGGAGAAGAACGTGGGCTACTGCGAATCCCACGACCAGGCGCTGGTGGGCGACAAGACGCTGATGTTCTGGCTGGCGGACGCGGAGATGTACACCGGCATGAACAAGAGCTACCACTCCATCATCATCGACCGCGCCGTGGCCCTGCACAAGATGATCCGCTTCATAACGCTGACCCTGGGCAGCGACGGCTATCTCAACTTCATGGGCAATGAGTTCGGCCACCCGGAGTGGATCGACTTCCCCCGCGAGGGCAACGGCTGGAGCTACAAGTACGCCCGGCGGCAGTGGTCGCTGGTGCAGAACGGCATGCTGAAATACGAGTGGCTGGCCAACTTCGACAAGGCCATGCTGAAGTTCAGCCGCAAGTACCGGGTACTGAACAAGACGGACACGGTGAACCTGTGGATCGACCAGCCCGGCAAGATCATCGCCTTCTCCAAGGGCGGGCTGGTGTACGTGTTCAACTTCCATCCCACCTATTCCCCCACCGATTTCTTCCTGCCCACCCACTCCGTGGGCGAGGGCAAGTACAAGGTGATCTTCTCCACCGACGACATCGACTTCGGCGGCATGGACCGCACCAGCAAGGACTACGTGTACTACACCAAGTTCGTCGAGGGCAAGGGCACGGGCTTCGAGATCTACATCCCCTGCCGCACCGCCATCGTGTTCAAGAAGATCGACTGAAGGATAGCCGAGGAACCGGATTGCCACGTCGGCTGCTGACGCAGCCTCCTCGCAACGACGCTGTATGGCGGCGCCGCGCAGTGCTATGCACAAGGCGTATACAATGCAGCTGCCTGCCATGTCATTGCGAGGAGCGAAGCGACGTGGCAATCCGGTTTTTCCTGCTCTTGGAAGGCATGACAAAGGGCCGCCTCAGATGTGAGGCGGCCCCTTGATTCGTTTTTCTTACTTCTTCTTGCCCTGGTTCGCCACGGCTTCCATCTTGGCCTTCAGCGCTTCCTGGTCGCCCAGGTAGTAGTGCTTGATGACCTTGAAGTCGTCGTCAAACTCGTACACCAGCGGGGTGCCGGTGGGGATGTTGACGGAGATGATCTCCTCGGCGGTCAGGTTGTCGAAGTACTTCACCAGCGCGCGCAGGCTGTTGCCGTGGGCGGCGATGATGACGCGCTTGCCGGCCTTCATGTCGGGCTTGATGACCTCTTCAAAGTAGGGCACGGCGCGCTCGATGGTGGTCTCCAGGCTCTCGTTGGCGGGCAGCAGGGCCTTGTCAACGTCGCGATACATGGGCTGGTTCACGGCGGAGCGCTCGTCCGTCTCCTCCAGGGCCGGCGGCTTGATGTCGAAGCTGCGGCGCCAGATCTTCACCTGGTCCTCACCGTACTTCTCGGCGGTCTCGCTCTTGTTCAGGCCCTGCAGGGCGCCGTAGTGGCGCTCGTTCAGCTTCCAGGTCTTGATGACCGGCAGCCAGGCGCGGTCCATCTCGTCCAGCACATGGTACAGCGTGTGGATGGCGCGCTTGAGGTAAGAGGTGTAGCACACGTCGAAGTCATAGCCCTCGGCCTTCAGCAGACGGCCCGCGGCCTTGGCTTCCTCGTGGCCCTTCTCGCTCAGGTCCACGTCGGTCCAGCCGGTGAACAGGTTCAGCTTGTTCCACTCGCTTTCGCCATGGCGAACCAAAACCAGTTTCATCATGGGAATCTACCTCCTATTTTGCGTGATAAATCAGAAGTTCACGACCTGCGCGAAGTCCTCGGCCTTGAGGGACGCGCCGCCGATCAGGCCGCCGTCGATCTCCGGCTGAGCCATCAGGCCCTTCACGTTGGAGCCTTTCATGCTGCCGCCGTACTGGATGCGGATCTTGGCCGCGGCTTCCTCGCCGAACTTGGCGGCGATGGCCTTGCGGATGACGCCGATGGTCTCGTTCGCCTGCTCGTCGGTGGCAGTCAGGCCGGTGCCGATGGCCCACACGGGCTCATAGGCGATCACGACGTTGTCCAGCTCCTCGGCGGTCAGGCCGTGCAGCGCCATCTGGGTCTGATAGGTGACGATCATGTCGGTATAGCCGGCTTCGCGCTCGTCCTTCATCTCGCCCACGCAAACGATGGCCTTCAGGCCGGCCTTCACGGCCGCGACGGTGCGCAGGTTGACGGTCTTGTCGGTCTCGCCGAAGTACTGGCGGCGCTCGGAGTGGCCGATGATGACGTACTCGCAGCCAGCGGCCTTGAGCATGTCGGCGGACAGCTCGCCGGTATAGGCGCCGGAGGCCTTGAAGTGGACGTTCTGGGCGCCCAGCTTGATGTTGGTGCCCTCGATGACGGGCTTGACGGCCGCGAAATTCACGGCGGGGGTGCAGACGACCACGTCACACTTGGCGTCCTTCACCAGGGGAATCAGGTCCCGGACCAGCTGGGCCGCCTCTTCGGGCGTCTTGTTCATCTTCCAGTTGCCGGCGATAATGGGCTTGCGCATGGGAATCTCCTCCATTTCACTGTATTTGGCGGGGCGATGCCGCCCCGCCGTATTGTTCATTGGATTACTTGTCGTTCAGGGCCGCGACGCCGGGCAGCACCTTGCCCTCGAGGAACTCGAGGCTCGCGCCGCCGCCGGTGGAGATGTGGCTCATCTTGGAGGCCAGGCCCATCTGGGTGACGGCAGCCGCGCTGTCGCCGCCGCCGATGATGGTGGTGGCTTCGGACTCGGCCATGGCGGTGGCGATGGCCAGGGTGCCCTTGGCGAACTCAGGCTTCTCGAACACGCCCATGGGGCCGTTCCAGACCACGGTCTTGGCGTTCTTCACGGCGTCGGAGAACAGCTCGATGGTCTTGGGGCCGATGTCCAGGCCCTGCCAGCCAGCGGGGATCTCGCCGGCGGGAACGGTCTTGATCTCGGTGGGGTTGTCGAAGTCGTTGGCGATCACGGTGTCAACCGGCAGCAGGAACTTCACGCCCTTTTCCTCGGCGGCCTTCATCATGTCCTTGGCCAGCTCGATGCGCTCCTCGTCCAGCAGGCTGTCGCCGATCTCGCCGCCCATGGCCTTGGAGAAGGTGTAGGCCATGCCGCCGCCGATGATCAGGGTGTCGACCTTTTCCAGCAGGTTGGTGATGACGCCGATCTTGTCCTTGACCTTTGCGCCGCCCAGGATGGCCACGAAGGGACGCACGGGGTTCTCCACGGCGTTGCCCAGGAAGTTCAGCTCCTTGCCGATCAGATAGCCGGCCACGGCGGGCAGATAATCGGCCACGCCGGCGGTAGAAGCATGGGCGCGATGCACGGTGCCGAAGGCGTCGGACACGTACAGCTCGGCCATGGAAGCCAGCTCCTTGGCGAAGGCGGGATCATTCTTTTCCTCTTCGGCGTGGAAGCGGACGTTCTCCAGCAGCACGGCTTCGCCGGGCTTCACTTCGGCGGCCAGCTTCTTGGCGGAGGGGCCGATGACGTCCTTGGCCAGCTTCACTTCGAAGCCCAGCTTCTCGCTCAGCCGCTTGGCCACGGGCGCCAGGGAATACTTCATGTTGAACTCGCCCTTGGGACGGCCCAGGTGGGAGCACAGGATCACGGCCGCGCCGTTGTCCAGCAGATACTTGATGGTGGGCAGGGCGGCGTTGATGCGGGTCTCGTCGGTGATGTTCTTGTCGGCGTCCAGCGGCACGTTGAAGTCGCAGCGGACCAGGACTTTCTTGCCCTTGACCTGAACGTCTTCGATGGTCTTCTTATTGAGATTCATAGAGCGTCACTCCTTAATCATATTGATACCCATATTCTAACACATTCCCGAGGAAATTAAAAGGGGCTTTCGCCCATTCAGCTCTATAAAATTTGCGTTGAATGTGTCCGGATCGGCAAAAACCGCGGCGTTCGACGGATTACTCTTAACGAAGAAGTGATATACTTACCAATAATACACTTTTCCGGGGCGGTTTCCATGCCGCTCCGGCGGAGGCCTTTCAGCATGAAAAAAGCGATCATCGAGGCGAAGAACGTCTCTTTCACCTATGAGGGCGCGCCATCTCCGGCGGTACAGGACGTGAGCCTGACCGTCACGGAGGGCGAGTTCCTGGCCATACTGGGCCGAAACGGCAGCGGCAAGAGCACCTTTGCCAAGCTCCTGAACGCGCTGCAGCTGCCCTCCTCCGGCCAGCTGACCGTGAACGGCATCCGTCCCGAGACCGAGGACGACTGCTATGAGGTGCGCAAGTCCTGCGGCATGGTGTTCCAGAACCCGGACAACCAGATCGTCACCACCATCGTGGAGGAGGACTGCGCCTTCGGGCTTGAGAACCTTGGCACGCCCCCGCAGGAGATCCGCGCTCGGGTGGACGACGCCCTGCGCAGCGTGGGCATGAGCGACTACGCCCAGGCTTCCCCCTCCATGCTTTCCGGCGGCCAGAAGCAGCGCATCGCCGTGGCGGGCGTGCTGGCCATGAAGCCCAGGATCATCGTGTTCGACGAATCCACCGCCATGCTGGACCCCATCGGGCGGCGGGACGTTTTCAGCCTGGCCAGGAAGCTGAACCTGGAGGAGGGCATCACCATCGTGTGGATCACCCACTTCATGGAGGAAGCCGCGCTGGCGGACCGACTGGTCGTGATGGACAGCGGCCGGATCGCCCTGGAGGGCGCGCCCCGGGAGGTGTTCGCCCGGACGGAGCAGGTGCTCTCGCTGGGGCTGGATGTGCCCGAGATGATGAAGCTGGCGGACGCGCTGCGCCAGGCAGGTGTGAAGCTGCCGGAGGGACTGATGACCGTCAACGAGATGGCGGTGGAGCTGAGCGGCAGGCCCCATGCCGCGCCGAATGCCGCCGCCGAGGCGCCTGAAGAAAAAGCCGCCGCGCCGGGCGGAAAAGCCGTGATCGAGGTGCGCGACCTCACCCACGTCTACATGGCCGGCACGCCCTTTGAGGCCAAGGCGCTTGACAGCGTGAGCCTGGATATCGCCCAGGGCGAGTTCATCGGCATCATCGGCCACACCGGCAGCGGCAAGAGCACGCTGATCAGCCATCTGAACGGGCTGGAGAAATCCCTGCCCGGCGAGGTGAAGGTGAACGGCGTCGACCTGGGCGACAAGGACACCAATCTGATCGACGTGCGCCGAAACGTGGGCCTGGTGTTCCAGTACCCGGAATACCAGCTGTTTGAGGAAACCGTGGCCAAGGACGTGGCCTATGGGCCGACGAACCTTGGACTCGATCCAAATGAGATCGACGCGCGGGTGACCTGGGCGCTTAAGCAGGTGGGTCTTGACCCGGCGGAGGTGGCGGAAAAGTCCCCCTTCGAGCTTTCCGGCGGCCAGAAGCGGCGCGTGGCCATCGCGGGCGTGCTGGCCATGAAGCCGGCCATACTGATCCTGGACGAGCCGGCGGCGGGCCTGGACCCGCAGGGCCGTCGGGACATGCTGCAGCTGATCCGCGGCATCCACGACAACGGCACCACCGTGGTGATGGTCTCCCACTCCATGGACGACGTGGGCCGGTTCTGTGACAAGCTGTACGTGCTGAGCAAGGGCGAGATCGCCTATTCCGGCACGCCGGCGGAGGTGTTCACCCACGACCGGCGGCTGCACGAGATCGGCCTGGACGTGCCGGAGTGCGCCAAGCTGGCGCGGCGGCTGCGGGAAGCGGGCTTCGACATGCCCGCCGACATCTATCGCACGGAGGACGTCTGCGCCGCCATCGTGCGCAATCTGAACGCGGGAGGTGAGGCAGCATGCTGAAGGGCATGACGCTGGGCCAGTATTTCCCCGGGGATTCGCTGATCCACCGGCTGGACCCCCGAACCAAGCTGCTGGCCACCATCGCGCTGATCGCCATCGTGTTCGTGTCCCAGGGCTTTGCGGGCTTTCTGCTGATCGCGGCCTTCGTGCTGGCCTGCGCGGCTTCCACGAAGATCCACCTGAAGTTCCTGATCCGCGGACTGAAGCCCATATTCTTCATCATCGTATTCACGTTTGTTCTGAATCTGTTCTTCCAGACGGGCGGGAATGAGCTGGTGCGCGTGGGCCCGGTGCGCATCACCGACCAGGGCCTGCGCATGGCCTCGTTCATGGCCGTGCGGCTGATCCTGCTGGTGGTCTGCTCCCAGCTTCTGACGCTGACCACCTCCCCCATCGCCCTGACCGACGGCCTGGAGACGCTGTTCCGGCCGCTGACGGTGATCCACTTCCCGGCCCACGAGATCGCCATGATGATGTCCATCGCGCTGCGGTTCATTCCCACGCTAATGGACGAGGCGGACAAGATCATGAAGGCCCAGAAGGCCCGCGGCGCGAACTTTGAGACCGGCAGCCTGATCCAGCGAGCCAAGGCCATGATCCCGCTGCTGGTGCCGCTGTTCGTGGGCGCGTTCCGCCGGGCCGAGGAGCTGGCTCTGGCCATGGACGCCCGCTGCTACCGCGGCGGCGCGGGCCGCACCCGCATGAAGCAGCTGAAGTTCCAGGGGATCGACGCCCTGGCGGCGCTGGCGATCCTCATGCTGCTGGCGGCGGTGATCGTACTCAACCATTTCAGGGTGTTCTGACCATGCCCAGGATCCACATGATCGTCGAGTACGACGGTACGGATTACGCCGGCTGGCAGCGCCAGAGCAATGCCCTGGCGGTGCAGCAGGTCATCGAGGAGAAGCTGGAGAAGCTCACCGGGGAGAAGATCGTTCTCCACGGGGCCAGCCGCACCGACGCCGGGGTGCACGCCCTGGGCCAGTCCGTACACTTTGACACCGACAGCCATATCCCCGGCGAAAAGTTCAGCTACGCGCTGAACACCATGCTGCCCCACGACATCCGGGTGATCCTTTCCGAGGATGCCGCGCCGGACTTCCACGCCCGCTTTTCCACGAAGGGCAAGCGCTACCGCTATCTGTTCTGGGACGCGCCCCACGCCGGGGCGTTGAACCGCAACACCCACGCCCACAGCATCTATCCGCTGGACGTGGAGAGGATGCAGGCAGAGGCCAACGCCCTGATCGGCACCCACGACTTTGCCGCCTTCGCGGCCAGCGGCTCGGTGGTGAAGGACACCGTGCGCACCATCTGGCGCGCGGAGGTCACACGGGAGGGCCACGAGGTGAAGCTGATCGTGGAGGGCAGCGGATTCCTCTACAACATGGTGCGCATCATCGCCGGGACGCTTCGGGACGTGGGCTCCGGCAAGCTGGAGAGCGGCGCGCTGGCGCGGGCCATCGAGACCGGCGACCGGCTGGACCTGGGCGTCACCGCCCCGGCCCACGGGCTGACGCTGATGGATGTGTTCTACGCCATCCCGGACACCTGCCATATCCCCGTGCCGCCCAAGGAGGTGCGCCCATGACCATTACCAACGCCATGCGCCTTTTAAAGCAGGCGAATATTCCCTTCGACACCAGCGAGTACGAGGTGGACGAGAGCGACCTCTCCGGCGTGCATGCCGCGGCGGAACTCGGCGTGGAGCCGGACTGCGTGTTCAAGACGCTGGTGGCCCGGGGCGGCAAGAACGGGCTGTACGTGTTCGTGATCCCCGTGGCGGAGGAACTGGATCTGAAAAAGTGCGCCGCCGCCGTGGGCGAGAAGAAGGTGGAGATGATCCACGTGAAGGAACTGCTGGGGCTCACGGGCTACATCCGCGGCGGCTGCTCCCCCATCGGCATGAAGAAGAAGTATCCCACCTTCATCGACGAGATCGCCACGCTGTTCGACAGAATCTATGTCAGCGCCGGCATGCGCGGCCAGCAGCTGATATTGAACCCGGAGGACCTGCGCGCCTACACCGAAGCACAGTTCGTCGACCTGACGAAGCGCTGAACGAGAAAAAGGAGGCTACCCACAATGATTCGCCACATCGTGATGTTCAAAATCAAGGACGAGTACAAGGACGAGATTCCCCAGCTGGTGGAGAATTTCAAGGGCATGAAGGGCCGTATCGAAGGCATGCTGGACCTGGAGGCGGGCGCAGACATCCTGTACAGCGAGCGCAGCTACGACCTGGCGCTGACCACCGTGTTTGAGGACCGGGCTGCCTTTGACGCCTACCAGACCCACCCGGTGCACCTGCCGGTGAAGAAGCGCATGCACGAGGTGCGCAGCGGGTCGGTTGCGTGCGACTTTGAGATGTAGAGTTGAGAGTTTAGAGTTCAGTTCCGGAGGAAATTCTTGCGGATTTCTTTGATTCCAGGATTAAGCGTGCCGTCTTGCGGACGGAGGCATCATCAACGGCTCATTTCATGCTCTGAACTCTCAACTCTAAACTCTGAACTCTCAAACAAAAAGCCCCCCGATCGACAGCGTCAATCGAGAGGCATTTTTGTTTTGGGATTACTTCATGGCCTCTTCAACAGCCACGGCCACGGCGACGGTGGCGCCGACCATGGGGTTGTTGCCCATGCCCAGGAAGCCCATCATCTCCACGTGCGCGGGCACGGAGGAGGAGCCGGCGAACTGGGCGTCGGAGTGCATGCGGCCCATGGTGTCGGTCATGCCGTAGGAGGCGGGGCCGGCGGCCATGTTGTCGGGATGCAGGGTGCGGCCGGTGCCGCCGCCGGAAGCCACGGAGAAGTACTTCTTGCCGGCTTCCCAGCGTTCCTTCTTATAGGTGCCAGCCACGGGGTGCTGGAAGCGGGTGGGGTTGGTGGAGTTGCCAGTGATGGAAACATCGGCATTCTCGTGCCACATGATGGCCACGCCCTCGCGCACGTCGTCCGCGCCGTAGCAGTTCACCTTCGCGCGGTCGCCGGTGGAGTAAGCGGTCTTGGAGACGACGGTCAGCGCGTGGTCTTCCTTCACGTCGGCAGACAGGTAGTCATACTTGGTCTGCACGTAGGTGAAGCCGTTGATGCGGCTGATGATCATGGCGGCGTCCTTGCCCAGACCGTTCAGGATGACGCGCAGGGGCTTGGTGCGCACCTTGTTGGCGTTCAGCGCGATCTTGATGGCGCCCTCGGCGGCGGCGAAGGACTCGTGGCCGGCCAGGAAGGCGAAGCACTCGGTCTCCTCCTCCAGCAGGCGCGCGCCCAGGTTGCCGTGGCCGATGCCGACCTGGCGCTGGTCCGCGACGGAGCCGGGGATGCAGAAGGCCTGCAGGCCAACGCCGATGCAGCGGGCGGCCTCGGCGGCGGTCTTGACGCCTTCCTTCATGGCGATGGCGGCACCCAGCTCATAGGCCCACTTCGCGTTTTCGAAGCAGATGGGCTGCGTGCTCTCCACGATCTTGTAGGCGTCCACGCCCTTGGCGTTGTTGAAAGCCTTCACTTCGTCGAAATCCTTGAAGCCATATTTGTCCAGGATGGGCTGGATCTGCGGCATACGACCTTCATAATTCTCAAACAGAGCCATTCTTTGCGCACCTCCTAATTACTCTTTGCGCGGGTCAATCCACTTGACCGCGCCGTCCTCGGCCTTGAAGCGGCCGTAGGTGCCGATGTTCTTCTCATAGGCCTCGTTGGGAGACATGCCGCCCTTGATGGCGTCCATCATCTTGCCCAGGGAGAGGAACTGATAGCCGCAAACCTGGTCGTCCTTGTCCAGGGCGATCTTCACGACGTAGCCCTCGGTCATCTCCAGGTAGCGCACGCCCTTGGCCTTGGTGCCGTACATGGTGCCCACCATGGACCTCAGGCCCTTGCCCAGGTCTTCCAGGCCGGCGCCGATGCGCAGACCGTCGTCGGAGAAGGCGGACTGGGTGCGGCCATAGACGATCTGCAGGAACAGCTCGCGCATGGCGGTGTTGATGGCGTCGCACACCAGGTCGGTGTTCAGCGCCTCCAGAATGGTCTTGCCGGGCAGGATCTCGGCGGCCATGGCGGCGGAGTGGGTCATGCCGGAGCAGCCGATGGTCTCCACCAGGGCTTCCTCAATGACGCCGTCCTTCACGTTCAGGCTCAGCTTGCAGGTGCCCTGCTGCGGGGCGCACCAGCCGATGCCGTGGGTGTAGCCGGAGATGTCCTTGATCTCCTTGGCCTGTACCCATTTGCCCTCCTCGGGGATGGGAGCCGGGCCATGGTTC
Source organism: uncultured Eubacteriales bacterium (assembly GCA_902765395.1). Lineage (GTDB taxonomy): Bacteria > Bacillota > Clostridia > Christensenellales > Aristaeellaceae > UBA2862. The sequence goes on from CACWZP010000014.1 coordinate 66,708, forward strand.
GGGCCCTTGGCCACGCATACCATTTCCTCAACTTCGCGGGAATATTGCATACTGCTTACCTCCTTGTAGCTTCGTCTCATGCCAAGCATGATTTGTTCGTTGATGAAACATACGGCGTATGGGTTCATCATCATTCCAATTTTAACACGGAAATGGGCGATTTGCAATCTGTATTGTTATAGTTTACATTACATTGTTGTGAAATCATAACATTTTAAGATGTTAGTTATATATAACCTATACACAATTTTCGTGGCATTTCCGCCTCCTGTGTGCTATAATGGGCAAAGGAGGGTTTACACCTATGAACGAGAGCATCAATCACGCCGATCGCGCGCGGGAGCTGTTCCTTGCGGGTTACAGCTGCGCCCAAGCGGTGGTCTGCGCCTTCGGGGACGTGACCGGACTGGATATCGACGCCGCCGCACGGCTGGCCTCGTCCTTTGGCGGCGGACTGTCGCGGCTGCGGGAGGTCTGCGGCACGGTCAGCGGCGCGGCCATCGTGCTGGGCATCGTCCGGGGCTATTCCGACCCGAAGGACTATGCCGCCAAAAACGCCCACTATGCGCTGGTACAGGAGTTTACCCGGCGCTTCAGGGAGGCCAACGGCTCCATCGTCTGCCGGGAGCTTTTGAAGGACGTTGAGACCATCCCCGGCGGCGAGCCGGAGATGCGCACGCCGGAGTACTATCAAAAGCGTCCCTGCCCCGCCCTGGCGGCCTGCGCGGCGGGCATCCTGGAGGAAATGCTCCGGGAAACCGAACCCTGATCTATCCTAATATTGCCCACTTTTTCCACAGAGTTTGACATATCTAACTCTTTGTGCTATACTCTCCTTCGGAAGTTCGCATACGCTTCCCCCTCCGAAGGTATACTAATCCTATACCTGAATATCGGGGCGCCCGGTCATTGCTGCTGTCCGGGCGTCCCGCAACGTCATTTCAGAAAGGCGGAATCCAAGTGAGCAATTTCTCGATCAAGAAGGTCATCGGCCGCGAGATCATCGATTCCCGCGGCAATCCCACCGTTGAGGCCGAGGTCGTCCTCGAAAGCGGCATCATCGGCCGCGGTGCCGCCCCCTCCGGCGCGTCCACCGGCGAATTTGAGGCGCTGGAGCTGCGCGACGGCGACAAGGCCCGCTTCGGCGGCAAGGGCACCCAGAAGGCCGTCAACAATGTGAATACCGTCATCAACGACGTATTGCAGGGCATCGACGCCCGGGACACCTATGCCGTGGACGCCGCGATGCTGAAGGCGGACGGCACCAAGGACAAGTCGAACCTGGGCGCGAACGCCATCCTGGCCGTCTCCATCGCCGCGGCGAAGGCCGCCAGCGAGGGCCTGGGCGTGACGCTGCACCAGTTCCTGGGCGGCGTGCAGGGCAACAATCTGCCCGTGCCGATGATGAACATCCTGAACGGCGGCGCCCACGCGGACAGCTCCGTGGACACCCAGGAGTTCATGGTCATGCCTGCCGGTGCGCCGTCCTTCAAGGAAGGCCTGCGCTGGTGTGCCGAGGTGTTCCAGACACTGAAGAAGCTGATCAAGACCATGAATGACGTGACCGCCGTGGGCGACGAGGGCGGCTTCGCCCCCAACAGCCTGGGCGGCGACGAGGACGCCATCGAGCTGATCCTGAAGGCCATCCGCGAGGCCGGCTACGAGCCCGGCAAGGACTTCGTCCTCGCCATGGACGCCGCCGCCAGCGAGTGGAAGAGCGAGAAGGGCAAGGGCTTCTATCACCAGCCCAAGTCCGGCCGCGACTTCACCAGCGACGAGCTGATCGCCCACTGGGAGAGCCTGGTGGACAAGTATCCCATCATCTCCATCGAGGACGGCCTGGACGAGGAGGACTGGGAAGGCTGGCAGCGCATGACCGCGAAGCTGGGCGGCAAGGTGCAGCTGGTGGGTGACGACCTGTTCGTCACCAACACCGAGCGCCTTTCCAAGGGCATCCGGCTGGGCTGCGCCAACAGCATCCTGATCAAGCTGAACCAGATCGGCTCGGTGTCCGAAACGCTGGAGGCCATCAAGATGGCCCACAAGGCCGGCTACACCGCCGTGACCTCCCATCGCTCCGGCGAGACCGAGGACACCACCATCGCCGACCTGGCCGTGGCGCTGAATACCCGCCAGATCAAGACCGGCGCGCCGAGCCGCTCCGAGCGCGTGGCGAAGTACAACCAGCTGCTGCGCATCGAGGAGAGCCTGGGCGACAACGCCGTGTATCCGGGCTTTGATGCCTTCAATGTGAAGCGGTAAGGGGCATGACAAAGGGTCGCTGCTTTTTGCAGCGACCCTTTTTTGCTCTACAGCTCTTTCTCCGCCAGCTTCAGCGCGGCGGCGATGGTCTGGTCCATGTCGTAGTACTTGTACTCACCCAGCCTGCCGCCGAAGATCACCTTCTGCTCTTTATCGGCCAGGGCCTTGTATTGCTGGTACAGCGCGCCGTTTTTCGCGTCGTTCACGGGATAGTAGGGCTCGTCTCCCGGCTTCCATTCGCTGGAGTACTCCCGGCTGATGACGGTTTTGGGTAGATCGTTGCCTTCCGCGTCCTTGCCGAACTCGAACCACTTATGCTCGATGATCCGCGTCCAGGGCGTCTCGCGATCGGTATAGTTCACGGCGGCGTTGCCCTGGAAGTTGGGCGTGTCCAGAAGCTCCGTCTCAAACCTCACGGAGCGATACTCCAGCGTGCCCAGGCTGTAGCCAAAATAGGCGTCGATGGGCCCGGTGTAGATCACCTTTTCCGCCAGCGCATCCAGCTCCGCCCTGTTTTCAAAGTAATCGCATTTCAGCCGCACCTCGATGCCCTTCAGCAGGTTCTCCACAAGCTTCGTGTAGCCGCCGATGGGGATGCCCTGGTAGAGGGCGTTGAAGTAGTTGTTGTCGAAGGTCAGCCGCACGGGCAGCCGCTTGATGATGAAGGCGGGCAGGTCCTTGCAGTCCCGGCCCCACTGCTTTTCGGTGTAGCCCTTCACCAGCTTTTCAAAGATGTCCCGGCCCACCAGGCTGATGGCCTGCTCCTCCAGGTTCCTGGGCTCGCCGGTGATCTCCGCACGCTGCTCATCGATCTTCGCCTTCGCCTCCTCCGGCGTCACCACGCCCCACATCTTGTTGAAGGTGTACATGTTGAAGGGCAGCGAGTACAGCTCGCCCCTGTAATTGGCCACCGGCGCGTTGGTGAAGCGGTTGAAGTCGGCGTAGCGGATCACGTAGTCCCATACCTTTTTGTCGTTGGTGTGGAAGATGTGCGCACCGTACTTGTGCACATGGATGTCCTCCACGTCTTCGGTGTACACGTTGCCGGCGATGTTGCCGCGCCGGTCGATCACCAGCACCTTCTTCCCCGCGTCCGCCGCCTGGCGGGCAAAGGTGGCGCCGAACAGGCCGGAGCCCACGATGAGATAGTCGTACATATTCAATTCCTCACTTGATGTATTCTATTTCGGGATTGAAGGACAGGCCCTCGAGGGTCCCGCCCAGAATCGTGCGGATGCGCTCGCCCTTGCGGTTCGGGGAGTGCCTCAGCACCCGCAGGATGTGCAGCGGCGTGCGCAGCAGGAGCCGCACAAAGCCCCGCAGTCCCTCCCGCCGGTAGATATAAACCTCGTTGCGGTAGGCCAGGCGATAGCGCTGTATGCGCTCGGGCACGTCGGTGGAGATGTTGCCGCCGTTGTTGGTGGCGCACTTGTGCACGGTGACGCTCTCGGGGATCACATAACACGGGTACTTGCGGGAGATGCGCCGGGTGTACTCCAGGTCGTCCGCCCAGATGAAGAACTCCTTTACAGGCAGGCCCACGTCCCGCACCACCTTTGAAGGTATCAGCAGCGACACGAACGTGGCCGCCCCGGCGGGAACGGCATCGCCGTACAATTCCGTGAGGTTCCCCATCTTCATGTCCCGCTGGATGTTCATGCGGCATGGGCTTCCGTCCGTCCACAGGGCCTTGCCGGAGAGCCAGCCGAAATCGCCCAGTTTCTCCCCCGCCGCCATCAGCGCCTCGAGCGCTTCAGGCTCGGGCATGGAGTCGTCGTCCATCAGCCAGACGTACCCGCAGTCGGCCTCCACGGCCTTCCTGACGCCGTACTGGAAGCCGCCCGCGCCGCCCAGGTTCCTGCCCGTGTTGTAATAGAGGATATCCCCGGATGCCGCCAGGTCGGCCAAGGACTCGCCGGTGCCGTCGGTGCTGGCGTTGTCGATCACCAGAATCGCCATGTCCTGCCAGGACTGCGCCTTCAGGCAGGCAAGGCACTCCATCAGCAGCGCCTTGCGGTTCCATGTGACCACCACGGCGGCCACGCGCGGGGCGCTCATGAGAACTTGCCGAGGCCGCTGATGCCCCAGCGCAGCGTGTTGACCAGCGCGGCGGGCAGCTTCTGGCGCAGATAGCCGCGATAGAAGCTGAACTGCCTGGACACCAGCTTGAGCTTGTTGCCGGTGGTGCTGCCGGAGAGCACGCGATAGCTGGCCAGCACGTCTGGGTTGCCGTAGGCCGTGCCCGCCAGCTTCACGATGTCATACCAATAGGCGTAGTCGTCACGAATGGATCTCAACTCCTCGTGGAGCATCACCTTGCCGTGGGACGAGGCGTCGTACAGGCCCGTGAGGCAGCCGATGCGGTTCATCACCGCCATGTCCTTCAGGGTGATCCTGGGCATGCAGGCGGTGGGATGCTGGATCTCCCGGGAGTTTTCGTCGATGTGCCGATAGGAGCAGCACACGCAGGCGGCGTTCTTTTCCCGCATAAAGGCCAGCTGGCGCTCCAGGAAATCCGCGTCCCAGACATCGTCTGCGTCCAGAAGGGCGATATACCGCCCCCTTGCGCGGCGCATGCCGTTGTTGCGGGCAGCGGCTGTCCCGGCGTTGGCCTGGCGGTACAGCTGGATGCGGCCGTCCTTCGCTGCGTATTCAGACGCAACGCGGGCGGTGCCGTCGGTGGAACCGTCGTCCACGATCAGCATCTCCCAGTTGGCATAGGTCTGCCCCAGCACCGATTCGATCGTCTCGCCGAGGAATCGTTCGCCATTGTAGCAAGGCGTGATGATGGATACCATACCCTCGATCACGAAAGCCGCCCCTTTGCAAGCGCCGGATGTGGCGCAAAAATAGCGCAATTTACATCTTTAATCGTATCATGGATGGGTATAAAAGTCAAGAATAAGGCCGCTGAAAAAGCCCGCAAGTCAAGGAAGGACAGCCTGCCAATGAGGGCGCTTACACAGACGTAAGTAACCGGAATTGGCAGGCTGTCCTGACGCAGGAAGCAGAAATTCCCTCCGCGCAAGCGGTTTTCGGGGGATTTCTGCGTTTGCAGGCTTTGTCAGCGGTCTGAGGCCGCGCAAGCGCGGCCTTTGATGCTTTGTGTTTACATCTTCACGCACTCCACGGCGGCCTTCTCGATGGGCAGGCCGGCGCTGTAGCACTGGATATAGGCGTCGAAGCTGGCCACGTCGCCAGCGTCGGGCTTCATGACCTCGCCCAGCTTGCCCGCGAAGATGCGGTTGCCCAGATAGGCCTCCAGGGTCTCCCCTTCCGCCTTGTCGGCCATGTAGCCCGCCAGCAGCGCGATGCCCCAGGCGCCGCCCTCGCCGGCGGTCTCCATCACGGCCACGGGCGCGTTCAGCGCCGCCGCCATGATCCTCTGGCCCACGCCCTTGGTCTTGAACAGGCCGCCGTGGCCCAGTATCTGGTCCACTTTCACGCTCTCCTCGTCGATGAGGATGTTCATGCCGATCTTCAGCGTGGCCAGCGCGGCATACAGGTGGGTGCACATGAAGTTGGCCAGGGTGAAGCGGCTGTCGGGCGTGCGGACGAACAGGGGCCGGCCCTCTTCAAAGCCGGTGATGCTCTCGCCGGAGAAGTAGTTGTAGGCCAGCAGGCCGCCCAGGTCGGCGTCGGCCTCCAGCGCCTTGCGGTACAGCGTGCCGAACAGCTCGTTGGCGTCGGGATGGATGCCCATGGCCTCCGCGAACTCGCCGAACAGCTTCACCCAGGCGTTCAGGTCGCTGGTGCAGTTGTTGCAGTGCACCATGGCCACGGGCTTGCCGGAGGGCGTGGTGACCATGTCGATTTCCGGGTGCACCTTCTTCAGCGCCTCGTCCAGCACGATCATGGCGAACACGGAGGTGCCCGCGCTGACGTTGCCGGTGCGCACGGTCACGCTGTTGGTGGCCGCCATGCCGGTGCCGGCGTCGCCCTCGGGCGGGCACAGCGGCGCGCCCGCCTCCAGCTGGCCGCTGACGTCCAGCAGCTTCGCACCCTGCTCGGTGAGCGTGCCGGCGTTCTCGCCCGCCACCAGCACCTTCGGCAGGATGTCGCGCAGCTTCCAGGCATAGCCCTTGTCCGCGATCAGTGCGTCGAAGCTGTCCACCATGCCGGCATCGTAGTCGTTGACGTTGCTGTCGATGGGGAACATGCCGGAGGCCTCGCCCACGCCGACCACCTTTTCGCCGGTCAGCTGCCAGTGGACGTAGCCCGCCAGGGTGGTCAGGAAGCGGATCTGGGGCACGTGCTCCTCGCCGTTGAGGATCGCCTGGTACAGGTGGGCGATGCTCCAGCGCTGGGGAATGTTGAAGTTCAGCCGCTCGGTCAGGGCCTCCGCCGCGGGGCCGGTGATGGTGTTGCGCCAGGTGCGGAAGGGCACCAGCTGGTTGCCGTCGCCGTCGAAGGGGATGTAGCCGTGCATCATGGCGCTGAAGCCGATGGCAGCCAGCTTTTTGACGGTGGTGCCGTACTGGGCCTTCACGTCGTCCAGCAGTTTGGCGTAGCAGTCCTGCAGGCCCGCCCAGGCGTCCTTCAGGTCATAGGTCCAGATGTTGTTCAACAGCTGGTTCTCCCAGTCGTGGGCGCCCTGGGCGATGGGGTTGCCCGCCGGGTCGGTCAGCACTGCCTTGATGCGGGTCGAGCCAAATTCCACGCCGAGGCGGGCTTTGCCGGCTTCGATGATCGTGCGGATGTCCTTCGTGCTCATGGTGTCTGCCTCCTGTCATTTATCTGTCTGCGATGCGCAGAATCGATTCGATGTCAGCCGGGGTCATGGGAAACACGCCGCCGGTGGTGCCGTCGGGGTTGGTCTTCTTCGTGTGGGCGGCGAGGGCGGGGATGTCGGCGTTTTCGATGCCAAGCTCCCCGAGGGTCAGCGGCATGCCGATCTCCCGGAGGAACGCCTCGTGGGCCTCGATGCCCGCAAGCGCCGTCTCCTCCGGATGCTCAAAGTTCATCCCGCAGCCGTACACCCGCACGGCAAACTGGGCAAAGCGCATGACGTTCTTCTGATAATGATAGCGCATCCACGCCGGGAACACCACCGCCAGCCCCGCGCCGTGGGCCACGTCGTAGACGGCTGACAGCTCGTGCTCGATCTGGTGGCTGCCCCAGTCCTGTTTGCGCCCCACGCCCAGGGTGTCGTTGTGAGCCACGGTGCTGGCCCACATCAGCTGGGCCTGGGCCTCGTAGTCGTCGGGGTGCTTGACCGCAACGCGGGCCGCGCGGATGACGGCGGCCATGGCGCCCTCAGCCATGCGGTCGATTATGTCCACGTCGGGCGTGTCGGTGAAATAGCGCTCCATGATGTGGGCCAGTATGTCCGTGGCACCGCTGGCGATCTGGTAGGGCGGCAGCGTCATGGCCAGCTCCGGATTCATGATGGCGAACCTGCACCGGTTCAGCTCCGTGCGCACGCCCCGCTTGGTCTTCGTGGCCTCCTGGGTGATCACGCAGCTGTTGGAGGATTCGCTGCCCGCGGCGGCCATGGTCAGCACCGCGCCAACGGGAAGGGAGTTTTGAGGCTTGGCCCTGCCGCAGAAGAAGTCCCAGAAGTCGCCGTCGTAGCGCACGCCGTGGGCGATGGCCTTGGAGGAATCGATGGACGAGCCGCCGCCGACGGCGAGGACGAAGTCCACATTCTCCTTCCGGGCGAGTTCGATGCCCCTGTAAACCAGGGTGTCCCGGGGATTGGGCTGCGCGCCGCCCAGGGTGACGTACTCGATCCCGGCGTCCTCCAGCGACTTTTGCACCCGCCCGATCAATCCGGAGCGCACGGCGGAACCGCCGCCATAGTGGATCAGGACCCTGGTGCCGCCGAAATCGCGCACCTGCTGGCCTGCCTGGTTTTCCGCGCCGCGCCCGAACACGAACCGCGTGGGCACGCAATGGGTGAAATTCTGCATGGGATCACCTCTTGCCCTTCTTTTTCTCGCTGAACTCGTCGGCCACAGGCAGGTTGGATACGTTGAACACCTCGTCCTCGTACCGGTCGGAGACCTCCGGCTTGTTCAGCTTGCCCTCAAAGATGCTGTCCGGCTCGTAATCGCTGCGCTTGGGCGCCTTCTCCGCGCGCTGGACGGCGGACGGGCCTTCCTTGCGGTCCACGTGCCGCTCCACCTTCGCGCTGCGCCGGCGGCCGGGCTCCGGCTTTGCGGGCCGCTTGCCGTTCTTCACCACGGCGCCGCGGGGCCGTTCATCCTTGCGGCGGCGCACGACGGTGCTGGCGACCACGTAATCATGCTCGTCCCAGTTGCCGCTGAGGTTGCGCTCCCAGTCGGGGGCCTTGTCCATGTCGGCGCTGGCGAAAAATTTCTCGTCGTTGACGATCACGCGCTCCTTGCGGAACCAGACCCAGTAGGGCCGCCAGCGGATCAGCCACACGAGCCGGTCCACCACCACGCCCAGCACCAGGAAGAAGATCAGCAGCTTGAGCCAGTTCTGCGACAGCCACACCAGGGGCGAGCCCGCCGCGCTGCCGGCCAGGTTGAAGAGCCTCAGCACCCAGTTGGCCAGGCCCTTGAGCCAGCCCAGCATCAGGTCCACGAAGGCATTGGAGTAATTGCTAATGGTGGTCATTTATTTGGATGAGCCTCCTACTCGGCGACGTCTGCCTCCTCTGTGCTGACGTCCGTCAGCGTCACGGAGACCGCCTCGCTCTCAAAGGTCACGTCGGGATAGCGGTCGTTGTCCACCGTCGGGCCCAGCAGGTAATAGCCCGCGCCATAGCCCTCCAGATCCAGGTTCACGGTCATGCCGCTCTGCTGCAGGGCCTCCACGGCGCTCTTGGGCCCGGTGGCGTACACGCCCAGCGGCTCGTAGCTGGCCACCAGGTTGTCGGCGGTGTTGCTGAACACCACCCTCACATCGTCCACGAAGCCGGTGATCGTCTCCTCGACGATGTTCACGTTCACGTAAACCTGCTCGCTGGAGATGTTCTTGAAGTCGGAAAGCTGGGAGACCGCCGCCCGGGCGGAGAAGCTCTGGCTGACGCCGTTGACGGGCACCGGATCCACCATCAGCTGCGTCAGGCTGTCCAGCAGGTCCTGGTCTGCGGCCACGATGGCGCTCTCGGGCTGCACGGTGACGGAGTCCACCACATAGCCCCTTGCGGGCGTGCCGGTGACCAGGCTGGCAGGGTCGGTGGCGAAGGGGATCTCCCGGCAGGGATAGATGTCGATGCTCACGGAGATGGACGAAGTGGAGCGGTTCAGCATGGTCTGGGGGATCACGTTCCCCTCCTGGTCCAGCAGCTCAAAGGGCAGCACCTTCACGGTGGAATTCTCCATGCCGGTCACGTCCACGCTCACCCGGGCGGAGGCGATGCTCTGCACCACGGAGGCGGCGCCGGAGACCGTCACCGACGAGGGGTTTACCCGGCTGACGTTGTACCAGTAGCCGCTCATCTGGCCGCTGATGTCGGGATTGACGGTGACGTTGCGGGAATCCAGGTTCTCGAAGGTCAGCGTCAGCGACTGGGGCGATATGCTGCGCACGCGGCCATAGGTGCTGCTGGCGCGCAGGGACACCTCCTGGGTGCCCGCGGCGCGCACGTTGGCAAGGTCCAGGGACACCTGGATGTTGTCGGAGGACACGCGGCTGTAATCCGCCTGGGGCGCCTCCACCGTCACGGCCAGGCCGGACAGGGCGGTGCTGGGATCCTCGGTCATGGCCAGCTGGTTGTTGGTCAGCACCGACTGGCCGGACACGTTGCCCGTGAGGCCGTAGATGGTCTTCATGCGCGTGATGCTGGTGTTGGTGGTGATGACGTAGTTCCACAGCAGTATGGCCAGCAGCAGCGACAGCAGCTTGTAGCCCAGGTTGTTGGACAACGAACCGATGATCCAGCGGATGGGCCGGGGCAGTTTTTTGTATTTTTCGCTTTTGAGCATGCGCTCGCGCAGCGCGGACAGTTTATTCTTCATCTTCCCGCTCCTCCTTGCGCCGCGTTCCCAGCCAGGAATACATGTTGCGCTCCGGCGTGAACAGCTCGGTCAGCAGGATGGTCAGCGACCGGGTGTCCAGATGGCGGGTCAGCCGGCCCTCCCGCGCCATGGAGATGATGCCCGTCTCCTCGGAGACGATCAGCGTCACGGCGTCGGTGGTCTCGGTGATGCCGATGCCGGCGCGGTGGCGGGTGCCCAGGTCCTTGCTGATGCCCGGATCCTCGGACAGCGGCAGGATGCAGGCTGCGGCGTTGATGCGCCGGTCGCGGATGATCATCGCGCCGTCGTGCAGGGGCGTGTTGGGCTCGAATATGTTCTCGATCAGCGCGGCAGAGATCTCCGCGTCCACCCGGGTGCCGGATACGATCACGTCCTCCAGGCCCGTCTGGCGCTCCACGACGATCAGCGCGCCGATGCGCTTTCTGGACATATCGTTCATGGCCTTGACGATCTCCTGCACCGGGCGCTCCAGCTGCTCCTCCTCCGTCTTGCCCGCGCCGGTGCCGAACACGCGGCGCATGAATTTCGACCGGCCCAGCTGGTCAAGGCCGCGCCGGAACTCCGGCTGGAACAGGATCACCAGCACCACCAGTCCCATGCTGATCAGCTGGTTCAACAGCCATGAAACCGCGTTGAAGCGCAGAAGGCTCGAAAGCCCAGCCATCACCAGCACCACGGCGATGCCCTTGAACAGCGAGTTGGAGCGGGTGTGGATCACGAGCTTTATAATATGATATATCAAGACGGCGAGAATCGCCACGTCCACCACATTGTGCCAGTCCGGGTGCACAAACAGATTGGTAAACAGCGCGCCAATGCTGTTGAAAAAATCCCGCAGCTGCGACATGGCTGCCACCTCCCCTGTAATAAATCATGCTATACCAAATCTATTATAATACAAAACGGCACAAATGCCAACTTGCTTTTGAAAAACAGAATGCGAAAAAAATGTGGCAGAATGACAGCATTTGGGTTGCGCCAGGAGCGCTCCCGGCCGCCCGGAGGCCTGTATTGTCAAATTGCTGTAAGGAGGGCGCCTAAATTTGGATGGGGTGACAAAGCGCCACAATGCGGGGCCATGTTTTTGTGAAATCAATCAATTCACAATTCCATCAGTTTCTGTTATAATATCTACATTGAAATTTATTGAGGAGGGTAACCATTATGGCAAGTTTGTCTCTTCGTGGCATTTACAAGATCTATCCTGGCGACGTCGTCGCGGTCAGCGATTTCAACCTTGAAATCGAAGACAAGGAATTCATCATCCTGGTCGGTCCGTCCGGCTGCGGCAAGTCCACTACCCTGCGCATGGTCGCCGGTCTGGAGGACATCTCCAAGGGCGAGCTGTACATCGACGACAAGCTGGTCAACCATATTCCCCCGAAGGATCGCGACATCGCCATGGTGTTCCAGAGCTACGCTCTGTATCCCCACATGACCGTTTACAACAACATGGCCTTCGGCCTGAAGCTGCGCAAGATGCCCAAGGCGGACATCGACCGTCGCGTGAAGGAAGCCGCCGCCATCCTGGGCATCGAAGCCCTGCTGAACCGCAAGCCCGCCGCTCTGTCCGGTGGTCAGCGCCAGCGTGTTGCCCTGGGCCGCGCCATCGTGCGTGAACCCAAGGTCTTCCTGATGGACGAGCCTCTGTCCAACCTGGACGCCAAGCTGCGCGTGCAGATGCGTTCCGAGATCACCAAGCTGCACAAGAAGCTGCAGACCACCTTCATCTATGTTACCCACGACCAGACCGAGGCCATGACGATGGGCTCCCGCATCGTGGTCATGAAGGACGGCTACATCCAGCAGGTCGACTCCCCGCAGAACCTGTATGACTATCCCGCCAACCTGTTCGTCGCCGGCTTCATCGGCATGCCGCAGATGAACATCTTCCGCGTGAAGCTGGAGAAGCGCCAGGACGGCGTCTGGGCCGTGTTCGGCAACAACGCCATCAAGGTGCCCGAGGGCAAGGTTCAGCGCATGACCGGCGACTACATCGGCAAGGAAGTGTTCATGGGCATCCGTCCCGAGAACATCTCCGACGACGCCGTGTTCACCTCCACCTATCCCGATGCCTGCATCGACGTGGACGTGGAAATCATCGAGCTGATGGGCTCTGAGACCTATCTGTACATGACCACCTCCGGCAAGGACGAGAACTTCATCGCCCGCGTTGACCCCCGCACCACTTCCCGCGGCGGCGACAAGATCAAGGTCGGCCTGGATGTCAATCGCCTCCACTTCTTCGATGTGGAAACCGAGAAGACCATCCTCTCCCGCGACTAAGGCCATCGTAAACAGCGCCCCGTCCGAAAGGACGGGGCGCTTTGTATGGGTGAAACATCGTCTTCACATTTCGAAAACAATAGATTATTGTCCTTGCTTCCGCTTTTCCTGGTACATGGCCTCGTCGGCCCGCCGCAGGAAGGCCTCGCTTTCGTCCCGAACGGCTTCGGGGTCGACCTCGTGAGGCACCCGCAGGTCGTAGCCGATGCTCACGCCTATTCGATAGGCCTTGCCGTCCCGCGCACAGGCGCGCTCGAGATCCTCGCGAACCGCGCGAATGTAGGCCCTCGCCCGCTCCCCGTCGTAATTCCTGGCCAGCACCACGAACTCGTCGCCGCCGGCTCTGACGCAGATTTCGTCTCCGCACGAAGCGCGGATCAGCGCGTTCGCGATCGCTCGAAGGCAGTAATCGCCCTCCTCGTGGCCATAGTTATCGTTGATGTACTTCATGCGGTTCATGTCGATCAGGAACACCGCAAGTCCCGCTCCGGCCTCCCGGCACTGGTTATAGTAGCTCTCAAAATCCCGATGATAACTGTGGCGATTGTACAGTCCGGTGAGGGCGTCGGTCTGGTACAGGCGGTTCAGCGTCTCGACCGTCTGCGTCAGCTGCCGGTGAATGCGCCAGTTTTCAAGCACTGTGGCAATGCTCACCAGCCAGGTCTTGATGTGCAGCTGTCCCTGCTCCCTGAGGCGCGGTGAAACGATGAAATAGCCCATGAAGTATTGCAGGTAATGGATCGGGAATAGGAAATAGGGCTCCGGATCGTCCTGCATCTCCTCGGGCAGGAGCGATCCATCGGGCAGCCAGCCCCGCTTCACGGGCCGGTCGTTGTAGATGCCGCACACGACCTCGAACCGCTCGCGCAGCAGGGCTTCCTGATTTGTGATGACGCGCTGCTTGTCCCAGCCGTCGATCAGGCAGAGCACCGCGTCCGTAAAGCCCGTCTCGCGGCGGCAGCTGGTCTCGATCTCGTCGAAGATATCCTGCAAGTTCTCGTCGACAGCGGTGCCGAGCACCAGATCCGTGCTGGCCAGCGAAAGGTTTTCCAGGTTGTTCACCGTGTTGATGAAGCGCTGGTAGACGGAATCATTGGGCGTCGCGTTCATCGGCTGGCAGCCGCAGGACTGACGACAGCGAAGGGCGCTGGAGGCCGCAATCACCGCGGGCACGGATTCCCCGCGCCAGATGCGCATCAAGGCCTGTATGCCCTCCACGCCCACCTGGACAAAGGGCTGGGCGCAGGTGGTGATGGATGGCGTGTTGAGCTGGGCGCGAAGCACGTCGTCATAGCCGGTGACGATCACATCTCCGGGAACGGCATAGCCCCGCTTTTCCAGCTCTGC
>CACWZP010000015.1 GCA_902765395.1 uncultured Eubacteriales bacterium
ATGGAAGCGGCCTGGTGAAGCCCGTGAAGGAGGGCACGGTGAAGATCACCGTCACCACGCGGAACAAGAAGAAGGCCACGATCACGGTGAAGGTGGTCGACCCCTTCAAGCCCACCGGCATCAGCATCACCAACGGCAAGACGGTGACGATTAAGGTGGGCGAGACGCTGAAGCTGGGCACGCAGCTGAAGCCCACCACGGCGCAGTCGGAGCTGACGTGGAAGAGCGCCAACAAGAAGATCGCCACGGTGGACGCGACCGGCACGGTGAAGGCCCTGAAGAAGGGCAAGGTGAAGATCACCGTAACCAGCAAAAAGAACAAGAAGGTGAAGGCCACGATCACCATCAAGGTGGAGCCGTAAAAATATAATGCAGATTCCTGACTACGCTCGGAATGACAGCACTTTGTGTTGATGGATCGTCCCGGGTGGAGTCGCGAGTATGAATGCGGATTTCCCGCCTTCGCTCAAAATGACAGCACATCGGTTATTTCGCGTGGGAACGTCAGAGTACGAACCCGGGGCCGCCTCGAAAGGGGCGGCCCCGGGTTTGTCTTTATCGTCAGTGGCAAAACGGGCGCGAGCGCGCCCTATAGTTATACTGGCTGCACCAGCACGGCGAACAGCCAGAACGCCGCGGCGCAGGCCAACGCCAGCAGCGCCATCAGTACGCGGCCGACGACGCGGGAGAAGCGGTGGTCGGTGACCTGGGCGCCGTCGGCTTCGGCCTCGAAGGCGCGGTACACCTGGGAGGGCTGGGGGATGCCGGGGCCGCCCTGGGACAGCAGGCGCTTGAGCCGCCGGGCGATCAGCTGCTCGGCGCGGGCGCGGTCCTGGCCGGACAGGTTCCGGCGGCAGCGGGCTTCGAATCGGCTCAATTCCGCGCGCACCTGGTTCTGGCCCATGCCGGTCAGCCGGGAGATGGCCTTCGCAGACAGGCCGCAGCCGTGGCGCAGCACCGCCAGGCGCTGGATCTCCACCCGCTCCTGGGCCAGCTGGCCGAGCACGGGATCGTCGCTGGCGTCGGCGTAACCCGGCCAGGTGAACTCCGCCCGGTCAGCTTCCTCGGACAGCGCCGCGTCGAAGGCCTCCTGGCGCAGCGCGCCGCGAAGGCGCTCCCGGAAGCCCATGCCCCCGGAGGCGTTTTGCAGCCACACGTCCAGGATCGCGCTGCGCAGGGCGTACTCCGCCAGATCGTAGTTGCCGCACATGGCGTGGGCGGCGTTGAACAGCTCGGGATAGATGGGCTCCACGTTCCGGAACCAGGCCCGGAGCTGTTCGGAGGTCTGCTGCTGCATGGTCAGGCTCCTTTGCGTTTGTCGGTCCACAGCGCCTTGCCCCGCTGCACGAGCACATGGCCCGCCGCCGCGCCGATCAGGGACATGAAGGCGGTTAAAAGCCCAGCGCCGGCCGGCGGCGCGAAGCCCCACAGCGCATAATGGGCGGCGTAGAGGCAGGGGGCGGGGGCCAGCCAGGCCAGGTAGTTGTTCAGACCCCGGCGGGTGGCCTGGCAGGCGGAAAACAGCCCCGCCAGGGGCATGCCGCCCCACAGCAGGACGCCGCCGGGGATCGCGCCCCAGCCCACGGCCAGCGACGCCAGCAGCCCCGCCAAAAGCATCTCGACGGCCTGAAGAAGCCAGGCCAGGATCCATCTGTGTTTCATGGTGCTATTATACCCTGAAACCGCGGGAAAGACAAGAGCCGGAATGATGGGGCTCGACTACCAATGGTGTAAAAACACAATCCCTGGATAATTCATTTTTGGGATGAAACAGGTTACACTATTGGTAGTGAACACGCACGGGAGGGCGATAACATGGATTATGAGAAGCTGGGCGTGCGGGTGCGCCAGCAGCGGGTGTTGAACCGGCTGACCCAGGAGCAGCTGGCCGAGAAGGCCGGGGTCTCAAGCTCCTTCATCGGCCATATCGAGCGGGGCGAGAAGAAGGCCAGCGTGGAGACGGTGGTGGCCCTGTGCAACGCCATGGACATTTCTCCATCGGTGCTGTTGCAGGATTCCCTGTCCGACGCCGTGCTGCACAGCCAGCTGAATTTCGAGAAGGACAACCAGGAGCTGCTGGAGGGCCTGATGCACCTGCTGCGCGAGCACAACCAGAAGACCCGGGATTATTGATTTTTGCGAACAGACGGGAATAACGCGCGCGGCGCTTGACGCTTGCGTGTTAATGTGGTATATTATTAATACGCGTACCTGAGAAATACAATACACGAATGAGGAGGGTTGAAGCATGTTTTCATCCAGACTGCAAAGCAAGCAGACCGACAACCTGGCCAAGGCGTTCCTGGCCCTGGAAAACGTGGAGGACTGCTACCGCCTGTTTGAGGATCTGTTTACCATCCGGGAGATTCAGGACCTGTCCCAGCGGCTGGAAGTGGCCCAGCTTTTGAAGAGCCAGGCGACCTACACCGAAATCGTGGAAAAGACCGGCGTCTCCACCGCCACGATCGGCCGCGTGAACCGGGCGCTGAACTATGGCGCGGGCGGCTATCAGAAGGTGCTGGAGAGCCTGGACAAAAAGGACGCCGATTAAATGATCAATCTGAACGATTTGAACCCACAGCAGCGCGCCGCCGTCGAGCAGACGGAAGGGCCGCTGCTTGTTTTGGCGGGCGCGGGCAGCGGCAAGACCCGGGTGCTCACCTATCGCGTGGCCTGGCTGATGGAGAAGGGCGTTGCCCCGTGGCACATCCTGGCCATCACCTTCACCAACAAGGCCGCCCGGGAGATGGCCGACCGCGTGCACGCCCTGGCGGGGGAGGCCAGCGAGGACGCCTGGATCTCCACCTTCCACTCCTGCTGCGCGCGCATCCTGCGCCGGGACATCGAAAAGCTGGGCTACAAGCGGCAGTTTGCCATCTACGACGAGGACGACCGCATGACGGTGATCCGCGGCGTGGCCAAGGAACTGAATTTGAGCGACAAGGAATACTCGCCGAAGCAGATCCGCGCGGTCATTTCCGATGCCAAGAACCGGTTGCTGACGCCCCAGGAGTGGCTGAAGGAGTCGGAGGGCGACTTCCGCAGTCGCAAGCTGTACGAGGCCTATCGCCTCTATGAGCAGGCGCTTCGGGGCAACAACGCGCTGGACTTTGACGACCTGCTGATCCGGACGCTGGAGCTGCTGACGGAGCATCCGCCGGTGCTGGACTACTACCGGGACAAGTTCCGCTATATCCTGGTGGACGAGTACCAGGACACCAACGCCGCCCAGTACATGCTGGTGCGGCTGCTGGCGGGGGAGCGGCACAACCTGTGCGTGGTGGGCGACGACGACCAGTCCATCTACGGCTGGCGCGGCGCGGACCTGCGCAACATACTGGACTTCGAGAAGGACTTTCCCGAGTGCGTGACCATCAAGCTGGAGCAGAACTACCGCTCCACCGGCAATATCCTGGACGCCGCCAACCAAGTGATCGCCCACAACAAGGGTCGCAAGGAGAAGGCCCTGTGGACGGAGGCGGGCAGCGGCGAGCGCATCGCCCTGTACCACGCCATGGACGAGCGGGACGAGGCGGCCTTCATCGCGGCGATGAGCCGCAAGCTGATCGCCGGGGGCGAGAACCCGGGCAGCATCGCCGTGCTGTACCGCACCAACGCCCAGTCCCGCGTGCTTGAAGAGGCCTTCGTGCGCGGCGGCACGCCCTACCGGGTCTACGGCGGCCAGCGCTTTTACGAGAGAAAGGAAGTCAAGGACCTGGTGGCCTACATGCGCGCGCTGGTGAACCCGGACGACGACGTGTCCACCCGGCGGATCATCAACGCCCCCAAGCGGGGCATCGGCGACGCTACCATCGACAAGCTGGCCGAGTACGCCGCCGAGAACGAAATGCCGCTGCTGTCCGCAGCGCTGGATTATGAGAACGCGCCCCTGGCCACCCGGCCGAAGAAGCTGCTGGGCGAGTTCGCCGCGTTGATGATCGACCTGACGGAGCTGATGTACGAAAAGAAGCTCAGCGAGTTCATGGAAGCGCTGATCGAGCGCACCGGCTATGTGAAGGCGCTGGAGGCGGACAAGAGCGAGGAGAACGAGAGCCGCATCGAGAACATCCGCGAGCTGCAGGGCGCGGTGAGCGAGTTCGAAAAGCTGAACCCCGAGGGCGATTTGAACGCCTTTCTGGAGAACGTGGCGCTGGTCAGCGACCTGGACGCCATGAACGAATCCGGCGGCGCGGTGACGCTGATGACGCTGCACTCCGCCAAGGGCCTGGAGTTCAATGAGGTGTTCCTGGCCGGCATGGAGGAGGGCGTGTTCCCGCTGACGCGGGCCATCTTCGACGAGGAGCTGCTGGAGGAGGAGCGCCGCCTGGCCTATGTGGGCATCACCCGGGCCAAGGTGCGCCTGTTCATGAGCCATGCCCGCACCCGCGCGCTGTACAACACACGAAACGCCAACGAGCTGTCCCGGTTCGTCACAGAGATCCCCCAGCGGTTGATCGTGGACGGCATGGGCCGCATGGACACCCGCCGGGTGCCCCCGCCCAGCCAATCCGGCTGGAACCAGCCCACCCGCTCGCCCTACAACAACAGGTACCAGTCCGGCGGCTTCGGCAACAAGACCAGCACCGGCAGCGCCGAGCTGGACCGCAAGCTGGGCCTGACCGGCGCGGCAAAGGGCCCGGACAGGCCGCTGCCCAGCTGGAACGCCGGCGCGGCCACCAGGGTCAGCCGGCCCGCCGCGGTGTTTAGGGTGGGCGATGCCGTGTACCACCGCGTGTTCGGCAAGGGCACCGTGCTGGCCCTCACCGGCCAAGGCGCCGAGCAGCGGGTGAAGATCCGCTTCGCCAACGGCTCCGAGCGCACCTTCTCCGCCGTCGCCGCCCCGATCGTGAAGGTGGAGAAATAGGGAGTAGGGAACAGGGAGCAGGAATTGCTGCGGGGCCGCCTCGAATGGGGCGGCCCCTTTGCGTCCAAAATCCATTTGTCTATTATCCCCCGAATGTGGTATACTGTTGAAAGACAAACGACGGGGGGAATGACCGTGGAGCGCATGCAGCAGCTGGTGGCCTATCTGAACGAGATGGCCTATCAGTATTACACATTGGACAACCCGACCATAGCCGACGCGGAGTACGACAGGCTGTACGACGAGCTGGTGCGGCTGGAGAGCGAGACGGGGGTGCGCCTGCCGGATTCGCCCACGCGGCGGGTGGGCGGCGCGGTGCTGCCGGGGTTCGAGACTCACACCCACCTGGCGCGGCTGTGGAGCATGGGCAAGGCCCAGTCCATCGAGGCGCTGGAGGACTGGGCGCGCCGGGCGGAAAAGCTGCGCACAGACGCCAACGCCGCCGGGGCGAACCTGCCGCCGATCAAATACGTGGTCGAGCATAAGTTCGACGGCCTGACCGTGAACCTGACCTATGAGGGCGGGCAGCTTGTGCAGGCGGCCACCCGCGGCAACGGCGTCACCGGCGAGGCGATCCTGCCCCAGGTGATGACCATACGCTCCATACCGCTGTCCATACCGTTCAAGGGGCGCATGGAGGTGCACGGCGAGGGCTTTATGCGCATCTCCGTGCTGGAAAAGTACAACGAGACGGCGAAGGAGCCGCTGAAGAACCCCCGCAACGCCGCCGCAGGCGCGCTGCGCAACCTGGATCCGAGCGTCACCGCCGCCCGCAAGCTGGACGCCTGCTTCTACGACGTGGGCTACATCGAGGGCAGGTCCTTCGCCAGCCAGCACGAGATGCTGGACTTCCTGCGGGAAAACCGCTTTCCGGTGTCCGACTGCGAGATCGACGCCGACAGTCTGGAGGGGGCCGTCGCCGCCGTCAGGCAGGTGGAGGAGAGCCGGGGCGGCCTGGATTACGACATCGACGGCGCGGTGATCAAGATCGACGACTACGCCACCCGGGATGCCCTGGGCTACACCGACAAGTTCCCGCGCTGGGCCGTGGCCTACAAGTTCGAGGCCGAGGAGATGACCACCCGGCTGCTGGACGTGACCTGGCAGATCGGCCGCACCGGCAAGCTGACGCCCGTGGCGAAGGTGGAACCGGTGGAGCTGGCCGGCGCGACGGTGAAGCAGGCCACGCTGAACAACTGGCAGGATATCCAGCGCAAGCGGGTGAAGATCGGCGCGCGGGTGTGGATCCGCCGCAGCAACGAGGTCATACCGGAGATCATGGGCCGGGTGGACGAGTTCACCGAGGGCGAGCGGGACGTGGTGAAGCCCGAGGCCTGCCCCAGCTGCGGCGCGGCGCTGATCGAGCGGGGCGCGCACCTGTTCTGCCCCAACCGGGACGGCTGCAAGCCGCAGATCGTCATGCGCCTTTCCCACTTCGCCAGCCGGGACGCCATGGATATCGACACCTTCTCGGAAAAGACCGCCGCCCAGCTGGTGGACGCGGGCCTGCTCCAGGAGGCGGACCAGCTGTACGGGCTGACGAAGGAGCAGCTGTGCGGCCTGGAGCGCTTCGGCGAAAAGAAGGCGGAGAACCTGATCGCCGCCATCGAAAAGAGCAAGTCCCGCAAGCTGGACAGCTTCATCTACGCCATCGGCATCCCCAACATCGGCACCAAGACCGCCCGGGACCTGGCCGAGCGCTTCGGCAGCGTGGACGCGCTGCGCCATGCGGAGCGGGACGCGCTGATCCAGATGGACGACGTGGGGGAGATCGTGGCGGATTCCGTGGCGGGCTTCTTCGAGGACGAGGCCAACAACCGCCTGGTGGACGCGCTGCTGGCCGCGGGCGTCTCGCCCCGGTGGGAGCAGAAGGACACCTCCCAGGGGCCGTTCGCGGGCATGACCGTGGTGGTTACCGGCACGCTATCCTCCATGGGCCGCAAGGAGGCCGAGGAGGCCATTCGCCAGGCCGGCGGCAAGGCCGCGGGCAGCGTGTCGAAGAAGACCAGCCTGGTCGTCGCCGGGGAGAGCGCCGGCAGCAAGCTGGCCAAGGCCCAGAGCCTGGGCGTCGAGGTGATCGGGGAAGAGGAGTTCCTGCGCAGATTGGGCCTTCCCCTTCAGGGGAAGGCTTGAAGTAAGTCTTCATAATCCCTGACATGACTTGGAAACGGGATCAATTCGGAATTTCGGTTTAATTTTCCGCAACCCCATAGGCAAGCGCAGGTTGTTGTGGTATAATATCTTTGGGATTTTATCATCCGCCGAAGAGGCGAGCTGGGAGACGGGACTATGTTGAGCATGACGGGTTATGGCCGCGCGGCGAAGGAGATCGACGGCCGCCAGATGACGGTGGAGGTCAAGAGCGTGAACCACCGCTTCCTGGACCTCTCGTTCCGGATGCCCCGGAACCTGATGTTCCTGGAGGACGGGGCCCGCAGGATCATCGGCCAGCGGCTGTCCCGGGGCCACGTGGACGTGTTCGTGACCTATCGCAACCTGCGCACGGATTCCCGCAAGGTGCTGGCGGACGAGGCGCTGTTCAACGCCTATGCCGAGGCACTGCAGCAGCTGAGCGCGGTCTCCGGCGACGGGCTGCGGGACGACCGCACGCTGATGACCATCGCCCGGATGCCCGACGTGCTGACGGTCACTGAGGCCGAGGAGGACCAGGAGGCCGTGGCGGCGCTGATGGAAGCGGCGCTGAACGAGGCGCTGGACGGCCTGATCGCCATGCGCCGGCGGGAGGGCGAGGCCATGAAGGCGGACCTGTCCGGCCGGGTGGACGCCATCAAGCGCATGACCGACGCCGTGGAGGCGCGCTATCCCCAGACCGTGGAGGAGTACACCCAGCGGCTCAAGGCCGCCGTGCAGGAGCTGGTGGGCAGCGAGGTGGACGAGACGCGGCTGATGATGGAGGTGGCCATCATGGCCGACCGAAGCGCCATCGCCGAGGAGACCGTGCGGCTCAACAGCCATGTGCAGCAGCTGCGGGAGCTGTTCGAGAGCGATCAGCCCATCGGCCGGCGCATCGACTTCATCGTGCAGGAGCTGAACCGCGAGGTGAACACCATCTCCTCCAAGTCCCAGGACATCCCCATCACTCAGCTGACCGTCGACTTGAAGGCGGAAATCGAAAAGCTGCGGGAGCAGCTGCAAAATATCGAGTGACCCCGGTTTCCCAATACATAAGAAAAAGGGGCGATACCACATGGACAATCGAGGCAGGCTGTTTGTCATCTCCGGCCCGGCGGGCGCGGGCAAGACCGAAATCGTCAAGAAGCTGATCGAAAAGCACCCGGACGTGAAGCTGTCCGTGTCCTGTACCACCCGCGCGCCGCGCCCCGGCGAGGTGAACGGCGTGAACTACCACTTCGTCAGCGACGAGCGCTTCACTGAGCTGGTGAACGAAGGCGCGTTTTACGAGTGGGCCCACGTGCACCAGAACCGCTACGGCACGCTGAAGAGCACCGTGCAGGACGAGCTGGCCGAGGGCCACGACCTGATCCTGGAGATCGACGTGCAGGGCTGCCTGCAGGCCATGGCCCAGGACGACACCGTCACCGGCATCTTCGTCTGCCCGCCCAGCCGGGAGAACCTGGAGCGGCGGCTGCGGGGCCGGGGCACCGAGACGGAGGAATCCATCCGCGTGCGGCTGAACAACGTGGCCGGCGAGGTGGCCACCGCCTACAAGTACCACTACGTGATCATCCACCAGGACTGGAGCGACGTGCCCAACGCCCTGGAGATCGCGGCGGATGAGGCCTATGCCATCATCTCTGCCAGGCGGCTGGAGATCGCAAACCGAAGGGATTTCCTGGACCACCTGAGCGCCTCGCTTCTCAATCAGGAATGAGGAGTGAGGAATGAGGAATGAGGAATGAAATGTGTTCGCTATTGATTCCTGATTCCTCATTCAAACATCGACATTTGATTTGAACAAGGAGGATATTTCATCATGATGACCGAACCCCCCATTGGCGAGCTGCTGGAAAAGGTTGACTGCCGCTATACCCTGGCGGTGGAGGCGGCCAAGCGCGCCCGCGAGATCATCGGCGGCAGCCTGCCGCTGATCGACACCAAGGAGACCAAGCCGCTGTCCATCGCCATCGAGGAGATCAACCGCCGGCTGATCACCTATACCCGCGACGAGGAAGCGGAAGACGAGGAATAATTGAACCGCAAGGTGACTGAAACCATCTGGACCCAGACAGCGAAACCCGACGTTTGATCGGTTTCGCTTCTTTGGGTTGTAAGGGAGGCAGGAAAAGTGCTGAAGGACAAGCAAATCGTGCTGGGCGTGACGGGCGGCATCGCGGCCTACAAGGCCTGCGATTTGACCAGCCGGCTGGTGAAGGCCGGGGCGAAGGTGCGGGTGGTGCTGACGGAAAACGCCATGAAGTTCGTGCCGCCGCTGACCTTTGAGACCCTCAGCGGGAACGCCGCCTCCACCGACACCTTCGCGCCGCGGCGGGAGCTGGAGCACATCGCGCTGGCCAAGTGGGCGGACGCCTTCGTGATCGCCCCGGCCACGGCCAACTGCCTGGCCAAGCTGGCTGGCGGCATCGCCGACGACCTGCTCTCCACCACCGCGCTGGCCATGACCGCGCCGCTCTTGATCGCCCCGGCGATGAACAGCAACATGTGGCGGCACCCAGCCACCCAGGCGAATATGCAGACCCTGATCGAGCGCGGCGCGAAGACCGTGGGCCCCGGCGTGGGCCGCCTGGCCTGCGGGGACGACGACGTGGGCCGCATGGCCGAGCCCCCGGAGATCGTGGAGGCGCTGGACGCGCTCCTGAACGCGAAGCGGGACCTGGAGGGCGTGCGGGTGATGGTGACCGCGGGCCCCACCGTGGAGCGCATCGACCCGGTGCGCTACATCACCAACCGCTCCACCGGCAAGATGGGCTACGCCATCGCCGAGGCCGCGCGGGATCGCGGGGCGGAGGTGGCGCTGGTGTCCGGGCCGGTGAACCTGGCCGCGCCCAAGGGTGTGGAGCTGGTGTCCATCCAGTCCAGCGCGGACCTGTGCGCGGCGGTGCTGGCGCGCGGGGAATGGGCGGACGTGGTGATCCAGGCCGCCGCCCCGGCGGACTTCACCCCCGAGACCACCGCCGCCAGCAAGATCAAGAAGACGGGCGAGGGCATGACCCTGCGCCTCAAGAACACCATCGACATCGCCGCCGAGCTGGGAAAGCGCAAGCATCCCGGCCAGGTGCTGGTGGCCTTCGCCGCCGAGACGGACGACATGATCGAAAACGCCAAGGGCAAGCTGTCGAAGAAGAACGCGGACCTGGTGGTGGCCAACGACGTGAGCCGCACGGACGCGGGCTTCGGCGTGGACACCAACGCCGTCACGCTGATCACCGCCCAGGGCGAGACGGCCCTGCCGCTGATGCGCAAGCGGGACGCGGCCGACGGCATACTGGACGCGGTGGTGAAACTGAGGCAGGGGAAATGACCTACGCCAACGTGATCGTGGACCTGTCCGCCGAGGCGGTGGACCGGCAGTTCAGCTATGCCGTGCCCGAGGGCATGGACGTTCAACCCGGCCAGCTGGTGCAGGTGCCCTTCGGCCCGCGGACGCTGGAGGGCTTCGTGGTGTCGCTGTCGGACAGCTGCAATGTCCCGCCGGAGAAGGTGAAGCCCGTTTGCGGCGTCGTCCGCGAGGAGCCGGTGGTCCTGCCGGACCTGATGGAGCTGGCGGAGTGGATGCACGTGCGCTACCTGTGCAACCTGGTGGACGCGCTCCGGCTGATGCTGCCCGCCCAGATGCGGGGCGGCCGCGTGCGGGAGCGCACGACGCGCTGGGCGCGGCTGAACCTGACGGACGGGGAGCTGGAGGCCTTCATTGCCGCCAATCCCCGGGCAAAGAAGCAGATCGAGCTGCTTAAGGCCCTGAAGGACGGCGACATGGAGACCGCCGGAATCGAGACGAAGTCCGCCCTGAAGGCACTGGTGGACAAGGGCGCGGTGACGATCCGCGAAAGCGAACAGCGGCGCACGCCCCACGCGCTTTCAAACGACGAGCGCACCGCCGACCCGGCGCTGCTGCCCGAACAGAAGCGGGCGGTGGAGACACTGACGGCGGCGCTTTCCGGCGGCGGGCGGTTCCTGCTGCACGGCGTCACCGGCAGCGGCAAGACGGAGGTCTACATCCGCCTGATCCGCCGGGCGCTGGAGATGGGCAAGAGCGCCATCGTGCTGGTGCCGGAGATCGCCCTGACGCCCCAGATGGTGGCCTGGCTGCACGGCCGCTTCGGCGGCGACGCCGCGGTGCTGCACTCGGCCCTGTCCGCCGGGGAGCGCTTCGATGAGTGGCGGCGCATCCGCTCCGGCGAGGCCCGGGTGGTCATCGGGGCGCGCAGCGCCGTGTTCGCGCCGGTTCAAAACCTGGGCGTGATCGTGGTGGACGAGGAGCACGAGACCACCTACCAGTCCGACCACCGCCCCCGCTACGACGCCCGGGAGGTGGCCTGGAAGCGGGCCGCGCAGCACGGGGCCGTGCTGCTGCTGGGCAGCGCCACGCCCTCCATCAGCACCTATATGCGGGCCATGCCCGGGGTGCGGCCGGAGAACCGGCTTGCGCTGATCGAGCTGCGCCAGCGGGCCAACGGGCGGCCGCTTCCCGAGGTGGAGATCGTGGACATGCGCGGCGAGTTCGAGCGCGGCAACCACTCCATCTTCTCGGCGAAGCTGGCCACGGAGCTTCGCGCCTGCCTGGACGGCGGGCACCAGGCCATGCTGTTCATCAACCGCCGGGGGCATTCCACCTTCGTCAGCTGCCGCAAGTGCGGCTATGTGGTGAAGTGCGACCAGTGCGACGTGTCCATGACCTGGCACCAGGCGGAAAACGCCCTGCGCTGCCACTACTGCGGCAAGACCCTGCCGCCGCCGAAGGCCTGCCCCAGATGCTCAAGCGCCTACATCAAGTACTTCGGCGCGGGCACCCAGAAGGTGCAGGAGGAGGTGCGCCGCCTGTTCCCCGACGCCCGCGTGGCGCGGATGGACGTGGACACCACCCGGGAGAAGGACGCCCACGAGCGCATCCTGAACCGCTTCCGCAGCGGCGAGGCCAACGTGCTGGTGGGCACCCAGATGATCGCCAAGGGGCTGGACTTCCCCAACGTGGCACTGGTGGGCGTGGTGGCGGCGGATCTGTCGCTGAACCTGCCGGATTTCCGCAGCGTGGAGCGCACCTTCCAGCTGATCACCCAGGTGGCGGGCCGGGCGGGCCGGGCGGACGTGCCCGGGCGCGTGGTGGTGCAGACCTACGACCCGGACCACTACGGCATCCAGCTGGCCGCGGCCCAGGACTACCGCGCCTTCTACACCAGGGAGAGCGCCTATCGCCGCGCCGCGCTGTACCCGCCGTTCACGGTGATCGCCCGGATCATCTACAGCGGCCGGGACGCCGACGCGGTGCAGGCCGCCGCCAAGGCCGCCGAAAAGGCGCTGGGGGAATACCTGGACGACACGGACGCGCGCGCTGACACGATACACCTGGGGGCCATGGAGGCCCCGATCAAAATGATTCGCGGCAAGACGCGCTGGCAGGTGCTTTTGAAGCTCTACTTCAAGGCGGATCTGGAGGCCGTGGCCGGGAAGATGCAGGCCCTGGCCGACGAGGCTCCCGCGGGCACCCGGGCGGAGCTGGAGGTCAATCCAAACAATCTGTTTTAGGGAGCGGGAACAGGGACGGCGAAGCCGGAAGAGGCCGCCGCCCGCCTGAAATCCCGTCAATAGAATCACTGGAGGCAAAAACATGGCAATTCGCAAGATCGTAGAACTGGGCAAGGACGAGATACTGCGCAAGCATGCCCGCAAGGTGACGAAGTTCGACCACCGGCTGGGCGTGCTGCTGGACGACATGGCCGACACCATGTACGAGGCCGACGGCGTGGGCCTGGCCGCGCCCCAGGTGGGCATCCTCAAGCGGGCCGTGGTCATCGACGTGGGCGAGGGCCTGATCGAGCTGGTGAACCCGGAGATCCTCTGGAGCGAGGGCGAGACCATCGCTACAGAGGGCTGCCTGTCCGTGCCCGGGCGGCGCGGCACCGTGAAGCGACCGGAGAAGGTGCGCGTCCACGCCCAGGACCGCAAGGGCAACCACATCGAGGTGGAGGGCGAGGGCCTGCTGGCCGTGTGCCTGTGCCACGAGCTGGACCACCTGGACGGCGTGCTGTACGTGGACAAGATGATCGAGGACGTCACCGATAAGATCGAGGAGGAGAATGAGGAATGAGGAATGAGAAATGAGGAATTGCGGTACAAATCGTTTAGGATTTGATTGAATCAAATAAATCCGGAGGATTTCTACAACCATTCCTCATTCCTGATTCCTGATTTCGCTAAAACCACAACAATATGAGCAAGTACAGACTTGTATTCATGGGCACCCCCGACTTTGCCGTGCCCTCATTGAGGGCGCTGGCGGAGGACGGGCGCTATGACATCGTGGGCGTCGTCACCCAGCCGGACCGCCCGGCGGGCCGGGGCAACAAGCTGACCGCCTGCCCGGTGAAGCAGTACGCCCTGGAGAAGGGCCTGCCGGTGTACCAGTTCGAGCGCATCCGCAGGCCCGAGGGCGTGGAAAAGATGCGCGAGCTGGCCCCGGACGTGTGCGTCACCGCGGCGTTCGGCCAGATCCTGACCCAGGAGCTGCTGGACATCCCCGCCCACGGCACGGTGAACGTCCATGCCTCGCTGCTGCCGAAGCACCGCGGCTCGGCCCCCATCAACTGGTGCATCCTGATGGGAGAGACCGTCTCCGGCGTCACCCTCATGCGCACGGACGCGGGCATCGACACCGGCGACATGCTGCGCAGCGCCCAGACGCCCATCGGCGAGCTGGAGACCGCCGGGGATCTGACCGCGCGGCTTTCCGAGCTGGGCGCGCGGCTGCTTGCGGACACCCTGCCGGATTACCTGGAGGGGAAGGTTCAGCCCGTTCCCCAGGACGCGGACGCGGCGTCCTACCAGCCCATGCTGAAAAAGGAGATGGGCGAGGTGGACTGGGCGATGACCGCCGGTGAGATCGCCTGCCGGGTGCGGGGGCTCAACCCCTGGCCCTGCGCGTATACCGACCTGGACGGCGGGCGGCTGAAGCTGTACCTGGGCCGGGCGGTTGAGTCGGAATCCGACGCCCCCGCCGGCACTGTGATCGCCTCCGGAGCCAAGGAGGGCCTGGTGGTGAAGTGCGGCGAAGGCGCGCTGGAGATTCTCGAAATGCAGGCTCCCGGCGGCAAGCGCATGGCCGCGAAGGCGTATCTGATGGGGAAGAGGATCGAAGTCGGGACTGTGTTGGGGAGTAAGGAATGAGCCAGAACAGAGACAGAGGGAACAGGGAGCAGGGAACAGGGAACAGGAATAGCGGACATACCCAAAAGCTTCCCCGCCGCAGCGGGGAAGTGGCGCGAAGCGCCGATAGGGCACCTGTCCAAAGGCCTTCCCCTTCAAGGGAAGGGGACCGAGCGGAGCGGGGCCGGAAGAGGTCGTTTTCCGACAAGCCCCAGGGGCGCGGTTTTCACGGCTATAGAACAGATCGCCCCCGCCTCACCCCCCGGGACGCGGCGCTGCGGGCGCTTGAGGACGTGGCCCGGGGCGACGCCTTTGCCGCCCAGGCGCTGGATCGCCGCCTGGAGGAGGCGCGCCTCAAGCCCGACGACCGCCGCCTGGCCGCGGGGCTCTTCTACAGCGCCGTGGAGAACCGGCTGTACCTGGAGCACATGCTCGCCCGCTTCCTGGAGAGCAAGCCGGAGCCCGTGGTGAACGACATCCTGCACATCGCGGCGGCCCAGCTGCTTTTCATGGACCGGGTGCCCGACCACGCGGCGGTGGACGAGGCCGTGAAGCAGGTGCGCGCCGCGCGGCGCGAGGGCTTTGCGGGGCTGGTGAACGGCGTGCTGCGCAACCTGATCCGCGCGCGGGACGCCGGGGAGCTGACCCTGCCCGACCGGGAGAGCGACCCGCTCTCCTGGCTGTCGGTGAAGTATTCCATCGCCAGGCCCGCGGCGAAGCGGCTGATCGACGCCTACGGGCTGGACGGGGCCGCGGCCATCGCGGGTTGGACGCCGCCCCGGCGGGAGCAGACCGTGCGGCCGAACCTCACCCGCATGGACGCCGCCGGGTTTGAAAAGTGGCTGAACGGGCAGCAGCTCAAGTGGCATCCCGGCGCCGTGCCCGGAGCCTGGGTGATCGAGGACGCGGGCAACCTGGCCGCGTCGGACGGCTATCGACAGGGCCTTTTCTCCATCCAGGGCCAGAGCGCCATGCTGGCCGCGCTGGCGGTGGAGCCCCGGCCCGGCATGCAGATATTGGACGCCTGCGCCGCGCCGGGGGGCAAGAGCTGCCTGCTGGCGGAGAAGATGGGCACCTCCGGGCGCGTGCACGCCTGGGACGTGCATGCCCACCGCGTGGAGCTGATTCGCGCGGCGGCGAAGCGGCTGGGGCTTGAAAACGTGCGCCCCGCCGAGCGGGACGCCCGGCGGCTGCCGGAGAATATGAAGTGGGCCATGGACGCCGTGCTGGTGGACGCGCCCTGCTCCGGGCTGGGCGTGATCGCCGACAAGCCGGACATCAAGTACCGCCAGACGGAGGAGAGCCTCACGGCCCTGCCGCCCATCCAGCGGGACATCCTCCAGGCCTGCGCGGAGGCGGTGCGTCCCGGCGGACTGCTGGTCTACGCCACCTGCACCATCCTGCCGGAGGAGAACGAGGCGCAGGTGCGCGCGTTCCTGGACAGGCACCCGGAGTTTGAGCCGGACGCGGACGACAAATGGCTGCCGGAGGCGCTGAAGCCCCGGCTGGTCGACGGCATGCTCCAAATCCTGCCCGACCGGGACGGCCTGGAGGGCTTCTTCATCGCCAGAATGAGGCGGAAGTAGGCGGCAGGTCGTTCCCCAATGAAAGGACACACATGGACAAGATACAACTCCTGGGCATGACCCCGGAAGAGCTGACCCGCTTCGTGGTGGAGGACCTGGGCGAGAGCAAGTTCCGGGCCGGCCAGATCGGCCAGTGGCTGAACCGGGGCGCGGACATCGACGGCATGACGAACCTGTCCGCGGCGCTGCGCGCGCGGCTGAACGAGATCGCCGTGGCCAACCCGGTGCGCATACTGGAGAGCTACAAATCGAAGATCGACGAGACGGAGAAGTTCCTCTACGCCCTCACCGACGGCAACCTGATCGAGGGCGTGCTGATGCGCTATCACCACGGGGACACGCTGTGCGTGTCCACCCAGGTGGGCTGCCGCATGGGCTGCGCCTTCTGCGCCAGCACGCTGGAGGGCCGGGTGCGCAACCTGACGGCGGGGGAGATCCTGGGCCAGGTGGCCGCGGCCAACCGCCACATCCAGCAGCAGGACCCCGGGCGCCGGGTGCACAACATCGTGCTGATGGGCAGCGGCGAGCCCCTGGACAACTACGACAACGTGGTCAAGTTCCTGCGCCTGGTGAACGACGAAAAGGGGCTGAACATCTCCCTGCGCAACATCTCGCTGTCCACCTGCGGGCTGGTGCGCCGGATGTACGACTTCGCAGCCGAGGGCCTGCCGGTGACGCTGAGCCTGTCGCTGCACGCGCCCAACGACGAGATCCGCCAGAAGATCATGCCCGTGGCCCACGCTTATCCCTACAGCGAGGTGCTGGCCGCGTGCAAGTACTACGTGGAAAAGACCGGGCGGCGGGTGATCTTCGAGTACGCGCTGATCAAGGGCGTCAACGACGACGTGCGCTGCGCGGAGGAGCTGGCCCGGCGGCTGCGGGGCCTGCAGTGCCACGTGAACCTGATCCCCCTCAACGACGTGAAGGAGCGCAACCTGGAAGCCCCCGACCGCCGCGCCGTGGAAGCCTTTTTGAAGCGCCTGGAGCTGAAGCGCATCTCCGCCACCGTCCGCCGGGAAATGGGCGCGGACATCGAGGGCGCCTGCGGGCAGCTGAGGCGGAAGGTGCTGGACGAGGGATCAGTGAGGAGGGATTAGGGATCAGGAATAGCGGCTGCCGCCCACGGACAGATATGATGCAGCACTGCCCACTGGGTTATTCATGGCATGTCGCATTGGACAAGCACCGCAACGGTGCGCTCGCGCCCGCTCTCCCAGGCATTTTCTAATCCCTGATCCCTGATCCCTATTCCCTCCCCCCGAACCATGAATTACAAAACGAACCAATGCCATTGGAGGTCAACGCCCATGAAGGTCTACGCGATAACGGATATCGGCAGGATGCGCCCGATCAACGAGGACTCCTACTACGCGCCCCTGGAGGGGGAGCGGTTCTGCGCCGTGGCGGACGGCATGGGCGGGCACAACGCCGGCGAGGTGGCCAGCGCCATGGCGGTGCAGGTGTTCTCCGAGCAGATGCGCAAGGCCGAGCGCATCACCGCCGAGACGCTGCACAGCGCGGTGGAGCGGGCCAACGAGGCCGTGTACCAGCAGGCCCTTGAAAACGAGGGCATGAGCGGCATGGGCACCACCTTCTCCGCCCTGGCGGAGGAGGGGGACACGGCGTACCTGGCCCACGTGGGCGACAGCCGCATCTATCTGGTGCGCCGGGGGGCCATCATGCAGGTGACCACCGACCACACCCTGGTGGAGCAGATGGTGCAGAAGGGGCTGATCACGCCCCGGGAGGCCCGCGTGCATCCCAAGCGCAACATCATCACCCGGGCGCTGGGCACCGAGGAGACCGTGCAGATCGACATCGTGCAGATGGGCCTGTGCCCCGGCGACGCCTTTTTCCTGTGCAGCGACGGCATGACCAACTATGTGGACGAGCGGGAGATCCTGCGCACCGCCCTGTCCGAACGCGACTGGCAGGATAAGTTGAAGCACCTGGTTTCCATCGCCCTGGAGAACGGCGGCGCCGACAACATCACGGCGCTGTTTGCCGTGTATGAGGAGGCAGACGGTCAATGATCGGACACGTCATATCGGGCCGATATGTCGTGCAGGCCGTCGTGGGAACCGGCGGCATGGCCGTGGTCTATCGCGCCTTCGATAAAAAGAAAAACCGAATCGTCGCCATCAAGGTGCTGCGCCCGGAGTATGAGTCGGACGAGGAATTCGTGCGCCGTTTCAGCCGCGAGGCCGAGGCCGCCAGCAAGGTGAGCCACGAGAACATCGTGAACATGCTGGACGTGGGCATCGACGGCGACATGCGCTATATCGTCATGGAGTACGTGGACGGCCAGACGCTGAAGGAGATGATCCGCCAGCGGGGCACCATCCACCCGGACACCGCCATCCGCATGGCCATCCGCATCCTGGCCGCGGTGGACCACGCCCACCGCAACGGCATCGTCCACCGGGACATCAAGCCCCAGAACATCATGGTGGACAACCAGGGCCGGGTGAAGGTGGCCGACTTCGGCATCGCCCGGCTGAAGGCCTCCCAGGCCACCACCACCGAGGAGGGCAGCAACGGCTCCGTGCTGGGCAGCGTGCACTACTTCTCCCCGGAGCAGGCCCGGGGCGAGGTGGCCGACGAGAAGAGCGATCTGTACTCCGTGGGCGTGGTGATGTACGAGATGCTCACCGGACGGGTGCCCTTCGACGGCGAGACCAGCGTTTCCGTGGCGCTGAAGCACGTCAGCGAGGAGCCGAAGTCCATGCGCGACCACCAGGAGGGCATATCGAAGGCCCTGGACGAGGTGGTCATGCGCGCGCTGTGCAAGGACGCCTCCAAGCGCTACCAGACCGCCGCGGAGATGGCCGCCGACCTGCGCAAGTCCATCTCCCATCCCCAGGGCGGGTTCGTGGTCTATCCCAAGGACCCGGAGGAGATCGAGCGGGAGAAGGAGGAGCGCCGCAAGAAGCGCGCCCGGGACCGCAAGAAACTGAAGCGCACGGTGATCGCCTGTGGCGTGGCGGCGGTGGTGCTGCTGGTGGCGGGGGGCATCTGGTATTTCCTGAACACCTCCAACACCTATGTCATGCCCGACCTGATCGGCCAGGAGCAGCTGCTGGCCCAGGACGCCCTGGAGCGGCTGGGCGGCACCAGCGAGCTGGAGTACGCCTACAGCGAGGACTATGAGGAGGGCATCGTCATCGCCCAGTCCCGCCGCATGGGTGGCCGGGTGCGCACCAGCGCGCAGGTGACGCTGACCGTCAGCCTGGGCACCCGCTGGTATTATATGTACGACTGCGTGGGCCAGAGCCTGGAGGAGGCCACCGAGTCGCTGAAGGCCCTGGGCGTGGAGACCGTGGACGCGCTGTACGTGGAATCCGACGCGCCGGTGGGCACGGTGATCGCCGTGTCGCCCGAGGCAGATACCACCCAGGCCAAGGACACCCCGGTGATCTTCACCGTCAGCGGCCAGCGCATACTGATGCCGGATCTGTCGGGCATGCCCCTGGAGAACGCCCAGGCGCTGCTGGAGGCCGACGGCCTGGCGCTGGGCAGCGTCACCGAGGAAGCGGCCCCGGACGCCCAGCCCCGGACGGTGGTGGGCCAGAGCGTCTCCCCGGGCGAGGCGCTGATGGTGGGCACGACGGTGGATATCACGATCTGCCAGGGCCAGGAGACGCTGTACTACCCGGCCTCGAAGCTGTCCGTTGTGGTGCCGCTGAACGGCAGCGACGTGCTGCTGACCATGACCGCGCCCTCCGGCCAGGTGCAGGAGGTGTATCACGGCGTGCTGAACGCCGGCACCTATCGCATCGCCCTGTCCAGCCCCGAGTCCGGCGACCACACCGTGCAGATCACCATGGACGGTGTGGAGATGGAGACGCAGACGGTGAGTTTTGAATAGAGTTAAGAGTTTAGAGTTTAGAGTTAAGAGAGATGGCCGCGCATCAGGGACAGCGTTTATCGAATGGCATTTTCCCGCGAAGATGGGCTTTCCCACGCGGCAGCCGCAATCCATTCTGAACTCTAAACTCTCAAATCATTCGGAGGTATGAATGTCTGAAGCAACGGCCTTGACCGGCACGATCCTGCAGGGCATCGGCGGGTTCTACTATGCCCGGGACGACGCGGGCACGGTGCACACGCTGCGCGCCCAGGGCAAGCTGCGCCGGGAGCGCATGAAGCCCAAGGTGGGCGACGTGGTGGAGCTGACGCCCAGCGACGGGGAGGAGCACGGCTGGATATTGCGCATCCTGCCCCGGCGCAACGAGCTGACGCGCCCGCCGGTGGCCAACATCGACGTGATCGTGGTGGTGGCCGCGGCGGCCACGCCCGACCCCGACCTGATGATGGTGGACCGGCTGCTGCTGAATGCCCGGCGCGCGGGCATCGCGGCGCGGCTGGTGATCAACAAGAGCGACCTGGACGCGGCCCGGGCGGCGGACATCGCCAAGCAGTACCGGGGCGCGGAGGTGGAGCCGATGCTGGTCTGCGCCGACACCGGCGAGGGCCTGGATGCGCTGCGCGAGGCCCTGCGCGGCAAGGTGCACGCCCTGGCGGGGCAGTCCGGCGCGGGAAAATCCACGATGATCAACGCGCTGTACGGCCTGGACCTGGAGACGGGGGATCTGTCCCGGAAGATCGAACGGGGCAAGAACACCACCCGGCACTGCCAGCTGATCCCCGTGGAGGGGGGCGGCATGGTGCTGGACACTCCCGGGTTCAGTTTGCTGGAGACGGAGCTGTTCGACCCGGTGGAGCTGAAGGACAGCTGGCCGGAGTTTGCGCCTTACGAGGGCCGGTGCTATTTCCAGCCCTGTTATCACGCCACCGAGCCACGCTGCGCGGCCCGGGACGCCGTGGCGGCGGGCGAGATCGACGGGGAGCGGCACGAGCGCTATGTGGCGCTGTTGGACGAAGCAAGACAAAGATGGAGGGATCGCTATGATTAAGGTTGCCCCTTCCCTGCTGGCGGCAGATTATCTGAAGATCGGCGAGGACATCCGGCGCGTGGCCGAGGCCGGCGCCGACTACCTGCACTTCGACGTGATGGACGGCAGCTTCGTGCCCAACATCAGCTTCGGGCCGGATATGTGCCGCTTTGCGGCGAAGTGCGGCCTGCCCGTGGACGCCCACCTGATGGTGGTGAACCCGGAGAAGCACATCGAGACCTTCGCCAAGGCCGGCGCGAAGATCATCACTGTACACGCCGAGGCCACGGTGCACCTGCACCGCTGCCTGCAGCAGATCCGCGCGCTGGGCTGCCTGGCGGGCGTGGCGCTGAACCCGGCCACCAGCCACGAGGCGCTGCGCTATGTGCTGGGGGATTTCGACCTGGCGCTGGTGATGACCGTGAACCCCGGCTTCGGCGGACAGAAGCTGATCCCCGCCTGCATCGACAAGGTGGCCGCCGTGCGCGGCATGCTGAATGACAAGGGCCTTTCCGCCATCGTCGAGGTGGACGGCGGCGTGAACGTTCAGACCGCGCCGAAGCTCGTCGCCGCCGGGGCGGACATGCTCGTGGTCGGCAGCGCGCTGTACGGCGCCGAGGACGTGAGCGCGTTCATTCGACAAGTGCGGGGATAAGGGAAAATAAAGAGTTTAGAGTTCAGATAAAGATACTGACGGGTGTTTGTATGCCAGTTATGTCAAAACAAATCCGAAGGATTTGTACCAAATCTAAACTCTCAACTCCCAACTCTGTAATCGACAGGAGGTACGCATATGCGCAAACTCATCGCGATCCTGCTCGTCCTGCTCCTCTGCGGCGCGGCTCTGGCCGAGGGCGCTCCGGGGAACCGGCTGGGCTACAAGGTGCTTTTGCAGCTGTCCGGCGGCGAGCGCAACGCCTTCGTCTCGCCGGTGAGCCTGGCCTGGGCGCTGTCCATGGCGGCCGACGGCGCGGCGGGGGAGACCCGGTCGAAGCTGCTGGGGGCGCTGGGCGCGGAGAACACCGACGAGGTCACTGCCCTGGCCGCGCCGCTGGTGGAGGCGGGCGTCCGCTGGGCCAACGCCGCGTTCGTGTCCGAAAGCCTCGGGCTGCTGCCGGAATACGAGGCGCGGCTGGCCGACGCCTACGAGGCCGAGCGCTTCCCGCTGACGGGGGCCGAGGGCGTCTCCGACTGGGTGAAGGAAAAGACGAATGGCCTGATCGAGGACATCCCCCTGGCCCTGGACGAAAGCGCCCTGCTGGTGCTGGCCAACGCCGTGGCCATGGAGGCGGAGTGGGCCTCGCCCTTCGAGGCGGAGGACACCTGGGAGGACACCTTCCACGCGCCGGAGGGCGACATGAGCGTGCCCTTCATGCACCAGACGACCTACGCCCAGTACGGCGAGAGCATGGGCTGCCAGCTGCTCTGCAAGGCCTACATGAACGGCAGCCTGGCGCTGATGATCGCCCTGCCGCCGGAGGGCGGGCTGAAGCGGGCACTGAACAACCTGGCGGAGAACCCCAACAGCTTCTTCACCTTCAAGCCCATGCCCCAGAACGTGGCCCTGAGCCTGCCGAAGCTGGACCTGTCCACCGAGGAGAGCCTGAAGGACGCCATCGTGGACGCGGGCTGCTGGGTGCCCTTCAATCCCGAATACGCCGACTACTCCGGCATCAGCGAAACGCCGCTGGTGATCTCGGACGTGCTGCAGCAGGTGCGCTTCCAGCTGGACGAGGAGGGCACCCGCGCCGCCGCCGCCACGGAGGTGGTGATGGTGGAGGGCGCGGCCGCCCCGGACGCCGACCTGCCGGAGCCCATCGCCTTCAACTGCGACCGGCCCTTCATCGCGGCCGTGGTGGACCGCTCCACCGGCGCGATCCTGTTCGCCGGCGCGGTGGTGGATCCAACTTCTCACTGATTGCGTTTCGTCACATTTTTAACACAAATCGCCCTGTAAGTTTTCAGTGCGCCGCTATAATAGTCTGCGGTCGGAACGGAGGTTCCCACCGGGCTCTCCTTTAAGTCGATCCCGTGAGGTCGGCAAGGCGGCTGAAACGCATGGAATCCGGCGCGATCGCGCGCTTGTCATGCCCCTGCCCTGCCGGCGGGGGCATTTTGTTATGTGGCAGGATGAGGCTTCTCTCAGGCGCTTTGCGCCGACTTTGGCTTGCCTCGCCCCCGTGAGGGGGAGAGGTGCCCCGAAGGGGCGGAGAGGGGGCTCCCGGAGCACGGGATCATATCAACGCGGACGGAGGCGTGCACCGTGCAGAAAAAGACCCAGCTGATGGACGAGGCCCAGATGCGGCGCACCGTCACCCGCATGGCCCACGAGATCATCGAGCGCAACAAGGGCGTGGAGGACGTGGCGCTGGTGGGCATCCGCCGCCGGGGCGAGCCCATCGCCCGGATGCTGGCGGACGCCATCGAGCGGGTGGAGGGCACGCGGCTGCCGGTGGGCACCGTGGACATCACCTTCTACCGGGACGACCTGACCCACCTGTCGATGGACCCCACCCTGAACCGCACCGACATCCCCTTCTCCATCGAGGGGCGCACCGTGGTGCTGGTGGACGACGTGCTTTACACCGGGCGCACGGCCCGGGCGGCGCTGGACGCGCTGATGGACGTGGGCCGGGCGCGCAGGATCCAGCTGGCGGTGCTCATCGACCGGGGCCACCGGGAGCTGCCCATCCGGGCGGACTTCGCCGGCAAGAACGTGCCCACCGCCGTGAGCGAATTCGTGCGGGTCGCCCTGGAGGGCATCGACGACGAGACGGGCGTGTGGCTGTGCGATAAATGACGCAAAGGGGGACACCGTCCCCCTCCGCTGCCGCCCCCGATCCCCCCGGCAAGCCAGTTGATTTCGACCCTGAGGTCGTTATCATAGACGGCGGCGCTGCCGCCGAAGCGCGCACAGGTGTGCGCGGGACAAAAGAAAGGTGGATGTATTCACATGTCTGAACAGGGAATTCGTGACGCAAGGTCTCTTGGCATGCCCAAGATGCTGCTGCTGGGCTTCCAGCACATGTTCGCCATGTTTGGCGCGACCGTGCTGGTGCCGGTGCTGACCGGCCTGCCGGTTTCGACCACGCTGCTGTTCGCGGGCCTCGGCACGCTGCTGTTCCACTTCCTGACCAAGGGCAAGGTTCCGGCCTTCCTGGGCTCCTCCTTCGCCTTCCTGGGCGGCTATGCCAGCGTGGCGGCCCTGTTTGATAATACCGAAGCGCTGAACTGGATCCCCTATGCCGGCGTGGGCGTGGCCTGCGCGGGCCTGCTGTACGCGCTGCTGTCGGCGCTGTTCAAGGCCTTCGGCGCCAAGCGCGTCATGCGCTTCTTCCCGCCCATCGTCACCGGCCCGGTCATCATCTGCATCGGCCTGTGCCTGGCCTCCTCCGCCATCAACAACGCCGAGGCCAACTGGTGGATCGCCATCCTGGCCATCGCCATCGTGGTGGTCTGCAACATCTGGGGCAAGGGCATGATCAAGATCATCCCCATCCTGCTGGGCGTGGTCGGCAGCTACATCGTGGCCGCCATCTTCGGCCAGGTGGACTTCTCCACAGTGGCTTCCGCCAAGTGGATCGGCTTCCCCATCCAGATGGACAACACCGTGTTCAGCCTGTTCAAGAGCTGTGACGGCGGCAAGCTGGTGAGCGCCATCGTCATCATGGTGCCCATCGCGCTGGCGACCATGATCGAGCACATCGGCGACGTGAGCGCCATCTCCTCCACCGTGGGCGAGAACTTCATCGCCGATCCCGGCCTGCACCGCACCCTGCTGGGCGACGGCTGCGCCACCTCCCTGGCCGCGCTGTTCGGCGCTCCGGCCAACACCACCTACGGCGAAAACACCGGCGTGCTGGCCCTGACCAAGGTGTATGACCCCGCCGTCATCCGCATCGCGGCCGTGCTGGCGATCGTGTTCGCCTTCTGCCCCAAGTTTGAGGCCCTGATCGCCGCCATGCCCACCGCTACCATCGGCGGCGTCAGCCTGATCCTCTACGGCATGATCTCCGCCGTGGGCGTGCGCAACGTGGTTGAGAACCAGGTGGACTTCACCAAGAGCCGCAACATCATCATCGCGGCCCTGATCCTGGGCCTGAGCTTGGGCATCAACTTCTCCAACTCCGGCGCCATCGTGCTGGGCCCCGTCAGCCTGTCCGGCCTGGCCGTGGGCGCGCTGGTGGGCATCATCCTGAACGCCATCCTGCCCGGCAACGACTACGAGTTCGGCACCAACCAGCTGGGCGACACCTCCGTCAACTTCCAGCAGGGCGTGGATCGCGCCGGCACGAAGAAGAAGTAAGAGAGGGATCAGGGAGTAGGGAATAGGGAGTAGGGAACAGAGAGTAGGGAGTAGGAATAGTGAGACCGGTCCCTGTGATGCTGCCCTTCCCCGATACCCGGGTAAAGCATACGCCCCCGCTTCAAATCGAAGCGGGGGCGTTGTATATGGGGATCATGGCCTGTCCACACGCCCGGTCAGATAATCCAGCGAGACGTGGTAGTAGTCAGCCAGCTTTATCAGCAGCTCCAGTGGGATGGTCTGATAGCCGCGCTCATAGCGGGAATAGACCGTCTGCTGGATGCCCAGGTAGTCCGCAATGTCGGTCTGTTTCAGGTCGGCATCCTCGCGCATGTCTCTCAGCCTGCGAAAATACATGCGCAACCACCGCCCCTCTATGCGAAATGCCAATGAACTGAAAAGTACTATTGACATTATTGCACAGATTATGCTATGATAATCGATGTAGAACTTATAAGTACTAATATGCCGTAATGAGAAGACAAAGCCGGTGGATAGGGAAACGGGTGTGTTGTATTCTGAAATCGGCAGGCGCATCCGTGCCCGCCGCGTGGAGCTGCGCCTGACCCAGGAGAAGCTGGCCGAGATGGCGGGCATCTCCGCTTCGTTTGTGGGACATCTGGAGCGGGCGGAGAAGACTCCCTCCGTGGACACGCTGGCGCGGCTGTGCGTGTGCATGCGGTTGAGCATGGATTAATTTGGTCATGGGCAAGCGGCAGGCGTGCGACAGGGAAGCGTGCGCGCTGTACGAGGATTTGCAGTGGGTGCTGGCCTCCCATTCCAGCGGGCAAATGGAACGGCGGTGATGTGCAGCCCCGGTCTCTTCTGCGGCGCGTGGCTTAATGGCGCAATGGACAGATCCTTCGCTTCGCTCAGGATGACACGTTCGGCTTCGCTGTTATTCAGAGCGGAGCGAAGGATCTGCACTTTTCAAATGACGCGAATGAAAGAATTCCCCGGCCCTGAATCGACGGGTCGGGGATTCGTTTTCTTGTCCTGCGCTCACCGCCACCGTGCGGTTCGCGCGCTGGAATCAGTGGCGCGCGAACCGCGGGTAGAAAGGCGGCAGCGAATGGGGTTGAGCGCCCCGCGCTCAGGCGGCAGCGAATGGGGTTGAGCGCCTCGCGCTCAGGCGGCAGCGAATGGCCGCCGGCCCTGCCGGCTTAATAGCCCAGTTCCGCGGACTTGTCGTAAACGCTCTTCAGGGCGTGATACAGCATGTTGTAGATCTCGTAGGTCTTGTTGTAGGCGGGCTGGTTGGCGGGATCGGGATGGGTCTCGGTCTCGGGCTTGATGACCTGCACGGCCTCGCCCAGGTCCTTCCAGATACCGGCGCCCACGCCGGCCACCAGCACAGCGCCATAGGCGCCGCCCTCGTTGGCCCCGGCCATGGTGTACACGGGCAGGTTGAAGATGTCGGCCTGCATCTGGCGCCACAGCGCGCTGACGCTGCCGCCGCCGGAGGTGTAGACCTTTTCACCGGGCACGAAGGAGCCCATGATGTCCACCAGCTGCTTCAGGGAGTAGGTGACGCCCTCCATGACGCTGCGGGTGATGTCGGCCTTCTTGTGGGACAGGGTGAGCCCGTAGAAGGAGGCGCGGGCGTTCGGGTCCGGATAGGGGCAGCGCTCGCCGGTGAGGTAGGGGGTGAACACCACGCCGTTGGCGCCGGGCACGGACTGCTCCGCCGTCTCGCCCATCACGTCGAACACGTTGCGGCCCTCGGCCTTGGCCTTGATGCTCTCGGCCTCGCACAGCTCGTCCTTGTACCAGCGATAGCCGCCGCCGGCGGTGAGCGTCACGCCCAGGGCCATCCAACTGCCGGGCTCGTTGCCGCAGAACAGCTGCAGCGCGCCGTTGGGGTTGTCCTCGTACTTGTCCAGCGCCATGGCCACGTTGCCGGAAGTGCCGATGACCACGCCCATCGTGCCGGGCTTCACCATGCCGCCGCCGGTGGTCTGGATCACGGCGTCGCCGCCGCCGTAGTAGCAGGCCAGGCCCTCGGGCAGGCCCGTCAGCGCCGCGCACTCGCCGGTGACGGTGCCGGCCAGCTCGGTGGACTCGTGGGCCTCGGGGAAGATGGACTTGTCCAGGCCCGCCAGCGCGATCAGCCCGTCGGACCAGGCGCGGCTGCGCACGTCGAAGAAGCCCGTGCCGGAGGCGTCGGACACGTCGATGCCAAGCTTGCCGGTCATGCGGAAGCGGATGTAGTCCTTCGGGCAGACGAACAGCACCATCTTGTTGAAGTTCTCCGGCTCCTCGTCGCGCAGCCACAGGATCTTGCCGCCGGTGTAGCCGGTGAGCATGCGGTTGTTGGTGTAGGTCAGCAGGC
Organism: uncultured Eubacteriales bacterium; assembly: GCA_902765395.1. Classification (GTDB taxonomy): domain Bacteria; phylum Bacillota; class Clostridia; order Christensenellales; family Aristaeellaceae; genus UBA2862. Next base: position 27,284 of record CACWZP010000015.1, read on the forward strand.
CCTCCAGGCCGCCGGCCTTTTCGGTGATCCAGTCGCACTGGGCCTGGGTGCGCTGGTCGCACCACAGGATGGCCGGGCGGATGACCTGGCTATTCTCATCCAGGGCCACCAGGCCGTGCATCTGGCCGGAATAGCTGACGCCCGCGATGTCGGCGGGGTTCACGCCGGACTTCTCCAGGATCACCTTCAGCCCGCGCACGCAGGCCTGCCACCAGTCCTCAGGGTTCTGCTCGGCCCAGCCGGGCTTGGGGGTGTACAGCGGGTACTCCTGGGTGGAGGAGGCGACGACCTTGCCGTCGCTGTTCGCGATGATGCACTTCGCGCCGGAGGTGCCCACGTCCAGGCCGATCAGGTACTTCTTGCTCATGGAGATCGACTTCCTTTCGTTTGTTTATGCTGAATGGATGGATTCCATTGGGTGCGATTACTTGTTGCGCTTCATCTTGTCCATGACCTTCCTGGAGATGGCGGAGATCTTCTTGAAGTCCAGGGTGTTCTCCTTGCCCTTGATGAGCCGGTCGATGTTGGAGCGATGTCCGAACAGCGCCAGGCAGGCCGTGGCGATGGAGAACGCCAGGAACAGCGGGTAGTTTGCACGGCCGCGCTCCATGAAGGCCACCAGCACCGGGAAGGCTACGGTGGTGATCAGCGAGGCGATGGACATGGTGCGGGTAATGGCCACGGCGATGATCTGCACCGCCAGCTCGCCCAGCGCCAGCCAGGGGTTGATGGCGATGATCAGGCCCAGGGACGTGGCGATGCCTTTGCCGCCCTTGAAGTCCATGAACACGGGGAAGTCGTGGCCCAGGATGGCGCAGAAGCCGCCGATGAGCATGCCCAGGTCGCCGCCCAGGAGCCTTCCGATCAGGCAGCCCAGGTAGCCCTTCAGGCAGTCGCCCACCAGCGTCAGCACGCTGGGCAGCCAGCCCAGGGTGCGCAGCACGTTGGTGGTGCCGGAGTTGCCGCTGCCGTGCTTGCGGATGTCCCGCAGGCCGTAGGCCTTGGACACCAGGTAGCCCGAGGAGATGTTCCCCAGCAGATAGCCGATGATTCCGGCGAGGATGTATTTAAAAACCATGGTTTTCACCTCCAAAGGTGAAGATGTATAGTGAGTTGGAAGTGTGGAATTGAACAGCCGGAGAACCGGATTGCCACGTCGTCGCTTCACTCCTCCTTGCAATGACACCGTTCTGATTGCGCCATTCATTTCTGCAGAAACGCACTATAGACCCCGTCATTGCGAGGCCGAGGGCCGTGGCAATCTGGCCCCTTCACTCTCCACTCTCTGCGTCACTCATCTTTCTTCTTTTTCTCCCGCAGTATGAACTTCAGCGGCGTGCCGTCGAAGCCGAAGGCCTTGCGGAACTGCTTTTCCAGGTAGCGCTCGTAGGAGAAGTGCATCAGGTTCTGGTCGTTGACGAACATCACGAAGGTGGGCGGCTGCACGCCCTGCTGGGTGGCGTAGTAGATCTTCAGCCGCCGCCCGGAGGTGGCCGGAGGCTGCAGCGCCGCCTGGGCGTCCGCCAGGATGTCGTTGAGCAGGCCGGTGGTCACGCGCCTGGTGGCCTCGGCGTGGGCGGCGCGCACCGCCTCAAGCACCTTGTTGACCCGCTGGCCCGTCAGCGCCGAGATGAACAGCACCGGGGCGTAGGCCATGAACTTCAGGTTCTCGCGAACCTCCTTGACGAACTTGTCCATGGTCTTGGTGTCCTTCTCCACGGCGTCCCACTTGTTGATGACGATGATGGCCGCCTTGCCCTGCTCGTCCACGTAGCCGGCGATCTTGCTGTCCTGCTCGGTGACGCCCTGGGTGGCGTCGATCAGCATCAGCGCCACATCGCAGCGGTCGATGGCCGCCAGCGCGCGCACAATGGAGAAGCGCTCCAGCGACTGGTATTCGATGGCCCGCTTGCGACGGATGCCGGCGGTGTCGATGATGACGAAGTCCTGGCCGTCGTCGGTGAAGCGGGTGTCGATGGCATCCCGGGTGGTGCCCGCGATGTCGGAGACCATCACCCGGTTCTCGCCCAGAATGCGGTTCACCAGGCTGGACTTGCCCACGTTGGGCTTGCCCACCACGGCGATCTGGATGGCGCCCACGTCCTCCTCCTCGGCGTCGGGGTCGGGGAACAGCTTGCACAGCTCCTCCAGCAGGTCGCCGAAGTTCAGGAGGTTCACGCTGCTCACGCCGATGGGGTCGCCGATGCCCAGGTTGTAGAACTCGTAGATGTCGTCCATCCGCTTGACGTTGTCGATCTTGTTCACCACCAGCATCACCGGCTTGCCGCTCTTGCGCAGCATGTCGGCCACGTCCTCGTCGTCGGCGGTCAGGCCGGCCTTGCCGTCCACGAAGAACAGGATCACGTCGCAGGTCTCGATGGCGATCTCCGCCTGGCGGCGCATCTGGGAGAGCAGCGGGTCGTCCGAATTCGGGTCGATGCCGCCGGTGTCGATCAGGGTGAACTTATAGTTTTGCCATTCGCAATCGGCGTATACGCGGTCGCGGGTGACGCCGGGGGTGTCCTCCACGATGGCGATGCGCTTGCCCACCATCTGGTTGAAGAAGGTGGACTTGCCCACGTTGGGGCGTCCCACGATGGCAACCAAGGGCTTTGACATAATTGTAATCCTCCAACATCAAATAGATGTAAACTTGTATTACTCAACCCGTATTTCCGACCCGCTCAGCTCCAGTATGGTGTTGAGCAGATCCTCGCCCTGCCGTCCCACGGGTACCACGGGCTTGCCCAGGCGGGCGACGGCCTCGGTCAGCGTCATGTCGTCCAGGAAGATCTCGTTGTCCCGGAGCATGACGGTGGTGATCAGCACAGCCTCGCAGTCCACGCCCGCCATCTGCTCCGTCAAGTCGCCGCCGGTGATCAGGCCGGAGACGGTGACGGTGGGGCCGAACCAGGTGTTTTCCAGCGCGTATACGGAGATATTCGCGCCGGAAACGGGATAATCCTGCAACATCTGCCGGATAAAACCCCCGGCGGACTTGCCGCAGGCGATGGCCAGCTTTTTGCCGTTTGGCGAATGCTGGCGCAGCGCCTCCGGAAGCTGCCGCCATGCCTCTTGGTACTCGGTGTCCAGCAGCCTGAGCAGGCCCACGCCGTCGTCGATCTGCTCGTAGCCCTCATAGGCCTCGTCCGGGGGAATGGGGCAGCCGCCCTGGAGATAGAACTCGTCGGACGGGAACACGAAGCGGGTGCCGCGCTCAATCAGCAGGCGTTCACGCCAGACCTCCGCCAGCTCCAACACGGCCCTGGCCTCCTCCGGGCGATAGGTGCGCAGCGCCGTCAGGCCCTCCCGGTGGCCGGTCAGCCCCACGGGCACCAGCGCCAGCGAGCGCGCGCCCTTCAGGGCGGACAGCTCCCGGATGGTGCGGTCCAGCGCGGCTCCGTCGTTGATGCCGGGGCAGAGCACGCACTGGCAGTGGAACTCCACGCCGCCGTCGGACAGCTTTTTCAGCTGGCCCATCAGCCGCCGCGCCCGGGGCGTGCCCAGCACGTGGACGCGCAGGTCCGGGTCGGTGCAGTGCACGGAGATGTACAGCGGGGAGCAGTGCCTTTCGATGATGCGATCCAGCTCCGCGTCGGAAACGTTGGTCAGCGTCACGTAGTTGCCCATCATCAGGCTCATGCGCCAGTCGTCGTCCTTCACCCGCATGGTGTCCCGGGCGTCGCCGGGCAGCTGGTCCACGAAGCAGAACAGGCACTTGTTGCAGCACAGCCGGGTGCCGGACATCATGGGCGTGGAAAAGTTCATGCCCAGGGGGGCATACTCGTCCTTGCGGATGGACACGTCCATCGGCTTCCCGTCCCGCAGCACCTGCACCGTCAGCCGGCGCTGGGCGGACAGGGCCTGGTAGTCGATGAAGTCGATGACGGTGACACCGCCGATGCGCGCGAGCCGATCGCCCGCGCGGATGCCGACGCGCTCCGCCGGACTGCCCGGATCCACCGATACGATGAGGTGCGACATGCTGTCCTCCGCAAACAAAAACTCTTCCAATTACCATTATGCCCCATTTTTCCGCCTCCGTCAACGCTGAAAGGGTAAAAAGGACCGGCTTTGACGTATTTTTGGACGCAGATTGGATAAAATGGCGATTATTTACTGAAAGATGCTTGCATACAGTCGCTCAAAGGTGTATAATGAAGTGCTTTTAAGTAACCCTTTGCAATAAATATCGGGAGGATGACAGACCATGCAGAAGTATGTGTACCTTTTCAGCGAAGGTAACGCAACCATGCGCAACCTGCTGGGCGGCAAGGGCGCCAACCTGGCGGAGATGACTTCCCTGGGCATGCCCGTGCCCCAGGGCTTCACCATCACCACCGAAGCCTGCACCCGCTACTATGAGGACGGCAAGACCATCGGCGCCGACATCCAGAAGCAGATCGACGAGGCCCTCATCAAGATCGAGCAGATCAACGAGAAGAAGTTCGGCGACGCCAAGAACCCGCTGCTGGTGTCCGTGCGCTCCGGCGCCCGCGCCTCCATGCCGGGCATGATGGACACCATCCTGAACCTGGGCATCAACGACGAGGTGGCCGCGGGCCTGATCGCCGGCAACCCCGATCCCAAGTTCGAGCGCTTCGTGTACGATTCCTATCGCCGCTTCATCCAGATGTTCTCCGACGTGGTGATGGAGATCCCGAAGAAGACCTTCGAGGTCATCATCGACGAGGTGAAGGAGAAGAAGGGCGTCAAGAACGACATCGACCTGGACGTCAACGACATGCAGGAACTGGTCGCCCGCTTCAAGGAGTATTACCGCGAGCAGAAGGGCGAGGATTTCCCCACCGATCCCAAGGTGCAGATGATGGAGGCCGTGAAGGCCGTGTTCCGCTCCTGGGACAACCCCCGCGCCAACGTCTATCGCCGCATGAACGACATCCCCTATTCCTGGGGCACCGCCGTCAACGTGCAGCCCATGGTGTTCGGCAACCTGAATGACAAGTCCGGCACCGGCGTTGCCTTCACCCGCAACCCCGCCACCGGCGAAAAGGCGCTGTTCGGCGAGTACCTGATCAATGCCCAGGGCGAGGACGTCGTGGCCGGCATCCGCACCCCCAACAAGATCGCCCAGCTGGAGCAGGATATGCCCGAGGTGTATGCCCAGTTCAAGACGATCGCCAACAACCTGGAAGCCCATTACAAGGACATGCAGGACATGGAGTACACCATTGAAAATGGCAAGCTCTACATGCTGCAGACCCGAAACGGCAAGCGCACCGCCGCCGCCGCGCTGAAGATCGCCGTCGACCTGGTGGACGAGGGCATGATCACCGAGCGCGAGGCCGTGCTGCGCGTGGAGCCCAAGCAGCTCGATTCCCTGCTGCATCCCACCTTTGACGCCAAGGCGCTGAAGGCCGCGACGCCCATCGGCGAAGGCCTTGCGGCTTCTCCCGGAGCGGCCTGCGGCCAGATCGTGTTCTCCGCCGAGGACGCCAAGCGCTGGGCAGAGCACGGCCATCGCGTGGTCCTGGTCCGCCTGGAGACCAGCCCCGAGGACATCGAGGGCATGGTGGCCTCCCAGGGCATCCTGACCGTGCGCGGCGGCATGACCAGCCACGCGGCGGTGGTCGCCCGCGGCATGGGCACCTGCTGCGTGTCCGGCTGCTCCGAGATCAAGATGCGCGACCATGAATTCGAGCTGGGCGGCCGCACCTTCAAGGAGGGCGACTGGATCTCCGTGGACGGCTCCACCGGCAAGATCTACGGCGAGGCCATCCCCACCGCGGAAGCCACCATCTCCGGCGACTTCGGCCGCTTCATGGCCTGGGCGGACGCCGAGCGCAAGCTGCGCATCCGCACCAACGCCGACAACCCCCGCGACGCCATGCAGGCCGTGAAGTTCGGCGCTGAGGGCATCGGCCTGTGCCGCACCGAGCACATGTTCTTCGAGGGCGACCGCATCAAGGCCGTGCGCGAGATGATCGTGGCCAAGGACGTGGAGACCCGCAAGAAGGCGCTGGCCAAGCTGCGCCCCTATCAGCAGGGCGACTTCGAGGCCATGTACGAGGTCCTGCAGGGCCGTCCCATGACCGTGCGCTATCTGGATCCGCCGCTGCATGAGTTCCTGCCCAACAAGGAAGAGGAGATCGTGGAGCTGGCCGGCGAGATGGGCATCACCGTGGACGAGCTGAAGGAGACCGTGGATTCCCTGCACGAGTTCAACCCGATGATGGGCCACCGCGGCTGCCGCCTGGCCGTCACCTATCCCGAGATCGCCGAGATGCAGACCGAGGCCGTCATCTCCGCCGCCATCAACGTGAACCGCAAGCATCCCGAGTACAACATCGCGCCCGAGATCATGATTCCGCTGGTGGGCGAGGTGAAGGAGCTGAAGTTCGTCAAGGACGTGGTGGTCGCCACTGCGGACAAGCTGATCAAGGCCGCCGGCGTGGACATGAAGTATCACGTGGGCACCATGATCGAGATCCCGCGCGCGGCTGTCACCGCCGGCGAGATCGCCAAGGAGGCCGAGTTCTTCTCCTTCGGCACCAACGACCTGACCCAGATGACCTTCGGCTTCTCCCGTGACGACGCCGCCAAGTTCCTGGGCGCTTACTACGACCACAAGATCTACGAGTTCGATCCCTTCGCCAAGCTGGACCAGACCGGCGTGGGCGCTCTGGTGAAGATGGCTGCCGAGGCCGGCCGCAAGACCCGCCCGGACATCCACCTGGGCATCTGCGGCGAGCACGGCGGCGATCCGTCGAGCATCGAGTTCTGCCACAGGATCGGCCTGGACTACGTGTCCTGCTCGCCGTTCCGCGTGCCGATCGCCCGCCTGGCCGCCGCTCAGGCCGCGATCCAGAACAAGTGATCGTGAAACCTTAAATGAAGGCCGCAAGTTACGTGACTTGCGGCCTTCCAGCATACAGCCGCGGCCGGTCGTCCAGGGTTCGGACCGCAAACCGCCCCCCGCAATCATGCGCCTCTTGCAATTTGAAAACGGGGATGCTGCCGCGAGATGAAGAAGGGCGAATAGCGCCGGGCGAAGCGGGCCGCGACCCGGAGCCCGCTTCCGGGAAAGCCTGGACGGAGCGTCAACCGAGGGGCAATATCGACTGAAACGGGAGGGGATTTCTGATGTTGAACACGGCATTGCGGTTTATGAGCGAGTGCGACAGCGCCGGGCTGAAGTACCGGGACAGCCGGGACCTGGACGACGGCAACAGCCTGGTGGTCTGCGGCATCAACGGCAAGAACAACGCGCGCTATGACATAGTGTTCATCTTCGACGAGGACGGACACAGCGTGCAGCTGCGCGTGTTTGGGCTGGTGTCCTTCCCCGGGGAAAAGGCCGACGCCATGCTGAAGGTGGCCAACGAGATGAACGTGCGGTATCGCTGGCTCAAATTCTGCGTCAACGACATGAAGGTCAACGTCCATGGCGACGCCATCATCAGCGAAGAGAACAGCGGCAAGATCTGCGTGGAGCTGCTGGTGCGCACGGCGAGCATCGTGGACGGCGCCTATCCCGACTTTATGCGCACGCTGTGGAGCTGAAAGCCTCGAAGCTCAGCACAAAGCGCAAAGCGAAGCGGCGGATTACGATTGTAAATCCGCCGCTTCGCTCTATTTGGCTCGCGCAGGTCAGCCGCGCTTTAAAGGCATCAGGCCTCGCCCTGCATGGGGGAGTAGACCACTTCCGCCACGGCCACCAGGTCCAGACCGTCCGGGTCCGTGGTGTTCACGGACAGGGAGTACATCAGGCCGGGCACCAGGTCGTACCACATGCACAGCTCCACGAAGTCCTCGCTGCCGGTCTGGGCCTGGCCGATGGTGCCGTAGCAGCCGCCCACGGTCACTTCCTCTTCGTTCTCCCACTCGAAGTACATGCCGGAAATGCTTTCCAGCTGGCCAGCCTCCAGCGCGGCGGGTTTCACCCGGGCGCAGTACTCGTCGCCGTCCAGGGTGAATTCCATTTCGGCCATGCTCTCATCCGGCAGCCAGCGGAACGCCGTGGCCTCCGCGCCTTCCGGCAGGTTCAGGTTCACGCCGGCGGTCTGCCACAGCTCGTCCTCGGCCATGTCCACCCAGGGATTGGCGATCTCCGCGTCCTCCAGGTCGCCTTCCTCATATACATAGCCCACGAAGCCGCTGTCATCGCCCTCGTCGGCCAGGAACCAGCTCTCCAGCACGGTGGGGTCGTCCTGCCAGGGCATGTGGGCCCACATCTGCATCTCCTCGCTCAGCGCGTCCGCGGGGGTGCCCGGCGCGTAGAGCAGCAGCTCGTCGCCCTCGCTCAGGCCGTAGACCTCGGCGGTCACATAGCGGATGTCGTCTTCGATGGACTCCTGATTCGGCTCGCTCTCCATGCTCAGGCTGTCCACGCGCAGCTTCCAGGCGCCGTCGTCCGCCTGGCCCTCGATGGACAGCTGGCCGTTGAAGTTGCAATAGTAGAGGGAGCCGTTGGGATAGCCCTCGCCGGTCTCGCCCATCTCGCTGTCGTGGTACGTGCCGGAGAAGCTGCCGTCTTCGGCGATGTGCATATCCGTGCTCCATCCGCCGGCGCCGCTGGAGAAGCTCCACTCCATGTCGGCGAGCTGTTCGAAGGTCAGCGCCTCTTCCTCGGCGCAGGCGCCCACGGCCCCCATCAACAGCGCCAGGGCCATCCATATCGCGGTCAGTCGTTTCATATCTGTTTTCCTCCTGTTGTTTGTTTTTTCGGATTTTGGACGGAATAGCTGGAAGCATTGTTCCATACCCCGGGATATTTCTACATCGGCAGGGCGTCCACCTGTCAGGATGGACGTAAATTATATGTAAACAGCATAAAAATCGTCCATTTATTGCCATTTTGGAGGACAACAGAGGACCATATTGTGATAGAATAGGTATAACTTGGGAGAGGCATCGGCCGCTGCGTGTGAAGTGCCGACCGGCTTTCCCGGGTCGCGCCGAAAGCAGCGCGGAATACACACAAGAAGGGGTATGACAATGGATATCCAATATCTGCTCTGGCTGCAGAATTTCCGCAACAGCATCAAAGACGCCTGGACCCCGTTCATGGAGTGGGTCTCCATGTTTGCCGTGGACTACCTGATCTTGCTTCCCGTGTTCCTCTACTGGTTCTGGGACAAGAAGAAGGGCCTGTACACCCTGGTTTCCTATTACTTCTGCATGGTCATCACGCCCATCGTGAAGCTGACGGTGTGTTGCTACCGGCCCTGGATCCGCGACAGCCGCATCCTGCCCGCCGGTGACGCCATCACCACGGCCACGGGCTATTCCTTTCCCAGCGGCCACACCACCACCTGCGGCCCGCTGGCCGGGGGCATGGCGGTGACCGCCTGGCAGGAGAAGAAGACCCGCTGGCTCTCGCCGATCCTGGCGTTCTGGGTGCTGCTCACCGCCTTTTCCAGGAACTACCTGGGCGTGCACACCCCGCAGGACGTGTTCGTGGCGATCTGCGTGACCGTGCTGTGCCTGATCCTGACGGCGAAGCTGTTTGAATACCTGGACAAGCATCCCGAGAAGGAAGACAGGCTGCTGCTGGGCGGCTTCATCTTCTGCTGGGCGGCCATCGCCTACATCACTTTCAAGCCCTATCCCATGGACATGAACGCCGAGGGCAAGCTGATCGTGGACCCCCAGAAGATGATGAACGACGGCTACGGCGACCTGGGCAAGATGATCGGCTTCATCATCGCCCGCTATATCGAAAAGAAGTGGATCCGCTTCCAGCCCATGAAGAAGGACTGGGTCAGCGCCGTCATCTGCGCGGCGGGCCTGGTGCTGATGGCGCTGCTGAAGCAGTACGTCAGCCCGATCATGCGGGAATGGCTGGGTTCCCACTGGGGCAAGCTGGTATTCTCCGTCATCTATACCGGCTACTACATCGCCCTGTTCCCGCTGGTGCTGAAGCTGGTGGGCAAGGCCCGGGAACAGCAGGCGTAAGTGCCTTCCCACGAAACGATTGGAGAAGCGGCGGCGTTGTCCATATTTTGGCAAAATTTCTCCCACAGTTACCTGTCATTGTCATAGGGGAATGTGGTATAATAACTCAATGAGGCAACAAAAGCTGTGAGCTGCGGAAGATGAAGAAAGCAACGATACAAATCGCCGTGTTGGCGGCGGTGCTGTTGGCGCTCTGTTTTGGATGCCGACTGGCCATGCGCAATACCTATACGGCGACCCTGCCCATAGGCGCGGGGACGGTCGCGCCGGAGGACATTCGCTTTGAGGCCGAGACACCCGGCGTCGTCGAATACGGGGCGCCCCGGGTCGAGAAAGGCTATATTCGCGTGCCGATCCGCCCCGGAAAGCCGGGCGAGACCTTTGTGGATCTGATGGACGGCGCGGGCAACGAATTCGCCATGATGAGCTTCCATGTGGGGCGCTTCGGCACCATCTACGATCGAGTGACCGGCGGCTTCACCGGCGACAGCGTCGCCCTGGCGGCGTTCACGCTGTTTTGCCTGGCGTCGGCGGCAATCATGTTCCGCGCCTGGCGCGGCGCGAAGGGGCCGTCGTTTTACGCATATGGCACGATTCACGCGGCGGGTTTTTCGCTGTTCACGCTGCTGACGGGGCTGACGATGCTGGCGGTGACCCTCCGCCATGTCCTGCGCCCCGGGGAGTTCAACATGTTGTCCGCCTACAGCGCCATTTCCAGCGCCAGCTGGCAGTTTATGATGGCCACCGCGGTGCCGGTGCTGGCGTTTGCCGCCGCCATGGCGGTGAGTAACATCGCCTTGGTGCGCCATGAGGGCTTCCACCCCAAGAACGTGCTGGGCGTGGGCATCGCCCTGGCGCTGGTGGCGGGGGAGGCACTGGCGTTCGTGCTGTACGGACGCGATATGTCCGGCTCAGAGCGGGAGATCAGGCTGTGGAATACGCTGTGCAACGTGTATGCCACGGTGTTCGCCGGGTTTGAGTGCGTGCTGGCGGGGGCCATCGTCTGCGGGCTGAAGGCCGCACGGCATGTGCCCGAGCCGGATGCCGACTACATACTGATCCTGGGCTGCAAATTCCGCCGGGACGGCACACTGACGCCGCTGTTGCGCGGGCGCGTGGACAGGGCCATTGAGTTTTGGAAGCACCAGCGCCAGACCACCGGGCGGGAGGCCGTGCTGGTGCCCTCCGGCGGCCAGGGCTCGGACGAGCCCATCGCCGAGGCCGAGGCCATGCGCCGGTATATGCTCCAGCAGGGTATCCCGGAGGACCGCATCGTGCTGGAAAACCAGTCTCGCAACACCTACCAGAACATGCAGTATTCCCGGGCGCTGATCGAGAAGGCGGCTCCCGGGGCGAAGGTGGTCTACGCCACTACGAATTACCACGTGTTCAGAAGCGGCGTTTGGGCGAACCTGGCGGGCCTGCCCTGCGAGGGCATGGGCAGCAAGACCAAGTGGTGGTACTGGCCCAACGCCTTCATGCGGGAGTGCGTGGGCCTGATCCTGAACCGCATCCCCCAGGAGCTGGCGGTGCTGGCGGTGCTGGTGGCGTTCTTCGGCGCACTGTCCGTGGCGCTGGGATAGCCGGGCCATGGTCACAATAAAGCCGCGTCCTGCGCATGGAATTGTGCGGGTTTCCGTGCGTGTGACGGCGGGCCTGTTATGCTTTTGTACGCCTGCAAGGATAGAATACTGTATGGATGAAATGATATCGCGGTGTTTTGGATGCTGGAATGCCGCTGTATCGAGGAGGTTGAACCATGAAGAAGTTGATTTCAATGCTGGCGATCCTGGCGATGCTGTTGGCAGTGTTCGCCTGCGCCGTCGGCGAGGAGACCGTGGAAGAGGTCATGGAGGCCGTGGAAACCGGGATCGAAGAGGCTGAGGCGGCCGAGATTGAAGAGGCCGTGGAGGAAGCGCTGGAGGAAGCCGACGGGGAGGCCGTCGAGGAGCCGGGCCTGCGCAGGTTGCGCCTGGGCAGCTCGGTGTACACCTTGATGATCGCCGACGACTTCGTGGCCGGAGAGCTGACCGAGGCGGACATCGCCGCGGGGCAGATCGGCTGCTGGCAGAACGACGAAACCAGCATGGACATGGACGTGTTCCAGATCGCGAAGGACGACGCGTCGCCGGAGCTTTCCCACTTCGCCCTCCGGCAGGCCGATGCTGAGGAGGCGGTGGACATGGTCTGGCCCGCGGATAAGATCGGGGAGATCGACGTGGCCTGGTATTGGTCGAGAAATACCGTTGACGGCGAGGAGCGCGAGTCCATGGTCTACCTGCTGGACAGCGCTGACAGCTTCGTGAAGCTGGCGTTCCGCCTGGCGGGCGAGGACAGCAGCAGCGAGGTCTGGGACATCATGGATTCCCTGGACTACATGGAGCTGAAGGAGATTCCCCTGGGCACCTCTCCCTTCACCCTCACCGTGCCGGACGACTATAAGCAGGGCGAGATCAGCGACGAGGACATCGCGGACGACCAGGTGGCCTACTGGTACAGCGATGCGAGCCTGCTGGATTTCGACGTGTACCAGTTCAACAAGGAGGGCCTGAGCCAGACGCTGGCGGAGTACGCCGTGGAGGAATCCTCCACCTATCCCGCCGTGACCGAGCTGGTGACCGACGGCGAGATCAACCTGATCCCCGTGGCCTGGTACCGCGCGGTGGACGAGTGCGAAGAGGGCGAGTACGACACCATCACCTACATCTTCGAAAACGGCGACGAGTACATCGACGTGGTGTTCTGGCTGGACGGCCCCACCGCGGAGGCGGAGGCTGATTTCATCATCCACAACCTGATCGACGAGTCGATGGCGGAATGATGGAAATTTCCGGAACCGAAATGAGCGTGGAGGAGTCAAAGAAGTTATGATGAAGATGAAGAAGATCCTGGCGGCGCTGCTGATGGCGGCGATCTGCCTTTCCATGGTGGCCGCGCTGGCGGAGAGCGGCACGGTCTGGACCACCGGCAACGTGAACATGCGCAAGGGCCCCGGCCTGGGCTACGGCTCCATCCGCAGCATCAGCTCGGGCAAGCAGCTGGACTACGACGCCACCGACAAGGACGACCGCGGCGTGACCTGGTACCGCATCAGCTATAAGGGCCGCACCGGCTGGGTGTCCTCGAAGTACGCCTCTTCGAAGAAGCCCTCCGGCGGATCGAAGGGTTCGTCCTCCGGCTCGTCCGACGGCAAGGTGACCACCACGGCCAGCGTGAACCTGCGCAAGGGCGCGGGCCTGGACTACAGTGTCATCCGCACGGTGCCCGAGGGCGTGTCCCTGAGCTATGACAAGACCGCCAAGGACGACCGGGGTGTGACCTGGTATCGCGTCACCTACAAGAAGCGCACCGGCTGGGTTTCCTCGAAGTACACGGGCAAGGGCGGCTCCAAGAGCGGCGGCAGCTCCAAGAACGGCGGCAGCAAGGTCAAGACCACCGGCAGCGTGAACCTGCGTACCGGCGCGGGCCTGGATTACCGGGACATTTGCAGCATCCCCAAGGGCAAGACCCTCAGCTATGACGAGACCCGCAAGGATGAGCGCGGCGTGACCTGGTACCACGTGTCCTACGACGGCCAGAGCGGCTGGGTGTCCTCGAAGTACGCCAAGAAGAAGTGACGCCCCTTTCGGACGTCCGATCAATGCAAACCCGCGGCCGGAAGGCCGCTGGCGATAGAGTATACAATGGTTCATTCAGAACGACGAGGAGGAAGAGACATGAAGAGACTACTGACCATGGCCATCGCTCTGGCGCTGGCGCTGATCCTGGCGCTTCCCGCGCTGGCGGATACGGACTACACCGGTCCGATCCCGCTGTATGTGTGCAAGAACAAGTGCAACATCTACAAGGAACAGAGCCGGGATTCCAAGGTCCTGAAGAAGCTGAAGGGCGCCGACTCGGTGATCCCCCAATTGATCAGCGACGACGGCAAGTGGATCGGCGTCCTGGTGGAAGACACCAAGAAGGGCGGCCAGAAGATCGGCTGGGTGCTTTCTGTGAACCTGGTGGATTACGTTCCCCAGAGCGTCTGCTCCCACAAATGGGGCGACTGGACCGTGGAGAGGAAGTCCACCTGCACCGAGAAGGGTTATCGCTGGCGCCTGTGCAGCAAGTGCGGCCTGCGCGATGAGCAGGAGACCAAGAAGAAGGATCACGACTGGTCCAAGTGGAAGGTGACCAAGGAGGCCACCTGCGCCAAGAAGGGCTCCCGCACCCGCACCTGCAAAAACTGCGGCAAGGAAGAGACCGAGGAGTACTACGACGACCACACCTTCGGTGCCTGGGAGATGACCAAGGAGCCCACCTGCACCGCCGAGGGCGAGCGCCAGCACACCTGCAAGGTCTGCGGCACCACCAAGACCCAGGTCCTGGACAAGCTGCCCCATGATTACGCCTACCAGGTGACGGTCGAAGCCACCGACCATTCCGCGGGCGTGCGCGCCAAGATCTGCCAGGTCTGCGGCGCCAACGGCGGCGAGGAAGAATTCGATCCCGAGGGCACCATTCGCCGCGGCGAACGCAGCGAGGCCGTTGCCCACATGCAGCAGCTGCTGGTGGAGCAGGGCTACCTGAACGCCGGCGGTGCGGACGGCATATTTGGCGGCGGCACCGAGAAGGCGCTGGCGAAGTACCAGGAGGACCGCGGCCTGACGTCTGACGGCATCGGCTGGCCCCAGACCCTGAAGGACCTGGAGCACGACTTCGGCCCCTGGACCGTCGTTAAGGAAATGACCCGCGTGGAGTCCGGCGAGCGCGTGCGCGTGTGCCGGGGCTGCGGGTTTGAGCAGCATGAGACCGTCGATGCCGGCACCGTGTTCGAAAAGGGCCGTCGCGGCGAGGACGTGCGCGCCATGCAGCAGATCATCAAGGAGGTCGGCTACGACGCCGGCAGCTTCGACGGCATCTATGGCGGCAAGCTGGACACCGCTCTGGCGGGCTTTGCCGCGGACAACGGCATGATCGTGGAGACCGGCAAGATCCGTCCCTCTGACATCGATGCTGTGGTGAACGCCTGGTTTGCCAAGATCCCCGACGAGCAGTGGAAGGGCGAGGGCAGCACGGCCACGCCCGTGAACCTGGCCCTGACCGTGGAGCCCACGAGCGAAGCCGACGAAAGCGGCATCATCTCCTACAACTGGTCCCTGACCAACCTGGGCACCGAGAAGGCTGACTTCACCACCCTGCTGCTGACCTTCGGCGAGCCGGACTTCCGGCAGGACAACATCGTGATGGTGCTGGACGGTGTGCGGCTGGCTCCCGGCGCGGGCAACAGCGCCTCCGGCAGCTTCAACGTGGACGCCGACTGGGGCGAGGGCAACCTGCACTTCGCGGCCATGGCGGTCTCCGAGGCCGACGGCGCCAAGTGGCTGAGCAACACCGTGAGCTTTGAAAACGCCGAGCATCCCGAGTTCAAGACCATCGCGCCCGTGGCCGTTGGCATCGACGTGAACGCCCTGCCCGACGGCACCTATCCCGTGTCCTTCAACAAGGGCGACGTGCTGGGCGGTGCCACCGCCACTTACATGAACGGCGTGCACGTGTTCACCCAGGATTGGTATGACCTGGTGGACGTGGCCGGCCTGAAGGTGGGCGACAGCATCGTCGTCGAGGGCGAGACCGTGCCCGTGCTGAGCCTGGAGGAGACCGAGTACGGCATCTCTGTGAACGAGGGTCAGGAGGCCCGCGCGTTTACCCTGGCCACCCAGGAGGACGCCAACGGCTACTTCGTCCAGGGCCTGGATGACTTGACCACCTACACCGACCAGGGCGTGACCACGCTGACCGTGGATGCCGCCGCCACCTTCACGGATGCCTGGGACATCGAGAAGGAGCCCGTCACCGTGAATGCCGACGGCATCGCCGAGGCGATCCAGACCTCCGAGAACGACTGGTTTGTGCCCCAGAACACCACCGTGCGCGTGGAGGGCGGCAAGGTCGTGGAGATCAATCGCGTGTACGTGCCGTAATCCAATCGGATGCCATGCGCGCAGCGGCGGCCCGTCAAAGACAGGCCGCCGCTGCGCTGGCTATCGTGTGACAGTTCTGTGACGGCTCAGGGGTTATAATGGCCCTGCAAACGAGCAAAACGCAGATAAAAATGGAGGAAGACAACATGAAAAAGCTGATTGCGATTTTGATGACCCTGGCACTGCTGGTGTGTGGCCTGACCACCGTGGCGATGGCCGAAGAGGCGGAAGCCGCTGTCGGCCACAAGTTCAACGATCTGATTGAGGACGGCGAGTTCATCATCCAGGTGGACGCCGGGGATGACATGGGCTGGATCGCCGACGACATGGCGCAGGATTCCTCTGTGGTAAAGCTGGTCAACGCTGACACCCTCGACGGCACCTTCGTGGCCCGCTATGCCCCCGTGGGCGACGGCGACGTGACCGTGGGCGTGCGCCACTACGCCGGCTATGCCTGCGACGAGATGATGACCTGGGATCTGCACGTGGAGAACGGCGCCGTGACGGAGGTCACCGGCGGCTCCTACACCGCGTCCGGTGACGAGGCGGACAGTGATCCCTACCTGTTGGGCGAGTGGCTTGAAAAGGACACCCAGTTCACCCAGATGACCATTGAGAAGAACCCCGAAAAGGGCTGGGACGTGGAGATCGCTTCCCCGATGACCCACGGCGCCTACATCTTTAAGACCACCATCCAGTTCGACTGCGAGCGCAACGGCTTCGTGTACGACAAGGGCAAGTTCTGGAACGTGCCGATCACCGACTCCGATGAGGAAGTGGAGCTGGGCGAGGCCGCGGTTGCGGGCACCACCGGCATCTTCACCTTCGTCGGCGATCCGGTGGACGTGCTCCTCGAGTGGTGCGATGACCAGAACCCCGAGAATACCATCGTCTTCGAGCCCGTCAAGGCCGAGGAGGAAGCGGCTGACGAGGCCGCGACGGCGAACGACACGGCCTATGTGGACCCCCACGGCGACTTGCAGTTCAGCTACGATCCAGAGGCCTTTGAGATCGCCAGCGACGAGGATGAAGACGAACTGCATACCGTGGTTCTGAAGGGCGTCTGCGAGGATTGGGGAGAGTATGCCATCACCTTTGCCATGCAGGAGCTGGAGGATGGCGAGGTCGCACCGACTCTGGAAAATCCCGGCAGCTTCGTTGAGGACGGCGCCGAAGCTACCCAGGGCGAATGGAACGGTTTTGAGGATGTCATTATGTACGCCAATGATACCGACGATACCTTCCAGCAGGTGTTCGTGGTGCCGCTGGCGGACAGTGATGACGGCGAGGTTGAGGACGTGCTGTCCATCACCGTCACGACCAAGAAGCTGGACGACGAGGAGGCCGCCATGGCCCAGTCCGACGCCATCAGCGCCGTGCTGGATTCCCTGGTGATCGACGACTGAAGCATTAACAGTAAATTCAGTATCGGGAAGCGAAATACTGTCGCTTCCCGGTATTTCAATCCAGCTGCTTTTGTGGTATAATCGATATACTTATACTGTTTTCAAATTGAATTTGGGAGATCCCTTGCTTCGCTCAGGATGACAGGCTTTCGACGCGACGGTGTCATTCTGAGCGGAGGCGAAGCTGCAGACGAAGAATCTTACCCTTTTTCAACTTGAGAAGCGTATTAAACTGGAGCCGATGACAAAAACGAAGGGTTTGAGACACGCATGATAAAAAAGCTGGTTGGCCAGATGTTGGCTGCGCAGATCCTCTCCGCGCTGACGGTGTCCCTGTGCCTGCTCATCGACAACCTGATGATCGGGCGCTATCTGGGCGAGAAGGCGCTGACGGCCTACGGGCTGGCGAACCCGGTGCTGCTGGTCATCGGTGCGGTGGGCAGCATGCTCTGCGCCGGGGCGCAGGTGGCCTGCGGCAAGTCCCTGGGCCGCGGCGACCGGGAGGAGACGGACGTGGGCTACTCCTCCGCCATCGCGGTGGCGGTGGTGTTCTCGGTGGCGTTCACGGTGATCGTGGCGCTGATCCGGGTGCCCCTGGCGAGGTTGCTGGGCGCGGACGAGCCGGCGCTGCTGGCCGACACCAGCAACTACATGGCGGGCTTTGTCATCGGGGCCCCGGCGTCCATGGGCGCGCTGATCCTGGTGCCGTTTTTGCAGATGGCGGGGCAGGGCAACCTGCTGATCGCCGCGGTGCTGGGCATGACGGTGGCGGACGTGGCCTTCGACCTTCTGAACGTCACGGTGTTCCACGGCGGCATGTTTGGCATGGGCCTGGCCTCGTCGCTGAGCTACTACGTGGCTGTGCTCATCGGCGGCGGCTACTTCCTGTCGAAGAAGTGCGTGTTCTCCTTTTCCGTCAAGCGGGTGCTGAAGCGCAAGCTGAAGGAGCTGCTGGAGGGCGGCGTGCCCACGGTGTTCGGCATGGCGTCCAGCGTGGTGCTGATCTTCGCGGTGAACAAGCTGCTGCTGGGCTTTGGCGGCAAGGCGGCCGTGGCGGCCTTCGCAGTGATCAATACCATCATCAACGCCTCCAACTGCATCAGCACAGGTACCGGCGGCGTGGCGCTGACCCTGTCCGGCGTGCTTTACAACGAGGAGGATCGCGGCGGCATATCCGAGCTGTTGAAGACACTGACCCGGTGGGCCGTGGTGCTGGGCGCGGCGGTGATGGCGCTCTTGATGGTCTTCGCCAAACCCCTGGCCACGCTGTTCATGCCGGAGGCGGGCGAGAGCCAAACCATGGCGATCCAGGGCCTGCGGCTGTTCGCGCTGGGCATGATCCCCTGCTGCGTCAGCAATTCCCTGCGCAACTGCTACCAGGGCACCGGGCGGGTGCACATGATGGAGATCATATGCGTGCTGGCCAACGCGGCGCTGCCCACGCTGGCGGCCTGGCTGCTGGGCACGGCTATGGGCGTGAAGGGCGTGTGGCTGTACTTCATCACCGGCGAGACGCTGACGCTGATGGGCGTAGCAGCTCGGGGAAGCGGCTGAAATCCACGTCCTCGTCGCTTGCCGGCATGCCCTCGTCCGGCAGCAGCCAGATCCTGGTCTCGATCTTGAAGTGGGTCATGCGGAACTCCTCGACGGTGATGGTCATGCCGTCGTAGCGGAAGGTGTTTTCCGCCAGGCCGTTGTACAGGTCGTGGGACACCATGTCCTTGTTCAGCGGCAGCGGCACGCTCCGCTCGGCCGCCAGGCTGGCGATGCCGGTGTGGTCCAGGCCCTTCGGGGTGAGCACCCGGTCCACGAAGGCGTAGTCCCTTCCGTCGAAGGCATAGCCCTTCTCCACGGCGTCCTCCGCCGCCATGACCTCCAGCACATCGGGGAACATCTGCAGGTCCACCATCGGCGCGCCGCACTCGTCCATATCCCAGTAGTACAGCGTGTCCGAGTCCGGGAAGGCGGTTGTCTTGAAGCGGGCGCTCTTCCAGGGGACCAGCATCTCGGGATGGGCGTAGTCGCCCTCCTCGTTGTAGAAACCCGG
The DNA here is from genome assembly GCA_902765395.1 of uncultured Eubacteriales bacterium. Classification (GTDB taxonomy): domain Bacteria; phylum Bacillota; class Clostridia; order Christensenellales; family Aristaeellaceae; genus UBA2862. Next base: position 46,621 of record CACWZP010000015.1, read on the forward strand.
CAGGTATTGAAGCGGCCGGTTGGACTTGAAGAAGGCCGCGCCTACCTCCAGCTTCATGTCCTTCAGTTCCAGCTCCCTGGAATCGGCGATGATCGGCTTTACGAAGGTGTCCGTGGCGGGGTATTTGCCGCCCAGGGCGATGGCCGAGCACGTCCAGCCGTCCTCCAGGTAGCCGCCCACCCGGTATTCCGCGGGCCTGCCGTTGATGCGGGGCACCAGCAGCCCGACCAGGTAGGTGTTTCCATCCTCCGGCACGGACAGGGTGTAGGAGACGTACAGGTCGTCCCCCTCCCAGACCGCCTCGTCGATGGTGAAATTGAAGCCTTCCCCGGCGTCGGCCAGGTGCACGTCCTGCACGCGCTCGGCCATGTCCTTTGCGCCCGCGTCGCTCAGCTCGTCCTTCAACTGGTTGTTCCCGATCACCGCCGCCACGGCCCCGATGGCCAGCAGCGCGATCAGCGCCGCCACCAGTGCCAGCGTCAGCTTCCTGTAGCGTCTGTTTCGTTTCATATCCCTATCCTCCAGCCCGCGCAGCGTCTGCTCCACGCGGTCGTGGAACCCCTTCGGGGTCTGGGGGAACGGGTCCTTCCAGCGCTTCATGGGCGGGCCTCCTTTCCGTTCAATGCGTCCTTGAGCAGCGCACGGCCCCGGCTGAGCCGCCACTTCACCGTTCCCTCGGGAACGGCGAGGATGCGGGCGGTCTCGGCGACGCTGTAGCCCTCGATGTAGTGCAGCTCCAGCGCCGCGCGCTGCTTCTGCGGCAGGCCCATCAGCGCTTCCAATAGCGGCGCGTCCTCCGGCTCCGGCTGGGGAATATTCTCCGTGAGCTCGGCGGGCGCGGGCGGGCGGCGGCGGTAGAAGGTCCTGCACTGGTTGATGAGTATGCGCATCAGCCAGGTCTCGAAGTATTTCTCCTCCCGCAGCGTGTCCAGCCTGTCCCACGCCCGCAGCAGCGCCTCCTGCACCGCGTCCTCGCAGTCGCACTCCCTCGGGAGCATCGTCCGGGCGACGCGGTACAGCCTGCGCTCGCAGGCGCGCACGCGCGTGGTGAAGTCGGCTTGCAGCATGGGTGAATCCCTCCATTGTACCGGTACACTGATTAGACGCCCGGGGACTGGGATTGGTTGGCGGCGGGATGTTAATTGTTGGGTGAAGGGCCCGGGGCGGCGATGGATGCTTTTTTGCCGGGAAGATGTGCCGCGGGGACGAGGGCAAACCCGGCTTTCCGGCCTTGTCATGTTTCATCCCCAAATTGTTGGAATAAAGCGCTATTTGAGCACGGGAATCGCGTTGACAGGGCGCATTTGTAATGTTATGATTAAATACTGAATTATGAGCATCATTTTGGGCGCCCAGCGCGTCCAATAAATAGAATGAGTGGAGAAAAGCGGTCTCCGCACCGAAAGGAAGCAAGTCGCATGAAGAAACTGATATATATCCTGGCCCTGTGCCTGTGCCTGAACGGCGTGGCGCTGGCCGCGGAGGTGGAGGAGAGCACCGCCCCCGTCGAGCCCGCCGCCCAGCAGGAGGAGCAGCAGCCTGAACAGCAGCCTGAACAGCAGCCGGAGCAGCAGCCGGAGCAGCAGCCGGAGCAGCAGCCGGAACAGAAGCCTGCCCAGGAGGAGCCCGCCAAGGAGGAACCCGCCGGTCAGGCAGCCAAGGCCGACGCACCGGCCAAGGATGCCGGCAGCGACAATGGCGGCGAGACCCCGCCTGAAAGTGACAAGAAGGACGGGAATGCCGATCAGCCCGCCGACGACGACAAGAAGGACGGGAATGTCGAACAGCCCGCCGACGACGACAAGAAGGACGGGAACGTCGAACAGCCCACTGCCGAGGACAAGAAGGACGGGAACGTCGAACAGCCCGCTTCCGACGACAAGAAGGACGGGAACGTCGAACAGCCCGCTTCCGACGACAAGAAGGACGAGACCGCCGACAAGCCTGCGTCTGACGAAAACAAGGATGTTGCCGGCGACAAGCCTGCCGCCGATCAACCGCAGGACGGCGAGCCCGCCGTTGCCGCCGAGCCGGAAGCGCCGGGCGATGAGCAGCCCGCCCAGGCCGGGGATACCCCGGGTGAGACGCCCGAGGACGACGCCGAGGCCCGCTTTGAGACGGCCTCCGGCACGCTGGAGCAGCTCCTGGAGCAGATCAGCGGCAAGGGCACGATCTACCTGCGGGTGGGCCGCAAGAACTGCATCTGCATCAAGGCCGCTCCCCTGAAGAAGCTGTCCGATCTCAAGTTCGAGGCGGACAGGGAGATCTTCAAGGACGGCGAGGTGGCCTACATCTCCACCGAAGCCCCCGACAAGACCACGGCCAAGACCCTGGTGGACGTGGCGGATTACAGCGACAAGGCCCCGGAGGATACGGCGCAGCTGTACTTCTGGGTGGACAAGAAGGACCTGTACAAGGAAGAGGAACCCGCCGCCGGGACGGAGCCGGAGGCGACGCCCGCGCCGCAGATCTCCGTGGCGGCGGAGAATTGCACCCCCGGCCAGTGGAGCGCCGAGGCGCCCAGCTTCACCCTCTCCGGCATCCCGGAGGGCGCGAATTACACCTATGCCGCCATCGTCTATGACGAGCGCATCATCCCCCTGTCCGGCAACACATACGTGCCCGAGGCCGAGGGCCAGTACAACGTGCGCTTTGCCATGCTGGACGGCATCGGCGATATCGTCAGCGCCTCCGACACCTACGCGGTGTGGCTGGACTTCACCGAGCCGGAGGACATCGTTGTCGAGTATGACGAAGAGACGGACTACACCTTCCACGTCACGGCCAGCGACGGCATCAGCGGCGTGGCGGGCATCTCCCTGGACGGCGGCGCCACCTGGACGGAGCTTGGCAATGGCGAAACCTTCGACTACACCGCCGCCCAGGAGACCACCTTCTCCGTCGGCGCGGTGCAGGTGAAGGACGCCGCGGGCAACATCTGGCACAGCACGAGCGAGATCGTGCTGGAGGCCGTGAAGAAGGAAGAAGGCGGCGGCTACGGCGGCTATGGCGGCTATGGCGGAGGCGGCGACGGCGGCGACAAGAAGGCCGCGCCCAGCCACGCCAGCGGCGACGGCGAGGAAACCCCGGAATACGAAACCGTGGAGCTGGAGCTGCCCGAGGAGCCCATGACCCGGCTGACCGTGGGCGGCGCGCCCATGGAGCTGACGCTGGTGCTGGACGCCGCCGAGGCGGAAGGCGCGCCGGTGGGCGAGGGCCAGCCCTTCACCGCCCAACTGCGCTCCTGGTGCCCGGCCCCCGCGGGGGAGGACGCCCACGAGAACGTGCTCAATAATTCCGACGCCCCCCGGCAGGACACGCTGCTGCTGACCGCCGTGCCCGGGCAGGAGCTGGGCGACGAGTATACCTACACCTGGCACTTCAACGGCGAGGTGTACCGGCTGCTGGCCAACAGCGGCATCAAGTATGTGGCGCTGCAGGTGGGCGACGACATCGCCGCCTTCCCCACGGAGGGCTTCATCGGCGGCACCCGGTACACGGAGCTGAAGATGCTGGGCGTGTCCACCCGGAAGTTTGACTACACCCTAACCATGCGGGTGAACCGCAGGGAGGGCTTCGTGTCGGCCATGTCCGACAGCGACTTCTCCCAGGCCTGCGACCTGTCCATCCGCGCCGAGGTGGAGAACATGGCCTACGAGCTGTCCAGCTCCACCAACAGCATCATGTACTTCTACGACGTATATCTCGGCCCTGAGGACATGCTTTTGCAGCCGTTCGGGGCCTACAGGGCGGAATAAACATCGATCATACCAACCACGGGAGGGCTGACTATGAGTATGAACAAGCGCGTTGCCGCCGTGCTGGCGGCGCTGCTGGTGCTGGCGCTGGGCGCGCCGGCGCTGGCGCAGGTGACCTTCACGGGCACCGTCGTCTCCCGGGAGACCATCGCGGTCAGCGCCCCCTTCGGCGGCCTGATCGACGAAATCTCCCTGCGCAAGGGCGATCCCATCCGCGTGGGCGACCCCGTGGCCACCATCAAGACCACCAAGGTCTATGCCGAGATGGACGGCGTGGTCAGCGGCATCTTCGCCCGGGAGGGAGACGAGAGCGAGGGCATCATCGAGCGCTACGGCGGGCTGATGTACCTGGAGCCCATCAACAAGTATCTGGTGGCCGCCACCACCGAGAAGGCCTACAACTCAAGCGCCACCAAGTACATACACATCGGCGAGAAGGTGTACCTGTCCTGCACCAAGGACGGCACCCATGTGGGCACGGCGCTGGTCACGAAGGTCAGCGAGGTGGACGAGTCCGGCAACACCCCCTACACGCTGGAGGTGATCGGCGGCGAGTTCTACATGGGCGAGACCGTGGGCATCTACCGCGACAGCAGCCATTCCTCCGAGAGCCGCATCGGCCGGGGCACCATCCAGCAGAACGCCGCCGTCCCCGTGAAGGGCTCGGGCAGCGTGCTGAAGCTGCATGTGCAGGTGGGCGACGTGGTGGAGCGCGGCGAGGTGCTGTTCGAGACGGTGGAGGGCGTGCTGGACGGCATGTACGCCGTGGACAACACCATCTATTCCCCGCTGGACGGCTTCGTGGCCTCCGTGGAGGCCGCCCAGGGCAGCGCCGTGGAAAAGAACGGCAAGCTGATCACCGTGTATCCCAAGGACGCTATGCAGATCGAGATCAAGGTCTCTGAGCTGGACCTGACGGAGATCCACGAGGGCGACAAGGTGTCCATCGAATTCGAATGGGACGTGGACAGCCTGCGCCAGCTGGAGGGCGTGGTTGCCGGCATCTCCAGCGTGGGTGACGAGCAGGCCGAGGGCAGCACCGGCGGCGACGCCAAGTATTCGGCCTACATCGACTTCACCCCCGACGACACCGTGCGCCTGGACATGTCCGTGATCGTGTATGTCCAGGAGGACGAGCCCGCGCCGGAGCCCGAACCCGAAGTCGGGGAAGAAGCCGAGGACGCAGCCGAGGACGATACCGAGGATGAGGCCGTGGACGAGGAAGCCGACGAGGAAGCCGACGAGGAAGCCGACGAGGAAGCCGGGGAATAGCGCCCGACGGATCCATGCCCATCAAACGACAAATCAGGAGATAAATCGAAAATGAAAAAGCTGACGAGCATCCTTATCATACTGGCCCTGGCGCTGGCGGCCATGCCCGCGCTGGCGGCGGAGGGCGACGCCGTACTGGGCCGCGAGGAGGATAACACCTATTATTTCAACTATTCCTTCCTGATGGGCGACACGCTCTGCATGGCCAGCGGTTCCACCCTCTACACCTATCACGTGGGCGATGCCGACCTGGAGGAGAGGGACATCGAGGCACCGGAGCGCGACGACGTGAACATCAACGACGAATTCCTGCCCTTTGCCGACGGCGAAACGCTCTACGCGCTGGATTTGATGACCAGCTACGACGAGCATTCCCAGTTTGGCGGCGCGCAGCTCTGCCGTCTCACCGAGGGGCCGGAGAACACGCTGGTGCCCGAAAAGATCGTGGACGTGGATTGGGGCGACCTGGTGGAGTACTACGACGACGACTCCTATCCCACCCGTCCGGACCTGATGATCGGCCTGGCCGGCAAGGTCTTCTTCCGCGCCTACGACGATTCGGGCAACTACCAGTTTTATGCCCTCGACCTGACCACCGGCACGATTGAGCAGCTGTCCGAGCTGCGGGACGCCTACGCGGTCACCTACTACGGAGACAGCGCTCTGCTGGTGGAGCAGTACACCTACGACCATCCCGACCAGGCCCGCCTGGTGGTCTATGACCCGGCGGACGAGAGCATTATGCCCCTGGCCGAGATCACCGTGGACGATTACACCCCGCTGGCCGGCCTGGCCTATGACGCTGACACCGACACCGTCTACTGCGCCCGGGGCGGCGAGATCCACCCGGTGGACCTGCAGACAGGCGAGATCGGCGCGGGCGTGACCGACATGCCCATTGAGATCTACGGCAACACCGGCGCTTACGTGATGCCGGGCGGCTACTACGTCGCCTGCGCCGACGGCGCCTGCGTGCGCAACCTGGATCCCGGCCAGCGCGCCGAGGTGCGGCTCAAGATCAACGACGGCGGCTGGAACGACTGCGTGAACACCGCCTACTATCGCTTCTCCAACGCCCATGGCGACGTGAGTACCGTGCTCTCCCGCGACTGGAACGAGACCCAGAACCTGCTGGAGAACATGATGAACCGGGACGACAGCATCGACATCTATGTGCTGAGCACCTCCACTTCCATCTACGACGCCCTGTTCAAGCGCGGCTACCTGATGGAGCTGGACGGCAGCGAGAAGCTGGCGAAGCTGGCCGAGAGCATGTATCCGGACATCCGCGAGGCCCTCTGCTATAACGGACGCCTGGTGGCCATTCCGGTGGAACTGAACAGCTGGACGCTGGGCGTGAACGAGGCCGCCCTGGAAAAGCTGGGCATGACCCTCTCCGACGTGCCGGACAACTGGATGGACTTCCTGGACTTCCTGACCAGCCTGGAGGAGCCGCTGAAGGAGAGCAAGCTGCACCTGTTCTATTCGGGCTACAGCGCCCGGGACGCCCGCAACGACCTGTTCAACGCCATCTTCGAGGATTACCAGCGCTATGTCACCGCCGTCAATCCCACCATGGGCTACAACACCGACCTGCTGCGCGGCCTGCTGACCAAGCTGGAGCAGATGGATTTCGTGGCCCTGGGCCTGCCCGAGGAGCAGGAGGAGGAAGACGACGGCCACATGGGCGGCAGGATCGCCTTTGACGACTACGGCGAGGACAGCACCCTGATGCAGACCAGCGTAGGCTGCGCCATCGGCGGCTTCTACAGCAGCTACACTCCGGTGCTGATGGGCCTGGACGCCAACACGCCCATGCCGCTGGTGCTGCGGGCCGATGTGGCCGTGGTCAATCCCTTCACCAGACACCCGGAGATGGCGATGGCCTTCATGGAGGAGCTGGCGGACAGCCTGAGCACGTCCACCCGCTATTGCCTCGATCCCAGCCTGAACGAGCCGATCCGTGGCGAGCAGAACGAGGAGAGCGCGGCCGACGCCCAGAAGTGGGTGGAGGACGCCACGGCCGATCTGGCGGACGCGGACGAGGCGGACAAGCAGATGATGGAGGAGTATCTCAAGCAGGCCCAGGAGAACCTGGAATACTGGGATACCTACGGCTGGGAAGTGGCCCAGCGGGACATCGACTGGTACCGCAGCCACGACGACCACATCGCCCTGGCGGGCGTGGAATGGCTTTACGCCGACGAAAGCGGCGAGGGCTGGGAGCTGATCAGCCAGTACCTGCAGAACAACATCAGCCTGGACGAGATGCTCACCGGCATCGACCGCAAGGTGCAGATGATGCTGCTGGAGGGGAACTGAGAAAGAGTGAAGCGTGGAGAGTGAAGAGTTCAGAGTGGAGAGCCGGGAGTGCTGGATTACAGATACGGGTCATTCCGCAGGCGCACCCCGGGCCATTCAATCCAAACCCTGAGCTCTAAACTCTCAACTCCAATATGTTTCCGTTTTTTCGGAGGGAATAGTGTTTACTCGCAAAAAAACCGTCTGGCTGTTCCTGCTGCCCGGTGGGCTGGGGCTGATGCTGTTTTACATCGCGCCCTTCCTGGGCGGCATCTGGTACAGCCTGACCGACGGCAGCTATCGCAACGCCTTTGTGGGGCTGCAAAACTACATCAACATCTGGAAAAATCCCATGTTCATGCTGGGCCTGAAGAACACCATGGAGCTTTCGCTGGTGTGCGCCCCGCTGGTATGGGTGCTTTCCTTTGCCATCGCTTCGCTGCTGAACCGGCTGCGCCCGCGGGGGGCCTTCTTCCGCAACAGCGTGCTGCTGCCCTATCTGATGCCCTCGTCGGCCATGCTGCTGATCTGGCTGGTGGCCTTCGACTACGGCGGGGTGTTCAACCGGCTGTGGGTGGCGCTGGGCCTTGGGCGAGTCATCTGGCTGCAGGGCGTTCAGCTGCGCTTTCCCATCATATTGATGTTCGTTTGGAAGAACCTGGGCTTTGCCGTTATCATCTTCCTGGCGGCGCTGCAGGCCATCCCCGAGCCCCTGTACGACTATGCCAGGCTGGAGGGCGCGGGCTTCTGGCGGCAGACCTTCGGCATCACCCTGCCCATGATCGTGCCCACGGCCTTCCTGGTCATCATACTGGAGTGGATCAACGCCTTCAAGATCTTCAAGGAGGTCTACTTCATTGGCGGCGCCTACCCGGACGAGGCGGTGTACACGCTGCAGAACTACATGAACAATATGTACGGCAAGCTGAACTACCAGAACGTGACCACCGCGGCCTACAGCTTTGCGCTGATCGTGTTCGCGCTGTTCGGGGCGCTGTTTCTGACGCAGAGCAGCCTGCTCAAGAGGTTGAACGGATGAGGAACGGGAAAGACAAGCTGATATACCGGCCGCCGGGCGGGTCGAAGTGGCTCACGCGGGGATTGCTGATGCTGCTTGCGCTGCTGATGCTGATTCCCGTGGTGGTCACGTTCCTGTATTCCTTCTTCTCCCCGGAGGAGATCAAGGCCTTCATGCAGACCCGAGGCAGCTACGACGATACCCAGTGGATGGACGTGAAGCTGTCGCCGATGATGTTCTCGTTGACGCAGTACTACGAGATCCTGATCCGGGACACCTCCATCCTGCACATGTTCGTGAACTCCGCCCTCTACACGGTGGCGATCCTGCTGGGTCAGGCGGCGGTGATCCCGCTGATGGCCTACGGGCTGAGCCGGTTCAAATTCCGGGGCCGGGACGCCATCTTCTTCGGCATCATCATGCTGATGCTGCTGCCCTTCCAGGTGACGATGGTGCCCAACGTGCTGACGCTGCGGGCCATCGGGCTCTTGAACACGGTCTGGGCGGTGATCCTGCCCATGTGGTTCGCGCCGTTTTACATCTTCCTGATCCGACAGTTCATGCTGGGCCTGCCCAACGAGCTGCTGGAGGCGGCGCAGGTGGACGGCGCGGGCACCTTCCGCTGCTATGCCCACATCGTGCTGCCCGTCTGCCGGCCCATCATCGGCGCAGCGGTGGCGCTGTCCTTCGCGGACTGCTGGAACCTGGTGGAGCAGCCCATGACCTACCTGAGCCAGCGCATGGAGCTGCAGCCGCTGTCGGTGATGTTCAACCAGCTGGCCTCGTCCTCCAGCGGCATCGAGTTCGCGGGAGCCTCCATCTACATCCTGCCGGCGCTGTTCATCTACCTGTACTTCCTCAAAGATATTCTCGCAGGCGTACAGTTGACAGAGCTGAAATGATCGACTAAGAGGTAGTTTGTATGAATCTGAAGAAGTTTGCCATACGGGGCATCGTGATCCTGGCCATCTGCGTGGCGCTGTGCATGTTCTTTTCCGGCACGGTGCGCACGATCACCACGCCCAAGGTGCGCCTGACCGTCGCCAAGCGGGGAAAGCTGGAGGAGCGGGTGGAGCTGGCCTGCAAGCCCGCCTTCCCGGAGGTGGAGGAGATCGGCTTCGACCTGGACGACGACGCGTCGCTGACCATCGTGAAGGTGAACACCCGGGAGGGCTACACCGTCCAGGAGGGCGACGTGCTGGTGGAGGCGAAGGTGGCGAACTACGACCAGCTGCGCAAGACCGCCCAGGAGTCCTACGACAGCGCCAGCGAGGCGCTGATGAACTTGGAGAACAAGAGCCGGGGCATCCGGGTGAACCGGCGGGACCAGGCCTATGCCGACGCCTACTTCGCCCTTCGGGACGCCCGGCGCGCCGCCGTTTCGCTGGAGCTGAGCATGGAGGCCCAGCTGAGCCGCGAGGGCCTGGAGCGCACCGAGACGGGCTATCCCGAGGGCGCCAGCGACGCGCTGATTGACATGATCGACGCCTGGCGCGAGGCGGACGCGGAGCGCGCCGCCGCCCAGACCGCCATGGACGCCGCCTCCCGCTACACCGTGCCCGACGACGTTTGGAGCTACATCACCGAGCAGCGCGAGCAGAACGAAAAGAAGGAGGAGGCCGAGGACGAGCTTCGGCGGCTGGTGGCGCTGGACGACCAGGCCAAGGCCATCGTCGCGCCCCACGCGGGCTATGTGGCCACCGTGGAGGTGAAGGAGGGCGACGTGTACGACGGCAGCCATCCGATGCTGACCATCACCAAGGAGGACACCCTGCCCACCCTGCGGGCGGACACCTCGGAGCTGGAGCGAACTGTCAGCGAGAACATGACCGCCACCCTCAACCCCGACAGCTACGACGCCGTGGAGACCAAGGTGATCGCCACGGGCACTGACGACGAGGGCAAGAAGTATGCCGACATCGAGATGACCGAGCAGCTGATCAAGGCCCGGGGCAGCGTCTACTCCATGACCCAGGAGGACACCACCATGACCCTGATCTACCGTGCCCGGGAGGCCACCAGCCTGCTGCCCACCAGCGCGGTGCGCGGCAGTGGCGACGACCGGTATGTCTACGTCACCGAGCAGAACACCGCCGCCTTCGGCGGGGACACGCTGAAGGTGCACAAGATGGACGTCACCGTGGCGGGCGAATACGGCGGCACCACCTCCATCAAGGAGGACATCAGCTATTACACCATCGCCTACGGCGAGGATCGGGCCATCAGCGACGGCGACACCGTGATGGAATACCTGAAATAGCGGGAGGCGGCCATGAAGAAGGAAAAGAGGCGCGCTCTGCCTCTGGTGCTGATGGCGCTGGGCGCGCTGATGGCGCTGGCGGCCCTGGGCATGCTCTCCCGGACGCCCAACGCCCTGCAATACTGCGCCGTCGCTCCCCAGGCCGGGGAGAAGGGCGAGAACTATGCCAAGCTGGCCGCGGACGCGGTGAAGCTGGGCGAGGGCATGAAGGACGCCCTGGCCTGGACTGCCGCGGGCGGCACCAGCGCCAGCGTCAACGTGAACGCGGGGGACAGGTCCGCGCAGGCCGCGCTGTTCGCCATTGGCGAGGGCTGGCTGGAGGTCTATCCCCGGTTCATCGAACAGGGGCGCCGACCGGGCGAGAGCGAGCTGGCCTCCGGCGCAAAGGTGGCCATGCTGGACGCGAACCTGGCCTTCCAGATGTTCGGCGAGGACCTGCCCGAAGACGCCGCCGTGCAGATCAACGGCGTGAAATTCAGCGTGGTGGGCACCGTGCGCCACGCCGGGAGCCTCTTCGGCAGCCGCGGCGTGGGCGACGGCCAGCTGTACGACGTGTACGTGCCGCTGCTGGCCACGGGCACGGCGGAGCTTCCGCTGGAGACGTTCACCCTGTCGGCGCTGCCGGTGGGCAGCGGCGGCGGCGCGTCCCAGCTGTTCGAGGAGGCCGCCCGGAACTGGCTGTCCGGCGGCACGCTGATCGACCTTCATAAGGAGGCCATGCGCCGCACGATCCTGCTCCGGGTGCTGGGGCTGATCGTGGGGCTGTACGCCATGGTGGGCCTGTTCAAGCGGATGACCGCCCTGGCCACGGGCTGGATCCAGGGCTTCCGGGCGGCGCTGAAGCAGAGCTACATCAAGGCGCTGATCCCCCGGCTGCTTGGGCTGATCGGCCTGATCCTGCTGGGCTACGGTGCGCTGATCGCGCTGACCTGGGGGCTGATGGTGTTCTCGGCCCAGCCGCTGTACGTGTTCACGGAGTGGGTGCCGGAGAACATCGTGGACTGGTCGTCGATCTCCAAGGTTTTCTGGAGCCTCACCGGCGCGGCGTCGGCCCTGGTGCGCGTGGGCACGCGGGAGCTGCGGGTGGTGGAATTCTGGGGCGGCCTGGCCCGCTGGGGCATCGTGCTGTTCCTGCTCGGCGCGGCGCTGAGGGGGAAGAAGAAGAGCGCCGACCCATAGGCGACGCCTCCAAAGGCCTTTCCCACAGGGAAGGCCAAAGAGAAAGTCTCCAGGCACTGACCGGCCCTCGGCTCGCCCCGTGAGGGGGAGAGCTGTCAGCCGCAGGCTGACTGAGAGGGGGGTATTCCCCCAAATAGCGAAGAGCCAAAAAAGAAACGGCGATGACCTTCCTGTCATCGCCGTTTGTATGCTTTTCGTCAACCCGCCGTCGGAGCGTCCGTGAACTCCTCGTCCAGGGCGGGTTGAGCCTCCTCCAAGGCGGGCTGCGGCTCGGGCAGGGCCTGCTGGGCCTCGCCGAAGATCAGCTGGGGCTTTTCCTCGCCCAGCACGGCCTCCCTGGTGATGACGCACTTGCGCACGTTCTCGATGCTGGGCAGCTCGAACATGGTGTCGGTCATCACGCCCTCGATGATGGCGCGCAGGCCGCGGGCGCCGCTCTTGCGGCTCAGCGCCTGGCGGGCGATTTCCTGCAGGGCCTCGGGGGTGAACTCCAGCTCCACGTCGTCAAAGCTGAGCAGCTTGGCGTACTGGCGCACCAGGGCGTTCTTCGGCTCGGTGAGGATCTTCACCAGGGCCTCCTCGTCCAGGCTGTTCAGGGTGACCAGCACGGGCAGCCTGCCGATGAACTCGGGGATCAGGCCGAACTTGAGCAGATCCTCCGGCCGCACCTGGGACATGATCTCCACGTTGGTCTGGTCGTTCTTGCTCTTCACATCCGCGCCGAAGCCCATCACCTTCTTGCCGATGCGGCTCTCGACGATCTTCTCGATGCCGTCGAACGCGCCGCCGCAGATGAACAGGATGTTGCTGGTGTCGATCTGGATGAACTCCTGCAGGGGGTGCTTGCGGCCACCCTGCGGGGGAACGGAGGCGATGGTGCCCTCCAGGATCTTCAAAAGCGCCTGCTGCACGCCCTCGCCGGACACGTCCCGGGTGATGGAGGGGTTCTCGCTCTTGCGGGCGATCTTGTCGATCTCGTCGATGTAGATGATGCCCCGCTGGGCCAGCTCCACGTCGAAGTCGGCGTTCTGGATCAGCCGCAGCAGGACGTTCTCCACGTCCTCACCCACATAGCCGGCCTCGGTCAGGCTCGTGGCGTCGCCGATGGCGAAGGGCACGTTCAGGATCTTGGCCAGCGTCTGGGCCAGATAGGTCTTGCCGCAGCCGGTGGGGCCGAGCATGACGATGTTGCTCTTCTGCAGCTCCACGTCGCTCTTCTTGTTGCCCATGCAGCGGATGCGCTTGTAGTGGTTGTACACGGCCACGGACAGGGCTTTCTTGGCCTGCTCCTGGCCCACCACGTACTGGTCCAGGATCTCCTTGATCTCCTGGGGCTTCTTGATCTCCGGCTCGCCGGCGCTGGTGATGGATTCCACGTCGTCGGACACGATCTCGTTGCACAGCAGCACGCACTCATTGCAGATGTAGGTGTTGTTGGGGCCGGAGATCATGCGGCGCACGTGGTCCGCGGTCTTGCCGCAGAAGGAGCAGCGCACCTGCTTCTTGAAAGAATCCTTGTTGTTTGCCATGGCTTATCTCCTGGGGGCGACGATCTCGTCGATCAGCCCGTAGTCCTTCGCCTGCTCGGCGGTCATGAAGTTGTCGCGGTCGGTGTCCTTCTCGATGGTCTTGAGGGACTTTCCGGTGTTTTTGGACAGCAGCTCGTTCATGGTCTTCTTGATGCGCAGGATCTGCTCGGCCTGGATCTGGATGTCCGAGGCCTGGCCCCGGGCGCCGCCCAGGGGCTGGTGGATCATGATTTCGGCGTGGGGCAGGGCCTTGCGCTTGCCCTTGGCGCCGGCGGCCAGCAGGAACGCGCCCATGGACGCCGCCAGGCCCACGCACAGCGTGGACACCTCGCACTTCAGGTACTGCATGGTGTCGTAGATGGCCATGCCGGCGGACACGGAGCCGCCGGGGCTGTTGATGTAGAGCATGATGTCGGCGTCCGGATCCTCCATCTCCAGGAACAGCATCTGGGCGACGACGCTGTTGGCCACGTCGTCGTCGATTTCGCCGCCCAGGAAGATGATGCGGTCCTTCAGCAGGCGGGAGTAGATATCGTAGGAGCGTTCACCGCGGTTGGTTTGTTCAACAACATAGGGCACCAGGTTCATGGGCGCAACCCCCTTTATGGTTTAATGAGGAATGAGGAATGGGGAATGGAAATGCCAGACGACCTGCCAACATTCCATTTTCCATTAGTATGTGGCCAGATCAGGCGTTTATTCGGAATGAAGGGAATGAGGAACAGGATCCGAGCGGCCGGGCGGAATCAAACGAATCAGTGCCGCCAAGCAAACTCAATTCCTAATTCCTCATTCCTAACTGGGAATAATGTCGCTTCGCGGCATTATTCCGCATTCGCCTTCAGGAAGTCGATGGTCTTGCGGACCGCGGCGGCCTCGGCAAAGTATTCCTTGTCGCCGTCCGCGAGCATCTTCTTGAACTCTTCCAGGCTCTTCTTGTTCTGCTCGGCGTACTTGCCCATCTCGGCGTCGATCTCTTCCTCGGTGGCCTCGATGTTCTCGGCCTTCTTCACGGCCTCGATCACCAGCTGGCCCAGCACGCGCTCCTCGGCCTGGGGCTTGTACATCTCGCGCACCTGTTCGCGGGTCTGGCCGGTGTACTTGAAGTAGTCGTCCAGCTTCATGCCCTGGTACATCATGCGCATCTCCATGTCGCGCAGCATGTTGTCGATCTGGTCGTCGATCATGGCGGCGGGGATGTCCACCTTGGCGTTCTCGCACACCTTCTCCAGCACTTCGTTCTCGAAGTTGGCCTCGGCGCGGTCGTCGGCGGCCTTCTCCAGCTTCTCGCGGACCTCAGCCTTGTACTCCTCCACGTTGTTGGCGGTCTCGGACACCTCGGTCACGAAGTCGTCGTCCAGGGCGGGCATTTCCTTCTCGCGGATGCCGTTGATCTTCACCTTGAACACCACGGGCTTGCCGGCCAGCTCCTCGGCGTGGTACTGCTCGGGGAAGGTGACGTTCACGTCGAACTCGTCGCCCACGCTGTGGCCCACCACCTGATCCTCAAAGCCGGGGATGAAGCTGCCGGAACCCAGGATCAGTTCGTGGCCCTGGGCGGTGCCGCCGTCAAACTGCTCGTCGCCGTTGAAGCCGGCGTAGTCGATGTTCACCTGGTCGTCCAGCTTGGCGGGACGGTCCTCGATCTCCACCCAGCGGGAAGAGCGATCGCGGGCGCGCTCGATCTCGGCGTTCACGTCGTCGTCGGTCACTTCGTCAACGGTCTTGACGATGCCCAGGTTCTTGTACTCGCCCAGCTCCACGTCGGGGCGCACGAACACTTCCACGGTGAACTTCAATTCCTTGCCGCGGCCGATCTGCTCCACGTCCAGCTCGGGACGGTCGACGACCTGCACGTCGTGCTCCTTCAGGGCCTCCTGGTAGATCTCGGGGAAGATGGCGTCAAAGGCGTCCTCGTAGAACACGCTCTCGCCGTAGTGGTTCTCGATCACCTTCATGGGGGCCTTGCCTTTGCGGAAGCCGGGGATATTGATGCGGCCCTTCAGCTTGTTGTAGGCGATTTTCAGGCCCTCGTCGAACTTCTCGGGCTCGACGACGAAGCCCAGCTTCACCTTATTGGAAGACAGCTTTTCAAAAGTCGTGGTCATGGAATAACCTCCTGATCTTTCTATGGATATTGATTTTGACACAATCACCAGTTTATCACAGGCGCCGGGTATTTGCAACACGGATAGGTAAATTTCGGTTTATCTTTTTATATATAAGTAGATTTATTTTGACCCCCTGCGCAGCCGGGGCACGCCGACCAGGATCAGCGCCGGGAAGATGATGGCGGCCAGCAGGCCCTTCTTCAAATCGCCGCCAAGAGCGCTGGCCACGAAGCCCACCAGCGTTGGCCCGCCGGAGCAGCCCACGTCCCCGGCCAGGGCCATCAGCGCGTACATGGCTGTGCCCGCGCCGGGCAGGGCCACCGCCGCGATGGAGAAGGTGCCCGGCCAGAAGATGCCCACCGAGAACCCGCACACCGCGCAGCCGACCAGGCCCAGGACGGGGCTCTGCGTCAGCGAAGCGAGCAGGTAGCAAAGCACGCACAGCGCCGCACAGCCAATCATGGCCTTCTTAAGCGGCAGCTTTTCGCTGAATTTGCCGTAGAGCGCCCGGCTGGTGCCCATCAGCAGCGCGAACAGGCAGGGGCCGGCCAAATCGCCCACGGTCTTGGGAAGGCGCAGTGCCGACTCCGCAAAGGCCGAGGCCCACTGGCTCATGCCCTGCTCCGCCGCCCCGGCGCAGACCATCAGCACCATCAGCAGCCAGAACACCTTCTGGCCGAACAGCCTGCCGATGGACAGCGGATCCTGCCCGCCGGTGACGGAGTAGAGGGGCACCTTCGCAAAATAGAAGCAGTTGGCCAGGGGAACCAGCGCCCACAGCGCGGCCAGTACCGGCCAGCGCTTGATGCCCGCCAGCGTGAAGAACAGCGTGGACAGCAGGATCACCGCCAAATGTCCCCAGCAGTAGAAGGAGTGCAGCAGGCTCATGGCCGCCTCCTTGCGCTCGGTGGGGCAGGACTCCACGATGGGGCTGATGAGCACCTCGATCAACCCGCCGCCCACGGCGTACAGCACCACGGAGACCAGTATGCCCGCGTAGGCGTCCGGCAGCAGCCGGGGCAGCAACGCCAGGCCGATGAGCCCTGCCGCCGACAGCACGTGGGCCGCCACCACGCAGACGCGGTAGCCGATTCTATCCACCACCCGCGTCGAGGCCAGGTCCACCAGCAGCTGCACCGCGAAGTTGATCGTGGTGATCAGCGCCAGCTTGTCCAGCGACAGGCCGAACTGCCTGGAGAACGTCAGAAACAGCAGCGGCGCGAAGTTGTTGACGATGGCCTGGGTGATGTAGCCGACGTAGCTGGCGTAGATGGTGTGGTTGTAGTTGTCGCGTATGCTCATTGAAAACACTCCGTTGTGTGGATTTCATAGGCATTATAGGGGATGGGGGAGAGCGACGCAAGGGATCGGGGTGTTAAGATTTGAGAGGAAGAGTGGAGTGTGGAGCCGAGGCTGGCCGGTTCCGGGCTTTTTTGACAACCCCTCCACCGCGCTCTGTTAAGCTTTGAGACCGCGTATTGACAATTTGGCCGTCCTTTGGTACAATGATTCATGGCTTTAAAAGCTCTGTGCCACAGACAGCGAGCACGCAAGTTCAATGACCTTCGGGTCGCTCGCCGAGGCGCAACGGTTGGATTCACACCGCCCTTGCGTCTGCGCAAGGGTTTTTAAATTGCCGTCACGACCGGGAAACCGGTCGATCATTGGACGGAATGTGAGGTGTAAGTAAATGTCCAAGAATTTAGAGATCAAGAAGGGCGTCGTGGCCGACATCAAGGAGAAGTTTGAGAAGGCCCAGTCCGTCGTCCTGGTCGACTATCGCGGCCTGAACGTGGCGGAGGTCACCGACCTGCGCAATCAGCTGCGCAAGGCGGGCGTTGAGTATGCGGTTCTGAAGAACACCATGATCAACCTGGCCGTCAAGGATATGAACCTTGACGACATGAAGCCCCACCTGGAAGGCCCCACCGCCGTGGCCTTTGGCTACGAAGACGCGGTCGCTCCCGCCAAGATCCTGGCCGATTTCGCCAAGAAGAACAAGAACGTCACCATCAAGTGCGGCGTTGTCGACGGGGCGTACATCGACGAGAAGGGCGTGCAGGCTCTGGCCAACACCCCCAGCCGCGAGGTTCTCATCGCGAAGATCATGGGCAGCATGATGAGCTCTGTGTCCAAGTTCGTCTACGCGCTGGAAGCCATCCGCAAGAAGCAGGCCGGCGAGGAATGATCGCCGCCTGAACCCACTCAAGACATCATAAAATAATTTGGAGGAAATAATCATGGCTAACAATGCTGAAATCATCTCCGCGATCGAGAGCATGACGATCCTTGAGCTGGCCGACCTGGTCAAGGAAATGGAAGAGAAGTTTGGCGTGTCCGCTGCGGCTCCCGTGGTCGTGGGCGGCGCTGTCGCCGGCGGCGAGGCCGCTGCGGCTGAGGAAGAGAAGACCGAGTTCGACGTGATCCTGAAGGCCGCTGGCGCCAAGAAGCTGAACGTCATCAAGATCGTCCGCGAAGTCAAGCCCGGCCTGGGCCTGAAGGAAGCCAAGGACCTGGTGGATGGCGCTCCCTCCACTCTGGCCGAGGGCATCACCAAGGAAGCTGCCGAAGAGCTCAAGAAGAAGTTCGAGGAAGCTGGCGCCGAGATCGAGATCAAGTAATTCAGGCGCGCTCAACGAAAGACCATGCGCGTGAGCGCATGGTCTTTTTGGAACTGTGCACGATTAGCGGACGGACCGCCAAGGGCGGGCGTCCCGCGGTCCGGCGGAGGCCGCAGGGCTTCGCCGGAAATCGTTGGAAAACCCTTTAAACATTGTAAAATTTGCCCGTAAACGCCAATAGCACTTGCATTTGGCGCGAAGCTATTTTATAATGTATCAGTCTGCCCCGGATGTGGGCTGCTGTTGTCGACGGCATTTTTGCCGCCCGCGCTTCGGCAGCCGCGCAACAACGCGGGTGCCGAAAAAACACATGGGGAGGTGTCAAGCATGGCATCGGATAAGCGTATCAAGGTTACGCTGGCCTGCAGCGAGTGCAAGCAGCGCAATTACAATACCATGAAGAACAAGAAGAACGATCCCGACCGTCTGGAGATGAACAAGTACTGCCGCTTCTGCAAGAAGCACACCAGCCACAAGGAGACCAAGTAATTCCGCGGGCGGTTTACGATTAGCGAACCGGCGGCGCAGCCGCGGTTGCGCGGGTCGGCGGGCCCCGAGGGGCAGCGCCGACAATCGAAAGGGAGAGTGAATAGCATGGCTAACGAAGAGAAAAAGAATACCAAGCCCGGCTTCGGTCAGCGCTTCGTCAATTTCTTCAAGGGCATCGGCCGCAGCTTCAAGAACATGTTCCACGAGCTGAAGAAGGTCTCCTGGCCCACCAAGAAAGATCTGCTGAACTATTCCATCGTGGTATTCGTATTCATGATCGTCATGGGCGTGATCATCGGCGTGTTCGATCTGGGCGCGGGCGCTCTGATCAAGCTGATCACCGGCTGATCGCCAGAGGACGCATAAAATGTCAGAGAACGCGGATATCAAATGGTATGTTGTGCATACCTATTCCGGCTATGAAAACAAGGTGCGCGACAGCCTGCTGAAGGCCGTTGAGAACAACGGCATGCAGGACAAGATCGTCGACGTTCGCATACCGGTAGAGGAAGCCGTTGAAATCAAGAACAACAAGCGCCGTGTCGTGCAGCGGAAGCTGCTGCCCAGCTACGTGATCGTCAAGATGGAGATGACCAACGAGACGTGGTACGTGGTGCGCAACACCCGCGGCGTGACGGGCTTCGTGGGTTCCGGCAACAAGCCGACCCCCCTGTCCGAGACCGACTTCGCCTCCATCTTCGATGCCCAGCCCCAGGCGCGCATCGACATCATGGTGGGCGACAGCGTGCGCATACTCACGGGTCTTTTCGAGAACTTCACCGGCAAGGTGACGGCCATCGATCCCAAGACCCAGGTTCTCACTGTGACGGTCCCGATGCTCAAGCGCGAGACCACCGTGGAACTGGCGTACGACGAGGTCGTGCGGGAGGACTGACCCCCGCAATTGCCCTGGAATCAGGGCTCCTGGCTTACTGATAACCCCGATTGGGTTTCAGGGAGTGGGAGGGATGCGAAAGCACCCCGCTTCACCACATACATGTTAAGGAGGATACCCAAATGGCAAAGAAAGTTACCGCGCTTATCAAGCTGCAGGTGCCTGCCGGCAAGGCGACGCCCGCCCCGCCCATCGGCCCCGCGCTCGGTCAGCATGGCGTGAACATCCCCGGCTTCTGCAAGGAGTTCAACGATCGCACCGGCAAGCAGGCCGGCCTGATCATCCCGGTGGTCATCACCGTGTATCAGGATCGTTCCTTCACCTTCATCACCAAGACGCCCCCGGCAGCCGTTCTGATCAAGAAGGCTTGCGGCATTGAGCATGCTTCCGGCCGTCCCAACAAGGACAAGGTCGCCAACATCACCAAGGCCCAGGTCAAGGAGATCGCCGAGCTGAAGATGCCCGATCTGAACGCCGCTTCCCTGGAAGCCGCCATGAGCATGATCGCCGGCACCGCCCGCTCCATGGGCGTTGTGGTGGTTGACTAACAGCAACGAGCCAAATACGTGGGAGGATTTTTCAATCCGATTGACCACAAGGAGGATGTATAATGAAAAAGGGTAAGAAGTATTCCGACAGCCTGAAGCTGATCGACCGCACCAAGCAGTATGACCCCGAGGAGGCCATCGCGCTGGTCAAGCAGACCGCCAAGGCCAAGTTCGATGAAACCGTGGAGATCTCCGTCCGCCTGGGCGTCGATCCCCGTCACGCCGACCAGCAGGTCCGCGGCGCCGTGGTTCTTCCCAACGGCACCGGCAAGACCGTTCGCGTGCTGGTGATCTGCAAGGCCGACAAGGCCGCCGAGGCTGAGGCCGCCGGAGCGGATTACGTGGGCGCTGAGGACATGGTCGCCAAGATCCAGGGCGGCTGGTTCGATTTCGACGTGGTCGTGGCCACCCCCGACATGATGGGTCAGGTCGGCCGTCTGGGCCGCGTGCTGGGCCCCAAGGGCCTGATGCCTTCCCCGAAGGCCGGCACCGTGACCATGAACGTGGCGCAGGCCATCCACGATATCAAGGCTGGTAAAGTCGAGTACCGCGTGGACAAGACCGCCATCATCCACTGCCCCGTGGGCAAGGCGTCCTTCGACGAGCAGAAGCTGGTCGAGAACCTGCGCGTGCTGATGGAGGCCATCATCAAGGCCAAGCCCGCCGCCACCAAGGGAACCTACATCCGCTCTGCCGTGATCTCCAGCACCATGGGCCCCGGCATCAAGCTGAATTCCCTGAAATTCTGATCTCAACGATAGATCATGCCGCGCATCCGCAAGGATGCGCGGTTTTTTGCATGTATACACAATATCTGGCATATTTAACCGTTTCGACGCGCATTTGCGGCCGGTTACGATTGAAAAGGCACGGCCGCTGTGTTATAATGGCGATAATCATATTATGGGACAATAGGAGTTTTCTAAGATGAGAGTGCGCAGGATCATCGCCCTGGCCTTGGCGATGCTTTTGATGATCGTGGCCGTGCCCCCCTTTGAGCAGGTGGCGCGGGCCGCGTACGATATGCCCTATTACATCGTGGTGGACCTGACCAACCAGATCGTCACCGTCCACAGCACGTTGACGGACAACATCGTCCGCCAGTTCCTCTGTTCCTCGGGCCACAGGGACAAGGAGGAGACCCCCCACGGCACCTTCTACCTGCCGGAGAAGGAGGATGAGCAGGAGCGGGAGTACTGGTACTTCTTCCGCTACTACAACTGCTATGCCCACTATGCCACCCGCATCTACAAGGGCGTGCTGTTCCACTCCATCCCCTACAGCCGCAAGGACGAATCCACCATCAGCCTGAGCGCGCTGGCGGAGTTTGGACGGCCCGCCTCCCACGGCTGCCTGCGCCTGCGCTGGCAGGACGCGGAGTTCATCGCCAAGTGCTGCCTGCCGGGCACGCGGGTGCGCATCACCGGCGGCATGAAGAAGGACGAGACCACCCGCATGCTGCTGTTCCAGAGCTCCTATACCAACGACAAGGGCATGACCTACGACTACTTCATGGCCAAGACCAACGAGGAAGGCGCGCTGGGCAACGGCAGCCAGGGCAGCGAGGTGCGCGATCTGCAGACCCGCCTGAGGGACCTGGGCCTGTACAGCTACGACATCGACGGCTTCTACGGCGGCACCACCATCAACGCCGTGCGCGACGCCCAGCGGCTGATGGGTGAGGAGGAGAGCGGCATCGCGTCGCCCGAATTTTTGAAGGTGATCTACTCCAGCGACGCTCCCACCGACACCAACGTCACCGTCTCCCAGGGCATGAGCGGCCCGGTGGTGCGCAAGATGCAGCAGCAGCTGACGGATCTCAAGCTCTACGACAGCGACATCGACGGCGTGTTCGACGTGGACGTGCTGGAGGCCGTGAAGCGGTTCCAGGCGGCCTACGCCTATCCCACCGACGGCGTCATGATCCCGGAGATGCAGAAGGCGCTGGAGTACGAGGCCGAGCGCGTGAACCGAATGTTCGCCGATACCGGCTGCACCATGGAGGCCACCAACGGCACGCTCACCATGGCCCACACCAACGTGGACGCCTCCATCCGCCTGCGCGCCAAGCCGGATTCCGCCTCCGAGGCGCTGCAAAGCCTGTCCTCCTCCAACGTGCTGATCGCGCTGGACCGGGTGAAGGGCTGGGGCCACGTGCAGCGCCGCACGAACATCGGCTATGTGCGCAACGACTTTTTGAACTATTATACCCAGGATGTTTCGACCCTCACCTACAGCGCCGGGGACGGCGGGGAGAGCTATACCATCGGCTATACGCCCCAGGAGTACCTGACGGGCGTGGCCATGCCCTGGGAGGTGTTCGCCTCCTATCTGGCCATCGACGGCAGCCGGGAGAACTACCAGGGCACCACCACCTATGCCCAGGTGAACACCGACGGCCCGGGGGTGACGCTGAACCTGCGGGAACAGCCCACCACCGGCAGCCAGGTGCTGGCAGAGGTGCCCTATCAGACCCAGCTGCGCGTGCTGCTTCGGGAATCGGAGTGGTCCTATGTGGAGTATCAGGGCCGCAACGGCTATCTGCTGAACCAGTACCTGACCTTCTGGGGCGGCGAGCCCGTGGTGGAGGAAGAGGAGCCCGCCAGCGCCGAGCCCCAGCCCCAGGGCGACGAGGACGTGCTGCCCGCCGTGGTGCAGTCCCGGGCCGACGACAAGGCCCCCGTTTACGACGTGGACTCCCAGGACGCCAATGTGCTGGGTTACCTGGAAAACGGCGTGCGCGTGGAGGTTATCGCCACCGTGGACGGCTGGAGCCACATCCGCCTGAAGGGCCACGAGGGCTACATGAAGGACGCGGATCTACAGTTCCAGCTGGCGGAAGAGGCGACGACCTGACGCGCCGGCATTTGAGCAAACGAAGGCCCCGGAACCGTTTCGACGAACGGTTCCGGGGCCTTTACTAAGACCTGATTAAAGAGGACAAGAATGCCGAGGGCTTTTTCGTGCTGGCAAGGCGAAGTCCCGCAGGCTTGCTGGCGGCAAGTGAAGGGGCTTCAACGCTGCCAACGCGGAAAAGCACCGGCAGGATGTCCTGTTTTAGTCAGGAATCAGTATTATGTCACGCGTGATATTTCTGAATGTGCTCGAAGGCGTCCCGCATGATCCTGCGGTCGCGCTCATAGGTCAGCCGCTCGGCGGCCTCGTCCACGGTCAGCCAGAAAGCCTCGGCGATCTCCTCCGGCTGGGGGGTCAGCTCCGCCTGGTTGGTGGTGGCGGCGAAGATCACCACCAGCTTCTGGGTGTCCGGCCGGATGTTGTAGCGGTTCTCCGCCCGGAAGCGGCGGTCTACCCGCACCCGCAGGCCGGTCTCCTCCAGGATCTCCCGCTCGGCGGTCTGGCTCTCGGTCTCGCCCGGCTCCACATGCCCCTTGGGGAAGGAGATGTGGCGGCCCTTGGTGTGGCGGATCAGCAGCACGTTCCAGCCGTCTTCCGCCCTTCTGAATATCACGGCGCCGCAGGATTTTTCATATCTCATGGCAGCCTCCGTTGTCGTTTCATTTGTAGCGGTTTTTCACAGCTTTTCCAGCTGCCCGGCCAGCTCCTCCAGCCAGGGGGCTTCCACCATTTCCACGGTGCCGCCGTCGCAGGCGCTGGCCAGGGCGGGGGCGATGGGCAGGCGGGCCACGCGCTCAATGCCGTGGCGCTCGGCGATCTCCCGGGCGTGGCTGGGGCCGAAGATGCTGTGCTCCTTGCCGCACTGGTCGCAGACGAAGTAGCTCATGTTCTCCACCAGGCCCAGCACCGGCACGTTCATCATGGCGGCCATGTTCACGGCCTTCTCCACGATCATGCCCACCAGCTCCTGGGGGCTGGTGACGATCAGTATGCCGTCCAGCGGCAGCGACTGGAACACCGTCAGCGGCACGTCGCCCGTTCCCGGGGGCATGTCCACGAACATGAAGTCCACGTCGCCCCACATCACGTCCGTCCAGAACTGCTTCACGGTTCCGGCGATGATGGGGCCGCGCCAGACCACGGGGTCGGTCTCGTTGGCCACCAGCAGGTTCAGCGACACCATCTTCACGCCGGTGGAACTCACAGCGGGCAGGATGCCGTCGTCGCTGGCCATCAGCTGGCCGTGCACGCCGAAGGCCTTGGGGATGGACGGGCCGGTGATGTCGGCGTCCAGGATGGCCACGCTGTGGCCGTGGCGGCGCATCAGCGCGGCCATCAGGCTGGTGACCAGACTCTTGCCGACGCCGCCCTTGCCGCTCACCACGCCGATGACCTTCTTCACATGGCTGTTCGGGTTGGCAGGGGCGGAAAAATCGGGCTGCTGGGCGTTGCGGCTGGGGCAGTCCACGCCGCAGCTGCTGCAATCATGGGTACAATTTTCGCTCATAGGGCAAACATCTCCAATTTGAAGTAATACTAAAACTATCATAGCGCAAAACACCGCTTTCGTCAAGCCCTCGCGCTCGATCCGTGTAGGGCTCTGTTTGTACTTGACAGTGTCATGCAAAACGGGTATAATAAGTTATACAAATCATACTTATTATACTGAGAGGGTGGAGAGCATGAACGCACCGAAGGGCAAATACGCGTGGACAGCCACGGTGGGGGAAAAGGGACAGATCGTGATTCCCAAGCAGGCGCGCGAGGTGTTTGGAATCAAGCCGGGAGACACGCTGATCCTGCTGGGGGATGAAGAGCGCGGCATCGCCATACCGCCCAAGGCGGCCTTTGCCGAATGGTACAGCAGGGCCTTTTCCGAGAAAGACGAGGGCTGACCGATGAAGAGAGTCGCTGTCTTTTGTATTCCCGCCCACGGCCACACCAATCCGATGCTGGCGGTGGTCCGGGAGCTGGTCGCCCGGGGCGATGAAGTGCGCTTTTACTCCTTTGATGAGTTTCGCGGGAAGATCGAGCGCACCGGCGCCGCGTTTGTGAGCTGCGATCAATACCTTCCCGAGCTGAGCGCGAGGGAGGAGGAAAACCTGAAGAAGGTCTCCGCCACGGAAATGACCATCCAGGACATCCGGATCACCGCCGCGATGGACGCGTTCCTGCAGGGTGAGTTCACGTCCTTCAGGCCGGATGTCGTCTATACGGATTCCGTGTGCTTCTGGGGAAAGCTGAACGCCTGGAAATACGACGTTCCGATGGTCGTATCCACGAGCACCTTCGCGTTCAACCAGGTGTCCTCCCAGTACATGAAGAATTCGCCGGGGGATGTGGCCGGGCTGATCCTCGGCCTGCCGAGGGTTTCAAGGGAGCTGAACAAGCTGAAGACCCGCGGCTACAAGGTGAAGGGGTTGTTTTCGCTGATACAGAGCGACAACCAGACGGATTCCGTCGTCTATACTTCAAAGCGCTTCCAGCCCTGTGCGGAGAGCTTCTCCGACCACTATATCTTCGTGGGGCCGTCCCTGCTGACGGACAAAAAGCCCGACAAGGCGCATGATCGGCCGCTGGTGTATATCTCGCTCGGCACGGTCATCAACGACCGCCCGGATTTTTACGGCAAGTGCATCGAGGCGTTCAGGGGAGAGAACGTGGACGTGATCCTGTCCTGCGGGAAGACGGTGGACAGGGCAAGCCTGGGAGCGCTGCCGGAGAACATCAGGGTATACGACAGCGTCGACCAGCTGGACGTTCTTTCAAGGGCGGATGCGTTCATCACGCACTGCGGCATGAACAGCGTGTCGGAGAGCCTCTATATGGCGACGCCGATGGTTCTGTACGCGCAGACGAATGAGCAGCAGGCGGTCGCCAGAAGGGTGCGCGAAATCGGCGCGGGCATCGACCTGAAGGACGATTCCATCGCGGGGATCAGGGCCGCGGTCCGAAGGATCCTGGACACGCCGTCCTATCGAGAATCGGCGCGGGAGTGCTGCAACGATTTCAGGAGCTGCCCGGGCGTGAAAGGGGCGGCCGACTTCATAGAGAGCGCCCCGCACGCCTCCGACGGCGTGGACATCATCCGGGACCTGAGCAGGGCAAATGTCGGCTTGCAGGTCGGGTACAGCGCTTTTACGATCCTCCTGGCGAGCATTATCTTCCGGTTCATCAGTGTGAAGTACCTGTGGATCTACATCGTGCTGGCGGTGGTGCTGTCCACGCCGGTCAACAAATGGCTGCAAAAGGCGGTCTATAGGCGCCTGGTGCGGAAAAAGCTGAAATAGGAGGGGCGGGAGAACAAGAAATCTGCGATTTGCCGCGGCGCGGCCCGGACAGGTAACACAAAGGCAATGTTGGTCTGCTATAATGCGCAATACCACATTTGTTTCACGATGATTCCAATTCGGGTTTGCCCGGGGAGAAATACGCCATGCGCCTTCGCAACAAACGCTATGAGATCGACATGCTCAACGGCCCGGTGATGCCGAAGCTGTTGAGCTTTGCGCTGCCGCTGATGCTGTCCAGCATGCTTCAGCTCACCTTCAACGCCGCGGACGTGATCGTGGTGGGCCGGTTCGAGGGCGACGCCGCGCTGGCGGCGGTGGGCGCGCCGGGCTCGCTGATCAACCTGCTGGTCAACCTGTTCCTGGGGCTGTCGGTGGGCGCGAACGTGATCGTGGCCCAGTGCTTCGGCGCGGGCAACTTCAAGGAGACCCGGGACGCGGTGCACACCTCCGTCACGCTCAGCCTGATCAGCGGTGTGCTGGTGGGCATCGTGGGCTTTTTCCTGGCGGGCACGTTTTTGAGCATGATGAACACGCCGGACGAGGTGCTGCCCCTGGCCACGGCCTATATGCGCATCTACTTCCTGGGCATGCCGGCCAACATGCTGTACAACTTCGGCGCAGCCATCCTGCGGGCCATCGGCGACACCCGCCGCCCGCTGACCTACCTGACCATCGCCGGCGTGGTGAACGTGCTGCTGAATTTGCTGTTCGTGATCGTGTTCCACATGGGCGTGTCCGGCGTGGCGCTGGCCACGATCATCTCCCAGGTCATCTCGGCGGCGCTGGTGCTGCTGTGCCTGATGCGCAGCGACGGCGCCATCAAGGTGGAGCTGAAAAAGCTGCGGCTGGACATGGGCAAGGTTTGGCAGATCGCCAAGGTCGGCCTGCCCGCGGGCCTGCAGGGCATGGTGTTCTCCATCTCCAACGTGCTGATCCAGTCCACGGTCAACAGCTTCGGCAAGACCGTTGTGGCCGGCAACACCACCGCCAGCAACCTGGAGGGCTACATCTACGTGGCCATGAACAGCATCTACCAGGGCGCCATAACCTTCACCGGCCAGAACGTGGGCGCGCGGAAGTATGAGCGCATCGGCCGGGTGGCCAGGGATTCCCTGATGACGGTGTTCGCCATCGGCGCGGCGCTGGGCGGGCTGCTGATGCTGTTCAAGGTGCCGCTGTTCCACATCTACACCGAGGACGACGCCGTGATCGCCGCCGCCGGCATCCGGACCTCCATCATCGCGCCGACCTACTTCCTCTGCGGCATGATGGACACCATGGTGGGCCTGCTGCGGGGCATGGGCAGCTCGGTGACACCGATGATCGTGTCCATCATGGGGGCCTGCGTGCTGCGGGTGGTGTGGATACTGACCATATTCCCGCTGGACCCCACGCTGACGATGCTCTACATCTCCTATCCCATCTCCTGGGCGGTGACGTTTGCCACCCACTTCATCTGCTACCTGCGGGTGAAAAAGAAGAAATATGGGGTGTGATAACGATCCAGTCTGCGACTGAATCGTTATCTTCGGACGAGGGGGCAAGCTCCCCCGCCGAGACCACCCCCTCCAGATTTGCCTGAAACCCTGCGGATTTCGGACGGCAAATCTGCAAAGCAACCTTTTTTGCTCTGGTCGACAGGCTCCCTGCCGCAAAAAAGGTCCCGCCAGCGGCGTACATGCCGCCGCGTACGATTGAACATCAGAGGGGCTTTGCCCCTCCGATACCTCCTCACAAGTCAGCTGGAGGACAGGATTGAATCGTTACGGGGCGTGAAGGGAGTAAAAAACGCGATGCCGGATTGACGGCATCGCGTTTTTTATTCCTCCACCGGGCAGTGGGCGTGGGCCTTCACCTGGTTCCAGGGCACGGTATAGCCCGCGCCGTGGCTGCAGAACACCGAATCCGGCGTGTCGTCGGCCAGGGGATTGTAGTTTGCCGCGGCGATCACGCTCTCCGCGTCCCGGCAGGGCGCGTAGTGGTTCAGCCGGTAATTCAGGCTGCCCCGGCCATGGGTGGCGGCCAGGAAGTCGGTGTTGTAGGCGGCGAAGGCGGCAAAGGCGGCCTCGCCGACCAGCGTGAAGCTGTCGGCCTCCATACGGGGCGGCTCCAGCGCCGCCTGCATCCGGGTCAAATCGCCCATCACGCGGCCGTAGCTGTCCTGGGGGCCGCGCAGCGTAAACCGGCAGATGGGCTCCAGCAGCACGCCCCGGGTGTACATCAGCGCGTTTCGGATGGCCCGGTAGGTGGCCTGGCGGAAGTCGCCGCCCTCGGTGTGCTTCAGGTGGGAGCGTCCGTGGAGCAGCTGCACGGTCACGTCCGTCAGCGGCGCGCCGGTGAGCACGCCCTTGTGGACCCTTTCAAATACGTGGGTCTCGATCAGCCGCTGCCAGTTCAGCGAAAGCTCGTCCACGTGGCACAGCGATTCAAACCTCACGCCGCTGCCCCGCTGGCCGGGGACCAGGCGCAGCTGCACCTCGGCGTAGTGGCGCAGGGGCTCGTAGTGCCCGACGCCCACGGCGGGCGCGGCGATGGTCTCCATGTACAGCACCCGCATGGGGCCGAAGGCGATCTCCATGCCGAAGCGGTCGCGCATCAGCTGGCCCAGCACCTCCAGCTGGATTTTGCCCATCACCCGCAGGTCGATGGCCCCGGTGGCCTCGTTGAAGCTCACACCCAGCGCCGGGTCCTCGTCCTCCAGCTGCTTCAGCGCCTCCAGCACCTTGCCCGTGGGCAGCTCCCCGCACAGCACGCCGGCGGCCATCATCGGCTCGGTGTGGAAGGCGTTGCGCCGGCCCGAGTCCGCGCCGATGAAGTCCCCGGGCCGCACGCCGGGAATCCCTGCGGCGGCGCAGAGCATGCCCGCCTCCGCCCGCTGGACGGTCGCGTATTTCGCGCCGCTTTGAAGGCGCAGCTCGTTCACCTTGGCGCTGCCGCCGGGAACGGCGATCTCCTCCCGGGCGCTCACCGACCCGGACAGCACCTTGAAGCAGCACAGGCGATTGCCCTGACCGTCGCGGCGCACCTTGTAGACCAGGGCGGAGAAGGGGGAAGGAATCTTCGACTGCGCTCCGCCTGCGGCGCCGTTCCGCTCAGGATGACGGGATTCGGCGGGAGCTGCCATACTGGGCGGGGCGAAGGAGCTCCCCCCGCCCGCCAGCGCCGCCAGCGCGTCCAGGAAGGGCAGCACGCCCTCGTCGTTCAGCGCGGAGCCCCGCCAGGCGGGGAACAGGGCGCGGCTCTGCACCTGATCGCGCAGCGCGCCAAGCCAGGTTTCCCCGTCGAAGTCGTCCGCCATCCAGCGCTCAAGCAGCGCTTCGTCCCGCTCGGCCACGGCCTCGCGCAGCGCCTCGGGCAGCGCGCCGCCGTCCCAGCCCGCCGCGTCCACGATGTCCGGGCTCAGCTGCTTTTTCAGCGCCGCCAGCACTCCGTCCGCGTCGCAGGCGGGTCGGTCAGTCTTGTTGATGAACAGCAGCGTGGGCACGCCGTAATCCTTCAGCAGCGCCCACAGCGTCTCCGTGTGGCTCTGGATGCCCTCCGCACCGTTGACGATCAGCACGGCCAGATCGAGGATCGACAGCGAGCGCTCCATCTCGGCGGCAAAGTCCGCGTGGCCGGGGGTGTCCACCCAGAAGAAGCGGGTGCCGCCCCGCTCGAACACCGCCTGGTCGGAGAAGATGGTGATGCCCCGCTGGCGCTCCAGCGGATGGGCGTCCAGCAGCGTGTCGCCGTGGTCCACCCGGCCCGCCCGGCGCAGCACCCCGGCGTGGTGCAGCAGCTGTTCGGAGAAGGTGGTCTTGCCCGCGTCCACGTGGGCCAGTATGCCGACGACCCGGTTCATCGGCGCACGGCCTCCGCCCGCTTGAGCACGTTCCACAGGTTCAGCCCCGCCAGCTTTTCCAGCTGCCCTTCGCTGTAGCCGCGGCTGCGCAGGGCGTCCAGCAGGTTGGGAAACTCCCCGGGGTGGCCCAGGCCCTCCGGCCAGGCTTCGATGCCGTCGAAGTCCGAGCCGAAGCCCACCGCGTCCTCGCCGCCCAGCTCCATCAGCGCGTCCACGTGGCGCACGACGTCGTCCAACGTGGCGCCGCCGCCCTCGCGCAGGAATTCGCTGTAGAAGTTCACGCCGATGAAGCCGCCGCGCTCAATGATGGCCCGGGCCTGCTCCTTCCACAGGTTCCGGGGCACGTCGCACAGCCAGCGGCAGTCGGAATGGCTGGCGATGGGCGGCAGGGCGGTGTGCTCGCACACGTCCCAGAAGCCCGCCTCGTTCAGGTGCGAAACGTCCGCCAGCACGCCCTCGGCGTCCATGGCCCGCAGCAGGTCCAGGCCGAAGGGCTTCAGCCCGCCCTCCGGGCCCTCCTTGGCGGGGTGGCCGATCTCATTTTCAAAGTTCCAGGTCAGCGCGATCATCCGAAGCCGCAGCTTCCGCTGGAACTCGTGGAAGCGCTCAAGGGAGCCCTCCAGCATCTCGCCGCCCTCGCAGGAGAACACGCCGGTGGGGGAGGCGGGCGGCTCGTCGGGCAGGTCGCCGGTCAGGATCGGCACGCCCACCCGGGGCACGGCCCGCAGCATGGCCTGGGCGTCCTCGTAGGGCGTGCCCGCGGGGCCGTGCTTGCCGCAGAACAGCGCGAAGGTTTGAAGCCCCACGCCGCCCGCCGCCATGCGCGCGGGCGTGACCACGCAGGCTTCGGGCTTCGTGCCCTCGATGGCGATGGCGTACAGGGTGTCGCAGTGGGCGTCGGCGATGAACATGGTATCGCGTCCTTTCGGGAGTGGTTTTTATACCTGAATCATACCACAGGGCGGGAAGTTAGGCAAGGGGAAGCGGTTGCAAACATGGCGCAGGTGCGCTATAATGTGGAAAACGAGCATTGAGGAGGGCGTTTCCATGGCGGAAGTGACCACCAGCGTACAGATCGTGCTGCCCCAGCACTGCAACGGATACAGCAAGCCCCGCCTGTTCGGCGGCCAGATCATGGCCTGGATCGACATTGTGGGCGCGGTGGCCGCCCGGCGATACACCCACAGCGCCGTGACCACCGTTTGTGTGGACAACCTGAACTTTTTGAACCCCGCCTATCTGAACGACACCGTGGTGCAGGAGGCGCAGGTCACCTGGACGGGCCGCACGTCCCTGGAGGTGCGGGTGGACAGCTATGTGGAGAAGCTGGACGGCAGCCGGGAGCGGGTGAACCGCGCCTATCTGGTGTTCGTGGCCCTGGACGAGGGCGACAACCCGAAGCCCGTGCCGCCCTTCACGCCCCAGACCGACGCCGAGAAGCGGGAATTCGCCGCCGCAGAGGAGAGGCGCAGGATCCGGTTGTCGAGATAGATATAATATAATATTAACGTAACTGTCATACTTGTGTTATGATTGTGCGCTAATATGAAGCTCCAAAACAGAATAACTGCCTGCGCCGAGTGGCTTTGACGCAGGTGAAGGTGACACTTTGGGTCAGGATACAACCCCAAGCCACGGGGGCCTGCGATTGTGTTTTATGGTGTGTCACCCGACAACTCCCACGCGGGGGTTTTCGGGTGGCGCACTTTTTTTGAATTGCGCACGATTAGCGGACGGACCGTCAAAGGCGGTCGATTGCCCCTTCGGGCAAATAGACCGCGCGGTCCGGCGGAGGCCGCAGGATTTCGCCGGAAATCGTTTCCAATGGACATAGGAAAGGGGGCCGACGGCATGAACCGACGGCGAGAGGACGACCTGATTCAACTGGCGAGGCTCTATGGCATCGCGGAGACGCTGCATCCGCTCCGGCGGCGGAGCAACGGCGATATCGCCGCGCTCATCCGCCGCTATGCGCGCCAATACGCCCGCTCCGGCGAGGCGGATCTTTCCGCCTGGTTCGCCCGGGCCATCGAGGTGGAGCGGCTGGACGACAGCTAAATATCCTCCGGCGGCACGTACTCCAGCACGTCCTCCACCCGGCACTGCAATATGCTGCACAGCGCGTCCAGCGTCCTGGTGGTGATGGCTTCTCCGTGCTTCATGCGGTGCAGCGTATTGGCCGGGATCCCGTACTTGAAGATCAGCGCGTACTCGGTCATGTCGCGCTGGTAGAGGGTCTCGTAAAACGGTCTGTAGGAAATCATAGTGTTATTCTTCCTCCGATGAAGGCAGAATAACACACTTAATCTCTTGACTATACTCATTATATTGAGTATAATGGAAGTGGAATTTTGCAACCTGCCAATGTGATCGAGCGAAGAGCCGGTTTTGTGACAAGGCAGGATGAGCGCCGAATCCGACGCGATGACGCTGTAAATTACCCGGCATTCCGGGAAAAAATATAAGGAGGGAACCCCATGAAGAAGGTATTTTCACTGCTGCTTGTGCTGATGCTGGTGCTGTCCATCGCGGTGCCGGGCATGGCCGCGGGAAAGGCCAAGACCAAGATCACCCTGGATCGGAAGGGCACCGTGACGATCAACATGGGCGAGACGCTGGCGATTCATGCCACCGTGACGCCGGAAGCGACGGTGACCTGGAAGAGCAGCAAGGAATCCGTTGCTGAAGTGGACTTCAACGGCGTCGTGCTCGGCAACAAGCCGGGCACTGCCACCATCACGGCCAAGGCCGGCGGCAAGACGGCCAAGGTGAAGGTGAAGGTTGTGGACCCCACCAAGCCCACGGGCCTGACCATCGCGCAG
>CACWZP010000016.1 GCA_902765395.1 uncultured Eubacteriales bacterium
GGCCCGGCCCGGGGCCGTTCCGCCCGCCCGCCGGGGTGTGCCCGCCGGGGCCGGGGCCGCCGCCGGGGCCGGGGCCGCCCGCCCGGGGTGTGCCCACCGCCCGCCCGCCCGGGGCACACTTTGCTCTGCGAAAGTGCGTCGTTTTCGATAAGGCGGCGCGTCGTTTTCGATACGGGAGGGGGGATCAGCATCTCTGGGTGTGCCCGCCGGAGACCGCGCCCCCCTCTCGCGTGAAATTCCGACAAATTCGGGGGTGGGGGTATCAGCCCAGATCAGCCAAAATGGGCATAAAAAAAAGCCGCCCTGATGGGCGGCAAAGGAGGAGCCATGAATACGAATCTGAACATGCAGCGGATGCCGATTGACCGGCTGAAGCCCGCGAAGTACAACCCCAGGAAAGACCTGAAGCCCGGCGATCCGGCATACGAGAAGATCAAGCGCAGCCTGCATGACTTCGGGTATGTCGATCCCATCGTATGGAACGAGGTCACCGGCAACATCGTCGGCGGGCATCAGCGCTACAAAGTGCTGAAGGCGGAGGGCGCGACGGAAGTGGACTGCGTCGTGGTGCACATCGAGAACCCGCAGGATGAAAAGGCGCTGAACATCGCGCTCAACAAAGCCACCGGCGACTGGGAGCCCACGGCCCTGGCAGACCTTCTGCAGGATCTGCAGCTGTCCGGCTATGACCTGGGCGCGACCGGCTTTGACGCTGCCGAGGTGGACGACCTGTTTTCAAAGGTGCATGACAAGGATGTGCATGACGACGACTGCGACATCGACCCGGATGAGGTGCAGCCTTATGTGCAGCCCGGCGACGTCTGGACGCTGGGCAGGCACCGCATGATGTGCGGGGACAGCACCGACGAGGATGCCGTCGATGTGCTCATGGACGGTGTGAAGGCCAACCTGGTCGTGACCGATCCCCCGTACAATGTGGCGTATAAGTCGGCTGACGGTAAGAAGATCCAGAACGACAGCATGGCGGACGAGCAGTTCTTCAACTTCCTGCTGGCCGCGTTCAGGAACATGGCTGCGCACATGGCGGAGGGTGGCAGCGCCTACATCTTCCACGCGGACACGGAGGGGCTCAACTTCCGCCGGGCCTTCAAAGAGGCCGGCTTCCACATCAGTGGAGTGTGCATCTGGGTGAAGAACAGCCTAGTGCTGGGGCGCTCTCCCTACCAGTGGCAGCATGAACCCGTGCTGTTCGGCTGGCTCCCCAACGGGAAGCACAAATGGTTCTCCGACCGGAAGCAGAGCACCATCTGGAACTTCGACAAGCCCAAGCGGAGCGCGGATCATCCGACGATGAAGCCCATCCCGCTGCTGGCCTACCCCATCAAGAACAGCAGCGCCCCGAACGCCGTCGTCATGGATCTGTTCGGTGGCAGCGGCAGCACGCTCATGGCCTGTGAACAGACCGACCGCATCTGCCGGACGATGGAGCTCGACCCGAAGTACGCCACGGTTATCGTGGAGCGTTTCCACATGGAATACCCGGAGCAGGAGATCACAGTGCTGCGGGACGGACAGGCGCTGAGCTATGGAGAGGTGGCTGGTGAACATGACGGCTGAACAGAAGATTATGTGCGCCGTAGTTGAGGTGGATATGTTCCTTGTGGATTGCTGGAAATGGATGCTGGTGATTCTGGTGATGACGGGAATCACCATTCTGGTGATTATCAATATAAGATGGAAATAAAGGCCATCGAAATAAGAATGAAGGTGATGAAAGATGGCGACCAGAGGAAGAAAGCCCCTGCCCACGGCGCTGAAGGCGCTGGAGGGTGACCGGGGCAAAGGCCGCAGGCCGCTGAACAAAGACGAGCCCGTGCCGCCCCAGGAGAATGTGAAGTGCCCCTCCTGGCTGATGCCGGAGGCGAAGAAGGAGTGGAAGCGCCTGGCGTCCTCCCTGATCGCGATGGGCATCCTGACGGAGCACGACCTGGAGGCGTTCGCCGGTTACTGCCAGGCATACGCACGGTGGCGTGAAGCGGAGGAATTCCTGTCGCAGCACGGCACCATCTTCAAGACGCCCAGCGGCTATGTACAGCAGGTGCCGCAGGTCAGCATCGCCATGCAGAACCTGAAGATCATGCAGTCGTTCTGCTCGGAGTTCGGCCTGACGCCCTCCAGCCGGGCAAGGCTCTACGCCAACACCGGCGAAAAGGCGACCGACGACGACCCGATGGAGGATGTGTTCAGAGGGGGCTGGCAGGATGTTCAGTGAAGCGAAGGCTCGAAGGGTGACGCGGTTCATTGAGTGCCTGAAGCACACCAAGGGCGAGTTCCACGGGAAGCCCTTCAAGCTGCTGCCCTGGCAGGAGACCATCATCCGGGACGTGTTCGGCACGGTACGGGACGACGACCCCACCATGCGCCAGTACAACACGGCGTACATCGAAATACCCAAGAAGAACGGCAAGAGCGAGCTCGGCGCGGCTATCGCGCTGAACATGCTCTGCAATGACGACGAGTGGCGGGCGGAGGTCTACTCCTGCGCCAGCGACCGCCAGCAGGCAGCGATTGTGTTCGATGTCGCCGTAGACATGGTGAAGCAGTCCCCGGCGCTCAGCAGGCGAATCAAGATCATACCCTCCACCAAGCGCATGGTATTCCAGCCAACCGGCAGCATCTACCAGGTGCTGTCCTCGGAGGTTGCGACCAAGCACGGCCTGAACGTCAGTGCCTGCATCTTCGACGAGCTGCACACCCAGCCGACCCGTGCCCTGTACGACGTCATGACCCAGGGCTCCGGCGACGCTCGAAAGCAACCGCTGTGGTTCCTGCTGACGACAGCGGGCACAGACAGGAACAGCATCTGCTGGGAAGTCCACCAGAAGGCGCTCGACATCATCGAGGGCAGGAAAGACGATCCCCGGTTCTATCCGGTGCTGTTCGGCCTGCCGGACGACGCGGACTGGACGGATGAACAGAACTGGTACAAAGCCAACCCGTCGCTCGACAAGACCATCTCCATCGACAAGGTGCGCGACGCTTTCCGCAAAGCCCAGGAGACGCCCGCCGACGAGAATATGTTCCGTCAGCTGCGCCTGAACCAGTGGGTCAAGCAGTCTGTCCGCTGGATGCCGATGGACAAGTGGGATGAATGCGCCGGTGTCGTTGACAAGTACGAGCTTCTGGGCCGCGCCTGCTATGCCGGGCTCGACCTTTCCAGCACCAGCGACCTGACAGCCATGGTGCTTGTGTTCCCGCCCAGGGACGAGGACGAGCAATACATCGTGCTGCCGTTCTTCTGGCTCCCGGAGGATACGCTGCAGCTGCGCGTCCGGCGCGACCATGTCATGTATGACAAATGGGAAAAGCAGGGGTTCATCATGACGACGGAGGGCAACGTCGTTCACTACGGCTTCATCGAGCAGTTCATCCTGAAGCTGGGCGAGAAGTTCAACATCCGGGAAATAGCCTACGACCGATGGAACGCCACGATGATGGTGCAGACTCTGGAGGACGACGGCTTCACGATGGTGCCCTTCGGACAGGGCTTCCGGGACATGTCCCCGCCCACGAAGGAGCTCATGCGCATCGTACTGGAGCGAAAGCTCAACCACGGCGGGCACCCTGTACTCCGGTGGAACATGGACAACGCCTTCGTGCGCACCGACCCGGCTGGCAACCTGAAGATAGACAAAGAGAAATCCACGGAGAAGGTGGACGGCGCGGTGGCACTGGTCATGGCGCTGGACAGGGCCATGAAGAACCAGAACGGCAGCTCCGTTTACGATGATCGCGGGCTCCTGATACTGTGAGGTGAACGTAATGCCCCAAAAACCAAGAAGGCCCTGTCGATATCCCGGCTGTGCCGGGTTCTGCGAACAGGGGCAAGTCTACTGCAAAGAGCACATCTCTGAAAGCGGCGACCGGCTGCGCGGCGGAGCTGCCTTCCGGGGCTATGACCGAAAATGGCGCGAGGCGCGGGCTGCTTATCTGCGGCGGCATCCTCTGTGCGTCTCCTGTCAGGCTGACGGGAAGCTGATGCCCGCCACGGTGGTGGATCATGTAATTCCACATCGTGGCAACATGAAGCTGTTCTGGGATGTGAATAACTGGCAGGCACTCTGTAAGGAGTGCCATGACCGTAAAACAGGGAATGGCCTGTGATGGCTATACTACACAATTGTATGGAAAGGAAAGAGCGAACATGAGAAATCCCTTTTCCGGTCTCTTCCGCGCACGTGATAAGCCCAGAGACGCCGTCTCGGGCGCTCCGTCGTTCTTCTTTGGCAGCAGTGGTGCCGGAAAGTCCGTCACGGTCCAGACGGCGATCCAGCTGTCCACCGTCTACGCCTGCGTGCGCGTCATCTCCGAGACCATCGCCAGCCTGCCGTTGGGCGTATACCAGGTGGTGGACGAGGGCACGAAGAAGGCGACGGACCATCCGCTGTACCGGCTACTTCACGATGAGCCCAACAGCGAAATGACCTCTTTCGTGCTGCGGGAGGTCATGCTGGCGCACCTGTTGCTCTATGGGAACAGCTACTGCCAGATCATCCGGACGGGGCGGAACCGGATTACCGGCCTCTACCCCTTGCTCCCGGACAAGATGAACGTGGATCGGGACAAGAACGGCGTGCTGACATATGTGTACACCACCACCTCCGGTGAGGCAGTGACGCTGGCACCCGAGGATGTGCTGCACATTCCCGGTCTGGGCTTCGACGGCATCATGGGCTACAGTCCCATCGCCATTGAGCGCAATGCCATCGGCCTGGGCATCGCAGCCGAGGAATACGGCGGGAAGTTCTTCTCCAATGGAGCCCGGCCCTCGGGCATCCTGACGCACCCGAACACCGTGAAGAATCCCAAGGCGCTCCGGGAAAGCTGGAACGCGGCCTATGGCGGTTCCTCCAATGCCGGTCGGGTCTGCGTGCTGGAGGAA
Organism: uncultured Eubacteriales bacterium; assembly: GCA_902765395.1. Lineage (GTDB taxonomy): Bacteria > Bacillota > Clostridia > Christensenellales > Aristaeellaceae > UBA2862. The sequence continues at coordinate 4,904 of CACWZP010000016.1, forward strand.
GGTATGCGCTTTGAGTCCATCGCCATGCCGAACAACGAAGCGCAGTTCCTGGAGACGCGGAAGTTTCAGGTGGATGAAATCTGCCGCATTTTCCGTGTGCCGCCGCACCTGGTGGGCAACCTTGAGCACGCCACGTTCTCCAACATCGAGCACCAATCCATCGACTTCGCCGTCCACACCATCCGTCCCTGGCTGGTGCGCATTGAACAGAGCATGAACCGCGCTCTTTTCACAGATCGTGAGAAGGGCGTTTATTATGTCCAGTTCAATATCGACGGCCTGATGCGCGGCGACTACAAGAGCAGGATGGAGGGCTACGCCATCGCACGCCAGAACGGGTGGATGAGCGCCAACGACATCCGCGCCTTGGAAAACCAGAACCCCATCCCCGCAGAGGATGGAGGCGATGCCCTGCTCGTGAACGGGAACATGATTCCCATCACCAGCGCCATGCAGGCGCGGGCGGAGGACGCCACGGGCAGCACAAACACAACCCGTACCGACAACCGAAAAGGAGGTTAAGCCTATGCGCCACTTCTGGAACTGGGTCAAGAACGCGGACGAGACCCGCACCCTGTTCCTGGAGGGCGTCATCGCTGAGGAGAGCTGGTTCTCCGACGAAGTGACGCCCGCCATGTTCAAGGAGGAGCTCTTCGCGGGCAGCGGCCCGATCCTCCTGCACATCAATTCGCCCGGCGGCGACTGCATTGCGGCCAGTCAGATCTACACGATGCTCATGGACTATCCCCACGACATCACCGTTCAGATCGACGGCATGGCGGCGTCTGCGGCCAGCGTCATCGCCATGGCGGGCACGAAGGTGTGCATGAGCCCCACCAGCATGATGATGATCCACAATCCCTTCACCTGCGCCATGGGTGACAGCGACGAGATGCGCAAGGCCATCCAGCTGTTGGACGAGGTGAAGGAGAGCATCATCAACGCCTATGAGATCAAGACTGGTCTCAGCCGGACGAAGCTGTCGCACCTCATGGACAGTGAGACCTGGATGAACGCCCTGAAGGCGAAGGAGCTGGGCTTCTGCGACGAGGTGCTCTACACCGGTACCGGCGGCGGCAAACCCGACGATGTGTCGGGCTTTTCTTTTGCCCGCAGGACGGCGGACGCCTGCCTGATGAACCGGGTGATCGCAGCGATGCCCACGTCTGTGCCGATTGCGGTGGAACCCGAACCCGCCCCGGTCGAGCCTGAGCCTGAACCCACTGTCCCCAAGCCCGAGCCCGAACCCGACAACCGGGTAAAAGCGACGGACCTCGAAAAGCGTCTGGCACTTTTGAAATGATGAAATGGAGGATTTCGCTATGAATAAGATTCTCGCACTGCGCGAAAAGCGCGCCAACCTGTGGAATGAAACAAAGGCTTTCCTGGACAGCCATCGCGGCGAGGACGGCATGATCTCCGCCGAGGACAACGCCACCTACGAGAAGATGGAGGCGGATGTGGTCGCCCTGGGCAAGGAGATCGAGCGCCTGGAGCGCCAGGCGGCGATTGACCGTGAACTGGACCAGCCCACCGCTTCCCCGCTGGTCTCCCGTCCCACCGCCCCGACCGACCGGAAGCAGGGCCGCGCCTCTGACGAGTACCGCAATGCCTTCTGGGGCATGATCCGCAACCGCACCGCTGCACCCAGCGTGATGAACGCGCTGCAGATCGGCACCGATACCGAGGGCGGCTTCCTGGTGCCTGACGAGTACGAGCGCACCCTGGTGCAAGCCCTGGAGGAAGAGAATGTGCTCCGCTCCCTGTGCACCATCATCCAGACCAGCTCCGGCGACCGGAAGATCCCCGTCGTGGCGTCCCACGGCACCGCCTCCTGGGTGGATGAGGAAGGCGCGATCCCCGAGAGCGACGAGGTCTTCGGCCAGATCACCATCGGCGCTCACAAGGTCGCCACGATGATCAAGGTGTCCGACGAGCTGCTCCAGGACTCCGTGTTCAACATCGAGAGCTACATCGCCGCCGAGTTCGCCCGCCGCATCGGTGCCGCCGAGGAAGATGCGTTCATCAACGGCGACGGTACCGGCAAGCCCACCGGCCTGCTCCATGCCACCAACGGCGCTGGCACCGGCGTGACCACCACCGGAAACACCATCGCCGCCGATGAGATCATTGACCTGGTGCATTCTATTAAGAGCGTGTACCGCAAGAAGGCCACCTTCCTGATGAACGACAGCACCATCAAGGCCATCCGGAAGCTCAAGAGCATCGAAGGCCAGTACCTGTGGCAGCCCGGCCTGAAGGAAGGCCAGCCCGACATGCTGCTGAACTACCGCATCGTCACCTCTCCCTACATGCCGGAGGTGGCTGCGGGCAATAAGGCCATCCTGTTCGGCGACTTCAAGTCCTACTGGATCGCTGACCGTCAGGGCCGTTCTTTCCAGCGCCTGAACGAGCTGTTCGCCGTCACCGGTCAGGTCGGCTTCCGCGCCACTCAGCGTGTGGATGGCCGACTGGTGCTGCCCGAGGCCATGAAGTGCCTGGCTGTCAAGGGCGCTTGATCGTTCTCCTGTGGGAGCTGCCAGCTTGATGGCGGCTCCCGCTTCCATTGGAGGTGTAATTTATGTCTGATGCTCACAATACCAGGAATTATTTCGCCCACGGCGGCAGCGAGCTCGTCATCGGCGGGCGGCTGACCTTCCTGCCCGGCGCAAGCGTGGAAGGCGCGGACGGCTTGTTCGACCTGCCCGACGCGCCCATAGGCGTCGGTGTGGCGCAGCTTCCCGCGCTGCCTGACAGCGAGGCGTCCACCGTGACCGCGTTGCGCCAGGATTACAACAATCTGCTGGCGGCGCTGCGCACTGCCGGTCTCATGGCTTCCGCGCCTGCGGACGGGGGCGGTGATGGATAATGATCGTCACCGTCGATGAGGTGAAAACCCATCTGCGCATCCAGCACGATGAGGAGGACGACTATATCGCCGGTCTGATCGCCCAGGCGCAGACAGCTGCGGAGGACTACTGCCGGGTGCAGTTTGAGCCGGAACCCGACGAGGATGGTCATGTACCCGACGTACCGGAACCCGTTCGCCTCGCCGTCATCCTCATGACCAGCTTCTACTACGAGAACCGGGATATTCCCGACATGACCACCTACAAGGCCACGCGCATGGCCTTTGACAGCCTGCTGTACCCATACCGCGACCCTGAAAAGATGTTCTGACGGAGGTGATGCGCCTTGCGGGGATACAAGAACTTTGAAGGCAATCCGCATCCTGGGGATCTGAAGCACATGATTGAGATCGGCTACACCGTCAACGAGGTAAACGCCAACGGCTACCCGGAGCCCAGGGACGTGGTGCTCTGCCGGGTGTGGGCATCCGCCACGGACGCCGGTAACCAGCATTACCGCTCTGCCGATGTCATGAACACCGAGGCGGTGGTGAACTTCACGATCCGGTGGCGTTCCGATGTGAAGCCCGGCATGTGGGTGCGGTTCGAGGACGAGAAGTGGGACATCTCCACGCTGGGCGTGTACGGTTTTTCCCACAATTACCTCGGCCTGAAGGCCAGCATCGCAAAGGGCGTGAGCGGATGAAGCAGGTACAGGAAGCCCTGGCCAACATCGGCATCCCGGTCATGGCGGGCATCTGGCGGACGACCACGGAGGGCCAGAATCCGCCGCCTCAATACGTCGTGTACTCTTCAACCACCACGGAGGCGGAGCACTACGACGATCATGTTCGCGCCCTGCGCACCTACGTCTACCTGAACCTGTGGAGCGACTTCGACCCCACTGAGATGGCGGAGACCATCCGGCAGGCGATGTTCGGCTACGGCTTCGGGATGCTGGAGGAGTCGGACAAGGGTTACAATCACCCCGCCTACGACCCGCCCACCAAGACCTACACAGTGCAGTGGACATGGGTGTGGTTCGAGGAGGTGGATTATGGCCGTTGAGTTGACGGGATTCTCGGAGCTCATCGCTGACTTGGCGGGCATGGCGGCTGACCTGGATAACGGCCCCGGTGTAGACCGGGCCCTTCAGGCCGGTGCCGTCCCTGTGGAGCAGCAGATGCTTGCCAACGCTTCCAGCGACCCGAAGATCATCACCGGCGCTCTCCATGGCTCCATTCACACCTCCAAGGTGAAGGCCCGAGGCGGAGGCGGCAAGCAGGTGACCATCGGCGTTCATGTGAAGGAAAAGAGCGCCTACTACAGCAACCCGGTGGAGTACGGCCACGGCGGGCCGGGGCCCGCTCCGCCACACCCATTTGTGCGCCCGGCATTCGATGCCAGAGCGGAGGACGCATACGGCGAGATTCGCCGTGTGCTGGAAGACGAAATATCCAGACGACCCTGAAATGGAGGTAAACGATTATGCCTAACAATCCCGCTGCTTCCCCGACCGTATCTTCGACGGTCGGCCTGAAGAACATGGTGATCGCCGAGCTGACCACCGATACCGAAGAGACCCTTACCTATGGCGACCTGCAGCTGGTGGCTGGTGCGATTGAGGCTTCCATCGAGCCTCAGAACGCCGATCCGGACGTTCAGTTCGCCGACGACATCGAGTTCGACGTCCTGTATCCCGACCCCGAGCTGACCTTCAAGACGAAGATGGCAGACATTCCGCTGACCATCCAGGAGAAGGTCTTCGGCAACAAGATCGATGACAACGGTGTGCTCATCCGCAGCGCCAGCGACACTCCGCCCTACTACGCGGTGGGCTTCATGTCCGAGAAGTCCAACCACAAGTTCCGCTATGTGTGGCTGTTCAAGGTGCGGGCCAAGCCGGTCACCGAGAACTACTCCACCAAGGAGGGCACCAAGGTGACCCGGCAGACCGGCGAGATCGAGTGGACGGCCATCAAGCGTACCCACGACGGTCAGTACCAGGCGGTTGCCGACGAGGGCGAGAACGGCTTTACGGCTGAGAAGGCCGCAACCTTCCTCCAGTCCGTGTACGAGCCGTCCTTCACGCCCGCCCCGTGATAAAGTTTCTTTCTACAATGCTGCCGCAGGCTCCTGCCTGTGGCAGCACACTCTATGGGAGGGATAGTTCCTATGATTACCTGTAAGCTGGGCGACAAGACCTACACCGTGGATTACGTCACCGGACGCGCCCTCCGGGAGATTGAACCGGCAGCGAAGATGTACACCCGAATCAGCGAAATTTCCGAGGCCGCTGTGAAGGGCGAGACTGCAGAGAATCCTGACGGCCTGACCATTCCCGATGCGCTGGACGTGATGATCCGCTGGTTCTGCCTGCTGTTCAACAACCAGTTCACCCCGGACGATGTGCTGGACAACTATCCTGTGGACAGGCTGATGCACGACATCGTCATCGCGCTGTTCGCGGTGCAGGCCCAGACCACGGATGTGCTGGCTTCTTTCCCTACGACGGCAGCGGAGGACTGACACCCCCGGAGGGCGACAGGCTCACGCTGCAGGATTTTATTTACTCAACCTACAACTCCCTGCTGGACGCCGGTTGGCGCATGCAGGAGATCGACCAGATGGACATGCTCGGCTTCTTGAAGGTGCGGGCATGGAATTCCAACCGGACGAAGGAAAAGGCAGAGCCGAAACAGCGATTCATCGACGAGGTATGGCCTGACCTGAAGCCCTGATTTGATAAAAGGCAGGTGAACCCCATGTCTGAAGTATTGCGCGACCTCGTCGTGTCCCTCTCGCTGAAGACGGACAATTTCTCCCGAAACATCAATTCCATCAACCGGCAGATCCGCGAGGCGGAGAGCGCCTTCCGGCTGGCGGGGGCTGGTATTGACAACTTCGGGAATACCACGGCGGGCATGGCGAGCAGGCTGTCCATGCTTCAGACCAATCTGGGGCATCAGCGGGATGCCGTGGGCCAGTGGGAACGTGCTCTGGCTCAAGCGAATTCACGTCTGCAGGAGAGCCATGCCCGATATCAGGAATACTCCCAGCGCCTGACTGAGGCCAGGCAGCGGCATACGGAGTTGGCGGAAGGCATTCGTGCCCATGAGAATGAGCTTCAGATGCTGAGAGACGAAGGCCATGAGAATACTATCGCCTACGCGGAAACCGAAGCGCGGCTGGAAGGGCTTAAGCAGGAATATGCTACCAACGGCGAAGAGGTCAGGAAGCTGGAGGGCCAGTGCAATGCCCTGCAGAAGACCATGCAGCGCAACGCCGACGCTGTGTCCCGTGCCCAGACGGAGCTCAACAACGCGAGGGCTACCGTCAGGGAGACGGAGGCGGAGATCCGCCGTCTGACACAGCAGCTGAAGATCCAGCAGTCCGCGTGGACACAGGCTGGCGCGGCGCTGACGGCTTTCTCCACGAAGATGACCGCCATCGGCAAGAGCGCCACAGCGCTGGGGCGCAGGATGACCGTCATGCTCACCACGCCCATAGTGGCGCTGGGCAAGAAGGTCGTGCAGGCCAGCCTGGACTTCGAGTCCTCCTTTGCCTATGTGCGCAAGACCGTACAGGCCACGGAGGAACAGTACGACCAGCTTGCGGAAGCCTCGAAGCGGATGTCCACCCAGATCGCCACCTCCACCAGCGACATCAACCACGTCATGGCGACCGGCGGTCAGCTGGGCATCGCCACTGAACACATCGAGGAATTCTCCCGCGTCATGACCGATCTGGCGAACAGCAGTACAGACCTGGACGCTGACACTGCCGCGACTAACCTTGCCAAGTTCGCCAACATCATGAACACCGATCAGTCGCTGTTCAAGAACATCGGTTCCACGGTCGCGGAGCTCGGTAACAACTTCGCCACCACCGAGGAACCCATCGTCACGATGGCCATGCGCATAGCCGGTGCCGGTAAGCAGATCGGCCTGACGGAAGCACAGGTGCTCGGTCTTGCCGCAGCACTGTCTTCGGTCGGTATCAAGGCCCAGGCTGGCGGTTCGTCGATGTCCAAGGCCCTGATCAACATGGAGGTCGCCGCCCGGACGGGTGGTGACGCCCTGAAGGACTTTGCGATGGTGTCCGGCCTGACGGAGAAGGAATTCGTCGAGCAGTGGGACAAAGACCCGGTGCAGGTGTTCCAGAAGTTCATCGAGGGCCTGGGAAAGCTGGACGATGAAGGCGCGTCCGCCGTCAAAACCCTGAATGATATCGGCATCTCCGAAATACGACTGCGCGATACCCTGCTCCGCGCCACCAATGCCAGCGAGCTCTTTGCTCGGGCGCAGGAAATGGCAAATGATGCCTGGCGCGAGAATACCGCGCTGGACACGATGGCGGCGAAGAAGTACAACACCCTGGCCAGCAGGCTGACCAACCTGAAAAACAAGGCTGTGCTATACGCACAGACGCTGGGCGACGATATGCGTCCCGCTATCGAGCGCGTGATGGAGAGCATCTCCCAGTTCATTGACAGGCTGCAGAACATGGATCAGTCCCAGCGCCTTGGCATCATTCGCTTTGCCGCCCTCACTGCCGCTGCCGGGCCTGTCATCCTGATCTTCGGTCGGCTGGCCACGGGCATCGGCAAGATCACCGGTGTGCTGGGCACCTTCTGTACCGCTGTCGGCAAGGCTGGCGGCGGTGTGTCCGGTCTGCTCAGTGTTCTTGGGAAGTCTCCGGCAGTGTGGCTGGCTGTCGCCGCTGCTGTGACCTACGGAACCTTTAAGCTGCTCGACTGGGCTTCCGGTGCGAAGATGGCGCGGGAGGCGACACAGGAGCTTATCGATAAGGCGAAGGAGTGGAAAGAAACCGCCGCCGAAACCTTCTACGGGGAAAGCGGCGCCGGGCTTTCATTCTTCGGTATGTCCGAGGACGACTTCAAGAACGACAACACGGCGAAGAGCGCCCGTGCCTGGATGACCGGCCTGATCGACGTATGGACGGACGGCAAGGGCGAGACAAATGAAATCGTCACGGAGTGGACGGATTCATGGAAAGCCCTGACGGAATCCACCCGTACCGAGCTTCAGGCGCTGCAGAACTCCGCGAAGGAAGCCGGGTACACCGGTATCAGTGAGCAGATTCAGGCCGACATCGACAGTCTCGACAGCATGGACAGGGAAATCTCCGCCCTGCTGAAGAAGCGTCAGAACGGCTATCTCACCGATGATGAGAAGATTCACCTTCAGGAGCTCATCGACCAGCGGGAAGCCATTATCATCCGATACAAGCTGCAGCCGGACAGCGAGACCGAAGGCTTCCAGACCATCCTCGACAAGGTGGAAGCGGAAGTTGCCCGCGCTCAGGCGCGTGGACAGCAGGATGCGGATGTGTCCGTGTACCAGAACGCCATGGTCGCCGCTGCCCAGGGCATGGCTGCTGTGAACAGTGAGATCGACGCCCAGTACGACAGCGAGTATGCCCTGATCCAGCTGATGGAAGACGGCGCGGAGAAGGAAGCGGCGCTGGCCAACCTGAACACCAGCTACAATGAACAGCGCCTGGCCGCTGCCCGTGAGTACGCACAGACACTGGCACAGCTGGTCAATCCCGTGTGGAATGACGAGGGGATGCAACAGACCGGCGACACCCTGGCTGATCTGGCTTCCAAGCTGACCGCGTATGACGCCGCCGTCAAGACCTACGGAGCGAATTCCTATGAAGCCGCCTCCGCCCTGGACGCGGTGAAGGAAGCGGCGACCGGGCTGGACGAGGGAAGCCTCACGGAATATGCCTCCGTGCTCACGCAGATCTCCGAATTGCTGACCAGCGGCATGAGCATGGACGAGGTGCAGGCGCTGTTCCCGGACATCGATGTGTCCACAGCTCTGGAACAGCTGGCATCCATCCAGCAGTTCACAAGTCAGTATTCTACCGCGCTCGAAGGGCTATCCTCCATGTTCGGCGAGGGACTGTCCGAGGAAGTCCTGAAGATCGCCACCGAGCTGGATATGACCGGGGCACAGGCCAACTGGGACGAGTTCGCAGCCAACCCCGGCGCGATCACCACCGACGCGATCATTGCGGGCATACAGGAGCAGGAAAACGCCGCCCGGCAGCAGATCATGGTGGATGCTGTCATCGATAAGTTCACCGAGAAACCGGAAGGCGCGAACAAGGCTTCACTGACGCCGCAAGGCATTATCGCCTATGTGGAAACCTATGCGGAGGCCACCACCGGCGCGGATGTGTCCGGCCTGACGCCTGACAACGTAACCGCGATGGTCGCCGCCTATCAGGAACTGGCCGAGGGTGCGGATGTGTCCACCCTGAAGCCGGATGAGATCGTCGCGTATGTCAGCAAGTATCTTGAGGACAACGGCGTTGATACCACGGGACTGACGCCGGAAGCCGTGACCGCTTTCGTGTTGGCCTACCAAGAGATTGAAGGCGGCGCGCTCACCACGGCCCTGACACCGGACGACGTCACGGCGATGGTCGTGAAGTACCTGGAGGCGGAGGGTGTGGATGTCTCCGCGCTGACGCCCGACCAGGTGGAGGCGCTGGTCAGCAGCTTTGCGGAAGCGACTGGCTGCGACAAGTCCGCGCTGGCACAGTCCCTGACGGGATACATCTCCCAGTATGATGACAGCGCCGCAACGGTTCCCGCGCCCCAGTGCAAGCTGTCCATTTCCGGGTATGACCTGACCGCGCTGAACAGGGTGCTGGCGAACAATCCCATAAAGGTGGACGGCATCCTGCGGCTCGGCGAGAAATACGAAAACCCGCAGGACGTTCTCTCTGATGAGAACGCCCATTTCTATTATAACGGCGAGGAGATTCCTGTCAACGTCGTGCCCGCCGAAAAGCTGACTGCCGAGACGCTAATCGCCTATGACACCGACGGCACGCTTCACGTCATCATCACGCCGGAGGTCGGCTCTGAGGAAGCAATTGAGCAAAACCAGCAGAGCTATGAAAGTACACCGCTGGACAACACGCCGATCAGGTGGCTTTCCGTCAGTGTCCATGACGAGGTCAAGGATATCAATGAGGCCGCTGCCGCACTGGGCGAGTACAAGGCCCAGGTGGACGCGCTGAAGGAATCCGGTGTGGACACTGCCATGAACGGCATGGATCAGGTGTTCCGCAGCCAGCAGTCCGATCTGGTGGGTATGATCGACGATCTGACCAACCGGCAGGATGACCTTGAGACCGTTTCCACCCTGGCGCTCAATCTGTGGCAGGCGCTGTCCAGCGGAGACCTGGACGCGGACACAGCGGCGGAGTATGCCGCGCAGCTGCAGGAAATCCTCGATTTGGTCAGCGCTGCCGATGAGTACATCGGCGTGGGCAATGAACTGAGTTCTTCCATCGCGCAGGGCATGCAGGAATATGGCTGGGAGGGCGATGCGTCGACCCTCGCCGCCAGTCTGCAAACCGCCATCGCCGGTGTGATGCCGCAGGTTGGCACTGATGCCAGCGCCGGTGTGGGACAGGGGCTCGGTGAGTACGATTTCTCCGGGGACACAGCGACAGCCGCCGATAATCTGGAAGGCGCATATCGCGGTTCCCTGCAGAGCCAGTCCCCGGCGCAACGCATGGTACCTCTGGGCAACGATGTCTCTGCCGGTGTCGGTCAGGGCATGACGCAGTACAGCTTCGCGGGTGACAGCGCCACGGCAGCATCTAACCTCATGGGTACTCTGTCTGCTGCGCTTGCAGCACAAGCCTCCGTTGCAGCCAGCAGCGCCCGGAGCATCGGTACGGCCATCTCCTCCGGCATCGCGTCTGGCATTTCCGCCGGACAGTCCGGGGTCATCTCCGCCGCCGTGCGTGTGGCGCAAGCTGCCATATCGGCAGCGAAGAGTGCGCTTGCAATACACTCGCCATCCGCTGTTTTCCGGGACGAAGTCGGTCTCATGGCCATGAAGGGCATGGGCGAAGGCTTCCTCGAAGGCCAGCAGGAACAGGCGAAAATCATCCGCAACGCTGCCCGGTATCTGACCGAGGAAGCGCAGGGAGGCATTGTCGTCGGGAATACCCACAACGACAACCGGCAGACCATCCGGCAGCAGAGCAGCGTGAACCTGACCGGTAACAGCTTCTACATTCGAAGCGACCGTGACATCCACGAACTGGCTGTGGAGATCGCAGCGCTGACCCGGACGCAGCAGCGCGGACGCGGGCTGCGGATGGCATAGCCCAAAATTGTCTCTCCCCGCCTGTGCGTGACACCCTTGCCAGTTGGCACCACGAGGCGGGGAAAGTGATTTATATAAACGAATGTTGTACTTCGATGGTAGAAGTATAAATGATCTGTATGAACCGCGTATGAACAATCTCTGGAGAAGAGGTGACTTCTTTTGATCGATTGGTTTGAATGGAACGGGACACGCTGCACAGAGTACGGCATTTATGTCTCTGAGCAGCCGCCTGTCACCATCCCACAGGAACGCTCGAAGCAAACGACCATCCCCGGCAGGCCGGGAAGCCTGAGCACACTGGAAGGCGAGGATGTGTACGACGACTTGACGCTGACCGCTACCTGCTTCATCCGCGATCCTGCGTTCATTCCATCCATCGCAGCATGGCTGAAGGGCGGCGGAACGGTGACATTTGCCAACCGTCCTGGGGGCTTCTATCACGCCCGTGTCAGTAATCAGATCCCGTTTGAGAAGATTCTCCGGGGCAACCCCCATCGCTCCTTCGCCGTGAACTTCCGCTGCTCCCCTCCGTTCTGGTATGTGAACAATCCTGCCGAGGTGACGATCTCCAACGGCAGCGCCGTGGTGGTCAACCCCGGCAGCGTATATTCGGAGCCCATTTTTCACGTCTATGGCAGCGGTGACATCACACTCATCGTGAACGATACCTTCATTGAGCTTGAAGGCATCGAGGACAGCATCGTGTTGAACAGCGTCATTCAGGAAGCCTATCAGGGGGAAACGCTGCTGAACGAGAAGATGGAGGGCGACTTTCCCGTGCTCAAACCCGGCAACAACCTGATCAGCTGGTCTGGGGACGTCAGCAGAGTGGTTATCGCACCGAACTGGCGATACCTGTAATGAAAAGAGGCTTTCATGAAAGTTGCCGTTGTGCTATACTGTTTTCGTAAAGAAGTATGGCTGTAATCAGCACCTTGCTGATGTAGATTCGGTTTAGCGGGATGTGAAGAAGATATGAGAGCAAAGAAAAAGAGGGTCTTACTGTTTATCACCATATTGCTTATACTCGCGGCGGTTGTTGGGGCTATGTTTCAGTTTACCCAGTTCGGCTATCTGACGACTGTCCCGTATCGATCTGCATTTACGGAAATCGCTTCTCACGTTTACATCAACAGAGATTATGCAGGAGATCGGCAAGAGCTTCTTGAGATGATCGAACAGGCCAAGGAACGTGTCAGGACATTTTTCGGTGATCTGCATTTTCAGGATGAGACGACCTTCATCATCTGTGATGACGGGAAGCTGACCCGGAAACTCGGAGAAGATCACGGCACTGTTATCGTTTCTTTCCCCGTCGAGGCATATTACGTTTGTATATCTGACGAGTATCTCGAACTCGACATTCTGGCACACGAGATCACCCATGCGGAACTGCGTTCGCGTCTTTCAGCCAAAGCGCAAAAAGCAATCCCGACGTGGTTCGATGAAGGGCTTGCTTTACAGAATGACTACCGGGAAAGATATAGTGAAGCGCAATGGATCGCGCAGACCGACAACGGAAAAAACACGGTTGCTCTTGAGGATATGGACACCCCGGCAGAGTTCTATGCGGGGGAAGCGGAGGACAGGCGTTTCCGTTATCTGAATGCGAAGCATGAACTCGATGTATGGATGACAGTACACGGTCAGCACGGTTTATTGGAATTGCTTGATAGGCTAAATGGCGGAGCAGATTTCACCACTGCGTATGACAGTTGAATTCCAGTTTGATGAGATGATAGTATCGACCAGCGTCACTTCGGTGGCGCTCTTTTTATGCCCATCACAAGGAGGTGAACGCCATGCTCTGTGTCTATGCCCCGGACTGTACTGATTTTTCCGGCAACGGTCTCGGCACCATTTCCCCGTCCTCAGCGCTGGTGAAAGAAACTCTGAACGGCGAATACGAACTTGAGGTCGTTCATCCTCTGGATGACGTTGGAAAATGGCACCGGCTTGTGGAGGGCAACATCATCCGCGCTCCCGTACCCGCCGGTGTGACGCCCCAGGTGGCGCTGTCCTACAAGGAGTACAGCGAGGGAAAAGCCATCTACAGGATCAACACCCGCCGCAATCCGCTGGTGCTGCGCTCGTCGACCGGCAGCAAATACAAAAAGTTGGGCAAGTACAAAAAGGGCAAGCTGGTCATCGTGCTGGAACAAACCACCAGTACACTCTGGGAAGTCGTGTGCCAGGACGGTAAGCGCGGGTATATGCCCGCAGCGTCGCTGGCCTTTGTACGGAATACATCCGATTATGCGGACGCAGCCGGGGAGGTGCTCGAAGCCCGGCAGCTGCGCGACCAGCCCTTCCGCATCTACCGTGTTGTCCCGGAACTCGACAAGGTGACCGCTTATGCGCGTCACGTTTTTTATGATCTGTCGGAGAACATGGTGAAAAAGCTGGAAGCGCTGGAGACCACCACCGGCAAGACCGTCGTGGATCAGCTGTCGGCGGTATGCCTCTCCGAGCACGACTTCACATTCTATTCCAACCTGTCCACAACCGCCGAGGAGGTGCTCTACGAGAACAAGAATCCCGTGGACATCCTGCTCGGCGATGAGGGCATTGTGGCGAAGTATACCGGCGAGCTGCAGCGGGACTGGTTCGACGTGTTCGTGGTGGATCGCGTGGGCAGCGATACCAACATCCAGATCCGTCAGGGCAAGAACCTGACCGGCATCAAATACGACGTGGACATGAGTGATGTCGTCACACGCATCATGCCTACAGGCGAGGACAAGGACGGCAAGGTGCTGTACCTGCCGGAGGTCTATATCGACAGCCCGAATATCGCCAGCTATCCCGCGCCGAAATGGATTCATCTCGCGGTGTCCGACTGCAAAGAGATCACCAGGGGGAAAAAGAAGAAGACGAAAACAGCCTGCTACACACAAATGCGGGAAGCAGCGCAAGCGGAGTTCGACAGGGGTTGCGACCTGCCCACTGTCACAGTGACCGTGGAGTTTATTGACGTGACGCAGACGGAGGAGTATCGGCAGTACAATTTCCTGCAGAGCATCTTCCTGGGGGATGCCGTCCGCGTCATCGCAAAGCGCGTCGGCGTGGAAGTGTCCATGCGGATGACCGCCTATACCTACAACTGCCTGACCCGGCAATATGAAAAGATGACGCTGGGCACCGTGGAGGATATCGTGGGTGCCAGCCTGATCTCCTCCCGGCAGCTGCCCTCGGGCATCATCTCAGGCAGCAAGCTGGCCCTGGGCTCCGTAGGCATCGGCCAGCTTCAGGAGGGCTCGGTCGGCGAGCTGCAGATCCAGGAAGCCGCCATTGGGAACGCGCATATCCAGAACGCAGCCATCAGTGCGGCGAATATCCAGACGGCGGCGATTGAGTTCGCGCACATCGCTGCGGCAACCATCAACAGCCTGAACGCCGGGGCGATTGAAGCAGGCGCGGCAAAAATAGCCAGTTTGGACGCTCATGATATAGAGACAGATTCGCTCGCAGCGGCACTGGCAGCATTCACCGTCATCACCTGCGGCACGGCGACCTTTGACGCGGCGACCATCCGGCATCTGGTGGCGCAGTCCATGAATCTGGACTACGGAGCAGCCGGGCAGGTGTTCATCCGCAACCTGGCAGTGGAGTACGCGCAAATGATCGGCGCGTCCATCGGCAACCTGTGCATCAAGGCTTCAAATGGCAACTACTATTCCATCGACGTCGACAGCAGCGGCAATGTCACCGGTACGCTCACCACGGTCACCGAACAGGAGATCGATGCCGGGCAGACGGAGTCCGGACGGGTCATCCTCGAAACCAGTATCACGGCATCTGTCATCAACACCAGCAGTCTGCTGGGAACATTCGCACTCATCAACCAGATCGACGCAGCCCGCATCGATGTGGATCAGCTGTTCGCCCGGCAGGCTTTCATCGACCAGCTGAACACCTCGGTGATTCAGTCGCAGGATTTCATCGAGCTGGTGGTGGGCACGGTGGACGACAGCGTGGACGACGCCATGAAGGACGCCACACCCGCCGTCCTGCGGATTGACAGCAGCCGGGGCACGGTGTTCAAGGACAACAACGTCTCCACGGTGCTTTCCGTTTCCGTTCACTACGGAAAGCAGATCATCGAGAACATCACCGCGCTCAGGGCGACCTTCGGGGCGACCGCCCACCTTCAGTGGGAATGGCTGCGAATGGACGAGGACAGGTACGGCATTATCTCTGCGGATGATGCCCGACTCTCGAATGGCGGGTTCACGCTTACGCTCGGCCCGGCGGATGTGGATGTGAAGGTCACCTTCCGCTGTGCGCTCATTACGGATTAAGGAGGATTCTTCATGGCCATCAGAACATCTGACCAGATCAGCATCGTCGACCTGACGGACGGCTACTCGGTCATACTCACCAATGACAGCTACACCTTTGCGGGCAGCACCAGCGCCGCCAACGCGGGCAGCACCACCACGACCGTCGTGGCCATGTGCGGCGCGACGCAGGTGGCTGCGTCAGTCGACCTGAATGATGTGGTGAAGCCTACCGGGGTGACCGTCACCAAGGACACCGATGTCACTCAGCCCACCCTGACCATATCGGTGGCGAACACGGTCACCACCGGCGGCGTGGTGGACATCCCCGTCCAGCTGGACAACGGGAACATCACCATCCACAAGCTGTTCACCTTCCAGATTGCGTTCAAAGGCGCAACCGGGTCGGCTGGCACCTCCGCGCAGTGGTACACCGGCACGAAGATCACCGGCACCAGCACGACGGCGACCATCTTCAGCGACAGTGGTATCACGGCGGCGAAGGTCGGCGACATGTACCTGAACACCAGCACCCAAAATACCTATCGCTGTACCGTGGCAGGCGCGGCTTCCGTGGCCAAGTGGGTGTACGTTTCGAACATCAAAGGCGCGACCGGCGGCGCAGGCTCTTCAGCACAATGGTATACAGGCACCGGCATCACGGGCACCTCCACCACGGCCACGATCTTCAGCGGCAGTGGTGTGAGTGCCGCGAAGGTCGGCGACATGTACCTGAACACCAGTACCCAGAACACCTACCGCTGCACCGTCGCCGGCGCAGCTGATGTGGCGAAGTGGGTGTACGTTTCGAATATCAAAGGTGCGACCGGCGGCACCGGCCCTGCCGGGGCGGACGCCATTACCATGAGCATCACCAGCAGCAACGGCACCATCTTCAAGAATACCGGCGTCAGCACGACCCTGACGGCCCATGTGTACAGGGCTGGCACAGAGCTCAGCGCTTCACAGATTGCGGAGCTGGGAACCATCAAGTGGTATAAGGACGGCTCCACTACACCGCTGTCTACGACCGGCGCAACGCTGAACATCAACGCATCCGACGTAATCAACAAGGCCAGCTATATCGCGCAGTTGGAGGGATGATCTATGGCTGTGAAAGCATCCGCGACAGTCACCCTGTCGTCCATCCGCGACCTGCAATCCTGTACTCGGTACTACCTGCTGCAATCGTCCACACTGTCGCCCCCGGCAAAGCCGACTGCCAAACCGCCCGGAGGCAGCTGGACGACGACGGAGCCCAGCTATACCTCCGGCAGCACGAACAGCCTGTACTTCTGCGACCTGAATGTCTTTACGGACGGGGACTTCGCCTACAGCGACGTGTCCCTGTCCTCTTCTTATGAAGCGGCGAAAGCAGCGTACAACAAGGCACAGGCTGCGGAGGGGGCAGCGGCTCAGGCATTGTCCAGCACGGAGTGTATCGTGGGCACACAGACCGTCTCTACCAATGCCTGGACGGGACGCGCCTCGTTTGCCTCGCTGACAGATGGTCAGGTCATACTCTACTGGCTCCCTTATGCGGGCACCAGCACGGCGGCGACGCTCAACCTTACGCTCTCCGGCGGAGGCACGACCGGGGCAAAGAACGTGTACATCAGTTCCACGACGCGCTGCACCACGCACATTGCCGCCGGGAACATGGTGCAGATGGTGTACCGGGCAGGCGTGTCAATTGGCGGCACGGCTTATACCGGCTGGTGGATCAGCCGGGCGCTGAACGACAACACCTACGACCGCATCCGGTTTAATAACGCGATAAAGGCAAAGACGGCTATTTCCGCATCCCGCCTGATTGTATCCGACTCCGGCGGGTATTACCACCTGGGGGCGGGCCTGGGCTTTCATGTTGACAAGCCTATCCTGTGGGCAGTCTCCGCGATCTCGGCAGCGGCAACCGGCACAAACAATTACCTGAGTTATCCCAGCTGTACACTGCGCAACAACGCGGGCAGCAGCTGGACGGCAACACAGTATGCCACACTGTACCTGGCAGGTACGCTGGCCGGGAACGTGTTCACGGTCGCCAGTGAAAACTGGCTGACGACGACACCGGCGGACGAGAGCCTGACGTACATCTCCCTGGGCTACATGTACTCCACCTATCAGATGTACTTCTATCCGGAGCACCCGATGTACCACATCGTAGGTGGCGTACTGAAGGCGGTCAGCCAGATTGCCTATGAGGCCACTGTCAAGGCAGAAGATGCCAGAACGGAAGCGGACGAGACAAAACAGACGCTGCTCCGCGTGGTGCGCATCGATTCAGACGGTCTGCACGTCGGCGACAACCAGAACACCAACAACGAGGTGCTCATTGACTCGGAGGCTGTGAACGTCGTCACGGGCGGCGTGATGGAGTCCAAGTTCACCGGCTCCTATATCCAGTTCGGCAACTATCAGCTGCGCCGCACCGCTGACAACGGTCTGGCGTTCAAAGTGAAGGAGGGATGATGATGGCGACTTATGCCTATCAGCAGAACATGTTCGACGGCGCGTCCGAAGGATATGTCAAATTCAACATTTCCCCAGACCTGGGGACGGTGGTGTCAGCGGGTACAACGATCACCATTACCGGACAGGCGTACCACAAAAGCCGGGCCAACAAGTGTATTGAGATCACAACGATTGCCTCAAATACATACCGCTCAGCTTTTGTGAACGTGAATATTCCCAAGGCAACGGTGACCAACTTCACACTGAAATTCCAGATGTGGGAATTGTCGTCAGCCTGGGGTACCAGTCGCGTGGTGAACGCGCTGATCAATTTCACCCTGTGGTCTGGGGCCAATTGCGACGGCAATGGCGACGGAACCTTCAACACCAACAGCCAGGCCATCCGGTACCTGACCTACCGTATCAGCCCGGCGGCGAAGACCGTACAGTTTGAACGATACGCGCTTTCTGGCTCCACCTATGTGAAAAATGACGAAGGCACGAAGGTCATGGGCAAGCTGGCGATTAGCCTGGCGGAGGGACGTACCGTTTCCGACATTACCACAGCCAAGGTAGTTGTCGCCAGTGACGCCGGGACGTCCCAAACCATCACACTCTCCACGGCGGTGCTGAACGCGGCATTAACCAGTAACGGTTATGTCGAGAGCTCGCCGAGCCTGTTCTCGTCCATCACGTTCAACACGGCGTACAATTACACGCTGACCTTCACGATAGGCGACGCCTACGATCAGGCGGTGTTCTCCGTGCTGGTGGCACGGGCCTTTGCCAACCTGCACCTGTCCGGGCTGAAGACGGGTGGCGTTGCCTTCGGACGCTTTTCCTCGGCGACTCTGAATAACCCAAAGTTTGAGAGTGATTTCCCGGCGTATTTGTACGGCGGAGTGAAAGACCTGGGCATGAATTGGGTGTCCCTGACGCCTGCCAGCGGCGTCACAAGTCCGAACAGCAATCTATACGGCGGTGGAGCGCTCTGTGTGGCAAAGGTTGGTGGACATGTCTTTATCCGGGGCAGTGTGCTGGCAAAATCAGGCGCTTTGCTCACGACCTTGCCAGCAGGATATTTCCCGACTGACGGAAACCGCTATAAGCTGGCAGCATGTGGCGGCGCACGCATAGCGAGAATCTTTGTCAACGGTTCAGGCAACCTGAACCTCGAATGGGTGCGCAATATGAATGGAGGCGGAGAGTATACCACGGCTGTCTGGGTTGACTGCAACTTTGATTACTGGATCGACTGACGAGAAGGAGGAGTATTATCATGAGAGATTTCTCTATCGACCTGGTCTGGACGAAGGTTCAGATCGCCATCACCGCCATCGGCGGCTGGGTGGGTTACTTCGTGGGAGGGATGGACGGCATGCTGATCGCACTCATTGTGCTGATGAGCCTGGACTACATCAGCGGCATCATGTGCGCGGTAATCGACAAGAAGCTGTCCAGCGCCATTGGCTTCAGGGGCATCTGCAAGAAAGTGCTGATCCTTATGCTTGTAGGCGTGGCCAACATCGTCGATATCCACGTGGTGGGTACCGGTAGCGCGCTCAGGGGCGCAGTAATCTGCTTCTACATGAGCAACGAGGCGCTGTCCCTCTTCGAGAACGCCGCCCATATCGGGCTTCCCATCCCGGACAAGCTCCGGGAAGCGCTGGCACAGCTGCATGGCAGAGACGGCAAGGACAAGGATGATACGACCGACCAGGATGATAAGGGCGACGGAGAATAGCCGTCGTCTATATTTATACCACACCGGGCGACGGGAATCAACCGCCGCCCCATTTTTATGAAGGAGGGTATCATTATGGCAGTCAAGGTAGGAAGCGCGAGGATCGACGAGAACGGCAAGGCCCATGGTGGGCAGGCAGGCGACCAGACCGGCAAGGAGGTCTCCACCCAGAACTGGTATCTGCATTCCAAGGGATGGAGGGTCTTCAGGGCAAAGAATCCGTCTGTGGCGGAGAAGATCGCCCAGTGTATGGAACGCGCCTGCAAGAACAGCAAGATCGGGTACGACCAGTACCAGAGGAACACGCTCTACAAGGCGGCAGAGAAGGTCGGCTTCGATGTCTCCAAAGTGACCACGCCCTGCGAAACGGACTGCTCTGCGTTGGTTCGGGTGTGTATTGCTTACGCGGGCATCACCGGTCTGCCGGAGGGTTTTCGCACGGGGAACATGCCCAGCAACCTGAACAAGACCGGCACGTTCACCGAGCTCACCGGGAGCAAGTATCAGTCCCAGTCCACGTATCTGGGCCGGGGCGACATCCTGGTCACCAAGACCAGTGGACACACCGTCGTTGTGCTCAGCAACGGCAGCAAGTACGAGGGCACGATTCACCCTGTGGAGTATGCTCTCGGTGACCGTACCATCAAGTATGGCTGCGAGGGACAGGACGTTAAGCTGATGCAGGAGATGCTGCTGAAACTGGGCTATGACATGGGCTCCTGGGGCTGCGATGGCGACTTTGGTGACTGCACCGATCTTGCGCTGCGGGCCTTCCAGAAGGATGCCCGGCTGGACGTGGATGGCGAATGCGGCCCGGCCACGCTGGTGGCGCTGGAGAAAGCGGTAGAAGCCCTGGAGGGCGCTGCTTGCAGCGGCGACAGCTGCCCGATCAACGTCACCATCGTCGGCGGCAACTGCTACATCCGCACTGCGCCGAATACCGACGGGAAGATCCTGGGGGTAGCCCACAGGGGAGACACACTGCCTTACGGCGGGCAGGTCTCTGACGGAGGCTGGCTGCTGGTGCAGTACAAAGGGCAGAATGCTTGGGTCTCTGGAAAGTACGGAAGGATAGGATAAAGAAATATTGCCGCGATCCAGTGCACATTCTGGGTCGCGGCTATTGTTATGGAGCACCCGCGAAGGGGAGCAGCGCTTCGACACCCATGTGGACAAGCTACTGAACTACATCCGGTTCTGGCAGGCTTCCGGCGAAAGCGAAAAGACTGCCATCCGCGTTCGCACCAAGCACTCGCAGATGATCCAGGAGGGCCAGTGGCGTGGCGGTCTGGTGCCGTATGGCTACCGGCTGGAATTCCAGGGCCGCACCAACAAAAAGAACAAGCCCGTCCGGGATCTGATGATCGACGAGGAGGAAGGCAAGGTCGTCAGGGAGATTTTCCATCTCCTGACCGAAGAGGGGTACGGCACCAACAGGGTCGCCCAGTACCTGAACGACAGGGGCATCAAGACCAAACGCGGAACGACGTTGTGGCGCGGTACCAGCATCCGGGCGCTGATCGACAACCCGGTCTACATCGGTGTCCTGAAGTTCGGCGATGAACGCTCCGAGCCTTTTGAACACCTTCGGCTCATCGATGACGCCACCTACGAACGCTGCCTGCAGACCGTCAAAGCGCGTGCGTCGAAGACCTGCGGCGATGACCTTGTGGTGCCTCTCCGCACAGACGCCAGGGGCCTGCTCACCGGGATATTGTACTGCGGGGAGTGCGGCAACCGGATGTGCTATACCCACAACACCACAAAGCGCAAGCTGGCCGATGGGACGGTTCGCACCTATGAGCGTGATTTGTACCGCTGCTACCGGAAAATCTCATCGCGGCATACCTGCGCCGGGCAGAGCACCTACGACATGCAGCCCATCAACGACGCGGTCGAAGTCCAGGTGAGGAGCTTTCTCAGCAAGCTGGCGTCCAAGCCCAGAGAGGAGCTGCTCCAGATGGCCAGCGCCCGGAACACAGAAATGTATAAGGTCGCCCTGAAGCAGGC
Source organism: uncultured Eubacteriales bacterium (assembly GCA_902765395.1). Classification (GTDB taxonomy): domain Bacteria; phylum Bacillota; class Clostridia; order Christensenellales; family Aristaeellaceae; genus UBA2862. The sequence goes on from CACWZP010000016.1 coordinate 26,409, forward strand.
GGAGAAGGAATATGAAAACGCTCAGAAGCAGGTGACGGCCCTGGAAGAGGAAGCGGTCAAAGCGCTGACCGGGGAGAGCGCGCTGGACTTGAGCGTCATCAACACCATGATCATCAAGCACCGCGCCAAGCGGGACGCGGCGGCCCAGACCATCGAGGAAGCCCGTGCCCGGTTGGAGCAGGAACAGATGAGCCAGAAGGAGACGCAGGCCCAGATCGACGAGATGCTTTCCTGGGCAGACTGCTACGACAAGGCCAACATCGAGACCCGCCACATGATCATTGCCCGGATCATCGAAAAAGTTGAGGTTCGGGCCAATCGGAAAATCCATATCAAGTTCAGGATTTCGCTTGATCAGTTCCTCGGAAAGAGCGCCTGAGCAAGAAACTAAATTGCCTGTGGGGAAGGACAACCCCGCAGGTTTTTATTTTTCAGCGGACTGTTCACACCTACAACCGGCATTTCGTTCACATCTAACGCCCGAGCCGTTCACATCTAATCCGCCGAGCTGTTCACATCGACCGCCCGAGTCGTTCACATCGACGTGATGTTGACAGAGGGAGTGCTCGCGCTGTTCACATCAACGAAAACAGAGGGGTGTGCAGAGAAAAAATGCACACCCCCGAGCATAGACAAAATGAAGGAGAAGCCTTGTTTTTCAGGGCTTCTCCCGTTTGGTGGTCGCAACAGGACTCGAACCTGTGACCCCATCGATGTGAACGATGTGCTCTACCAACTGAGCCATGCGACCATATTCAGTTTGAGAATCCTACCAGTACGTACTACCAACTGAGCCATGCGACCAAATATGAAGTTATTGTCTTGACGACAGGGGTTATTATAGCACCTTTGGGGGGCGTTGTCAAGATGTTGGGTGGATTTTTTTCAGAGCAGTTTTTCCGAAGGCGGAGCCTTCCCCGCAAGGAGCCGGGCGCCCCGCCGCCCATGCGGGGCACCTCCCCGCTGCGGCGGGAGGCTGCCGGGCACCGTTTCCGCACCAGCCGGATCCCCCGCCACCCCTACGGATGCTCCTCGATGGGCAGGCGCACGGTGAACGTGGAGCCCTGCCCGGGGGCGCTGTCCACGGCCACGTCGCCGCCGCACAGGTCCACGATGCGGCTCACCAGGGAAAGGCCCAGGCCGTTGCCCTCGGTGGAGTGGGCGGTGTCGCCCTGATAGAACTTTTCAAACACCCGGCGGCGGGTGTCCTCGTCCATGCCGGGGCCCTCGTCCCGCACGCTGGCCACGGCCGCGTCGCCCTCCCGGCGCAGGCGCACGGCGAGCGCGCCGCCCCTGGGTGAGAACTTAATGGCGTTGCCCAGCAGGTTCACCCAGACGTGGTTCAGCATCTCCTCGTTGCCGAAGAATTCGAGCTCCTCCAGGTCCACGTCCAGCTCGATCTCCTTCTCCGACCATTGCTTTTCCAGCAGCAATATCGCCCGGCGCAGCTGCTCGTCCAGGGCGAAGGCGGTCTTGTCGGTGACGATGGTCTGGTTCTCCAGCTTGGAAAGCAGCAGCACGTTGCTGGCCATGTTGGCCAGGCGGTCGGACTCGGACACGATGATGTCCAGGTACTCCCGGCGCTGCGCGTCGGTGAGGTCGTCCCGCTCCAGCTGCTTGGCGAAGCCGCGGATGGACACGATGGGCGTCTTGAATTCGTGGGAGAAGTTGTTGATGAAGTCCTTGCGGAACATCTCCAGCCCGCCCAGCTCGGTGGCCATCTCGTTGAAGCTGCTGGCCAGCGCGCCCATGTCGCCGGGCACGTTCTCGGCGTCCACGCGCACGGAAAAATCGCCCTGGCTGACCGCGTCCATGGCGTGCACCAGGTCGTTGATGGGCCGCAGCTTGCTGCGCCCCCGGCCCGCCGCCAGCATCAGTATGAACACCATCAGCAGCGTGGGCATGGCCAGCGTGCGGGTGAACGGGTTCACCAGCAGCCCGAAGAACACCAGAAAGCCGTAGGCCGCAGCGGCCATCAGGCCCGCCGTGAGGATCACGCCGCAGAGGAACGTCCACAGCGTCATATAAAAGCTGTCCCGGCGGGGCAGGTTTTGCCACCAGTGGCGCGCCGGGTCGTGGGGCGCGGGCAGGCCGCCCTCCTCGCGCTTGAACGGGTTCTTCAATCCTTCTTCACCGCCTTGTAGCCCAGACCGCGCACGGTGGCGATCTCAAAATCTTCGCTGCTGCGGAAGTGATCGCGCAGGCGGTTGATGTGCACGTCCACGGTGCGCTCGTCGGTGTCGGAATCCATGTCCCAGATCTCGTCCATCAGCTGCCGCCGGGTGAATATCTTGCCCGGATAGCTGAGCAGCTTGAACAGCAGCATGAACTCCTTCTTCGGCAGGGTGCGCTCGCCCTCCGGCGTCCTGACCGACAGCGCGTCGTAATCCAGCACGGTGCCGCCCACGGTGAGCCGGTGCTCGTTGACGATGCGGCTGCGGCGCAGGAGCGCGGCGATGCGCAGGATCATCTCCTCCTCGTCCACGGGCTTGACCATGTAGTCGTCCGTGCCGATCATGAAGCCCTTGTGCTTGTCGGCGGGCTTCTCCTTGGCGGTGACCATCAGGATCGGCAGGTCGCAGCCGGACTCGCGCAGCGTGCGGGTGAACTCATAGCCATCCATCCGGGGCATCATGATGTCCAGCACGATCAGGTCCACGTGCTTCCTGTCCAGCACCTCCAGCGCCTCGATGCCGTCGCGGGCCAGGATGGGCTGGTAGCCGTGCTGGGCCAGCACCGCCTCCATCAGCTTGCGGGTATTGGCGTTGTCCTCCACCACCAGGATATGAAACATGCGATTCACCTCTGTTCAGGGCATAGGGAGCAGGAATTCTGTCCACCATCATTCTCCCACGTCCAGATGAACTCATTATAAACCCTTGTCAACGCCGCCGCAAGATGGTAAAATTGAGGCAGCATTTATGGAGGTCATTGCCATGGATCAGCAGAACAAACCCAGGCCCGCGCCGACGCCGGAGGAGATCGCCCGGCTGGAGGCCGAGGCCGTCGCCGCCCTCCAGCGGGGCGAGGAACCCAAGCGCCCGGAGCCGCAGATGGAGGCCCCTTCCTCCGCCGAGGCCCCCGGCCAGGCCGGGGCGGAAGCGCCTGTCGAAGCGAACCCGCAGCCGGAATTCGTGCCCTATGTGGACGACGTCGTCCCCCAGCCGAAGGCCGACGGGAACGCGCCCGACGAGGACGACGAGGAGTACATCCCAAGCAAGTGGGAGGAGCGGGTCAACGCCCTGACGGACAGGCAGTGGTTCTGGACGCAGATCGTCGGCGGCGCGCTGCTGGGGCTCGTTGCGCTGGCCATACTCTACTTCGGCAGCGATGAGCTGGCCACCTATCGCATGGTGGTGGCGGCGCTGCTGGCGCTGCTGCTGCCCCGGTACATCGAGCGGGTCATCCGCCGGGACCTGGCCATCGCCCGGCGCGCCATGCTCGTGGCGCTGGTGGTGGGGCTGGCGATCACATTCCTGGTCATCGGCGCGCGGAACGGCTTCAACTTCACCAAGGCCCAATGATGGAGATGCCCCATGATTCCAAGGGACCTGCACGATTTTGAGGACGTGGCCGAGAACTACGACCTCTATCTGGACGCGATGTACTCGAGCCAGGACAACCACGCCGCTTCCTGGCCTTCTACCTGGACTTTGCCCGCCGGTACGGCCAGGGCGGCGTGATCGACATCGCCTGCGGCACCGGCGCGGTGCTGCTGCACCTGGCGCAGAACGGCATCCCGGCCGACGGCACCGACCTGTCCGGGGCCATGTGCCGCGAGGCGGCCGACAAGGCCCGGGCCATGGGCTTCCAGCTCAACATCTTCCCGGCAAACATGACCGACTTCAGGGGCGCGCGGCGCTACTCCTGCGCCATCATCGCCCGCAGCGGCTTCATGCACCTGCTGACGCCTGAAGACCAGCGCGCGGCGCTCCTGAACATCCGGCAGAACCTGGCGGAGGGCGGCATGCTCACCTTCAACACCTTCGACCCCCATCCCGCCTTCCAGGCCCAGCAGATGGCCACGTCAGGCGAGGATTACACCCTTCGGCTGGAGTACGTGAACCGCCAGGGGCGGCGGGAGCGCATCTACAACGCCATCGGCTACGACCCCTACACCCAGGTGATGAGCGGCAACTGGAAGTTCGAGACGCTGGACGGGGCCGGAAACGTCATCGGCGAGCGGGTGCGCCCGCTGAAGATGCGCCAGACCTATCGCCAGGAGATGAAATACCTGCTGGAGCTGTGCGGCTACGAGATCGTGAACGTCTACGGCGGCTATCGCGGCGAGAGCGCGGAGGGTTCGGCCCGAAACGTAATCTGGTGCGTGCGCAAGGCTTGAGGCGGGAACCGGCCCGCCCCGCGGTCCGTCCAAGGCGTATACGGAACACGAAGGAGGTTTTACCCATGAAGAAGATGCTGGTCCTGCTGCTTATGCTGGCCCTGGCGGCTGTGCCCGCCCTGGCGGAGGAGCCGCTGACCCCGGCGGCGGGCGAGGCGGTGGCCGTGGACCTGGACGGCGACGGCGCCGGGGAGAGCGTCTCCTGGGCCTATGCCCCCGGGGACTACGACGACGTGGTGACCCTGACCGTCACCGCCGCGGACGGCGCGAGCTGCGAATACGCCACCGGGATCGTGTGGAACGAGGTGGTGGACATCGTCGATCTGGACGGCGACGGGCAGTGGGAGATCCTGGTGTCCGGCGACGTGATGAGCGACGACTACTGTGCCTGGTGCCTGCGCTGGGACGGCGAGGCGCTCTACGAGGTGCTGTTCCCCGACTCCGGCCGGATGGACGCCACCGACGGCTACTACCTGACCGGCTACGGCCAGATCACCGCCATCTCCGGCAACGCCGTCACGCTGTCCGGCAGCCAGGACGTGCTGGGCACCTGGTTCGGCGCGCGCACGTTCGCGCTGGGGCCCCACGACCGGTTTGAATTTGACGACGACGGCCTGTGGGTGCGCGACATCGAGGAGTTCGACGACGGCCTGTGGGAGTACGGCGCGCTGACGGTGGCCGTGCCCCTGGCATACGCCGACCTGAACGGCAATCCCGCCGGTACGCTGCAGCCCGGTGACAAGATCGTGATCGTCGCCAGCGACAAGCAGGACATCGCGCAGTTCATCACCCCCGACGGCACCGAGGGCGTCCTGGCCATCTCCCCCAACTATGAAAAGGGCTGGGGCCTGCTGGTGGACGGCGTGAGCGAGGATGAGTGCTTCGAATACGTGCCCTACGCGGACTGACGCGATAAAAAAAGGCCCCGAGGGGCCAATGTCATTTGGATGAGAAGATCAAACGATTTCCGGCGAAGTCCTGCGGCCTCCGCCGGACCGCGCGACGCCCGCCTTTGGCGGTCCGCCCGCTAATCGTGCACAATTCCAAAAAGATTCTTCGACTGCGTTCCGCCTGCGGCTCCACTCCGCTCAGAATGACACCGTCGCGCCGTGTGTCATCCTGAGCGGAGCCTTACGATCAGCAAGGTGCAGTCGAAGGATCTGTATATTTCCTTGACGTACAGGTTATCGATTCATCGAAAACCCTTAAACTGATAACATTGCCCAAGGGGCTTTTTTTGTCCTGTCGCTACTCGCCCTCCACCTGCTCCAGCACCTTCACGACCTTTCGCGCCCGCTGCTCCAGGCCGTTCAGCTCCTCCTCGGTCTGGTTCAGGCGCTGGCGCATGCGCTGGATGGACTCGTCGAAGCGGGCGAAGTCCTGGCGCATGGCGGTGAGGGTCGAGAGCACCTCGCCGCTGCGCTTCTCCAGCGTCACGGTGCGCAGGCCCAGCTGCAGGCTGGTCAGCAGCGCGCAGAGGGTGGCGGGGCCGGAGATCAGCACGCGATAGCGCTCCTGCACCCGCTCGATCAGCCCGTCCCGGCGCGCCACCTCGGCGTAGAGGCTTTCGGTGGGCAGGAACATCACGGCGAAGTCGGTGGTCTGGGGCGGGCGGATGTACTTGTCGTGGATGCGCTTGGCCTGCTCCAGCACCGCCCGCTCCAACTGCAGTGCGCAGCGCCTGGCGGTCTCGATGTCCCCGGCCTGCTGGGCGTCCATCAGCCGCAGGTAGTCCTCCTGGGGAAACTTGGAATCGATGGGCAGCAGCGGCGCTTCCTCCCCCGCCGTGGGCATGATCAGCGCGAACTCCACCCGGTTCTGGGACAGGGCCGGGATGGCCACGTTTTCAAGGTACTGCCCCGGCGCGAACAGCTGCTCCAGCAGCCCGCGCAGCTGCACCTCGCCCCAAACGCCCCGGGTCTTCACCCCGCCCAGCATCTTCTTCAGGTCGGTGACGCCCAGGGACAACTCCCGCAGCTCGCCCAGGCCCCGGTGCACGTTTTCCAGCTTGCCGGTCACCAGCGCCTGCATCTGCTCCAGCCGGCGCTCGTTGGACTGGTTCATCAGCTCCATGCGCTCGTCCAGCGTGCGGCGCATGCGGTCCTGCCGCGTCTCCATGGCGCCGGACATGGCCTCCATCTGGCGCAGCGCGGCATTCAGGCCCTCGCCCAGCCGGGCCACGGCCTCGGCCTGCTGCTCGGAATCGTGGCGCAGCCGGCCCAGCACCCGGGCCTGGCGCCTTTCCGTGCGCCGGGACATCAGCGCCGCGCAGAGTATGGCCGCGCCCACGCCCACCGCCAGCAATATCAGCGCCAGCAGCGCGAAATTCCCGTTTGCGAACTCACTCATTTCCGGCCCAGCTCCAGCGTCTTTTCATAGGCGGCCACCACGGCCTCGAAGGCCGCGCCGCGGAAGCCCGCCGCCTCCAGCGCCCGCACGCCCTGGATGGTGGAGCCGCCGGGAGAACACACCGCGTCCTTCATCGCGCCGGGGTGCTGGCCGGTCTGAAGCGCCAGCGCCGCCGTGCCCTTCAGCATCTGCGCCGCGTACAGCTGGGCCTTCGCCCTCGGCAGCCCGCAGGCCACGCCGCCGTCCGCCAGCGCCTCGATGAGCATGGCCGCGAAGGCCGGGCCGCAGCCAGCCACGGCACTGCCCGCGTCGATCAGCTTCTCGTCGATGAAGTCCAGCTGGCCCGCGCCGGCCATGATGCGGGTGAACTCGGCAAGCTGCGCCTCCGTCGCGCCGTCCGAGCAGCACAGCACCATGCCTTCGCCGATGGCCGCCGGGGTGTTGGGCATCACGCGGATCACCGGGAAGTCCACCCCGGCCATGCCGCGGATGGCCTCCATGGACAGTCCCGCCGCCATGGTCACCAGCACGCAGGGCGCCTGTCGCGCGGCCAGCGCGTCGCGGATGCCCGAGAGCATCCCGGCCATCATCTGGGGCTTCACCCCCAGGAACAGATAGTCGCTCTCCTTCGCCGCGGCGGCGTTGTCCACCGCCCGCGCGCCCAGCTTTTCCGCCAGCGCGGCCGCCTTGCCGGGCGTGCGGTTGGCCAGCAGGATGTTCTCTCCCGGCAGGGCCTTGCGCGCCGCCGTGGCCAGCGCCCCGCCCATGTTGCCGCAGCCGATGAAGCCAAAGATGGGATTTGTCATGCGTATACCCCTCCTACTCATAAACGCCCCCAAGCGAACCGCTTGAGGGCGTCCTGTCATCGCGTTCTATCTCGCGCCGTTCACATAGCGCACTTCCCCGGGCATGATCATGCCCAGCTCGTCCCGGGCCGTGCGGATCACGTAGTCGTCCGTCCGGGCGAAGTTCAGCTGGTCGGTCAGCGCGTTCACCTGGAGCACCAGCTCGTCCCGATCCGCCCGGGCCTGCTTCAGACGCGCCTCGCCCTGGGCATACCGGGCCCTCATCACCAGGAAGCTGGCCCCGAACACCAGCAGCGTCACGGCTATCATCAACAGCCAGAACCGGGGTTTTGCCCTGCGCCGCATCGCCGCCTCACCTCGCAATCCCAAAGTTTACCCTATTCGATATATTTTCGACATTCTTAACCCAATTCCTGTCACCTGAATATGACTTTAATCCAACGATATGCCCGAATCTTGACGAAAATGCGACGCGCCGCCCCGGCCAGGCCCCTCGCCGCCGCCCTGGCCGGCGGAAAGGCCCCGGCGGCGAACAGGAAAAAGCCCGTGAGCGCGGCCAGCACGTCGTACAAGCGCACCCGGCCGTAGTCCGCCGCCACCAGCGCCGCGCAGAAGACCGCAGCCGCACCGGCGCCGAAGGCGAGGTCCGCCGCCAGCGACAGCCAGAATCCAGCGCAGAGCAGCCTCCTCAGCGCCGCCAGCAGCGCGTACCAGGCCCCGATCAGCGCCCCGGCGCCGAGCATCCACAAAAACACCCAGCCCTGGCCCGCGGTGGCAAACAGCATCAGCGCAGCAGGCGGCCCAGCCAGCCGCCCTTCTTCTTCCCGCCGCTGTACTCCAGGGCGTCCACCTCGCCCTCCAGCTCCACCTTGCCCGCCTCCAGGCTCAGCTGCGAGATGTTCAGCCCCGCCCCGGCCACCGTCAGCGTGCCCTGGGACGTGCGCAGCACCACGATCTGCTCGTTGAAGCAGTCCACGTCCTCCACCCCGGTCAGGCTCAACCGCTTGCGGCCCACGAGCGTCAATGCGTGCTCCCGACCCGTCTCGGCGTTCTGCATGGCCACACCCCCTTTGCGGGATTGTATGGCGGGATCGGGCCGATTATGAGAAGACGACCCGTTGACCGGGAATGGCGCGGGCGGCGCAACGCCACCCCTGCAAAAGATTATGCGCAGGAAACCGGATTGCCACGTCGTCGCTGCGCTCCTCCTCGCAATGACGTTGTATCGGACGGCAGGTTTTCCTTCTATTGCAATAGAAGAGCAGCCTGACGGTTCGTAAAAGCGTCATTGCGAGGAGGGCCATTGCATGGCCCGACGTGGCAATCCGGTCCCCCATTCAGCCTTGTCCCATTCTGCGCTGCTCCCCCATGCAGCGGCGGCCTGCCGAGTCGTGAATTGAAGCGAGCGGCTCGGCGCAGGGTACCGAACGCGAAGCTTCACTGAACAGCGAGCGCAGGCCGCCAAAAAAACCGTTCTTCGGTTCCCCTCTCGGAAACTGCTTCGGGAAGGGAATCAAAGAACGGGTTTTTCTGCAACATGGTTTCAACTGCCCCGGCGGCAGCGAACGGGGCCCGGGGCGATGCCCCGGGGGCCTCCATTACATCAGCACATCCATCCAGATGTCATCATAGACGCCGGCATTCTTGAAGCTGGAGATATCCACATAGTACTCGCAGCGCTTCACCATTTCATCGGTGGGGTTCATGGCGGTGCTGGCCAGCTCTTCCTCGGACAGTTCCTCAACCACCTGCTTGATCGGAGAGCTGTAGTAGATGTAGTCCATGTTCATCTTGGCGATGTCCGGGCGGCACATGAAGTTGATGAACTGCTCGGCGGCCTCCTGGTTCTGAGTGGTCTTGGGGATGCACATGCCGTCCACCCAGATGTTGCTGCCCTCGTCGGGGATGACATAGGCCAGCTTGTCGTTCTTCTCCATGGCATACAGCGCGTCGCCGGAATACATCACGGCCATGGCGGCCTCGTTGCCGGCCATCATGTCCTTGGCCTGGTCCAGGATGTAGCCGTCCACCACGCCGGAATCCTTCTGGTCCAGCAGCCACTTCCGGGCGGCTTCCAGCTCGTCCAGGTCATCGCTGTTCACGGAACTGCCGTTCATGATCAGGCCGATGGCCACGGTGTCGCGCATGGAGTCCATCATGAATATCTTGCCCTCCACGGTCTCGTCCAGCAGCGCGGTCCAGCTGGTGACGGGGGTGGTCACCATGTCGGTGTTATAGACGATGCCCAGGGTGCCCCACATATAGGGCACGGAGTGGGCGTTGCCGGGATCGTAGATGGGATCGCGCAGGTTGTCCACCACGTTTTCAAGGTTCGGGATGTTGTCCAGATTCAGCTCGACGACCAGGTCTTCCTTGATCAGGCGCTCGATCATATACTCGGAGGGAATGACCACGTCATAGCTCTCCGCGCCAGTGGACAGCTTGGTGTACATGTCCTCGTTCTGGGAGAAGGTGACATAGTTCACGTGGATGCCGGTCTCCTTTTCAAAGAGGTTCAGCACTTCGCGGTCGATGTAGTCTTCCCAGTTGTAGACCTTGATCTCGGCGCGGGCGGAGGACTCGGGCTTCGACTCCTCGGCGGGCTCGGCTTCCTCGGCGGGGGCTTCGGCGGCCTCTTCGACGGTCTCCTCAACGGCGGCAGCGGGCTCTTCGGTCTTCTGATCGGCCTTCTTGCAAGCGGTCAGCGCAACAGCCAGCAGCATGGCAACCAGCATCAGAGCAAGGACTTTCTTCATTTGCAGCATCCTCCAGTGTTTTCGTGGTATCTATGGCAAACCCTCTACAGGTTTTCCAGCTTCGTGCGCTTGTTCACCAGCACCAGCAGGATCAGGATCGTGGTGAACATCAGCGTGGACAGGGCATACATCGTGGGCTTGACCCCCAGCTTGGTGGAGGAATACACGATGCGGGACAGGTTCGGGTACATATCCGAGGACGTGAAGTAGGAGATGACGAAGTCGTCCAGGGACATGGTGAAGGCCAGCAGCGCGCCGGTGAAGATGCCGGGGGTGATCTCCGGGATGATGACCTTCCACAGCGCCTTGATGGGCTTGCAGCCCAGATCCAGCGCCGCCTCGTACAGGTTCGGGTTCATCTGCCGCAGCTTCGGCATCACCGAAAACAGCACGTAGGGGATGTCGAAGGCGATGTGGGCGAAGATCATCGTCCACTTGCCCAGGGGCACATGGCAGAACAGGTACATCAGCATCAGCGAAACGCCGGTGACGATGTCCGGGGTGGTCATGGGCAGGTAGGACACGTTGATCAGCATGCCCGCCATGCCGGAATTCATGGCGTGGATGCCGATGGCGCCCAGGGTGCCGATGATGGTGGAGATGATCGTGGCCACCACGGCCACCTCGATGGTGGTCTTCAGCGCGCCAAGGATCGCCGGGTCATTGAACAGCTTCACGTACCAGTCCAGGGTGAAGCCCGTCCACTGGCTGCGGGATACGGAGGCGTTGAAGGAGAGCGCGATCATGATCAGGATGGGCGCGTAGAGGAACAGCATCAGCAGCGCCATCCAGATGGTGCGCACGGTCTTGAGGCGATTGGCCCGATTAGCGGACCAGCGAGCGAAGCGAGCGGTCGCACGGTCCGCCGGAGCCCGCCGGGTTTCGGCGGAAATCGTCTTCACCACATGCCACCCCCTTCATTGTCCGGGTCCACCTTGCGCAAAAAACCGATGGACAGCAGGATCAGCACCAGCATGATCAGCGAGAACGAGCTGCCGATGTTCCAGCGGTTGGGGTTGGAGGACTGGTTGAAGATATAGTCGATCAAATCGCCCGCCAGGCGGATCTTGCCGTTGGACAGCAGCGTGGAGATGGCGAAGGACGTGACCGCCGGCATGAACACCATGGTGACGCCGGAGACGATGCCCGGCACCGACATGGGGATCACCACCCGGGTGATGACCCGCAGCGGGTTGCAGCCCAGGTCCTCCGCGGCCTCGATGACGGAATAGTCCATCTTCTTCAGCACCGTGTAGATGGGCAGCACCATGAAGGGCAGGTAGTTGTAAACCAGGCCCATCAGCACCGCGCCCTCCGTGCCGATGACCCTCACCTTGCCCAGGCCCAGGGCCGTCAGCGCCGCGTTCAGCACGCCGTTGTCGTCCAGCAGCGTCATCATCGCGTAGGTGCGCAGCAGCAGGTTCATCCACATGGGCAGCAGGATCAGCACCACCAGGCTCTGGGCGTGGTTGAACCCCCGGCCGGCCAGGAAGTAGGCCGTGGGATAGCCGATCAGCAGGCACAGCGCCGTGCAGTACAGCGCCAGCTTCAGGCTGCGCAGGATGACGCCCATGTAGCGGGGCTTGGTGAACTCCTGGAAGTTGGCCAGGGTAAAGGCGCCGTCCGGGGTGGTGAAGGCGTACCAGCACACGAACAGCAGGGGCACCACCGCGAACAGCAGCATCCACAGCGCGTAGGGGCTGGCATACCAGGAACGCTTCATGGTCAGGCCTCCTCTTTGCCGCTGTCAGAGACGGGCACGGCGTCGGCCGTGGTCGCCTTGCGCATGATGTGGATGTTGTAGGGCACGATGGTCATGCCCACGCGGGTGCCCACGGGCTGCATGGTGGTGGAGTGCACCTTCCAGAGCGTGCCGTCGCTTTCGCCCTTGATCATCATCTCATAGTGGACGCCCTTGAAGATCACGCTCTGCACCGTGCCGGTGAGCATGCCCACGTCCTCGCCCACGATCATGATGTCCTCGGGCCGGATGACCACGTCCACGGGCGCGTTGGTGCCGAAGCCCTCGTCCACGCACTGGAATTCGGTGCCAGAGAACTCCACCAGCTCGTCCTGCAGCATGGTGCCGCTGAGGATATTGCTCTCGCCGATGAAGTCCGCCACGAAGGCGTTCTTCGGCTCGTCGTAGATGCGCTTGGGGTCGCCGATCTGCTGGATGCGCCCACCGTTCATCACGGCGATGGTGTCCGACATGGTCAGCGCTTCCTCCTGGTCGTGGGTCACGTAGATGAACGTAATGCCCAGCTGCTGCTGCATGGCTTTCAGCTCCAGCTGCATCTCCTTGCGCAGCTTCAGATCCAGCGCGCCCAGGGGCTCGTCCAACAGGAGCACCTCCGGCTCGTTCACCAGCGCGCGGGCAATGGCGATGCGCTGCTGCTGGCCGCCGGAAAGCGCATCGGTGGAGCGCTTCTCATAGCCATCCATCTTCACCAGCCGCAGCATCCGCTTCACCCGGCGCTCGATCTCCTTCTTCTTCTCGGCCTTGGTCTTCACGCCCAGCTGCTCCGGGGTCTTCAGGTTCAGGCCAAAGGCGATGTTGTCGTACACGTTCAGGTGGTTGAACAGCGCGTACTTCTGGAACACCGTGTTGATTCGGCGCTTGTAGGGCGGGATGACCGTCAGGTCGCTGCCCTCGAACAGCACCTCGCCGCTGGAGGGCATCTCGAACCCGCCGATGATGCGCAGCAGCGTGGTCTTGCCGCAGCCGGAAGGGCCCAGCAACGTGATGAATTCGCACTTGCGGATGTACAGATCCACGTCGCGCAGCACCTGTGTGTCGCCGAAATTCTTGCAGACGCCCTTCAGCTCGATGAGGCGGGTATCCTGGACCATTTCAAACACTCCATTCGGGGGAATATCGTTTGGTTTTAGTGAGGAATTAGGAATGAGGAGTGAGGAATTGCGGCGCAAATCCCTACGGGATTTGTTTTTATTATAAGAGGACGAGCCATGGCGGCTGTATTTGAATCAAGGAAATCCCGGAGGGATTTCTTCATCCATTCCTCATTCCTCACTCCTCATTCAAAAGGACGGCGGTGTGGACACCCACAGCACCCGGCACACGCCCTTGCCGGCGTTCACCAGCTTGCGGGGGGCGGTGGGGCGCAGGTAGAAGCTCTCGCCCTTGCGGGCGCGCTCCACGTGGTCGCCCAGCACGATCTTCACCGTGCCGCTGAGCACATAGCCGAACTCCTCGCCCTCGTGGGGGTCGTCCTCGGCCGTCTCGCCGCCGGGGCCCATCTCCAGCAGTATCGGCTCCATCTCGTTCTTCTGGGCCGAGGGGATCAGCCAGCGGATCATGCCCTTCAGGCCGTCCGGGTCCTCCTTGACGAAGATGTCCTCGCCGGTGAACACCAGCTTCTCGTCCTCCTTGCGGAAGAAGGTGGGCAGGTCGGTGCCCAGCGTCTCCAGCAGGTCCGACAGCGTGTCCAGCGAGGGGGAGGTCAGATCCCGCTCCAGCAGGGAGATGAAGCTCTTCGACAGCTCGCAGCGGTCCGCCAGCTCCTCCTGGGTCAGGGCGCGCTGCAGGCGCAGCCTGCGCAGTTTATCACCGATTTTCACAGTCCCGCCTCCATGCTTTTTATCACCCGAGTTTAAGATTACTGAACTTTTGGGCGAAATATATTAAACCACCTTTCCGCTTCCATGTCAATATGCAGGCGGCGCTCAAAGCGTTAAATGTATGTGATTAAATTATAGGCCCAAAAGTTTAGTGTCATTGAACCTGGAGAAATGGGGATTTTGGCTTGATTGCGGCTGTCAAATGATGCTATAATACAGGGGATTACAAGAGCATACGGGAGGCGGATGGCATGCTGGTGGTTGGCGCGGTGTTCGTGGACGTGAAGGGCTTTGCCCAGAACCATTACCTGCCGCTGGAGCGCAACGTGGGCGAGGTGCAGGTCACCTCGGGCGGCGTGTGCCGCAACGTGGCGGAGAACTTCGTGAAGCTGGGCGTGAAGGCGCAATTTGTCAGCATGGTGGACGACAACGCCCTGGGCCGGGACGTGCGGGAAAAGCTGGCGGCGCTGGGCGTGGACGCGGAGCACGTGATCGAGGCCCCAAAGGGCATGGGCATGTGGCTGGCCATATTGGACGAGAAGGGCGACCTGGCCGGGTCCATCTCCCGCCAGCCGGACTTTTCGGCCATGGAGGCCTACCTGGATCGGCACGGCGATGAGATCATGGCCTCGGCCGAGGGCGTGGTGCTGGAGGTGGACACCAACGCGGCCATCTCCCGGCGGGTGCTGTCGCTGGCGAAGCAGCACGGCAAGCCGGTGTATTCCATCGTGGGCAACATGGGGGTCATATTGCAGCACCCGGAGTACCTGCACGACGTGGCCTGCTTCATCTGCAACGAGATGGAGGCCGGGCGGCTGTTCCGGGAGGATCTGACCCACCTGGCGCCCGAGGCCATGCTGGAGGCCCTGAAGCGGGGCAGCGCCGTGGCGGGCATCAAGGCCATGGTCATCACCATGGGCGCCCAGGGCGCGGTGTACGTGGACAACCAGACCGGCGAATTCGGCTACTGCCCGCCCATGGAGGTGGACGTGGTGGACACCACCGGCGCCGGCGACGCCTTCTTCTCCGCCGCCGTGGCCGCGCTGATGGACGGCGCGCCGCTGTCCCAGGCCGTGCAGGCCGGCACGAAGCTGGCCGCCCAGACCCTGCGCGTGGCGGGGAGCTGCGCGGAATAACAAGAGTTGAGAGTGGAGTTGTGGTGGAAATCCTTCGGATTTCTTCTTATTCGACACGGAACCTGTCAGCTTATCGCGTCAGCCACTGGCTTTATCTAAACTCTTAACTCTAAACTCTATATACTCCTTCCATGATCTCCGCCGCGGTGCGGAGGTCTTTTTCCGCGGTGCCGCGGCCGATGCTGACGCGGATGACCCGGGCGGCGTCGGCTTCCGACAGACCCATGGCCCGGTAGACGTGGCTGACGGCGGCCTCCCGGCTGGCGCAGGCGGCCCCGCCGGACACCTCCACGCCCCTCGCGTCCAGCGCGGCGATGGCCTGCTCGGAGGTGAGCCGGGGCATCAGCAGCGCGGCCACGCCCGGCAGCCGCGGCGCGCCTTCGCCCAGCAGACGCGCGCCGGGGACGCGCCGCCCAATTTCCTCTATAAAGGCATCCAGCAGCGCAGCCTCCCGCGCGGCCTCCTCATTCATGTCCGTTAGGGCGATCTCCGCCGCCGCGCCCAGCCCCGCGATGGCGGGCAGGTTCTCCGTTCCGGCGCGCCGGCCCAATTCCTGCCCGCCGCCGAGGATCAGCGGCGGCACGCTCACGCCCTGCCGGACGTACAGCGCCCCGACGCCCCGGGGGCCGCAGAACTTGTGGCCGGACAGGGTGAGCACGTCCGCGCCCAGAGCCTTCACGTCCACGGGGATGTGGCCCGCGGCCTGCACCGCGTCGCAGTGCAGGGGGATGTGCCGATCCCGGGCGATGGCGGCGATCTGCGCGACGGGCTGGATCACGCCGGTCTCGTTGTTGGCCAGCATCACCGAGATCAGCCGCGTGTCCGGCCGCAGCGCCCGGGCCACCGCCTCCGGGGACACCCGGCCGTCCGCGTCCGGGGCCGCCAGCGTAACCTCTTTGCAGATGGATTTCGCCGCGTTCAGCACCGAAGCGTGCTCGATGGCGGACACCACCGCGTGGCCGCCCCGGGCGATGAGCAGCGCCTGGTTGTTGGCTTCGCTGCCGCCGGAGGTGAAAGTGATCTCCTGGGGCGTCGCGCCGATGAGCGCCGCCACCGACTGCCGGGCCTTCCGCAGCGCCCTGCGGGCCGCGCCGGCCCCGGAATAGGCCGCCGAGGGATTTCGCCAGCTGTCCCGCATGCACCGGGTCATCTCTTCGACGACCCGCCCGTCCGTGGGCGTCGTTGCGGCGTGGTCGAGGTAGATCATGCGCTCGCCTCCGTGGTTTTTTCATATTATACCACAGCTGAGGGGATTGGGAAACAGGGAATCGCGGGCGCCGCGCCCTTGCAGCGGCGCCGCGGCGCAAGGCACTCCCCTGCCCCGGCCCTTCCCCGCATGCCGGAAATATGGTATAATAAGGATTAGCGAACCGGCTGCATGAAGTGCGGCGGTTGCGCGATTCGCCGGAAGCCCGAAGGGATTACGGTGAAAATCATGGTATAATAAGGATTAGCGAACCGGGCCTAAGGCCGGTTGCGCGGGTCGGCGGCTCCCGCAGGGAAAGACGCCGACAATCATGGTATAATGATTAGGCAACGGCCCCGAAGGGGCGTTGGCCGGATCGGCGGGCCCCAAAGGGCAGCACGGCGACAATCAAGGTATAATGATTTATAATTCCACAGAGGCACGGGAGGCGGAACCCATGGACATCAGCGAACTGACCCGGCACATATGCGATGCCTACGGCGCGGAGGCGGAATACCTGTTTCGGCACTACCCGGAGCTGTGCGTGTTCCGGCGGCCGGACAACCGCAAATGGTTCGCCGCGGCCAAGCCCATCCCCCGGCGCAGCCTGGGCCTGGAACAGGACGGCGAGGTGGAGATCCTCAACGTGAAGTGCGACCCGATCCTGCTGGGCTCCCTGCGGGGCAAGGGCGGCTTTCTCCCGGCCTGGCACATGAACAAGGATAACTGGGTCACGGTGCTGCTGGACGGCACGGTGGAGGATCGGGAGATCGAAGGTCTCATCGCCATCAGCTACGACCTCACCGCACCGAAGCCCCGCGGGAAAAGGTGATCTCCCAAAACCAAACGCCCGGTTTTGAGCTGGAATCAGCGGCTCAAAAACCGGGCTTATTCTGTAAGGCGTTCTGTTGCGTTTCATACCTGCCGCTTAAGCGCGGCAGCAGTTGACCGCGGGCGCCGCCCGCTATTTGTGCGCCCACCTGTAGGCGCGCTCGATGGACTGCTGGTGATACTTGTTCTCCTTGCTGGAGGCGTGGGTCCAGCTGCCACACATGTGCAGGCAGAACTGGCCGTTGTAGTTGTTGCCGCGGATCGTCTGGTCGCCGTGGGGCTTGGTGTTGATGCCGCAGGCCACGTACTTGCCGCCGGCCTTCAGGATCACGGCGTGGCTGTCCCAGGAGAACTTGCCCTTGGCCACGCGCAGCAGCTTGGCGGTATCGGCGGCGGTGGCAGGCTCCACGTCGGCGTGGTAATGGCCGCCCATGCGCTTGATCTTCAGCTCGATGCCGGTGTCGATGTCGTAGATGTAGCCGTACTGGCCCTTGCGGAGCACATTCTGGCCAGCCCCGAACCAGCTCATCTTCACGACCTTGCTCTTCCAGGACTTGCTGCTCTTCTTGGCAGTGGTCTTCTTGGCGGCAACCTTGCTCTTGCTGACGCAGCTGGCCTTGATATAGCCGGTGGCCGAGCCGCTGGCGTTCTGCACCTTGTAATAGCTGCCGCTCTTACCCACCACATACACCTTGGTGTTCCTGGAGATGGAGCGCCGGGCGGAGCCGGAGGACGCGCTCTTGTACACGTAGGTGTTCTTGCTGGCGTAGCCCGCGGTGCGCTTGGCGGCCTTCTTGCTGGTGGACTTCGACGCGGAAGACGTCTTCGACAGGTACTTGGTGGGCATATAGCCGGTCTTGCCGCTCACCTTCACCTTGGCCCAGCTACCCTTGACGGCGGTCACCGTCACCTGGGTGCCCTTCTTCATGCTCACGTGCTTGGCGGAGCTGGAGGCCGACTTGTAGATCTTCGCCGAGGAGGAATTGACCTTGGCCTTCACCGATTCCGCCATCGCCGGGGACAGCACCGCCAGCGCCAGCACCAGGATCAGGGCCAGGCAGATCATCTTTTGTACGCGCCGCAACATATTGGTTCACCTTTTCTATCAGATTTTAAAATCTGGTATCATTATATTACAAAAGTATTTCAAAATGTGTGAAGTCCTTAAAATGTCCCTTCATATTCCCATGCTCGTCGCAATATTTCCAGGTGTTGTCCATTTTTCCAAGAAAATGCAATATAGATATGTTACAAAATTATATTATCAGGCAGGCATGGCTGGCGCAGGCCCCCCCGACGCAACGCTCCCGTTTCCTCTTCCCTGCTGCCGCCTCCCCGGGCGGGCGGCGCAACGCCGCCCCTACAGAAGCATGGCAGCCACCAATCCCGCTTCGTTCTCCCCCGGGCGGGCGGCGCAACGCCGCCCTTCAGCGACAGCAAGACGGCCCAGATACCGCCCCTACCGAATTTGCGCCAGCCACATTCCCTACTCCCTCTTCCCTACTCCCTAAATTAGACTTTTTCTCGAAATCCGCCCGCAGGATTTGACGATTCGCGCCCGGATATGTATAATAGAGGTGTATATGAACCAGCGTGTACCGGTCGTTTCGACGGCCGTCCCTATGAGAGGAGCTTTATCATGGCGAAAACAAGCAAAAAGCAGCCTTCGGTGCTGAACTGGATGGGGTCGCTGATCCTGTACGCCATTCCCGGCGTCAACCTGATCTTCCTGATTCTCTCCGCGATCTTCGCGAAGTCCACCAGCAAGCGCAGCTTTGCCGTGGCCGGCATCCTGCTGATCATCCTGTGCGCGCTGCTGACGTTCGCGGCCTTCGCCATTTTCCCGGAATTCTTCACCCGGCTCACCGAGGCCATGCGTCAGGCGGCCCACCCCGCCCCCGTGGGCGAGATCATCCCCGTGGCGTAAAAAAGGCAGCAAAATGGAGCCATCCGTTTGGATGGCTCCATTTTCGTGCCCACAAGGTTTATTTCATCAGATTCTCCATAAATTCCTCGAAGTGCTTTGCCTTCAGCTTGGTATCGCGCACGTTCGTGGTCTTTTCGCCGAGGCTGTCGGAAAACACCCAGTTGTCCCAGAAGAAGCGGCCGCTCGCCACATCGTAGACATACGCCGTCGCCTGCTCCTGCATGGACCTCTCGTGCACGCCGCCCTCCGTCCAGTAGTCGACCCTGTTCGGATTGCGGCGCAGCCAAAAGCAGAGCGTTTTAAAGGCGTCCGGGTCGCCCTCGTCCGGCCATTTTTCGTCCTTCACCCGGCCCACGCGGGTCACGCCCGCAACAAAGGGCCGCTCGTTTTCGTCCACGCCCAGCTCCAGGATCATGCAGGGCATCTGCGCGCGCACTCCCTCAGGCTTTTCAGAGCCCGCGGCGATCTCGTAGTAGACGCTTCGAATACCGTTGCCCTCGGCGTCCGTCTGCCCGGTGTAGTCGCCCTCCACAACCCGGAGCGTCATGTCGTCCAAAACCTGCTGAACCAGCGGGTTCTGGCGCGCCTTGTCCAAATTGCCATTTCGCCAGACGGCGCTCTGGCTGGTAGACACCGCAACGATGACAGCCATGCCGCCCAGGACCGCCAGAAACACCAGGGCTTCCAGTCCGTTGCGCGGCCTGCCCTGCTTGCGCAGTCGGGCGAAGATCACCTCAGCCGCCACGAGAATCACCGCCAATGCGAAGATAAGGATTATCTGCAGCGTATTACTCATCGTCGACTCCTCCTGATTGCGTCGAACCTGCGGGCTTAAAGGCGATGGCGGCTGGCCGCTGCTTTTACTCGTCCGCCTCCTCGGCCTCGGCGGTCTCCTTCCGCCGGTACAGCTTCCGATCCAGCGACCAGATGCGCTCGGTAAAGCCGCCGGGCACCGCCGCGGTCAGGGCGCGGTTCATCTCGAAGATGCGGGCGTCCAGCAGGTCCAGCACGTGCAGCACCTCCGCCTCGGGGAACATGGGCGGCTTGGGGCTGCCGTACTCCGGCAGGTCGTGGTGGGAGAGCACCATGTGCTCCAGCATCATCAGCAGCTCCTGCCGCACGCCCAGCTCCCGCCCGCAGCGGTCCAGCTCCGCCACGCCGCGCACCAGGTGGCCCACCAGCATGCCGTCGGCGGTGTAGTCGCTGACCATGCCGATCTCGTCGGCGTCCATCTCGCCGATCTTGCACAGGTCGTGCAGGATCACGCCCGCCGCCAGCAGCTCCGCGTCCAGCGTGGTGTAGATCTTGCAGATGGCCGAGGCCGCGCGCAGCATGGTGCTGGTGTGGTGCAGCAGGCCCGAGCGCTCCGCGTGATGCAGCTTCGAGGCCGCCGGGTAGTAGGTCAGCTTGTCGCCGCACTCCTCCAGCCGCTTCAGCACCAGCGCCTTCAGCTGGGAATCGGAGAAGGCGTCCACCTTGTTGAGGATGTAATCCAGCATCTGGCTCGGCGGATAGGGCGCGCAGGGCGTGAGCACGTCCATGTCGTAATCGTCGTCCTCGGTGGCCGGGCGCAGCTTGTCCACGCGCAGCTGGGGCCGGCCGTTGTACTCCAGCATCATGCCGCGCACGCGCACCGCCTGGGCCACGGGCGGCGGCGGGGTCAGCCCGTCCCACATCTTGGCGTTCACCTCGCCGGAGATGTCGCACAGCGTCATGTCCAGGTACTTGCCGCCGTTGGAGCTGGTCCGCTGGGCCGCCGCGCGCACCAGCAGGAACCCGTCGAACACCTGCCCCTTGATCATCGCCGTCAACTGCGGCTGCTGCTTCATGCCATCCGCCCCCTCGTGTCAGATTATGCTGGTTTTATTGTAGACGCTCGGCGCAGGGCTGTCAATATGAAATTCTGATTTTGCCTTGCTTCCGGCGCAGAAGTGATTTATAATACCTATAATAACACATCCTGTTCGGAGGCCCCTATGCCCGACACGAAATTCTCCCTGCCCGCGCTGCGGGAGCACATACGCAGATACTTCTGGATCTACCTGGTCGGCATCGCCGTCTGCCTGGTCGGCACCAGCGTGCTCTGGACCACCACCGAGCCCCGCGCCGCCATCGACGAGACGGTGCTGGTGTTCCTGGCGGACGGCTACGCCAATCCCGCGCCGCTGGCCCCCATCGCCAAGGATATGCTGGAGGAGACCCAGCCCTTCGACGCAAAGCTGAAGGAGGTGGACTTCCAGCACCTGATGTACCAGGAGGACGACTACACCAGCACCATGGTGCTGCTCACCCGCCTGTCCGTGGGCGAGGGCGACGCCTTCCTGGCCTGCCAGGCGGTGATGGACTCGCTGGTGCAGTCGGAGGCGCTGGTGGACCTGACGGAGTACGTGGAGGCCGGCTGGCTGGCGGAGTACGGCCTGGAGCCCTACATCGCCGAGTATTCGGACGAGGAGACCGGCGAGAGCTATACGCTGATGGCCGGGCTGAAGCTGGACAGCGTGACGGCGCTCAAGGAGTCTGGCGCGTTCCTCAGCGACGGGGCGTATCTGTGCGTCACCATGAACGGCGGCAACATCGAAACCACGATGAAGGCGCTGGAGGTCATGATGCGGGACTTGACGGAGGGCAAATATGCACAGCCAGAAAATACAGAACCGGCAGCCTAAGGGGCTGCAGGGCGTGGGCCTGGTGGTGCTGATCGCGCTGGCCGCCATCGCAGGCTCGGCGTTCTTCACGCGGCTGCAGCCCCGCCTGGGCGCGACGGCCTCACTGCTGTTCATACTCTACGGCTGCGCCATCGCCTGGTTCCTGCTGAACTGGTACGCCATGAGCTTCATCTACACCTCCACCGACGACGTGCTGCGCGTGTGCCGGTCCTACGGCAAGCGGGAGCGGTTCATGGTGGATGTGTGGCTGAACCAGGTGATCTCATACGGCACGCTGGAGGAGGTCAAGCAGCGCTGCCCGGACGCCGGCGTGGCCCAGGCCACCCGCGCCCAGTGCGAATTGGAGCCCCTCGCCCTGGCCTACCGGCAGGAGGGCAAGACGCGCATCCTGGTCATCCAGCCGGATGAGGACATGCGAAAGCACCTGATCGGGGCGATCAAGGGGAATATGAAATGATTATATCGCTGCTGCTCATCCGCAGGGCGGCTGGCCGCCAAAAAGAGCCGTTCCTCGGGTCCCCTTCTTGGAAACTGTTTCCAAAGGGGAACCGGGGAACTTTTTTTCGGCGGCATGGTTTCAGAACAGAACGCCCAGCGATGAGGGATCAGCGAGCATCGGGATGCATATAAGCTGATGTAGTGGCGGCGTTGCGCCGCCCAAAAACCTCCCCCACACCCATCCGTCCAGCCCGTTCCACTCCACGGCCAGCCAGCCGCCATCGACCGCGCCGGTTACAGTGAGGCATTCACCGCGCCTGGCCAGGCCCAGCGGCGCGGCACCGGCATCCGGTGCACGCCGCACGAAGGCATTTCGCGCCAGGCGCACCGCAGTCACCTGTCCTCGCCTCCGAAGAAGCCCGCAGCGCGCAGGCCCTCGGCGCACATGTCCACGATGTCCTCCAGGCAGCCGCCCGCCGCCACACAATCGCCGATCATCGCACCCACGTCCCTGACCGTCAGCTCCGGCTGTTCCTCCACCAGCCCCGCCCAGAGCAGGAATCTCGTGGCGCTGAACTGCCGATCCATCAGCCGGTCCAGCGGCATGCCCGCCCGGTCCTCCAGCGCGCACAGGCTGTTCACCGTATAGCGCAGCTTCAACGGCCTGCCCGCGATCTCCACCATCTTCGTCCGATTATTGTCACCCATGTCTCTTCCTCCTTTTATTTCGCGGATTATCCGCAAACGGGTATTTCTTGGGGCGCCTCGAGCCAATATCCAACCGCCTTCGGTTAACCCGGATTATATACCGTTCTCGGTTAGTTCTGTCTCGAGCCACATAAATTTAAAACCGTGTTCGGTTAGAATCCGTTGTCGGACAGGGGCTGCACGTGCTATAATAGTTGGCATAAGGGGGTGTCGCCATGAAGCTGGGCGCAAAGCTGGCCCGTCTCAAGTCGGAAAACGGCCTGACCACGGAGGCGCTGTCGCAAAGGTCCGGGGTGCCCAGGGGCACGCTGAACAAGCTGTTGAACGGCGAGACCCGCAACCCCACCGTGGCCACGCTGGCGGCGCTGGCGGAGGCGCTGGGCTGCCCGCTGGCAGAGCTGTGCCAGACGTCCGAATCCGCCGCGCCGGTGGCCGCCATCCCCGGCGTGTACAAGTTCGGCGAGGGCCTGCGCAACGCGGACAGCGTGCTGCCGGTGGTGCGCAAAAAGGTGCCGCTGCTGGGGGCCATCGCCGCGGGCAAGCCTATCTACGCCGAGGAGACCTTGGACGCCGCCGACTGCGACGCCGCCATGCACTGCGATTTCGCGCTGCGGGTGAAGGGCGACAGCATGATCGGCGCGCGCATCCGCGACGGCGACATCGTGTTCATCCGTGCCCAGGAGGACGTGGACGACGGGCAGATCGCCGCCGTGATCGTGGAGGACGAGGCCACGCTGAAGCGGGTCTACCACATCAAGAACGGGCTGCAGCTGCTGTCCGAGAACCCCAACTACCCGCCCATGGTGTTCACGCTGGAGGAGTATGCCAGCATCCGCATCCTGGGCCGCGCCGTCGGCTTCACCAGCCGGCTTTGAGGAGGAATCATCATGTCCATTGCACGCGTCCGCGAATACCTGAAGGGCTTTGGCCTGGACGGGAGCATCCTTGAATTCGAAACCTCCAGCGCCACTGTGGAGCTGGCCGCCCAGGCCGCCGGCGTCATCCCGGCCCGCATCGCCAAGTCGCTGAGCTTCATGCTGCCGGACGGGCCGATCCTGGTGGTGGCCGCCGGGGACGCCAAGGTGGATAACCCCCGCTTCAAGGCCCAGTTCCACGCCAAGGCGAAGATGCTGTCCTTCGACGAGTGCGCCGAGTTGATCGGCCACGGCGTGGGCGGCGTGTGTCCCTTCGCGCTGAACGAGGGCGTGAAGGTCTACCTGGACGTGTCGCTGAAGCGCTTCGAGACGGTGTTCCCCGCCTGCGGCAGCGCCAACAGCGCCATCGAGCTGACCCCCGACCGTCTGGCCGACGTCGCCCAGAACTTCGCCGGCTGGGTGG
This sequence comes from uncultured Eubacteriales bacterium, assembly GCA_902765395.1. GTDB lineage: Bacteria > Bacillota > Clostridia > Christensenellales > Aristaeellaceae > UBA2862. The sequence continues at coordinate 50,474 of CACWZP010000016.1, forward strand.
ACGTGTGCAAGGCCTGGCGGGAGGAATAAGTCGGGGCAGGTGCCCCGGACCCTCCTCGGCAACAGACGAGCGCAGAATACTTTTGTCTGATTAGCCTGCGCAGGCATTTTGAGGCCGTGGGCTCACTTGTGCCGGAAATCCGCCGCCAAAAAAGTCCGTTCCCCGGTTCCCTATTGGAAACAGCTTCCAGAAGGGGAACCGAGGGACGGTGTTTTTTTGGCGGCCTGCACAAAACCCCATTACGCCCCGCGTCTGCCCTGACAGCCAGGCGCGGGGCGTAATGGGGTTTTGGTTGCAGGCCGCCCTGTGCTTGGGGTGCAGCAAGGAGCGTTACAGTCCTGAAGAGGGAGTGCCCCACCACCGCAAGCGGTCCCCCTCCCCACTGCGGTGGGGAGGCTTTTGGAGCATCTCTCTTCGCCACATATTTTGATTTTATGAATATATGTTGACAAAGTATTTCAGTGATGGTATAATTATTACAGTTTTATGACAGCTATCCCTGAAAATACGCGACTTTGGAGTGCAAACACCATGAATACAATGCGAAAACCGCTTCTGCTGCTGATCCTGCTCCTGGCCCTGCTGGCGACGATCCTGCCCGCCCAGGCCGAGAGCTTCCAGGCCGTGGTGGCGGTGGACTCCATGAAGGTCTATTCCCAGAAGGCCCCCTACCCCTGCCTGGGCGAGCTGCCCCGGGGCACGGAGGTGACCGTGAAGGGCTACAACGGCTCCGTGGCGCTGATCAGCGTGGGCGGCAAGAGCGGCCTGGCCCAGGTCAGTGACATGACCCTGGCCAGCCAGAGCGCCCCGGCGCAGACCGAGACCCCGTCCCGCACCATGACCACCAACCGTGACACCCGCCTCTACAGGAAGGCGAAGAAGTCCTCGAAGTACGCCAAGGTCTCCGCGGGCGCCAGCGTGGAAGTGCTGGCCGTGAAGGACCAGTGCGCCAAGGTCAGCTATAACGGCAAGGTGGGCTACATGGTCTACAGCCACCTGGACGAGCCCGGCAGCACGCCGGCCGCCGAGCCCATCGACACCGCCGCGGACGACACCCCGGTGCAGACCGGCAGCGCCCCCGTGGCCGCCAAGACGCTCACCCGCGTCTACGCCAGCGCCAGCCTGACCGGCGAGAGCATCGCCGTGAACAAGGGCAGCAAGATGACGCTGCTGGCCATTCGCGGTGACGTGGCCATGGTGGAAAAGAACGGCGCCATCGGCTATATGTCCCTCTCCGACCTGGAGCACAGCACCGCCCAGACCGCCTCCGCCGGCAAGGGCAACCCCTTCCCCGCGGACAGCAACGAGCATGTCATCTACGCCTTCATGGTGGGCGAAATGGGCTACAACCGCGCCGCGGCCATGGGCGTGGTGGCCAACATCAAGTTTGAGTCCGGCTATCGCCCGGTGTGCAACGGCGACGGCGGCACCAGCTACGGCATCTGCCAGTGGCACGCGGGCCGCAAGACCAACCTGATCAACTACTGCACCGAGAACAGCCTGGATTACACCACGCTGGAGGCCCAGCTGAAGTTCTTCAAGTACGAGATCACCACCCGCTACAGCGGCGTGCACGCCTACCTGAAGGGCGTGGAGAACTCCGCCGACGGCGCCTACGACGCGGGCTACTACTTCTGCTTCAACTACGAAGCCCCCGCCGCCCGCACCAGCCAGTCCACCAAGCGCGGCACCTACGCCAAGGACACGCTGTGGCCGATGAAGTGAGCCACGTGAAAAGCCTTCCCCTTTGGGGGAAGGCTTTTTTATTCTTCCAGGGTAAACCGCCAGGCGCAGTTGCAGCTGTCGTCGGTGATGTGGGGATAGCAGCTGACCCGCTCGCAGCGGATGCGGTCGTCGATGGCCCGGGCGAACTCGCCGAACTCCACCTCGCCCACCTGCTCGCAGGGATGCAGCGGCATGCCCTTGCGGGCGCGGGTGTCCTGCACGCGACAGTACACCGTGCGGAACACCACCGCGTTTTCGCCCTCCCAGGCGAACTCGTGCCGGTTATGGTGGGCGTTGAAGCGCAGGTCCATGGCCCGGGTCAGGCCCTCCAGCCCCGGATGCTCCGAAAGGCCCAGGAACTGCTTGAGCCTGCGCGCTTCGATGGCGGTGTACACCTTCCACACGTCCACGTCGTGGCGCATGGCGGCGTCCATCCCCTGCTCCCTCTCCACGGACTGGAACCAGAGCCCGTCCAGAGCCAGCCAGTTTTTCGAGTACACGTTCACCAGGTCCATCAGCTGTTCCCGGCTCAGATGCTCCAGATGCTCGTTGCCCATGCTATTGCCTGTTCCCCCTGCCCCGGCCCAGCGGGAACTGCCCGATGCGCAGCGCCGTGCCGCCGAAGGGCACCAGTTCGATCACCCGGGCGTCGCTCTCGCGCACGACGGGCACCATGGGCACGCTGCCCGCGCTGCCGCCGTCCATCTGCCAATCCACCGGCGCGGCCTTCACCAGCACCTTCACCGGGGCCTCGCCCACGCCGAACGCGCCGGGCTCGCCCTTGGCGTAGACGGCCTTCATGGGCTCGTCCCGCACCAGCGCCCAGTTCCAGGCGTCGTCGGTGGTTACCTGCCAGCTGCCGTCCTCCAGCTTCTCCCAGTCCTCCTTCGGCTGGAAGGCCATCAGCACCGGGCCCAGCTCCACCGCGCCGGACTGGTGGTACCACTTGGTCACCCGGGGCACGGTGGGCAGCTCCACGCGGATCACGTCGCCGGAGCGCCACTTGCGGCGCACGCAGGTCACGTCCCCGGCGCGCACCTGCATGATCTCGCCGTCGGGCAGGTAGACCATGGGCTGGCGCGTCCAGAAGGGCATGCGCAGGTACAGCGGGAATTCGCAGGGCTGCTTGACGGACACTTGGATTTCCACGGACTGGCTGAAGGGATAGCCGCCGGACACGCGGATGCGGGCGGGCACGCCGTCCAACACGGTCCGCACGGTGCAGGGCGCGTAGCTGACGGCCTGCAGGCCGCCGTCGCTGGTGGCGTACCACAGCGAGGAGGCGAACCGCGGCCACGCCTGCTGGCAGCTGGCCAGTCCGCAGCCGTCGTCCAGGCCCACGCCGTACAGGTTGGCGTCATCGCCGTGGTTGTACCACTTGCGCTTTTCCCTGGACACCTTCACCTGGTTCACCTGCTCGTCGCACTGGTGGGCGGTCATGTCGGCGGTGAAGGCGGCGGGCAGCGCGTTGTAGGCCAGCTTTTCCAGGATGTCGGCATACTCCTGGCTGAACTCGCCCAGGCCCAGCAGCGCCTCCAGCGTGCCCATCAGCTCCACGATGGCGCACAGCTCGCTGCCCTGGGTGGGGCTGTTGCCGTTCAGGTGCTCGTCGCAGATGAACATGCCGCTGGCCACGCCGTGGTGCTTCACCAGCTTGGCCCAGCCGAACCGGAAGCCGCCCTGCTCCTTGAAGCCGGACTTGAACAGGTTGATGACGCCCGGGGTCTTCAGGCCCATGGCCAGGTTCACGCCGTGGGACAAGTGGTACTGGGTATGGAAATAGGGGCGCTTGTCGCCGATCAGCGGCTCGTTCTTCTCCTCGCCCAGGGCCTCCTCCAGCCGATCCCACTTCAGGGACTTGCTCATGGGCACCGTGTTGGCGAAGGTGTGGAAGTAGTTGGGCCAGTCCAGCGTCTGGCCGCGCAGCTTTTTGCACAGCTCGATCAGGTGCTTCTGGCCGGTGATGTTATACAGCCACAGCGCCAGGTCCATGTTCTCGCCGCCCCGGGCCACAGCCCACTCCTTCAGGGGGTGGTCCTTCAGGTTGGCATACTGGTACTTGAAGAATTTGTCCATCAGCACCAGCACCCGCTTGTCGCCGGTGGCGGTGAAGTACAGCCGAAGCGCCCGCAGGGCCAGGATCAGCGGCCAGTAGTCGTCGTTGCCCGCGGGGCCGAACCAGCCGTCCTCGCGCTGGCTGTCGATGATCCAGTCCACGTACTTCCGGGCCTTCTCCTTGAGATCCGCGTCGTCCAGCGTCCAGGCCAGGGCCACCAGGCCGTCCAGGTAGTAGGGCGCGTGCTCGCCGCAGTCGCCCTCGCCGCCCAGCCAGCCGGAATCGGGGCCCACGTCGCTCCAGAGCTCGTCCAGCTTCGCCGTCAGGCCGTCCCGCTGGGTCTGAAGCTGCTCCAGCAGCCAGTCCTCCGGGCGAATGCTGCCCAGCGGCAGCGGGGAGAGGGCGTTGGGCGTCAGGGGCGCGCGGTTAAAGATAGGTTTCATTGAATACACCTCGTCAGTATGCCTATTGATTCGGTTCAATCAGGAATCAGGAATGAGGAATTAGGAATGAAAAAAGCGCTTCACTGTTAATTCCTCATTCCTCATTTCTCATTCCTCATTCAAATATGCGGTACTCGCACTCGATCCTGCCGTTATAGTAGCGCCTGCGCCGGGTGGCGCGGCGGCCGTATTCCTTTTCAAAGCCCATGTCGGCGCTGAACGCGCACAGCTTCCAGCCGGGGAAGCGCTTTTGCAGCGCGCCCAGCTGCCGGGCCACGGCGTGGGCGGCGCGGGCGTTGTCCAGCCGCTCGCCATAGGGCGGGTTGGCGATGAACACGCCGGGCTTGTCCTCCACGGGGATGTCCCCCGGCATCACGTCGCGCATGTCCTTGACGGAAAGGCCGATGCGCCCGGCAAGGCCCGCCTGCTTCACGTGGCGCTGGGCCAGCTCGATGGCCTCGGGATTGATGTCGCTGCCGGAGATGTTCAGTGGGCGCTTGAGGCCCTCCTCAAACTTCTTGCGCGCCTCGGCCCGGATGGCCTCGAAGGCCTCGTGGGGAACCGTCGGCCAGGCCTCCATGGCGAATTTGCGCGTCAGGCCCGGGGCCCGGTTCAGCGCGATGAACGCCGCCTCGATCAATATCGTGCCCGTGCCGCAGCAGGGGTCGTACAGGGGCTGCCAGGGGTGCCAGCCGCTCTGCAGCACCAGCGCCGCCGCCAGCGTCTCCCGCAGGGGCGCCTCGCCGTTCCAGGTGCGATAGCCCCGCTTGGACAACGGCTCGCCGGAGGTATCCAGCGCCACGGTGACGATGTCGTTTCGGATGGACACGTCCACCTGGAACACCGCCCCGGTCTCGGAAAACCAGTCCGCGCCATAGGCGGCCTTCAGCCGCTCCACCATGGCCCGCTTGGCGATCTTCTGCACGTCCGACGGGCTCATCAGCTGGCTCTTCACGCACTTGGCCCGGATGGGAAAGCCGGCGTCCGCGCTCAGCAGCTTTTCCCACTGGATGGCCTTCACGCCCTGGAACAGCTCCTCAAAGCTCGTCGCCCTGAACTGGCCCATCACCAGCATGATCCTGTCGCAGGTGCGCAGCCACAGGTTGGCCGTGAAGGCGTCCTCAAAGCCGCCCTCGAACTCCGCGCCGCCCACGTCCAGCACGCGCACATTCTGCATGCCCAGGTGCTTCAGGTCCCGCCCGGTCATGCCCTCCATGCCGAACGCGGCGCTCGCAATCCACTTCATATCCAAACGCTCTCCGTCGATGTTGATCCAATATTCTTCCACAATCCATTATAAATGATAAGAGCCCATCCTGCAAGGGATGGGAGGCGCTGTCGTATATTTTAACCTGCCGGCAAAGACAGTGCCTGGAAAACAGCATATTGCATTTTTGTCAAGACAAGATTATAATAGGATTAATGGTATGAATTTCCTTCAAGGGAGGCACGAACATGCTGAAAAGGACACTCGCGGCGCTGGTGGCACTGCTGCTGGTGGCCCTGCCCGCCTTCGCGGACGACCAGCCGGACTGCTTCATTCCCGACAGGCTGATCCCCGCGTTCAACGACATGCTCGAATACACCATCGACAACCTGGGCGGCGGCATGACCCAGGCCGAGAAGGACGGCCTGGCCCAGTCCATGCGCGTCGCCTTCACTGAGAACACGGAAGAGAACAACGCCTTCTATGACAACGCCGACTGGAGCGTGGAGATCGCCGCCGAATATGGGCGCGATATACCGGATGCCTCCCGACCGGCCCAGCTGATGCTGCTGACGCTGCACGCCGACGGCCTGGACGAGAACCGGATGCTGCTGGCGCGCGTGGCGCTGGTCGCTGCGATTCGCGCCTGCGACCCTACCGCGGACTTCAACGCGCTGTACGCCTGGATCACCACCGCCATGGACAACGGGGCGCGCTTCGACCTGGATGGCTATCACCTGGAGCTGGAACGGCTGGAGGACATCTGGATCTACCAGCTGCAGGCCGACGCGGCCGGCATCGCCCTGGATGACAGCGACGCGCTGCAATCACTGCTGTCCGACTACCTGGAGGAGGACAGGCCCGCGGCAAGCTCCGCCGGGGACGACCCCACGCCCGAGCCATCGCCCGAGCCCGAACCGACGCCTGACGACCGCTATATTTTCAGCTGGAACGGCTTCACGGTGGAGCTGCTGCGCGTCGAGCCCTATGTATTCAGTACCAGCGATGTCTCGCTGTACTTCTACTGCCACTTTGTCAACAACACCGATCATACTGTGACCCTGACCATCGACGATGGGACGCTCAACGGCGTGGACGTGTGGACCACCGGCATAGAGAGCGGCATGGAGCCCGGCAGCGAAATCGGCGCAGACGGCACGGAGAGGTTCTTCATGAGGGCAAACCCCGACAACCAGGAAGCGGGTTTGAAGGCCTTATGCGCGCCCAGGACCGCCACGGCGACGTTTGTGTTGAAGGATTCCTCGACCTACGAGGAATACTGCAAAGAGGAGGTTACGATCCCACTGGACGACGTGCCTGCCATGACACTCCCGCCCACCCCCGCCCCCACGCCCGCACCCACGCCCGCCGACGGCCGCTCGGCGCTGGACAGGCTGAAGGACATGATGGACGACGATCACAGCGACGAATATGACACGCTCTGCCAGGGCGATCGGGGCGACGGCGTGGCCTGGATGCAGATGGAGCTGATCGACCTGGGCTACCTGGCCGGGACGGCGGACGGCGTGTTCGGCCAGCAGACCGCCGAAGCGGTGCGCCTGTTCAACGAGGCCAACGGCTTCGGATCCTCCGAAATCGCCACCCCCGAGATGCAGTACTGCCTGTTCGGCAACGGCCCGGTGCCCTACGAGGAGCCCTGGGTGCCGCTCGTGCTGAATTACGACAGCACCGCCCAGTGGAAGAAGGTGAGCGGCGATAAGATGAAGGTGCGCGTGAAGGTTTTCAACGAATCCCGCACCCGCACCGTCAAGGCCTTCGAACTCTACTGCTACGCCGAAAACGTGTACGGCGACCGCATCTATGGCTATGACACCGTATACTTCGGCACCACCACCGCGAAGGTGAAGCCGGGCAAGGCGAAGTACAGCGACTACCTGGTACTGCCCAACCGCAGCGAGGTGGATTCCCTGTACATCGCCATCAAGAAGGTGGTGTTCGACGACGGCGAAGTCCGCGAGAACGACGAGCTGAACTACTGGAACTGGGACGTCACCTGGTGATTCGCCCATAAAAAAGTTCTTCACGGATACTTGGGGATGACGAACACCTCATCCGCCCCTTCGGGGCACTGACGGGAGCCTAACCAAACGCGCGCGCCCAATGCCGACGCATCGGGTCCCATCGCGCACGAACGGGCCCGGCCTTGCTGAAAACAGTCCACTGGACTGTTTTCAGCAAGGCCCTCCTCAAGGGGAGGGCTTGGCGCAGAGAGGCTTCCCCCTGGGGGGAAGCTGTCACCGCAGGTGACTGATGAGGGGGAGTTAGCCACAACTTTCCGTGATGAGCCACAAAAAGCGCCTTGCGGCGCTTTTTCTGTATCCTGGTCAGCCATTGCTGCCGTCGTTGTCCACATTCCCCCGGAAGTACTCCAGGATCCCGTGCCACCAGGGGAACAGCACGTCGTCCGGCGAGCGGTAGATCTCGTGCCGCGCGCCCTTCACCAGGATGCGCTGGCCGTTTTTCAGCCGCGCCACGAAGGCCTTCTGGGCCCCGGGCATCACAGAACCGTCGTTCTCGGCGGTGAACACCCTCACCGGCGTATCGATCTTCTCCACCGCGCCGTCCGCCAGCAGCATGCGGTTTGCCCGCAGCGCCTGGGCTGTCCAGCCGTAGGTGGGGCCGTTGTTCTGGAAGGCGGGCATGGCAGCCTTCAGGGCGTCGTACCAGTCGAAGCGCTCCCTGCCGGAGGCCGCGGAAGTATCGAAATCCTCCGGCCCGGAATAGGGCCGGGACGCGAAGATGCGCTTCTTGCCCTTGCCCATCCGCTTGGCGAAATCGCACATCAGCCGCGCCGCCCCCACCGGCAGCCCGGACAGGTTCGGCTCGATCATCGGCGCGCAGAGGGCCGCCCGCTGAAAGACGCCGCCGTGCCGCTCCAGGAACAGCGAGGACACCGCGCCGCCCATGGAGTGGGCGAACAGGAACCAGGGCTTGGGCATGCCGGACAGCAGCCTGTCCACCACGATCTCCAGGTCCCGCACGTATTCGTCGAAGTCGTCCACGTGGGTCACCGACCCCTCCGCCAGCCCCGGCGCGCGCCAGGACCGCCCGTGGCCCCGCTGGTCGTAGGCCACGACGCTGTAGCCCACGGTGAGCAGCGAGTGGATCAGCTCGGCGAACTTGTCCGCGTTCTCGGTGAAGCCGTGGACGATCACCACGGTTCCCTGCGCGTTTTCCGCGTCGAACCGGCTGGTGAACAGCGGCGCGCCGCCGTCGCCCGGGATCGTCTCGTCCCGCCGCCGGGCGTTGATCGCCGGCAGCACCGTCCCGTTCATCGTCCGGGCATAGTCCGCCGAAAACACCAGGCCGTCGGGGTTGAAAAGGGAGTTGGACATGGTGGGGCCTCCTTTCGGTGAGAGGGAACAGGGAACGGGAATGGAGGCTGCCGCGTGGGAGTTAAGAGCTTCCCCACCGCAGTGGGGAAGTGACCCGAAGGGCCGATAGGGCTCCTCTTTGCAGCGCTGTGGCCGGATACGCATAAAGCGCCCCACCACCGCAAGCGCTCCCCTTCCCCATTGCGATGGGGAGGCATTCAGTACTCGGCAGCAGCATTCCCCGATCCCTGTTCTCTGATTCCCTACTTCTTCAGTATCCTCGCGTAGACCTTCTTTTCGTTATACAGCATGAACAGCACGCCGCCGAGCACGCAGACCGCAGCCGCGGCGATGGCCGTGATGCGATAGCCCAGGCCGGTCTCCTGGCCGATGGTGGCGAAGGCCGTCACCAGCAGCATGGCGATGGACTGGCCCAGCTTGAAGGCGAAGGTGCGGGCGGCGAAGAACATGCCGCTGCGGTTCTCGCCGCTCTCCAGGGCGTCGCACTCGGAGATGTCCGCCACCACGGCCTGGGGCAGTATGCCGAAGATGGCCATGGCCGGGGCCGCCACCACGCACAGGATGTAGCCCTGCACGGCGGGCGGGATGGGCAGGCTGCTGCCGAAGAAGGCGGTGTAGACGAAGCTGACGGTGAACACGCAGAAGGCGAACAGGATCAGCTTTTTCTTGCCGAACTTGGGCGTCAGCTTGTTGATGGGCACGTAGAACAGCACGCTCAGCGCCGTCATCAGCACGAAGTACATCGTGCTCATGCTCTCGTCCAGCTTGAGCAGGCTGGTGACGAAGAAGGGCAGCGCCGTCTGGAACATGGTGATGCCCAGGAAATAGGCGATGTCCGAAGCCACAAACACGCGGAAGTCCTTGTTCTTGAAGGTGGCCGCCAGGGACTTCATCGCCGTGGACTCGCTGGGCGCGGCGGTGACATATTCCTTCTCCTTGATGGTGAACACGGGCACGAACATGCAGATCATGCCGATCAGCGCCATGCCGGTGAAGGTGAGCCGGATGGCCAGCACGCGCTCCAGGCCCATGCCCTGCAGCAAGCCCCAGACCACCGGCGCCAGGTAGGCCATGGCCATGCCGGCGATGTAGGTGAAGGAGATGGAGGTGGAGATGGCCATGCGGGTCTTCTGGTCGGCGCCCAGCTCCGGGATCAGCGCGTTATAGGGCGTGCAGTACATGGTCATGAACAGGTAGAACAGCATCAGCATCACGAACAGGAAACCGGCGTTCAGCCAGCTTTCGCCGTTCACGGGCGACCAGAACGTGAAGATGCAGGCCAGCGCGAAGGGCACCGCCGCTGCCCGCATGAACGGGATGCGCCGGCCGTCCTTGCTCTTGCAGCGGTCGGACAGCGAGGCGATCAGCGGGTCGGTCACGGCGTCGAAGATGCGGCCGAAGGCGGTGATCGCGCCCAGGATGGTCAGCACGCCCAGGATCGCCAGGCCCTGGGGTATAAAGATGGGCTGGCCCGCCTGCTGGGTGGCCAAGTCGGGCTGGTAGTAGTTCACCAGCCAGCTGGAGATCAGCGCCGCCAGTACCGACCAGCCGAACTGGCCCACGGCAAAGCACCAAACCTTGCCGGTGGATAATTTCTTGGTTGCACTCATGTTTCTCTCCCCCTGTATGCGTTTTTAAGCGGTGTGAATATTTTAACATAGAAACCGCACGGGGGCAAGGGAAAAAACATTTCCGGAGCTCCTTCGGAGATTCAGTTTCCGGAGGGGAACGGAGGATGGTTCTTTTGGGGGAGTAGTTTCCAGAGGGGGGGAACCAAAGGACGGTCTTTTTTGGCGGCCTTCGCTCGCTGTTCAGTGAAGCATCGCGTTCGGCACCCTGCGCCGAGCCGCTCGCTTCAATTCACGACTCGGCAGGCCGCCCCGTGATTTGGGAACAGCGAGTAAGGTAACAGTTCTGAATGGGCTGCCCCACCGCCCCTTCGGGGCACCTCCCCACCGCGGCAGGGAGACTTTGGTTTGCACAGGCATAAACCAGCGGGGGCGGCGCGATGCCGTCCCCGCTGGGGATGCTTGGATTTTGTTTTACAGACTCCGGACCAGCTTCACGCACCGACCCAGCACCTTCACGTCCACGATGGTGCCCACGGTGGCGGAAAACTCGTGGTCGAAGGCCTGCATCTGGATGCGGCCGCCGTCCAGCTTCAACAGCTTGCGCACCATGCGCTCGCCCTTGTACTCCACCAGCATCAGCGCGTTGTCCTCCACCTTCGCGGTGGGCACCACCAGCAGAAGGTCGCCGGCGTGGACGCGGAAGCCCCGCAGCATGTCGTCGGGCACGCGGTAGTACAGCACCTTGTCCGGCGCGCCGCCCTCGATCTTGCCGGAAACGATGGGCGTGAGCACGTGGTCAATCACCAGGCCGTCCTCGGCCATCACCGGCACCCGCTTCACCACGCCGCCCAGGGCGTCCAGCCAGGCGTCGGAGGACTCCTCCGCTGCCTTGCGGGCGTTCTCGGCCTGCTCCTTCGCGTCCAGCACATAGGCCCGGGGCTTCGGGCGCAGCTTCACCTCCGGCTCCGCCGCCACCTCCAGCTCCGTGGACACCGGGTTGGCCACGCCCAGCACCTTCAATATCCGCTGGGCCTGGTCGTCGGAAACGATCTTCCGCCCCGACTCCACGTCCTTGATGTAGCTCTCCGCCAGGCCGCACTTCTTGCCCAGCGCCTTTTCCGTCATTTTGGCCTTGACCCGCGCCGCGCGGATGGTGTCGCCCAATCGGCTCATATCGGTTTCCTCCGGGTTATAATGGATGGGGTTTACCCTTCGATTTCTCCAGCCGTCTCTTCTTCGGCCGGCTCCTCAGCGACCGGCTCTTCCTCGATGACCAGGCCCTCCTCGGGGCTCTCGGGGGCATCGACGGTCTCCACCGCCTCCGCGCCCATCTCCATGGCGGGCTGCTCCGGCTCGGTGACGACCTCCGGCAGCGCGTCCGCGAGCGTCACGCTCTTCGCTTCGACCCAGGCCGCGCGGCCGTCGTACTCCACGGCGACCCAATCGCCCTCCAGGCCGGTCACCGCCAGGGACGAGCCCTCCGGCAGCAGCGCCAGCGGTTCGGCGTCGCCGATCCCGGCATACACCGCCGCGCCGCCCTCCATCGCCACCGCATAGGCGGGCATGGGTTCAGGTTCAGGCGTGGCTGTCGGTTCCGGTGTGGGCGTGGCAGTGGGTTCCGGCGTGGGCTTGGCCGTCGGCACGGCCGTCTCTACGGGCGTCGCGGTGGGCGCGGGCGTGGCCGTCGGGGCCGGGGTGGGCTCCGGCGTGGGCTCGGGCTCGGGGGTGGTAACCTCCACCTCCAGCCCCTCCAGCGGCGCGGCCGCCACCACCCCGGGCAGGGACGGCGTGGGCATGGGCGTGATCATGGGCTCCGGCGTGGGCTCCGCCGTGGGGGTGGGCGTGGGCGCGGGCTGAAAGGCCACCGTATACTCCGATCCGGTGAAGAACGTCAGGTACTTGCGCTGCACGTAACCGGTTTTGTTCTTGTACTGCACCTTCGTCCATTTCCCGCTGTCCAACAGCACCTTCACCTGCGCGCCCTTCACCAGCTTGGCCTTGTTATGGCCCTTGGTGCTGGCCCTGGACTTCAGGCGGGTGTACTTCTTCACCTTCACGGTGGCCATGGCCACGGGCGTCTCGGTGGTCACCAGCTCATAATCCGCCGTGCCGAACCGGGCCTTCACGTCCTTCGCCTTCTGGATGGCGTCCTTCTGCAGGGCGCTGTCGGCCTTGCCCGTGGAGACCTGGTTGTAATACTGCTGGAAGCGGATCACGGCGGCGGCGGTGTCCGCGTTGAAGTTGCCGTCCACCGCGCCGGAATACATCTTCAGGTCGGCAAGCGCCTGCTGCAGCACCTTCACCGCCGGGCCCTGCCAGCCCTGGGTCAGGGTGCAGGAGGTGCCGGTGGGGGCGCTGTCGGCAAAGATCTTATCCCACAGGTCGTTGTTCACCTTGCCGGTCTTCTTCAGGCCCAGGGCGCCCTGGACGGCCTTGACGGCGGTCGTTGTGGAAGCGCCGAACTTCCCGTCCAGCGTTTTGCCGTAGTAGCCCAGCGCCCGCAGGCGGGTCTGCAGCTGCTTCACCTGGGCACCCTTCTTGCCCTTATACAGGTTGATCTTCGCGGGCGCGGCAGGCGTGGTGCTGTCGGTGCGGCCCATGAAGCTGGCATAGGTCTGCTCGCTCACGGAGAAGCTCTTCTTCAACAGCCGCTTGCGCAGGTCCGTGTTCTTCTTGCCGCTCTTGAAGATCTTGCACCTGGTTCCGGCGGGGCAGTTCTGGGCGATGAATTTCGCGTCGGCCACCCGCAGGCGCACGCAGCCATGAGAGGCCTGGGAGCCCAGGGCGTTCACCGAAGAGGACGTGGGGCCCTTCTTCGCCGCCGAATACAGCACGGAGTGGAACAGGATGCCCTTGTAGATGCGGGTGCCCCACTTGGCATAGCAGCTGAACTCCGGGAAGTAGTACCACTCGGTGCGCTCCTTGGCATAGGTCTTGGAGGGCAGCGTGAAGGTGCCCGTGGGCGTGGGCGTGCCGCTGCGGCCCGTGGAGCAGATCATCTGCCGCACGATGCCGGATTCAGAGGTGTTGCCGTTGTTGTAGACGGTGACGATCTGGTTGGTGATGTCCACCGTTATGTAATACTTCGGGCTCGCCAGCGCCGCCGTGCCCATAAAGGGCACCGCCGTCACGATCAGGCAGATCAGCGCCAGCAGGCAGAGGATGCGCTTCATACGCAAAACAATCCCCCCGTTTACTTCAATGGTACGCCCATTTTAGCACAACGAGGGAATAATTTCAAGCAAAATTGTAATATTCTGGAAATATCTTATCACATTTTGTAATTTTACGTTCACCGGCTCCGGCGCATCGCCCGGTGCAGGCAGCGCTCGGCGCGCTTGAGGATGTGGTCGAAGCTGCCCATGATCATGCCGTCGCGCACGAACAGGAACACGCCCGCCGCCACGATCACCAGCAGCGCCCCCGCGCCCAGCAGCGTCATCCGCTCCGCGTCCAGGATGCCCGCGGCCGTCACGGGCACCGCCGACAGCACGCACAGCATCACGCCGTGGGCGATGCTCTGCTTGTACTCCGGGGTGAAATCCCGCTTCTGGTCCTCGATCGCCTGTCGCGTGGTGTCGGACAGGGCGAAGTCGGTCTTGTCCACGTAGTCATACTTGCCCATCCGCATGCCTGCGGAGATGTAGATGCCCACCGCCGCGGCCACCATCACCAGCAGCACCGTGACGCCCAGGGCGTTCACCAGGTTCTCCGAGATCAGGCCGAACACCGCGCCGGTAAAGCCCTGCAGCGCCACCAGCGGGGCCGCGCAGGCCACGCACAGCGCCGTGGCAAAGGCGATCTGCGGCGCGCACTGGCGGCGATTCTCCAGATACCGGTTCACATCCGCCGCGCCGAGCACGCGCAGCCCATATTCGTTCACCTCGGGCTCCGCCTCCACGGGTGCCGCCTCCGCGGGCGTCACCTCCGCCAATTCCTCCGGCACGTCGTCCTTCAGCAGGAAGTCCGTGCTGACGCCGAAAAGGCCGCTCATGGCGATGATCTTGTCCACCTCGGGAAGGCTGGCGCCGCTCTCCCACTTGGAGACCGACTGCCGCGAAACGTCCAGCCGCTCCGCCAACTCCTCCTGCGACCAGCCCGCCTGGCGGCGGAGGTCGGAAATCTTGTCTGAAAGCATGGGGATTCTCCTTTGTCTGGTCTTGTTGGCCGCCCCCTGGGGGAAGGCTCGAGGGCATTATAGTGCCAAAGCGCCCTCACCGCAACCAACCCCGCTTGACATTTTCAAAACGCAACTGCCGGTTGTCAATTCTACTGACGCAACTTTTGCAACCAGCGGGAGAATCGCTCCTCAGGCGCAGCCTCGAATGTCATACGCTCCCCCGTCCGGGGATGGTCGAAGCCGATGCGGTAGGCGTGCAGCAGCTGGCCGCCGGTCACGGGATACGGGGACTTCTTCGGCCCGTACACCGGATCGCCCAGCACGGGATGGCCGATGGAGGCCATGTGCACGCGGATCTGGTGGGTGCGCCCGGTGGTCAGCCGCGCCTCGATCAGCGTCGCGCCGCGCAGCCGCTCCAGCACCGTCCAGTGGGTGACGGCCTCGCGCCCGTTGGGCACGATGGCCATGCGCTTCCGGTCGGTGGGATGTCGCCCGATGGGCCCCTCCACCGTGCCCTCATTCTCCCTGAAGCCGCCGATGACGATGGCCTTGTAGGCGCGGCCGACGGTGTGGGCTTTGATCTGCTCCGACAGGCTGAGGTGGGCCATGTCGTTCTTCGCCACCAGCAGCAGGCCCGATGTGTCCTTGTCGATGCGGTGCACGATGCCCGGGCGGATCTCCCCGCCGATGCCGGACAGGTTGTCCAGCCGCGCCAGCAGCGCGTTCACCAGCGTGCCGGTCTCGTTCCCCGCTGCGGGATGCACCACCATGCCCGAGGGCTTGAATACCACGGCCAGGTCCTCGTCCTGATAGACGATGTCCAGGTCGATGTCCTCCGGCTGGGCCGCCGCGGGCGCCGCCTCAGGGATCTCCACGCGCAAAAGCATGCCCGCCTTCAGCTTGAAGCCGGGTTTCGTCTGTGCCGCGCCGTCCACGGACACGCGCCCGTCCCGGATCAGCGCCCCCGCCCGGGAGCGGGTCACCTCCGCCGCCTCCGCCGCGACCACGTCCAGGCGCTCGCCCGACTGTTCGGGGGACACGGGAGCTTCGTAAATATCAGCAGTCATTCGCAAACTTCCTCGATCAATGAGGAATCAGGAATGAGGAATCCAGGTGCAAATCCTCCGGACTTGTCTTGAGCCAAATGCGATGCATTCAGCATTTCAATGACAATCCCTCACTCCTCATTCCTAATTCTTCTTTCCTTGCGCCACTCCCCGATCACCACCAGCGCGGCGCCCGCGCAGATGCACACGTCCGCCACGTTGAACACGGCGAAGCGCACGAAGGCCAGCTCTAGGAAGTCGGTCACGCCGCCGGCGGTCAGCCGGTCGTAGAGGTTGCCCAGCCCGCCGCCGACGATCAGCCACAGGCCCGCCCGGGAGAGGGCCGGGGCGTCGGGCCTTGCCAGCAGCCAGAAAAGTATGCCCGCGATCAGCAGCGCGGTGAGCATCGTGGTCACCAGCGGCATGCCCCAGAGCATGGAAAAGGCCACGCCCCGGTTTTCCACGGGCCGCAGGTTCAATATCCCCGGGATCAGCGCGCCATGGCTGGCCGACGCGGCCGCCAGCTTGGTCAGCCGGTCCGCAAGCGCCGCCAGCAGCGCGATCCACCAGAGCCTACATCCTCGCCTCAATTGCATGAATGACCTCCGCCAGGAAACCGCCGATCAGCGGTATGTTTTCCACCACCAGGCCGCGCAGCAGCACCGCCAGCAGCGCCCCCAGCACGGAAAAGCCCAGCGTGAACCCCAGCCCCCGGCACACGCCCCAGAGCAGGTTCCGCCACAGCATCCGTCGCCAGTCGCCCACATATGCCACGTATTCGTCCAGCCGCATGCGCTCCAGCGCGCCCAGCAGCTTTTCGATGCGCTCCCGGTCCCGCCCGGTCATCCGCCCCACCCCCTCGGGTGGTTAGATTTTCCAGAGGGGCGCCTTCGTATGCGCCACGGGGCCAGAAAGCCCGGGAACCAGATTGCCACGTCGCTTCGCTCCTTGCGATGACGCAGCCTGGCGCGGGGACGCGCTTCTTTTGCAGCAGAAGCACGCCTCCGGATTCCAACGGACGTTATTGCGAGGAGACCCGAAGGGTCGACGTGGCAATCTGGTCTTCCTGCCCGCAAGGGCAGCGATTGTATGATCGGTTATCCTTTCCTCAGAACACCCCGTTGCTGTCGCGCAGCGCGGTGGCCTGCTGATCCAGGATGCGGCTGAACTCCGCCTTGTAGTTCGCGGCGGCGGTCTTCAGCGCCTCGTACTTCTGCTCCAGCAGATCCAGGCGGCCCTGGGCGTCGGCAGTCAGCTGGTCGGCCTGCTTCTGGGCGTCGCCCACCAGCGCGTCGGCCTTTTCCTTGGCGGACACGGTGATCTGGTCGGCCTGCACCTGGGCGTCGCTGACGGTCTTCTGGGCCTTGCGGTTGGCCTCCTCCAGGGTCTCGTCCGCGATGCGCTGGGCGCCGATCAGGCTCTCGCGCATGGCGTTCTGCAGGTTGGCAAAATAGCCCTTCTCGTTGTAGTCGGGGGTCTTGGCCTCGGCGGCCTCGGCAGCCTGGCGCGCGGCCTTCACGTCGCCCTCCAGGGTCTTGATCTGCTTGTTCAGCTCCAGGTTCTCGCGCACGAGGGTCGCCATCTGCTCGGAGATCTCGTCCAGGAAATCGTCCACCTGCTCGATGTTGTAGCCGCCGCTGGCCTGGGTGCCAAATTCCTTCTCCTGAATGTCCCTAACGCTGATCGCCATATTCAAAACCGTCCTTTCATCGCTGTTGTATATGTCGATTTTATCTAAAACTCTTTCGACGCCCGGAGGCTCGTTTCCTGCAAAATAACGTTACGTTACGAATTATTTCCCATTGCCGCCATATTTGAACACGCTCACCACCAGCCGGCCCCGCCGGGTCTCGCCGCCGAAGGCGTCCACGCGGATGCGGCCGTGGCCCCGGGCGGAGATCAGGTCGCCCTCGCCGAGCTTCGCGTCGGCGTGGGTGTCCACCACGTGGTTCAGCTTCACCAGCCCCGCCGAAATCAGCTTCTGGGCCTCGCTCCGGGACAATTTGCAGGCTGCCGCCAGCACCGCGTCCAGCCGCGGCTGCTGCACCGTCAGGCGCATTTCCGTCCCTTCCGGGGGAAGCAGCTCGGGCGTCTCCTCCGCCACGCGCACCTTCACGGCGGCGCGGCCCGCGCCCTCCAGGCTGGCGGCGATGTAGTCCGCCATGTCGTTCAGCGCGAACAGGTACGCGCACCTCTCGCCCCGGTACTCGCCCATGGCGATGTCGCCGGTGGTCTCCCGCTCGATGCCCAGGCCCATCACGGCCCCCAGCAGGTCCCGGTGGCCGGGGTTGGAAAACTTCGCGTTCCACTGGATGCGCAGCGCGACGACGGGGTATTCCCACATCTCGGGCGCGTCCGCGTCGTAAAACGCCGCCACCACCCGCTCCGCGCCGTCGAAGCCGCCCCAGAAAGCGACGTTCGCGCCCGCGCGATTGGCCGCGGCGCGGGCCATGTCCAGCTGGCTGGGCTCCAGGAACCGGGAAGCGCACACCCTTCCGCTGTGGGCGGCGCGCAGGGCCAGCTCGTTCAAGCGCTTCTCCAGCGCGTCCCCGTTCACAGCGCCCGGGCCAGGATGAAGTACAGCCGCCAGAGCAGCCGTCCCAGCAGCTGGTAACCCAGCACCGCGAAGAAGAACGTGAGGTCCACGGGGGCGTTGAAATACCGTGCCACCTTCATGGACAGCTTCTGGAAGGGGATCACGAAGGGCCGCAGGAAGTTCCCGAGCATGTAGAACGCACGGAAGTTGGGCCGGAACCAGCTGAGCACGCAGTAGATCAGGATGCCCGCCGAAATCAGCCGCAGGAAGATGTACACCGCGTAGAAGACCTCGTACAGGCCGCGCATGATCTCACCTCGCTTGTCGTTGGAGCCCCCTCTCCGCCCCTGCGGGGCACCTCTCCCCCCTCTCGGGAATGAGGCAGGGACAACATCAAATCCCCTTGGCTCGCCCCCGTGAAGGGGAGAGCTGGCGCGAAGCGCCTGAGAGGGGGCTTCCCCTACTCCCTGATCCCTACTCCCTGCTCCCTAAAACCGCCGATCCAGGTCGTAGGCTTCGTTGATCTCCACGGACATCGGCGCCACCAGATAGGTCTTGTCCGAGGCTTTGCGGATGCTGGCGTGCAGCGCGAACACCGCGCCGGACAGGGTATCCACCGCCCGCTGGAGCAGACGGCCGTCCAGCTCGTCCATGGTCAGCACCACGGTGTTGTTGGCGATCAGCTGGTCGATCACCTCGCAGCAATCCTCCAGCGAGTGCAGCGAATACATCACCGTGCGGCTGCGGGGGCTGACCCGCATGCGCTGGTGCGCGGTGCGGGCGGGCACGTTTGCGCTGCTGGCGCCATAGCGCTCGTCCGGCTGCTGGCTGTAGCGGGAGGACGAACGCGCGCTGCGGGACGCGCCGTAGCCGGAATCGTCGAAGCGGGACTGGGTGCGGCGCTCGTCGGCGCGATAGTCGTCATAGCCCCGGCTGGCGCGGCTGGAGGACGCGCTGCGGCTCTCGTAGCGGCTCGCGCCGGAATCATAGCGGCTCTCATAGCGGCTGCGCGTGCCGGAATCGGGCAGGCGGCCGGCGCTGCTCTGCCGGGAAAAGGAGGTGGTGCGGCCGGAAGAAGCCGTGCGGGTCTGCCGCGCGGGGGAATAGCCGGATTGACGGCCGTAGCCGTCGCCGGAATACTCCTCGCCGTAGGTGTCCCGGGTGTCCTCGTCGTCCACCAGGCCTATGAAGTTCAACAGCTTGTTAAAGCCACCGGATTTGTTGCGCGCCATGGATCTTCACTCCCAAATACAGCGTATGTAAGAAATCGTCGTGTTCAAAGCTTCGGCCTCGCGCCGAACAGCGCCCGGCCCAGCCGGACCATCGTGGCGCCCTCCTGGGCGGCAACGACGGCGTCGTCGGACATGCCCATGGACAGGGTGTTCATCGCTACGCCCGGCAGGTCCATGTCCCGCAGCCGGTCGAACCAGCCGCGCATGCGCCTGAAGTACGGCCGCACGTCCTCCGGGTCGTCCGCGATGGGCATGATGGCCATCAGGCCGTCCACCTTCACGCCGGGCAGGCCCGCGCACAGCTTCAAGAGCGGCACGAGCTGCTCCTCGTCCACGCCGGCCTTCTGGCTCTCCCGGGCGATGTTCACCTGGACGAGCACCGGCATCTCAACGCCCGCGTTCACCGCGCGGCGGGAGATCTCCCGGGCCAGGGCCTCCCGGTCCACCGACTGGATCATGGCGACGCGGTCGATGATGGGCTTGACCTTGTTGGTCTGGAGCCGGCCGATCAGGTGAATCCTGTAATCCGGGTTCAGCGCGTCGATCTTGCCCATCAACTCCTGCACCCGGTTCTCGCCCAGGGTGCGGATGCCGCCCTCCCAGGCCAGGTTGATGGTGTCCGCGTCCACGGTCTTGCTGACGGCGCAGATCTCCGCCCCGCCCCACTTCGCCGACGCCTCGCCGATGCGCTCGCGCCATTCGGCGATGTTCGCCAATAAATCTTCGCGGTTCAAACTCATATCTCCTTGAAGCGACATAAACCGATTCGCCCGGGGGTATCGGGGGCGACATCGGCGGGAGCTGGCTCCCCCGTCCACATCACTTGATCAGCACCGTCTGACCCAGCTGCAGCGCCCCGTCCACCAGCGGCTGGATCATGGCGATGGTGCCGTCGGTGGAGAGCACCTCCACGGGCACGAAGGTACCGCCGGGCACGTCGTACACCCAGACGCCCATCTGGCCGTTCTGGTTGTAGAGCGCCTCCACCCGCACGGACAGGCCGGTCAGCTCGATGTTGAACTGGGCCTTGCCGCTGCGGCGATAGATCAGCGGGCCGATGGGGTCCTTGATCTCGAACACCGCCAGGGTGGTGTCCCCTTCCTTCTGCACGCTGTAGACCGACGCGGTATAGATCAGGTCGTCGAAGCCCTCCAGCTGCATGAAGTAGTTGTCCTGGCCCACCACGGGGGTCCAGGTGTTGCCGTTGGCCAGCACGGCCACGTACCAGTGGTCCTGGTCCACGATGCGATAGATGCCGCTGGCGCGGGTCTGGCGGGTATTGGCCAGGTTGCTGCCGGCGAGCACCGTGCGCACGTCCGCGATGGACAGCGTGTTCAGCGCACTGGGGGTCAGGTCGTTCTCGTAGCCGTCGATATAGAAGGAAACCACGCCCGCCTGCTCCGCCGTGGCGGCCTTGCGCCAGGACTGTATGCCGGAGAGCCGGGCACTCTCCTCGTCATAGAGCTTGGTCAGCTTGTTGTCGCCGCGCTTGTTCTGGCGCAGGTAGTCCTGCCGGTTCACCATGGCCGTCTCCAGCTGGCTGGTCACGGTCTTCAGGTTGCCCTTGGTCTGACGGGTGATCAGGTTCTTCAGTTCCAGGGACATGTAGTTGACCACGCTGTCCAGCTTGTTCAGCTCCGTGTCCACGATGTTGGCCAGCAGCTCCTTGTGGTAGTCCTGGATCTTCTTGCGGGTGGCCTCCAGGTTGTTCAGCAGGCTCTCGGAATAGCCGGTGGTGTACAGGTTGGCCACGTTGTCGCCCTCGGCCACCAGGGAATCCTCCGGGGCGATGTACTCCACCCGGGCGGTGGAGTCCGAGGCGAACACGGCCTCGTCCCGGATGATCACGCAGTCCACCGTCTGGCGCTGGGCCGCGTTGGCCATCATGATGACCGTCTCCTTCGAGTGCGTCACCAGCAGCGGCCGAAGCAGCAGGAACGCGATCACCAGTATGGCCGCCAGGAACAGGTAAAACCTGCCGGTCACTCTCTTTTTGCGCATAGCCCACGCTCCCGCTCGCAAGTATTGTCGTCTCCCCGCCCATGACGCTGGCATGGACAGGGTACAACCATCGTATTCTATATTATACGCCCTATTGTGCTAAGATTCAATGCGCATGAATTGACTTTTTCATGCCATAAACATTATAATGTTATTTGTGGACGGGGGCGCAAGCTCCCCCGCGGCGTACACGCCGCCGCGGACGATTGGATATCGGGGCGCTGCCGCCCCCGATAACTCCCGGCAAATTGGTTTTTGGATGTGTAAGGTATGATTCATAATTCTATTAAGATTTTCGGCCTCGAGGTCCACTGGTACGGCGTGATCATCGCCTGCGGGATGGCGCTGGCGGTGTGGCTGGCGTCGGCGCGGGAAAAGCGGCTGGGGCTGCCGAAGGAGACGACGCTGGATCTGGCGCTGCTGGGCATCCCCGCGGCCATCGTGTGCGCGCGGATCTATTACGTCATATTCTCCTGGAGCGCCTACGCGGACGACCCGGTGAAGGCGCTGTACATCTGGGAGGGCGGCATGGCCATCTACGGCGGCATCATCGGCGGCGTGCTGGCGGGCTGGCTCTACGGTCGCAAAAAGAAGCTGCCCTTCCTGCGGCTGGCGGACCTGGCCGCGCCGTCCATCGCCCTGGGTCAGGGCATCGGCCGCTGGGGCAACTTCGTCAACCAGGAGGCCTACGGCGCCGCCGTGGCCCACGCCTGGCAGCAGCGCTTCCCCATCGGCGTGTTCATCCAGGCTGACGGAATGTGGCACTACGCCACGTTCTTCTATGAGTCCGCCTGGTGCCTTCTGATCGTGGCGCTGCTGCTGATCGCGGAGAGGAAGCGCCAGATGAACCGCGAAGGCGACATCTTCCTGGCCTATGTGTTCCTCTACGCGTTGGAGCGGGCGCTGGTGGAGGGCCTGCGCACCGACAGCCTGTACCTGGGGCCGCTGCGGGTGTCCCAGCTGTTGAGCCTGGCGGCGCTGATCGTCTGCGCGATCATCCTGCTGAAGCGCACAAAAAAGGCGGCCTCCTCCGCCGCGCTGGCCTGCGCCGTCGTCATGGCCCCGCTGTGCCTGACGGGTCGCATGGCCCTGGCGCTGATCCCTGCCGCCGGCGCACTGGTGTGCGAGGGAATCGGCTTGCTGAAAAAAGTGTAGCGGCTGTGCCGCTACACTTTTTTCAGTATCCCTTTGCACCCTCTCAAAATCTGCCCGTACACCTCCTCGAACCGCCCGGTGTACCAGGGGTCGTCGATGGCCTCGTCGCTGCCGGCGAAGGACATCAGCAGGCGGATCTTGTCGTCGGGATCGCCCCCGGCGATGCGCCTCATGTTGCGGATGTTCCAGGGCTCCATGCCCACCAGGTAGTCGTAGTAATCGTAGTCGGCGCGGGTCATCTGCCGGGCGGCGTGGCCGCTGCAGGAGATGCCGTGCTTCGCCAGCTCCCGCCGCGCCGGGGGATACACCGGGTTGCCGATCTCCTCGGTGCTGGTGGCGGCGGAGGCGATCTCGAATTCATCCTCCCGGCCCGCGTCCTTCACCAGCTTCTTCATCACATACTCCGCCATGGGCGAACGGCAGATGTTGCCCAGGCAGACAAACAGGATCCTCGTCATATCGCACCTCGCGCTTTTATTTCATCAATTCATTATACACAGTGCCGGCGCGATTGGCAAGAAACAAAAAGGGATCTGTCCCGGAATGGTATACATAGACAGATGCAGGAGCGCCGTTGCGACGCCCCTGCAAACGCCATACTCATTTAATGGCTATGCGCATGAATACAGCGCCTTTTGAGCCTGTCACTTCACCGCCTCGAACGCCGCGTCCAGCGCCGCGATCAGGTCCTCGGCCTTCTCGATGCCGATGGACAGGCGGATGGTGTTGGGCTTGATGCCCTGCTCCAGCAGCTCCACCTCGGTCAGCTGGCTGTGGGTGGTGCTGGCGGGATGGATCACCAGGCTCTTCACGTCGGCCACGTTGGCCAGCAGGCTGAAGATGGGCAGGTGGTCGATGAACGCCTTTGCCGTCCCGGCATCGCCCTTCACCTCGAATGTGAAGATGCTACCGCCGCCGCCCGGCAGGTACTTGGCGTACAGGTCGTGGCTGGGCTCGCCGGGGATGGAGGGATGGTGCACCGCCTCCACCTGGGGGTGCTTCGACAGGTAGTCCACGATCCTGATGGCATTCTCGGCGTGGCGCTCCACCCGAAGGGAAAGCGTCTCCAGGCCCTGGAGGAATATGAAGGCGTGGAAGGGCGAGAGGGTGGCGCCGGTGTCGCGCAGCAGTATGGCGCGGATGTAGGTGACGAAGGCCGCCGGGCCCACCGCGTCGGCAAAGCTGACGCCGTGATAGCTGGGGTTCGGCTCGGCGATCCAGGGGTACTTCCCGCCCGCCTTCCAGTCGAACCGGCCCGCCTCCACGATCACGCCGCCGATGGCCGTACCGTGGCCGCCGATGAACTTGGTGGCGCTGTGCACCACGATGTCCGCGCCCCAGTCCAGCGGACGCACCAGGTAGGGCGTGGCAAAGGTGCTGTCCACCACCAGTGGGATGCCGTGGGCGTGGGCCACCTTCGCGACGGCCTCGATGTCGATCAGGTTCGAGTTCGGGTTGCCCAGGGTCTCGATGAAGACGGCCTTGGTCCTGTCGGTGATGGCGGCCTCGAAGCTGCCCGGCACGTCCGGGTCCACGAAGGTGGTGGTGATGCCGGTGGTCAGCGGCAGCGTGTGGGCCAGCAGGTTGTAGGTGCCGCCGTAGATGGTCTTGGAGGCCACGATGTGCTCCCCCGCCCTGGCCAGCGCCTGGAAGGTGTAGCTGATGGCCGCCGCGCCGGATGCCACCGCCAGCGCCGCCGAACCGTTCTCAAGCGCGGCGATGCGCCTTTCGAAGATGTCGTTGGTGGGGTTGGTCAGGCGGCCGTAGATGTTGCCGGCGTCCCGCAGGCCGAAGCGGTCGGCGGCGTGCTGGCTGTTGTGGAACACGAATGAAGTCGAGGCGTAGATCGGCACGGCGCGGGCGTCGGTGACGGGATCGGCGGTCTCCTGGCCGATGTGCAGCTGCTTGGTCTCAAAGGCCCAGTTGGCGGAATTGCGGATATCAGACATGGTGTTGCCTCCTGTTATATCAATCGAATGTGGTTCTTGCTTGCGCCTGGGGATCAAGCCCGGTCACATTCGGTTGACGCTCAGCAGCGCGGCCACCCGATAGCTCTTGTTCGTCATGGTCGGTTTTTCCTTTCCTCACGTCGGTGATACAATCATACATGATTCATGGGTTATTGTCCAATACTCTGTTTGTATCATATGTTATAGGTTATTCCTATATATACAAAATGGCCCGCGACTGTGCTATAATGGCATCATCCATCATCTTGAAGGGAGCATCCCCATGGCGGACTGGATCATGAAGGGGCTGGACTGGAGCGACCCGCGGCGGCTGAAGAGCCCGGCGGAGCTGGAGGACTGGATCGAGGAAGTGGGCTTCGCGCCTTACTTTGCCAGCGACATTCCCGGCTTTTCGGCGGAGGAGATGGTCTCGCCGGACTTCTGGTGGACGGGCGACCCTGCCCAGGACCCCTGGGAGTGGCGGGAGGCCGTGGCGGCGAACCACCGCGTGGCCTACGGCAAGTTCTTTGCGGGCCGCGCCGGGTTCATCAGCCGCCAATGGCTGCCCGTATTCGCCAACGCCCGCCGGGACGGCTTCGACTTCGACGGCAAGTGGCAGAGCGGCGCAGCCAGCCGCCGGGAGAAGGCCATCATGGAGCACTTCATGGACGTGGAATCCGAGGACGAGCCGGTGTTCAACGGGGCAGGCATACTGTCCACGGAGCTGAAGAAGCTGGCCGGGTTCGGCAAGGGCGGCGAGAAGAACTATCCCGGCATACTCACGGGGCTGCAAATGCAGTTATACCTGGTGATCGGGGGCTTCCGCCGTCGGGAGAACAAGCGGGGCGAGCCCTACGGCATGGCGGTCTCCGTGATGCAGGCGCCGGAGAGCATTTGGGGCTACGAGGCCCTGTCCGCCGCCTACGACGAGGCGCCCGCCGATTCCTGGCAGCGCATCTTTGACCACGTGAAGGCCCTGTTCCCCGCGGACGACGAGGCCGTTATCCGTTTGATCGGCAGGAGGCCGGCATCATGAACGATCGCGAATGGGACAAGCGGCTGAGGATCAAGACCATCGGCCGGGAGGACGAATCCAACCCCAACTACGCCCCCTACGAGCCCACGCCATACGAAGTGCTTAAGCGGGTGGCCGAGAGCGGATACATCCGCCGCAGGCAGCACGTGCTGGACTACGGCTGCGGCAAGGGCCGGGTAGCCTTCTTCCTGGCGGACGCGGTGGGCTGCCGGGCGACGGGCATCGACCAGTCCCAGAAGCTGATCGACCTGGCCGTGGAAAACCGCCGCACGGCCCGCAGTGGCAGCCGGGTGCGGCTGGGGCGCGTGCTGGCCGAACAGTACCTGCCCGGTGAGGAGGACGTATTCTTTTTCTTCAACCCCTTCTCCGCCAAGGTGTTCGAGGGCGTGCTGCGCAACATCGCCGTCGCCTGGTTCCACAACCCCCGGCCCATGACGCTTCTCATGTACTATCCATCGGAGGACTACGTGCGCGCGCTGGAGGCCGCGGAGGGCTTCACGCGGCTTTCCCCCATCGACTGCCGCGACCTGTTCGGCGGCAAAAACGAGCGCGAGCGGGTGGAGGTGTGGAAGTATGAGGGTGCCGGCGCGCAATGAGCGCGGTATCGCGAGAGCAGACCTTCTGACGCAACGCCGCCCCTGCAAGAGCATTTACGCAATCCCGATCCTCGTCGATCCTTCATCGCTGGGCGGCGGATTTCCCAGAGGGTTTTCGCCGAAGCCCGGCGAACCGGACAACCGCGCTTTGCGCCGGTTGCCTGACCTTGGCACTATTGAGCGACGCGGCAAACGAATGATTTATCCTCCACAAACATAGTGAGGCCGTGGGCTCACTTGTGCCGGGAATCCGCCGCGAAAAAAACGTTCCCCGGCTCCCTATTGGATATAGCTTCCAGAAGGGGAACCGAGGAACGGTTCTTTTTGGCGGCCTGCGCTCGCTGTTAGAGGGGAACAGCGAGGGATGGGGGAAGTTCTGTAAGAGGTGCCCCACCGCCTGCTCCGCAGACACCTCCCCATTGAGATGGGGAGGCTTTTGGTTTGCGCATAATTATCTGCAGGGGCGCCGTTGCGCCGCCCGCCCAAAGCTTTTCTTTCGGACGGCGCGGCGCCTGGGCTTTCCCAAAAATGACGCAGGGGCGGCCATGAGCCGCCCCTGCGCTGTCGTCGCACTGAATCAGGCCTCCGAGAAGGAATCCTTGCCCACGCCGCAGAGGGGACACTCGAAATCCTCGGGCAGGTCCTCAAACTTGGTGCCGGGGGCGATGCCGTTCTCGGGGCTGCCCAGCTCCTCGTCGTACTCCCAGCCGCAAACATCGCAAACATACTTCGCCATGATGAATACCTCCTGTTTAGAATGTAAAGGTATTATACACTATATTAACGGAAAATGGAAGAGGAAAAAAAGAATTGCCGGGCATGGCCCGGCAATTCCTTTATCTTTCTTCCCTGAAGTAGTGCAGTCCCAGGCTCTCCGGCGGCTGGTCCTCCTTCTTCTTGCGAAGGCTGGTGAGGATCAGCACGATGATGGTGACCACGTAGGGCAGCATCTTGAAGATCTCCTGGGTGGCGCGGCCCAGGCCGGGGATGTACAGGTAGAGGATGTACAGCGCGCCGAACAGCAGCGAGCCCCAGATGGCGTTCAGCGGACGCCAGCGGGCGAATATCACCAGCGCCACAGCCAGCCAGCCGCGGTCGCCGAAGCCGTTGTTGGTCCAGGTGCCGCCGGAATACTCCATCACGAAGTACAGCCCGCCCAGCCCGGCGATGGCGCCGCCGATGACGGTGGCCATGTACTTGTACAGCTGCACGTTGATGCCGGCCGCGTCGGCAGTGGCGGGGCTTTCGCCCACGGCCCGCAGGCACAGGCCCTGGCGGGTGCGGTTCAGGTACCAGCTCATCACGATGCTCACCGCCACGGCCAGGTAGGTCAGTATGCCGTAGCTGAACAGCACATCGCCCAGGATGGGGATGTCGCTGAGCAGCGGCAGCTTGATGCGAAAGGCGCTGGCCGTCGCCGCGGTGGAGATCTGGCCCACGCCGCCGGACAGCTTCGCCAGTGACCCGCCGAAGAAGTTGCCCAGGCCCATGCCGAAGGTGGTCAGCGCCAGGCCGGACACGTTCTGGTTGGCCCGCAGGGTGATGGTCAGCACGCTGTAGATCAGCCCGCCCAGGCCGCCCGCCAGCAGCGCCGCCAGCAGCGCCAGGAAGAAGCCCACGAAGGCGTTGGGCACGGCCACGGCCCGCTCATACATGAACGCCGCCGCCAAGCCCGCGATGCCGCCCATGTACATCATGCCCGGCACGCCCAGGTTCAGGTTGCCCGATTTTTCCGTCAGGATCTCGCCGTCCGCGCCAAAGAGTATGCAAACGCCCTGGCCGATGGCCTTTTGGATGAATACGGTGATCACGCCCATGGCTTCAGCCCTCCCTGCGGCGGTGGCGGAACTCCACCCTGTAGTTGATAAAGAACTCGCAGCCCAGCACGAAGAACAGTATGATGCCGGTGATGATCTCGCTGGCATTCTCGTTCAGGCTGAACTGGCTGGCGATCTGGATGGCGCCCTTCTCCATGAACACCAGCAGGAAGGACACCAGCATCATCGTAAACGTGTTCAGCTTGCTCAGCCAGGCCACGATGATGGCGGTGAAGCCGCGGCCGCCCGCCAGGGTGGTGGAGATGGTGTGGCCGGAGCCGCTGACCAGCACGAAGCCGGTCAGTCCGCACAGCGCGCCAGAGATGGCCATGGTGCGGATGATGACGGTCTTCACGTTGATGCCGGCATAGCGGGCGGTGTTCACGCTCTGGCCCACGTAGGCGATCTCATAGCCCTGCTTGGAATAGCGCAGGTACACGTACATGAACGCCGTCAGCGCCAAGATGATCACCAGGTTCCAGCCGTAGGTCAGCCCGAACAGCCCCGGCAGCCAGCCGGCCTTGCCGGAGGCGTTGATGATGCCCACGCTGTTGGAGCCGGCGGGGTTCTCCCAGTAGACCACGCAGAAGGCCACGAACTGGGTGGCCACGTAGTTCATCATCAGGGTGAACAGCGTCTCGTTGGTGTTCCAGCCCGCCTTGAACAGCGCCGGGATCACGCCCCAGACCATGCCGGACAGCACGGCGGCGCCGATCATGGCCAGGAACAGCACCGGCGCGGACAGCTTGTCCGCGAAGTTGATCATCACCGCGGCGGTGGCCGTGGCGCCGATCAGCACCTGGCCCTCGCCGCCCACGTTCCAGAAGCGCATCTTGAACGCCGGCGTCAGCGCCACCGCCACCAGCAGCAGCGACAGCGTGTCGCGGATGGTGACCCACAGGCGGCGGCTGGAGCCCACCGCGCCGTCGATCACCCCGGCGTAGACCTCCACGGGGTTCAGGCCCGTCAGCGCGATGATCACGCCGCCGCAGGCCACCAGCGCCAGGGCGATGGCCGCCAGGCGCACCCCGCAGGCCCGCAGGAAGCCGCAGTCCTCCCGCTTGGAAATGTGCATCAGCGGCTCGTGCGCGCCGTGTATGTTCTTCGCCATCAGTGCGCGCCCCCCTTTCCGGTATGGGTCATCAGCAGGCCGACTTCCTCTTTCGTGGTGGTGCGGGCGTCCACGATGCCCGTCACCTTGCCGTCACACAGCACCAGGATCCTGTCGCACAGCGCCAGCAGCACGTCCAGGTC
Organism: uncultured Eubacteriales bacterium; assembly: GCA_902765395.1. Taxonomy (GTDB): domain Bacteria; phylum Bacillota; class Clostridia; order Christensenellales; family Aristaeellaceae; genus UBA2862. The sequence continues at coordinate 79,574 of CACWZP010000016.1, forward strand.
CTCGCCCACGCACAGCACGGCCACGCCCCGCTTCTTCTGCTCGTTCAGCAGCCGATAGATCGTATAGGACGAGTTGATGTCCAGCCCGCGCACGGGATAGGCCACCATCAGCACGATGGGCGCGGAGGAGATCTCGCGGCCCACCAGCACCTTCTGCACGTTGCCGCCGGACAGCTTGCCCACGGGCGTGCTCACGCCGGGGGTGGCCACCTCCAGCTCGCTGATGATGTGCTCGGCCAAGGTCTTCGGCGCGCGCCGGTCGGCCCAGAACACGCCGCCCTTCTTGTAGCTGCGGATCATCATGTTGTCCACCATGTCCATGGGACCCACCAGGCCCATGCCCAGCCGGTCCTCCGGCACGAAGGACAGCTTGATGCCCAGCTTGCTGATCTCCACGGCGGAGAGCTTTGAGATCTCCTGCATGGGCATATTCGGCGGATAGTAGTCGATTTCGCCGGACTCCTTGGGCGTCAGGCCCGCGATGGACTCCAGCAGCTCCTTCTGGCCGCTGCCGGCCACGCCCGCGATGCCCAGGATCTCGCCGCCGTTGGCGGTGAAGGAGGCGTGGTTCAGGGTGATGACGCCCTCCTTGTTCACGCAGGTGATGTCCTTCACCTTCAGCCGCAGCTCCGGGTTCACCGGGTCGGGCCGCTCGATGTCCAGCGTCACCTTCTTGCCCACCATCATCTCGGTGAGGCTCTCCACGGTGGCCTCTTTCGTCTCCACGGTGCCGATATACCTGCCCTTGTGCAGCACGGCCACCCGGTCGGAGAGGGCCAGCACCTCGTTCAGCTTGTGGGTGATGATGATGATGGCGTTGCCGGCGTCGCGCATGTTGCGCAGCACGGCAAACAGCGCGTCCGTCTCCTGGGGCGTCAGCACGGCGGTGGGCTCGTCCAGGATCAGTATGTTCGCGCCGCGGTAGAGCATCTTCACGATCTCCACCGTCTGCTTCTCCGACACGCTCATCTCATAGATCTTCTTGAACGGGTCGATGTCAAAGCCGTACTTGTGGGCCAGCTTGCTGATGCGGGTGGCCACGGCGGTGATATCCAGCTTCGTGGGGCCGGACAGCCCCAGCACGATGTTCTCCGCCGCGGTGAGCACGTCCACGAGCTTGAAGTGCTGGTGGATCATGCCGATGCCCAGCGGGAAGGCGTCCTTCGGGCTGCGAATGGTCACTTCCTCGCCATGCACGAAGATCTGGCCCTCGTCCGGATAGTAGATGCCGGAGATCATGTTCATCAGCGTGGTCTTGCCGCTGCCGTTCTCGCCCAGTATGGCCAGGATCTCCCCGTCCCGCACGGACAGGTTGATCCGGTCGTTGGCGATCACCTTGCCGAACCGCTTGGATATGTTCCTTAGCTCGATGGCGTTCGCGTCCTTCACCCGGTAATCCCCCCTTGCGGGCAGTGCCCGCTGACATTCGCTTCCGCGCTGTCATTCCCGCCGCCGGCGCCATTGGCGCCAGCGCTCGCGCGGCGTATGCGGATAATGATACAGCTTGATTATACCATGTATGGCCGTCCTTCCGCGACAGTTCATTGCAAATTTACGGTTATATTTGTCGAAGCGCGGCCCGTGGCGCGTTTGTACTTGTCATAAGGCTGCGCTTATGGTACTATAAGGACAACCGCCCCGGCGGGCGGCAGCTCATAGAATGGGAGGAGAAGGGAACATGGCTAAAAACGGAGGATTTGGCAGCAGGATGCTGGGCGTACTGGTCTACCTGATCGTGGGTATCGTGATCGTCGCCCTGTTTTCCGGCGGACGGAACTATCTGCACCAGCACAACAGCTTTCTTCGCCAGGGCGACGCGCCCAGCCTGAATGAGATGCGCGCCCGGGGCGAGGCCTTTCCCGATGGGGAGTTCGTTAACCTGGAAGTGAAGGGGGTCATGGGCAGCTACGCCACCAACACCTCCAGCACCGAGACCCACGGGGCCAAGTTCCAGACCGGCGTGGACTATTACTACCTGGTCGTGCTGGAAGATTTGACGGTGATAACCGTCATCGCCTCCGACCAGGAGGACATCCGCCAGCTGGATGCTCTGGTGGACGCGGTAAACAAATACAATGGCACCTCCCTGTTCTCGGAACCCGACTTTCCCTCCTACACCATCACCGGCAAGGTGCAGGAGCTGAAGAACAAGGATGTGCTGCGCTATTACGACGAGGCCCTGAGCTACGGCGGATTCGATAATTCCTATTTCAACGTCACCCATATCGCGGTGAACGCCAGCGACGTTCGCACCGACAGGGTGCTGCTGTACATCGTGCTGCCCATCGCGGCGCTGATCCTCATCGCCATACTGATCCATCGCCGCAACAAGCGCATCCGCGACGAGGAGGCCCGGTACCAGCGCGAGGCCGCCGAACGGGCGGAAGGCGGGCTGTAGAGGGATTGGGGAGCATACGAGAGGTCAATGAGGTCTTCGCGGCAGTTGTTCCGTTACAGGGAAACCGGGGGACGGTTCTTTTTGGCGGCCCGCGCTCGCTGTTCAGTGAAGCATCGCTTTCGGCACCCTGCGCCAAACTGCTCGCTTCAATTCACGACTCGGCAGGCCGCCCCGTGATAGAGGAGCAACGAGGGATGAGGCAGGGCTGAACGGGGGGACCGGATTGCCACGTCGGGCCATGGGATGGCCCTCCTCGCAACGACGCATTGTCTAACCGTCAGGCTGCTTTTCTGTTGCAAAAGGAGGAAAACCCACTGTCCACTACAATGTCATTGCGAGGAGGTGCGCAGCGACGACGTGGCAATCCGGCTTCCTCGGCATCTTCTGTAGGGCCGCCATTGCGGCGCCCCTACAGAAGTATTTTCGCAATTCCGATGCTCGCTGGTCCCCATCGCTGGGCGTTCTGTTCTGAAACCATGCCGCCGAAAAAAACCGTCCCCCGGTTCCTTCCCGAAACAGTATTTGGGAAGAAACCGAAGAACGGCTCTGGAAAACGCAGATTCCCCGCGCTTGAATCAATGGCGCGGGGAATCGTCTTTGAAATGGCGTCAGCAAACGGCATCAAGCGTCCAGCGCCTGCCGGCCCAGCTGGAATGCCTTTTTGTTCATCTCCAGGAACTTTGCCGGCACGGTCTCCTCGATGGCCTTGATCCAGGCCGCCTCGGGAATGTCCATGCGCCGGGACAGCACGCCGATCAGCACCACGTTCACGGCCTTGGCGCTGCCGGCCTGCTCGGCCAGGGACAGCGCGTCCACGGCGGTGACGTCGGCCATGGCGGACAGCTTCTCCACGATGCCCTCGGGATAGGCCATCGCGCCGGTGATGACGGGCATGGGCCAGGTCTTCTGGGTGTTGGTCAGCAGCACGCCGCCCTCCTTCAGGTAGGAAATCCACCGCGCGGATTCCAGGATCTCGAAGGAGAGGATATAGTCCGCCTCGCCCTGGTCCACGATGGGCGAATACACCTTATCGCCATACTTCACGTAGGTCACCACGCTGCCGCCGCGCTGGCTCATGCCGTGCACCTCGGAAAGCTTCACGTCGTAACCCGCGCCCAGCAGCACGTTGCCCAGCAGCTTGGAGGCCAGCAGGGTGCCCTGCCCGCCCACGCCGACGATCATAATGGAAGTGGTCTTCATGCCTTTTCGCCTCCCTCGAACGCGCCGAATTTGCACATCTGCTCGCACAGGCCGCAGCCCACGCAGATGGTGGGATCGATGGTGGCCTTTTTATTCACGAACCGGATCGCCGGGCAGCCGATCTTCATGCAGCTGCGGCAGCCCTTGCACTTGTTGGGATCGATGGACAGCGGGGGCTTGGCCTTCACGTACTTCAGCAGCTGGCAGGGCCGCCTGACGATGATCACGCTGGGGGCGTCGGCGGCGATCTCCTCCTTGATGGCGGCCTCGGTGGCGGCCATGTCGTGGGGATCGACCACGCGCACGCGCTCGATGCCCATGGCGCGGCACACGTCCTCGATCTTGATGGGATAGGTCGGCTCGTTCTTCAGCGTCAGGCCCGTTGTGGGGTTCTGCTGGTGGCCGGTCATGCCGGTGATGGAGTTGTCCAGCACCAGCACCGTGGCGATGGACTTGTTGTAGGCCAGGTTCACCACGCCGGTGATGCCGGAGTGCATGAAGGTGCTGTCGCCGATGACGGCCACGGACTTGCGCGCGGCCTCCTCGCCCAGGATCTTGGTAAAGCCGTGGGCCATGCCGATGGAGGCGCCCATGCACAGCACGCTGTCCACCGCGTTCAGCGGCGCGCCGCTGCCCAGGGTGTAGCAGCCGATGTCGCCCAGCACGGTCAGCTTCAGCTTGGAGAGCACCGAGAACAACCCGCGATGGGGGCAGCCGGGGCACATCACCGGCGGGCGGCCGGGCACGGCCTCGTCATAGGTGTTGAACCTGGGCAACGCCTCGCCCATGGCGGCGCGCAGCTTGTTCTGGGAAAGCTCGCCCAGGCAGCCGAAGATGTCCTTGCCGCCGTCCACGCGGATGCCGTTTGCGCGCAGGTGGCGCTCGATGACACCGTCCAGCTCCTCCACCACGATCAGCCTGTCCACCTTCGCGGCGAAATCGCGGATCTTCTGGACCGGCATCGGGTTCACCAGGCCCAGCTTCAGCACGCTGGCCCGGGGGAAGGCCTCCTTCACATACAGATAGCAGGTGCCGGAGGTGACGAAGCCGATGGCCGTATCCCCCATCTCCACCCGGTTCAGGGGCGTGGTCTCGGCAAAGGCCTGCAGCTCCACCAGTCGCTTCTCCACCTCGATGTGACGCTTGACGGCGTTGGCCGGGGCGGCCACGTTCTTCTGGGGGTTCTTCTCGTAGGGCCTGATGGCCTTCTCCTGGCGGTCGTGCAGCTCCACCAGGCTCTGGGAATGGGCCACGCGGGTGCAGGTGCGCAGGATCACGGGGGTGTCGAACCGCTCGGAGATCTCATAGGCCTCGCCCACGAACGCGGCGCACTCGCCGGAGTCCGACGGCTCCAGCATGGGCAGCTTCGCGGCGATGGCGTAGTGGCGGCTGTCCTGCTCGTTCTGGCTGGAGTGCATGCCCGGGTCATCCGCCACGCACACCACCATGCCGCCGTTCACGCCGTTGTAGGACGCGGTGAACAGCGGGTCCGCCGCCACGTTGAAGCCCACGTGCTTCATGGCGCAGAAGCTGCGCGCGCCGGCCAGGCTGGCGCCCACGGCGCTCTCCGCGGCCACCTTCTCGTTGGGGGCCCACTCCGCGTAAATCTCGTCATACAGCGCCGCCTGCTCCGTGATCTCGGTGGACGGCGTGCCCGGATAGGACGACACAAAACGGCAGCCCGCTTCATACAGTCCGCGCGCCACCGCCTGGTTGCCCAGCATCAGCTTTTTCATGGTCCATTCTTCCTTTCAAGTCCAGCGCGACATTTGTCGATTATGCGCTATACTTTATTATAGCACGTGGATAAAGATCACGCAAGGAAATTGATAAGTAAATGCACGCATGCACGATGCCGCCAATATGGATCGCGCTTCTGTGCCGCATCAACGCAGGACACAATCGAGTATCATGCGAATGATCTCCATACAAAAGGGAACCGCCCGTCGAGGCGGTTCCCTGTGTGTTTGTATGGGTTTTCTTACGGCTGTTCGCTGTACAGTTTGGCCTGGAAGTTGCCGTCGGCGATGCCGTTGGCCTCCATGCCGAAGGCCGCCTGGGCCTTCTTCACGGCGTTCTCGGTCATGGCGCCGTAGCCGCCGTCGGCCCGGCCGTCGTAGTAGCCCAGCTCCCGCAGCCGCAGCTGCAGGTTCACCACCAATTCGCCTGTGGAGCTGGTGTTCAGCGTCTCATAGTTCACGTCGGCGGCAGGCGCGGGCGTGGGCCGGGGCGCGCCTTCGAACAGCTTTTGCTGGAAGGCGTTGTCGGCGATGCCGTTGGCCTCCATGCCGAAGGCTTCCTGGGCGGCCTTGATGGCGTCCTCGGTCATCTGGCCGAAGGAGCCGTCGGCGGTGCCGGTCAGGTAGCCCAGGTCGATCAGCCGCTGCTGCATGGCGGCGACGTCGTCGCTCTTGATGCCGCGCTGCAGGATGCCGTAGACGATCTCCGGCTCCTCCTCCACCTCGTCGCTCTCCAGCTGGAACAGGATCTGCTGGGGCACGCCGTCGTTGTAGGTGGTGACGACCAAGTAGGCCATCTCCTCCCGCTCGGTGGAGTACTCATAGCGCTTGTACAGCATCTGGGGCACGTTGGTGTTCAGGGCCACGTTGTAATTGCCGCCCATCTCCGCGTCCATCAGCTGATAGCCGCGCTCCACGGTGTCGCCGGACTCGCTGCGCAGGGTGATGTCCACCACGTTCTGGGGCACGATGGTGGTCTCGCCGGTATAGTCGTTCAGGACCAGCTCGAAGCCGGCGCCGGCCTCGTTGCCCTGGAGCTTGTACACGGTGGAATACTTGTTGGCGAAGTCGGTGGGGCGCATGAACTGCTTCATGGTCTGGGTGAAGCTGACGGTCTCATAGGGATCATCGGTGGCCTCCACGCGGGCATTGCCGTCGGCCTTGACCTGGGTGGCATAGGTGAAGCTCTCGCCGTAGGGCACGATGGCGATCACCTGCGGGCCGTCCGGGTTCTGGGGCACAGCCGGCTCCTCGGCGGGGGTCTCCTCGGCGGAGGTCTCCTCGGCGGAGGTCTCCTCGGCGGAGGTCTCCTCCGCGGGGGCGGCCTCGGCAGGGGCGGCCTCGGCGGGGGCGTTCTCCTCGGCCTCGGATTCGCCGTTCTCGTCCTCCAGGTTCAGATACTCCTCGGGCACTTCGGCCTCGGCGGGATCGAACTCGCCCACCTCGTCGGAGGACATGCCAGAGGACGCCTCAGTCTCAGCTTCCACAGCCGCTTCCTCTGCGCCCTGCTCGGCAGGCGCTTCAGACGCGGGCGCTTCGGCGGGCTCTTCCGCCGCGGGCTCTTCCGCCGCGGGTTCCTCGGCGGCAGGTTCCTCAGCCGCTTCCGCCGCGGGCGCTTCGGCGGGCGCTTCCGCCGCGGGCGCTTCGGCGGGCGCTTCCGCCGCGGGCTCCCCGGCGGGCGCTTCCGCCGCGGGCTCCCCGGCGATGGCGGAGGCCACGGCGTTCTCCTCCTCGGCGGGCTCCTCCAGGGAGTTCTCCTGCTCGGCCTCGGGGAAGGCCACGTCCTCGGACTGGGCCTCGGCCTCGGGTGCGGCGACCTCCTGGTCGGCCTCGGGGAAGATGTCCTCGTCGGCGGTATCGGCGGTGTTGTCGAACAGCTCCCAGCCGAATTCGTCCTCCACGTCCGCTTCCTCCTCCGGCTCGGCCTCGGCCGGCTCGGTGGGCTGCGGCGCGACGGTCACCTCAGGCGCGACCACGGCGGCGTCCCTGGGCTTGGTGTTGTTGTACCACCGGCCCGCCAGCACGCCGGCCACCGCGCCGACGATGAACAGCAGCACGCCCAGGATGGCCATGCGCCTGCGGTACTGCTTGCGCAGACGGCGCATGCGGGCCTTCGTGGCGGCGCTCTGTCTCGCGGAATTGTCTTTCATATCGTTATTCCTCCTGTATTTGAAGAAAGTTATACCTATTAACATTATAGCCGCCGCGCCAGAAAAGCGTCAAGTTTCAACCATGGCACGGGGGCTAAAATATCATGATGAAATTGTGACCGGCTCAATTGTCCGCACCGGGTATTAGACGCCGATTTCCTCCTTTTGGTTCAATTCCTCCACGCTGGGCAGGTCGGCCAGGGTCTCCATGCCGAAGTGCTGGAGGAATTTGTCGGTGGTGCCGTAGAGGATGGGCCGGCCCAGGGTCTCCCGGCGCCCCTGCTCCTCGATGAAGCCCTTGTTCAGCAGGCTCTGCACCGAATAATCGCACTTCACGCCGCGCACGGCCTCGATGTCGCCCTTGGTGACGGGCTGGCGATAGGCGATGATGGACAGCGTCTCCAGCACGGCCTGGGACAGGGGCTGCTTCTGCAGCGGCTGCAGGAACGCCTCCACCTGCTCGGCATACTTTGGGCAGATGGACAGGAACACGGTCTCCCCGCTGCGGTTCAGCTGAAGGCCCCGGTTCTCCAGCGCCAGGTGGTCCCCCAGCTCTGCCAGCGCCTCGTTCAGCTCCGACACCGTCAGGTTCATGGCGTGGGCCAGCGCGTCCGTGCGCACCGGGTCCCCCGACACGAACAGGATCGCCTCGATGATCGCCGATAAGTTCTCCATGACGTACGCCTCTTTCCAGAGTGTATTTCCAAATGCCGGGAGATGCAGTTTCGAGGGGAGAGGCTGAAAACCCAGAGGGTTTTCAGGTCTGGCCATAGGCCAGACTGCCACGGCTCAAATCGAAGATTTGAGGCGCGGCACCTTTGACTGCATTTCAAGGCGATTTTCCGCAGGCTTAGTGGCGCTAAGTCAAGGAAAAGCAACACAGAAATGCAGTCAAATCACCCGAAAATGCGGTTCAGGCAGTTTTGAAACACACTCTAATGTATGCCGGGATATTTTATCACATTGTGGTTGTGGTGGCAAGTTAATGTTGGTGGAGAGGGGTCCCACTGTTCCCTGTTCCCTGTTCCCTGCTCCCTCTTCCCTGCTCCCTGAATTATGACAGAAACCGTCAATCTGGGCAATTGTTTCACATTTATTACAGGTCTATTGCAAGCCATTGCGGAATGATGTATAATCGCAGTTGCAAATGAAAGAAATCACAGTCCCACCGGACTTGGATGGAAGGCGGTAACCATGCGGAAATGGATAGCCCTGCTGGCGCTGGCGGCGCTGCTGGCCTGCGCCCTGGTCCCGAACGTCAGCTTCACCGAGGACAAGAACACGGTGCTGCTGGCGCGGGCCATTTACGCCCTGGCGCGCAACGACAGCTATGACGCCAAGCTGGCCATCGGCACGGTGGCCATGAACCGGCTGGACAGCGTGTGGTTCGCGGACGACCTGGGCGGCGTGCTGAACGAGCAGCACCAGTTCCCCATCGGCAGCCGCTACGACGCCGAGAGCCTGCGCGCCGCCCACGCGGTGCTGTCCGGCAGGCGCGTCCTGGGGCCCGAGGCGCTGCACTACCAGTCCCTCGCCGCCTCCCAGCCCCGCACCGACGCTCCCCTGGCCGTGGTCGGCGGCTTCGCATTCTACGGCTAAACTGCCAATTCAAAACCCGCACGATAGTGCGGGTTTTTTTATTGGGCTGCCCGAGGTACCCCGGACAGCCCGTTTCCATGCGCAATCGATCAGATCTCGTCGTTGTTCTCCTCGACGTTCTCCACGTCCTCGGCCTCCTCTGGCTCGTCCTCCTCGGCCTCGGCGCGGGCGACGGAGATGACCTTGCTCTCCTCGGCCACGCGCATCAGGCGCACGCCCTGGGTGTTGCGGCTGAGGGTGGAGATGGAGGACACCGGCGTGCGGATGATGGTGCCGTCGTCGGTGATCAGCAGGATGTCCTCCGCCTCGTCCGCCAGCAGCTGGCAGGTCAGCCGGCCAGTCTTGGGCGTGAGATTCATGGCCTTGATGCCCTTGCCGCCGCGGCTCTGCACGCGGTACTCGTCGATCTCGGTGAGCTTGCCATAGCCGTTCTCGGTGATGGACAGCACCTTCATGCCCTCGAACACCGGGCACATGTCCACCACCTCGTCGCCCTTGTTCAGCTCCATGGACTTCACGCCCATGGCGGCGCGTCCGATGGGCCGCATGTCGGTCTCCGGGAAGCGGATGGCCATGCCGTCACGGGTGCCCAGCAGCAGCTCGTAGCTGCCGTCGGTCAGCGCCACACCGATCAGCTCGTCGTCCTCCCGCAGCACCAGGGCGATCAGGCCGCTCTTGCGCAGGTTGGTGAACTCGCTTAGCTCGGTGCGCTTGATCACGCCGTTCTTCGTGGCCATGATCAGGTAGTGCCCCGCCACCTTCTCCGCCGGCACGGGCAGCATGGCCTTCACCTTTTCGCCGGCTTCCAGCTGCAGCAGGTTCACGATGGCGGTGCCTCGGGCGGTGCGCCCGGCCTCCGGGATCTGGTAGCAGTTCAGCTGGTAGGCGCGGCCGCGGTTGGTGAAGAACATCAGCGTGTCGTGGGTATTGACCACGTACATCTGCTCCACGAAGTCTTCCTCGCGGGTGGTGGCGCCCACAACGCCCTTGCCGCCGCGCTTCTGGGCGCGATAGGTGGCCTTGGGCAGGCGCTTGACATAGCCGTAGTGGGTCAGCGTGACGACCATGTCCTCCTCGGCGATCAGGTCCAGCATGTCGATCTCGCCCTCCAGGGCAGAGATCTCCGTGCGGCGCTCGTCGGCGTACTTGCGCTTGATCTCGGTCAGCTCGTCCTTGATGATGCCCAGCACCATGCTCTCGTTGGCGAGCACTTCCTTGTAGTAGGCGATCAGCTTCTGCAGCTCGGCGTACTCGGCCTCGATCTTGTCGCGCTCCAAGCCGGTCAGGCGCTGCAGGCGCATGTCCAGGATGGCCTGGGCCTGGCGCTCGGACAGGCCGAAGCGGCTCATCAGGCCGTCCCTGGCCTCCTGGGTGGTGCGGCTGGCGCGGATCAGGGCGATGACCTCGTCGATGTTGTCCAGCGCGATGATCAGGCCCTCCAGGATGTGGCTCCTGGCCTCGGCCTTGTTCAGGTCGTACTGGGTGCGGCGGCGGATCACGTCCTCCTGGTGCTCCAGGTAGTGGTGGATCATCTGCCGCAGGCTGAGGATGCGCGGCGTGCCGTCCACCAGCGCCAGCATGATGGCGCCAAAGGTGTCCTGCAGCTGGGTGTGCTTGTACAGCGTGTTCAGCACCACGTTGGCGTTCACGTCCCGCTTCAGCTCGATGACGATGCGCATGCCCTGCCGGTCGGACTCGTCGCGGATGTCGCTGATGCCCTCCACGGTCTTTTCGTGGACCATCTCGGCGATCTTCTCGATCAGCTTGGCCTTGTTGACCATGTAGGGGATCTCGGTGACCACGATCCGCTGGCGGCCCTGGCTCATCTCCTCGATCTCGCTCTTGGCGCGCACGATGATGCGGCCGCGGCCCTCGTGGTAGGCGTCATAGATGCCCCGCTTGCCCAGGATCACGCCGCCGGTGGGAAAATCCGGACCCTTGACGAACTGCATCAGGTCGTCCACGGTGCAGTCGGGGTGGTCGATGTAGTGCACGCAGGCGTCGATCACCTCGCCCAGGTTGTGGGGCGGGATGTTGGTGGCCATGCCCACGGCGATGCCGCTGGAGCCGTTCACCAGCAGGTTCGGGAAGCGGCTGGGCATCACGGCGGGCTGCATCAGGGTCTCGTCGAAGTTCGGATAGAAGTCGACGGTCTCCTTCTCGATGTCGCGCACCATCTCCATGGAGAGCTTCGACAGGCGGGCCTCGGTGTATCGCATGGCCGCCGCGCCGTCGCCGTCCACGGAGCCGAAGTTGCCCTGGCCCTCCACCAGCGTGTAGCGGATGGAGAAATCCTGGGCCAGGCGCACCATGGCGTCGTAGACAGAGCTGTCGCCGTGGGGATGATACTTACCGAGCACGTCGCCCACGATGCGCGCGCTCTTCCTGTAGGGCTTGTCCGGGGTGATGCCCATCTCGTTCATCGAGTACAGGATGCGCCGGTGCACCGGCTTCAGGCCGTCCCGCACGTCCGGCAGGGCGCGCGTGACGATGACCGCCATGGCGTAGGATATAAAGGATTTTTTCAGCTCGTCCTCGATGTTGAGGGGCGTGAGCTTGCCGATATTGAATTCGTCAGCCAAGGTGTAACCCTCCGTAAATAACTTGTTTGCGATTTATGTACCAATTTCAATCGTTCGCGGCGGCATGTACGGCGCGAACGGAGGTAATTTTTCAGGAGGGAAATCACATTTCCCGGATGAAAAATACCAACCTTGCAGATTTTGCGGCCGGAACCCTTCAGGGTTCAAGCAAAATCTGGAGGGGGGTGGCAGTGGCGGGGGAGCTTGCTCCCCCGTCCACACTAAATATCCAAATCCGCCACCAGCTTGGCGTTCTGCTCGATGAACTCGCGCCGGGGCTCCACCTGGTCGCCCATGAGCAGGGTGAACAGCTCGTCGGCGGCGATGGCGTCCTTCATCTCGACGCGGTACATGCTGCGGGTCTCGGGGTTCATGGTGGTGTCCCACAGCTGCTGGTAGCTCATCTCGCCCAGGCCCTTGTAGCGCTGGATCTCGGGCTTGGCGTCGCGGCCCATCTCGTCCAGCAGCTTCTGCAGCTGGCTGTCGGAGTAGACGTACTGCTCCTGCTTGCCGCGGGTCACCTTGTAAAGCGGCGGCTGGGCGGCGTAGACATAGCCGTCCTCGATCAGCTTGGGCATGAAGCGATAGAAGAACGTGAGCAGCAGGATGCGGATGTGGTTGCCGTCCACGTCGGCATCGGTCATGCAGACGATGCGGTGGTAGCGCAGCTTGCTGGGGTCGAACTCCTTGCCGAAGCCGGCGCCGAAGGCGGTGATCATGGCCTTGATCTCGGCGTTGGACAGGGCGCGGTCGATGCGGGTCTTTTCCACGTTCAATATCTTGCCGCGCAGGGGCAGGATGGCCTGGAAGTGCCTGTCGCGGCCCTGCTTGGCGCTGCCGCCGGCGCTGTCGCCCTCGACGATGAATATCTCGCACTTGGCCGGGTCGCGCTCAGAGCAGTCCGCCAGCTTGCCGGGCAGCGCCGCGCTCTCCAGCGCGGTCTTGCGGCGAGTGAGGTCGCGGGCCTTGCGGGCGGCCTCCCGGGCGCGGGCCGCCTGCAGGCACTTGTCCAGCACCGCGCGGGCCGAGCCGGGGTTCTCCTCGAAGTAGGTGGCCAGCTTTTCCGACACCATGGCGTCCACCTGGGGGCGGACTTCGCTGTTGCCCAGCTTGGTCTTGGTCTGGCCCTCGAACTGGGGCTCGTGCAGCTTCACGCTTACGATGGCGGTCAGGCCCTCGCGCACGTCGTCGCCGGTCAGGTTGGCGTCGTTGGCCTTGAGCATGCCGTTCTTGCGGGCGTAGTCGTTGATCACCCGGGTCAGCGCGTTGCGGAAGCCCGCCAGGTGCGTGCCGCCCTCGGGGGTGTGGATGTTGTTGGCGAAGGAGAACACGCTCTCGTTGTAGCTGTCCGTCCACTGAAGCGCCACTTCGATGCTGTTCTCGTTCTTCTTCCCGGCGATGTACACCGGCGGGGCGAACAGGGAGGTCTTGTGCCGGTTCAGGTATTCCACGAAGGACACGATGCCGCCCTCGTAGTGGAACACCTGGCTGTGGGGCTCCTCGCCGCGCAGGTCCGTCAACTCGATGCGGATGCCGGCGTTCAGGAAGGCCATCTCGCGGAAGCGGGTCTTCAGCGTGTCGAAGTCAAACTCGCCGGTCTCAAAGATGCCGGGCTCCGGGTCCTCGCCGGTCTTCACGTCCGGCCAGAAGCGGATGGTGGTGCCGGTGCGCTCGGTTTCCCCTACCACCTTCAGGTCGTAGAGGATCTTGCCGCGCTCGTATTCCTGCTGGTAGATCTTGCCGTCCTGGTAGACGTTCACCTGCAGGTGGCTGGACAGGCCGTTGACCACCGACGCGCCCACGCCGTGCAGGCCGCCGGAGACCTTGTAGCCCTCGCCGCCGAACTTGCCGCCGGCATGCAGCACCGTCAGGCACACCTCCACCGCCGGGCGGCCCATCTTGGGATGGATGCCCACCGGGAAGCCGCGGCCGTTGTCCTGCACGGTCACGGAGCCGTCCTTGTTCAGCGTCACTTCGATGTTGTCGCAGAACCCGGCCAGCGCCTCGTCGATGGCGTTGTCCACGATCTCATACACCAGGTGATGAAGCCCGCGCTCGTCGGTGGAGCCGATGTACATGCCCGGGCGGCGGCGCACCGCCTCCAGGCCTTCCAGCACCTGTATCTGGCTTTCGTCGTAATGATTGTCTCTCTGCATGATTCAGCCTTTCACGCCGCCCTTTCCGGCGGCCTTGAAAATATTTTTCTTCTTATAGTAATTATACCACTTTTCACCCCTTCCAGACTTGCATAAACAGGTTAAAGAACGGCGGAGATTATACATTTAACGGACAATAAAAAAAGCAGCCATAAACGGCCGGCTTCGAGGCGTTCGACAGGTTGGACTGATGCATGCCGAAGATCGGGGGACACAAGGCAAATCTCTGACTGCGCCACGCAAAAAGCAGCCCCTTCGGGCTGCTTCTGCGTGGCGCACCCAAAGGGATTCGAACCCCTGACCTACCGCTTAGGAGGCGGTCGCTCTATCCTGCTGAGCTATGGGTGCATGACCGTGCCTGATTATTATGGCACGAAGCGCGGCGGTTGTCAAGGGAAGAAATGTTGTAAATCCCGCGCTTTTGCGCTATAATGGGGAAAGCATCGGAAAGGGAATTGCTTTGATGAAACACCGCGTGTTCTGGACCCGCTTCTTCCTGGCCGCATCGATCCTGACGGCGGCGCTGATCTTTTTCTTCTCCGCCCAGCAGGGGCCGGATTCCTCCGCGATGAGCGACGGCATAACCCTCGCCCTGGCGAAGCTGCTGCGGCCCGGCCTGATGGAGCTGCCCCCGGCGGAGCAGCTGTCGTATCTGGAGAAGCTGGGATTCATCGTGCGCAAGTGCGCCCACTTCAGCGAATTTGCGCTGCTGGCCTTCAACCTGGCCTGCTGGCTGCGGCTGAAATTTCTCGAAAAGCCCCGGGCCTTTGCCCCGCCCCGGGCCTGGCTGATCGCCACGCTGTACGCCGGCTCCGACGAGCTGCACCAGATGTTCGTGGCAGAGCGCGCGCCCGCGGTGGTAGACGTGTGCATCGACAGCGCCGGGGCGCTGACGGGTGTGCTGGTGGCGCTGGCAGGGATGCTCATCATTGCGAAAAAAGCCAAAAGACCTTCCTCCTGAGGGGAAGGTCTTTTCCATTCGGCGGCGGAAGCAGGCCCCCCGCCAAACTATTCAATAGTTCTCCGCCTTGATCTGGAAATAGCTCTGGGGATGGTTGCACACGGGGCACACCTCGGGGGCCTGCTTGCCGATGTGGATGTGGCCGCAGTTGCTGCACTGCCAGATCATGTCGCCGTCGCGGCTGAACACCAGTCCGCCTTCGATATTGGCCAGCAGCTTGCGATAGCGCTCCTCGTGCTCCTTCTCGATGGCGGCCACGCCCTCAAACTGTTTGGCGATGTCCTCAAAGCCCTCCTCCCGGGCCTCCCGGGCAAACTGGGCATACATGTCCGTCCACTCGAAGTTCTCGCCGTCGGCAGCGTCGGAAAGGTTCTGGGTGGTGGTGGGCACCTTGCCGCCGTGCAGCAGCTTGAACCACAGCTTGGCATGCTCCTTCTCGTTCTTCGCGGTCTCCTCGAAGATGGCCGCGATCTGCACATAGCCGTCCTTCTTGGCCTGGGAAGCGTAGTAATCGTACTTGTTGCGGGCCTGGCTCTCGCCGGCGAACGCGGCCATCAAATTGGCCTCGGTCCTTGAACCCTTGAATTCCATAAAAACGCACCTCCACGTGATTATTCTGTGCGTATAGTAGCATGGATTATGCAGATAGTCAATTGTAACTTTGCGCTGTCTAATAGCTTTCCCATCTGGCAGAAATCAGCATTCAAACCTTACTTTGTTTGCTGATATGGCTTTCTGCCCTTATGTCAACTTCTCCCGCACTCGATGTATGCTTCTGCAAGATATTAGAACAGACGCAAGCATGCCCGAACAAATGTCATTTGCCGATCAATCCAAGTAATCAACATATAGGGCCAGCTGTTTTTCCGCAAACGCGACAGCGTCTTGTAATTGCTTTTTATTCAGCAGGCAATCCGAATAAGGAGCAATTTTCTCCATAGCCATTGCGTCATCCAAGGTAATGAGCCCCTTCCCTATGCTGGTTAGAGTGCCAAGGGTCTTAATCCCTGCCTTTGAAAAGTCAACGGTCATCATGGTATCCGTGATTGCAACGATTGGCCCATCTCCAAATACACGATGATGGACAATGACGCCAGGTTTAATGATCTCATCCAACAGCCGCTTGCCCTCTTCGACGGGAAGCAAACGTTCCTTGGCCTTTGATAACTCGGCAGAAAGCCGCGCCGCCTTTTCCTTGCGCTCTTGCATGAGCTTGCGTTCATCGTTCTTCGGAACAACAAAATGAATTCCGTGGAACAGGTTGTAGGTGGAACAACAATAAATCATGTCAAAGAGAAGGATGTGCTTATTGGTATCGGGATGCATGCCAAGTGGGTCAATGTCAAACCTGCTGGCGGCTGTCGCCAAAAGCGGCTGATTGGCATTGATGGCTTCGAGAACCTCATCACACATCCGAAAGTACACGTCAAGCCTGGTATTGGCACCATATCCCCAGTCGTCATAGAACTCTATGCAATCCGCAAATTTCCGTGCATGGCTTGCTTTATACAAATAGTTATGATCCGGGTCATAGAGGAACATATAGCCCGTCACAGAATGCATATCATCGTTGTACAGAAAACTCTCTGGATAATACTTTTCGCGAAGAGCAGCGCTCTTTTCCAGAAACATACTGACCTTCTCTTGCTTTGAGTAATCGTCCTCCCGGAACAAATCGAGGAACATCTGCCGTACTGTGGCAGGCTCCCTCTCGGCGAACTTGCACAGGCCGTGGAACGGCTGGGTATAACTATCAATGACATTACGGCTGTGCTTTTTGACTGCATACAGCTTCGCGGGAAGCTTGTCGTCAGAAGCTGATAGGGCCACGTCCATCATGGGCTTGAATTGCTTAGCAATCTGCCATTTATAGTATTCCTGATGAACGCTATTGTTCGTCATTTCAAATTTGTCAATATAGTGGTTGACAATCTGCTGAAAATTAGCCAAGTTCATATGGAATAGTCCTCCATAATGCAGATGATGAGACAGCAAAATTATAACGCTTCCGTTCGTAAAAATCAACGCTGATTACATCGACCAGAAAGGCCTATAACCACATAAAATCAATTCAGATCGGTACTATCAGTAGATGGCATAAAAAGCCGCTGACTTTCGCCAGCGGCTTTTATTGTTATCAGTCGGCTCTCACCCTCCAGCCGAACTCGTCCGCCAGCTTGCCGGTCTGGATGCCGGTGATGGTGTCGTACAGCTTCTGAGTCACCGGGCCGATGGAGCCGTCGCCGATGGTCATGACCTCGTCCATGTAGCGCAGCTTTCCCACGGGGCTGATGACGGCGGCGGTGCCGGTGCCGAAGACCTCCTCCAGCTTGCCGGTCTTCTGGGCCTCGATCAGCTCGTCCACGGACACCTTGCGCTCCTCCACCTCCATGCCCCAGTGGCGGCACAGGTGCAGCACGCTGTTGCGGGTGATGCCGGGCAGGATGGAGCCGTTCAGCATGGGCGTGACGATCTTGCCGTCGATCTTGAACATGATGTTCATGGCGCCGACTTCCTCGATGTACTTGCGCTCCACGCCGTCCAGCCACAGCACCTGGCTGTAGCCGCCGTCATGGGCCTTCACCTGGGCGATCAGGGACGCGGCGTAGTTGCCGCCGGTCTTGGCAAAGCCGATGCCGCCGCGAACGGCGCGCACGTACTCGTCCTCGATCCAGATGCCCACGGGCGCCAGGCCGCTCTCGTAGTAGGCGCCGGAGGGGCTGAGGATGACGATAAACAGATAGGTCTTGCTGGGGGCCACGCCCAGGAACTCATCGGTGGCGATGATGAACGGGCGGATGTACAGGCTGGTGCCCGGCTCGGTGGGGATCCAGTCCTTGTCGATGGCCACGACTTCCTTGATGGCCTGCACGAAGTCCTCCTCCGGGATCCGCGGGATGCACAGGCGGTCGTTGGAATTGTTGGCGCGCTTGGCGTTCATGTCCGGGCGGAACAGGTAGGCTTCGCCGTTCGCGCCGCGATAGGCCTTCAGGCCCTCGAACATGGTCTGGCCGTAGTGGAACACCATGGCGGAGGGGTCCAGCTCGATCTTCTGGTAGGGCACGATGCGGGCGTCATGCCAGCCCTGGCCCTCGGTGTAGTTCATGATGAACATGTGGTCGGTGAAGATGTGGCCGAAGCCCAGCTTCTGGCCCGGTGCCGGCTTGGCCTTGGGGGCCGTGGTGCGCTCGACGCGGATATTCAGCATTGTGAATCGCTCCAATCTGCAATTTATTGGGTACCGACTTGCATTTATGATACCGCGGTAAATCGCGAAAATCAAGGGGAAAGGGCGATTTTTCATTCTATGTTTACATTAACTCCCCTTGCAATCCCCCGCCCATGCAGATATAATAGCAACCGTCAATTGAATACGAGACAGTTCGAAGTCCTCCTGTCTGACGGACGCGCAGGCGTCCCGAAAAAACAAAACCAGGTAGCGCGCCGGATCAAGGCGCCTGTGAGGGCATGGAAAACCATGTCCTCATTGATTCATGGGGGATTTCCCTGTCCGATCAGACAGGAGGATTCCCCCATGACTTATTCCGACAACAGGTATCGCTTCACCACCCTTTCCATCGTGCGGGCCGGGCTGATCGCCGCGCTTTATGTGGTGTTGACGATGATCTTCCAGCCCATCAGCTTCGGCGCGATTCAGTTCCGCGTGGCCGAGGCGTTGACCCTCATGCCCATACTGACCGTGGACGCCGTGCCCGGGCTGTTCGTGGGCTGCCTGCTGGCCAACTGGCTGGGCGGCGGCGTATGGTTCGACGTGGCGCTGGGCTCCGTCGCCACGCTGCTGGCCGCACTGTGCAGCCGGAAATTCCGCTCCAGGCCCATCCTGGCCGCCCTCTTCCCCACCGTGTTCAACGGCCTGATCGTGGGCCCGGTGGTATACTTCGCCTACGTGCGCGCCCCCGGCGACCCCGTGAGCGCGGGCACGCTGCTGTTCAACATGGCCACGGTGGCCTTCGGCGAGCTGGTCGTGTGCTACGTGCTGGGCCTGCCCCTGCTGTACGGGCTGAAGAAGCTGCCGGAGAACGTGCTGGGAGAATAAGGTTCATCACGGAAGTCTGTGGAACGAACTTGATGTGGCAAAGAAACACAGTGTACAGATCCTTCGCTTCGCTCAGGATGACAACGAATCGAGCCCTGTCATCCTGAGCGAAGCGAAGGATCTGTACTTTTCATTGTCTAACCACATTGTGAAAAGCATCTTGTGGATTATTCTGATGCTTTATCCGGCGCTTTCCCACGAAGAGCCGGAGTTTATCACTACCGCTTCTCTCCCCGCCTGCCCACCGCCGCGGCGACGGTCAACACCAGCCACACCGCCAGCGCCACGGCCAGGAAACCGATGACGGCATAGGGCCAGGAGAAGCTGAGCCGGTGCTGGAAGGGGGCCTCCGGAACGAACCAGTCCTCCGCCCGCAGGGCGAACGCCGCCTGGAAGCCGTAGTCCCCGCCGCGCTGGTAGGGTCCCGCCAGCTTGAGCGCGCCGGTGGCGTTGTAGGCGTTGATGTTGATGATGAGCGTCACCAGGTTCACCACAAGTGAAACCCCCGCGGCGATCAGCAGGCGGAGCCTGCGCCCCGTACGGCGCTCCTCGCCCAGCTGTTCGTCCCGGACCTCCGCGTCGGCGCGGCTGACGATGTAATCCTCCACCAGGTCGTAGTCCTCCGGCGGCACGAAGATCATGCTCCGGAAGACCGCCCGCTTGAGCACCAGCAGGTCGTTCTCCCGGCGACGGACGACGCGCCGCACCCAGGAGAAATAGCAGGTGCTGTTCCGGGTGCTGTTGTACAGGTTCGTGGACGTGCCCAGCGCCTGGCCCGCGTGGCCCGTAGCGAGGCCCGCCACCAGTGCCACCGCCGCCAGCGCGTCGGTGGTGCTCTGCTCCTTCGGGGTGTAGACCTGGGTCACCAGCTCGTCCGTCATCACGAAGTGCATCGGCATCACGCCCCGGTACGCCAGCAGCATGATCCCATAGATCAACAGGCCCACGGCCGTGAAGCCGCCCGCGAAGACCAGCCCCATGAACCAGCCGGGGACGCCGGCCCAGTCGCCCAGCGCCATGGCGAACAGGCCCATGGCCAGGCCGATGGCGGCGATGATCTTCATCATCATGCTGAATACCGCCCGGTTGCGGCGCAGGTCCAGCGGATACGTCCAGCGCAGCGCGCCGTTCTCGTCCACCGTCACCCGGTATTTCAGGTCCTGCCCTTCCATGTCCGTTCCTCCGTTCTCCCGTCCGCAGCCGTCACTCGCCCTGCTGCATGCAGCGTACCAGGTCGTCCAGCGCCGTCAGGGTGTCCCCGCCCTCGCCGTTGATCGTCTTGGCGGTGTAGATCACGGTGCCCTGGGTCGTGCTCTCGATGATGCGCAGCAAGTCGATCAGATAGCCCTGCAGCCGGTAGGTGTACAGCCCGGCGGGCAGCTTCTTGCCGCCCACGTCGTAGTACTCATACTCCACGTAAGACACCAGGTCGTCGCCATACTGCTGCTGGATGTGGGGCGTGTACTGCTCGCGGATGTACTCGGCGGGCTCGCCAATGACATCGCCGGTGCGGTAGATCAGCACATAGGGGATCTTGCCCTCGCCGCTCAGGCTGACGTACAGGCCGTCTTCCTCGTCGTAAAGGGCGCTGAAGGCCGGGTCCACCGCGGTGGTGAAGCCCAGCTCCGGACAGGCAACGGCCTTCAATCCTGCGGTATCCGGCGCGCCCTCCGGGTTCTGGGGATGGCTGTCGTCGCAGCCGGGCTCGCTGTCGCCGGGGATGCCGTTTGCGTAGTAATCCGCGTCGGGCTGGTAGCAGTAAGCCGCGATGGCCAGCGCGGACAGGCAGTCCTCGCTGTCATCGGCATAGTAGCGGGCCTCGTAGCGCACGAAGCCGTCCTCCCGCAGGTCGAACACGCACAGGCAGTTGCGCTCGCGGCCGTTGGCGGTGTAGGCGTACATCACGCCCGGCATCTGGATGCCGGAGACGGTGTAGGTCTGGAACTCGCCCACGCTGAGCAGGTCGCCGCCCAGGCTGTCCTGCATCTGGGGCGTGAAGGCGTTTTCAAAGTAGCCCTGGGCGTTGAACTGGCTGCCGGGGCCGTCGGCCCGGGCGATCATCAGCCAGGGGCTGTCCGCGTCATTGCCCAGGTCGATGTACAGCCCCGCCTCCTCGAAATACCAATTCAGGCCGGGGGCCGTGAGGGTGGAAAAGCCCTGCTCGGGGCAGCTGACCACCTGATAGCCCGCGTCCCCGTCCTCGGCGACGCCCACGGCCGGCATCGAAGCCGCCAGCAGCAGCGCCACAAGCATCGAAATGAATCTGCGCACGGTATTCGCCTCCTTGATGTTCTATCGGGTGATGGTGTAGTCCACGCCCTTGAGGTAGTAATCCTGGGTGGCGTCGTCGATGATCTGCAGGTTGGGGTTGTCGTAGGCATAGGGGTTCAGGCTGTACTCGTCCCAGAAACCCGTCTCCGCCCGGTACACCTCCCCGGTCACGCTGTCGTAGAGCCGGTCATAGCCCAGCGTGGCATCGCTGCGCTGCTGGGAGAGGATGTCGTAAGTGGTCTCGCGGCTGGACCAGGCGTCGTTGCAGCGGTCGTAGGCGGCCTGCAGGTTCTCGTTCATCTGCCGGATGATCTCGGCCTCCTCCCCGGCGGCGCGGATGCTCTGGCGCACGAATTCCTCGTTGTAGCGGAAGGAGGTCACGCAGCGGTTCAGCACGTCCTCCAGCTCGATCAGCTCGCCCTCGGGCGCCATGAAGCCCATGGCGTCATAGACGATGTCGGGGCTGATGTCCACGCCGTTCATGTACAGGCTGGTCCCGATGCGGGTGGGCTGGGCGGTGATCCAGCCCTCGCAGGCCACGCCCCGCTCGGAGTTGAAGACCACGCGCACCAGGGAGTTGTCGTAGCAGGTGGGCATGCAGGCCAGGCCGCTGGGCTTCACCTCCAGCACCCGGGCGTCGTACACCTCCGGGCAGGCGTTGTAATCCAGGAACTGGCTGTTGCCCGCGTACTTCTTGCCGTACTCCCGCAGGTCGGCCAGGTGCTGCACATAGCAGGCCACCGTCAGCTCCTCCAGCGCCGGGGCGTCGGCGAAGGCGGCGTACATGAAGTCCAGCCCGGCGTACTGCCCGTACCAGTCCTTGGCCGCCTGGCTGCGCAGGAAGGGCTGCGCCTTGCCCGCGCGGAAGTAGGTGCGCTCGGGGCAGTCGGGGTCGTAGGCCCGCACGGACAGGTCCGCGGCGGAGGTGCCGGTGGTGACGATCTTCCAGCCCACGGGCACCTCCATGGAGAAGCGGCCGTCGTCGTAGGTATAGGTTTCGGACACGATGGGCTGGACAGGCGCGGCGTGAATGGCCGCCCCGGCGGAGGTGTCGTCACTGCCGCCGTCCGTGGGCGCGGGCTCCGGGGACGCCTCGTCGTAGCCGTCCGCGCTGTCCCGGTAGAAGTTCACCGCGATGGCCAGCGCCTCCAGCGTGGCCTCCGGGTCGTCCTGGCGATACTTGGCCGTATAGCACACGTTGCCGCCGAAGCGGGTGTCGAACACCCGCAGCAGCACCACGGGCACGTCCCCCACCAGGTAAGTGTACTGCACGCCGGGCATGTCCACGCCCTGCACGGTGTAGGTCTGGAACGCGCCCACCTCGATCAGCCTGTCGCCGTAGTCAGCCTGCATCTCGGGGGTGAACACGTCCCGGAAGTAGCCCTCGACATCGCCGCCGCCCCCGCGATTGCGATAGATCAGCAGATAGGGAATGCTCCCCTCGCCGTCCAGCCACAGGTTCAGCCCGGTGTCGTCCATCCAGGCCCAGGGCAGGCCCTCCCGGCAGGCGGTGACAAAGTCCTGCTCGGGGCACTTCATCAGCTGGAGCCGGGTGTCTTCGCCCTCCGCGCCCGCGGCCGCGCCGCACAGCACCAGCACCAGCATCAGTATCGCGCACATCATTCGCTTCATGGTGGATCCCTCCCGCATTTGGTTGGTAATTGGACGTGGCATGCACCACCCCGGTTCCGGATATTGGAAAAGGGTGTTGCGCCAGCGTAACTTCTGTGTTATGATATTCAACAGCATAGGTTTCCCATATACTTATCATACCTTTGGCACGGGCGCTGCGCCAGATTGTTGCCGGGTCTGTCAATGACCTCTCCGGCAAATCGCCCGGCCATCAGGAGGCACCGCATGACGTTTCGGGAACAGCTCAACGCCTATATCGACACCCTGCACTGCACGGCCCGCCAGCTGGCGGAGGCCTCGGGCCTCTCCCCCGCTGTGATCAGCCGCTATCGCTCCGGCGATCGGGAGCCCGGCGCGGAAAGCCCCCAGCTGGACGCCCTGTGCCAGGCCCTGGAATCGCTGGCCGTTCAGGCCGGGCTGGGCTCCCCCACCCGGCTGGAGGCCCGCGCCGCGCTGTCCGCCGCCCTCGCCAGCCCCGAACCGGACGACGGCGCGCTGGCGGAAAACCTGAACGCGCTGATGGAGGCGCTGGACGTGTCCTCCGGGGAGGTGGCCCGGGCGCTGAACTACGACGCCTCCTACATCTCCCGCATCCGCTCCGGCGCCCGCCGCCCCGCCGACAGGCATGCCTTCGCCGACAAGCTGTGCGCCTACCTGGCCCGCCGCTGCGCCCGGCCGGAGCAGGTGGAGGCGCTGGCCAGGCTCACGGGCGCGGATGCCGCCGAACTGGCCGACGCCACGGCCCGCCAGGCGGCCATGGCGGGCTTCCTGCTGCGGTCCGCGACGAAGCGCCCCACGCCCGCGGTGGATTTCCTGGAGAAGCTGGACGAATTCGACCTGGCGGCCTACATCCGCTCCATCCGCTTCGACGAGCTGAAGGTGCCCAGCGTGCCCTTCGCGCCGGTGCGCAGCCGCGTCTATCCCGGCTTGGAGGGTCGCAAGGCCGCGGAGCTGGCGTTTTTGAAGGCCACGGTGCTGTCCCGCTCCATGGAGGACGTGTTCATGTGCTGCGACATGCCCATGGAGAAGCTGGCCGGGGACATCGACTTCGGCAAGAAGTGGATGCTGGGCATTGCGATGATGCTGAAAAAGGGCCTGCGGCTGCAGATCATCCACGACCTGAACCGCCCCTTTAACGAGATGATGCTGGGGCTGGAGAGCTGGATCCCCCTGTACATGACGGGGCAGATCTCCCCCTGGGCGCTGCAAAAGCCCCAGAACGGCGTCTACTGCCACATGACCTATGTCTCCGGCGCGGCGGCGCTGCACGGCGAGTGCATGGCCGGCTATGAAGAGGAGGGCCGCTTTGCGCTGTCCGGGCGGCGGGAGGAGCTGGAATACCAGCGCCAGCGCTCCCGGCGGCTGTTGAAGAAGGCCCAGCCGGTGATGGACATCTACCGGGAGGACGCCTGGAAGGCCTTCATGGAGTTCCTGGCCGCGGAGGCGGACGCCCCCGGCTCCTGGCGCAGCGTGCTCACCGCGCCGCCGCTGTACACCCTGCCGGAGGAGATCCTGGACGGGATTCTCCGCCGGGGCGGCGCTTCCGGCGACGAAGCCGAGGCGCTGAAGGCGCACGTCAGGCGGGATCGGGAGCGCTTCAACGCCATCGTGGCCCAGGCCCCCGTGCGGGACGAGATCCACCTGCTGGAGGAGGCGGAATTCGCGGCGCACCCGGCGCTTTTGCCCCTGGCCGGGGCCTTCTGCGAGCGGGACTTCCCCTACACCTACGCCGAGTACCGCGCCCACCTGGACGCCACCCTCGACCGGGCCGGGCGCGAGGCCAACTACGCCGTGGAGCTCACCCGGAAGCGGGCCTTCCGCAACCTGCAGATCGTGATGCGCGAGGGCGAGTGGGTGATGCTGAGCAAGCAGAAGTCCCCCGCCATCCACTTCGTCATCCGCCAGAGCCAGCTGCGCCGCGCCATCGAGAACATGGTGCTGCCGGTGGTGGAGTAGCCGCGCCGCGTTCGTCCAAAACCGCCAGGGGCTGTCTCAAGCTCGCGTTGGCCGGGAACCGCAGATGCAATCCCCGTCAGCCGCGCTCTGAGGCAGCCCCTTGTCGCGCAATCGGCTATTTGGCCAGCTTCTTGGTCTTGGACCAGCTGGGCGAGAAGCCGCCCCAGGCGGAATCCTGGCCGGAGCAAACGCTGACGTTGAACTTATAGCGGCCCTTCGGCTTCTTGGCAAAGTAGTTCACGGTGGGCGTAAAGGTGGCCGAATAGGTCTTCTTGTTGCCCTTCACCCACTT
Organism: uncultured Eubacteriales bacterium; assembly: GCA_902765395.1. Classification (GTDB taxonomy): domain Bacteria; phylum Bacillota; class Clostridia; order Christensenellales; family Aristaeellaceae; genus UBA2862. The sequence continues at coordinate 104,567 of CACWZP010000016.1, forward strand.
GCGCTGGCCGTCAAAGGTGATCCAGACGCCGTTGGTCCCCGGCTTTTTCTTCAGCTTGACGGTGACCTTGACATTGCAGGTGTAGAACTTCTCGGTCCACGCCTTGTGCCAGAACAGCTTGCCGCCCGCGTAGTTGTAATAGCCGGGCTGCTTGATCTTGTGATACTTGATCTTGGTGGCCTTGCACGTCACCGACTTGATCTTGGGCGCCTCGCCCATGCCGGTGGTGATGGTGGCGGTGTTCAGCACCGGGCCGCCGAAGAAATAGCTCTTGCCGTCGCCGCCAAAGCCCGTGGCATAGGTGACATAATCGCCGTAGCGCAGCCGGGTATTGTAGGTGGTGCCGGGCTTCAGTCCGCTGATCCTGTAGCTCTCCTGGCTGGCCACCTTGATCCCGCCGGGCTTCATGGAGCCGGAGCGCGACCACGTCTTGCCGCCGTCGGCGCTGTATTCCAGGAAGAGCTTGGGCGCCAGGTAGCCAAAGGCGGTCAGCTGGAAGGGATAGATGTCGAAGTAGTTGCTGTACACGTCGAACACGCCGCCATAGGTGGGCCTGTCCTTGAAGGTGTTGGTGACCATGTACTTCTTGATCACCGTATCCACATGCTTGAACTCAGCGCCCACCCACTGGCCGATGCCCACGTAAACCGTGTGGTAGCCGGTGGCGAATGTGCCGCTGTCCATATTGACGGTCTGGTTGATGGAGGAGCCGAACAGCTTGTTGGAAACCTCCGTTCCGTCCACGATGATGCCGAACAGCTGGTAGGGAGAGGGCACCGAGCCCTTGATGGTGACGATGGAGCCGCTCTGCGTGATGGACACCGAGTGGCTGACGGCCATCGGCAGCGGCGCGGCCACGGCAAACTCGCTCTCGTCCTCCGGCAGCGGCGCGGCCACGGCGAAATCCCCCTCGTCCTCCGGCAGGTCCTCCGGCAAGGCATCGTCCGCGCCTTCGTCCACGCCGATCATGAATTCGTCCAGCTCGGGGACAAGCTCGTCCACCATATCCGCTTCGTCAGCCGCATCCTCGGCCAGGGCCGCGCCGACATTCAGCGGCAGGAGCGCCACGATCAACGCCAGCATCAGCAACAGGGAAGACAATCTCTTGAACATGATGGGTTACCTCCTTTGTCGTTGAATGGCTTTTTGTTTGTAACTCTCTGACGTAATTATATAGGAAAACGATCCGTCCAGACAAGCGATCCAAACCGATGTTGCCGGTTTGTCATTGACAAGCTGGCAACATCCGGGCTCATCACGGAGAGCTGCGGGATAATGCGGGATGATCCGAAAGCGCCTCTCTCGATGCGGTCAGTCAATGAAACAGAAAATCCCCGCTTCCGGGGAAGCGGGGGTCTTGAAAAGAGGGGGTATTCCAAGTTGTTCTGGCTTATTCCTTCTCCTCCAGGGTGACCTGGATGTCGAGGGTCTGGTAGCCGCCGCCAACGACCAGCGTGCCGTTGTTGTAGTAGCTGCCGCCGTAGCTGTCGCTGCCGTTGCCGTTGCCGTTGCCGTAGCCATAGCTGTAGCCGCCGAAGGGGAAGCCGAAGCCATAGCCGAAGGGGCTGCCGTAGTAGCTGTCATAGCCGTTGTTCTGCTGCTGGATGTACGCGTTGTTGTAGCGCACGATGGTCAGCGTCACGGTATCGCCGGGCTTGAAGCCGTCCAGAATGGTGGTCAGCTCGCGGCTGGTGGTCACGCGCTCGCCGTTCACAGCGGTGATGAAGTCATACTGCTTCAGGCCGGCGGTCTCGCCCGCGCTGCCCGCGTTGACGCCCATCACGCACACGCTGGCGGGGGCATAGTCGTTCATGGGCTCGTCCGGGCCATCCTGGTCGGCCACGGTCACGCCGATCTGCGGGCGGATGACCTTGCCGTTCTCCATCAGCTGCTGGGCGATGGGATAGGCCGTCTCCACGGGGATGGCGAAGCCCAGGCCCTCATAGCTGCCGGAGGAATAGAAGCTGCCGCCGTACTTCAGGGTGTTGATGCCGATCAGGTTGCCCTGGTAGTCGAACAGGCCGCCGCCAGAGTTACCGCTGGAGATGGGGGCGTCGTGCTGAATGTAGTTCACGTTGCGGGTGGTGTTGTTGCTGGTCACGCTGCTGCGCTCCAGGGCAGAGATGATGCCGCGGGTGACGGTGTTGGCCAGGATCTCGCCGCCGGGGTTGCCGATGGCGATGACGGTGGAGCCCACGGGCAGGGTGGCGGAGGCGCCGATGGTGACGGGCACCAGGGCGTCGGCCTGGTCCTCAACCTTCAGCACGGCCAGGTCCATGGCGGAGTCCGTGCCCACGACGGTGGCGTCCACCTTGTCGCCGTTGGGCATGAGCACCTGGAAGGCGCTGCCGTCCTCGATGACGTGGTAGTTGGTCAGCACATAGCCGCCCTCGGCGATCACCACGCCGCTGCCCTGGGCCACGGGGGTGTTCTGCACGCCGGTGCTGCGGCTCCAGCCCTCGGTGCTGGTGATGATGCCGACCACGGAATTGGCGTTCTTCTGGGCCACGTAGATGGCCGGGCTGGTGTCCTCGGTGGGGGCGGACACCTCCACCTGGGTGGTCTCGGCGATGGCCGCGCGGCTGCCGCCGGTCAGGGCGAAGGTGCCGCCCACGGCCAGCGCGCATACCAGCGCCAGCGTCGCGATCAGCGCATAGCCGCGGTTCCTGCGCGCGCGCTTGACATTCATCTTTTTCTCATTGGTCTTCATATCTATCTGCTCCTTTCGCGGAATGATCTGTGAATAAGGTCTCCATTTTGCCAGCCGGGCTTCCTTCCCGGTTGCTGGGAATATTATAAAATCAGGAAAGATCAAAGTCAATAAACAAACATTGCATGATTTGTGAACGAATTGAAAACGCTGCGACTCTTCAGCCGCAGCGCTATCTGTTTGGTTTTTCAGCCCTTCTCCCCCGCCCGGTTCAGCACAAAGCCCAGGCCCGCGCCCACCGCGCCGCCAGCGATATGGGCCATGTAGGAAACGTTGTCCCGCACGGTGATGGCCTGCCAGACCTGTTGGCCGATATAGAGGATGGCCACCAGCAGGAACGTGACCGGGATCGTGCCCTCGCCGCCGCGGGTGATGGAGGACAGCAGGATCATGGCGAACACGATGCCGCTGGCGCCCAGCAGCATGGTGGACGGGAAGAAGATGAAGTTGATCAGCCCCGTGAGCAGCGCCGCCGCCAGCATCACCAGGATCAGGTTCACCGAGCCGTACTTTTCCTCCAGCATCGGGCCCAGCAGCAGTATGTACATCATGTTGTTCAGCAGGTGGTTCCAGTCGGCGTGGCCGAAGGCGTGGCACACCATGCGCAGCCAGGTGAGCGGATTCGTCAGCGGCGCGCGGTACACGCTGAACAGCAGCCGGTTGCTCTCGCCGCCGGTGAGCCGGTTCAGCACCATCGCCAGAAGGCATATGGCCGCGAAGCCCAGCACCGCCGGGGAGTTGAACGCCAGGCGGACGCCCTTGCGATTGGAGGATGTGGTCATGGGGCAGGTTCCTTTCGTAGTGGATTGCGCAGAGATGACGGATCAGGACATACCGCTGCGTCACTCGACCCGGATCTCCCGCACGGCGACGCCGTCGCGCCTGGCGATCTGGGCCAGGTCGTCAAACTCGGGCTTGACGCGCTCGACGCCATAGCCGAAGGAGCGCTTGGCCCGCACGGGGCCGTGGGAGGTGTTCAGGGTGACGGCCTCGCGGTCCAGGGTGTAGCGGCGCAGGGTCTGCGCGCGCACGCCGATGGTGGTGGTGTGCCTGAGCATCAGGGCGGCGAAATCCCTCTCCTGTCCGCTTTCGCACAGGCAGGAAAGCACCGTGCCCGGGCGGCCCTTCTTCATCTGGATGGCCTCCGTCCACACGTCCAGCGCCCCGGCGTCCCGCAGCACATCCGCGGCGAAGGCGATCTCCTCGCCGGTCATGTCGTCCAGGTTGCAGCACAGCTCGCATACCTCGCCGGCTGCCTCCTCCGTCTCGCCCAGCATCGCGCGCACGCAGTTGGCCCACTCGAAGTCCTTGGTGCCCATGCCGTAGCCGATCTTTTCAACCGTCATGGCGGGCATGGGGCCGAAGGCCGTCGCGAAGTGCTTCAGCAGCGCAGCGCCGGTGGGGGTGCAGAGCTCGCCGCGGATCGCGCCGCCGTAGATGGGCACGCCCGCGAGGATCTTCGCCGTGGCCGGGGCGGGCACAGGCAGCACGCCGTGGGCGCAGCGCACCTGGCCGCTGCCCACGTGCACGGGCGAGGCCACGATCCTGTCCGGCGCGATTTCCGCCAGCAGCGCGCACACGCCCACCACGTCGGCCACCGCGTCCAGCGTGCCCACCTCGTGGAAGTGGATGTGTTCCACCGGCGCGCCGTGCACCTCGGACTCCGCCTTCGCGATCAGCCCGTACACCGCCGCCGCGTTCTGCTTCACCTCGTCAGACACCGGCAGGCCGTCGATGATGGCGCGGATGTCGCTCAGGTGGGCGTGGTGGTGATGGTGAGCGTGGGGCTCAGAGTGTTCATGCTCGTGGTCGTGATGATGCTCATGCTCGTGTTCATGATCGTGGTGGTGTTCATGCTCGTGGTCGTGCACATCCTCGCTGACCTCTTCCTCGCCGTCCACGGTCACGGCAATGTGGGTGCCCGTGACGCCGCACTTCACGGCGGCCTGCCGCTCAAAGCGCACGCCGGGGATACCCAGGCCGTTCATGCGGTCGATGAAATCCCCGGGGTTGTCGATCAGCTCCGACAGCGCGGACATCAACATGTCCCCCGCCGCGCCCATGTTGCATTCGATGTAAAGTGTCTTCATTTCATTTCTCCATTGTCGATATTTACAGCGGGCCGCGTTCCTTGAAAGGGGAGACATGGCGGCATGGTCGCCGCCGCTGCAGGCTCGCGCCACTATTCCTGCTCCCTACTCCCTGCTCCCTAATCCCTTCATCTGGTTGATCCGGTTGGCCAGGAACCCGGCCCCGAAGCCGTTGTCGATGTTCACAACGCTGATGCCGCTGGCGCAGGAGTTCAGCATGCTCAGCAGCGCGGACAGCCCGCCGAAGTTGGCCCCGTAGCCCACAGAGGTGGGCACGGCGATCACCGGGCAGTCCACCAGCCCGCCGATGACGCTGGCCAGCGCACCCTCCATGCCCGCCACGGCCACCACCGCCCGGGCGGACTGCAGCTGATCCATGTGGGAAAGCAGCCGGTGCAGCCCCGCCACGCCCACGTCGTACAGGCGCGTGACCCGGCTGCCCAGGCATTCGGCGGTCAGGGCGGCCTCCTCGCAGACGGGCAGGTCGCTGGTGCCGCCGGAGGCCACCACCACGCTGCCCACCAGCGGCTTTTCCACCTTGTTGGCAATGCCCACATGGCTGAGCTCGTCGTAGAACAGCGGCGCGGACTTCGCCACGAACGCCGCCTTTTCCCCGTCCATGCGGGTGATGAGTATATTCTCGCCCCCCGCCGCGAGCATGCGCTCCACGATCCCGGCGATCTGCTCCGCGGTCTTGCTCGCGCCGTAGATCACCTCGCCGGAGCCGTTGCGCAGGCCGCGGTGGTGGTCGATCTTGGCATAGCCGATGTCCTCATAGGGGGCCTGGGCGAACAGGCCCAGCGCCGCCTCCGGGGTCATGTCCCCGGCCTGCACCGCCTGCAGGGCGGTGAGAAGCTCGTCTCGATTCATACTGCCTCCCGGATGCCCCCTCTCCGTCTGCTTCGCAGACACCTCTCCCCCTCACGGGGGCGAGGCAAGGGCGCGGAACCACCCTCCTGGTTCTCCCCCGTGAGGGGAGAGCTGGCGCGCAACGCCTGAGAGGGGGTTATCTTTCCTTCAAATCCAAAAGCACCGTCTCAAACCAGGGCATAAGCGCCTTCCGGATCGCCTCGCGGCCTTCCACGGCCCGCGCCAGCTGGTCGGCGGGCAGCTGCAGCCGCGCGACGCCGTTGAACAGGCGCACGCGGAAGTCGGTGTAGCCCAGGTCAAACAGCGCCGTCTCCGCGCCCTCCACCCGGGAAAGCACTTCCTGGGTGATGGCCGTGCCGGCAGGGATCCGCGTGGCCAGACAGGCGTAGGCGGGCTTGTCCCAGGTGAACAGCCCGGCCTCGCGGGAATACGCGCGCACCTGCGCCTTGGTCACACCGCAGAGCCGCAGCGGCGACAGCACGTTCAGCTCCTTGAGCGCGCGCATGCCCGGGCGGTCCCCGGCGTCGTCGGAGGCGTTGGTGCCGTCCATGACGGCGGTATAGCCATCCCCCCGGGCGGCGTCGAGCAGCGCGGTGAATATGGCCTGCTTGCAGTAATAGCAGCGGTTTTGCGGGTTTGCCCGCACCGCCTCCACGGCCAGCACGTCCAGCGGCACCTCCACCATATCCGCGCCCAGCGTCTGCGCCAGGCGGCGGGCGTCGGCGCGCTCAAAGGCGGGCTGGAAGGCCGAGCGGGCATAGTAGGCCCGCACGTCGCAGCCGCAGGCGATGGCGGCGTACAGCAGGTAACCACTGTCCACCCCGCCGGAAAAGGCCAGCGCCAGCCGGGGGTATTCCCGGAAGAAGGTCTGCAGCGCGTCCGGCACGGCGATCGTTGGTTTCATGGCGATTCCCCTCGGTTTGATTTACCGTAATATCATATCACAACGCTCGGATAATTGCAACGCAGTCATTCGACGGAATATAAAACAGTCATTCGACAGAATATAAAAGATCCTTCGACTCCGCTGCCGCTCCGCTCAGGATGACAGACGAAGCGCATGTCATTTTGAGCGAAGGCGCACCCGGAGTCGAAGAATCCGCATTTTATCCGATTGTCGCCGTCCCGGTCATCAACCCGCCACGTTCAGCGTCACGGGCACGCGGGTGGTCAGCTGGGCCTCGCCCTTGTCGTCCACCACGGTGGTGACGGCCATGGCCTGGTAGGTGCCGGGCTCCAGGGGCTTGTCCAGGGTGATGCTGTCCAGCGTCTCGCCGGGCTTCACGTTGGTGAGGAACACGGTCTCGCCGTCGTCCAGCACCAGGCTCAGCAGGGCCACGTTGCCGGACAGGTCGCTGTTGGCGTACTGCCAGTTGGCGGTCACGCCGTCCTCGGCCACTTCGATGGCGTTGTTCACGGCGGTGGCGATGTGGGCCTCGCCGCTGGCGGGGTCGCGCTGCACGTGATAGGCCTCCACCTCGTCCAGGCTCTTCTCGTAGGTCGCCTGGGCGTCGGCCAGCTCGGTGCTCTTGGCCTCGGCGGCGGCCTCGGCGGCGGTGAGCTGCTCCTGCAGGTCGGCAAGCGCCTCGGCGTCGGTCTCGGCCTGCTCTCCCATGGCCTCGATCTGGGCGTTCAGGTCGTCGATGGTGGTCAGCTTCTCCACCAGCTCGCCGGACAGCTTCTCCACCTCGGCCTCGGCAGCCTCCAGCTGCGCCTGCACCTGGGCCACATCGCCTTCGGCTTCCGCGGTCTCCTCGGGCAGGACTTCCATCAGCTGCTGCTCGATGGCGTTCAGGGCCTCGACCTGCTCCTCGGCGGTCTTGGTGTCGTCCTTCATGACGGCTTCCACTTCCGCCTTCAGGGCCTCCGCGTCCACGGCGGCCACGGCCTCGGGCACCTCTTCCGCCGCCTGCAGCCCGCTCAGCTGCACCAGCTTGCCCTCCACGCTGGTCACCGCGGCAGTCAGGGCATCCTTTTCCTCTTCCTTGTCCGCGGCATTGGGCTCGGCTTCAGGCTTGGCTTCCGCTTCGGGCTCGGCTTCGGCACCGGCTTCGGCCTCCGGCTTGTCTTCCGCGCCGGGCTTGCCGGCGTTCAGCGCCTCGATGGCGGCATCCTTCTCGTTGACCGCGGTCTCCAGCTCGGCGATCTTCGCCGTGGCTTCCTCGGCGGCGGCCTTGAGCGTCTCGATATCGGCGTCCTTGGTCTGGACGGTGGTCTCCAGCTCGGCGATCTTCGCCGTGGCTTCCTCGGCGGAGGCCTTGAGCGTCTCGATGTCGGCGTCCTTGGTCTGGACGGCGGTCTCCAGCTCCGCCACCCGGCCGTTGGCGGCGTCCAGGTCGCCCTGCAGCTGCTCGGCGGCGGCCTTGCCGCTCTCCACCTCGCCGGTGAGGGTCTCCACGCTGGCCTGGGCCTCGGTCAGCTTGCCGCTGACGTCCTCATAGTCCGTGCGGGCGGTCTCCAGGTCCGCCTTGGTGGCGTCCAGGTCCGCCTGCAGGGCCGCGGAGTTCTCCTGTTCCTCGGTGAGCTGCGCCATGGTATCGGACAGGGTCGCCTTGCTGGCGTTCAGCTTGTTGTTGAAAAACAGTATGGCTGCGATGGCCAGCACCAGCAGCACCAACAGCACGATCTGCCAGATTTTGCTTTTGGAATTCATAGAACAGCCTCCCCGTAATGTTTTACATACTTCTAATCATATTATATCATGAAACGCCGCCCGTGAACAGCCCCCCGGACAACTTTTTCCGCGTCAATTCCCGTCGATGATCGCGCCGCCCAGGCAGACGCGGTCCTGATAGAACACCGCGGACTGGCCGGGGGTCACGGCGCGCTGGGCCACGGGAAATTCCATGTAGGCCCGGCCGCCCTTCAGCGTCAGCCGGCAGTCCTGCAGCGGCTGGCGGTGGCGCAGGCGCACCTGGCAATCATAGGTCGCGCCCTCCCCCGTCGGCGGATGCCCCGCCAGCCAGGTCAGATCGCTGCCGACGGCCTCGTGGCTGTAGAGCAGCGCCTCGTCCTCGCCCTGGTGCACCACCAGCACGTTGTTCTTCAAATCCTTCTTCACAACGAACCAGCGCTGGCCGTTGCCGCCCCCGCCGATGCCCAGGCCCCGGCGCTGGCCGAGGGTATAGTACATCAGCCCGTCGTGGCGGCCCACCACCTTCCCGTCGGTGGTCACCATGTCCCCCGGCTGGGCCGGCAGGAAGCCGGACAGGAACTGCTTGAAGTTGCGCTCGCCGATGAAGCACACGCCGGTGGAGTCCTTCTTCTCGCTGACGGGAATGCCCGCGTCCCGGGCGATCTGGCGAATCTCGCCCTTCATCAGCCCGCCCACCGGGAACATGGCCTTCGACAGCGCCCGCTGGTCGATCATATATAAGAAGTAGGTCTGGTCCTTGTTCTCGTCCGCCGCCCGCAGCAGCCGATACTCGCCGTCCACCCGGTCGATATTGGCGAAGTGGCCGGTGACCAGCTTTTGGGCGCCCAGCTCCTCGGCGAAGTCCAGGAACACGTTGAACTTGATCTCCCGGTTGCACAGCACGTCCGGGTTGGGCGTGCGGCCCTTCTTGTACTCCTCCAGGAAGTGATCGAACACCCGCTCGCGGTACTGCCGGGCGAAGTTCACGGAGTAATAGGGGATGTCCAGGTGATCGCACACGGCGCGCACGTCGGCCCAGTCGGCCTCGCTGGTGCAGACGCCGTTTTCGTCCTTCTCCTCCCAGTTCTTCATGAACACGCCGATCACCTCGTGACCGGCCCGCTTCATCAGCAGCGCCGCCACCGAGCTGTCCACGCCGCCGGACATGCCAACCACCACGCGCATATCGTCACCTCACTATGATTTCCGGCGAAGCCCTGCGGCCTCCGCCGGACCGCGCAACCGCTCGCTTCTCTCGCCGGTTCGCTAATCATGTACCTCACTATGATTTCCGGCGAAGCCCTGCGGCCTCCGCCGGACCGCGCAACCGCTC